>NZ_JAXLNY010000001.1:0-1884989 GCF_034321865.1 Vibrio sp. PBL-C16 | reverse complement strand
GTGCGCTAATGCTACTAATTTAATTTATAACATTCAATCACATAGAAAAATCGACAAATAAGCTGAAAGCCAACCAAAAGACACATTGGCTAGCAAATAAGTCACTTTAACTACAGATAAAGACAAAACAACTAGACATTGAAATCAAAAAGAAGGATTCAAATAAAAGGATTTTTTTTAATTTTGAGCAGAAGTTAACAAATTCATTATTACGCAGGGAAAATATCGACTATTGGGTACTGGTCCCATGTCATCAAAAAGTTGACCTAGGAGGTAAACACCACTGACTTTAAGGTTTAATTTCGCCATGAAGTTTACTCCTTATTTAGCTTTATTTGAGTAACAGTGTGCCGTCACAAAATGATCGCCTTGTCTTTCAATTTGGCATGTGGTTTCACAACGTCCGATTTCAAGTGATGTCCACTTTCCATAATCTATTTCTTTACATTTTTCTTGCTGTGCTTCCTGATAACGGGCGAAAGCTTGTTTGTATTGAGCGTGAGCTGGTAAGGCTGGGAATTCCTGACGTAAATCATAATCAGAGAAGTCAGGCTGCAAACTCGCTGGAACAAAAAGGGAGAAGCCAGTAACACTATCGCCTTCTACAGGCGGTTTATACTGGTAAGAGAGTACATCAATCGGCGAGATCTCATCTGCCTGACGCGCTCTATACAGTCTCGGGGTAGGCGCATCCTTGCCACTTAATACGCCGAGTTGCAACGTGTAGCGGCTGTCTTTACTAGCCAAAGGTAAGGCTTTGTCGGTTGCTCGAGTATTAAATGAACGATAACTATCCTTGGTGTTGCAACTAAACGCACCGCCGTCCTCCCGCCAGTAGATATAATCTGTAACGGCATTGTACTTTCTCCGCTCTTCGGCTAAATAACATTCCTTAGGGTAATAACGCTCCTCCTTGTAATGTTGCCAGTCGCCAACTTGATAGACGAGATTGGTTTCCTCATCGGCCCGACCTAATACAATTTTGTTATGGGAAGTTCTTGCTGTTACTAGTAGCTCTTTTCCTTGATTCAAAAGTTGCACTCTTATAGGTTCATCATAAGCATGCTCGTTACCATCCAGCCATTTCTTTCTCAGTTCAGGAGAATCTGGGTTAGGTAAAGCCAACGGCAGCTCACTCATAACCATGCTTTTTGTATCAAATTCATACGCCTTACCGAGTTTCGACATATAAGCTTTACTGCTGTCAGGCAGCCAGCCACCAAAGTTACAACCGCCGCCAAAGCGTTCAATTTGGCGGTTTTTAAGATCTGCAACGGCACAACCTTTTAACGATGCGAATAACCCCATGTTAAAAAACAAGAAGCGGCCATTTGGTGAGCGCTGCGGGCGCAAGTTTTTGGTAAACCCAACTAGGCTGCCAACTTCTTCTGGGGTCAGCAAGGTTTGCAGGTTGCTGCCGTCTAAATTCATGGTGTATAAACCAGCTTGTTTGCGGTTTTCTGCACGATAAATCTGAGTAATGATTTGCGGCTTTTCTCCGGGGTTGTCCCACTGAGCCAACGGCGCGGTGCGTGGATCTGCAACTTCCAATATCCAATCTGTTTTCTCTGATGTCCAACCATCGAAGAGCCCCATATAAGAAACTACTGTATTTAGCGCTTTGTTATATTTTTCTTGCTCCGCTTGTGCAATCGCTCTTTCATCTAACCATTGCCTAACTTGTGGGCTATAAGCACTGCCTATCCCAACGCCAGCTATGGCTAATGCGGTCAAGCCAAATATGACTTTTTTATTCATAACTTACATTCCTAATTCTTGTTTCCACAGCGACATATATTGGCTGAGATTCTCTTCTGCATTCAGCTCTTGTTCGCTACGTTCTGGCTCGGGCTCTACCCTTTCCGCCATTTGAGTCGGAGTCGACCAATTCTGTATTTGCTCAAGAGTTAAGTCTTGAAAAACCAGTTCCGAGTGATGGGTATAACCTGGAGAGGTGATCTGTAAAGTGAATTTTCCTTTTTGGGGAAAACCACCGAGCTGCGCCGACGCAAAATGTGGGTTTTCTTGGTCATATTGAAGCGATTCACTCAGTACCCAATCACTTTCACTATCAGATATCACCGCATAATGAACGACAGGGGTATTAAAATCAATCAGCCCAGTTTCAACTGACAATTGAAAACCACTGTTTTTTCCATCCACATAAGCAATGACCGTATTACTCTGGTCGTAACTGCGTACTATGGCTTGTTGGTCACTCAGCCATGGCATGTCGTCTTCGGTAACTTTGTGGATGGTTGCGCTGTCTATATCGGAAGTATATTCTTTTGCACTGAATGACTGTGCGTCACTGTAACTGCTTAATTCATCTAATGGCGTGCTGGATTTATCTAGCAAAGCAGCATCCGATTCTAATGCTTCAATTTGAGCAAAGCGCTTTTGCTTTGGTGAGAGGATGACCTTGATCGGCTCAGGCTAGTCGTAAATTGAGTTTTTGATGTAATTGAACATTAATACCGTAACAATAGCTAAATCATTGAATCAATTGGGCCTAGAGTACTTTCCTTCTTTGTTTTTCTTCCATTCGACTATGGCTCTCATCAATCCAAAAGATCAGAGAGCAAAGGTTGATTAGGGCTGTATTACACTGGTCCCATATAACTGTTTTGTTTCGAGGTTTAAGCATTAATCTACGACGATCCTTGGAATTCGTTCAGATCGCAGCTTATTGATTTAATTCCATCGATTTAAGCAACAAAACTCCAATAAGCAACCAGTATAGTTGAAAGGGTGTTTATTTACCCGTCCCTACTACTAAAAAGCGTAAAAACTGAGGAGCCTTCCCATTCAAACTTACAAACTCAAATCGTTTATAGCATTGTAAACTCAGTGACTTCTCCATCTTTGTAGATGAACTGAGTTTTTACACCGTTTTCAGTCCAAAGTAGTTCTTCACCATTAAGCTCACCTTGGGTAAAGTGGCTGGTTGACTGCGGTTTACCATTCTTGTACCAAGTTTGTTGCTTGCCTTGTTTCAAACCAGCTTGATACTCAGCAGTGCGCATTAATTGCCCATTTTTATACCAAATTGACTCTTTGCCCTGCTTAAGACCGTCTTTGTATGTCACGTCACTTTTCAGTTGACCATTCGGATACCAATAACGTTCCCGACCTTCAAGCTTCCCACTAACATATTTGGCTTGGACAGCAATGTTGCCATTTTCAAACCAGTGTTCATGTTTACCGTTATATTCACCGACAGTAAACGTAGTTCGCTGTTTCAGCTTGCCATTGCTGTAATACCAAGTTTGCGTACCTTGCTGTCGGTTATTTACGAACTCACCGCTGAATATCAGCGTACCATTACCGTCCCAACCCTGTGTTAACCCATGACGCTCACCTTGATTCATATTGATGAACCATTGCTTACGGCCATATGTGTCCCAGTATTTGGTTAATCCGTGTTTTTTACCATTGAGATACTGACCTTCCCATGCCATCTGATTAATCAGGTGTGTGTACCAGATAGCAGCGCGCCCATTCAACACACCATGCTCATAAGTATTCAACATTTTAGGGCGACCAGAATAAGTCCAAAACTTCTCTTCACCGTGCTTTTTACCGTCAACATAGGTGATTTCACTAAGCTTATTCAAAGATTGCTCAGGCTCATCTTTATCCATAAAGTACTGTAAGTCAGTGCCCGTGAAAGGTGTTGTATGACCTCGCTCATAAGCAAGCATTTCTTTTTCACCTTTAAATTCAAGAATAGCTGCATTAGCAACCAGCGGAATTAAACACAAGGCCAGCAATCCATGTTTAATAAAATGGCGTGCTTTATCGTACATACTTGTCTCTTCCAACATATAAACGCTTTTAATACTCTGTATTAGATCCATTATGATTACAGACTCCATGATTTTTCTGAATGCAACGTTCCGTCATCCAACCATTTTGTCTGCTTGCCAACGAGCTGACCTTTAACATAGTGAGCTTGCTCTTTCAGTTGACCATTGCTGTACCATTGCTTTGCTTCACCATTCAATACACTCCGATTACCCCACCTATTCTTTTCAATAACGTAACTTAGTTCACTCTTTAGTTGGCCATCCTTGTACCACGCCTTATGTGTACCAATTTCGCCATCACGAACGATAATACCTTGTGTTTTAATCTGCCCGTTACCGTACCAAGATGTTTTTGAATACCTCTCCGGATTCTTAGTCGCTTTTATCTCATGTTTTTGATTACCATTTTTATACCATTCAGCCATACCAATATAAGCTGATTTATAAGGTCCCTTTTTATTTATATCAAGGCGGTCTATCGTTTCAATACTGCCTGAGTCATACCAGGTATATTGCAAATCATCAAAGTGACCACCAAAGGTATACTTCTCACTAGAAAGTAAGTTCGTGTTTCGATGATATCGAAGCCACTTGCCAGTCAGCGTCGGTCTCATACTCAGTAATATACCCTGAGGATTATAACTTTGGATAAAACCATAGTTCTGCCCATCACGGGTACTGTATATCGAACGAATCTTACCTTTGTAATGTTCCCACTTAATCCCTTCGTATTTGCCGTCTTCTCTAAAATAAAAAGACCTCTCATTGTATCGCGCAACACCATCAATCATGTCGATATCATAATCGAGCACCATGCCGTCTTCCCTTCCGCGATTGAAATACTCTTCTCCTTTGAGGCGATGATCAGCAAAGTAGCTGCGACTTAACCCCGCTCTGGTACCGTCAACGTATTGTTCGTCGCTAGAAAGATATCGATTGCCTTGTTTATCAATATCCCATTGCTTTTTATCACCTTGGTATTTGTTATTTACATACTGCACCTCGCGATAAAGACGACCTTCACGCCAAAACTTCTGTTTGCCGTTATAAATACCATACTGATAGGTATTGAGCTTTTCGAGGTAATAGCTTGGCTGGCCTTGGTCATTCTTAACAGAACGATCTATTTTCCACTCTTGTTCAGTACCGTGTTTCTTACCATTAAGCCAATGGCTTTTTGATTCTAAGCGACCATCTTCAAACCAACTAAAGCTTGGTCCATGCTGCTTTCCATTTAAGTAATAAGCCTCAGCACGCTTAGTCCCATTATCATAAAAAGACTCTGCAACCCCGGTATAAGGGCTCTTATCTACCTTTAGTAGCGCCGTCACATCGTTTCGATTACGTATATTACGTTCAAACTCAAGGTCATTGAATGGAGTCGCCGATACCGACAATGAAAACAGTAAGCACTGACTCATTAGTGCTATTGTCATGCTTAATGACAAGGCTTTTTTATAAGGCGAGCCTAATAACAGCATTATCGTTTATCCTCTTCGTTACAAACTTCAGGGCTACGGTTACAGATGATGGGCTTCATATTCATATCAAAATCATATTTTTCGATCATGAGTTTGACCCAAGGATACACTTCCGCATCACGCTCTTTTGGCATGTATTGGTACACTTGAACTAACATGTTCAGCGCTGATGCGGATTCTTTCGCAACAAGTTTAAGATACTCAATCCCTCGCTCCCGATCTTTCTCAACTACCATGCCTTCTAAATACATGTAACCTAAGTTGTAATACGCACAGCTTTCCCCCTTAGCCTCGGCTTGTCGTAACAAAGCTAAGCCTTTCTCACCATTGGCACTGTCCTTGTGTTCAAGGCGAACATAGTCAACGCCCGCTGCGCACATTGCGCCTGGGTCACCTTGTTTTGCGCCCAACCGTCTTGCTTCACGCGCCAATTTCCAGCGCGCATCGCCCTCTTCATAAAGTTGATAGTGATCGCCTAATAGTGCACTTGCTTCACCGTCCCCCATCTCAGATGCCTTAATTAGTAACGCTTTCGCCTCATCGTAATAGCGTGTGTTGGTCAACGCTTTAGCTTTGGCAACCAACTGCTTTGACTTACTCAATGAAGTGATATCTAGTTCAGGCGCAGTTTCAGAGCAATGATTCATTACGCGGGTTAGCATTTCAGCGAGACCACTAACAGGGAAATCATCGTCAAAGTCGTTAGTCATCTGGCTGAGTTGACCTTTAGTATTGATCTCAACATGCACAGCACTGTTGCTTTTGAGTGCATCAATGAACGCCGCTTTAGGTTGAAAAAATTGTCTGTTAGCAGCAATAGTTGGTGCGTACTGGTCTGCATTTTCGCCATGCTCAACACGGTAGTAATGACGAGTTCCATCTCCAAAGGTGAACAAATAATCACTATTTTTAAGGTAGAAATCCATGTATGACTTGTTGATACCAAATTGCACTTTATGGCCATCACAAAAAGCATAGAAACCGTCTGCAACTTCCCAGTCGAATTCCGGGTCTCCGATATAGCTCGCGCCTTGAACTTGCACGTTACCATTATCATCTTCTTCAACCGTAGATGCGTAATAAATGCTCGCATCAGGTGTATAACCATGGGTGACAATGCCTTCAGTGTCACTGGATACACGTTTCTCTTTAATATCGGTATAAACAAACGGCTCATTTTGAGCATAGACATATGAACTTGCTGCAAAAGCAAGGCATGCAAGCTTGATTGATGTATTATTCATTTGAACTCTGTTTTAAAATCTTATTTACTGGAAGTAACTTTTAAGGAATGCTATCGATTCGTTTGTTACAACTAGCTATTATTGCTTCTCCAGTTAGTCCGACAAATTGCTCCATCAAAGTTGGATTTTGTTGCGGTGTAGCCGACAGCGGAGACAACTATAATCGTCAAACCCAAGCTGAGTAATATTTTCTTTTTCATTCTTAATCCATTCTTTAATTGGGTTGCCATGGCAAATACGCCCCCAACAGATTAAAAAATATGAGTATATTTCCCAGCTCTGACTTGTGGGACGCAGACAAAGAATGGTTGACAAAAATTTGAGGTTAATCAGTTAAAAGGACCTTATCATTTTGTCCCTTCAGTATTCTCAGACATCTAGAAATCATATAAATTAGACACATCGCTATAGCAGCCAATAGACTTAATTGGGTGTAAAGTAACACCTCAGTACTGCCCCAAGCCTCTCTTAATTCAGAATAATCACCAACAGCGGCGTTAATAACCACGCCAAGGGCAATAAAGAGGTATAACAACCACAATTGAACTTTATTTCTAGGGAGAGTCTTCCACGGACATCTTTCACTAGACTGAAACACTCTGATAGCCTCACTATCTGTCTTTGCATCAATCATTTCTTCTTCAACGAAAAAGCCTTCCGTTTTTAGCCTATTGATATCAGATGACGATGTTGCACTCATTAGGTCAATCGCCACCGCAATCTTATCCCGATGTAAAATAACGTAACTATTCATTAGTACTCCCATAAAAATGAGACACTTTACGTTATATCAGTTGACGATTCAGCTTTCAGTTTTACTAAAATATTAGCGAATAAGTCGCTTTCCGGACTTCCGTGATCTTGCTCGAATATTCTATATGGAAGACAAACGTCTGCGTCTGAGCCTAGGTAATAAAGCCTCACTGGAGCCAGAAAAGACTGCCTTCAGTAGGTGCTTGCAACACTCTACAGCTAACTACGGAAGCACAATAGTAACTTGAGATACAGGTCCTTTGGTGACAAGCTATGTTGCTCCACTAAATCATAAGCCATCATTCGATAGCCCAACATACAAACTTATATTGAAGTCAATGCCTATTTCGCCAGTACGTAGAATATACCATTGCCACCCTATCCGTCTTTCACGCTCGACGACTGTTATACGGGGGCAAACGGTGATATACACTGAATCGATCACTTTTATTTTTGACTTTCATAAAGCTTCGGTAACGTAAAACGGTTTGCAGGGTAAATCCTTTAGAGCTATTGTAATCTAACGTAACGGCTCAGCTATCTATATTGCCATCAATTCGTTTCAGACACTAAAGTACCCAACCTTACCAGAGCTAGCGAAACTGAAGTTTTCGCCTTTAAATCAAAAATTTACGCCAAACCCAGCTTTTGTATGCCAATCAAATATTCGACCTTCATCCGTATTGTAGCTGTAGAATAAAGCGCCAAATAAGTAGATTTCATCATCGTAGGTTCTGGCCATTATTTAGCCTCCTTAAACCAGTTGCCATGATTTGCAGAGAGGTTATACACAATTGCAGGATCTAACGTGCGCCCATAACCCAATGGAGACCAGCTCCACGCTTGTTTAGTATGGTTTTTCTGCACCGACATCAGCATCGCGTTGTAATTCGTCAAAGAAAAACGTTTATTTAGACCGATGGCATATTGCATTGCCCCATCACGCTCAATCTGTTTACCTTTCGCTAGGTCGACGACAAACACATTGTGATAGTTGCGATTAGCCGCCCAGACAATGTCCCCTTCTGGACTTATGGCTTTATAATCCGCTTTTGATTTATTCGTCGCTAAGTCCTTATCCCAAAAAACTGCTTTTGCTTTTTGATTTGTATTTGCATCGTAAATAAGCGCAGCAAAATCATTTACCTGATATCTTTTCCCGTCCTTTATGAAGCCAGTATCACTGATGTAAAGATCGGTCTTTTCCGCCTCACCTTTAGCAATATCCCACTTATAAACCACACGACCAACCTTACCAGTGCGGTAATAAACGTAGCTGCTATCTTCCGCCCATAAAAATCCGGAAGGGCCTTCAATATCATGTGGCAGCTTAATCAGCTTCTGGTTTTTGATATCAAAAAGGTAGTTAGTCAAACCAAAACCGACTGCAACGTAACGATTGTTTGGCGAGCGACTGGTTTTATCAACAGTTATGTCACCATCGCCAAGCCATGGCAAATCGGTCACCAAACGTAAATCGGTGCCATCAGTCTTCATACTCCAAATTTTGGTTCGTCCTTCGTATTCATTATACATAGGGTCTGGCTCATAGCCTGAGTCGTTTGATAAGTTGGCCCAAGTAAACTGAACGCGTGGCAAATCGTAAGAGCTCGCGTCATTTAAGTCTTCCCTTGGCCATTCTTTGGCGCGATGGATAAAGTAACGAGGAAAGTCACGTTGTTGGTATGTCGCAGAGTCAGATTTAAAGATCTCACTTGGCTCCATGGTGTAATAGTTGTGTTCACCAATGTAAGTGCGGCCGTCATCTTTACAACCCGCTATCGATAAAGCAGCAAGCAACAGTAATAGTATTTTCTTCATGGTTTAACCTAGCAATTCTGAAATGGGTACATTTTCTTCTACAACGACAAGACGTTGGCTACCGGTGGAGAGGCTCGAATGAACACCTCGAACAATATCGACGCTCTTGACCTCTTCCGGCGGGAATGCGAACCGAAGCGTCATATAACCATCGTCATCTTTCATTGCTGAACGAAAGTACGATTTGTGAATCCAATCCTGTTCTATGTTACGAAGCCCAAAGAAATCGTCCGGCTGATCTGTCAAAGGCTCGTGAAGGTAACGTATAGAAGGCAATGCGCCTCTTGGAGCCAACTTAAGCCCCGCGATATTGCTCTCTTTGTGTTCGTTGATGATTCCACTGCCAGTGCCTGTCGATGTGGTACCAGAAACTGGAATAATATTCTCGCCCGCATTATTAAATGCTTTGGGATGAGGAGTATATTTGCAACTCTGAAAGAGACTTAGCAATTGAAGCAGGATCACTCTCTAGCTCAGACAGTTCCGTGTTTGTCAAAGCCAACTCGGAGTAATGGATATAACATTCTTGTGCTTTTCCCGCGACTTTATATGGCACCCAAATATGCGGTAGAGGAACGCCTTGCGCAATACGCAAACCATCTTTGCCAGCTTTATAAGGGCTTAGCACCGTTTTAACAGTGATAGGATCAATATCTAATTCTGGAAAAACAACATCTACTTCCTCATCTACAAAGCGGAATACCCTAGCACCTTGATCAAGGCTTAGATGTCCCGAATACACTTTCTGACCGGATTGATAAATCTCAAATGCTTCTTCGCCAATATAGTAGTCTGGTACAAGGTTGGCCCCATCAATGTTGACATGTCGTGTTTTCATCGAAGGTTCAGGATCATTATTTCTGTAGTACTCTAAATCGACATCAGCAAAGTAGCCTTTTGGTGTAACTTCAACCTCTCGCCAAACTTTGTTATTCCAGATTACATAGAAATAACCTTCTGCAACCAACTCATGTCCATTTGGGCCCTCTAGCATAGGTAGTACAGGCACCAACACGTTATCCCACTCATCCATTTGAATTTCTTTATCAACGGGTTGCATATCTTCGGCGAGTTTAAGCAAAATTGGCTGAGGCTGATCAGTGCAAGGGATTTTGATATAGAGCGTTTTGCCCTCAGCTTCGAGATCTTTAAATGTCGCGAGGCTGCGGTGTTTGTTTTCTGTATCAGCCTTGCCTACAGTCACTTTTTCTTTTTGAGCTTCGGTTTTTCCCAACATTAAACATGCCGCGTTGCTAGACCACTGCCCTGCAAATTCGACAACGATTTTTTGATCTGGACTTGGCTCAGAGGGGACATGCGTGTAACTACGAACTAAAGCAACATCTTCGGTAACCTGATTGTATCCTGCTTTAAAAGCTTTGCTTTCATTCGAAGCAGATACAGAGTCAACGAGTGATTTAAGTCTAGGGAAGCTTTGCAGCTGAGAGTCCGTCAATGGCGAACGACGAGCAACGGTAGATAATGACACCCAATTGCCTTTCCCCAATTCGATTCTTATCGCAGCTAGCAATGCGCTGGTCGTTTTTTTGGCAGAGATGGAAATCTTTTGCGCCAATTCTTTAGGGAGGTTTCTAAGGATGTCATCTGAATTTCGCAAACGCGAAAGCTGCCCTATACACTCGTCTGGTGTAAGAACATAAGATAGCTCGCTGGAGGATAGCTTCGAGCTAGGTATAAATTTGCAAACTAAATGCATTTGAATTCTCCACAACCAACATCGTAAATATGGTTGCGGTGACAATTAAGCTGATAAGGCTTACAAGTACGATTTGGTCTGCGTATCCTACTTACTTAGCCATTTATTTTCAACGAGATAGAAAAATCGCCCGAAATCAAAAACACCAAAAAAATGGTGACTTTTGCTATCAAAACATGCGATTTGACCACAACAAAAGCCAGTAACATCACCCACTCTGTCAAAATGGTAAAATCTTACTATCTAAAAAAATTTAATTTATGGACTGAAGTTAACAAAAATCGTAGTAACGTGCGCTTCAGGTAAGCACGAGGAAATTCAGAAGTTTATGAGGTGCCCTCCTCAGCAACAAACAACAAATTGACTGTTACTGAGGAAGTTTAAATAAAAAGGTGAGCGCATTACGCACTCACAAAAGTAACTGCTCTGAAGCTTGCTAGGATTAAATTTGCTTCATCGCGAGTTAAAGAGGCGAGGTATTACCCATCGACCTCATGCAGAACACTATACTCAGAGTATAGAAACGAGCGTAAATATATAATATTTAAAAAGATTTTCAACGCGACACATTCACCACAGCACCTGCCGAGCGACCATCACAATCACTTCATATACACCTAAAAGCAACATTGGCCTAGTTATTATAGTTATTCAGCCTTGTATTAAGACGATTCATTAATTCGAGTAACTTATCAATAAAGGCAATTATTTTGATAAATATCACAAAAAGTCCCAAAGAAATAAAGCGAGCTAAACGCTCGCTTTATTTATGCCGCATTTTTTAAAGTTTTGTTCTCACTAAAATATCGGTTGTAAACAGCACCTAAGGAGGCTGTACTTGCGAAACGATCATAGTTAAATGTTGCTTGAGCCTCTTCGGCAGAGGCGGAAAGCTTGTTGGTACCATTTACATAAATCGTCACTACCCCCTCCTTCAATCCTGAAAGATCTAAATCAGTTGTCCATGAGTCTGAAAGCACGGTTGCCATGCCTGTGGCTTCTGTACCATCAGCGTCGACTGCTTTGATATCTATGAACTCACCATCTTCAAATCGTTCACTGCTACCACTTACTGTCACGCTTTCCACTCCAGTAACATCGTTGATAACGTCTAGGTGTATTGTCGGTGTAATTGGCATGGAGTAAGCCGTGTTCTGACTACCGGTATTTCCTGATAAGTCTTGGTAGTCACGAACAACCAACCCCACATTGAGCTCCGACGTGCTTGGTACCACCACATCACCAGTCCAAACACTTGGGTCCGCGGTTGCCACTAATGAAGTGATCGTGGTACCACCTAACTCCGCCACAGCACCTTGCAATGCTTTATCGAATTCCAGCGTTACCGTCACGCTTTGGCCGATGGCTTGGTGCTCAGGCGTAAACGTCACGTTAGTCAGTGTTGGCAAGGATTGCGCGAGAGTAAAGCTCTGGCTTTCACTCACTTCAATGCCCGCTGAGTTCGTCCCCGTCACCATAACGGTATAAGTGCCATTGGTTTGGTGACTCATGTCCATTGCGTCACTGCTCCAAGTGCCACCGACTTGTACTGTCGCGCTGCCGCTTTTTAGTACCGTCGCGCTGCCTTGGGCTTTCACTTCAAGACGCAGGGACTGACCGTCAAAACGTGTCGACGTACCTTCAAATTGTAGCGTGGCTGCATGCGCTTCATCCACATTACCCACTGGCGTAATAGCTAAGGTTGGTGTGATCGGCATGGAGTAAGCCGTGCTCTGACTTCCGGTATTCCCTGATAAGTCTTGGTAGTCACGAACAAGCAACGCCACATTGAGCTCCGACGTACTTGGTACCACCACATCACCAGTCCAAACGCTTGGGTCCGCGGTTGCCACTAATGAGGTGATCGTCGTGCCACCTAACTCCGCCGCGGCGGACTGCAGATCTTTATCGAATTCCAGCGTTACCGTCACGCTTTGGCCGATGGCTTGGTGCTCAGGCGTAAACGTCACGTTAGTCAGCGTTGGCAGAGACTGAGCCAGTGTAAAGCTCTGGCTTTCACTTACTTCAATGCCCGCTGAGTTCGTCCCCGTCACCATCACGGTATAAGTGCCGTTGGTTTGGTGACTCATGTCCATTGCGTCACTGATCCAAGTGCCACCGGCTTGTACTGTTGCACTGCCGCTTTTTAGTACCGTCACGCTGCCTTGTGCTTTCACTTCAAGACGCAGGGACTGACCGTCAAAGCGTGTCGACGTGCCTTCGAATTGTAGCGTGGCGGCATGCGTTTCATCCACATTGCCCACTGGCGTGATGGCTAAGGTCGGCGTGATCGGCATGGAGTAAGCCGTGTTCTGGCTACCGATATTCCCTGATAAGTCTTGGTAGTCACGAACAAGCAACGCCACATTGATCTCCGACGTGCTTGGTACCACCACATCACCAGTCCAAACACTTGGGTCCGCGGTTGCCACTAATGAAGTGATCGTCGTACCACCTAACTCTGCTGCGGCGGATTGCAGATCTTTATCGAATTCCAGCGTCACCGTCACGCTTTGGCCGATGGCTTGGTGCTCAGGCGTAAACGTCGCGTTAGTCAGCGTTGGCAGAGACTGCGCGAGTGTAAAGCTCTGGCTTTCACTCACTTCAATGCCCGCTGAGTTCGTCCCCGTCACCATAACGGTATAAGTGCCATTGGTTTGGTGACTCATGTCCATTGCGTCACTGATCCAAGTGCCACCGGCTTGTACTGTTGCACTGCCGCTTTTTAGTACCGTCACGCTGCCTTGTGCTTTCACTTCAAGACGCAGGGACTGACCGTCAAAGCGTGTCGACGTGCCTTCGAATTGTAGCGTGGCGGCATGCGTTTCATCCACATTGCCCACTGGCGTGATGGCTAAGGTCGGCGTGATCGGCATGGAGTAAGCCGTGTTCTGGCTACCGATATTCCCTGATAAGTCTTGGTAGTCACGAACAAGCAACGCCACATTGATCTCCGACGTGCTTGGTACCACCACATCACCAGTCCAAACGCTTGGGTCCGCGGTTGCCACTAATGAGGTGATCGTCGTGCCACCTAACTCCGCCGCGGCGGACTGCAGATCTTTATCGAATTCCAGCGTTACCGTCACGCTTTGGCCGATGGCTTGGTGCTCAGGCGTAAACGTCACGTTAGTCAGCGTTGGCAGAGACTGAGCCAGTGTAAAGCTCTGGCTTTCACTTACTTCAATGCCCGCTGAGTTCGTCCCCGTCACCATCACGGTATAAGTGCCGTTGGTTTGGTGACTCATGTCCATTGCGTCACTGATCCAAGTGCCACCGGCTTGTACTGTTGCACTGCCGCTTTTTAGTACCGTCACGCTGCCTTGTGCTTTCACTTCAAGACGCAGGGACTGACCGTCAAAGCGTGTCGACGTGCCTTCGAATTGTAGCGTGGCGGCATGCGTTTCATCCACATTGCCCACTGGCGTGATGGCTAAGGTCGGCGTGATCGGCATGGAGTAAGCCGTGCTCTGACTACCGGTATTCCCTGATAAGTCTTGGTAGTCACGAACAAGCAACCCCACATTGAGCTCTGACGTGCTTGGTACCACCACATCACCAGTCCAAACACTTGAGTCCGCGGTTGCCACTAATGAAGTGATCGTTGTACCACCTAACTCCGCTGCGGCGGATTGCAGATCTTTATCGAATTCCAGCGTCACCGTCACGCTTTGGCCGATGGTTTGGTGCTCAGGCGTAAATGTCACGTTAGTCAGTGTTGGCAGAGATTGCGCGAGTGTAAAGCTCTGGCTTTCACTCACTTCAATGCCCGCAGAGTTCGTCCCCGTCACCATCACGATGTAAGTGCCATTGGTTTGGTGACTCATATCAATCGCGTCACTGATCCAAGTGCCACCGGCTTGTACTATCGCGCTGCCGCTTTTTAGTACCGTCACGCTGCCTTGTGCTTTCACTTCAAGACGCAAGGACTGACCGTCAAAACGTGTCGACGTACCTTCGAATTGTAGCGTGGCGGCATGCGTTTCATCCACACTGCCCACTGGCGTAATAGCTAAGGTTGGCGTGATTGACAATTCGTGAGCGGTGTTATCCTCACCTATGTTGCCAGTCAAATCTTTAAACTGACTAACAACCAAGTCGACACTTAACAGCGCGGTGCTCGGAACTTGTACATCACCAACCCAGACCTTTTTATCTGCCGTTGCTGACAGAGAACTAATGCGATTGCCGCCAAGCGTAGCGGTCGCCTCTTGGAGCTCTTTATCAAACTCAAGCGAGACACTCACGCTTTGCCCCACGCTCTGATGCTCGGGGTTAAATGTCACATTGGTCAGTTTTGGTAAGGTTCCTTCAACCGCGATACTTAAACTGCTTCCTTTTCCAGGAATGGTGTTGATACTTTGGTAGCTATCATCCTCTACCTGTATTGTTATGTTTTTATCTTGCTCTTCTGGACTGATGTAATTAACCGTCCACGTAACGTTGTCTGAAGTGGACCACGTATCTTGCTTTAACGTTCCTGTTGCACCGTTATCACTAGCGACAAGGTGGACATCTGAGATATCAAAGTTAGTAACTTCTTCTGTAAAGTTAAACGTAAGTGTAATCTCTTCACCTCCAAAAAGAGGGGCGCTTGAGGCGGTAGAGATACTTAGCCCGGGAACGGTTGCCGCTTCCACATGCGCGTCAATAGAACTTTCACTCTTGTTATCCACTTTGTCTGTTGCTGCCACCGTGATCGTATGATCGCCTTTCGGTAACAAGTAGCTTATGACATAAGGCCCCGCTTCGGTTGTCGGCTCAGTAATCGCTTGAGGAGCCACTGTGCTACCACCACTCACCGCTTTTGACGTGACGAGATTTAAATTTTTATCTGTAATGTATGCACTAATTTCTAGTTGATACTTATCGTTTGTCGGCACCTTAGAGGTTTGATTAGCACTTAAGCCCGAAATACTTGGAGCGTCATAATCAACAATAGATTCGATAACCTTTCCATCATAACTTTTGCCTAGTAATTCAAAGCTTGTATTCTCTCTTCCAACTGAGTCCGTCACCGTCACCTTAAGGGTATATGACCCTTGGTTATCGACGGCAAAGTTCATCATTCCATTACCACTAGATGAGATAACATCACCTGAGTAACGCAAGGAATCACCGAGGCTTGGAACAAGCTCCACAGAATATTGTGAAGCTTTCACTCTTTCTCCTTCCACCGTAGATACCGTAAACGGCTGGCTTGCCTTGGTTAAAAACAGTTTCCCACCCTGCAAACTCGTAATTCCATCGAAATCAACTGTGACTTTAGGAACACTAATATCAATGACTTTTCTGATATCAGAATACAGTCCGACGCTATCTGTCGCTTTGATGTCTACTGTGATTGAACCACGCCCCTCTAACTGAGATTTCGGTAGTTCAAAGTACGTAGATGAACCATTCCCATCCTCTACTCTTTCTTCTTGATAACTCGGGTTTAAAACCGAGTAGTTTACTGTTGCCAGGCTGCTACCAGTGTCCGTTATGTCAAAACGAAAACGAACATTATCAGGATTTGTTGGCGATTCGGTTACGATAATCTCATCGCCAACACTTGGAGGTGTGTTGTCAACTTTAATATCAACGGTCGCTTCACCTACTCTCGACCACACATCCGTTGCGGTAATCGTTGTCCTGATCGTTTTTCCATCCGCATCGCTAGGAAGTTCACTTGTAAATGTTGAACACTTGTAGGTTGGATCATCTGCACACACCTCTAATTGTGCAAACTTCTCCGGATTATCTTTATAGTTGTAGGATTCCGTTCCAAACCTGGCCATCACATTGTCTAGTCTAGAGTTTTCATACAGCTTAATTCTGAATTTGGCGACAAGCTGCTGACCATTAATGGTTGTGTTTCCAACCGGATCAGTAATTTCAACGACTACCGAACCTTTAGGTAATTCAAGCAGTAGATCGTGCTCTGGCGTCAAGTTTCCTGCTAAATCAGATAAGTTCTTGATTTTGTATTCTTGAGTTGTACTCAGGCCATCAATAATATCGGCATAGGATTCAGAATACGTACACTTGATATTTCCAACACCTTTGGCACAAGTCGTTGGTGTATAAGCTTTGTTGCCAAGATTACGAACCAACTTTGGATATTCATCTGAACTTTCGGTATTCACGCCTGATAAAGCATCATTGAAAGAGAGCTCAAATGTGAGCATCTTCTTCTTCAAAGCTTCATCAAACCAAACATCACTTCCTTTAAAACTGTATGAGTTACCATCCACGACTGTCGGTGCATCAATATCCACCATCGAGAAATTGAACTTGTTGATCGTTTCACGCCCATTTGTACCCAAGGTTTTAGTGATCAAAGTAACAGGTGCTTTGGTCATGTTTTGCCCAACATTGACACTACAACTGTAAGGTTCTTGCGATACGTTGATAACACCAGAAGTTGGTTGCTCATTAGTTGGTGGCGCATCTAGAGAGTTGTATTCTTCACGAACCCAACACTCTAACGTTTTGGCTTTGACCGCACTCAATGTAGTAAAGGTGACATCAAGAACACCATCAGATAAGTAATTTTGGAAGTCCAGCGGGCTTTCAACTGTTAGAACCACGCCTTCACGCTGTACGCTAAAGGTTTGGTTTACTTTTCCAACCTTTCGGTCTTTTTCATCAAGGTAACGAACTTTGTTATAAACTTTGATATCAAGTTCATAATTACCATCTTTGGCAATTTGTGTAGAAAGCAACGCTGCAGTCCAAGTGCCATCTGCGGTTTCTGAGAACGTAAAGTTAGTCCCGTTTTGCTCTCCAGAGAATCTATAAGTTGAGTCAATTCGATCAACGCCACTATCATCAACAATATCAAGCGTCAGTACGATATTTCCATCTTGATAGATGGTGTTGTTTGTAATTGGCGTTCCATCCGTGTAACTCATCGCCAGCGTCACCTGCGGGATTGAGTTGTACACTTTGACGGTAAAATCTTGCTCATCACTGGTTAAGGTTGTGTTGCCACGAACATCAGACCCTTTTAAACGAACCTTGTGTGTACCCGTACCTAAATCACCAAGGCTCAATTTGAGATCCTCATTGATTTTTGTACCGGGAGAGCCAGGTAATGGCTCCAGATCGCTAAACGTCCAATACTCTAGGCTTTCTCGATTGACACCATTAATTGAAACATCACCGTTTGCATTTAGGTCTAGAGCCGTTAGGTCAAAGACATAGTTACCTAAGTAGTAGTCATTCGCATTGAAACCACTTAAGCCTAATGTTGGCCCATCACGATCAAGAATAACCTTGTGCGTGTTAGAACTAGACTCAAAACCATAAATATCGGTTGCTTTTACATACAATGACGTTGTTTTTTCATCTTCAGAAATGTCGATTTTATCTGTGTCACTCTTGATAAGAGACATGACAAACTCTTTAGATGAATCCGTTGGCACAATTGTCTTAATTGGCGAATCTTTACCACTTTGATACAGCGAGACTTGCTCAAGGTCTGAATCGTCTATTACGGATTTAAATCGCACGTTGAACTCACGCCCTATGACATAGTTCTCTTTGGACAATGTGTCTTCAACCCAAGGTGTATTTAGGATGATTTCAGGGCCTTTGTTATCGACTTGGAAGGTAAATTTCCCTGTTGTACTAACATTGGCAGGGTAAGCGTTGTCCGTCGCAGTGACGTAAAACTCATTCCATTCATCGTAATCAAATGCTTTTGAAACCAGTTGGACTTTGACGTCAGGCTGTTCACCAACTAGGTATGGTACGTCACACGCCTCTGTTAGAGGGTCACAGCTTTCTAATGTCAGAGCCTGACCAGATCCGCGGCGCAGATCTATTTTTACGTTATTGCCAGAGCTTAACGTCCCCCAATCAATGACAGGTGTCCATTGGTTATTACCACCTAAACGGCTTTGAACCTGCTCGCTTTTTACAATAGGGGCTTCAGAGTCGATACGAATATTGAATCTCGGAGCGGTGCTAGTTAACTCTGAAACGGAGTTACCTAAGTTGTCCTCTGCTGCGGCAACAACTAACCAATCACCATCACCCGGGTAAATCGTCGCGCCTTGATTTGAACAAAGCTCCCCCGTACATAGTTTGACTTTAAAGGCGTCTTTCGAGTTACTTGCAAAGTTTTCTGGTGTGTATGTTACTTTTTCACCGGTTTGCTGGTAGAAAACAAGGCCCCTCGAGGCAAGCTTATCACCAACAATATCCTCAACCTTGAAGGTTAATTCATGAGTATTGTTCGCGTTTAAATAAATACCGCTTTCTACAGGTTTACCATCGACATCATTGGGTGGAAGGTAACTGGCCTTAGGGAAGTCGTTATCAATAAACACCGATTCTATAAACGGAGATTTACCATTGTAACCATACGCATTGCCATGTGGGTCCATAGCACTGGTCTCCACGGCAAACTCTATAATATCTTTTAGTTCACTAGACTGGGAGTTAAGGGTGAAGAAGTACTCTTTTCGATAAGCATTGCTGCTGTCTGAGTTTTCTACGATGTTGATGTCCAGTGGTATTTCAATGTTTGGCTCATTGGCTTGATACCACATCGTGCTAAACTTCGGGCCGTGAGCGTCGGTTCCTACAATACCAGAAGGATCGTCTAGGACAATTTTAGAAACAACCTCGCCAGCGATATAAAGCCTATTACCAACCATCGTCTCTCTGCCGCTTTCAATGGTTAATTTTGGCTGCGGAGGCAAGGTATCGATACTGCTACCCTCTGTATCAAAAATGTTCTTACCATTTAAGTCAGGATTAGCCATCGAAATATCATCAGCATAGAGCTGCGCGATATTGGTCTCAATACCGTATTTGCTAGCCATGATTTCATAATACGATTGCGCCAGATCTTTTCGGTAAGTTTCAGCGCCAAACGTGTAAGAATCGAGCGTAACTTGACTTCCTCCTGCCCCTATACCATTTGCTTTTCCATCGTAGCTAAAATCATCGTAAATAGCAGATGCAAAATCTAATGAGTTATTTCTTGGCATTCTCTCGGCAATACTATCAATTGCTTCAACAAGGAATCGGTGTAGATAGTCATTTGATGGCTTGTCTGGAATCGCTTTAGTCGTAAGCATTTCATTGGTTGCATAAGACACAACCGTTGGGTCAAACCCAAAGAATGAGTTGTTATTCGTACCTGATAACGCGTAGCGCACCTCATCAAGAATTTGAATCGCACGTTCTGAAGTTTTCTCTCCCGCTGTCACTTGATCCCACTGGAAATCAAACAAACCAGTCTGATATGTCGATAGTTCAGTAATATAGTAAGTTTGAGAACCTTTGAGCTTAAAATACACACCAATATTGGCCTTGTTTAAGTCAACCGTTACTTTCTTGGTCCCTGGATCTCTTTTCCATTGGTAATAGTATGGCTCACTGCCTTCGATACCAATTAAACGAACACGCATGAAATCATAATTCACTACGTCAGTTGTGGTTTCACAGCTCGCTACGTCAAGAGCCATAGACTGGTCACTTTCCAGTTGCTGGATAGTGGTACAACTTGCAAGTGAAGTGAATTCACCACTTGGGCTCAACCCTTCAAGTTGAGCTCGCGCACCAATAAATGGTGTCACCACTTTTATGGTTGGTAGGTCAAAGCTACTTCTAAAATATACTTCTCTTGGAGTGCTTTCGTTATCAGACTCATCGACGGTTTGAATGACTAACTTTTGACTACTGTTTTCTGATACCGATTTAAAGCTGTCACCAAAAATATCTCTTACAAAAGGAATGTAATAGATGACATCCTCTACTCGCCCATTGCTATCTAACAGCGTTTCGTGCGGAATTTTTGCGATGTAATCGTCATCTGATGCGGTTGTGTCAATAACTTGCTGAAGTGAGTAGTTGTTATCGTTGTTTTGGCTTACGAAGTACTTGACGACGAGCTTAAGCTTATTAGCGTTGGAGCCTAAAACCGTATCGGTGTTTACGTCTGAAACTTTCACACGAACATAAGGGATTTTATTCTCTTTCAATAAATTAGCGTTGAAGTTACTAAAATCTATCCCTTTTAATGAGTTCTGAATCCCTAAACTTGCGTACGCATAATCAATCTTCAGGAAATCGCGGCTTGCTTGAACATTGTCTGGGGTGTACGTATCTTGAGAGTAGATACCATCGTAAGTGGTTCGTTCACCATCTAAACCCACATTTACGTACGTCATTGACGTACCTTCAGGATAGGTTATCGTCTGTGCTGGCGCTTGATCGTCACGACTTACTGCATGCTGCGCAGAGCCCGTATTGCCTTTGCTATCCTTCGCTCGAACCTCAAAGACCGTCGTAGATAGGAATTCATCAGTTGGGTAAGCCTTACTAAACTCACAAGCATTTCCAGACTCTACAGTGACAGGAGAACATGTGACGCCCTCATGTAAGCCATCTTTAAATGAAATACTGACCGAACTAATCTCTTGCGAGCTTTCTTTTACAACCCCTTTCAGAACGTATTCTTTAAGTTGGTTATTAATTGCACTCGCCGATGTAATATCGATAACAGGCGCATCGTTATCCCATTCAAAGTTGATATGAAGACCCGAATGGCTGCCTGGAATTAACTCATTACCCAGTACATCCGCTGTATACAAGACTAACCGTGCTGCTGTTACGTTTGAGAGCCCTGTGGCAGGGTTCATATCTACACTATCGATCTCTTTGGTATTAATGTTAACTTTAACGTTGGTCTCTCGAAGGCCAACTTCAAAATCATCAAATTCAACCGAACAGAATGTGCTTCCAAAATCTTGTATGTCGTTACATTGAAATTCACCAGACCAAGAGCCATTAATCTGATACTGAATAAAGGCGGATACGTCTTCTACACCGATATCATCAACAATTTTTAGGTCAACTTTATCGGTGCCTGCAAGTACATCACGGTCAATGCGTGTCACGATAGGCGCTGTGGTATCAATCTCCGTCCCATCTCGCGGTGGAATGACGCCATCTGTACTGCCATATGTACCTAAGTCATTAAGCTTCTTACTAAAGTCGACATAGTCGGCAGCATCAGTACCAGAAATATTGATACTTGGGTCGTTTACCACGATCAAAACGTGCTGAGATAAGTCACGTGTGTAAACGTCGCTGTTTATCTTTTTCTGTCCAAAGCTGAGGGGAGTCACTGCTCCTGAAGTCTGGCTCACTTCAAGACCATCAAGAACACCATCTGCAATAACATCCCGATATTGGATGTCAGCGAAATGCATTGAAGTGTAGACGTTATCGCTGTTGCCGTATTTTTTTATAAGATCGTAAGAGTAAGACGAGTATGCTGTTAATAAAGCGCCGTATTGATGCCCAGTACTAGCAAAACTGCTTTGCCCACCTTTGGTAATATCAATAGGTTTGGTCTCATTTACGTCAAAACCATACATGCTATTGATACTATCCAAAGCAGTTGAAAAGGCACTCTCATCTGTGGCCCCCTGGGAAATTTTGTACTTTGCCAAGCCTGCTGCCAAGTTCGACAGCGGAGTAAGCATTAACTTTTGCTCACTCCCCTCTTTAAAGTTCACAACACCTTCAAATTTAAGTGTCTTCGCATTGCTCACAGATACCGTTTCATTTGTAAACGGATCGGTATAACTCCCCTCTTTTGCAACAACAAAAAGAGGCATTGACGACGATTCAAACTCTAGCAGATAGTTTCCGAAGGCATCAGACGTCGTGTTAGCCAACTTCCGACCTAAGTTTCCATTTTTGAACTCGAAAACCTCAATCTTGGCGCCATTGACTGGGGCGTCAAACACCATACCGGAAATGCTTCCTTTGCTTCTAGCTGGAGGTGTGTTGTCTCCTCCATCACCACCACCACATGCACTCAATAAAAGAGATGTAAGCGTAAGACCTAATGTTAATTTCAGCGTATTTTTAGCGAACATAGTAATTTGGAAAAATATATTTTCCCGAGATTATATTATTGAAAAATATTTTCTCAACGTGACATTAACACCAACAAAATAGGCATAAACACCAAGCCAACCGTCACTTTGACTGAATTATTAAAATTATTTTTACATCCTATAATTATTAACTTAGTTAAAACAGAGGAATTACTCATGCTTTAATGCTAGTTTTTATTTAAAATATTATACTCTACGCACAACTGTCAGTATTGATAAACCAACAAAACTAATGACTATTTTAATAATAAAAAGAAGTGTGCAAGCTCCTACCGTAGCCCTTATCACTACTGCGTTAATCATATTGATTAGCGTATCGCTTTCTCACTACTTCCTCACTCCTGTGGATAGGCTACCTACCATCAAGCCTTTAGAATTCGAAAGTGAGAATGTGCAGCCATCAATTAAAAAGAAGACTCGTAGGCAAAAAATCACTATCGGTGTTGTTGAATACTCTTTTGTCGCTTCATTATTAAAATCAGGAGTGAGTCAAAAAGAGATCAACTTGCTATTAGCACTTATCAAAAGCAAGTTTAATATTATTGACTCTATTAAAAGAGGTGATAACTTTATCTTAAGAACTAAATTAAATAGTAAAAATGAAACTTACATTAGTTCTTTTTACTATTTAGGCAGTAAAACTGATTTATTTATTATCAATGATGGTCACGGTAACGTATTTGATGAGCATGGTGTGTCGATAAATAATCAGTTCATGTTTTCTTCACCCTTTGATAAAAACTACAGAGTGAGCTCTGACTATGACTTAAAGCGAACACATCCAGTGACCAATATAACGACTCCGCACTTAGGCACTGATTATGCCACACCTGTAGGTACACCGATTCGTAGTATTGCCGATGGCATCGTTTTAAAGTCCCGCTACAACCGTTTTGCAGGCAACTACATTAATATCCGCCACACAAATGGCTCTGTATCACGCTACCTACACTTATCTCAGCGCAACGTCCATGTTGGTGAGAAGATCAGCCGAGGACAAGTGATAGGGAAAACGGGTAACACAGGAAGAACAACAGGGCCGCATTTACATCTTGAACTGCACATCAATGGTGTTCCGGTTGATTACGAGCGATACATTCAAAGGCACCCAAACACTGACGTAAATATAGAAATGCTGATTGCAGCGAGAAAAGAAAAAGCAGAGTTAACAGCGGAATGGCAACGGTATGAGCAGTCAAATAGGTAACAACAGCCACTTCGATTCGCTCTTTCTTCATTTATCTGAAGCGAGTCCTCGTAACCCTCTGAGCGCTTCGTAGTCTGTCGCCACTAACCAATTTCAGGATCAAAAAGAGCCGCTACATGCGGCTCTTAATAATTATAATTTCCCGATATTCCATCGGTTTCCCCTTTACCAAATACGTTGTCCTCTTGTTCTTGAACGCAAATGGTACGCGCCCCATCATGTTCACGTAAAAAATCAATAAAAGAATAAAATGATTACTCATTGTATTGGTTAGATATTTAATACAAAGAGGCCCAACTCATGACCTCTTTCTGACTTTTTAAACAGTGACATTGTCACGATTATGAGTAGTTTCTATCATATTCAGCGCTTGCCTTTCTCAGCCCTTCTAAATCGTCTGAACATAAAAATCTCTTCAGGCTGTCGATTTTCTTATCAGGCCAATCATATATCCTAAGAGCAAGCAGTTCGTCTATCGTCTCTCGAGAAAAGCGATATTTGACATGCTTAGCTGGTGAACCCGCAACCATGCTGTAAGGCTCAACATCTTTCGTCACCACACTGTTTGCCGCAACGATTGCTCCTTCTCCGATAGTCACACCCGGCATTATCATGGATCGCATACCGAGCCAGGCGCCATCGCCAATATGAGTATCTCCTTTCCCGACGTACGCTTCTTCAATAAAGTCCATAAATGGGTACAAGGAGAACCAATCTGCTCTATGTGTACTGTTTCCCCCCATAACAATCACAACTTCCGCTGCAATACAGACAAAGTCACCTATATGTAACTTATCAATCTTCCATTTTGGTTCCCAATCTCGGCTGAACTCATCGCCTTGTAGATATCTTACAACAGACTCTTCAAAACCGGCGTCCCAACAATCACTGTAATAACTATGTTTACCTTTAATCGTTATATTTGGGTTCGTAACAACTTCATGTAGCAAAGTCACCTTAGACCAATGCTTAGTTTTCATGAATACTCCTATAAATACTATCTAATAAAACACTGTAGATAGTATGAATCTAAATAAACTCTAATAATTACGTAGTTCCTATTACCACTAAAATTCACTTCACCACTGAGCTAATAATATGGTAAGCAGCCTCTACTCTTTCGGCATTAGGGTAGTTTTTATTCGCTAGAATCACTATGCCTATTTTTTCAGAGGGTACATACGCGACATATGCCCCAAAGCCACCTGTTGAGCCCGTTTTGTTATACCAAATGTCACGACCGAGAGTACCGGATTCACTTGCTTGAACCAGTTTAGCGTTGAGAATTACGTCGCTGGAGTTACCCTTCAATAATTGTGAAAGTGAGACGGGATAATCATAACCTTCCCACGCTACTGCTTGCGTAAATGTATCGGTATTAAAATACTTAATGTGAGTTCGCTCTAGCGCATTCTCAATATCATTATTCAGTTGCGCTTGCCCCATATTTGCTTCGATATATTGAAGCATATCTGAGCTTGTTGATTTAATACCATAGGCTTGTGCATCAAGAATACCTGGATTAACTCTAACTGGGTTTCCCTCAGAACTATAACCAAAAGCATAGTTGTTAAGCTTATCCTTTGGTACATCGACAAACGTATTGGTCATACCGAGCTCAGGCAGAATGACGGTTTCCATCATTTCCGTATAATCTGACTTCATACTCAAGGCACCGATGTAGCCAAATAGACCAATACTAGGGTTTGAGTACTTCCTCTTAGTACCGGCTTCGTACTCCGGTTGCCACGTTTTGTAGTACTGCATCATTTCAGCGTCGTTCGTTACTTCGCTAGGAAATTGCAGTGGTAGACCACCCGCAGTGTAGGTGGCGACATGAACTAGCTTGGTATTACCCAGAGCACTATTCTCTAATTCTGGAATATAATCCTTGACCTTGTCATCCATGTCTAGCTTACCTTTTTCTTGGGCATAACCAGTCAAAGTAGCGGCAAAAGTTTTACTTATAGAGCCGAGTTCAAAAATTGTGTCGTTGGTGACTAAACTCCCCTTACTTTCGTCAGCCAAACCGTAATTATAAAAATAACGTTTACCATCAATCGTTACTGCAACAGCCAAACCCGGAATGTCGTATTCGTTCATTAATCCTTTAGCGCATTCATCAACTACGCTCTTTAATTGACTGCTAACCGTTAACTCCGCTTTCGCAAACGTGACGAAAGAAGTGAGCGATAAAATGGCTACCAAGGCATTGTTTAACTTCATTGAACCCTCAATTTTTAATTTTCACTTATAATTAATTTCTAGTTTATTCCAAGGCTTTTAACTTTTTATATAAAAGTAATCCTGACTTGAAGAACTCCAATCGTTAACCCTCGATGAATACACTGTGTCTTCAAATTTTTAGTGCGATATAAACAGGTCTAAACCTGATCACCGTTGATAAGTAGGCCGATTAGGTACGAATGTGAGTAACATCCGTTTGCAAAATGGGGAAATAGTGTTCTCAAATGCGCTTTCTCCATACCAAGATAACGGTATACTAGGTAGATATACTTGGTATATACAGATCCACATCCTCACACCGCTTTAGAACCACTTTTCAACGTCTACAGAGAAAACGATGCCATTTTCACTACACTTCGAAACTGGAAAAGTCACCAGCCAACAACTTTATTCCGAGATATACCAAGGGATATTAGAAGGCAGATTACGATCAAATGAGAGATTACCATCAACTCGCATGCTGTCGAAAAAGTTAGGCATAGCAAGAAACACTGTCATTTCGGTGTATGAGCGACTTCAGTTCGAGGGGTGGATAGTAAAAAAGGCAGGGTCTGGCACGTACGTAAGTAATGCTCTAGAACAAACGATGAATCAAGATAAGAGACCAATAAAACACTACCAACTAGGGGTGTTTGGCACTAACGCAGCGAAGAAGCCAGAGATCATCGCACCAAAGAATCTAGACTATGACTTCACTTTAGGCGTTCCTGATCATCAGAGAATAGCAAAGCATATTTGGCGACACTCAAGACTGAGTAGGCTCAATGCATTAACTCCAGAGTTTGCACATGGCGGTGATTTGCAAGGGTTAGCTTGTTTACGAGAGTCTATCTGCGAGTATGTGAGACACTCGAGAGGCGTAATCTGTGACCCTGAAGACATCATCATTACTCAAGGGTGCCAGCAGGCAATAATGACGACTCTCCTTACATTACTCTCTCCGGGGGATCTCGTGTCGACGGAAGATCCAGGATATCCTGTTTTTCGAAATCAAGCTCGATTACTTGGCGCGCAAATAGGCTCCGTGCCGATGGACGACCAAGGTGTTGTCGTTGAATCAATCCCTTCTAATACCAAAATTATTTATACAACGCCTAGTCATCAGTTCCCTTTAGGCTTTAGCTACTCAGTTGAAAGGAAGTTAGAACTGCTGAGATGGGCAGAAGTTAATAACGCAATCATTATCGAAGATGATTATGATGCGGAATATCACTACCTCAATACCAGTAAGCAAGCTCTCAAGTCACAAGACAAAAATGACTGCGTCGTTATGATAGGCAGTTTCTCTAAAATACTATTTCCCGGCATACGCATTGGCTATATGATTCCACCAAAGTCTTTAATGGAGCCAATTTCAAATATGTTGTGGCACTTGGGAAGAAGTACATCTGTAGTGTCTCAAATCCTACTTGACGAATTCATGCGTGACGGTCATTTCTCTCACCATTTACTCAATATAAATAAAATCTATAGCGAAAGGTATCATAAACTCACTCAATTAATTGACAACATAGATTGCTTACAACGTATTCCAAGCCAAGGTGGATTGCATATAGCAGCTGAAGTATCGGGATGCGCGACACAAATGATGAATAAACTTGCTTCATCAAATGTAGCGGTTTACCCATCATCGCATTTTTCTATCAACAATCATTCTAATGCCCTCTTATTTGGATTTGGCATTATTCCTACCCAAAAAATAGAAAAAGCATTTGATATTATTCAATCAATATTGGAGTAAAGCAGATATAAAATTACCCGTTCAAAAATGTCATAAACTTAAAAAACCATAGACTTATGAAGAGGCAATATCAAATTATCGTTTAGGTATCAATTTATCGTCTTGTTATCACCAGCAGAGTCAGGGGCAACTGCGAGCTTGGAACGCTTTTCAACCAAATAAGAGTTCACTACGAATTGTGTCGCTCTGACACGCTTGGTTTGGCTTCAGCCCCAACACTATATTTCTTCGACTGTAAACGTACTAGGTTCAAAGTAAAGCGACGTATCACGCTGACATTTGCAGCACTACCAACAACCCTATTGCGTAAATCATCTTCTTTTAAGTTAAGTTCACATCGAGCATTCAATGAACCTTATTTTTCTAATATCGAACCGTAAGTTCTGTTTAACACTCTATCAAAACACTATCTTTCGCTAGATGTTAAAGAAGAAAAGACTTCAAGGTAATTAAGGATTTGTTATAGACTATTGACCTACATAATAAAGAGCACAATCACGACATTAATCTCCAGTGATTTACCATACCGCTTCATGAGCAATTGGGATATAAATTATCGAAAAATACCAAACCATAAGTTAATACGCTGCTAACGGCTCAAAAAATAACGAAGTTGTAGCGCAATTATATCAACATCATTTTCATGTAAAAAATAACGAGCGCCTTGGACACCGATCTCCCAATTATCTGAGAGGTTGTAGCCAACTTCTGCACCAATATATCCATCAAAACCATCCACTTCCGTCGTTATCTTGCTGCCTTGATACGTACTTTCAATATCGGTATCCCAGAACAAGCCCCCCAAACTCAGTTTTGCGGACCATGAATTGTATTGCCAGAACTTATAACCGATGTCGAAGCCCATGCCCTTAACAAGGAGTGGGGCTATAGATGCGACATTGGCGTGATAGTCTTCTGGTGAAGTAGTAGCACTACGCAATGTAGCACTACCTTCACCCATATCAATATAACGAATAGTTCCAGACCATTGATCAGAAAAAGTATATCCCAACCCGACAGAGCGATAGAACCCGGTGTTGTCAGTAGAGATTACGTTATCACCTTTAACAGCATCACGCTCATCTGCATGGCTTGACCCCATTTGAACATCAACATACCAGCCCGCTTGACTACTAAAACTAAACACAGCAATTAGTGCTAGAGCACTGTTTCTTCCATAACGTTGCATGGCTCCTAACAAAATCAAAAGCATCAACACCATGCCACCCAATGATCCTGCTGAAGTATTTTCAACCTTTACATCTCTTACCAACTTAACGGTCACTATAACTTTCCCCGCGTCTTGCAGGCCTTGGCTATCCTGAATGATATATGTCAACACATCATTGCCTTCAAACCCTGAGGTAGGGGTATAGGTCACGCTCTGATCTGCATTCATGACCGCCTGCCCATACTGCGCTTGGACTGAAACCAACTTCAATGTGTCGTTATCCGGATCGGTATCGTTAGCAAGGACATAAACCGTGACAGGGGTACGATCATCGGTGGTAATATTATCGTCCACCGCATTCGGATTCTGACTGTTTACCACATTTACCGTCACCTTCGCCGATCCCGTTCCACCATTACCATCCGTTACGCTATAAGTGATCAAAGCCTCCCCGTAGTACTGTGGTTGAGTGACATAACTTAGTTTGTTATCAACCACACTAACACTACCAATATCTACAGAAGCGCGACTTACCTTCAGCCCATCACCATCAGCATCAGCATCATTGCTCAATACATCGATCGTCACCGTACCATTGAGACTAACAAACGCATTGTCGTCAATCGCTTGAGGGAGTGTATTATTGCTTACACGAGCGGCAACGACGCCAGGGTCAACGACACTGCCATTAGCCAATCCGTCATCATCGTTCGGACCACCGTCTTCAATGGTAAGTTGTACACACCAGTCACCTTCAGTCAGACCCTGTGACCATGAACTGTGCCCTGGTGGCGGACAATAACCAGCCTCGCCAGCACTAGAAGAAACCGTGTTTTGAGCATCCTCAATAAAGTCTATCCACCCCTGTTCAGCGTTATACTTTCGGTACACTGCATTTGCTGGAACAGGTAAACGCTGAGGCAAAACTAATTGATAGCTTTGGCCGGGCAGCGGCAAATTAGTTACTACAAAATCAAAGATTCCCCCTATGCTCTTCATGTTGATATCTTTAGGAAGCTCCTCATCCAGCAATAAAGCTCCTCCTGTTGCGTTAGTCAGAATGGTTATTCCTTTGCGTAAACAGACACCTGGCTGCCCCTCAATGAGGAAGCGATCTTTTTCTGACACAACCTGTTGAATTACGTTACAGTCAGAAATTGCATCAAGATAATCAGGGATACCATCACCATCACTATCATTATGACCTTCTTGATCATCCGGGATTAAGTCGCCATCACTGTCTTCACTCCCGAGCTCCGCCAATGTTTGTACCACTTCTAAATAGACATTCCGTGTCACTGATAATGGTGGAGTGCCATTGTCAGTAACTGTCAATTGCAAATTGTAAATCGCTGAACTCAGTAATTGCGGAGAGAAAGTCAATGTTTCGCTGTACATCTGCCCCGCAATCGCTTGGTTAAGTACATCGCTATCACTACTCCATCTGAAACTGTGTATATCGGACATATTGGCATCACTAACACTGCTCGTGATTGTGACCGGTTCAACACCATTTTCAATTTGGCTCCGCTGCTCCCCCGCCTGAGATACACTTACCGTGACCTTCGGAACCACATTCTCTTCAAAGATTGTCAAGGTGTAACGACGCTTACTACCTAGATTAAGGGTGCTGTCCAGATCAATCACTAAGGTTTCAACGCCCTCATTTTGTCCATCATTAAGTAGTTCGAACGAAAGTTTGCCTTCGGTACCACTAGGTATCACCACTTCACCAGAGGTGAGCGTGTGGTCATCACTGTCCGTGCTTCCTGAAACCGTATAAGGTATGATTACTGGGTAGCTCGGCGAAGGACCGTTAAGGTGTATCGATACGCTATGATTGGTGCCTTCCGTGGTTTGCGCATCTTTGGAGATACTTATCAGTGGATACACTGTTACCGTTTGACTAGCTTCAGCGACGTTTCCATCAGAGTCTTGAGTGCGCCAATAGACCGTATTAGTTCCAGGTCGGAAAAAGGTCGTGCTGTCGACCAATGAAACAGGTAATAGCTTGCCTGTACTATCTCGTGCCACAGCAGAGCCTAATGCAACTTTAGTAAAGAGCGAAGTTGCGTTCACTTCGATATCTGAAGGTGCGGCTATTGTTGGTGCGTCCAATTTCGCACTTTTAATTGTCACGATTGCTTTCGCGGTGGCCTTTCCACCGTTACCATCTTTCACACTGTATTGCACTGCCACTGTACCAATTGAGGTCGTTACCAATTGGATTTGACTGCCCACAATCGTTGCCGTTCCAGATGTAGGTTTAACCCATTCCAGTTGTAATGTATCTAGATCAACATCGCTGTCGTTGCTGAGTACATCCAATAAGTAGCTACCATCGTTACTCTCGGTAAAGACATAGGTATCATTAACCGCCACTGGCTCGTCATTAACGTTGATTACCGTGATGCTAAACGCTGCTAAAGATGTGCTTAGCTCACCGTCTGAGACACTAATAACAATATTATTGGTGCTGCCAACATGCTCATTTTCCGGCGTACCACTTAGCAACCCAGTTGCTCTATCAAAGGTTGCCCATGATGGTTTATTGCGGATTGAAAAGCTCAAGCTACTACTATCAACATCCGATGCCTGCAGCGCAAAGCGGTACGTACTGCCTTCGTTGACGGTAAGAGCAGGAGTGCCACTGATCACTGGCGCGTCATTGACATTGTTAACCACAATACTGAATCTATTGAGCATTGTGGTCGTGAGACCATCAGAAACCGAGATAACAATGCCCTGATATTTGCCAACATCACCATTATCTGGTGTACCACTAAGCGTGCCTGTTGATGCATCAAAGCTAGCCCAAGATGGCTTGTTCACGATACTGAAGGTGAAGGCTTGGCTGTCAACATCTGACACTTGTGGCGTGAACAGATAGGTGCTGTCTTCATTCACTTGTGTTGCTGGTGAACCAGAGATAACGGGTGCATCGTTAACGTTAGTCACAGTAATCGAAAAAGCTGACAATGAGGAAGAAATAGTGCCATCGGATACGCTAATCACGATACCTGGATAAGTCCCCACATAACGGTTACTTGGCGTGCCAGAAAGCGCTCCTGTTGTCTTGTCAAATGTAGCCCAAGGTGGCTTGTTAGCTATCAAGTAGGTCAGAGTATCCGCTGGGTCATTGTCCAATGCCGCGGGCACAAACTGATACACACTATCTTCATCAACTTGCGCCGATGGGGTACCCGTAATCACTGGCGCGTCATTAACGTTATTCACCGTGATGGTCACTAACGCCACTCCTGAGGTAAGATCTCCGTCACTTACGCTGTAAGTGAAACTGTCCTGACCAAAGAAGTTACTGTTACCCGTATAAACCGCGTGATTGCCTGTGACGGTAACATTACCGTTGACTGGCGATTTTACAATTTGATAGCTCAAAGATGAGCCTTCTGCATCGTTACCATTTAAAGTAATGGTCAGCGGTATTTCTTCCTCTCCCGTAGCACTGATATCGGTCGCGGTTGGTGTATCGTTGACTGCATTAACCGTCAAATCGACACGAACCTCTGTCGAGTCGAGATCACCGTCGTTGACCTTGAACAAGAAGAAGTCGGAGCCATTGAAGTCCGCTTCTGGTGTATAGCGCCAACTATTATTGGTCAACTGCTCTAGCACGCCATGACTGACTTGCTCAGTGATAAGATACTGCAGAGTGTCATCATCGTTATCAATATCTGAACCAACCAGCGTGATCACCAAACTATTGTCTTCATCAAGCGTTTGTGACTGTGCTTGCGCCATTGGTGCGTCGTTGACTGGTGTTACTGTCATGGTCACTGTTGCGGCGTTAGATACAGCACCTGCTAAGTCTGCCACCGTATAGGTGAAGCTATCTTCACCGAAGTAGTTCTCATTGGGGTTGTAAACAATCGCTCCTGACGCCGTCACGTTCACACTGCCATGTGCTGGCGTATCGACGACTGTGACACTAGTGAGTTCAAAACTGTCTCCAACATCGGCATCACTATCATTGCCTAATACATTGACCTCGAAGGAGCCTCCCTCTAGTAGTTGTGCACTGTTATCAACAGCAACGGGGGCATCATTCACTGGCGTAATATTGAGCGTGACGGTTGCAGGCACTGAGACTGCTTGACCACTATCGGTTAGCATGTAGGTAAAGCTATGTTGACCATTAACGTTCGCTGTTGGCACAATCTTTAAGGTCCCATCGACATTGACACTGACCGTGGCAAAACTGTATACCCCCTCTCCTTGACCAAGATCTTGCAGGGTAATACTACTCGGGGTGAATGACCCATCTTCAATATCACTGTCGTTACTTAAAATATCGAGTGTCGATGTGATATCTTCATCAAAAGTAAAACTGTCTTCCTCCGCTACTGGTGAGTCATTGACGGAACCGATATTGACGCTGACCGTGGCCGCAAGAGAAACGCCGCCTTCACTGTCTGCGATCGTGTAAGTAAAGCTATCGCTACCATTTTCATTCGGATTCGGCGTATATACAAAAGTGCCTACAGTTTGATCAATGGCTACTTGTCCTTTTTGAGGCAAACTAACTAACGATAAATCACCCGTTGGGATGCCATCTTCAACATCCTCCGCTTGACTACGCGCGCTGACTGCTGCGCTTGCGGTATCTTCGTCGGTGTTGATGGTCAGCGCTTTAGCGACTGGCGCATCATTTATAGCCATGATAGTGACGGTCACTGTCGCCTCTTGCGACTCCTGCAGCAGGGCATCTTTCACGGTATAGGTAAAGCTATCTGTGCCTGTCTCATTATTATTTGGCGTATAGGTAACAACGCCGTTGCTGATCGACACCTGACCTTTAATTGGTTGCGTTTTAATCGTTGTAGAAGAAGCGACCATGTCATCATTAACATCGGAATCGTTGGCTAACAGATTAAATTGTTTCGCCGTATCTTCCTCAGTCGAGAAGCTATCATCAACTACCGTTGGCGCGACATCGTAGCGTTTGGTCACAGTATCCGTCACTGCATCAGATGCGTTGCCTGCGGCATCGGTTACCACCACGCTTACTGTCAACGTCCCCTCTTGCAAAATAGTGACGTCAATGCCCGTTACTTGCATGGTCTCCGAAGAAATTGTTTGACTAGCGCCGTCAATGGTCGTGGTACCGTCGGTCACGCTATAAGTGAACATCGCGTTCACTTCAGCTGCTGCGAAGGTAAAGCTCATCGCCTGTTCGTTGGTTTTGTTAATGCTCTCCTGATCAATGCTGATGCTATGTCCAGTCGGGATCCCCGTATCCACTGAGATCAACAACTGAGTCGCTGCTGTATTGAGGTTGCCAGCTGCGTCGCTAAATTTCTCGGCTGCAACATCAATAGTTGCATCCTCAGTGCTTTCTTCTGCAGGTGTAAAGGTAGCCGTGTAACTGGCGCTACTGCCCGCAAAGTTAGAAAGAGTTCCTCCAGCCACGGTCACATCGGCTTCGGAAAAATCAGTTGCGGCTTCACTCAAGGTAAACGTGAGTGTTGCCGTTTCACCCGCTTTCAACGCAGCGCTGGAGCTAGTGATACTAACGGTTGGAAGCACAGTATCGACGCTGATGGAAAGTGGTGTAGCTGCACTATTGGTGTTACCAGAGGCATCGGTAAATGTGCCTGTGGCAACTTCAATAGTACCGCTCGTCGCACTCTCTTCCGTTGGTGTAAAGGTCGCAGTGTAGCTGCTACCACTGCCAGCAAAACCAGACAAAGTACCGCCACTAACCGTGATATCCGCCTCGGTAAAATCGCTCGACGCTTCACTTAAGGTAAAGGTAATGGTCGCCGTTTCGTCCGCTTTCAGCGCCAATTTATCACTGGAGATAGTCACACTCGGCACTAAACTATCAACGGTTATAGACAGTTGAGGCGCAGCAGTGTTGCTATTCCCGGCAGCATCAGTAAAGAAATCTGCCGCCACGTTAATCGTCGCTGTACTTGTACTGTCTCTATCCGGCGTAAAGGTGGCCGTGTAATTGTCACCGCTGCCCGCAAAGTTAGACAAACTGCCGCCAGTGACGGTGACATCTGACTCAGTAAAGTCACTTGAGGACTCACTTAAGGTGAACGTGATACTCGCCGTTTCGCCAGAGATCAAATCAAGGTCTGAGCTGCTCAAAGAAACAGTTGGCCTCACGTTATCTAACGTAATTGTTGTGCTATCTATACTGGAGGTGTTGCCCGCCGCATCGCTCTGGCTCGCCGCGACCGTCAGGGTGCCGTTGTTAAACGCACTTACATCAAACTCACTGCCAATAGTCGTCCAAGCCCCGGTATTGCCGGCCGTCACCGTACGACTGACTGAGTTGTTATTGTCCGTGATGGTCACGGTCACACTATTGCCAGCCTCCGCGCCGGAGCCAGCAATCAGCACATCATTGTCTTCTGCCGCATTGACGATACCGTCGATTGCAATCGGCGTGGAAATGGTAACAGCGGATGGCGCTGCGTTATCTAGGGTTACGCTCTGGGTGGCTACGGTGGAGATATTACCTGCTATATCAGCTTGGGTTGCAGACACAGTCAGGGTGCCATTGCTCAAGCCACTGATATCCAGCTCGCTGCCGCTCAACGTCCAGTTGCCTGAGTTGTCGGTCGTCACCGTACGACTGACAGAGCTGTTGTTATCCGTGATAGTCACGGTCACGCTGTTGCCTGCTTCCGCGCCGGAGCCAGCAATCAACACATCGTTATCTTCCACTGCATTAACAATACCATCGATTTCAATCGGTGTAGTGATGGTCACAGCTGATGGTGCGGCGTTATCTAAGGTAATGCTCTGGGTGGTCACTCTGGAGGTATTACCCGCCGTATCCGATTGCGTCACAGCAACTATGAGTGTGCCGTTGTTCAGGCCACTGACATCAAGCTCACTGCCGCTCAACGTCCAGCTGCCTGAGTTGTCGGCCGTCACCGTACGGCTGACAGAGCTGTTATTGTCCGTGATAGTCACGGTCACGCTATTGCCTGCTTCCGCACTGAAGCCAGCGATCAGTACGTCGTTGTCTTCTGCCGCATTGACGACCCCATCAGTTTCAATCGGCGTATTGATGATTACAGCAGATGGGTCTGCATTGTCCAGAGTAATACTCTGGGTGGCTGCGGTAGAAGTATTACCTGCTATATCTGCTTGGGTTGCAGACACAGTCAGGGTGCCGTTGTTAAACGCACTTACATCAAGCTCACTGCCGCTCAACGTCCAGTTGCCTGAGTTATCGGCCGTCACCGTACGACTGACAGAACTGTTATTGTCCGTGATAGTCACGGTCACGCTGTTGCCTACTTCCGCGCCGGAGCCAGCAATCAGTACGTCGTTGTCTTCTGCCGCATTGACAATACCATCGGTTTCAATCGGCGTGGTGATGGTCACTGCTGATGGGGCTGCATTGTCTAGGGTAACACTCTGGCTAGCTGCGGTGGAGATATTACCTGCTATATCTGCTTGGGTTGCAGACACCGTCAGGGTGCCATTGTTCAGGCCACTGACATCCAGCTCGCTGCCGCTCAGCGTCCAGTTGCCTGAGTTGTCGGCCGTCACCGTACGACTGACAGAGCTGTTATTGTCTGTGATAGTCACGGTCACGCTGTTGCCTGCTTCCGCGCCGGAGCCAGCGATCAACACATCGTTGTCTTCTGCAGCGTTGACGATACTGTCAGCCTCAATCGGCGTGGTAATGCTCACTACGGATGGTGCTATTGTATCAATGGTGACACTTAACGCGTTGGATGCCGAGCTAACATTATCATCGCTATCAGACGCTTTAGCACTTATTGCATGTGTAATACCAGACGCCAACTCATTGGTTGTTATCTGCCAGTTTCCTCCAGTAGCAGTGCCTGTGCCAATAACCGTTGCACCTCCACCGACTTGATCACTGTATAAAGTAACGATCGATCCACTCTCAGAAGTCCCACTAAACGTTGGTGTAGTGTCACTGGTAATATTATCAGTATTTAATGGCCCGGTATCCGAACTAGCATCTAAATCGGGTGTAGATGGCGCATTTGGCGTGGTATCGACTGTCGTAAAGTTAAATGTGGCATCATCGCTGATCCCAGCGAAGCTATTATTTGCGCTGTCAGCCACGGCACTGGATTCAATATGAATGGCGTAGGTCCGGTTCCCTGCCAGATCACTGGTTGGGTTTAAGTAAACTTTATTGTTGGTAACACTGATGCGACCAGCGCCTGGTGATGTTGTTATGCCATCGCTTTCGGTGGCAACATTAAATACTTCAAAGTCGCGACTGTCGGTAACATTACGAATGGTAATATTGCCGCTCTTCAGCTCAATATTTTCATCGAAGGCAATCTCGATGTTGTTGCTAACAGAAACATTGGTTGCATCATCAGTGGGAGTTGAGCTCGCACTGACAAAAGTAGGCGCGGTAGAGTCTGAAACCGCAGCGTCATCAATCTTGATACTTCTGATAAGATAACGAGAGTCAGCACCCGGACTTCGGGTAAACGCCATAGTCACTGTATCAACGTCCTGCCATGCCGAATCATTAAAATCTGTACCACGGGTCAGGGTAAACAAGTCCTGTAACCCTGAGTTTGCTTCACCACCTTTTGGCAAGGTGACAGTTTCGGTCACTGTTTGAGTATCATTAGAGAAGCCAGTTAACACAAGTTGATACGTTTTATCTGAGTCTCGGGCCGACCCCTGCATAAAGGTAATTTCGTCGAAACTGAAGTTAGTACTTGATTTCTCAAAAAAGCGGAAGCCACGATTGTTGAACTCATTAATCATGGTATTTGAGTAAAGAACACCAGCTACAAATCCGAGGTCATTTAGGCCAGTAAACGGAGTGCCATCCGAGCTAGTGCCCGCATCTAATACCATAGATACAGTACCTGCATTGGTAAGAGTGACTGAGGGCATACCCCCTGTGACGCCGGTCTCCACCTCACTAAAATTGGAACCTGAACCATTAGAGTAGTTAATCGTTTGCTGTGCAGCCCAGGCTCCACCGGAAAAAAACGCTGAGAACACCCATGCTGTTGTAATTGCGATCGCAACCTGACGATGTAATCTCATTTTCCTCTCCTGAAGATGACGGCCTTATCAACATGGCCGGGTTATCATAATCAACTTAAATATTTAATTTTTTTATAGGAAAGGATTAGCTAAAGATTCAGCCAATTCTTTCTTGGTTGATTAGCTGTGCGGTGGGTATACTCCCGCAGTGGCAATTAACCAATTAATCGGCAATACCGGGCTCAAAATATTAAGTGGCATTGAACCGCCTGTTTCAGTCACAGTTACAGTACCTCCGCCCGAGCCACTACCAGACACACTTAAGCCTTCGATCTCGGTCAAATCTGGTTGCTGAAACGTCGGTTTATAGAACCCGGGGGTAGAGTTTTGCGCTATATACGAATTACTATCGGGTACCTGTGTATTTGCAGCATTGGTAGCAACCTGCATCCTGCCTGTTACAGGTGCAGAAGTGCCAAGAGGGGTAAAAATTGCCGTATGTAAGTGTGCTGGCATTTGAGTTATATCAATAGTTACCAGTTCAGTACCCAATCTTTCTCCCTGATGATAATCCATCCCCCCAGGTCGTGTGCCTACACCAACTGGACTGCGGCCACGCAAATCAGGTAAACCAAAGGTAGTTCGGGCGTCACCTCCGTATAGAGTGCTAACTAGAGAGAAGAGCGCTGGATTATCTTCAATTGCCTGCATTTGCCCCGAGCACATTGCCCAATTTCTAATTGCAAAATTGCCACCAAATGCGGTTAGTGTCCCAAGATACGGTTCTGTAGCCATACTGTTCTTCCTTTCAACGTATACACTTAAGTTAAAACCAGCCCATAACGAAATTGGTGTGGTTGGTTAAAACTTTCCAATCTCGCATTACTAAATACCGTTACGGGCTTCATCACTGCCGCAAAGCACCGTATTGAGATATTTATTTACTCACAAGTTGAAGCGTGCTGGAGCAATGACATCCCAGCATCTAGCCCAGCCATTTGCGCATAGCGATAACCCGAAAACACGCCTTGCGGTGTAGCAATAACATCTATTGATATGGCGCTATCTAACGTTTTCACTTGTAACCCATGTTGTGGGCTGATCTCGAGAATGCTCCCGCCTCAACACCGACTAAAGAAGTCTCCATTGCGCTTGCTTGCAAAACATTGGCGACACCACTTGGCAAGCTCAACATCGCACCACCGAAGTCATGATTGCCTGCTCGCACTAAGTTGACGATTTCGCGACTCGTTTGCACGTTCCAACGAAGGTGCAGATCATGTTGGTTTACTGCTCGTGCCACTTCGTTGGGGTTTGATACTTGTTCACGCCAAACCAGCCCTTGCTTTTGTTGCGCGATGAGGAAGTCATACATCAGCTTAGCCGTCATTTGTGACGCTTTTTGCTGAGCACTGGTTAAGGTCTCAAACGGGTGAAATGGTACCTCTAACTCCATTCCTATAGCGCCGGAATCAGCCGATGCCTCAAGACGATGCAGGGTGAGGCTAAAGGTGTCTAAACCCTCTCTTAATTGCCAATAGAGAGGCATCGGGCCTCGATACTCGGGCAGCTTTCCCGGATGAATGTTGTACAAGTTTCCGTTGAAAAACTGACACAGCGAGGAATGAACTATGTGCCTGAACAAATAGATAACGCCATCCGTGACTCGCCAAACATCGAGTTGCGCTATCAAAGCACTGCTGTCATTGGCGGTATACTGAGCAATATGAATCGATTGAGCGCTCAGATAGCTCTGTAGCTGCTGTAAGTCAGGATTTAGTTCTCCTTCCGGTACTACCACGCCCGCCAATTTATGCTGTTGTGCCAACAACTGAATGATGGGCAAGGCGTAACAACTTCCTGTAAAAACGACGTATTTTTGCTGCATATCGAAATCATCCATGGGTGGCGACAAAACCTGGCAATCCGGTTAACTGATAATAGAAACTGACCTTATCCCCTCCCTTCGCTTCAAAGTAATGGTGTTCAACAGCTTTGGGCTTGGCATCCACATAAAAAGTCATGTCGGGTTTAGGATGGGTAATACCAGAGTCGTATTGTCCGACCATCGCATCTCCGTAAGTATCGATATGGCTGTAAATGGCGAGGATACGTTTTGCCATATCTGGCACATCTTTCGGCAGCTCAATGGTGTTGCCTTGCAGCATTTTTATTCCACCATCTAGCTCAAAAATCTCGCTTCTGAGCAACATGGCTTTATTGACGTTAAGAATTTCTCCCAGATCAATTCGATCATCGATCGCTTCCGGCTGGCAATGGTTGGAATGTGCATACTCTGCTTTTTCCCATTGTTGATTAAATTCCGTCTCCCCGATGACCATCATGGCGCGCACAGATACCTGATTGGGGATCATTTCGCCTTGAATATGTAAATATTGAACCAAATGTTTCGCGATGCTGAGGAACCCTTCCCGACTAAAGCCATGCTGCATCGCTTCAAGTATCAGGAGATCAAACGTTTGAGTTGGCGAAAATTGGGTAGCATCTTCTTCCACTAAGGCTTCAATGTAGTCTGCGATATCGAGATCCGCGATCAATTGATTGAGTGCTTTAATGGCTCCGGGGTGAATATCTACTAGTGTCACCTGAAGCTGCTCTGCGCTAATTCGATCACTTTGTTTGTAGTGAGCAAGTAAAGGCAGCAGCAATGGTGCAAAGGGGCCGCAAGCTGGATAAAGCACTTTAACCTGTGACTTGTTGGCAAGCATATGTTGGATAGCTTTGTTTATACCACACGCAAAGCCTTTAATTCGGTACACATCTTTGATGGTGTGTTTACAGTTAAGTGGGGACATCACCAGCCCAGACGTGGAAATGTACTGTCGGGTCAGTTCCTCTTGAGTGAGTTTAGCCAGAGAAAGAGATTGGCAAGCGTTGCCATACATGGTCTGAAAGGCTTGCACCAGTGTTCGGTGCTCAACTTTCGTCTCCTTCAATACGAGCTCAACTGCCGCAGCGAAACTCTCTTTCAGTTGTCGTCGGCGTTCAGCCGTGCTGAGTTGGTTTTGGAGCATAGCCTCAAGTTGAGTCCGTAATGAGTACTTAAGCAGCTCATCCATTTCGGGTTCAGCAAAACCAAACTGTTGAGTTTGTTGCTGCACTTCTTCAACACCGACCGTCTCACGAGATTGAGGACGTTGCTGGTAGAATTCTATAGATGAGCCTTTTTGCATAATTCATGAACCTCACTTGCCGCTGTAGCAGTAGTTAATGATGTAACACACCTGTACTTGAGAAAAACATATGCCAGAGGTCCGCGTTACAATATCTCAGCTCCCGGCTCTAACTTCATAAACCGTACTGACAAAATTGGGCAGAAAAATTGAGATAAAAACAGTTCTAATCCTGTAAATTCAGAGAGTAGTAAATAGTTAGGGTAATAGGCCTTTCGATAGGATTCTTCTAAAGCAAGCGCTTGCCAATCCCCTCGATGGCAAGATCGTTTGACATATGGCAGCCACGCAGTCTCCTTAATAGAGGTAAGCGCGGCACTCAAGTGTGGTGTAATATGAAAGCCTTTTAACAGGCAGAAAAAGCCAATATCCATAGTATAAAGCCAACTATTTATAATATTGAAATTAAAATAATTTTTTCGGCAGTTATTTTGAAATTGCCGATATTTGATTTATAGACTAGAAAAAATCAGTTAGCCAGAATAGAGAATCAAAAAAAACACTAAAAATAAGATTGTCAATTTATATCTCTAAAATTAAAGAATTTAATTTTTAAAGTTTAATGAAGTCCAATATAAGTTTAAGGTGTGCAATCTTTTAAAAGATATAAGTTTAAAGATATTTCAAAAAACTTATTAAGAAAAACATGAACTCACAAAAATAAATATCAAAATTATTAATAAAAAACACCACTAATATAACAATGAATTAAGGTGGTTTGAAGATTAAAATGCCCATTTCATTTTCGTATATAACATTTTAACTACTAGTATTATATGTGGTGAAATAAGATAAATTTATTCAATCAACATATCCAATCGATTCAGGTTTACTGGGAAAAGCTATACGTTACAACGGAGTGAAATATGGCAAATAGGGATGGAAGAATTCCACTCAACGTATTACGACTCAAAGAACTGAGAAAGAAATTAGGACTGAGCCAAGAAAGACTGGCGGAAGAATGCTTTCAACAGGGTTTTGTCGTATCTATTGCTTCTATAAAGCGAGCAGAGTCTGGGGCGAATGTGCTGTATCGTACCGCATCCAATCTCGCGGAATACTTTTCTGTCCCCGTAGAGGACCTTTTAATAAATCGGGCCTCAGAACCATTATTTACAAATGTATCTTCATCACCACCATATTTTTTTATTTTTGCAATCGAAGCAAAGTGTGATTTGACCGCAAAGGCTCTGCAAACCTTACTTCTCAGCCAAAACACTACACCCATAATACAAAACCGAACGTTTGTTCTTACTTGGTCTTTACAGGAATCGGACGAATATATTTTTGAGCGAATTCGACAACTAGCCCTTCAATTAAAGGTTGCTCTTTCGGCTTCGATTCGGTCTTTTATCAATGTGAAATACATGCATCGAATCACTGAGCTATCGGAACATCCGAATGCGATAACCCCAATCAATGAAATCCTAGTTAAAATCCCTTGGGGAGAAATAGCTGCTTGTCCTTGCTTTATCTCGTCCAATTGTGCCAGACCAATAAAACCTTTTCTAACAGGAGAGCCAGACTTCAACAACTGGCATTTTGTATCCTTACACCAAAACCATACTGACTGTTTCGTAGGGCGTAAACTTGAACTAGAAACATTGAATAGCGGAATCAAGCGATGGCAAAAACAAGAAGCAGGCCAAACGTATTGTATTACTGGTACCGCAGGGATAGGAAAGACCAGCCTACTCAACCAGGTCATTTCGTCTTTGAGTCGTTCTTCGTGTTTAACCACAGAGATTCAAATCCTGAATCATGGCAGTGCTGATCTCTTGTCCCCTCAAAATATATTCACTCGGGCAATTTGTTCATTTACTCGTGAAGATACCGATGATTCTATTCGTCAGCAGACTGTCGAGTCATCAATTCCCTCTTCTTTCCATCTCTGCCTTTATTGGTTAATGGGGGTAACACTCAACGAATCAGAAAAACAGCTGCTGAACTTAATGGAGTTCCAAACGCTGAAACAAACGATAGAGCAATCTATCCCTTTCTTAATTCAACAACGGCAGAGCAGCAAACCGCATTTGATTATTGTTGAAGATGTCCATTGGGCCGACGAGGTAATGTTGGCATTTCTTGAGACACTGCTACCTTATATTACAAACACCAATATTTTACTCTTTCTGACGTTTAGGCAGCAAAAACGACTTAGTTCCAAACAATCTTGGTTTGCCAACGTGAATCTAATCGAACTTAGGGAGTTATCATCTGAAGAGTCTTACGAGTTAGCTTGCTCAATCACATGCCAACAGAATAAACATATCAATGACTGTATAAAGCTTGCGAAAGGCCATCCTCTATACTTACGCCAAACACTACTTTGTTCTCAGTTTGATAAAGACGTTCCGGAGTCATTGGAACATTTAGTTTCGATACAATTAGCTCAACTTCCAGCCCAAGATCGCCAAGCACTCTGTACTGCATCTGTGTTGGGGCAGTACTTTCAACTGGAGCAACTGCGTGAAATCACTCGAATTCCCGGCTACGTACCAGATAAGTTAGTCGACGCTGGCTTAGTAAAACTCAATGGCGATCAATACCTTTTCCATCATGATTTGATTTGTAATGCTGTTTTCCGTCAAATAGACAAGTCACAGTGTTCAAAAATACACATGGCCTGCGCAAAATGGTATGAGAACCGAGATCGGTTCTTATATGCAGTCCATATCAATCATGCCAAGGGCGAAGGTGTATTTACTGTTCTTGACCAGACCGCCAAACATTACCTGAGCAATTATCAATTTGAAAAAGCACTGACTCTTATTGAATACGCTATTAAAGAGTCACCTAAAGCACAGATGGCGTATGCACTAAATATGAAAGGAAACTGCCTGTATTCGATGGGACGCATCAAAGAGAGTATTGAGGTTCTTGAGCAAGCGATTCATCACACAGAAAATGATTCTGAACGTGTTCAATACTATTTAGACCTCATTAACCCCTACCGTTTAACCGACAACTTTGTACAAGCGATGTCGATTTTAGACCAAGCCCAAGCCCTGTGCGAAAAGCTGACGTTAAATAAATCTTTGTGTGAAATTCACTCGATGAGAGGTAATATGCTGTTCCCCACTGGGCAGCTAGACGAATGTGAGAAAGAACATTTACTTGCATTAGATTACAGTCAACGAGCAAACTGTTTTCGCGCGAAAGCAAAATCGCTTGGCGGCCTCGGTGATTGTGCCTACGCACAAGGAAAAATGGCTCGCTCATACGAGCACTTAACCGAGTGTTTGCAACTGTGTGAAGAGCATCAGTTGCTTTCGATTGAAACTGCCAATCGCTACATGCTGGCAACAGTGATGATCTATCAACTGCAATCTGACGAAGCACTAAAACAGGCTCAGCATGCCTCGAATCTTGCCTATCTCACGGCAAACCGCCGAGCAGAAATTGTTTCTAGGCTTACGGCTGCATGGATCTTTCTCGACCGTAATGTCTTGGTGCAAGCTGAAAACGAAATCTCGACCGCTCTACAACTTTCAAAACAGCTTAATGCTCATCGATTTGTCGCTTTTCTTTTGGAGTCCAGTGCAAGATTGCACTGGTATCAGGGAAAAGAGGAGAAAGCCCTTTCGGACATCGACACGGCTCTAGATCTTGTTCATATCAATAAGCTACACAATTTTATTGGTCCTTGGCTCGTATCTACCAAGGCACTTATTTGTGGCGATGAATCAACGGCCCTCTCCGCTTTGCGCACTGGTGAGGCTTGGCTAGAATCTACCTGTGTTGGTCATAACTATTTACGCTTTTACCAACAAGGAATCCAAGTAGCGTGGCAGTATAAGCAGCCTACGCTACTTCGAAAATATCGCGATAAGCTGTCTAACTTCACCCAAGAAGATCCGCATCCATGGGGTGATTTTTATATTGAACAAGCGAATCTGATGCTTGCCTTACTCGACCAGTCCAGCTCCGTCTCTGAGTTGTTAAACTTCAATCAGGCCGCGCGTAAGCATCAACTGAATCAGGCTCAAATAAGTGTTGATGAGCTCGACCATTGGCTCTCCACATCTACTCAACCATGAAATATTCAATAAACGAAGAAAGTCGATTAATTGCACCGTCAAGTCATCGTGTTTACTCGATTTACCTCGTCAAACACAGATATTCGAAACCATCGAATATCTGTGTTTTGGCACAGTGTCATCGCTGATGAGATTTATGCTGGCGCAAGATCATTTTGCTCCACCTTAAAGTTCTCGATGCTAGGAACATGCTCAGGCAAAAGTAGAGTAACGCGTTGATTTGCTGCTTCAATCCATTTACCTGAACTATTTTTATATCGATAGAATGCCACGCCTGACTTCCAATCATCATTAAGTAGGAGGTTGAGCGTTACGTTATGAAGATCAGCTCCTAAAGGAGCAATGCCTAGATAAGGCTGGTAGCCCTGCAACGTCACCATGATATGACAATCACGCATCGTGCATTGATAGTTGAAACTACCATTGAGATCAGACACCACATTTAACGGTGGGTTAACGGCCTGAAAGATATGTCCTTTACCCACTATTGATTTGTCTTCGCTGGCCACGAGTAGATTAACATCGAAGCTCACTCCTCCAGGTAAGCCGTTACCAATTTGATAATGAGCAGTAAAAATTGCTTGTGATTCTTTTGAGTCCATTTTCATTGTGTTCTCCAACTGAATTTATTGTCGTTAGTGACCCATTCAATGTAGATAACACGTCATTCTGGTTCAGTATCAATTTAGGCTCAGATCTACTTGACTACATAAATTATCCACGGTCACGCAGATGCCGATCGTTCTTTTCATCAACCAGATATTGTTGCTCTCTCGCTGATGCTTTTGGCGATTTGTACAGAACAACTGATACCAAACTGATATGGTGAATGTATGCATTTGGTTTAATATTTGAACAACTATTCAATACATAAGCCAAATGGAAAAAATAATGGAACATGAATGGATGCAGGGAACTAAAGAAAACCAAGTGGTAGAACAGCACACTAACCCTCAAATACAACGCCTCGCTGTACTTAGCGCGTACTCAATCTCAGTCAATAATGCCAAACTGTTTATTCAGAAAATGGATAAGTGCGGTTTTCCTAAAGAACGATTACTGACACCTCTTGAAAACACGGTTTCACCGGTTCCCGGTTTGAACCAATATCAAGTCGAGTCACTCATCTTCAATACTCGCTATCAACACCAACCCTTTGTCATTGTCATGTGCGAAAGTACGCAAGAAGTTCAGCAAGCCTATCTAACAGCAACTCAATTCAATCTCCCGATTCGTGTTCGCTCAGGAGGGCATGATCACGCAGGTGAATGCAGTGGTGACAACGTCATTTTGATTGACGTGAGCAGAATTAAGACCTTCCAATTGTGTGACAATATTGCCACCATTGGTGCTGGCTATCGCTTCTATCAACTGACACCAAAACTTGCAGAGCATGATCGAATGATTGCACATGGAACCTGTGCCACAGTTGGGTTGACTGGCTATATTCAAGGCGGAGGATGGGGCCCTTGGACGCGAAAATACGGCATGTGTTGTGAGCACCTAGTGAGTGCAACCGTGGTATTGGGTGATGGTACGATCACAGAAGTCTCAGCAGAGTCCAACCCTCACCTATTTTGGGCACTAAGAGGCGGCGGAGGCATGAGCTATGGCATTGTTACCGAGCTACGCGTAAAAACATTCCCTTTACCCAAAGAGATCCACCGCTTCGAGCTTCAGTGGAACCTCTATCCAAAAATCAACGGTATGCTTCAGCCAATACCAACGCACCCTACCATAGATGTGCTAAAAAATTGGGAGCAGGCTATAAAAAGCCTCGATACGCCTAAACTTCTTGGCACCAACTTGCAAATTGATGCTCTGCCTGAATCATCTAACCACTGTGATATTGAAACCATCAGCCATCACTGCACCATGTATGGCTACTGGGAAGGAACAGAACAAGATCTTCACCAATTTATAGCCGTTCAATTTGGCGCTTGCTTCCCTGATTTAGTTCAAGTCTATGAAGCACATGGCACTGACTTTGACGGGAAGAAATACGATCACTCCCTGATGAGCACATGGGGGCGCGATTCTTTGTGTCAAAACGGTTCTCCTTTCCCTCCCGATTATGACGCCCCAGCACCTCACAAAATCACTTCGCGATTGGTGTCAGAGCGAGGTCTTAAACCAGAAGGCTATACTGCACTTTTGCAAAGCTTAACTTCACCTTTGATAAAGCCAGAAAACCGCGATCAAGGGCTATTTAGTTACGTAACCTTAGGGGCGATCACTGGCAGTTTTTATCATCACTCAGACGACCTTGAAGACATATCTTTCCCCTACCGCCAGTGTCAATATACAGTCCAATACCAAACCTGGTGGAATGAAGAGATAAAGCAAAAACTAGAACTACAAAACAACCCAGTACTTGTTGATGTAAACAGAGCCATGGACTGGATTGATAAAGCCAGAGAAGCTGATATACCGGGAACCTATGGTGCCTTCATCAGCTTTAAAGATCCGGCAATTCCGACAAGCGTTTATTTTGATCGAAGCTACCGCGACTTAATCGGTATAAAAGAAAAATACGCTAAGGATAAGTTTAATCACCTTAGAACTAATAAGACCATCATTTAACATCAATATGCATCTTAAAAAGCATATATTAACAGAACGTCATTTGGCCGTTCTATCACGTATAGAAATTAAAAAAGAGGAAAAATTATGACAACTAAGGGTTCATTTTACGTTAAAAATAACTCCAACGATAAAATCACCGGATATGTGAGATTTAAAGACTCTCCGGAAATGGAGGTTCATTTCGACTTGAATATTGGCGAACAATCTGAATCTGCTAGTTTTGAATCCGGTGCCGCTACCCATGACTCCTGGTATTACAGTTTCAAAAAGGCAGGTAAAACCTATACTGGGGACAAGTCCTGTGCATACTATGCAAAAGATGAAAATAAAGGCCCCGTCGTTGTAGAAATCTTTAATGATAATTTAAAAATATCTCCACCACTTAGCGGTTCTTGTGAGAAAACTTTATAGCTGCTCACCTGATTCATCACTTCGCCCGAGACAGTTGCACAACTTCTCGGGCAGTTTCATTTCTCGGTATTTGGATTGAAGACTCTCCCCATTTTCAATCACAATCTGAAATTGTTAACTTTATGTTCTCACTTTATATCACCACTGCAAGATAATCGAATAAATACAAATCACTTTTAAAATAAACTTTAAATCTAGAGTAACCAAGATTGAAAAAATAAATATATTATTAATTTCTAGAATCAAAGAGTTTTACTTAATACATCACTTTTTATTTTAACTCTATCAACTGATACTAAACTGCTACTGACGTTTTTTGATTGAATGCTTAACTTAATAGCATGTGCTTATCTCAATGGCTAAAACCATTACTAAAGCGCAATTCATCTATATCCACGTAATCTCTAAGCATTTGATTCAGAGGGTTTCTTGGATATTCATCATTCAAGATAAACAACGGAAAGCATGGCTATGTGTACAGATGTTAATATCAATTATGGTTGCAACAACCAAACCTTATCCGCTAGAACCATGGAGTTTGCAGTTAACCTTCAGACCGAGATTTGGTTTAGAGCCCAACAAACTTACCAAATTACGACCTTTACTTCCGACGGAAAAGCCGACCGTGTTTTCAATGGTCAGCCGCCAAAACGTCACAGTAAAGAATGTGAGTTTCGAGCAAATTGGCAGGGAGAGTTGAGCTTCATACACTGCAATGCCATTACCCGGTATAATAACCCTCTTTTAACAGCTGATGGCATTAATGAATCTGGCCTTTCTGTTGGGTCACTGTACTTGCCCATTCTCAATCAAAATGTATCGACCTCTCACATCCCTGATGATGCCTTTGCATTAGGCAGCGGCCTGTTTGGTACTTTTATCTTGTCTACGTTTAATACTGTGGACGAGATGGTGACCTACTTCACCACCCACCCCGTTTACGTGTTTAACTCGACTATTTCAACTGGTGAAACAGAGAGTGACAACATGGCTTTGGACCAGCATTTCGTGATTCACGATGCAAATAATGACAGTGCCGTCATTGAGTTTCTTAACGGTAATATGCATATCTATCGAGCATTCAAAGAAAGCGATATGTTCAGCAAAGAGGAAAATCAGCAAGCACGCTATCAATGTACCGAATACGACTTTGATGATTATAAAGTGGTTGTGGACCACTCCTACGTTGGAGTAATGACTAACTGCCCAAATTACCATTGGCATGTCAATCACCTCTCTTATTTTTCTAATTTGCGCAACTACAACCCAGAACCGAACAATGAAGCAACCATGCAACGTCATATCCAAGTGCCTGGCCCACTTCAATCAATCAATGGCGCTGGCTTGATGGGTCTACCCGCCGACCCAACACCGCCGTCTCGATTTGTACAAACCTATGCAATTAAGCAGTTAAGCGAACAACCAACTAACTTCGACGAAGCCTTCTCACTCGGACAAAAGCTACTTAATCGCGTTGATATACCTTTGGGCATCATGGCGAATGAGTTTGAGACATCCGATAACCCTGAAGTCTTTTTTAGTGATATTACCCAATGGAGCGTTATTAGACATAACAGTCATCAATCACCCGCGTTCTATCTGCGTACTTACGGAGACATGACTTGGCGAGTCGCTAATGTCAAAGACTATATTGGGTTAAATAGAGACTGTCAGATTTCAAGCGTTTTACAGCTCATGCCAGTTACAACATCATTACCGTTTGAACAAGTCGAATCTCGACCAACTATTAAAATCGCTTAGAGTTAATTTTGAAGCGCAAACAAATGAGAAGCAAAAAGCCAGAGTAAGAAATCAATCTCACTCTGGCTCATAGCTGCATATAGTATAGTTTTATCTGCTATAGATATAACGTATGGTTGCTTTTACACTTGTTACATTCAGTCGACTTACTCTTTACCGAACACGTTGTTCTCTTGTTCTTGAACGCGGATGAATGTAGTACGCTTGGTTAGCTCTTTAAGCTTTGCTGCACCCACGTATGTACAAGTTGAGCGAACGCCTCCAAGGATGTCTTGAATAGTACCGTGAACGCTACCACGGTATGGCAATAATACGGTTTTACCTTCGGCCGCACGGTAGCCAGCGACACCACCTGAGTGCTTATCCATCGCGCTCTTCGACGACATGCCATAGAATTTCATGAACTTCTCGCCGTCTTTCTCGATCACTTCGCCGCCTGACTCTTCGTGACCCGCTAGCATCCCGCCTAGCATTACGAAATCCGCTCCACCACCGAATGCTTTCGCTACGTCACCCGCACAAGAACAACCACCGTCACCGACGATCATGCCACCAAGGCCGTGCGCTGCATCGCCACACTCGATGATTGCAGAAAGCTGCGGGTAACCAACACCCGTTTTTACACGAGTTGTACAAACTGAGCCTGGGCCGATACCCACTTTAACGATGTCTGCACCAGCTAGGATTAGCTCTTCACACATATCACCAGTAACCACGTTGCCTGCAGAAATGACCTTGTCTGGGAACTCTGCTCGCACGCGTTCAACATACTCGACCAAATGCTCTGAGTAACCATTTGCAATGTCGATACAAATGAAAATAAATTCATCTGAAAGTGCCATGATGTCTTTGGTTTTTTGGAAGTCTGCGTCAGATGTTCCCGTAGACACCATAACGTTATTCATGGTTACTTTATCTGCTGATTTAGAAAACTCAGCCCAATCTTCTACCGTGTAATGTTTGTGAACAGCGGTCATTACACCATGCTCAGCCAGCGCTTTAGCCATTGCAAAGCTACCAACCGAATCCATGTTTGCTGCGATTACTGGCACACCAGACCATTGACGACCACTATGCTTGAATGTAAAATCGCGGGTTAAATTTACTTGAGAACGGCTCTTAAGGGTAGAACGTTTCGGGCGAAACAGTACATCTTTAAAACCTAACTTAAGTTCTTGTTCGATACGCATTGTGTAATTCCTTGATTCATATGTATATGGGTCATTTCAGAGTGCGTAGTGATTTCGTTGGCAGACGAGTTCACTGTTCTTCGGACACAAAAAAACCGGAGCGTTGGCAGACGCTCCGGTTTTCAGCATTATAGGCTGTGATTTATTTCCTACAAGTCTGATATTTGAATTTTTTTTGTGATACCATCTTGAAAATCGCATATCAAAAACGCTCCCCAAGTCACCAAAACCTCTTATTATTTATAACTATCAACAACTTGAGAAAGCACTTAAGTTAACCCATTGCGCAAACCTTTGCGTCATATCTTAAAAATTAAAACGCATCACCTCTCAAATCTGCCTAAAACTCAATCACCTAATACTAAGATGCCCTGCTAATTCGTAAAAAAAGTACTCAAAAAAATCGACCAATTTTCTCAGCAATGCATGAAATCTAATTAATTTCGATAGAGCTCTTGGGTGATAGCGGTACGAAGAGTGCTAACGACATCACTTGCCAAAAGACCAATTTGACCATTCTGACTCACGTTTATATCAGCAGCATGACTGTGAAGTACCACACCTAAACGTGCGGCAACAGAAATTGGTAAACCTTTGGCTAGTAATGCACCAATGACTCCAGATAACACATCTCCCATTCCCCCCGTCGCCATTCCGGCGTTACCCGCTAGACAGACGTACATTCTCGTTCCATCGTAAATAAGCGTCCCCGCGCCTTTTAAAACCACTACACCGCCATAACGCTCTTGCAGTTGTCTTGCAGCAGAGTATCGGTCACTTTCTATTTGTTGAATGGTTACATTTAGTAGTCGAGCTGCCTCTCCAGGATGCGGCGTGATCACTCGATGGTTGTCGCACACTAGAGTGCCATCGCATCGCTGGCTCAGCATCGCTAGAATATTGAGGCCATCAGCATCAACAACTTTAGGTTTCTGCTCTTGAGCCAGATATTGATAGGCTTGATAAGCCCACTCATCATCTCCAAAGCCAGGACCAAACACTAATACGTCAGCCCAGCGTATGCGTTTAGTTAAGTCGTTCTCAGTATCCCTGAGCAAGTCAGTGGTGATGCTCTGGCTCATTACTTCTGGGCAACCAACCTGCAGTGGAATAAGGCTACTCGTGTGAGTAATTGCGGCAGTTAAACCCGCTCCGGCTCTAATCGCTGCGGAGGAACATAAACGAATCGCCCCAGACATCCCTTGATTGCCACCAACACAAAGCAACTTCCCGTTGTCACCTTTATGGACCGTTGGATTTGGCTTGGGCATTAATCTTGAAACAACCTGATGATCAATACCTAATGCACTTTCTACTTCGATAGTATCAAACTTAGTATTGACGCCTAAACCACAAAAGTAGAGCTCGCCAACTCGATCTCTCGCTTGTCCAGTGCATAAGCCTTGCTTAACCCCAATGAAGGTTACAGTATGCTCGGCACGAATAGCATCACCTAAAACTGCACCTGTATTAGCACACAGACCAGAAGGAACGTCGACTGCAATCACAGGGGTATGAATTTGATTAATTTGGTCAATATAGCGACGATACTCCGAACGAACCTCACCGCTTAAACCAGTGCCTAACATGGCATCGATGATCACATCTGCTTCTAGCAATGCGGTATTCCATTCATCCCAATCATTGTTAACACCGTCGATTGACTGCCAGTCTTGGTATGCGCGCAAAGCATCACCTTTTAGCACAGATACATCACCAATTTGGAAAACATGTACATTGAGTTGAGCTTGTTTCGCAAGAGATGCAAATACGTAACCATCGCCACCGTTATTCCCTTTACCGCAAATCACTAAGATATTTTTTGATTTAGGATACAGATGTAAAAAGCGCTCATACACGGCCATACCAGCGCGTTGCATTAAGCTATACATAGAAACACCAGCCATTTGCGCAGCCAGCGTTTCACCGTTTTTTACTTGCTCTGCGGTGTAGAGTTTTAGGGCGAGATTAAAGTCCATATTCACGTTCTACGCATTGGGAAACACAATTATAAGTATACAAAAAAGCCAAGGCGGACCTTGGCTTTTGAGAAAGTTTTTTATCGCTATTGATTCTGAGACATCAGAGCTTCAGCCGTCGCGTCTTGTATAGACAAAAACAACGAGTTGATTTTTCCAGTCGGTGTGCGCATTGGGTTCAACGTAACATTCTGGTACATAAACTCCGCTTGCTGCGTAACTGGTCGAACATTGCGACAGCAGAATAAGTAAGGTCGTTGTCGCCATGTGATGAAGCTGCGACAGCCTAGGTCATACACTGGTTTTGTTTTTAATTTAAACCACTCCTGTGGGATTTCAGGGAAGATATCAAATATAGAACGACCTATCGCATCATGAGACTGCAAACCACTGTGATGAGTCATAAACCCATTCCAGACCTGTACATTGTAATCTCGATCAATGACCACTAAGCCCATGTCGACGTTTTGTACCATATCCACCATCCAATGGAATTGTTCAAACTCTGCTGGCATATTCAACATTAGAACTCCTCCATTAGATAAGACAGTTTGTTATCAAGCAGCGGCAAGGATTCATCCACAAACATAAACAACAAGTCACAACGAATCGACGTTCCTTCAATGTTGTAGCTCACTTCGAATGTCATCGTGCGGCTGAATGCTCCAGTTGTAGATTCAATGATCGAGTCAATTGAGATATGCTGACCAAGGAGTACTGGTGGACTTTGGAAGAATCGGACTTCAGACTGCTCGCCTAAACCATTTAAGAACGACCCCACCAAAATATTAGAAATATCCATTAGCAACTCAAGCTCTTCTAACTCTTCGCTGTCTGCTGGTACTTTCATCAACTTTTTGAGATCAGATACGCTTGAATCACTCAAAATCACTAGCGCTTCGCCAGCAATACCTTCGCCACAAAATCCCTGACAAACACCCGATACGTTGTCATGCGACGCCAAGTCGCGTAGGGCCATGTGAAGTTCGCTCACTTCAAAGATATTGACGTTCGGCAGAGGTAGTTGCACAAACACATCAAAGTGACGCGCCAATGCATCGGCTGCTCGACCAATTGAAACGTTAGCCACTTCCATGTAAATATCGCGACGACGTAAAATCGGTAACTCAATAGAGACAGGCGTGATAATTTGAGGACGAGGTTCTGGCTCGACCAACTCTTTAAGCGCCTTCTTGAGTTCATCTTTGGCGATCGGTTTTTGAATAAACGCTTTTGCACCCAGTGCGAACACGCGCTCTTTCGCTTTAGGTTGGATATCCCCCGACACCACAACCAACGGAGTTTTATCCCCCAACCGTTGCATGTGCTCTAGTGTTTCAAAGCCATCCATTTCTGGCATGGTCAAATCAAGAAACATCAATTTAAACTCGTTTTTTTCGAGTTCTTCTAGCGCGTTTTTTCCGTGGATAGCAAACGTAATATCGGCATTCAATGTGGCTGGTAGTGATCTCGCCATCTGTTTGCGTGCTAACGCTGAATCATCACAGATGAGTACGGGAAAAGACATTCAATCACCTTTTTATATTCCACAATCTGCGCCGGAGTCTAACAGATTGTTACAGCATGTAATACGAGAAAACTGACGAGTTTTTTATTTCTTTATTATTCAGTAAGCATACGCAATATGAATGAATGAGTGAACAAAATGACTAAAAAGCAAGCATCACATTCGCTGTTTAGTGACATAAAACAAACATGGGTAAAACTCCTCCACCCAAAGTAAGCAAAAAGTTGCAGCTAACATCCAAAGCCCATTTTTGCTCGAATTTCATTCTTTCTATTTCCATAATGGGTAAACAGTAACGCGCTAAAACTAAAAAGGCACCCTGCTAGAGGATGCCTTTAATAACAATTTCATCGATAAGATATCAATTCTATGGCACACCATGACCTTTAGAAGCCACCCATACGCGATACCATTGCTCTCGAGTAAGTTCGATGTTCAATGCATTAACTGCAGTTTGCACACGCTCGATTTTACCAGAGCCAATGATTGGAATAGGGTTAGATGGCAAACGACGTACCCAGGCATAAATTACTTGGTCAATACTCGCTGCGCCCACTTCTTCACGAATTGCTTCTAATTCGTTACGGACACGAACAGCTTGCTCACTGTCACCACTAAAAATTGAACCACCACCGAGGCAAGACCAAGCCATTGGTCGCGTGCGGAACATTTGCATTTGATCAAGCGTTCCATCGTGAGCAACCTCAAAGTTAAGTGGGTTGATTTCCACTTGGTTAGTAACCAACGGCTTACCTAAGCGAGATTGCAGCAGTTCAAACTGGCGTGGAGTGAAGTTAGACACGCCAAAGTGCTTCACTTTGCCGACTTTGTGAAGCTCAGAAAATGCTTCTGCAACCTCGTCTGCATCCATTAACACGTCAGGACGATGAATTAAAAGTACGTCGATTTCATCCACATTCAAACGTTCTAGCGAGTTATTCACCGATTGGTAGATATGTGCTGAGCTCGTGTCGTAGTGATTGATCTTACGCTCTGGCGTTTTATCGCCACACAAATTGATGTCGCATTTCGTCACGATCTGAATTTGCTCACGAACACTCTTGTCTAAAGCTAACGCTTCACCAAACAACGCCTCACACTCGTAATTACCGTAGATGTCGGCGTGATCGACTGTCGTAATGCCTAACTCAATGTGTTGCTTAAGAAATGACAAACGCTCTTGAGCCGTCATTCCCCACTCAACTGCACGCCAATATCCTTGAACCAGCTCTGAGAACTCTGGGCCTTTTGGTGCAGTTACTACTTTTGCAACCATGGATTTTCTCCTTCAATTGATCTGCATTCATCGTAGTCTTGTTTTCGTACCGGCTCAACGGGTAAACTTTCGCAATTCGAACTGGAGTACGAAATATGTCTTTTGCCCAACGCCTAGCCACCCTGATCGGAGAAGAAAGCATCAGCGGGTTCGCACGACGCGTCGATGTGTCTGAAGCTTTAATACGCAAATACCTTAAAGGCAGTGAACCTAGCCTAACTAAAGCAAATCAAATTGCAATGCGCGCCAATTGCTCTCTCGAATGGTTAGCAACGGGATGCGGTTATTTATATCGCCGTGCTGAAGTCGTGGATATGGATGCGTACAAACTTGCCTTTCAACACGTTATGAATCAGCCGTTGTCAGACGATGCAGAAGAGCTACACCGCAAGCTAATCGCAGGCTATCAATACCTGCGCGCTCACAAAAAATCGGATGGTTTTTTGGATGAATCAGCAATGGCGACCTTCCTATCTCTCCATAAAGAATCTAAAAACGAGTCACTTTGACCTCGATAATTTCGCCATCACTGCGCAAGTGCACATTTAAGGACGGTGATGGCGTAAGAAACTCGTCCGGTTTTACCCAAAGCAAACTTCGAATCGTTTCTTGTGGATAGCGGTTCATCAACAAAATAACTTCTTTATCGACAAGCTCGGAAGATTTCTTTTCCAGAGCTTCAACGACATCATATTGCTCTTTTCCGATAGTGACTCTGCGTAAAACTAACCCATCCTTTCTTAAGTTGAGAAGTAAGTCATTCAGACGCTGCCACTCGTATTCAGTAAGAAACGAGAACTGAGCACTTTCTCTTCTCAAAATCACTTCACCATACAAGTGCTGCTGGTAGTACGAAAAATCATCCAAACAAAATGCGCTGATAAACGTTGAGTTGTCTCGCAGCTGCACTTCGCAACCATACCAGCTTCCACTTTTTTCTATACGTTCTTTTAGATTGGAATATGGCATTGCTGACAACGTGTCTTGCCACCAGCTCGGCGTTGAAAGTGCCGGAAACGTTACCGAACAACAACATAAAGAAAGTAAGGGTCGAAGATAAAAGCGCATGCACTGCTCTAGTTGGTTGACATCGAACTAAGACATTACTAACTGCAAGAAAATGTTCAAGAGAAAAATAGTTGTAGGTGGTGATGAAAGTTATGACGCAGAAATTAAGAAGGCGCACATGTGCGTGCGCCTCTACCTCGTTACTCAATCGTGAGTGTGCGAATCGGCGATGTCTATTGATGCATCCCGAACATAAAACGAGGACTTACCGTAGGGTTTGAATCCATCCAAATTGTGTGTAAAACCTCACATCCCTCCTTCTGAAGCAGTCATGTTGCTTTACATTTAAAGCATGGTTCATTTTTCTCAAAAAACAAGTTTTTTATCCTAAATTATGAGAGCAATAGCACAATCTGAGTGAATGAATAATATCGCGACACTTCAAACACTCAATAGTGAAAAGCTAAATTGCATCTTTATTGATTAGGTCTAGACTCTGCGAAGCGTATACTTTCTTTCGTCCCTTCCCCCAGCAACAGGAGAGCTTGTTAATGACCAAACGCGAGAGAATTGTGAAATCTGTGTTGGCGCACGTACCGAAAGATGCGATTAACCAGTTTGTCTCTCGAGGGTCAACACCATTTTCTGTTCTCATTATGGCCGCCATTGTGGGTACGTTGGCTGGTTTTGTCGGTACGTATTTCGAGCTTGCCGTTCATTTCGTTTCTGAAACACGAACAGAATGGTTAAGAAGCGAAATTGGTAATGTTCTACCGTTGTGGCTGGCAGCGGTTCTCATTAGCGCACTTTTAGCTTTTATTGGCTATTTTCTTGTGCACCGCTTTGCGCCAGAAGCGGCAGGTTCTGGTATTCCTGAAATCGAAGGGGCAATGGATAATATTCGTCCAGTGCGCTGGTGGCGAGTTCTACCAGTAAAATTCTTCGGCGGCATGGGAGCACTTGGCTCAGGTATGGTGCTGGGTCGTGAAGGCCCAACCGTTCAAATGGGTGGTGCTGTAGGTCGAATGGTGACCGATATATTCCGGGTAAAGGATGACGATACCCGCCACTCCCTGCTCGCTTCTGGTGCTGCTGGCGGTTTGGCTGCGGCTTTTAATGCCCCACTCGCAGGCATTATGTTCGTTGTGGAGGAAATGCGACCTCAGTTTCGCTACTCTTTGATCTCAATTCGCGCAGTGATCATTTCTGCCATTATGGCGAACATAGTGTTTCGCGCCATCAACGGGCAAGACGCCGTTATCACTATGCCGCAATACCAGTCGCCAGAGCTTCAAACCCTATGGCTGTTTTTATTGCTTGGCGCATTGTTTGGCGTGTTTGGCGTGATCTTCAATAAACTGATTACCGTGGCACAAGACAGTTTTGTCGCAATTCACAAAAACGATCGTAAGCGCTACTTGATTGTGGGTTCGTTACTGGGAGGCGTGTTTGGTTTGCTTCTTTTGTACGTACCCCAACTAACTGGTGGTGGTATCGACCTTATTCCTGACATTACTAACGGTAACTACTCGGTATCCATTTTAGTTTTGCTTTTCTTTGGTCGTGTAATTACAACCCTGCTCTGTTTTGGTTCTGGTGCGCCGGGAGGCATCTTTGCACCTATGCTTGCTCTGGGAACCTTATTTGGCTATGCGTTCGGATCAAGTGCTGATGTCTTGCTCCCTGCGCTTGATATCGAGCCTGGTGTATTTGCGATTGCGGGCATGGGTGCCCTGTTTGCTGCAACGGTACGTGCACCGATTACTGGTATTCTGTTAGTGATTGAAATGACGAATAACTACTACTTAATCCTGCCATTGATCATTACTTGTTTGGGCGCTGTGATTATTGCTCAATTGTTGGGTGGACAACCTATTTACAGCCAGCTGCTGCATCGCACAATCAAAAACGAAAAGTTACGCCAACAGGATCTACCGGAGAATCAATCAACATAACATTCTCTTTGTTATCACTTCGCTCCAGACTATCGAAGGGTTTGGAGCGATAAACGCTGCATTTTTGCATCTTTTCCCAAATATTCGATACCAAACTCACAAAATTATCATTCTCTGATATTTGCTCACCACCTTTCATGAGAAACCCCTCTCCATACTTGTTAGTATTCGCTACTTAAATAGAGCATTTCATCCAAATCGTCATGTTTTGTTTCATTCAGGCAAAAATCAAATGGAGTAGATTTGAACTGGAGAAGACTTGTGCAGTTTTATAGTGTCCCGCCGTCTCAAGCCGCGTTGGCACTAGGTATGATAGGTTTAGGGCAAGCTTGGGCACTCTATGTTCCTGAGATTGGTGAACCGATACGCCCATTTTTGGCGTCACTCGGCGCACTTTTACTCGCCCCTGTACTCATAAAATATGCCGCTAATCCACGATTATTCATGGTCGACATTCGTCACCCGCTGAGTGGTAGTTTAATGGCACCAATGAGTATGGCGTTACTGATCCTTGCAGATTATCTTGCCGCTGTAGCGCCTATCATCGCTTATCCACTTTGGTTTATGGCGCTTTTGCTGCATTTTACTATGATGGTGCTGTTTTTTAGCTTTCAGCTAATGAACTTCAAAATGTCCAATATCGTACCGAGTTGGTTTCTTTATCCGGTGGGGCTGATCAGTAGTTCACTAGCCGGTTCTCAACTAGGTCACAACTTATTCTCCGAAACGCTAGCGATGATGTGCATCGGCATTTATTTCTTCATGCTGCCACTCGTGTTGTATCGTTTGGTGTTTTTCGGCTCTCTACCAAGGCGAGCAAGACCGACCCTCGCGATTATGGCCGCGCCGGTAAACTTATCATTAGCAGCATACTTGGTGAACTTTCCCTTACCTGATCCGATACTAACAGGCGCATTGGCAGGGATCGCCATCACTATGACTTTATTGATCTACTTATGTTACTTCCGCTTACTTCGCTTGAAGTTTCAACCTTCTATCGCGGCAGTAACCTTTCCTTCCGTGATCAGCGCTATCGCAATGCATCGCTTAACCTCTTTTTTTGCCGAATCGCACCCTCACTGGCACTGGCTACACGACTTTGGTTTTCTAGAGCTCAGTATCGCGACTGTATTGGTTGTTTGGGTATCGGCAGGTTACGTCAAAATGTATTGGCCAGAAATCATGAAGTCATTTTCTAAACAAGCATAAAAAAAGGATGGCGTTTGCCATCCTCTTAGAAACTTGCTTAGTTACCTAGCGTAAACCGTGCAGAAATTCGGCACGCGTTGCTGGGTTGCTCTTGAAGATACCGCCCAATGCTGTTGTCGTGGTTTCGCTGGTTGCATCCATCACACCGCGAGATTTCACGCAGTAGTGTGTTGCGTCAATCGTCACTGCCACATCATCGGACTCAAGCAACGTTTGAAGTGCAACAAGAATTTGCTGAGTCATACGCTCTTGAACTTGTGGACGCTGGGCAAAGAAGCGAACGATACGGTTGATCTTTGACAGGCCAATGATCTTGCCACGTGGAATGTAAGCCACAGCAGCCTTGCCATCGATGGTCACAAGGTGGTGTTCACAAGTACTGGTCACTGTGATGTCCTTCACGCGAACCATCTCGCTCACGTTCATCTTGTTCTCAATCACCGTGATTTTAGGAAAGTTGGAGTAATCCAGACCAGAGAAGATTTCGTCAACGTACATCTTAGCAATGCGGTGAGGGGTTTCTTCTAGGCTATCGTCAGTGAGGTCAAGTTGAAGCAGACCTAAGATCTCACGCATGTGGTGTTCGATCTTCTCTTTCTTCTCTTCACGACTTACGTTGTTTGGACGCATTGGCGTTTCCAAACCGCGTTGCTCTAGCGCTTCTTTTACTAACTTCGCTGACTCGCTAAGACCTGACATTCCACTTCCTCTTTTGTTTTACTTCAGCCTTCGTACAAACCCAATCAAAATTGCATTCATACTTTTCGCTTTGAGTTGCTCAGTTCGTGTCTTTACACCAAGTCACATCAGATGAAGGTACTGAGCTGATTTTCTTGAGCTCCGCAGGTTTTTTACCCCTTTTGGATGGCTGACAAGGATACTCGGATTTTTGAATAATTACACCCATATTTTATAGGTGGACATTCTTACTCGGTCCCCTTTTTATGGTAAAGTTGCCACAAAACAAAAGAACACAGGATTTTCTCAATGGGCTGCTGCGACGCACCTGGCTTGATGCCAATTGAAGAAGCGATGGACAAAATGCTATCGCGAATCAAACCTATCCAAACAACGCTTTCTCTTCCACTTGCTGAAGCACTCGGTTTTGTACTGGCAGAAGACATTTTGTCTCCTATTCACGTACCACCATTCGATAACTCAGCAATGGATGGCTACGCTATTCGCATTCAAGATCTTGAGTCATCTTCTGTATTGCCTCTGGCAGGTAAATCATTTGCAGGACAACCTTTTGAAGGTGAATGGCCTCAAGGTACCTGTGTTCGCATCATGACTGGCGCAAAAATCCCACAGGGTTGTGATGCCGTTATCATGCAAGAAAGCACTGAAGTAACAGATGCTGGCATTCAGTTCAACCAAACCGACGTGAAGCCACAAAACAACATCCGCCCAACAGGTGACGACATCAAGCAAGGCGACATCGTGCTGGCAAAAGGTGCACGTTTAACACCTCGCGATATTCCGATGATCGCGTCGCTTGGTGTTAGCCATGTGACAGTAGTACGTAAACCCAAAGTTGCGTTCTTCTCTACTGGTGATGAACTTAGACCACTGGGCGAGCCGCTAGACGAAGGTCAGATCTACGACAGCAACCGTTACGGTATTAAACCACTTATCGAGAACTTCGGTTGTGAAGCCGTTGATCTTGGCATCATTCCAGATTGCCCAGAGACTCTAAAAGCAACCTTTGAACAAGCGCAAACATTGGCAGATGTGGTTGTGACCTCCGGCGGTGTCAGTGTAGGCGAAGCGGATTACACCAAAGACATTCTTGAAGAGCTTGGTGAAATCGGTTTCTGGAAGCTAGCAATCAAGCCGGGTAAACCTTTCGCGTTTGGTAAGCTAAGCACTGCTTGGTTCTGTGGTCTGCCGGGGAACCCGGTTTCTGCCGTGCTCACTATGTACGTGCTTGTTCAACCAATGCTGGCAAAACTTGCAGGCCATACCGAATGGAAAGCACCCGAGTCTATTCCAGCAACAACCAAAACCGCCTTTAAGAAAGCACCAGGTCGTACCGATTACCAACGTGGTATCTACACATTGGAAGATGGCAAGTTTGTGGTTGAAACAACCGGTAACCAAAGCTCTGGTGCATTCCGCTCAATGAGCCTAGCGAACTGTTTTGTTGTCTTGGAACGTGAGCGCGGCCGAGTTGAAGTGGGCGAAACGGTTCAGGTTCAACTATTCAACTCAACCCTTTACTAGGAAGACGTTGTGGATATTCTTTCCGATCAGGAAATGCTGCGTTACAACCGCCAAATCATTCTTCGTCAGTTTGACTTTGAAGGACAAGAAGCACTCAAACAAGCATCGGTATTGATGCTTGGTGCTGGCGGTTTAGGCTGCGCATCAAGCCAATATTTGGCGACGGCTGGTGTCGGTAAAATCACGCTGATTGATGATGATATCGTCGAGTTGTCTAACCTTCAGCGCCAAGTACTGCATCACGATGCGGATATTGGTCGTAAGAAGGTAGAATCAGCGGCCGATGCACTACGCGAGCTTAACCCGCACATCATTGTAGATACCATCGCAAAGCGTCTTGATGATACAGAGCTAAAAAGCTTGATCGAACAGCACACTATTGTTGTCGATGCATCAGATAACGTCGATACGCGCAATCAACTTAACCGCCTATGTTTTGCGACCAAAACACCGCTGATTTCAGGCGCGGCCATTCGCATGGAAGGCCAAGTGAGTGTGTTTACTTACGATGATCCAGCGCAACCATGTTACCAGTGCTTAAGTGCCCTCTTCGGCAGCGATGCGCTAAGTTGTGTCGAAGCCGGAGTAATGGCGCCTGTTGTGGGTATTGTTGGCGCAGTGCAAGCGATGGAAGCGATTAAAGTGATTGCTGATTACGGCCAACCAAAGAAAGGAAAAATTCTGATTTTGGATGCGCTCAGCATGTCTTGGCGAGAAATGAATCTGATGAAAATGCCCTCCTGTCCGGTTTGTAGTTAGTTCTATACCTCTAATCATTCCCAAAAAGCCCAACTCGATGTTGGGCTTTTTCTCATTTTGACAATCAGATTTACAACCCTTCTTCTTACAAATCTTAGATCTATAAAATTCAACAACTTAAAAGTTGGCACATTCCTTTCATTGCATATATCACGAACCAATGAGAGGGCGAATTATGAAAAGGACATCACTACTACTTGGGTCTCTAATAGCGAGCGCTTACGCACAAGCGGCGCCATTTGATACGTGCCCAAGCCAAGCATACCTATTCCAATCAACCCCGGTTCAAATCTATGGCGTCAATTTGGTTACAGGCTCTACGACTCTTTTAGAGGACGACACAGGTTTGGCTTCGGGCATCAACGGTGTAGGCTTTAACTTCACTGACCGTTATATCTACGGCTACGACACCACAAACAAAAAGATTGTTCGTCTTGGTCAAGACTTCCAAGCAGAGACACTTAATGTTTCGGGTCTTCCTACCGACCACACGTTTTACGTAGGTGACGTTTACAACCACGTCTACTACTTGTACCGCAAAGGCAAAGGACTTTTCTCCATTGACCTTTCTCCGCTCGATTCTGATCCAAATGCGACATTGAGCATCGTGAAAATCAGCTCAACAGCGACTGTGAACCTAACCGACTTTGCATTCCATCCAGGTGATGGCTCCCTTTACGGCATCGACAACAACTCTGGTTTGCTATATCAGTTCAACCCATCAAATGGTAGCGCAACTGCGATAGGTGACACAGGTGAGAAAGGCACATTTGGTGCTGGCTACTTCGATGTAAACGGCAACTACTATGTGTCACGTAACCAAGATGGCAAAATCTATCGCGTTGACCTTTCGGAAGGTAAGGCAGCCAATATCGCAGCAGGTATCGTTCCTGCGGTTGAGTTTGTATCCAACGGTCCAAGCTCAAGCCAAAATGACGGTGCACGTTGTGCAAATGCTCCGGTGATTAACGAAGACGAGCCAATTGATTTCGGTGATGCTCCAGACAGCTACCACACAACACTTGCGTCAAACGGTCCTCGTCACGAAGTGGACGGTGTAACTTGGCTTGGTTCCGTCGCTCCAGATGGTGATGCCGACGGTCAAGCAAACGACAACTCTGTGGGCACAGCCGATGAAGATGGTGTTGGTTTTGTATCCGCACTTGATCCAGGCTTAAGCTCAATTGTGAATGTGACAGCTTCTACTTCTGGCTACCTATCAGCATGGTTTGACTGGAACCGCGATGGTGACTTTGATGATGAAGGCGAACAGGTCTTTACTGACCAATTACTGTCTGCGGGTAATAATCCCCTACCGTTTGTCGTTTCAACCGCTGCAACGGAAGGTTCAAGCTGGAGTCGATTCCGCTTTAGCCAACAAACCGGATTAAACTACGATGGTGGTTCGACATCTGGTGAGGTGGAAGATTACCCAATTACCATCACTGGTAATGGCTACTCAGTGGAATATTTCCCGAGTGCAGAAGATTACGCCACCGTGGCTTATGAAGATAATTGGCCATACACCGCAGACTACGACATGAACGATGTGGTCGTGAAATTCCGCATCACTGAAACCAGTCTTGCTGGTCATGTTGAGAATATTCAGATTACTGGCGACCTAGCGGCTTACGGCGCAAGTTACAAAAATGGCTTCGCAATCCGACTACCGGGTGTATTGAGAAGCTCGATTGAAAACGGATTAACGACGCTATCCTTCAATGGTGTAGAGCAAGCATCCAATGGCTTGGAAAGCATTTCTGATGAAGCCATTTTCATCATCAGTGAAGACTTAAGCACACACGCGGCGAGCAGCTGTAGCTACTTCCGTACCGAGTCTGGCTGTGATGATAACGTTTCACTCACCTTTACCTTGAATGTGTACTTCACTGAAGGATCTGACCGTTCAGCCATTCAAGCCATGCCATACGACCCGTTCATCTTTGCAACACCGGGCACTTACCATGGCGATGGTATTACCTTCCAGCCAGGTCGTAAATGGGAAGTTCACTTAGCAGACCAAGCACCAACTGAACAGTTTGATGACCAAAACCTCTTCGGTGTCGGAGTCGATGCAAGTGACCCAGCACAAGGTGTGTACTTCAAAACAGCAAACAACTTACCTTGGGCACTGTTGATAGTAGAAGATTGGGATTGGCCGCTAGAGCGTGTAGACATGGTCGATGCATACCCTCAATTCCAAACTTGGGCTGAGTCTGGTGGCGAACTAAGCACAGATTGGCACACCGCTCCAACACCTAACAAATGCTACATTCCATAGGGAGATAACATTATGAAAGCACTTATCACAATCATCATGGGATTAGCACTAACAGCTTGTGGCGGAGGCGGTGGCGGCGGAGGTGGTAACAGTACACCACCTTCACCAACCCAAACCACCATTGCAGAGGAAGAGACTACCCAACAGGAAGAAACAACTGAAGAAGAGACAACGGTAACAGTGGAAGATGCAACCATGCAGGATCTAGTAGTACCAGATGGCTTTAGCTACAACCCAGTGACGGAAGGTACGCTCAATGTAGACATCAGTGGTTTCTCTTCACAACGAGCACACCTAAGCGTGTACAAAGAGTTTGTCGAGAACAGTTCAGGTAACTACGATGCAAAATACCCAAGCAAAGTCGCATCGGTTCCACTCAACAATGGTACAGCAAATGTCGACTTTAATGTTTCTGATAGCCAAGGTAGCCTACTTGTTGAAATTTGGTTCTATGACGGTAGTGACCCAATTCAGAAAGTGATTACTTCTGGAGACAACACTTGGACCATGTAACTGGGTAAATCGAAAGCTGTCTTTCAGAACAAATCTTCAATCTTTAACTTAAAAATCGCATCGTTCTTTTGAACATGCGATTTTTTTGTTGTAAAACAGTAAGATTATCCACCTAGCAAACTAAAGACAATGCAAGCACTGATTAGTACTGATGAACTCAATAGCCTTCTCGGCCAACCTAACGTCAAGCTCCTCGACGCTAGTATTGCGTTTCAAATCCCTTCTGAAGGCAAAAAGATTCAAGATAAGTGGATTCCAAATACTTTACGCTTTGATTACGACAATGACTTTTGCTTACCCGGTTCTTCTCTGCCGCATATGATGCCAACAGAAGAAGGCTTCAACCAAAGTGCGAAACAACTCGGTTTGAACAACGAAGATTTGATTGTGGTTTACGACAACTCTGGCACTTTAGCCGCGCCAAGAGCTTGGTGGATGTTCAAAGCTATGGGACATGATAATGTTCGAGTCTTAAACGGCGGTCTTCCTGCTTGGATTGAAGCCGGATTTCCTGTCGAAAGTGCCCTATCGCAACCAAGCGAAAAAGGTAACTTTGCGGGTAAGCTCAATCAAAATGCCTTTTTGAGTGCACAAGATGTTCTTGCTCATTCCACCAATAAAAGTGCAAATATCATCGATGCCAGAGCCAAAGCACGCTTCCTTGGTGAAGTGCCTGAGCCACGAGAAGGTCTACGTAGTGGGCACATTCCAAATTCGGTTTGCTTACCGTTTCAAGAACTCTTAACCAACGGTCACATTAAACCAAATTCAGAGTTGCAACAGATATTTAGCGCACTAACGATAGATAGTGACACTTCAATTATTTTTAGTTGCGGCTCCGGTGTGACCGCATGCATTTTATTACTCGCGGCGTATCAAATTGGTCTGGACAATCTGTCGGTGTACGACGGTTCTTGGACCGAATGGGGTGCAGACCACTCTCTACCTATCGAGCGTTAAGACAAGTGTCTGTTTAACAAAGTATCTTACGTTTATCTAAAGATGATGTGTTCCAATATACTAAACGCAGCTTCTAAACCAAACTTGTCATTTCGAAATAGAAACTGGCTATGAGTGATTTGTCACCCCTCATAGCCTGACTACATCAAAAGCCGACTATTTCCGTTAGCGTTCAGATGTCGCGTTGCCGTGCATTTGCTCATCTAAGTTGAGCACGGTTAATGCGTTGCTAACGCTCGTGGCGATCACGTCTATCGCTCCAGTTCTTAATGCTCCGAGTAGAGCGAGTGGCTTGCTGTTCTCAGCTGCGATCGCAATGACTTCCGAGATCGGCCGAAACTCTTCAATACCAAGTCCAATTACTCGGTCACTCATTACCGTGTTCGCTACATTACCGTGAATATCAAAGAAGTCATAACCTGCAAAATCCCCTACCACACCTTGTTGAAGTCTCGACTGAACCACTTCATCAGGCGTAAACCAACCTAAGTCGACCATGTAACTGTTTTCGCTCATGTCACCAATACCAACCAAAGCGACATCGGCTTTACGTGCTAGGTCGAGCGTTTGTTTCACGGTTGCATTTTGCATAAAGGCCAACTTCTGTTCTCTGTTTTCTGCGTAAGCCGGCGCATAAAGTGTTTCAGAGGTCCCCCCATATTTCTTCGCCAACTGACGACAAATATGGTCGGCGTTATACATACCGCCACGCGGATGAATACCACCAATGCCACACACAAATTTACAATCACGCGGCGTAATAACACCAATATGGTGAGCGACAGACGACACGTTGCGCCCTTGTCCGACCGTCACCACCATGCCGTTTTTGAGCGTGCTAGTGAGATAATTGGACACCAATCCCGATACCTGTAGTCGTTGCGCTTCTTCATTCGGTTGATCAAGAGCAACAAGCGCGCGCTTAACGCCGAATCGCTCGATCAAACGTTGTTCGATCTTGGCGCTGAACACCGGATGGTATTTAACGGTAATTTCAACAATGCCTTCATCACGCGCCTGCTTGAGCATTCGCCCAACCTTTGCGCGTGATATGGCAAATTTTCTCGATATCTCTTCCTGAGTCGCACCGTCTTGATAATACGCGACGGAAATCTCTGTCAACAAATCCGTGTTTTCAATGGAAATATCTTGATTAGAACTGCTCATGGTTTCTCTCGCCCTTTAAGAGGATCGATATTGTATGCAATAAGTGAACATATGCTCATTGACTTAGCATATGTTCTTTATCAATTTAAACGCTACATTTGCTCATCGCAATAACATTTTCTCACTACAATTTTTTACCCTATTGGACAACGCTCAAGCTTTGAACAATAAGGGCAAACGTTTATTTGGGTTAACCACTAAACACACAGTAAAAAAACGTTGATGAAGTTCACTATAAGTCCATTTCAGCGATTGACTTTCAGCATAGATAGGATAAATATGAACACATCATTTACTCAGCTATCGATCAAATGTTCATAGCATTTGTTCGGTAACGAAATTTTCCGTAGTTGGCTGAGCAGATGTCTCATTAAATGCGATGAGACGGTTAGCTAACTCGCTTGCAAATGCACAAGCTGTGATAACAAAAATCACGCTTAAGCCCATTTAAATAGGATGATCGATTATGAGCAACAAGTTAGAGCAACTTCGTAAACTAACGACTGTAGTAGCAGACACTGGCGAAATTGATGCAATTAAAAAGTATCAGCCAGAAGACGCAACAACTAACCCTTCTCTTATCCTTAAAGCCGCTCAAATCGCAGAGTACGCACCTCTAATCGATGCTTCAATCGAATACGCTAAAGCACAGAGCAACGACAAAGCTCAACAAGTTCAAGACACTTGTGACATGCTTGCAGTAAACATCGGTAAAGAAATCCTAAAAACTATCCCAGGTCGTATCTCTACAGAAGTAGACGCTCGTCTATCTTACGATATGGAAGGCAGCGTAGCGAAAGCTCGTCAACTAGTGAAAATGTACAACGATGCTGGCATCACTAACGACCGTATCCTTATCAAACTGGCTTCAACTTGGGAAGGCATTCGCGCAGCTGAGATCCTAGAAAAAGAAGGCATCAACTGTAACCTAACGCTTCTATTCTCGTTCGCTCAAGCACGTGCTTGTGCAGAAGCGGGCGTATTCCTAATCTCGCCATTCGTTGGTCGTATCATGGACTGGTACAAAGCGAAAGAAGGCCGTGACTTCGAAGCTCAAGAAGACCCAGGCGTACTATCTGTAACTAAGATCTACAACTACTACAAAGAATACGGCTACAAAACTGTAGTTATGGGCGCAAGCTTCCGTAATATCGGTGAGATCTTAGAACTAGCTGGTTGTGACCGTCTAACTATCGCTCCTGCTCTACTTGCAGAACTAGAAGCAGCTGAAGGTGAAGTAGTTGAGAAACTAGTTGATTCTAAAGGCGCAGCTGAGCGTCCAGCACCAATGACTCACGCTGAATTCCTATGGGAACATAACCAAGACCCAATGGCTGTTGAGAAGCTGGCTGAAGGTATCCGCAACTTCGCCGTTGACCAAGGCAAACTAGAAGCGATGATCGAAGCTAAGCTTTAATTGCTTACCAAAAGCGAGTAGCCCGTCTACTCGCTTTTACCATCAGCACTATTTTCAAAAAATTCTATTTGAACTTGTTTCGGCGAGTTCCCTCTATTTAAATCAAATATCGAGAAGTAATCACTATGGATCGTAAACATCTAGCAAATGCAATCCGTGCGCTAAGCATGGATGGTGTTCAACAAGCTAACTCTGGTCACCCAGGTGCACCTATGGGTATGGCTGACATCGCTGAAGTTCTTTGGCGCTCTCATCTAAACCACAACCCATCAAACCCTGAGTGGGCAGACCGCGACCGTTTCGTACTGTCTAACGGCCACGGCTCAATGCTGATTTACTCTCTACTGCACCTTGCAGGTTACGAGTTGTCTATCGATGATCTGAAAAACTTCCGTCAGCTTCACTCTAAAACTCCTGGTCACCCAGAGTATGGTTACGCGCCAGGTATCGAGACCACAACGGGTCCGCTAGGTCAAGGCATCACTAACGCGGTTGGTATGGCTCTAGCTGAAAAAGCGCTAGCAGCACAGTTCAACAAAGAAGGCCACGACATCGTTGACCACTTCACTTACGTGTTCATGGGCGACGGCTGTCTGATGGAAGGTATTTCGCACGAGGCATGTTCTCTTGCAGGTACTCTAGGTCTAGGCAAGCTGATCGCGTTCTGGGATGACAACGGCATCTCTATCGACGGTCACGTTGAAGGTTGGTTCTCTGACGACACACCTAAGCGTTTCGAAGCTTACGGTTGGCACGTAATCCCTGCAGTCGATGGTCACGATGCTGACGCAATCAACGCAGCAATTGAAGCAGCGAAAGCGGATCCACGTCCTACACTTATCTGTACTAAGACTATCATCGGTTTTGGTTCACCAAACAAATCTGGTTCACACGATTGTCACGGTGCGCCACTAGGTGCAGAAGAAATCGCAGCAACACGCAAAGAACTAGGTTGGGAGCACGGTCCTTTTGAAATTCCGCAAGAAGTCTACGCAGAATGGTCAGCGAAAGAAACAGGCGCAGCTAAGGAAGCAGCGTGGAACGAGAAATTTGCAGCTTATGAAGCAGCGTACCCTGAGCTGGCAGCTGAATTTAAACGCCGCGTAAACGGTGAGCTTCCTGCACAGTGGGAAGAGAAAGCAAGCCAAATCATTGCTGATCTTCAAGCTAACCCAGCAAACATTGCATCACGTAAAGCGTCTCAAAATGCTCTAGAAGCATTTGGTGCTCTACTACCAGAGTTCATGGGTGGCTCTGCTGACCTAGCACCTTCTAACCTAACAATGTGGTCTGGTTCTAAGTCTCTAGAAGCAAGCGACTTCTCTGGTAACTACATCCACTACGGCGTACGTGAATTCGGTATGACAGCGATCATGAACGGTATCGCGCTACACGGTGGTTTCGTTCCTTACGGCGCAACATTCCTAATGTTCATGGAGTACGCACGTAACGCAATGCGTATGGCTGCGCTGATGAAAATTCAGAACATCCAAGTGTACACGCATGACTCTATCGGTCTTGGCGAAGATGGTCCAACTCACCAACCAGTTGAGCAAATGGCATCGCTACGCCTAACACCAAACATGAGCACATGGCGTCCATGTGACCAAGTTGAGTCCGCTGTAGCTTGGAAACTAGCGATTGAACGTAAAGATGCACCGACAGCACTTATCTTCTCTCGTCAAAACCTTGCGCAACAAGAGCGCACAGCAGAACAAGTAGCAGACATCGCGAAAGGTGCTTACATTCTGAAAGATTGCGAAGGCAAGCCTGAGCTAATCCTTATCGCAACAGGTTCTGAAGTTGAACTAGCAGTAGAAGCAGCAGCACAGCTAACTGCTGAAGGTAAGAAAGTACGCGTTGTTTCAATGCCATCAACAGACGCATTTGACAAACAAGACGCCGCTTACCGTGAAGCTGTACTGCCATCAGACGTAACAGCACGTATCGCAATTGAAGCAGGTATTGCTGACTTCTGGTACAAGTACGTAGGCTTTGACGGTCGCATCATCGGTATGACTTCATTCGGTGAATCTGCACCAGCTGGCGAACTATTCAAAATGTTTGGTTTCACAACTGAAAACGTAGTGAACACAGCAAAAGAGCTACTCGCGTAATTGCAGTAAAAAGATAGTCAGTTTTCTCTATTGCGAATGTGAAAACTGAAAAGCCCCACCAGCAATGGCGGGGCTTTCTTTATCTGGCTCCTATTCGCATAAACGCAGCCAGGGCATAAACATCACAACTTTCGTTACGACTATTTGTCTTCAAATCGAAGTGCGAGCTGATAGAAATCTTGTACTTGGTCTTTCAACTGTCGGCTATTTTGCTCAACTGAATGTGTTGCTGCCAAGTTTTGTTCTGCGGTCGAAGCGATAGAATGAATGTGCTGGTTTACATCACTAGATAGCTTTAACTGGTTATTCGCCGCTTCTGCTACATCAACCATCAGCCCACTCATGGTTTGCATCATCTGTTCAACTTCAGACAAACGCAACGCGCTTTGTTCTGCTACTTGAGAACAGGCATCGGTTTGCTCTTTGTTTGCCAGAATATCTTTCTGCCAACTTTGAATCGTTGCCAACATAGTGGAGATAGAAGCTTGGATTTGTTCAGTTGCATTGGATGTACGCCCAGAAAGCGCGCGGACCTCATCAGCTACAACAGCAAAACCACGACCTTGCTCCCCTGCCCTTGCTGCTTCAATCGCCGCGTTAAGTGCCAGTAAATTGGTTTGCTCTGCGATCCCACCAATCTCTTCCATCAAATGGTTCACCTTCTGCGCCTGATCACTCAGTTGATACGTCGTTTCCGTCGCTTTTTCAGCTTGAAGGCTTAATTGCGCTAGATTGGTGTGCGTTTGATCAATGGTCTCCTTCGCCATCAAGCATGACTTCAATGTATCATCAATCAACATATGGGCATCATTGGTACTCGAAGAAACCGAATTTGCCGACGACTCCACCTCTTGGGTAGCATCTCGCACACGATGAATATCGGTATTTTGCTGATTTAATGCAGCCGAGACTTCTGCCGTTGTTTGACTGAGCTCTTCGGCGCAATGCTGCAAAGGCAATGCGGAGTCAGTCATTCTTCCTAACACGGTTCGAATTCTTGCGGATAGCATTTTGATATGGAAATCGGCAATCGAAAATGCCGTGTTACCGGAATAGATCAAGCGACTTACGCTGTCATATTGCTTTTGTAACTTTTTAAGTTGCTGAGGTGTATCAATTAACTCTTGGCGGAATAACAGAGCCAGAACACTTGCAGGTAACGCACTTGCAAGCCAAGCCAACGGCCCTTCAACAGACAACGCATATGCGGTTGCAGGTGCGGTTAGTGCACCAAGTAGAATCGCATAGCGAATGGTTTCATTGATTTTCAACGACCAAGTTCGACCAGACTTCTCTGCAGCACGCATGCTTTTGTAGGCTTTTGTCGCAATATCAACCCACTCTCGCTTTGGTTTCACGCGCACTGATTGATACCCAACAACATGGTTGTCTTCGTAGATAGGGGTGACATAAGCATCAACCCAATAGTAACCGCCAGACTTAGTGGCATTCTTAACCATTCCACGCCAGGCTTTACCTTGTTTAAGGCGTGCCCACATGTCACCGAAAGCGGCTTTAGGCATATCATTATGACGAACTATATTGTGGTTCTGACCGACAAGTTCTTCGTGAGTGTATTCAGCAACGCGGCAAAAGGCTTCATTACAATATGTAATAACACCTTGTAAGTTCGTTGTTGAGACGAGTTCCTCAGACTCCCTCACGAGAGTTTCTTGAGCTTTATGAGAAATATTGGCTGACATAGACGAAACTTCTTTAGTTTTTATTGATTTTCGGCAAGATATATACAGGATTTTTATTTTTATTACAAAAAGTTAGATAAAAAGTCTTATCAAATCGACATTTTTATTGTGGGAATTCACATTATCGATAAAAACATAAAGAAGAGATTGTTGATTTGAGCTAATAAACAAACCCGACACGATCGGCCGGGTTATATATTAAGCCTTAATTAAGCGGTTTGTGATTCTGGCTTTTTATTCGTTTTTAACGCAAACATCGCGATAACGAGTAACACAAATGGAAGAACATACAAATTAAGATTCTGCCAACCTACGGTAGACTCAAGCCAACCAGATAGTAATGCGGTGATGGTGACACAACTGAACACGAAGAATTCATTAAACGCTTGAGCCTTGCTTCTGTTTTTCGCTTCATAGCTTTGACTAAACAGCCCGGTTGCTGCGATAAACATAAAGTTCCACCCTATTCCTAACAGGATTAAAGCAAGACTAAAATGCCAGATAGACACTCCATGTATATTAATTCCAATACAAGCAACAAATAGCAATCCACCCGCCAAAATCATATTCTTAGCGCCAAACCGTTCTATCAGACGGCCCGTGACAAACGCAGGTGCAAACATACCCAACACGTGCCATTCGATCACTCCCGCCGCTTTATCAAAATCAAAGCCACAACCAATCATCGCTAAAGGAGTTGCTGTCATTAAAATGTTCATCACCGCGTACGCAACCATTGCCGCGATAACTGCCAGCATGAAATTAGGTCGACGAATAATCAGTCTCAGCTTATCCGCCTTAGCGTGTAGCGCCTGCGTGTGTGCAGGTGGAAAACGAATGGTTTGTAGCACAACCAACGCGGTTATATAAAGCACGACAAGCACAGCAAATGCACTAATGTATAAGCCATCATCTGACCACTGCTGCGAGTACACGGCCAGATTAGGCCCAAGGATCGCCGCTAACACCCCACCCGCCATAGATATCGAAATCGCCCTATGCCTTGCCGACTCTTCACACACTTCAATGGCAGCAAACCTGTATAGAGTACCGAAACCTATACCAACACCAAGCAAAAACGTAGACATGCAGAACAGATAGAAGTTTTGTTGACTTAATGCATACGTCGCTAGACTAGCACCCAAAATGCCAATGACATTACCAAGGCTAAAACCAAGGCGACGCCCTAACTTGCCCATAATTAGCGACGCAGGAATTGTCGCGGCCATCAGTCCCAAAAACTGCAGTGCAACTGGTAATGTGATAAAACTTGATGACGGCGCAAGTGTTTTGCCAATAAGGGCAATAACAGATATGAGTAAAATATTCCCTGTCATTAATAAGGCTTGGCAGAGGGATAGAAGCCATACATTACGATTCAATTCCAAATTCCTTTTGGTTACAACGTATACAGATAACATATAGGAAAGCAGAAACAATAGAAAGATATGAGAGTAATTCTCAACAAAAAGAGCCAGAGGCATAGTACCTCTGGCTCTTCACTATTCACTTTTCGCTTTTAAAAAGTTTTTCTGTTGAGCTTACTTGTTGCGGCGCGCTTTTACTGCATCAGAAAGCTGACGAAGTACCGTTTCCGTATCTTCCCAACCAATACATGCATCAGTAATCGACTGACCATAAGTGGCAGCTTTACCATCCACTAAGTCTTGGCGACCTTCAACTAAATGAGACTCGATCATCACTCCAAAAATGGCTTCTTCGCCAGCAGAGATTTGCTCGGATACATCATCAGACACCAGCATTTGACGCTTGAACTGCTTCGAGCTGTTAGCATGGCTAAAATCAATCATCACTTTTTTCGGCAGACCTGCAGTGTCCAGCTCATCTTTAATTTGAGCTACATGTGCTGCACTGTAGTTTGGTTCTTTACCGCCACGTAGAATAATATGGCAGTCTGGATTACCAGCGGTTTCTACGATCGCGGAATGACCGTATTTTGTTACTGAAAGGAAGTGATGGGAAGCGCTTGCAGAACGAATCGCGTCGCTCGCTATTTTAATATTCCCGTCTGTACCGTTTTTGAAACCTACAGGACAAGAAAGACCAGAAGCTAGCTCGCGGTGAACCTGAGATTCTGTCGTACGAGCACCGATAGCGCCCCAACTGATCAAATCCGCCACGTACTGAGGTGTGATCATATCTAGGAATTCACTTGCCGTTGGCAAGCCCATATCGGTTAGATCAAGAAGAAGTTTACGTCCGATACGTAGACCATCATTTAGCTTATAGGTGTCATTTAAATAAGGGTCATTGATAAGGCCTTTCCAACCAACGGTCGTACGCGGCTTTTCAAAATAAACTCGCATAACAACCTCAAGCTGCTCGCCCAGTTCATCACGTAGTACTTTTAGCTTTTTGCCGTACTCAACCGCGGCAGCCGGATCGTGAATAGAACACGGGCCAACGATCACGAGTAATCGATCGTCTTTTCCTTCAAGAATATTGTGAATGGCGTTACGGCAATCAAAAGTGGTCGAAGAAGCGGTTTCAGTCGCTGGGAACTTCTCTAATACTGCAACAGGTGGCAATAACTCTTTTACTCTATTTATTCTTACATCATCAGTTTGAAACATTACTTCTACTTCCTGGTTTTATTTCCGACCCCATTTTTACCAACTGAACTCATTGCAACATTGTTCACAAAGCGAGCAGCATCAAGGGCTGTGGTCATTTTCTGTCTAGCGTTTAAGTAACTTATCGGCTTAGGCGTAGACTTGCAATCAGTTTTTGCAAATAAATGCAAATAAAAACCACCTGTTAACCACCGCGCACAATGTAAAGTAAAGTTTACGAAAAAAAGTTCAAAATAATCATCAATTTTCTTATGCACCAAAAAATCTTTACTACAATGTAAGAAATATCAGAAGTTTGTGAGGTATTTTTGGGTAGTAAATGTTGATCAAGTTCAAATATATTGTTGCTTGATATGAAATGATTAGAATATTAAACTAATTTCTTATAAACGCTGGTTTTTTCTAATTTTTTGATAAAACGAAGTAGAAGTTAATATGCAATCAATACAAGGAAACATTATGAACAAAGTAGCAATTGCAGTAGCAGCAGTGGTAGCTGGTAGTAGCGCGCTTTTAAACTCTGCTCAAGCTGAAATGTACATCGGGGGCAAAGTGGGCATGACTACACTTGACGACGCTTGCTATCTAAATAGCCCTTGTGATGATGAAGCGTTCGGTGCAGGACTACATATCGGTTATGACTTTACCGATATCATCGGGCTAGAGTACGGCGTAGACTTCTTAGGCGACTATGAAGGAAACTCTAGGTCAGGGGCTAATACGATTAATACGATTGACGGCAATCTAACGGCTTTAACACTTGCACCTAAATTCAACTGGCACTTAAACGACTCTTGGAATCTGTTTGCTAAGATCGGTGGTGCTTACATGATGTCTGATGACGAAACAGACTTTGTCCCAACAGGTTCTTTGGGTGCTGAATACTCGATCGATAGAAACTGGAGTGTTCGCGCTGAATACCAACGTTACCAAGACATGTCTGACGACGTGTGGGACGACATGGATGCTAACTTCTTTGGTATCGGTGTTAACTACAAATTCGCAGCAGCTCCAGTTGTTGCAGCAGTTGTAACGGAAGAAGTGATCGAGCCAGATCCAGAACCAGTGATGATGAGCAAGGTGCACAAAGAAGAGTACGGTACAGGTACGTTTGAATTCGATAGTGCTAAGTTAACAGAGTCCGTTTCTGAACGTCTGGACAACTTTGTTTCATTCTTGAACGAATATCCTCAAGCTCAAGTAGAGATTACTGGTTACACGGATAGCTCAGGCCCTGCGGCATACAACCAAAAACTGTCTGAGCGTCGTGCTCAATCTGTTGCTGATTACCTAACCGCAGCTGGCATTGGTTCAGATCGTTTGACAGTTAAAGGTATGGGTGAAGAAAACCCAGTTGCTGACAACAGCACTCGCGAAGGTCGTGAGAAAAACCGTCGCGTAGAAGTTGTGGTACCTTCATTTGAATACCAAGAGCTAGTTCAACCAGAATAAGCATCTATGATTCATGATCGATGATGTGGTAAAAATTAATGGGGTGCATTTGCACCCCATTTTGATCTCATATTAAGGGATATTGCCACTATGGTTTTGGGAAAAAGATCAACTCATTATCTTGCACCATAACGCAATCCATACCAGCGGCATGCGCCGCTCGTTTCCCCAGCTCAGTATCCTCGAACACAAGACACTGTGACGCCTCCAAGTCGAGTTGTTCCGCGGCCACCAAAAAGGTATCTGGAAAGGGTTTATGGTTCTCTACATCACTCGCGGTTACTACAACATCCAACTTGTCTAATAAACCTGCATGACTTAATAAGCGCATGGCACTTTCTCGTTGGCTGCCAGTCCCGACTGCAATTTTCTTATGGCCTAAATATTCCTCTAACACGATGTTCGTGCAAGGAATAACGTCACCATGAAGCTCCATAGCAGCGAATGTTTCCATTTTAAATGTCGCGACAGTTTTAGGATCTAATGAAAGCTCATGCACACGATTTAGTTCCTCAACAATTTTAAAGCTCGGCATCCCTCCTAAACTGTGAAACCACTCCTGACAAAACGGAAAATCAAAACGCTCAGCAGTTGCTTGCCAAGCTGCCAAGTGGGCTGGCATGGTATCGATTAGAGTACCATCCATATCAAATATGAATCCTTCATAGGGTCTAAAATCAATCGTGCTCATGTCTTTTCTTCTATTTGTGCATCTGTAATGTTAATTTATCAGCTCTTTCAATCGTCCTTACCGGCATTTACTTATCATGCTCAAAATTTCGAACTCCGTCACAATTCAAGAGTGGGAAATTCAATTATCCCCAATTAGAGCTCAAGGAAATGGTGGCCAGAACGTTAACAAGGTAGCGTCCGCTATACACCTGCGCTTTGATATCCGGCATTCAAGCTTACCTGACTTTTACAAAGAGCGATTACTTGCACTTTCTGATAGTCGTATAAGTAAAGATGGCGTGATCATCATCAAAGCGCAACAATTTCGGACACAAGAACAAAATAAGGAAGACGCCCTAAATCGGCTTCAAGCATTGATAAAAGCTGCCGCTTTACAGGAGAAGAAGCGTATTAAAACGAAACCAACCCGCGCTTCTCAACGCCGACGACTTGATACAAAAAACAAGCACGGAGCGAAAAAACAGCAACGTAAAAAAGTGCTGTATTAGTGCATGTCGTTTTCTCGACATGTTAGTTGAACAACGTTTGCTAGCCCTTGGAAATCTCATTGGATTTCTCTTTTTAGTTACTTATTCAGGAAACAACAATATGACTATTAGGCAAAAACTCTACTTCCTCGGAGTTATCGCCATTTTAGGCATCGTGGCCCTTTTGGGTACGTCATCCCATTTTGAAAATAAGAGCAATGACCTTAATCACGCCATCAAACTCGTTGGTGATCTAGAAATACGCTTACTCAACTTACGCAGAAATGAAAAAGATTTCCTACTACGTAGTAATGACAAATATCTAAATAAGTTTGACGCCAATGTTGACAAGTTTATAGACACAGAAAAAGAGCTTGCGAACATACTCAAGAGTAATGAATTACCTTCCAGTCAACAATTTAAGCAAGACTTGCTCGCATACCAAAGGGGCTTTCAGAATCTGGTCAGCGCTTACCAACTATACGGGCTTGATTCCAAGAGTGGGCTTCTCGCTGGTTACGAACAAGCACTATTAGAAGCAAAACAACGTTCAGACCACCAGCAGTTATTGGCATTAGTCCGTTTTGACTCTGCGGTAAAAGCAGGACTATTCAATAGTGACTTGCTTGAGGGGCAATATGCTCCGGAGCTTATCAAAACAGGTAAGCAATTGGCGGCCCAAAAGCAAGTTGTTGGGGTTGCTTATGACAAAGGCCTACTCGGTGAAACTCGCGCATTATCTCATGCCGTAGAAGAGCAATTTGAAACCTTTTCCACAGCCCTTAGCTCTGCTGCCGCACAACGTGATGAACAAATGTCGACCATCAAGCAGGTCATTACAGCTCTGATCTTAGTCGTTATTTTCGCATTGATTTGGCAAATTTCACGTTCAATCAATACGCGAGTGAATAGCTTACTTGGCACCATTCGAAGTATCAGCGAAACGAACAACATGGGACTTCGATCTGATTTGAAAGGTCAAGACGAGCTATTTGATATCAGTCATCACCTCAATGACCTATTGGATAAGCTTGAGCATCTAATTAGTAGTACCCAAGAAAAATCGGCGCAACTCACTGCAAGTACCGATAATATGCATCGTGAGTTAGAAGGCGTTATGGAGCAATTCCACACTCAAACTGACCACACTGCATCAATGGCGACGGCAGTTCAGCAAATGGTTGCCACAATAGGTGAAATCTCTGAAAGCACATCAGTTGCGGTAGAAGGCGTACATCAGGCAGCGAATAATGCCGAACAAGGTCGAGGAGTTGTTGAGGCGACGGTAACCAACATCGGTCAACTAACCACGATTTTATCAAACAGCCAGCAGTCGATTGGCTCGCTGAATCAGCATGTAGATAAAATTGGTGGTGCCGTGAACATCATCCAAGAAATAGCAGAGCAAACCAACCTACTAGCTCTCAACGCAGCAATTGAAGCCGCGCGAGCAGGCGAACAAGGCCGCGGGTTTGCAGTTGTTGCCGATGAAGTACGCGCCCTAGCTAGCCGAACTCATCAATCCACAGAGGAAATCACGCGAGTCGTTGCAGATATTCAAACTCAAATGTCTACAGTTGTTGCTGATATTGATCAATGTAACGATCAAGGGCAACAAACACTTAATGCTTCTGAAAAACTGGATTCTAGCCTGCAGCAGATCATCACTGACATGCATTCAATTCAAGGTAATTCGGAGCGCATAGCTTCAGCAATTGAAGAACAAGGTATCGTTATGAACCAAGTTAGCGGTTCAATCACCGAGCTAAACGCAATATCTGAGAATAACATGCAATCCGCTCAGGAATGCTTGCATGAAGTGAACTCTGTCTCTGCTCAAGCTCATGATATGGATGAAGCCGTTGCACAATTCAAAACTGCGCTAAAATAACCCTTTTCAAAATAGAAAGCCCGAGGCAATCATTGCTTCGGGCTTTTTTTCAATTGTCACTTCGTGCTTACTGCGCACTTCGGATGTGATTACTCATCATCAAGAGGAACCAGCTTGGTGTTGCCGCCATGAACTTTCTCACGCTGTCTTTGCACCAGGGCGTAGAAGCCTGGGATCAAGAATGTACCTGCTAGAAGCACACACAATAGACCACCAATCAGCGACACGCCGAGTGAGTTTTGACTCACGTGCCCCGCACCAGCGGCAAAGATAAGCGGGAAGATACCCAGGATAAATGACCAAGATGTCATATTCACAGCGCGGAAACGTAACGTGCCTCCTTTAACCGCTGCACTATCGATATCAGCATCTTTTTCTTCACGCTCTTGCTTGGCGAACTCCACAATCAAAATTGCGTTTTTCGCCGCCAAGGCTATGAGCAAGACAAGACCAATTTGGGCATACAAGTTAAGCGGCGTGCCAGTTAGATTCAACGCAAGGAAGGAACCTAACGTTGCTACTGGGACCACCAAAATAATAGCCAGTGGAATACTCCAACTCTCATACTGAGCCACCATAAACAAGTAAATGAAGATCAAAGCCAGCGCAAACGCATAAATGGCTTGGTTACCCGCGAGCACTTCCTGATAAGCCATACCTGTCCATTCATACGTGTACCCTTGTGGAAGAACTTCAGCAGCAACGCGTTCCATTGCGGCAATCGCATCACCACTAGAGTAACCCGGTGCTGGTTGGCCTTGAATGATAGCACTGCGGTACATGTTGTAACGCCACGCCACATCAGGCTCAAACACTTGCTCGTAGCTCACTAGCGTACTTAACGGAACCATATCACCGTTCGAAGAACGAACATGGAAACGCTCTAGATCTTCCATGCTGCTACGGTGCTGGCTATCAGCTTGCATGGTTACGCGGAAGTTCTTACCAAACATGGTGAAGTCATTCACATAAAGCGAACCTAAGTTGCCTTGCAAGGTTTGGAAAATAGACGACAGCGAAATACCTAATTGCTGCGCTTTCTCACGATCGATATCAACGTAGTAGTGCGGAACATTCGCGCGGAACGTGCTAAACGTGTAGGCAATTTCAGGCGCTTGGTTAGCCGCTTGGATCATTTCTCCCATGACCATCGACAAATCGGTACGACTTCGCCCTAGCGTGTCTTCAAGCACAAACTCAAAACCAGACGCAGCGCCCATACCAGGGACCGCCGGTGGCCCCATCGCAAAAACAACCGCTTGAGGTAACTCTGTCGCCGCTCGCCCGTTAATACGTGCCGCGATAGCATTAGCAGAGTGCTCTCCTTGCAGCGAGTTACGAGTATCCCAGTCATGCAATTTGATAAATACAGAAGCACCGTTTGATGCTGCTGCGCCTGTCATAAACGAGTAACCGTTCGCAACCGTCACACCATCCACACCAGGTTCTTCACCGATCATTTTCATTAAATCATTGGTGACTTCTTCAGTACGTGATAAAGAGGCTGAATCTGGTAGCTGTACGTTAACCAGCAAAATGCCTTTATCTTCTTGAGGAACAAACGCTGTAGAGGTGGTTTTCGCAAAGAAAGTGACCGCTGCGATAGCAACTATAAAGAACGTCACGAGCAGTAAAGACTTCTTCACCAAGAAACCAGCGATCTGGCCATAACGCGTAGTGATGCGCTCTAAGCCTCGGTTGAAAGCCTGGAACCAGTTAGCGGTATTGCCCCCACCCTGCTTCAATACCAGAGAACAAAGTGCTGGGGACAGCGTCAATGCATTGATGGATGAAATCACAACCGAAATACAGATGGTCAAAGCGAACTGGCGATACATGATACCGGTGATACCTGGCAGCATGGCGACGGGTATGAATACCGCAAGTAGAACCAAGGTCGACGTGATGATTGGTCCCGTGACTTCTTTCATCGCTAGCAACGTCGCTTTACGCGGTGAAATGGTTGGGTCTTTCGCCATGGTAGTATCGACGTTTTCGATAACCAGAATCGCATCGTCCACCACGATACCAATCGCAAGGATCAAGCCAAACAAAGTAACCGTATTAATGGTGAAGCCCGTTGCCTGCATGATGGCAAACGTACCAATCAGAGAAACGGGGATCGCGACAACAGGAATCAACGTTGCACGCGCACTACCCAAGAACAAGTAAGTTACAGCAATCACCAATAGAATCGCTTCAATCAGTGTTTTTACTACCCCTTTGATCGATTCAGATACGAACACGGTTGTATCGTAGCTGGTCTCGTATTCCATTCCCTCTGGGAAGTTTTTGCTCAAGCCTTCAAGGAGCTCCATGACGGCCTGACCACTTTCTAACGCATTCGCATCCGATTGAAGAGACAACGCAACGATTGACGCGTCCTGGCCACGGAACTTACCGTTACCATCGTAGAACTTTTTGCCTAGTTCAACGCGAGCAACATCTTTCAGATAAACCGTAGAGCCATTGGGATTAGCTCGAAGGACTACGTTCTCAAACTCACTCACGCTTTCCAAGCGACCTTTGGTCACAAGGTTAAACTGAACTTCTTGCGGATTGTTGTATGGTGCTGCACCTACACGCCCTGCCGCAACTTGGACGTTCTGTTCAGCCAAAGCGGCGTATACGTCTGACGTGGTTAGCTTAAGGTTGGCCATTTTTTCAGGATCTAACCAAACACGCATTGCGTATTCGCCACCACCAATCACGTTAACTTCACTGATACCTTTCGCACGAGCCAACTGATCTTTTACATTCAAGTTAATGTAGTTAATCAAGAACTGATCATCGTATTTGCCATCAGGTGAATAGAAGTTAAGCACCATCAGCAAGTCAGGTGAACGCTTTTTCACCGTCACACCAACCATGCGAACTTCTTGAGGCAGTTTTGACTCAATCTGTGACACGCGGTTTTGCACGTTAACTTGCGCCATATCTGGATCGGTGCCGACATCGAACGTGACGTTTAGGCTGTAAGAGCCATCGTTCGCGCTCTTTGAAGACATGTATATCATATCCTCAACGCCGTTGACTGAGGTCTCTATGGGGTCCGCAATGGCCTGCTCGACAACTTCCGCACTCGCGCCAGTGTAGTAAGCCGAAACGCTGACTGATGGCGGGCTTATCTGTGGATACTCAGCCACTGGCAAAATCGCCAGTGAGATCGCGCCGGCTAGCGTTAATATGATCGAAATAACCAGCGCGAATTTAGGTCTCTGAATAAAGAAACGACTTAACATAGTGCCCCCTACTGCTTGTCTTCAGCAGGTGCTTGAAGGCGCACTTCTACACCATTACGCACACGTTGTAGGCCTTGTGTAATAACCGTATCTTCCTGATCGAGCCCTTCTCGAATGATAATGCCTTGTTCAACCTGAGGGCCAAGCTCGACGTTACGACGCTCTGCCACATTTCCCTCAGCCATCACCATCACAAAGTCACCTTCTAAGTCAGTCTGAACGGCACGTCGTGGAATAACAATAACGTCTTTCGTGTTCTTATCTCTCAAGTTCACTTTGATGTGTTGACCCGGAAGTAACTTCTGCTCTGGGTTTGGCACTAGCGCGCGCATAGCAATCGTACCCGTTTTGGTGTCAATACGATTACCTAAGAAATCAAGCTTACCGAGATGCTCAAAAAACTGTCCATTTTCCAGTTCAAGCTGAACTTCAACGCGGTTTGATTCAGCCGAGCCATCACCTTTTACTTGATCCATACCCATAGCTAAACGCTCACGCTCACTCACACTAAATGAGGTATGAACGGGATCTAAACTCACCAGAGTTGTCAGCACGCCAGATGATGGAGACACCAGATCACCCGTACTCACTTTGGTATCACTAATACGTCCGCTAAAAGGTGCTCGGATTTGAGTATAGGAAAGGTTAACTTCAGCAAGTTTAAGTTGAGCATTTGCCGCTTCTAGCTCTGCTCTCGCACCAAGAAGTGCCGCAGTTAAAGCATCAAACTCAGATTGAGAGATACTACCGCGAGGCAACAAGTTTTTACCTCGAGTATGATCTAATTCGGCTTTTTTTAGCGCCGCTTTAGCTTGTGCAAGTGCGGCTTTAGCACTCGCGACTTGGGCTTCAAAAGAAGATGGCTCGATAGAGTAAAGGAGCTGCCCTTTTTCTACCATTTGCCCTTCTTCAAAGTGACGAGCTTTTAAGTAGCCAGAAATCTGCGCGGTAATATTGGTATCTTCTACTGCTTCAATGCGACCGATATAAGACTTGCTCGGTTGGTAGTCGATAACCGTGACATCCTGAGTCACTACGAGAGGCGCTTGACCTTTCGTTTGGGCATTATTAGCTTCCCCGCATCCAGCGAGGATTGCTGTAGCCGCCATTAGTGCGACAAGTGGTTTCTTTTGCATGTATTTACCGTCTTTATAGAACAGGATATTGTTGAATTCCTATCAACCTTACTCCTTGCTGCCACTGAAAACTTCACTGAAAAGCGCCCAAGGTGTTTCTAAATGTAAACATGAGAAACAAAAGGAAAATAAAGTAATTTAGTTAACAGTGGTATTCAATGAGCAATATACATACAAGTCAATCATAACTATTTAATATACGCCTTAGGAGATCGCGAATTTTAGCGTGGGCTTGGAAACACTAACGGGAGTATTGTATTCGGGCGTAAAGTGAGATTCAGTGCTCAAGATAAGAACGTTTTGTGGCTAAAAAGGTAAAAAGTGACGCCTTCATACTCAAGACCCCGATTTTGACTATTTTTTTAATATAAATGGGTTATCATTCAATTAATTCAACGCCTTCGACAGAGAGGATGACTATGATTTCTAAATGGGCGAAACGCTTTTACCAGATGGCAGAACTAGTGGCGTCTTGGAGTAAGGACCCATCAACACAAGTCGGTGCCGTTATTACTAAACAGAATCGCATTGTATCTGTTGGATTTAATGGCTATCCGCATGGTGTTTCTGACAGTGTCGACACCGATGAGCGCGAGTTGAAATACCTTAAAACACTGCACGCGGAAGAGAACGCAATTTTGTTCTCAAAACGTGACTTAGACGGATGTGATATTTGGGTAACGCATTTTCCTTGCCCTAACTGCGCGGCAAAGATCATTCAAACAGGGATCTCACACGTACACTGCCCTGAACAGTCTGAAGACTTTTTATCTCGCTGGGGAGATAAAATCCAAGTCAGTCAAGATATGTTCGATCAAGCGGGTGTGAAAGTCGACTGGTTACCACTAGAAGACATTGAAATTGAAGACAAAGACGTGCGCTAGTATTCCATCTTAATATTTAAATAGCCCAGAGAGATCTGGGCTATTTTGTTATTAAATCTGCAAGAGGTCTCGACGTAGTCTTTTAACTGTGTTTTTTCGCTGTAAGCTCAGCAATTTTGACGATAACGAGTACTGATTTTTCCATCATTTCAACAGAAATAAACTCATGAATTCCGTGGAAGTTAAAACCACCGGTGAAGATATTCGGGCACGGCAAACCCATAAAAGATAAACGAGCACCATCTGTACCACCACGAATAGGTTTTATAATCGGTTCCACATCACACGCTTCCATCGCTTGCTTTGCCAGCTCAATGATATGAGGGTAAGGCTCAACCATTTCTCTCATATTGTAATAGCTGTCTTTTATTTTTAGCTCTACAGAACCATGGCGTAAACCCGTGTTCATTTCATCGACGAGTTCCTGCATAAAGGCTTTTCGATCCTCAAGTCTTTGACGGTCAAAGTCTCTAATAATGTAACCTAGCTCGCTTCGTGCAACGCCCATTTCTGCCGATTTTAGATGGAAGAACCCTTCGTAACCTTCGGTTGTTTCCGGAGTTTGATCTTGGGGCATTTGAACTTGAAATTTCGCAGCCAAGTTCATCGCATTGACCATTTTGCCTTTTGCAGTACCTGGATGAACGCTAACTCCATGAAAAATTACATCAGCGTTTGCTGCATTAAAGTTTTCGTATTCCAATTCACCTTGTGGGCCACCATCTATAGTGTATGCCCATTTCGCGCCAAATTTTTTAACATCAAACAAATCTGCACCACGACCGATTTCTTCATCCGGAGTAAAGCCGATACAAATGTCGCCGTGTGGAATGTCTGGGTTTTCCAGTAGCAGAGCTACCGCGGAAAGAATCTCTGCGATACCGGCTTTGTTATCCGCGCCAAGTAATGTAGTGCCATCGGTAGTAATAAGATTGTGGCCATGTAGGTGATGTAAATCTGGGTATTGCACGGGAGATAACACTTCATCCCCCAACCCTAATGCAATATCGCCACCCTGGTAATCTTCGATGAATTGCGGCTTTACGTTTTTGCCAGATGCATCCGGCGCGGTATCCATATGGGCAATGAAGCCGATAGGAGGAACCTCATAATCAACATTGGCTGGCAGTTTAGCCATCAAGTAGCCATTTTTATCCAAAGTCACGTCACTTAAACCAAGCTCGATCATCTCATTTTTAAGTAACTCAGCAAACACAAGCTGACCAGGTGAACTTGGGCAAAGCGTCACATGTGGATTGGATTGGGTATCAAACGTGACGTATCGAAGAAATCTTTCAACTAAATGTTTCATATTTATTCTCATTGTTTTGTACGATGAGGCCTTATCACGCATTGATAAGCTGACGTTGCCTCATCAAACCTCACGCTATGTTACGCTCTTAGCTCAATAAGAATTTGCTTTGAATCATTTTTTGATAAGAAAGGCTTTTGCGCTTTGCTTTCGCTCATTGAAGCATGAATTTAATCTAAAAGTTCCTCAGCCAGTACTCGCCACTCTTTAACCTTTTCACGAAAATGACGCCATTGCTTATCGGTCATCGAACGAGAAACATCTAATGTCAGTTGATCAACCAATGCAAAGTTAGAATCAATATTCAGAGAAAGCTGCTCACTATAATAACTCTCTGGCTCGAACAAGAGTCGCATAAATATATCTTGATAAGTCACAACATTAGATTTGTTGTCGAACAAGTATTCGAGCTCTTGATATACCGTGGCTCGATAATCTCTCCATAAAGGGCTGTTTAAAATAACTTGCTGAGAAAATGTTTGAGCTAGTTGACGCTGATTTCCTGATAGATTCCCCAGCCATTCTTCCATCCACTCTTCAGTGTTATCCAGAATAATTTCACGCACTTCGTCTTCTGTCTTATCGGCATATTTTGTGTTTCGCTCTTGATAATGTTCTTGTACATTACTCAAAAACTCGCGTTCTTGCTCTTTCGTTAATTGCAAACTTAACGCAAAAAGATCTGGTGCTGCTTTGCTGACCACTCTATCGTAATGCGCTCGCATTCTATCTCGATTTTGTTGTAAGTAATTTAAGGTGATATCGCTCGCTTTTAATCTCTCAAGGTCTTTTAAATGTTCGATATATATTGGTAACTCCTCTTTCTTGTGCCAGTCTGCCAACAATAATAAGCGCTCTTCCACCAGGACTTCTTGTTCCCCTTGCAACGAGACATAGTCCTCTAAGTAATCGAGCACGAACCAATCGATATTGCTGTATAAAAACTTTTTCGCACAACCGGCAAGCAGAAATACGAAGCAAAATAGAAGGCCATAACGAAGCGCCTTATTAGATACATCCTTTAATTTAGTCACTTATTCGTATTCCCTTTTCTGTTGATTAAGTTCTATACTCAACCTGTATCACTTAGTATTGCGGCAAACTTACACCAGTGTGACAAATATTGATTGCCACCTTAATAATATATAGAGTTTGAAATTAACTTTTTGATCACAGCTATCCGCAAAAAAGTGAGTTAGAGCGCAATTATCGGCTAAAAAACGTACCGAACGACGCTCCCTATAACGGTATATAATTTGCATGGATGTTTTTTGGATGGTTTATGGAGGCGAAGTATGGCAGCCGCTGAGCAACTTGATACCAGTGTAGAATATGAGATTCGATATTTTGAACAGGGGAAAATGCACTGCATGAGAGTCATTGCTGAAAGCAAAAAAGTGGCTTATCAGTACTATTTGGAGTGTGGTAAGCACAACAGTGACTTGTACTCTATTCGCCCAGACAAGTAAAAAAACCGCCTAAAAGGCGGTTTTTTTACTTGTCAGAATCCATATAACTGTTTGATTTTATTTATTATTACAGATTAAAATCCAACAATGTTATTTGATGTCGCCAAAGCGCTCAAGATAAAGGACGGTTGCTGCAGTACGAGAAGGAACTTGAAGCTTTTTAAGTAAACTCTTCATATGTACTTTAACCGTAGACTCAGAGATAAAAAGACGATCGGCAATTTGCTTGTTGCGGAAACCTCTTGCCACCTCTCTTAAGATCTGCGATTCACGATCGGTCAGTGTATCAAACACGTCCTCTTGCTCTGAACGTTCACTCAAATACTTAGAAACTTCTTGGCTGTATGCCTTGTCCCCTTGATGCGCTTGTTTTAGCAACTCAACCAACTCATCAGGCTCAGTGTCTTTCAATAAATAGCCATCGGCACCACTTCGAACTATTGCTTCTATATCTGCTGGGCTATCCGAAACGGTTAGAATGACAATTCTGGCTTCACAGCCATCTGCACGCAGTGCTTGCAAAGTATCAAGGCCAGACATGCCTTTCATATTAAGATCAAGAAGTACAAGATCCAGTTCCAGCTCATGCGCTTTCGCTACTGCATCCGCGCCATTACTTGCTTCTGCAATGACCTCAAACTCAGGCTCAAAGCTTAAAAGCTGGTGGATACCTCTTCGCATGAGTGGATGATCATCCACCAGCATTACTTTACACACTGTCACTGTTTACTTCCTTACTATGTTGGAATTCTAATTTTACGGTACAACCTTTGTTTATCGATGCTTCGATGTGCAGATCGGCATGCAGTCTAGCGGCCCGCTCTTGCATGATACTCATACCGTAATGATTTAATTTTTCGTCTTGATGTTCAAAGCCTATTCCATCGTCGCTAACGGTTACTGTGACTTTTCCATCATTATCGAGACATTGAATGTGAATATTATCTGCTTGCGCATGTTTGATAGCATTAATTGCCGCTTCTCTTATCAACTGTAGTAAATGAACCTGCTGATGTGCATCCAGTTCAGTTGATGAAAGTCTATTTTTTAGCGTAATGTCCGCAGTAGTTTGTTCACTGAGCGTTTCAACCATGTCTTGCAATGCTTGGCCAAAACTGCCCTCTTTAATCGTAAGACGAAACGTCGTCAGTAACTCGCGTAACTGCGTATAAGCCGCAGATAAGCCCGTATCTAGCTCAGCAATAACTTGATTAGCCTGCGCGATCGCCTTTTCGTCAGGCAAGTTCTTTACGCTTCTCTTTAACAAAGCGACCTGAATTTTTAAGTAAGAGAGTGCTTGAGCCAATGAATCATGCAACTCCCGAGCAATAGTGGCTCGCTCTTCCATCAGCAGAATTTGTTCTGCTTGGCGCTGCGCCCGATTGTAATACACGGCGCGTGATAAAATCTGCACGAAGTTGTCAATAAGAGCCTCGTTCGGACAAGGTAACCCTGCTTTCCAATATAAATAACCCAAGTGCTCACCATCTAGCATCAGGGCTTTACCGTGGCAATCTTCATCACAATCTTGGCAGCATTCTTCTCCTTCCATCAATATCCAGCTCGGTTCTCCCAGCTGCTCGATTTCAAGTTTGACCGCTTTAATGCCCTCAAGACTGACGATATGCTGCAAAATCGCCTGGAAATTGTCTTGATTAATACGCGACGCCGTGAGTTCTTTTGACGAGTCATACAGCACCTCTAAAGACTGGTTGGCATGCTGCAATTTACGTGTTTTCTCATCAACCGCTTGTTCTAATCCTCGGTACAACTTACCAAGGTCTGTCGCCATCCGATTAAAGGTTCGAGTCAGTATTCCCATTTCATTATCGCTGGATACATTGAGCGATATATTAAATGAGCGATTTTTAATTTGCTCGCTAGCAAAAACTAAGGCACGCAGAGGCCGAACAACTTCGAGGCGCACAAAATGAACGACAAACATACTGACACAAAGAATGCCCCCCAACCCTAACCCGCCGATCCAGGCTAAGTTAATCAGTTTTTGCTCCGAAAAGCTCTGCAGCTTAAATACAAACTCATCGATTTGTTCAACAAAACCGGCCACTAGGAGTTGATATTCTGCCGGGTTGTCTCCTCTCAGCACCGCCTTGAGTTCATGCCATCTGATAATAAGACGGTAGTAATCGTGAGTGATGTCTTCTGGCACAGACCAATGCTGAAGCGCTTTCATTGAAGGTGAATATATCGAATGTTCAAATGCGTCAATATGTGAAGAATAGTCAACAGATTTAACCTGAATATCATTCGCCAGACGGTAGCTTTGCATTCGCATCGAGCCAGCAACATTGACGGCTTCAGCATCGTTCAAACTCGACGCTAACGTAAAAATCGCAAAACCAGTCGTAGCGACTGAGAGCAGCAAAATAAGAAGCATCGCGGATGCAATCGTGCGCGTCACCGACTTTTTCACATTTTTAAACAATCTGAGTTCCTCGCCCATTAACAATCCTATATGTACGTGCAATGAACCCATTACCTTTCAACTTTATCAATATGTGATCACCTGCGACGGAATTTATTGATCCAAAACAATATTGCATACCATTTACCCCCTAAGAGGTATTTATACAAATATGTCAAAAACTACAATTTCGTTAGTTTAAATGACAGTTTATTAATGAAAATTGTGGACTATGCTTAGTTTGGGTTCCAAGTTTCGAGGTGACTAAGTGGTAGACCTTTCCAGAAGAAGACTCTTTGCAAGAAAAGCGCACCCCGACAACGCCGTACGTTTGCCTTGGTTAACTAAACCGCAACAGTTTACGGACGATTGCACTCGCTGCGGTAAATGCATTGAGGCCTGTGAAACAAAGATTATAACCAAAAGTGATGGCGGATTCCCCTCGGTCGATTTTTCCATCGATGAATGCACATTTTGCTATCAATGTGCAAACGCCTGTCCTGAGCCCCTTTTCTTGCCAGAAACAGAACAACCTTGGCAAGCAAAAGCAAGTATCAACGATAACTGCTTAGCAAAACAAAATGTCGAATGCCGAAGCTGTGGGGATATGTGCGACCCGATGGCAATTCAGTTCAAATTAGAACTGGGGAAAGTAGCACAACCCAATTTAGACCTTGATGAGTGTAACGGCTGCGGCGCCTGTGTTTCAGTGTGCCCGACTTCATCCATCAATGTGAGCAATATAACAGCCTAAGCCGAATGTCGTCGGCCAAAGGCAATAAAAATAAATGAGAGAGCTATATGTCACTAAATGAAGTGCATATTTCAAGTTTGGTAGTACATGTGCTGCCGGAACATTTGGACGAAATCAAACAAAAGATAGAAGCACACGAAAATGCGGAAATCTATGGTGACAGTCCTGAAGGCAAGATTATCGTCGTACTTGAAACTGAGAACCAAGGTTTCATCACAGACACTATCGATGCCATTAACAATTTACCGAACGTCTTAAGCACGGTATTGGTTTATCACCAAATCGAAACTGGGCTTGAAGAAACGGATGAAGAAGACACTGGAACACAACATTCCCAAATCGAGGGTGAAGTATGAAAATGACAAGACGTGCGTTTGTGAAAGCAAACGCGGCTGCATCAGCTGCTGCTGTCGCAGGTGTGACACTACCAGCATCTGCAGCCAACCTGATTGCAAGCTCTGATCAAACCAAAATCACATGGGACAAAGCACCTTGTCGTTTCTGTGGTACAGGCTGTTCTGTTCTTGTTGGCACTCAAAACGGCAAAGTGGTAGCAACACAGGGTGACCCAGAAGCACCAGTAAACAAAGGTCTGAACTGTATCAAAGGTTACTTCCTTTCTAAGATCATGTACGGTCAAGACCGTCTAACTCAACCGATGCTACGAATGAAAGATGGCAAATTCCACAAAGATGGTGAATTTACACCTATCTCTTGGGATGACGCTTTCGACATCATGGCTGAGAAATGGAAAGCTTCCCTCGAGAAAAAAGGCCCAACAAGCGTAGGTATGTTTGGCTCAGGCCAATGGACAGTAATGGAAGGCTACGCTGCATCAAAGTTAATGAAAGCAGGCTTCCGATCAAACAACATTGATCCAAACGCTCGTCACTGTATGGCTTCTGCCGTTGTAGGTTTCATGCGCGCATTCGGTATCGATGAGCCAATGGGTTGTTACGATGACTTCGAGAACGCAGACGCTTTCGTTCTTTGGGGCTCAAACATGGCAGAAATGCACCCGGTTCTATGGACTCGCATTACTGACCGCCGTCTAAGCCACCCTCACGTTAAAGTGAACGTGCTTTCTACTTACTACCATCGTTCATTTGAGTTGGCAGACCACGGCTACATTTTCAATCCTCAGTCTGACCTTGCAATTGCTAACTTCATCGCAAACTACATCATCGAAAACGATGCAGTAAACTGGGACTTCGTGAACAAACACACGAACTTCACTCAAGCAGACACTGACATCGGCTACGGTCTACGTGACGATGATCCGCTACAAAAAGCAGCGAAGAACCCGAACTCTGGCAAACTCACTTCTATCTCATTCGAAGAGTACAAGAAATCAGTAGCGCCATACACAGTAGAGAAAGCATCTGAAATCTCTGGTGTTGAGAAAGAGAAGCTTATCGAGCTTGCGAAGCAATACGCGGATCCAAACACGAAAGTGATGTCTCTATGGACGATGGGTATGAACCAGCATACTCGTGGTGTATGGATGAATAACTTGGTTTACAACATCCACCTACTAACCGGTAAGATCTCGACTCCGGGGAACAGCCCATTCTCACTAACGGGCCAACCATCAGCATGTGGTACCGCTCGTGAGGTTGGTACGTTTGCTCACCGCCTACCAGCGGACATGGTGGTTGCTAACCCTAAACACCGTAAGATTGCAGAAGACATCTGGAAACTGCCAGAAGGTACGATTCCACCAAAGCCTGGCTTCCACGCCGTATTGCAAGACCGTATGCTGAATGACGGCGTTCTGAACTGTTACTGGGTTCAATGTAACAACAACATGCAAGCCGGTCCAAACATCAACACAGAACGTCTTCCAGGTTACCGCAACCCAGAAAACTTCATCGTTGTGTCTGACCCATACCCGACAGCAACAGCACAAGCAGCAGACCTTATTCTTCCTACCGCAATGTGGATTGAAAAAGAAGGTGCTTACGGTAACGCAGAGCGTCGTACCCAAGCTTGGTACCAACAAGTGGGCACAGTCGGTCAAGCAAAATCCGACCTGTGGCAGCTAATGGAGTTCTCGAAACGCTTCAAAATGGAAGAAGTGTGGCCTGAAGAGCTTCTAGCGAAAGCGCCTCAATACCGTGGTAAAACAATGTACGACGTACTTTACCGCAATGGTAACGTCGACAAATTCCCTATCGAAGAAGCTCGTGAACTGAATGACGATGCTCACCACTTCGGTTTCTATGTCCAAAAAGGTCTGTTTGAGGAATACGCAACATTTGGCCGTGGTCACGGGCATGATTTGGCTCCATACGACCGTTACCATGAAGTACGTGGTCTACGTTGGCCTGTTGTTGATGGTAAAGAAACACAGTGGCGCTTTAAAGAAGGTTCAGACCCATACGCGAAAGAAGGTTCTGGTTGGGACTTCTACGGCAATGCTGATGGCAAAGCGAAGATCATTTCCGCGCCATACGAAGCGCCACCAGAAGTACCGAACGATGAATTTGATATGTGGTTATGTACTGGTCGTGTTCTTGAACATTGGCACACAGGCACCATGACTCGTCGTGTACCTGAATTATACAAAGCAGTACCAGACGCAGTGTGTTACATGCACCCAGAAGACGCAAAAGCACGCAATGTTCGCCGTGGTGAAGAAGTACTCATGGCAAACAAACGCGGTGAAGTACGCGTTCGTGTTGAAACTCGCGGTCGTAACCGTCCGCCAAAAGGCTTGGTATTCGTACCGTTCTTTGATGCACGTATTTTGATTAACAAGCTTATCCTAGATGCGACTGATCCACTGTCTAAACAGACAGACTTTAAGAAGTGCCCAGTCAAAATTACTAAGATTGCTTAACCTTCAGATACTGAATGCTACGGCCGTCATTATGGCGGCCTAATAAAGAATTTAAGCCATAAAGGCGGAGATGAAATGATGAAAAAATTACTTGTCGCAGTTTTATCTGTAGGTGCGTTAGTGACAGGCATTGCGCAAGCTGAGTTGGATAATCCAGGTGGTATTGGTGGTCTAGAATCTTTACGTGGAATGTCTCAATTGGAAGATACGCGTCCAGCAGACGAGTTCAAAGACTTCCCTAAAGATCAAATTGTTGAAGACAGCTATGTTTATCAACCACCGTTGATCCCACACAGCATTCGTCACTACGAAATTTCGTTAAATGCTAACAAGTGTCTTGCATGCCATAGCTGGAAAAATGCAAAAGAGTCAGGTGCGACTAAAATTAGCGTAACGCACTATGTAAACAGAGAAGATGCGGTACTGGCAGATATGTCTCCTCGTCGTTACTTCTGTTTGCAATGTCACGTTCCACAAACGGATGCAAAACCACTAGTGGAAAACGAGTTTAAGGCAGTCGATTCGCTTCAGTAATTGAAACGCGAGTACTAAGAGGTTACTTATGAAAATACTTAAAGCGTTTTGGAAGAGACTGTCGAGCCCGAGTAAAGCTGCCGCTGGTGTGGTTTTATTTCTAGGCTTCGCTGGTGGCCTTCTATTTTGGGGCGCATTCAACACAGGTATGGAAGCAACCAACACAGAAGAATTCTGTTCTGGCTGTCACGCGCCGATCGTTGCTGAAATTCAAGAAACAATTCACTACTCCAACCGATCTGGTGTTCGTGCGATTTGTTCAGACTGTCACGTTCCTCATGAATGGACGGATAAGATCGTTCGTAAAGTACAGGCATCTAAAGAGCTATTTGCACACTTCGTAACGAAGACGATCGATACGCCAGAGAAGTTCCAAGAGCGTCGTGGACACCTCGCAGAACGAGAGTGGGCACGTATGAAAAAGAATGACTCTCTTGAATGTCGTAACTGTCATGAATTTGATTTCATGGATTACTCTCAGCAAGGATCACGTGCGGCAGAACAACACTCCACCGCTCTAGCTTCAGGCGAGAAAACATGTGTAGACTGTCACAAAGGTATTGCGCACAAACTACCAGACATGAGCGGCGTTGAAGGCTGGCACTAAGGAGACTTACCATGAGTACATTAGAATCTGTAATTTGGCATATCCTTGGCTACAGTGCTATGCCAGTGATTATTCTTTCCGGCTTTGTGGCGGTAGCAGCAATCTCTCTCTGGCTGCTGTCATTTGGTAAGGATAAAGAGGTGTAACGTAACGCATCTCTACTCGTCAACTAGCCTATTTGTTGACACTGAGCGCCGAGCAAATGCTCGGCGCTTTTTATTTATTAATCAATGGTACTTGCCAACAATAAACAAGCAATCATACATAAAAAAAGCGACCATAAAGGCCGCTAAGATTTACTGCTATAGGGAGTCGTTTAAGATTCTTTTACTGGCAGAACCTGTTTGACGTATTGTCCTGGCGCCTCATCAATAACCGGATGGTTTTCTGAGCCAATAGGGAAAGGCTCAACTTGCTCTTTAGGGTTGAATTGGAGTAACCACTCGTTCCAGTGTGTCCACCACGATCCCTCTTTGTGTTCCGCGTTATTCAACCACTCATCAGCAGAGTCATCCAAATTATCGTTCAACCAATAACCATACTTATTTTTAGCTGGAGGGTTCACGATGCCCGCAATATGACCAGACTCACCGAGGACAAACGTTTTGTTACCACCCGTGTTCAGCGCACCACGGTAAGTTCCCTGCCATAACGCAATGTGGTCTTCTTTCGTTGACACAAAATAGCTAGGAATTTTGATCTTATTTAGATCAATCCATACTCCACCAATTTTGACGCCTTTATCTTGCACCAGCTTGTTCTCTAAATAGAGCTCGCGAAGCAAGAAATTGTGAGATGCAGCGCTGACGTTGGTGCTGTCACTATTCCAGTACAACAAGTCAAAATCAACCGGACTGTTACCCTTCAAGTAATTGTCGACGTAGTAGTTCCAGTACAAGCTGTTTTCACGCAGTAAACTAAACGTCACGCTTAAGGAACGGCCGTCCATATACCCTTTTGCGTTATTTTGCGCTTCAATTGCACTAACAATGGTGTCATTGATATACGCGCCGACTTCACCTGGTTGAGAGAAGTCGAGCAACGTGGTGAAGAAAGTGGCAGACTTAATGCGCTTCTTCATACGTTTTGCAGCGTAGTACGCAACCGTGCTTGCTAAAACAGTACCACCAATACAATAACCAGCAGCATTGATTTGCTCTTGTCCTGTTATATCTTCAATTGCAGCGACGGCTTTCACTACGCCTTCTGTCACGTAGTCACCAAACTCTATGTGCGCTTGTGGCTTGCCTGGATTGCGCCAAGACATCATAAATACACTGTGCCCCTGCTCTAACAACCATCGAACCATTGAGTTCTTTGCCGTTAAATCAAGGATGTAGTATTTATTGATGAAAGGTGGGACGATGAGCAGCGGCGTCGCATTCACTTTCTCTGTTAGAGGTCGATATTGAATCAACTCAAACAATTCGTTTTGAAAAACCACATTGCCCTGTGTCGTCGCAACGTCATCTCCCACGCGGAATGCATTGTTATTCGTCATACGAATTTTTAAAATGTCTGCGCTCGACTCAACGTCTTCTTTCAACTGCTCTAAGCCTGCCAGTAAGTTTTGACCGTTTTGCTCAAGTGTCAGCTTCAAAAGCTCTGGGTTAGTGGCGATGAAGTTGGAAGGAGAAAGGGCGTTAATGGCTTGGCGAGAGAAAAAAATAATACGTTCTTTCGTCTTTTCATCTAAGCCTTCCAAAGACTCGATGGTGTCCAGATAGGTCTTACTAAATAAAAGGTAGGATTGTTTGATGAAGCTATACATGGCTTCATTTTGCCACGCTTCGTTTGAGAAACGCTTATCCCCTTTTTCAGCTTCGACGATTTGTGCTTGGTTCCCTGCCAATGCAACATTCTGCCAAATTTGCAGCTGCTGTTCCCACCACTGTGCTTGCAGCTTTAAAATCGCAGCAGGCTGATTCGCAGCTTGTTCGAACAGTTTGGCAGTATCCTCAAAGTTCACTTCTTGCATGGCCTTGTTTAAAGGAGAGTTCACGACTGCCTTGTTCACTTCGAAATCATGCCACCACTGATGATTGGTTTCCTGAAGCTTCACAAGATAGTCCGAAAAGAAGTGTTGAAACATAGTCTTACTCCTATATTCGGAAAAAACAACGCCGCCCAAATCTAGGGGCGGCGAGAATCGGACAAATTACGCTGGAGTAACAGTCTTTAGATTTTCCGAAGTCATTTTCTCAACGTCTTCTTTGAACTCTTTTGCAATCGCTTGAAGCTTGTTGCTGTCATCCATCATTTGTTGAGAAAGTTTAGTAAGTACGCTTAGTTGCTGACTGTTGAAAGCAGTCAATGACGTTACGTCTTTGATTTCTGTCGCTGCTTTCATCTGGTTTAGACCCACTTCACTGTATGTGCGAATGGCGTTCAATTGAAGCTCGGTCAACACTTCTACGTTTTTTGTCACTAGCTTGTTGAACTTCAAGTAAGGTTCTAGATTTTTTTCAGTTTGATCGCTAAATGTTTTGAAGAAATCGGTGTACATGGTTTGTCTCCTAGAGAAAGAATTAAAAAATGTCCGTTTAAATAATTACTTAACTGTCTTTACAACCACAGCCGTGCCCATGCCGCCGCCCACACAAAGTGAAGCAACGCCATATTGACCATTTTGCTTATGCAGCTCGTGAACCAGCGTGACTAAGATTCGGTTGCCAGATGCACCAAGCGGGTGTCCTAGCGCGATAGCACCACCGTTAAAGTTCGCTTTATCTTGAATCGCGTTAACTGGAACTTGGTTTGTTTCCGCCAACTGATGAATCACGCCAAGTGCTTGCGCTGCAAATGCTTCGTTTAACTCGTAAACGTCGATATCATTTACTGTGAGTTCCGCTTTTTCGAGTGCTTTATTGACCGACTCAACAGGACCTAGGCCCATGACCTTCGGATCAAGACCCGATTGCGCGTAGCTTACGATCTCAGCAAGCGGCGTTAATCCATGCGCTTTAACTGCGCTTTCAGACACCACGATAATCGCACTCGCGCCATCGTTAATGCCTGATGCATTACCCGCAGTCACAGTGCCTTCGCGGTCAAAAGCAGGACGTAGCTTGCTTAAGGCTTCCATTGTCGCGTTCGCTTTTGGGTATTCATCCGTATCAAACATCACGGTTTCACGGCGTTGCTTTACTTCCACTGGCACAATTTCGTCTTGAAATTTGCCAGCTTCGATAGCGGCTACCGCTTTCTGTTGGCTAGACAGCGCGTATTCGTCTTGCTGCTGGCGAGTTAAGCCGATTTGTTTTGCTACGTTTTCTGCCGTCACACCCATGTGATATTGGTTGTAAACATCGGTTAAACCGTCCGCTACGAGCAGATCTTTTAGCTCCAGATTGCCCATTTTGTTGCCATCACGAATGCTGCTTGGTGCGGCAAACGGAATCTGAGACATGACTTCAACACCCGCTGCAACAACGATCTCAGCATCGCCACTACGGATATGGGACACGGCATCCATGACCGTTTTCATGCCACTACCGCAAACCATGTTTACGCCATATGCAGGAACAGATTCAGGAATCCCCGCAAACAGTGCCGCTTGGCGGCCAACACCCATTCCTTGACCTGCACCAACAACGTTGCCAACAATCACTTCGTCAACCTTGTCGCCAGGCAACTTTGCCGCTTCCAACGCGCCTTTAATCGCTACTGCTGCCAGATCGCCAGCAGAAGTATTTTTCAGGCTGCCACCAAAAGCACCAATTGGAGTACGCTTCGCCGCTACGATAAATACTTTTTCCATCATCTTCTCTCCTTAGTGCATGTATAGGCCGCCGTTCACCGACAAAGTCTCTCCGGTGATGTAGGCGCCCGCATCGCTGACCAAGAAGCTCACTGATGCTGCAATTTCTTCTGGTGTCGCAAGACGTTTCATTGGAATTTGGTTCGTGATGGATTCCAGCACTTCTGGCTTCATTTGCTCAACCATTGGCGTACCCGTGTAACCCGGAGCGATAACATTAACTGTCACACCCGAGCGAGCACCTTCGTATGCTAAGGCTTTAGAGAAACCGATCATCCCAGCTTTCGCCGCCGAGTAGTTTGCTTGACCAAACTGCCCTTTAAGACCATTGACTGAAGAGATATTGATGACACGACCACCGCCTTTTTCGCACATTGCTGCAAAGAGGGGTTGCGTAACGTTGAATAAACTATTGAGGTTGGTATTGATGACATCATTCCAAGCTTGCGCAGTCATCTTTTTAAACACGCCATCACGTGTGATTCCTGCGTTGTTGACAACAACATCAATGGTTCCTTCCTCCCCAAGCAATTGCGCCAATTTCTCTGCACACTCTGTCGTGTTTGTTACATCCAACTCAAAAAGGCGAACCTGATCTTTGGTAAACCCTTTGCTGTTGAACCACTCCAGCGCACATTCGTAGTTACCTGTGAAATAAGTAGCGATTACACGGTAACCGTCATTGACTAATTGAGAGGAAATAGCAGAACCAATTCCGCCTTTTGATCCAGTGATCAAAGCGACTTTCTTCATTGAAGACTCCATTCTTAACGGCATTTAAAAAGCAAACTTAATACACTGATGAAATAGTTCACCACCTGACGTGTTTATTTATTCTTTTGACAACCAATCCCGTGCTGCCTTTATTTTAAGTTAACCTAGAAATATTACATTTCAAATAAAAAACTCACCCAATTGCATAAGATTGATTTAGATCTCATTACCCGTGAAATGTTATAAAATGGTTAATTTTACATAAGTCATTGTTTTAAATCACACTTCCACAAAAGCCACACCAACAGAAATAGAAACATAATTATTAAATATCATGCACTTACATACAGAATGGTAGACGTTACATTATGTCATGATTTAAGATCTGAATCTTAAGCCTATATGATTACAACAAACTTGAGATTAGAATAATAATTCAATTATCAGTAAAAATAATTATCAAACATATCATTTAATTACTGCATTTAATGATAATTTAGTTATCAATTTGATTATTTTAATACAGTGATAATTAATACCGATAAAATATAATAAATTAAATATATTTAATCTAAAAATGATATAAGAGCTTGTCTCATACTGGTGCAATACGCACTATTATGACGCATAGATTAAAATATAATTTCATTTTAAATTTATATATTCGAAGAACATCAACTAGCTACTAGTGAAAGTAATCGTTCGCTTTGTAGTAGCATCCTTTTCCACTTTGCACTATCTTTGTGGCTTCTCTTTAATCACTAAATCATCAACAGATATGAATCTTGCATTGCTCAGTATGTTCATCCCTACTTTCTTTTTTGTCTCAATCACGCCTGGTATGTGCATGACTCTCGCCCTAACGTTAGGTATGAGTATCGGTTATCGTCGCACGTTATGGATGATGATAGGAGAGCTTCTCGGTGTTGCGCTGGTGTCAGTCTCTGCGGTGTTAGGCATCGCTGCGATTATGCTCAATTATCCTTGGATGTTTATCGCGTTAAAGTTCATTGGTGGCGGTTATTTACTCTATCTTGGTGTTGAAATGTGGCGATCGCGAGGGAAACTTGCGATTAATGTCGACAACTTAGAAACACCAAAGAGTGACAATATCGCACTGATCATGCAAGGCTTCGTTACCGCAATCGCAAACCCAAAAGGCTGGGCATTTATGATTTCTCTTTTACCGCCTTTTATAGACCAAAACGCAGCGCTTGCACCGCAACTGATCATACTTGTCTCCATTATTTTACTGTTTGAGTTCATTTGCATGTCTCTGTACGCTACTGGTGGTAAAGGATTGAAACACGTATTAGGTCAGTCTAAGAATGTACGTCTAATGAACCGTATCGCAGGCACTTTAATGATGGGAGTTGGTGTCTGGTTGCTACTAAGCTAAGGCAAACTGGAAACAATGAAAAATATTCTGAATAAAATCGCTAAAGTCATGGGTGAAGTATTGGACTTTCAAGCCCGAGTTTGGGTTGTGAACGTCTATACCGGTGAGCATAAAGGCGAGTCTTATGTCGTTAATGAAGATGCTTTCTCTGTACCTCTTCAGTGGATGAAGAAGAAAGGCTACCAAGAGTCAATGTTGAATAAAGTCGAAGCAATGAAGCGCTCACAAGTCTTAGAGTTCGATTTGGGACTTGTGAAACATCGCTTGATGCGCGTGAAATAAGCACAAAAAAGCGCCACTCAAGATGAGTGGCGCAAGCACTTTTACCTTAAAAATAATGCTACGGCGCAGCGTCGATCTCAACTGGAAGATAATGTTTCGGCTCCAGTTTCAACCACTCAGGCAGCACAGTACCAATCGAAATCGAAGACCATGTACCCGACAGAACGCCAATAAACATGGCGGTTGAGAAACCAGCCAAAGGCGCTCCTCCCATAATCCATAATGCACCAACAGTGATCAATGTCGTACCAGATGTCACCATAGTGCGTGAAAACGTCGCGATAACAGCTTGGTCATTGATGTCTTCTGTTTTCCAACTCTGCTTCGCAATCAACAGCTCACGGATTCGGTCTGCAATGATGATCGAGTCATTCAATGAGTAACCTAAAATCGCCAGCACAGCAGCAAAAACGGTTAAGTTGAACTCCATTTGAGTAATTGCAAAGAAGCCAAGCACTAAGATCACATCATGGGCCAAAGCAAACAGTGAACCACTCGCTAAACGCCACTCAAAACGGAAACACAAGTAACCGAGAATACTCAACACACAAATCAACAATGCTAAGCCACCTTGCTCAAACAAGTCTTGGCCAACTTGAGCGCCAACTATACTGTTGCTGACAACATCAACTTGGTGAGAGATTGGCTTCAACACCTCTTCTACACTTGGCAACGTTTGCCCATCTTCCGGCGCAGAGTAACGAATCACCCAACGGCCATCTTCACCAGAGCGTGTCACTGACGCAGATTCACCAAGCTTTGGTTGCAGAACGTCAAGCAGATCATGGTTAGTTAGCTGCTTATCTACCTTTACTTCTGTCACCATACCGCCAGTGAAATCCAAACCTAGGTTCAACCCTTTAAAGCCTAGAGCGACGATGGCGATCACCGTTAAAATGATGGAAACTAGCGTAGTAAAGTAGCGAATTTTACGAATATTTTGTTTTAGCATTTCGACCATGATTAAACCCTCACATCACGACGGGCATCGCGGCCCCAAATTAAATTGATCATTGCTCGAGAGGCAAATACGCCTGTAAACATACTGGTTAACAAACCTAATCCGAGTGTTAAGGCAAAGCCTTGGATTGGGCCATTACCGATGGCGTACAAAATCACGGCGGTGATCATGGTAGTAATGTTGGCATCAAGGATGGTCGAGAATGCGCTGTCAAAGCCAAGATCAATCGCTTGAGCGAAGCTGCGGCCTTCACGCATTTTGTCCTTAATACGTTCGAAAATAATAACGTTGGTGTCCACTGCCATACCGACGGTTAACACTAAACCGGCAATACCCGGAAGCGTTAGAACCGCTCCTGGTAACAAGGCGATTAAGCCAAGCAAACAAAGCATGTTGGCACAAAGCGCCACGTTTGCTACCCAACCTAAGCGGCGGTACCAAAGTGCCATAAAGGTCAGTGTTAAACCCATACCTAAAGCCAGTGCTGCAAAACCGTTTTCAATGTTTTCTGCACCCAGAGAAGCACCGATTGTTCGCTCTTCCACAATAGTAACCGGCGCAGTTAGTGAACCCGCTCGAAGTAATAGCGCTAACTGCTGTGCATCGTCCATGCTACCTGCCCCAGTAATACGGAACTGGCTACCAAGTTGAGATTGAATAGTTGCGACGCTGATAACGCGCTCACTACGCTCAGTTACACCGCGATCGTTTGTTTTGTACTCTCGGTAAACGGTCGCCATTGGCTTGCCGATGTGAGTTGCTGAGAAGTCACTCATTTTCTTACCACCAGCGTGGTCAAGAGAAATATTTACCTCTGACATGCCCATTTTGTCGACACCAGCACGAGCGTTCACGATGTGCTCGCCCGTTAGAACTGGTCGTTTTGCCAAAATCACAGTACGACCGTCATTATCTTGAAGAACAAGATCTTGGCTGCTGTGTGCTTGGCTCGCATCTTTCACTTCATAAAACGCCAAGCTTGCTGTTGCACCAATAACGTTTTTCGCTTGAGCAGGATCTTGTACACCAGGGAGCTCAATTCGAATGCTCTCTTTACCTTGGCGTTGCACTAGTGCCTCTGTGATACCAAGTTCTTCAATACGACCACGCATGATCTTCAGGTTTTGTTGAAGAGTCGACGATTGAAATTCTTGGATATTTTGTTCACTCGGTTCAAGCACAAAGCCACGAGATGAACTTTTTGAAATCCAGCCCGGGTAGTTTTGACGCAAGAACTTGTTTACTTCCGACAATGCTTGCTCGCTGTCACTGTTTACCGTAATTCGGTTGCCGCTTTCTGCTCGAACTTGCACACCACGAACACGTTGATCACGCAGATTCGCTTTGATTTCATCAATCAACGCATCACGTTGCTCTTCAAACGCTTTATTCACATCAACATTCAACAAGAACTGAACGCCACCACGAAGATCAAGACCGAGTTTAATTGGGCTAAAGCCCATCTCATTCAACCATTCTGGCGCAACCGATACGTATGAGAAAGTGATGCTGTCGTCTTTATTTAGCTCTTTGTTTAACAACGCACGAGCTTTACTTTGCGCATCTTCACCATCGAATACAATGGTTGTTTTGCCGTCTTTTTCGATGATTTTGTCGGCTGAAATATGGTTGGTTTTTAGCAGTTGATTCAGATGAACAACCGACATTTCACTGTTGTTTTGATCCGCAAACGTCAACTGGATAGAAGGCTGTTCGCCAAACCAAGTTGGTATAGCACTTAGGGTTAAAATAATGACCGTCGTGATTAATACGACATATTTCCAAGCTGAGTAGTGATTCATCAGCTTTCTGTTCTTTTGCTGCTTTGGTGTTTTTTTCATGTAAACATCATCCCTTCACAATGAAGTGAAGCTTTTAATAACAAGGCTTAACACACGACAGATGCTCCCAGAATAAATTCAGGGTATGAAATGCTCAGAACGCTCACGTCCTGTCGAATACAATCGTCGTGTTAAGAGTGCACAATGGTGCAAATAAATGGTGTTTAGGCAGAAAACTGACTATTGAGTGCGACGTACATGGCATTGGTCTCTTTCCAACCAGAAATGCGATGATCGCTTGTGAAATGATAAAATGTGGACTGGTTGTGACGCCAGTTAATGTCCATCAAGCTGTATGCGTAACCCGCATCAGCGTAAAACGGAGTAGTGAGATCGCCGACAAAATCTACGTGCTCGTCATCAAGCCCTTCCCGTAAGTAAGACGTCCAGCGCTGAGAGTTAAACAAAGCAACGGAATCGAGACTTGCATGGCCTTCAGATACTGGAGATTGAGAGCTTTCTTCTGAAACTTCAGAAAAATCGACGGAAGAGTTTGGCGATACACTTACGGCTACAAAAGGTTGTAGCTTAGAAAAGTGCGGTACGTGAGCCTTGTGGTCGATTTGCGCAGCAGATACATGCACTGGTAGCAATACCATTGCAAATAGCAGCAAAATCAACTTTCTAAGGTAAATCCAAGGCATAGGAACTCACTAAAAACACAAAGAGCCAAGTTAGGTCACTTGACTCGTTGATAGTATTCCTATTGATTATGGTTCACAACTAAAAAGTTATAAATCTCTGATTTCAGGTTTGCATCGTTATTGCATTTATCAAAACGTCTTTAGAAAACTAGTGTAATTGGTGGTGAGTTATCGATAAAAAATATCGCCCTTATCAACATCTAAGTAGATCTTGTTCTCTTGCTCCAAACCGCCACAATAGATGAAGTAAACGTTGCGCTTTTTGAACGTCACAGAACGAACCCAGCCTCCGAGCTCCTCAAAATCACTCGGATCACAGGTTTCATCGTCTAACAATTGCTGTGTTTTCTTACGGAAAATATCCAAGTGAACTTTTAAATCATCCGACTTCTGTAGGTATTCATCCAATATCTCTAAGCGCTCTTGCTCTTTAATAACTGGCTCTGCATCCGATAACCCTTCAGCATTCAACCATTCGGCTTTTTCTTCTCCACCCTCTTCATAGACAAGATAGCCGGAGATTCGGTACCACCCATCTACTTTTTCTAACACCGATACTTTTTCTCCCTTATAGAGCGTATCGACAACTAAAGCATTAGGGTTAGGCTTGTTGTAAACATTGACACGACGCTCAATAACGTAGTACTCGGTAACTTCCGGGGGAACGGCTTCTAAATCCAGAATCGGTTTGGATGTTTCTTTTTGCAGTGACGATTGCTCGACTTGTGTAGCCTTTGGTGCTTCAGGTTCATCTTTCTGCATAAAGAAGAAATAGTATCCAGCCCCCGCTCCGCCGAGCAACAGCATGACAATCAATGCGACGAGAATTTTCTTCATGCCCTTTTCCTTTTCATTCTTTATTCTTATCCCACCAGCAGCACGCATGTCGTAGAAATTTGGGTATATACTCAAAAGAGCAAGTCAACTAACGCGAGCAATAATGATCAACAGACTCAATTGGATACTACTATTTCTTCTGTTCCCGATAACGGGGCACGCCAATATTCAATGTAACCCATCGTCGTGGAATGACAATCTTACCCAATTCAATCGTTTAGAGTCCAATTACAATCAGCATGTTGAGGTATTCAATACACTTTTGACCGAACATAAACAGCGTCAGTTATTGTCCGAAACCTTTTCACTGCATGAGCTCGTGCTACTTTGGCGTGCCAAGTCGAACCAAAATGTGTTCAAAGCGCAATTAAAAGCATCGATTCAATACAAAGAAGAGCTCACAACTAAAGCGAATCAGCTGCTTAAATTGAGCACACAATCCCAATGGTCAGCAAATGGGTGGGAGATACTGGCCCAGAAGTGCCGCGAGTCAAACAAAACAGCCAATCAAATAACTGCGGAATGGTATAACACCAACGCTTTGGAACTTGCTGAAGATTACAAGCGCCTCTCTTCACAATATCAAACTCTGTCACAAGTCTATGATAAAGAAGCCCGAGCGCTTCAATACGCTCAAGATGTTTCGAAGTAAAAACAGAGCCAGTTTTGAATAGACGATGTTGGTTTTTCACTCCAATATTGGACGTTATTCGTGCTTTTTATCTTTCCTTAGTCGTGAACGATATCAAATGTAAATAATGGGATTGTTCCCTTTGACAAACTTGACTAAACCATGACCAAGACAATCAATTTATAGAGACATACGTCACATTAATGCTTTACTTATGGACATTTTTTGGTTAGTTTAGCCATTAATAAAATTTAATAAAAAGTCACATTTGGCTGGAGATGATGCTACAAACATGGTTATCAATCGATTAAGTAACAGGGAATGTCCTAATGCTACCAAAGCCAAGTTTTTGTCAGTAGTTAGGCACGTAAAAGAGTTCGGTTCAATCAGTGATTTGGATCTTTGTAAAATCTTCGGAGAAACAATATGGAGTGATGGGAGGGAATACCATTCAGCCGCGTTCTCATTCAAGGTTGATAGATACACAGGTAACTGTGAAATCTCACAATACAAAAACCAATAAGGCTTAAGAATTTATTAAGCGGAGTCAGGAAACGGACTCCGCTTTTTTGATCATGGCAATCGTAAAGTCGTGCTCGGAGTATCCCTCAATCAATCGTGTATTCGGACACAGCAACCGACAATAGCGAAAGACACCTTCTTTATTGTGCGACGCTAACATTTTCATGCTGGGTAGTTTGGATTCATCCAACAAGTTAAACACACAACCTTTCTCTGTCGCTCGGTACATTTTATCAATCATTTCAATGGTATGATTTGGGTTGGTGGATTGATAGTTCAATGATCCGGAAGCAAAAACAAAATCGCAACGAGGCAATACCAACGTTGAAAAGTCGCCACATATAAACTTACTTTGCGTACGAAAATCTCGTTTTCTGGCTTCAGAGATAAATTGTTTTTGCTGATCAATGCCAATATAGCTTTGAGGATGCAACCCCGTAAGTTCGATAAACGCTAACAAGTCTCCGTAGCCGCACCCAATATCTAAAATACTTGAACCGTCTAACGTTAACCCTCGGCACAACGCCTCAAAACGGCTGTTCTGACTATACTTATCTGCCCATCCCAAAGTTCGGGCTCTGTCTTTACCAAACTGTCTATATCGCTTTCGATGATAGTGGGCAATCTTAAGTCTATCGAAAAATTTCATCTTTCTTATGCATAAATCGGCAAACTGCCATTTCCTTTCACTTGTCTAATCGCCAGGTGGGTATGAATATCTTTCACATTTTCTAATCGCTGTAACTTTCTAGTAAATGTTTCATAACCAGCGAGATCTTTACTGACCACCTCTAACAGGTAATCATAGGCCCCTGATACGACATGGCATGAGATCACTTCATCCATCTCAACAACGGCATGTTCAAACTCATCAATCGAAGAAGCTTGGTGGTTATTTAAACTCACTTCAACAAATACAGTCATTGCGATGCCTACAGTGTCTCTGGACACAATAGCTCGATAACCACTTATTACACCTTCCTGCTCCAAACGCTTAATGCGTCTTGCACAAGGTGATGCCGATAGCCCTACTTGATCAGCAAGTTCTGCCGTTGTCAGAGTGGCATCCTTCTGCATTAGGTTGATAAGTTGCCTGTCAATTTTATCCATTTATTCTTCCGTGCCTTTAATCACCAACAATTAACACTTATACGCAATTTATCACCAACATCAAGCCTAATCACGTCAAACTTTGCCTCCCTTTGGCAAGAGTTTTATTCAACAATTAACACATCATTTACAAATGGACATGTCGATAATGATCTTGGGATACGCAGCTATATTAACGACCTTACTGCTTTGGTCTGGTTTCTTTATTTCTTTAAAAGGGGGCGCAATTTCTGCCTTGCAGCCAGCCGATATCGCGTTAGTTCGCTTTCTCATCCCAAGTATAATTTTATTACCATTTGTGATTAAGCATAAACAGTCGCTGCGCGTAGTGCCTAAACGCTACCTGGTTGGTGTTGTGGTTGGAAGCGGCCTTCCCTATCTTCTGGTCGTCGGAACGGCTATGCATTTCGCTCCCGTGGCGCACGGCAGTGCATTAGTACCTGGCACTTTGCCATTGTTTGTTTCTGCTATCGCGGTACTTTGTTATCAACAGTCGCTGAGTGCTCACCGCTTAATCGGGCTTTCTACGGTGCTGTTAGGGATTTTCGTATTCCTTCTTTCTAATAGCGGCGCAGAGTACAACTGGTCTCAATTACAAGGGCATATCCTGTTTCTAACTGGCAGCATCATGTGGGCTGCTTTCACCATCAGCGCTCGTGTCGCCAATCTTAATGCACACGTCTGTGCAGGATTCGTTGCAATCGCGTCTTTGGCTCTGCTCATCATCGCCGTTGGTTTCGGGTGGGTAGACAGTTATTTGGTGGTAACACCGTTCAGCCAGTGGCCATGGGAGGAGTTATTTGGCCACGCGATGCTACAAGGTGTTGGCGCAGGTTTAATCGCTTCTTTCACTTTCATTTATGCAATTAGGATCATCGGTGCCGAAGCCAGCGCTGCTTTTGGTTCATTAACTCCAGTCGTCGCGACACTTCTTGCCGTTCCAATTTTTGGTGAACAACCAGATTCTCTCACTTGGTTAGCGCTGATGTTGGTCACATGCGGCAGTATTGTGGCAAGCCAAATCTTTATGAAAGATGGAATGAACCAAACTTATCGCCCACCACTTCACAGATAGCGATGATTTTACAAAAACTTATGCCTTACTATCTTGAATAACAAAATGGCGTTTTGATAGCCTCAGCTTAACTAAAAAATTAAAACGCCAATGTGATGCCAGCCACTCATACTAAAGATGAACTGCATAGGTTTCTCAAACCGGGAATGAAGCTTTCTACTAATTTCGAATTTGGGCCTAAGGATCAATATACGTATTCCACCACCTATCTGGGGATGAAAGAAAATGCTTATTTGATTCTTGATATACCAATGCGTTTGCTTGAAGAGCAAGTGATGAGAAAACTCCCCAACGCCGATGTCATCGTGCGTGGTGTATCAGATACGGAGTTAGGCCATGTCATTGCGTTTAAGTCCAGCGTGCTGACGACGACCGTTCGACCATCCCCCCTTTTGTTTATCCGCATTCCAGGAACATTTGCAACCAAACCAGTTCGGGAACATGAGCGTTACAAGTTGCAAATGGACTGTAACGTTATTCATGCAGGGAATGTCTACGACGGTAGCCTTATCGATTTCTCTCTAGCAGGTGTTGGTATATCAACCTTGATTGAGCCCGAATTCAACGTGGGTGAGAGTGTTACCATCGAATGCCCGTTAAGCCACTATATCGGAGAAGAAAATCGATGTGTCATTGCCAACATTAAGAAATTGGTGAAGGGATGGGTAGTTGGAATTAAGTTTGCCAGTCCCATTGAGATGACTCACGAACTAAAAACAGAGTTACTGGAGCAATCCTTTCTAACCAGTAACGTCTGAACTTACTGCTCGCTAAAGCGCGTCGCCTCAAAGCTGTTGAGTATTCTGTGAACCGTATAGGTCACAAGCAGCGTCGCAACAATAGCAAACAAAATACTGCTCACGCGATACAGCGCACTGAACATTAAGTCACCATCCGGAGTAAGATATTGGCCGAACAAAATGCCTAATGTGGTTAAACCGCCAAATCCGGCTCCCGAACCGCTAGACTCTTTCACGTGCATATAACTGAACATCATCGCACCAATCCAAAGCAATGGGACGATAAACAATAAGGTATCCGACCAATCGTATAATACAAGTTGTCCGACGATACCAAAGGTCACCCCCATCAAGGTTCCCATTGCTCTTTTTCGCGCATACCCTAAAGCACCGTTCCAATGCATAGGAAACAATAAAAGTAAGGTTGTCGCCTGAGCAGACATAGAGTCACTGAGGTCAAATAGCTGGAATACAAGGAAAGACATTGTAGCGATACTCGCCCCCATAAGGGCTTCATGACGCATTCGATGACTCTGTTTAGGCTGCGACGGTTTCGCTGGTGGCTGACGAGGTTCCGCATCGGGAATCAAAAATGTCACCACATAAGCAACGATCACTGAAATAACATTCGCTTGCAGATTGCTAAATATTAGGTCATTTAAGTCAGTGGTTGGATAACTCGCAAAATGCAGCATGATGCTTAAGCTCAGTACGCTGTTCGCTCCAAATAAGAACAAGCTCCCTTTTGACATACAGGCGAATTTATACAGAAACAACCCGAATGCAATGATTGTCATCATGCCAGGGTGCCCACCAAATAACCCACCAAGAACACCAACTTCTAATCCACACACAACCGCTGAAAAAATCAGTTGTCGTGCGGCATGTAGACTCATGACTGGCACCATTCCAAGTAACAGCATCGGGGTTACAGTAAAGAATACGCCATAGTTCCAACCAAATACTTTACATAAAGTGAAACCAATGGTCGCACCAGTTGCAATGCGCAAACACTGACGGAAGTCGTTTTCCGACATGGGGTGGTCCCATAACTTCATATCGCCTCCTCGTTAATAAATATAATGAAGAAGACTCAAGAATTGGATCTGGCACCTCGCTAACCAGCCAGATAATGCGTTTTCTGGCAACAACTGCACGGTTGCTCGTGCCCCTGCTGGAAATGCGCGCTGCTGAGGTTCATCGATAGCTAAATGTAAACGTAAGCGCTGCGCGTCTCTCACCCAACGGTTTGAGTCAGTTGGTGTTGCTAAGCGACCATCCGCATCGAATTGACCCGAGCTGACCCCGGCATCCACACTTGTAATACGAGCTTCAAATACATCACCAGGCAAGCTATCAAAAGCCACTAACGCACGGCTGTTCTGATTAAAGTGTCGTAAACTCTTTTCACGAAAGTCGGCAATGATATCCACGTCATCGGAGACTAAAGCGACAAGAGGTGTACCAGCTGCCGCATAGGCCCCCGTCTCCAACTGCAAGTTAGCGACAACGCCATCATGTTCCGCCGAGACTTGAGTGTAAGACAGATTAAGTTCCGCTTGTTTTAGCTGGTTTTGCGCTACGCGGATATTCACATTCGTCGCGCCTAAATCACCGCGGTTTACTTCCAACTCTTTTAAACGAGCACGTGCGGCCAGTAAGTTCGCTTTAGCTGCCGTTGCACTGCTCTGTGCGTCATCGCGCTGCTGTTGCGAAGTACCATTACGGTGAAACAGAGTATTAAGACGTTTTGCTTCGCGAACTTTTTGTTCCGCCACGATTTTGCTCGCTTCAACGTCTGCTTTTGCCGCAGCAATAGAAGCATCAAGTTGTTCGTTGTTTTGAATCACACGCTCGAGGTTAAGCTGAGCCTTTTCTACGGCGAGCTGATAAGGCTGGGGATCAATCTGAAATAGTAGATCGCCTTGGCTTATTTCTTGGTTGTTGGCAACATAAAGATGCGTAATCTGCCCACTCACACGGGGGGCCACTTTAGTTACCACACGCGTTGCCATTGCCTGAGGCGTCAACGGCATAGCGAGATCTGCAACTAGAAAATAGGCAAAGACAAGGACAAACGCGACGCAAGAATATTTGATCCAACGTGCGAATTTTTGATCTGGAGTCATAGGCGTTTACTTCTCTTTTTATTCGGTTTTCTGACTTATTCGCTAAGTGAATCAAGCGCATTGTGAGCAATCTGATCAAGAATCAATGAAAGCTGCTGAAGTTCCTGGTCGTTGATGTCCGTTAGGAGCTTGCTTCGAACTTGAAGAATCCGAGCCTCCATTTGCTTTAGTAGGGTTTTCCCCTCTTCTGTGAGGCTAACAATACGTGCTCGCTTATCGTGTTCACAGCAATGGCGAGTGATCAGAGATTGCTCTTCTAATAATTTTAATGTTCGCATCAACGACGCTAACTCGATCTCAAGCGCTTCAGCCAAATGCTTCTGACTGATGTTGTCACCCATTCGATAAAGCTTCCATAACGCAGTCCAACGCGGATACGTTAGGTTTAAAGGCTCTAACTCGCGATCTGCAACCATTTTCCACAAACGAGCAACACGAGATAATTTTTCAGCCAGAGAAAGGTCTCGCAAACTGTTGATGTCTTGAATCATAAGATCTACTCAATTACTTAGCGTGCTAAGTAATATAAAATAGTTAGCACGCTAAGTAAATATCTTTTTGTGATTGAAATCACGTTGGGTGTGTCAGTGAAGGGGCAGAAATCTAAGTAACACAACACTATGTTTGAACTTGAAATGCAGCGATGTACACAACAAACGTCGAGACCAATAAAGTCTGATTTGTATAAGAGTAAAAGGGTCAGATACAAAAAAGCACAACCCACAGTCATGGTGTTGTGCTTTTCAGATAATGAATAATTGGGTTATCTCGTAGTGAGCCAATTATTCATGTTCGCTCGACTAAGAACCGCTGTTTAAAATCCACAAATGCTTCATGGAGCGCATTTTCTTTAATCGGCTTGAGAAGCACGTAATTTGCACCCGATTCCATAAAGGCGTCACTGGTTTCTTTCGCGGTGTCAGCAGTACACGCATAAATTGGCGTGCCTAGTTTTAGCTTTTGTCGGATCTCTTTGGTCGTTTCAATTCCACCAAGATGCGGAAGTTGGTTGTCCATCAGTATCAAATCGTAAGTATGATCTTTTAAGAATTCCATTGCTTCTAACCCATCTTTCGCCCAATCAACCTGCATTTTGTACTTGTTACAAAACGCTTTTAGAATGAATGCGTTAGTATGGTTATCCTCTACCAACAACACTTTGAGACTCTCTGCAAATAGTTCACCTGGCTTAACTCGCAAACTCGAATCAAGAGGGGTGAGTACTCGCTCACGATCTTTCACTGGCATTGTAATGACAAAAGTCGTTCCTAAACCTTTCTGACTGCGGACTTGAACATCACCTTCCAGCATGTCGACAAGGCTCTTCACAATGGTCAGCCCTAAGCCACTACCACCGTATTCTCGAGTCGTTGTTGCTTCTTCTTGAACAAAAGGTTCGAACATTTGGTCGAGTTTGTCAGACTCGATGCCGATACCTGTATCCGTAATTTCCACGACCAGCACGCTATTGTCAGCACCATAGAACTGCTCCAGTTCCGCATGCAAGCGCACGCTACCCGAGGGCGTAAACTTCACAGAATTACTGACTAGGTTGAATAAAATTTGGTTCAGACGAACTTGGTCAGTAAAGATTTCAACATTGGGATCTATTTTGTTTTCAATGACAAGGTTGACGCCTTTACTTTCACAAATAGGACGATAAATGTTTTCTAACGTTCGAATTGTATCAGTGAAAGAAAACGGGTGCTTTTGGATATTAAACTTACCCTGCTCAATCTTCGAAAAGTCCAAAATATCATTCAAAACAGCAAGTAAGTGCTCACCACTATGCCGAAGTACGTCAATTTGGTTATTCTGCTCTTCTGTTTCCACAGAGTCTTTTAGCAATTGAGCAACCCCTAAAATTCCATTGATTGGCGTTCGGATCTCATGGCTCATTTTAGCCAGAAAGTCGGCACGGGCTTGAGCAGATTTTTCTGCTTCTTTGCGCGCCAAGTTACTCTGTTTTTCCGCCTCAATAAGCGTGGTTATATCCTGACCTTGAACAATAATACCGCTAATATCTCCATCAACTCGAATCGGCGATAAGTTCCAGCGATATACTTTGTCTCCAATTGGCACATTAACGCCTGTCAACGTAGCTCCCTGAGCCGCCATGCGAAGGTGTGGCATCAACTTTTCTTTGAAACCTTTGAACACTGGGTGCATGGTTTCAACATCGTTTTCCATGACTAACTCTTTGCGTGCTGCCGGATTGATTTGGACAAGTACACCCGATTCAGACCACACCATAATAGGTGATAACGCAAAGTTAAACAGGTCGCGGAAAGACCGCTTTTGTGCTTCAAGCTCTTCAAAAGTGTTTTCTAGTGTCGAACCAATATGATCGAATTCCTCAATATCTGACCCCTCAAAACGCTCAAATCCTTTTTCTTCACGAGCCGAGCGGGTATATGCCATCAGGGATCCTAACTCTTCAACTACACGATTCTCGATCCATTCTTTAGTCATTAGCGCAATCATGACCATACCGATAACTGAGGCTAGCATTGCTAGCAGGTGTTGGATTTGCAATGTCACCACGCTCTGATTGTCTTGCACAGTAAGCAAGCACAAGTCAGTCTCGGCGGCATTTACCTCAATAGGGGTTTTGATGATCAATAATTGGTCAAGCTTGTGCTGGGACTCTCGTCGTTTGAGTACGTCAAATATTTGATAAGCCTCATCTCCTACTAATGAACTTGCCAATGGTGTGTTGTTAGCGACCAACACAACATTGTCGACGTTGCCTTCATTTTTTAGCCTTTCCATCAACCCAAAGTTATTATCTAAAACAACAACATTGTAAGAGTACCCCATCACTTCACCGGTTTTAGGTTGTAAAACGGGTACGCGACGAAGTAACAGATGGCGAGTTCCCATCGGGGTCTGTGAGGGTAGATAATACCAGTTGTTGCTAAAGGTCACCTGACTGGCAAGTCGGCTAAGTATCAGATTGTTGATGCCATAGAAATGCGCGTTGCCATCGTCCCAAATAATACCTTGATGATCGGTTAGGAAACGAAACTCTGGTGTATGGGAAGGATCACTCTGGTCAATACTCATGAAAAAGTAATTGAGTGCCTCTTCATCACGTTCTGTATAAAAATCCAATACAACATCACTTTTCGAATTGCTGTTGTGATGAATCTGAATCGCTGCAAAATGGCTATCAAAAATGTTCAGGATCAGGGCAGAGGTCTGCTGATTGGTTCGGTCGACTTCCTGCCAAATAATCTGCTTCGAGAAGTAATAACTCTGAACAAAGATGCCTAGAATGATCGGAGCAAGTACGAGAATAATTATTTTGGTAATAAGCGTCGACAGTGAGCGACGCTTTCTTGTTTTTGATGTAGTTGTCATCAATTATCTGAGTATCTAAATGCACGTTTTCTTAATGCTTCAATTCTTTCTGGAGAGTCCGATTTGGTAACGACTTCAAAATCACCAGAGTAAACGGTGGGAACTGGCTTTCCTTCTAAATCCCACTTAATGGCCTCAGCCATTGCAATACCTGTATCATCGTTCATACGCATAACGGTAACGTCTAACTCCCCTTTAGAAAGCGCCTCTAACTCTGCTGAACCGCCGCCCCAACCATTGATCATGACATCGTCACGACCTAACTCTTTAAGAGCGTCAACAGCACCTAATGCTACATCGGTAGAACACGCGTAAATGAAATCAACGTCCGGATACTTCTCCAAACTGGCTTTTGCTGCTTCATACCCAGATTGCTTTGTTGCTTTGGTGTAGTAAGCAGATTGTAGTTTAAATTGATTATCGCGGTTCACTTGGTTGATAAAAGTGTTGCCTCTGATGTCACTAATGTAGCCCTCTGAGAAGTAGAGAACACTATAGTGGCTATGTTTAGGGAAACGCTTGCCAAACTCAACGGCCAATTCACGACTTCCTTCTGCGTGGTCGAAACCAACATAAAGAAACGGCTGATGATGTTCCCAATCCCTAACAGGTGTGGTGATATTTTGTAAAATTAACTTGGTTTTCTTTGAATCTAAGACATGCTCAACAAACTTACGATGTCTTGTGGTATCTAGAGTAAAGATCAAGTAATCGGAGTTGCTTTTCAGCGCCTCCATTAAAGACAAACTTTGCTGCTTTATATCTGCATTAGGACGAGTAAACACTTGATTTAGTTGATAGTCGATATCAAGCTTATCTAGGCGTTTTTCAAACGCATCGATGTTTCGAATCCAATAATCAGAGATCTGCTGCCCTGGATAAACAACAGAAATTTTCAGTGGACGCTTTTTGTCTTTTGCTACGGGTACAGGGGTTTCTCTTACCACTTCAGCCAACGCACTAGTTAACTGCTTCTGTTGTGGAAACTGGTCTAAAAACTCTTGATATGCCCAATACCCATTAAGAACTTGGGTGGCCTGCACATTCGGCGCAAAAGCGGCCATTGAAATCAGGGAGAATACTAACGCTTTTTTCATCTACTGCTCTTTTAGCTTTTTTATGAGCCTAATTCAGCTCTATTCATTACCTAGCCGAGTCATCCTATACTCTTGTAATCTACCTTCCTCTTAGTGCCTGTTTCAATAGTAAATTGGTTCTTGGTCTGAGTGGATGCAAATAAAGTACATTGAGTCGCTTCCTTTGTCTCGATAACGTAGAGACATTTCGCGCTTTTCATATTCAGGACCTTTAAACAGAACACCAGCCCATTATGCGTCAGTTTATTCCTACATGGTACTCCAAAAACAAAAAGAAACCGCCAATGTGACATAGGCGGTTTCCGTGTATCTTTGCGTAGCAAGGGCTTGTCAGAGTGCCACTATCTCTAACATCATTTGTTGATGTTCGTCGACGACAATATTTGCTTTTGACATAACGAGCAGCTCTTTTTTCGCTTTAGTTAGTTGCTTAATATAGTACTCTGCTCGCATGGCAAGCGTCTTTGAGTCAAAATCCGATGACCATTCCAATACCAAAGGGCCTTTTCCCTTCAAAGCTTTCGCTCCTTTTCCGGTTTGGTGCTGATTGAATCTTCGTTCAACATCATTGGTAACACCACAATACAACGCGTTGCGGTTATTTCGTATCAGGTAGACACTCCAACGCTGCGTTGTATTTTCCATCATGAAAGCAGTGACTCAACCTTAGCTTTTAATTCATCCAGCTCTTCTTTCAGCTGAGCGACTTCGAGCTCTAGCTGACTTACTCGATCGGAGCTCGAGCTTGCAGCAGACACAGGCGCTGCAAGTTCGGACGCATCAACATCACCACAGAACAAATGCATATAACGCGACTCCCGCTTACCAGCCTCACGTGGTAATTTGACCACTAATGGTCCTTTCTCTTCGCTTGCTAAATGCTCAAGGACCGTTTCCACTTCTTTTACATCATGAAATGTCGCGAGACGATTAGTACGAGTACGAATTTCCCCAGGTGTTTGAGCACCGCGCAAAAGCATACAGCATACAATGCCCTTCTCCTGCTCTGTCAGCTTTAAATCACCAAATTCCGTATTACAGAAACGGTGTTGATACTTGCTGACGCGGCTGTTGAACGCACTTTCGTCACTGACGAGCCTGCGCTCAATAAGAGCATCAACGGCATCGAGAACGTCTGACTCAGAGAGTGACATCACGGGATCACGGTTGCTTTTTTGATTACACGCGTTGGTTAATGCGTTTAGGCTGAGGGGGTAAAGATCTGGGGTAGTGACTTCTTTTTCGATCAAGCAACCAATAACTCGTGCTTCAATTGCCGTTAGCTCAACTTTCATAATGCATTTCCTTATTATTTTTGCATTTGACTTTGTACCTAAATCGCTTCGAAATCATACGCCATAAATTCACACAGCAGTGCAAGAAGCGTTAGCGGTTCAGGTGTTGGTGTCAGGCTAAAGCATAGCGTAAGACCTGACACCCCTTACGAATAGGGTCAGGTATCAATGCTCCGAGAGAATCGGCACTCTCGTCAAATTGCCATCTTGGTCGACCATCATTATTTTTGAACGATTAAGCTCAACTTCGATGATTTCGAGTTGCTCGCGAGCGTTGATATACGCCGTTTTTAACTTTTCAGCCACAGAGCGAGTGACTTGCTCATTATCTTGACTATTTACTTGCTCCGCAGTGTTACCAGAGTCCATATCAAGTTCATCATTTTGCATTCAATGGTGTTGATAATATAGTGAAGGCCACGTTATGACAATGAATCGATGGATTCTACAATGTTGGCCAAAACTCGAAGAAAGCAGCACGATTATATGGACACAACGCAATTGGTTGAGAAATGTTCAACTCTGCATTGCTATTGATCTAAAGACTGTTATGCCACTGGATGTTGTGCTTTAATCGAGGAAGATATTCATAAAATTAGGAAAGAGAACTATGAGTAGCGTATTTGAAATCGTTAACCAAGCTCGTCGTAAAAACAAACTAAAACGTGAGCTTCTTGATAACGAGAAGAAAGTTCGTGATAACCGTAAACGTGTTGATCTTCTAGAAAACCTTCTAGACTACATCAAACCAGAAATGACTCACGATGAAATCGTCGCAATCATCAAAAATATGAAAGCAGACTATGAAGATCGTGTTGATGACCACATCATTAAAAGCGCTGAGATCTCTAAAGCACGTCGTGACATCAGCCGTCGCATTCGTGAGCTGACTGAAGAAGACAAGCAAACTAGCGGCAAAAAATAAACGCGTAAGCTAGATTTTCGAACCCCGAGCAAGAATATCTTCCTCGGGGTTTATTTTTGTCTCTAAACTAACCGCCGTGTACAATCAATCTAACTCTTATTCCTAACGCATTCAGCTTTCTATGTCTTCAACTACGACAAGTACACAACCAACGCTTGCAAAACAATTATTTACGATGACCTGGCCAATGCTTTTTGGCGTTCTGTCTTTAATGAGCTTTCAGCTTGTGGATAGCGCGTTTATCGGTCAGCTCGGCGTTTTACCGTTAGCCGCTCAAGGTTTCACTCTGCCTTTGCAAATGGTCATTATCGGCATTCAAGTCGGTCTAGGGATCGCAACGACAGCGGTCATTTCTAAAGCTCTTGGGGCGAATGAAAGTCGGTATGCCAAACAACTGGGCGGATTAGTATTGATGATCGGCTCAATTGGTGTCGCTATTTTTGGCGGGCTAATTTGGCTTTTGCGCTACCCCATTTTAGCTCTATTAAGCGCTCCAGAATCTGTTATGCCGATAATCGACAGTTACTGGCCTTGGTGGTTATTAAGCTCATGGACTGGTGCGGTTTTGTATTTTTATTACAGTATCTGCCGAGCTAATGGCAATACAATGTTACCTGGCACAATGATGATGATAACCAGCGGCGTGAACCTTGTGCTCGATCCGCTATTTATTTTCACATTTGACTTGGGTATTAACGGAGCGGCAATAGCAACCATCGTCGCTTTTGGGTTTGGTATTTTAGTCGTCGCTCCTCGCGTGAAAAAGAATCACTGGGCAACGACACAATGGCAAGATCTTAACGTAGCCAAAAGTGTTGCATCTATCGGTAACATTATGGGCCCTGCGATGATTAGCCAACTGCTGCCACCGTTGTCTTCCATGCTAGCAACAAAATTATTGGCGAGCTTTGGAACCGCAGCAGTCGCCGCTTGGGCGCTTGGTTCACGCTATGAGTTCTTTGCTATCGTTTCGGTCTTGGCGCTGACAATGTCTATGCCTCCAATGGTTGGACGCTTACTTGGAGCAAAGAACTATGAAGATATCCAAAGGCTCGTCAGTATTGCCGTAAAATTCATTCTAGGTTTCCAACTTTTGATTGCTGCCATTACATTTGCCGTCGCAAACCCACTCGCATTATTGATGACAAGTGATGTGCAAGTGGAGCAAGTCTTGGAAATGCATTTACTGATAGTGCCGATCAGTTTGGGTTCATTAGGGGTTTGTATGCTAATGGTTTCTCTTTGTAATGCATTAGGCAAATCTTACACCGCGCTCACTATTTCAGCGCTGCGCTTGTTTGTCTTTTTCCTACCGTGCTTGTGGGTTGGCGCTCAAATGGATGGAATCCGAGGTTTACTCTTAGGCGCTTGTATCGGCAACCTGTTAGCTGGTGTTTCCGCATACCTAACCTATCGCCAAACCATACGCAAACTCGCAGGCGCTCAAGCCAACGCACAACAATGAATAATCAGAACTAAGCCCCTGAAGTGGGGCTTTATCGTTTTGACGCCTTGTCTAAGTTGAAATGTTAGCTAGGCGAGTTTTAATTCACTAAAGAGCTCAAATAACTGGTTCGATTTATACGGCTTAGGTAAATAAGCATCCATGCCTGCCGCAAAACAGTTGTGGATGTCTTCTTCCAAAACACTCGCAGTGAGTGCGATAATCATCGTTTTTTCACGTCCTGCTTTCTTTTCCCAACGACGAATTTCTTTCGTCGCGGTCAGTCCATCCATCACGGGCATCATGCAGTCCATTAAAATTGCATCGAATTCTTCTCCCTTTGTGATGGCTTCTAACGCTTCTTGGCCGTTGCTTGTTATCAAATAGTCATAACCTGCTTTATCCAGAAAAAAACTCGCTATTTTCTGGTTCATCAAATTATCCTCCGCAATTAAGATCCTCCGATGAGAGCGCGACGCTCGATATTCAGAGCTGACAACATTATTGGTGACATTGTCACTTGATATAGTCTTTTCAACCTTAGCTAAATCATCAATGACATGCTTAAATCGATTGCCAAGGAAAGGTAATGTGAGTACGGCATGTACTTTTTCTGCATTTTCGTAGGGAGTGGATAAATGATGCTGGCAAATAATCACACGGCGAAGATCGTAATTAAATGATAGATTATCCAAAACTTCATCGGTATTAGCGTCGTTACTGTGGCACAGAAATATGACATCAAAGTCATCATTTATCGCTTGCACTTCATTCACATTATTAACGCCAAAGAGATTGATTTTCGCTAAGCGACACTCTTTTAATATTTGGTCGGCGTAGTCGTAATTTGAGCAGATCAAAAGCCCTTTATTAATCACCTCCGAACGCCAGCCAAACACCGGAATTGCTTCAACCTCAATCGAGAATTCAAAGCATGTGCCCACTCCTTTTGTAGATGTTGCTACGAGCTTGCCCCCCATCATCGACACAAGCTGACAACAAATTGCCAAACCCAACCCTGTACCGCCAAATTGCCTCGACACTCCTTCATCTTCCTGAGTAAAGGGTTCAAAAATCGTGGTTAACTTATCTTGATCAATGCCTATTCCGGTATCTTCTACTTTAAACGTCAGCACTCCACGTTCTTTCTCAAGTAACTCTTCATAACTAACATCAACGCATACATGCCCACTTTCGGTAAACTTAACCGCATTCGATACCAGATTCGTAACTACCTGTTTGACACGATGATCATCGACCATCACGCGAATGGGGATATTTTCAGCTAAATTAATACCTAACTTTAGCTGTTTAGATGTTGCTTTGGATTGGAATAAAATCATCGACTGATACACGACTTCTCGGATATCCGCTTCTATTAGTGACAGCTCCAATCGTCCAGACTCGATTTTAGAGAGATCCAATATATCGTTAAGTAAAGTAAGCAGTGTTTGAGATGAGGAGTCAATGTCATCAACAACTTCTTGTTGATGCGAAGACAACTCACTTTGAGAGAGTATTTCTGTCATGCCCATGATCCCGTTAAGGGGCGTGCGTATTTCATGTGACATGTTGGCAAGAAACACAGATTTTGCACGATTAGCCGATACTGCTGACTCTTTTGCATGCAGTATTTCTTCAGTTTGTCTCTGCATTTCTTCAACCACTCGATTCACTTGCTGAGCAAAAATGGTCAGTTCATCACTTCCATCAACTTTGACTTTTGTTTGCTTCTCTTCGGAGTTGATCAACGCGTTTAAAGTATGAATGATCGCATCGAGTTTGCTGTTAACTCGGAACCAAGTACTAAATCCGAGCCAACAAAGCAGGATAACCACTAAGGCGACGCCAAAACTGATCATCGCTATATTGGCCTTTTGTTCATGAACCTGCGTGAGAAGCGACTGCTCAGTTTGTTTGGTGAACCCATCAATGAGCACTTGTAAGCGCTGCACACGAAAATCGAGTTCTTTTAAATACGCGGCGTAGTCACTTTGTGACATGTCTCCTGACATTAATTGTCCGCGAGACGCCAAGTTTCTCTGATATCTCGGCGAAGTAAACAAGCCAAGCAATTTATCCACTTGCTCGTATGACCCACCTAAGTTTAAAAACGCATCCAAATTTTGCTGCTGTCGGTCAATCGCCTGATAAAACATACTTTGACTTAGCCGACTCTTAGGGTCTTGGACTAAACGGTTCGTCAGCCAAGCTTCTTTCTGTGTCCAAAAAGAGAGCTGAGCAAGGTAGGCAATAAAATTTTGCATGCGAATGCCGTCGTCACTGCCATACCATTGATGATTTTGCAACAAAGAGCGCGACATATTTTGGAGCTGTTGAAATGCCCAATCACCCAGGTCGTCCATCTCACTCAATCTACCTGACAATACCCCCAGCATGGCTTCTTTCAGTTCATCAGCATACTCAGCAGTATTAGGGTTACTCACAAACTTTTGATGCAAAGAAGAAATAACTTCACCTTGTTCTTCAATATTAATGGCTGCAGAGACTTGAAGATCAGGCTGTCGGCGTACTTTCTCTATGGAGTAAATAAAGTGGGAGGCCTTGGATATCAATTGGAAACCTTGAATATTGCTAACCGTTTGATTGAGACGGCTCACGCGCAACGCATTATCAGAAAACTGCTGAACTGCAAACACCACTATTACCACAGCGGGTAATAGTGCGAGGAGTGCTAAGCGTGTTTTTATTGATAATCTCAACATCCATCAGCCTAATGGTTGATTTCATCCGTTTATTTAATATTAGACTAGTTTCTTGCATTGAAAGGCATATACGACATTGTTACTTTCAAACAACATTCACCTACCTAGATTATGGTTATTGTGAGTGTTTTATCATCGGCTAATGAAGTGGCAATTGTGATTCAAGTCATATTTTTTGATCTTAAAGTTGGATGCAAACAATAAAGTTTCACTCACAACTAAGAGTCGCATCACTTTTCAGGAAATCATCTATTGTATGTTTACCTATTGAGTTGCCTTATCGAGTCAAATCACACAAAAATGCAAAATATCCATTTTTGTCAACAAAACTAATTTGAAAGCAAACGTTATCATCGCAAAAAAAGTAAGTTACTTTCTAAATGTCAATACGTGAAAACCACTGCTTTAGTCACATTAATCCACCACTAACGTCCCCTTAAGTAGTGTTTTACACTGGATTTAATTTTCCTAGCAGAATAAGGACTCCGACCTTAGAATCCGCACACATAACTATTACAACCCGATTACATAACCCACCACACTCTTGCACGCTGCCGAAGAGGCAACAGCAGAGAGTATGGTTAGCCCCCAAAACGTGAAAGGTCTAATACAACAATGAGTCCAGAGAAATATCTCCAAGACTGGCAAACTAGCCAAACGATTGCTGAATCTATTTCCCCTCTAATTGGTAAGCTATATCGTCAAAAAGGAATCGAAGTGGTTCTGTTTGGTAAAACGCTTATTAATGCTACTACTATAGACATTCTCAAAACTCATCGCGTTGCAAGACGTTATACCGGTAACCCACTTTCGCTTGAGCACACGATGCCTATTATTCAAGCGCTTTGTGAAATGAGCATTTCTTCATGCCGTGTCGATGTTGGCCAATTGGCAACTATGTACTGGAATGAACATGACGATACAAGCTCTCTAAACGATTTCCTTATCACTGCACTTGATGGTGCTCGCGACGCAGATTCTTCATTGAAAGCGCGTGATGTGGTTCTTTACGGGTTCGGTCGCATTGGTCGACTACTTACTCGCCTTCTCATTGAGAAAAGTGGTCCAGGTTACCCACTAAGACTACGTGCGATTGTGGTTCGTGGCGGTAAAAAAGGCGATTTGGAGAAGCGTGCTAGCTTGCTGCGTCGTGACTCAGTTCACGGTCAGTTCAACGGTAGTATTGTTATCGATGAAGAGCGTAAAGCACTGATCGTTAACGGCAACTACATCCAAATCATCTACGCAAATAACCCAAGCGAAGTGGATTACTCAGCTTTCGGTATCAATAACGCGCTAGTTGTTGATAACACAGGTGTTTGGCGTGATTCTGAAGGCCTGAGCCAACACTTAGCGTGTCAAGGCGCAGAGAAAGTACTGCTAACAGCACCAGGTAAAGGTGACATCAAAAACGTTGTATTCGGTGTAAATGAGTCGGTAATTAAAGAAGATGACACCATCATCTCTGCGGCAAGCTGTACAACAAATGCAATCACGCCAGTCCTTAAGGCTCTGAACGATAAATATGGTGTTCTTTCTGGCCATATTGAAACCGTGCACTCATACACAAACGACCAAAATTTGATTGACAACTTCCACTCTGGTGACCGTCGCGGACGTAGTGCTTCGCTAAACATGGTTCTGACTTCAACAGGTGCGGCAAAAGCAGTTGCTAAAGCATTGCCAGAGCTTGCAGGCAAGCTAACAGGCAACGCGATTCGCGTACCGACACCAAACGTTTCTATGGCAGTCGCTAATCTAAACTTAGGTGAAGACGTAGACCGTGATTCACTGAACGATTACTTGCGTGAAATGGCGTTGAACTCTGAGCTTTCGGCACAGATTGACTACACCGATTCAACAGAAATTGTATCAACTGACTTAGTTGGTTCTCGTCATGCAGGCGTCGTAGATGGTCAAGCGACTATCGCACAAGACAAGCGTTGTGTACTTTACATCTGGTACGACAACGAATTCGGTTACAGCTGCCAAGTTGTGCACTGTATGGAACAAATGATGGGTGTTCGTTACCAAACATTCCCTCGATAGGTGAACATTGCTCCACAACGTTAACCACACAGCGTAGCGGACAATATCTCATATTTGTTCTAAATAATAAGCGCCATGCGCATTACTAATATTTTTCCCCGTTTATACGCCTGATCACCCTCAGGCGTTTTTTCGTTTCATTCATTTGACACTCTCCGGACAAACTGAACGTCAGCATTCATGTTTTGTTCATGTTCACAGCATTAATCTGAGCACATAAATTACAGAGAGGTCATGATTATGAATCGGATTATTGTAACTGCACTAGCACTGATTACCGGCTTTTTTACGTTAGTATTTAGCTTGATCATTGCGATTCCGTTGACCATCGCAGCATTAATTACCGGTAAACGTATTGAAAAGCGCGTCAAGAAAATGCAGAGAGAAATGCACGAAGAGTATGAGTTTAATACAGGTAAAGCAGATGCGATTGAAGGTGAATTTGAAGAGGTTCGCCGGTAAGTAAATAAGATTTAGATGAGTTTCTCTCCCCCGACCGCTCCTGAGAAACTTCTTGCTTTCACCCTGTCCTTAAAATGGCAGGGTGCTTTTTTGAAAAGCACAATATTGAATAAGCACCTAGCGGTTTATTGCTTTATCTTTTTGTTGTAGGAGGCTGTGTAACCAGCCTCCCATAAATCACCATCGACACCAGAGTATGGGTTGGATTCTTTCGGAGCGCCGCTTAGGCAAGCATCTTTGCCTTCCTTCTTAATTTCATCGATGTGATTTAAAACAAAGTCAAAGTGTTTAGGATCAGCCTTTTGTAGTAACCCGTACAAAAGGCCAAAGCCAAGCATCGTAAATACAAACAGTTCAAAAAACACCCAAATGCTCTTTGTTGAAAAGAATATCCAGGCAACGCTGCAAACACTGGTCAAAATTACTACTGGAGCTAAATCTACTATTCTTTGCATATTGCTCTCACCTTCTAAACGGTCATGAAGTCTCTACCCCTTTCATAGGGTAAGTAAGAGGAAAGTCCGTTTTTATCCAATAAAGCACTCTCGACTTAATATGCGACACTGTTAGTATTAACGTTAAGTGGCTATCGTTCTCATTATAACAATGCGTTGGAAAGTAGCTTTCACAGCAAATGAGAATATGAACCAAAGTAACACTATTGATAATATTAATTTTAGCAACATTTAGCGTCAGAATTACGTAAATTGTGTAAGGGTTACTGAGAGTAGACAAAAAAGCAGCCACACGGGCTGCTTTTAGTATTTCTGTCTTGCGAGCTTGTCTATACCGTTACGACCACTCTAAGAGCCAGCAGCATGAGTACTACTCCTGACAAACGATCAATCAACACTGCCTTAGAGCGAATTCTGTCAACGACTTTAGAGCTCGATAGCACTAGGGTAATAAAGGTGTACCAAAGCCCATCCACAACAAACGGCGTGGCAACAATGATCATCTGATTACTCAAATCATTACCGAGCGCGACAAACTGACTGAATAATGCGATAAAAAACAAAGCAATTTTGGGACTTAAAATCGAGATAAAAAAGCCTTCTCGCGCAGACTGGATTACCGTTGTTTCCTCACCTGACTCCAACTTCGCAGCCACACCACCTTTTGAACGCAAAGCATTAAACCCTAAATACGCAAGATATGCCGCACCCACAAGGCTAATCGTCTTGAACAGCATCGGGCTTTGCTGCAAAACAACAGCGAGCCCAATCAAGGTAATAAACGCATATATACCAATGCCAAACGCATGAGCCCAAGCCGTAGCTAATCCATTGATACGTCCACCAGCCAACGAGTGCTTAGCGACAATAGCTAAACTGGGACCTGGTGACATAGCCCCTAATAAACACACGGTAAAAAGTGATAACCAAACTGTTAGTGTCATAAGAATCTCCCCTCTTTGACGCTCACTCTATCAACGGAAGAGGTATAATTAGAAATCAAAGTTATTCATACTAATCATGACTTCAAGTCATGGCTAAACGGTGTACGTATTAGCGAATGGAATATTCAGAGATTTGCATTACTGAGCGAATCTCTTCTCGCACCCATTTATGCGCAGGATCCGTGTCGTATTTGGGGTGCCACATTAACCAATATTGATGAATAGGTGTTTCGAGTGGTAATGCTTTATGGGTTAAGTCCCAATGCTTAGCGAGGTTAACGGCAATATGTTCAGGAGCCACCATCAGGTGCTCACTTGCAACTAAGCGATTGATCGCAGCAGAGAAGAATGGAACCTTAAAGGTAACGTGGCGGGTGTGCCCTAGCTCTTTCAATGCTAAATCAGTGTAGGAATCTTTGTCTCCGCCGCCAGTCACTTTGATGTGTGAATATGAAATCAAGTCTTCAATACTGATCTGGTCCTGCTTTGCTAACGGATGAGAAGATTTCATCAAACAAACTGATGAATCCTCACCAATTTTAACGCTCGACACACTCTGTGGTTTTTCTGGATACATAGAAGACGCGATATGGATGCCCGTCTCATGAAGTTTATCAAGAAAGTTGGGTTGCCACAGTCGGTACGCCATATCTAACTGTGGCGCTTGTTCACCCAAGTGAGAGGCAATATCGGGCAATACGTATTGCGCCACGTAGTCACTAGAAGCAATAACAAGCTCACCTTGCCACTGCCGCGGCTCAAAAGGTTGGTCATCGAGTAAATGGTCAAACTCAGCCAGTAATGCATCAAGCTTTGATTTTAACGCTATTGCTCGTGGCGTTGGTATCAGTTGATTACCTTGACGAATAAGCAGTGGGTCACCACACAGATCGCGCAATTGTGCAAGCTGTCGACTGACGGCAGACTGCGTAATGTGCAAACGGTCTGCGGTCCGGCTGACATGACACTCCTCTAAAAGTACATGCAAGGATCTAAGTAGATTCAAATTAATGTTGTTTAACATATTCGCTCAGAAGGGTTTTCAACATGGCATCCATTCATGGTCACTTCACAAACAGGTTCCCAGTCGTGTTAAAGAATTCAGCTAAGACGGTATGAGTCATCAGGTTTCGAAGCTCTGGATATCGTTGAATTTGATCTCTGATTTCATTCAAGCGAGCCATAGTAGGCACTTCGACAAAAACCATCATGTCCGTCTCACCGCTGATCGCATGACACCATTTTACGCCATCAATTTTGTATAATTCGTCCGCGTATGATTCGCAATAATACGTAGAGGTTGATTTATCGAACTTTAAGGCAAAATAGGCGCAAATCGAATCCCCACCCGAAGGCGCAATTTCAGCGTGATACCCTAGAATCACTTTGTCATGCTCTAGCTTACGAATACGGGCCGTTACCGCAGAACGAGAAAGGTTTACTTTATCCGCAATTTCAGTCACCGACAGCCGAGCGTTGTGCCTGAGCAGATCCACAATCTTATGATCAAACTTGTCCATACCGTTACCAAGCTTTCCTTATTTTTCTCATTCTATACCGATTCTAACTGCATAAGAAACCAACATTTTGTTGGAATTATTTAAAACAACCGTCATATTGACGGTTTAGTAAATCATTTTGTTATTAACATTTTGGATATGCTATTTGGCGGGCATGAGATGAGTGCTGTTATCCATTTCAACAGAAAATAGATAACACATTGAAATCAAATTCCCAACTTAAGTACTCAGCACATAAATAGCATCGCTTAAACACATAAAACGAAATAACCAGAAGCCACAAGCTTTTTCGTAATAAGCCTCATAACATTGGATGAATCAATTCGCATGGAAGAGCTCAAAAAAGACATTTCACTCACATCAGGTATCGCACAGTTATCCACCACATTAATGGGAACGGGGCTGTTTATGATCCCGGCTATCGCAGCAGGTATAGCTGGCCATTTTTCACTATGGGCTTGGATTTTATTGTTCATCGCGATTTGTCCTATTGCGCTGACTTTTGCTCAACTGGGTAAACGATACCCCAACGCGGGCGGAACAGCCTTTTTTGTACGCAAAGCCTTTAACGCCAAGCTGGAAAGTAGTGTCGCTTGGCTATTTGTTAGTGTCATTCCGGTAGGGGTTCCGGCCGCGATTGCACTCGCCGCAGGCTTTCTACAACAAATATTGCCAGAGCCTATTAGCAACAATCTGTTTGCACAAGTTCTCACGGTAGTACTTCTTGTGTTCGTCAACTTGATGGGCACAAAATCATCAGGTCATTTACAAACTCTTATTGCTTTGAGTGTCTTCGCACTTGTTGGCGCATTTTTATGGAAAGGCGACGTTAACAGCGCCGATCTTGTGATGCCCGCCATCACACAAGAGTCAATTTGGCCTATTACCGCAGCGTTAGGCGTGATGTTCTGGTGTTTTGTTGGCATAGAGGCTTTTGCCCATATGGGGGAAGAGTTCAAAAACCCTCAAAGAGATTTCCCTATTGCCATTGTGGTCGGTTGTTTTGTAGCAGGGGCTACCTATTGGGCATGCTCTGTCGTTATTTTAAAATTTGGCGCGTATGGTAACGCTCAATTTGATAACGCATCCATCCCCTGGCTTAGTGCCCAACTACTAGGCGATGGAGCCAAATGGATAATCAGCTTGATAGGTTTCTCCGCTTGTTTCGCGAGCGTTAACTTATACACACAGAGCCTAGCGCGAATGGTCTGGGCTCAAGCTCGGGAACATCGTCCTTCTAGTCCACTAGCCAAGATTTCGCGTCGTGGTGTCCCTTTCTCAGCCACCATATTAGTTGGCGGTATATTATTGATATCTTGTGTGATAGGAACCCTATCACAGCTCGATCTGGAGTTTTTCCTAAAACTCGCAAACAGCGTATTCGTTCTGGTTTACATGTTGGCGATGTTAGCCGCTTTTAAATTGCTTCGAGGATTTGGTAAAACACTTGCGGGACTGTCCCTACTGCTTTGTACCGGTGTTTTTATATGTTTAGGCTGGTCAATGTTTTATGCACTTGGCATTTTTACTCTACTTTTACTGCCTTGGAAACAGTGGCGACATAAGCGACAAACACGTGTAGTTGAATAGTCATCGCTTCCCATTTCGAAATATGTGAGCTAAACGTTGGATACCAGCGTCTATGTTCTCTAACGCGATATTGCCGTAACCAAGCACGGCACCATGCCAGTGACGTGCTTGAAAATCTGGGTGTTCATAATAGCTCAAAGGTCGCAAGATGATCCCTTCATGCTCTGCTAGTTTTATAAAACGCTGCTCATCCATACCGTCTTGCCATTTCAACGTAACATGAAGCCCCGCCGCTTGGCTAACGACGCAAACACGGTCGCCAAAATGCTGTTGAATGGATACATGCATCTGTTCATGCTTAGTTTTGTACAGTCGACGCATTTTTCGAATATGACGTAATAACCCACCTTCAGTAATAAAGTCTGCCAATGCTTCTTGTGTATGCGTCGGCGAATCACCACTTAACGCATCCTTAACCACTAAGCATTGCTCTACTGAACGTTCAGGAACTACAAGGTAGCCAAGCCGCAATCCGTTAAACATCACTTTACTGAAGGAACCCACATACAACACACGATCATCTCGACCCATTTGAGCTGCTAGCCCCTGTAAGCTGGTATAGGGACGATGAGCAAACTGAAATTCGCTGTCATAATCATCCTCGATGATCCAACTTGATTGTTCGACCGCCCAGTTGATGATCTTTCCTCTTTGCTCGGTATTGAGTGTGGTACCCATCGGATATTGATTACTTGGTGTAATATACAGCGCATCGGCATCGCTTGAGGTCACCGCTTCCACATCAAAACCTAATTTCTCTGTTACGAACAAAGGCTCAAATTGATAGTTTTGGAACTGAATCAACTTCCGCATTTGCGCGTAACCTGGTTGCTCCATCAGAACCTTATCACCTTGTTTGAGCACTACCATCGTCGCAATCGACAACGCTTGCTGCGCCCCAGAGGTAATAATAATGCGCTCTGGAGAACAATTCACTGAACGGCTTGATGCGAGGTAGTCAGCTAAAGCACAGCGCAATGCCCAACTACCCTGAATATCTTGATTCCCCAACAAGCAAGTACGAGACATATGGCGAGTGAGTAACTTTTGCCATTGCGCCATCGGAAATGCGTCCAAATCCGGCACACCCGGTGCAAATGCGCGGTTGATATCAAAGTGAGCTTTCGGTGATGAGTCTCTCTGAACTGAACTAGGTTCAGGCAAGTACTGCTCTGGCAGTTCTACGGCAACATAAAAACCAGAACCCTTTTGGCTGTTCAAGTACCCTTCCGCCACTAACTGTTCGTAGGCAGAAATCACGGTGTTCCTACTTAGATTAAGCTCTTGTGAAAGCTTCCGCGTAGAAGGCAGCTTCCCATTCTTCATCCACAGTCCTTGAACAATTTTCTTGCGAATAGCAAAAAACAACGCTTGCTGACGCGTTCCATCACTGTCTTTTAAATGCAGGTCACCGATATCAATCAAAGACAAACTGGATCCATCCATTAGTTAAAAGTGGCTCTCTTTAAGCTACCAGTTAAACGCTACATTGCAATCAAAGAATGAGGATCAATCGCTCGTAATCGTGAGCAAACAAGGAGAGAAAATGCTATCCAACACCAATAGAACGGAAGTTAAGAAAGGCGCACATAAAGCCGTCTCTGATGTTAGCAAACTGCACGCCATCATAGATGAAAGCCTAATCGCTCATATTGCGATAACCAACGAGTCAGGCCCTGTGGTCATCCCTATGCTGGCATGGCGTGTCGATGATTACGTGTATATCCATGGTGCCAACAACAGTCGACTGTTACGCTCACTCAAACAAGGAGTGCAAACGTGCTTAACCTTTACTTTGTTTGATGGTTGGGTATTGGCTCGAAGTGCGTTTCACCACAGTGCGCATTATCGCAGTGCTGTGGTCTTTGGCCAGTTTGAGGTGGTGGAAGATAACCAAGAGAAAGACAGGTTGCTGAATCACTTTATTGAACAGATCGCTCCGGGGAGAACAGAACAAGTCCGTTTGAGTAATGAAAAAGAACTCAAAGCCACCATGCTACTGCGTATCCCGCTCACGGAGGCATCAGTGAAAATCAGCAATTTTGGCGTCAACGACGATGCGGAAGACATGGACATCCCTGTTTGGGCAGGTGTCCTACCCTACCGAACCGTCGTAGGTCCGCTGCAATCTTGTGACGATTTGTATGAAGGTATCGCAGAGCCAGACTACCGCAGTGCCTACTCTAACCGTTGGCAGGAATAAGCACCGTAAAACGTGCGCCGCCTAAGTGACTCTCGCCGACAGAAAGCTCCCACCCCAGTTGCCGCGCTGCACTGGTAGCGATGGCAAGCCCTAAACCAAAGCCTTTCATGTCGGCGTTGCGGCTTTTGTCTAAGCGCGAAAATGGCATAAATACTTCTTCTCGCATCGCCTCAGGGATGCCCGGACCATCGTCCTCAATATCGATGCTCCAGCAATCCGCTACCGTTCGAATCGTCACCTCAACGCAGGATTCACCGTAACGCTTGGCGTTTTGCAGTAAATTATCGAGGACGAGGTTACCCAAAGTAGGCTGAAAGTGAATCAATTGGTTCGCGAGTTCATTTTCTGCTCTCAACATGGCGGACTCTAAGCCTAGGTAATTCATGCGGCTTTTACACCAAAGTGGCAGTTCCATGGTTTCAACAGAATCGATCCATGAGTGGTTTTTCACACTCAAGCGAGACAGCATGACGATGTCGGATGTTAAATCCGTCACTACATCAACGTATCGTTCAATATCGTCATGTAACTCTGCCTGCATTTCACCACTCGTGCGTCGAGCTAAATCCGTCGCTAGCTGAATACGACTCAGCGGAGTGCGCACTTCATGAGGAATAGCTTGAGTAAAGATGTGTGTTTGGCGCACTCGTCTCTCAATCTCTTCAGACATGCAGTTGAAGCCTTGGGCGAGCTCTTTCACGGGTTGCGAAAATTGCTTTAGATCGACTCGCGTATTCAACTCACCAGAACCAAATTGTTGTTGCGCAGCCGTTAGTTGCCGAATTTGGCGGTCAAGACGTCGTACAGGTATGTAAACCATAATGCCTAAACTGCATACAACAACCAAAAGCAGAGTAAGTATAAATACAATCTCAGAATCTTCATTCCAATCAACGTGTGGGCTAAAGAAGTCCGTTTTTTCTTTGAAAACTAAATTCTTCGAGGTGTTAGGTAAAGGGAATACCGCGGCATAGGTACTGCCATCAATAAGATAAACAGGTATCCCTTGCATTCGGTACAGCAGCTTACAATCTCGACAAGGCGGTGATCCGTCCCAGTTTTCAACCAATGTTAAATCAAAGATAAAGAAATCTTGCTTGCCGTTTTCGGTTAACTTCTTATAGAGAGAATCCGGAGTGCCTCGTTGCTCAATGTATTGATCGACAAAATAAGCACCATCACTCAAAAAAACACCGACTTCTGTTTTGCGCATGTACTCTTCCCCCATAAAGAGAAACAAAGCAACAGTCAGCGCAAGGCCAGTAACTAACCCCACATATAGACGAGTAAACAGGGAAAACATGCGTCATTTACCTGTCAGCATATAGCCGTGGTGACGTATGGTCTTAATGGTAGCAGTATGGATATGAGCCTTAGAGAATTTCTTCCTTAGTGAGGATATACGCATATCAATCGAACGATCAGTAATGCAGTATTCAATGCCTCTGGCAAGACGGCAACATGATTCACGAGATACTGGCTTATCGACATTCAGCATCAGGAGCTCTAAAATTTCAAACTCAGAACTCGTTAAACCAATATCTTTTTGCAAATAAAATGCTTGGGAGCGACGAAGACAAAGACTAATGCCATATCGGCTCAGCTTTTCTTCTTCAACGATATCAACTTGACGACAATAGCGACGCAACGCTGCTTCAATACGGGCGAGCAAAATATTACCTTTTATCGGTTTGGTAAGGTAATCATCAGCACCGAACTTAAATAAGCTCACCTCGCTCATTTCATCATCGGTCGCAGTCAAAACAATGATAATACCATGATAAAACTTACGCGCCTCTTGGCATATTTCTGCGCCATTTTTTCCTGGTAACATCAAATCTAACAGCACTAGGTCCGGCTTGAGCCCCTTAATCGTTTCTAATGCATTTTGACCGTTATCGATGACAGTTACCGTATACCCTTCGGCTTCGAGGTACATTTTGGTTAATCGAGCAATCTCTGAGTCGTCTTCTACCAGTAAGATTGTATTACCCACCATGAATCATTTACTCCACCAATATGATGGAGGGAGTATATCGCTCGTCCTATACTGCGCAACCTACTTAAATGATAATTTTAATAAAACGCAGGCTTACATACGCTTACAAACCATACATATACGATAATCCTAATCATTCTATACCCCTAAAGCCATGCAATAACCTGAGGTTTTATTCATTATCAGAATATAGCTTCACATAGAAAATAAAATTCGGAATAAAAATCCACTATATTTTTAAATATATCGAATAATAGGTCTTACCAAAAAATAATATCAACATATATGACTTAGTTTGCTTATATAGACAGGACTTTATGTTGCTTCTAAGTTTCCTGCTCTAATAAAGTCTACGAGTAACATGAAATGAGATATTCCAAATTAACACCTTTAGCCATATTTTGCGCGATAAGTCTAACTGCTTGTGGCGGCAGTGAATCTAATCCGAAACCATCGAAAACAACACCTCCACCAATGCCAACATTGAGCACTGTCACAATCCCAACTGTCGTTTCTACAAAGTTTCCAGCCAAGTTAAAAGTGGCTGCTGATTCGGGCTTCACCCACTATGTGAAAATCTCCCTTTCCGAAGCAAACAACAACGATACATTTCACATTGTGGCTGTTGATGACGGTGCGAATAATGAAAAAATCTTTCGTGCAGCCAAAATCATCCAACACCTTCTCACAAACCAACCAGACTCTAAGTACGGTGCTGACAAGTCTCGTATCGCTAAGACATTAGCCGAGCGTGATGCCACACTAATGCTGACCGAAAACGACGAACAGAATGATGAGATGTTAACCAAAATCTTTATCAACGAACTGATTCGCCAAGACAAATTGAACGATGCAGTTGCAAACTCGGGCTTAGCACACTCTTTTGATACGAGTTCTCTAGAAAAGTTTGTTGTAAGCATGATGGTACTTAGCGAAGATGATATGGATACACTTGTCACATCTATCGCGTCAACATTAGTAACTAGTAAAGAAACACCAAACTGGCTAAGGAATAGCCAATCTTTAATGTATCGAGAACTGACAGTTGAAGGCGATTGCCATTACATGAGTAATTTTGCCGATTACTGCGCCAATCTTGGCAAAAAAGCCGAACGAGACGCCGCTTTTGAAGAAATTTTACACTTGGTCCAAGCGCAAGGTATTGCACCTAACACGGAGACTGCGGCACTGCAAAATGACATTCAAGCTCATGCGTTAACAATCTATAACGATATTAAATCGGGCAAACCGACGGTGTGGCGCCCTACTCAGTATGACTGGGACGATTGGAAATCGGACGACTTCGATCCTGAAAGTGTGAAACAAACGGGCCCCTCATATTCTCACGAATATTTTGCTGCCGCTTTTGAAGCTTACATGGGTGTAGCAAAAGCAAACGGACATGGTCTAGATGGCTACCAAGCGTTAACGCGTGAAGAAATGCAAACCCAAGATCCACAAGCCGTTGATTGGATCAGTGGCTTATTCCACGGATACTTGCAATATACCGCGAATATCGACTCTGCGGGCGTCAAGCTCTACACCGAAAAGACAAATCCAGGCACAGTACCTACCTTCCGTATGGCTCCCAACAAAGATGGTTTGATAGAAGCGTACACCTACAAATCTCAATGGCTAACAAAAGTGAAGATCATTGGCGACGACGCGATGAATGTGATCGGTAATGATCAAAACAATACTTTTGAAGGCAACAGCAAAGACAACAGCATTTATGGTGAAGGCGGTATCAACACCTATATCGTGCCACACAAACTGGCGGAATGTACTGTTATCAAAGCAAAGAGTGTTTCTGTTGAGTGCCCAAATACAGGCACTGACGAGTTGTACGACATTCAGAACATCCAATTCACCGACCAAACCCTAGATGTAACCAAGCTATAAACAATGAAAAACATGAAGAAACTTATTCTATTCGCTCCCTTGCTCCTTGTTGGTTGTGGTGGCCTAGCCGTCATGGATCGTACTGATGCCGTAAAAGCACAACCAGAAATGCTGATCAAAACCGACGGTGATTTTTGGGGATTCGGTGCAGATGGCCATTTTGATTTTGCTGGTAAGTACAAAGGCAAGTATTCACGCAGTGCTTCTAACTCAAGTTGGTTTAACCGTATCTCTTTCAAAGAAGGTTCAATGGGCGCAGAAGTGACTCGTATCGACAGCGGGGAAACTTGGCTTTTGAACTGCACTGGAGGCGGTATGTCGGTTAACTACATGGGCGTCGATTTTGGTGGGAATGATCCTTACACCTGTGACATTACTCAAGATGGTAAAAAAGTCGGTGAGTTTGCGATGGAGCCAAAATCCGCTCTCATCGACATCAGCTTTGAGAAGAAAGAGACAGGCGTAGTGCGTATTGGTAGCACCCACTTTAATGTAGAAACTGTACATACTAGTCCTGACGCCATGATGGCGGTAGACATTCCATTGGGTTATAGCTTTAAGGAAGGCACACAAGAAATTGCCGCTGTGCAGACGAACGGTACCATTGCGGTACAGATGCTCCCTGAACTTAGCGAACAAAAAAAGGATGTAGTTGCCATCGGCGCTGTTGCAAGTGCACTAAGTTGGCGCCCTAAAAAATAGCCATTACATAAAACAACAACACACAAAAAAACAAAGCCCTCTACTTTTTTGAGGGCTTTTATTGCTTGTACTCATAGAAATAAGTGGAGCACTACTTCTCTAATCTTCCCATATACTGCTTGGGCGTTAATCCACGATGTTTCTTAAACATACGATTGCAGCTCGCCACATTGGTGTAACCAAGGCGCGTGGCAATGTCATCAATACTCACGCGCTTACTCAACAAACCAGCTGCAATATTACTCAATACATAGCCAGAAACCGTCGAAAAATTGAGCCCTAATTTATGCAAACGACGTTGAAACTGCTGTTCAGATAAATCAAGCAGAGAAGACACGCGCTCTAACGTTGGCAATCCATAATGGCTGCTGTAATTCACCACTTCATAAATCACTTTCAACTCATCTTCTGGGTCGGGCATATTAAGCAAATCATCCAAATCGGAAAAACTCATCGCTAGACGGTTGTCTTCTCGATGGCTCACTTGGCGAGAAGCTAGTCGGTCATCTCCCGGGATCCATATCTCTGTTTTTGGCTGACTCCATTCCACCTCGCAGCCGAAATATTCCCGGTATCGCTCAGTATTTTTTCTCGAGCCTGAAACCTTGACACGTAAAGGCTGGTAATCTTTACCAAGAAATTCGCGTAACACCTTAATCATAAATACCGCACAGCGGATACTATCGTGCACCTTTACTGACGTTTCTATAAACGGGTTGTGGTAAGTCCATTTGATGATTTTACCCGACTGTTCGCCAGCAAAAAACGCCCCTGATTGTAGGTTGCTCACACCATAATTCACTCGCCGAATGGTACTGGCCAAATCATTGCCGGAGAATAACCAGCGTCCCACTGGCCCTAGCTTTTGCAGTTCAATACCTCGGCTGAGACTCAACACCACATCCGGGTCACCACTGGCTTGTTCAACACAACGATACCATTCCGCAACGGCTTTTAGCGGGATCAGTGTCATTGGGTTACGAAACACCGATGCTGGGATCCCTAACTCATCCGAGTCCAAATTGTATTTAGATAACGCGAGGTTATGCATGTTTAGAATGCCCATCGCGCGAATAAACCGAACCGTTTTCATAACCAATTACATCAAATTTAATCCTATAGTGATTGAATCTGTCACAAAGAAAGCCGCAAATCAAATTCAGATCACAATACACCAACAGTTTGATAGAGGAGTGTTTAATGAGTTTACTGAGTGTCCCATTTGTCGGTACAGGCGCAGATACGGCGTTACATGTTGTCGCTGCTGTCGTTTTAATCGCGAGTGTCGCGGGCGCGTGTTACGGCTTTTGGAAAATCCATGAATTACCTATCAATAAAGCACACAGCAAAGACCATCATCAGATAGGGCTCATCACTGCGCTTACCTGGATAGGGTTTGTCTGGCACTGGGTTTGGGTGCTAGCCGTGATCTTTGCATTCGTTGATATGGAAAAAGCCATCATCAATCTGCGTGATACATGGAAAAGTAAACCGCAAACAGAAACACAGCCAAAAGAGGAAGCATAATGTTAGAAGGTTTAGCGGTATGGGCACTCTTCATCTATCTGTTGCGTTTGGTTGGCATGCCTTGGAACAAAGCAACCAAATCGTTCGCTTATCTTGGCGGCTTGGGTTGGCTAATGTTCGTCTGGGTAGGTTTGATTAACTTCACCCCGATGGATTTATCCGGCGGTTCTGTCGTGCAGTCACCACACATCCAATTGCGTCCAGATTCAACCAATGTAAAAGGTAAAGTTGACCACATTTACATTGAGCCGAATCAGAAAGTTAAAGAAGGTCAGCTCATTTATGAACTTGACCCAACGCAATACAAAATCGCATTAAATCAAGCGAACGTATCCGCTGATTCTGCTCGCGTTGCATTAGCTACGGCAAAAGGCGACATCGAGATTGAAGAAGCTAACCACGAGGCGCTAGTGCAAGATCTAGAAACATCTAAGAGCCAGTTGGAAGCGGCGAAAGTTGACTACAAATTGCAGAAAAAAATGCTAGATCGTTATGTTGAGCAAAACCGAGTGGTGCACAACACCATCACGGAAAGCGATATCGACAAACAATCGAGTGCGGTTGATATGGCACGTCACAACGTGTTGACCCTTGAGTCTCAAATCAAGAAGAAACAAGTCGATATTTCCCGTGCAAAACTGGCGATTCATAAAGCGGAACTTGCAGTTGAAACTAAACAAGCCGAACTGCGCCAAGCTGAAGAGCAAATTGCAAAAGCGCAATGGGATTTGAATAGCACAAAAGTTCATGCCCCAACAGATGGCTTTGTCACCAACTTTATCCTGCGTGAAGGTCAGCGTGTATCGATGATGCCGCGTATCAACATGTACACTAACGAGAAGTACGTGCTGATGCGAGTCAACCACCAGGCGATTCGTAACATCAAACCGGGTCAGCCAGCGGAATTCTCTTCGTCCGTTTACCCAGGTAAGATCTTCTCAGCGACCGTCGAAGGCATTGTTGAAGCAACAGGTGAGTCACAAGGTAATCTACTGGGTTTCGATGATTCCGTACGTGTCACCACTGGAAAGAACTTACAGAACAAACACCACTTTGTTCGTCTTAAGATTGATGAGCCAGAAGGCTACGATATCCCAGTTGGCTCTGTTGGCCTGGCATGGGTCAGCGGTGAAAAACCGATAGGCTTCATGGCCTTCTTAGATGTGATTCGCGGGATCATCATCCGAATGAAGTCTCAACTGTACTTCTTCTACTCTATCTAAACTCGCAAACCGCCAGTTACGCTGGCGGTTTTCTTTTCATTTGTATCCAAACATATCCTTTTCCCGTATAACAATTAGTTAGTAAATAGCGGAGAAGATTCATGTCGGCAAAGGAAAGAAGCCTACCTACCCATCGCATCTCAAGATTCAGCAAGTTCGCTTCACTTGCTACCCGTGTCGCAGGCAATGTGATTACAGAAGGCACGAAGCAGATAGCCAAAGGCAACAAACCAAAAGCGAAAGACCTCTTGCTGACGCCACAGAACATCGCGCGTTTAACTGACCAACTTGCTCACCTACGTGGCGCTGCAATGAAGCTTGGTCAAATGCTGTCAATGGATGCTGGTGATGTTTTAGAACCTGAACTTGCCGATATTCTTTCCCGTCTTCGTTCCAACGCAGACCCAATGCCTGCAAAACAACTCAACGCAGTAATGGAAAGTTCGCTAGGAACGAATTGGAAAGCTGAGTTTCTGTCATTTAACTTCAAACCAATCGCCAGTGCATCAATAGGACAAGTGCACCAAGCTTACAGCGATGCGGGCGATAACCTAGCCGTCAAAGTGCAATATCCGGGCATACGGAAAAGTATCGATAGCGACGTCGATAATGTCGGTACACTGCTCAAGGTCGTTGGGTTGATTCCCGAGTCTGTCGACTACAAAGGATTGCTCGAAGAAGCGAAAAAGCAGCTACATGACGAGGCCGATTACGCACGAGAGGCACAATTTGCCATTCGTTATCATGACGCTTTGAAGGAGCACCCTCATTTTGTCGTACCGAAGATTCATACTGAAAGTTGCTCAGACTCCGTTCTCGCGATGGAATTCATTGATGGTAGCCCGATTGAGCAAATCGAACATTATGATCAGAGTACACGGGATTTTGTCATGCACAGCCTACTCGAATTACTGTTTCGAGAGCTGTTCGAATTTAAGATGGTACAAACCGACCCAAACTTCGCCAACTACTTATATATCGAAAACACTCGTCAAATCGGCTTGCTAGATTTCGGGGCGACCCGCGAATACAGCGAACGGTTCAGTACCGGCTATCGCCAAGCTTTTGCGTCTGTCGTGAATAATGACGAACAAGGCTTAAATGATGCGCTTGAACAAATAGGCTTCTTCAGCCAAACCATCCTTCCAGACCAGCGCCAAGCGATTCTCGATCTAGTGAAAATGGCATGTGAACCGATGTTAGTTGATGAGCCTTATGACTTTAAAGCCAGTGGCTTAGCACAAAAGCTTCGCGAAGCTGGCACTATTTTAAGCATGGAACAAGAATACTGGCATACTCCACCAGCAGATGCCCTATTTTTGCACAGAAAAATAGGCGGAATGTACTTGCTGGCAGCCCGTATTGGCGCAAAAGTGAACATTCGCCAATTGGTACAGCCATATCTCACCATCAACAGCAAATAGCCTATTGTTTTTCTGTTACTTTCAAGTACCTTGAGCAAGGTTAAGATGCATAGTTGTGCATCTCAATAACATGCCATACTTCCATAAAACGAATTAACTATCGGGGTACTCGGTGAGCAAGTTTCAAGATCTCTCCACTCTAATCCAGCAAATTGGCCAAGCCGAAGAAGCGGATCAAGTCGCAACGCTCAATGAATCTATTGAAGCGGGCCTCGAGCCCGGCGCGGTTGCCCTGATTCTAGAAGCATTTCCAATCGACGATCGTGTTCGCTTATGGCGAGCTTTACCACTAGAGCTACATATCGACGTGTTAACGGAAATGCGTGCGGACGTACGTTTCTCTATCATCAATGCGTTATCTGAAGTCGAGCTAAAGCTCACTCTCGCTAAACTCGACAACTTGTCGCTCATCGAATGGGCCGATTCGTTGCCAGAGTCGATCATCAACGAAGCGCTCTCGTTGATAGAAAAAGATGAGTTGGAACTTTACGATCAAGCAAACGAGTATGCTGATGAAGAACTCGGCCACTGGGCTGAACGTAAGATCATCACCCTGCCCTTCAACATTACGATTGGGACAGCTAAGCAGTTAATGGAGCGCTATAGCTACGACACGCCTCAACAGGTGTATCTGATTAATCGTAATAAACAGTATCGTGGAACGGTCAACTACTTCGATATCTTACGTGGTGACCCCGATACTCGCTTAAAAACACTCGTTATTGAGGCTGTGACGGTTCTAGACAGTAAAATGATGCTTCCTGAAGCGGTAGAGGCATTAGAACACAGCACACTGCCCGCTCTCCCTGTAACTGATGCAGACCAAACACTGATCGGTGAAGTCGATTGGCAGTTTGCATTGAGTACACAGCGTGAAATCTACGAAGCACGTTTGATGGCCGGTACAGGTATGGATGAAGGCGATGACTTGTTTGCGCCAGTATTAAAAAGCTCGCAAAAGCGCGGTGTTTGGTTAGGCATCAATTTGCTTACTGCGATTTTGGCGTCTGTCACTATCGGACTATTTGAAGATGTAATTGCGCAGGTGGTGGCTTTGGCGGTGCTCATGCCAATTGTTGCATCCATGGGGGGCATTGCTGGCAGCCAAACGCTCACTCTAATGATTCGTGCGATGGCGCTTAATCAGATCACCCCAGGTAACCGTTTCAAGCTATTGAAAAATGAGTTGGGTATTGGCTCTCTGAACGGCATTGCTTGGGCGTTAATCATCGGCGGGCTCGCCGGATTGTGGTTTCAATCTCCGGTTCTAGGTGGGACCATCGCGCTGGCCATTATCGTCAATATTATTACCGCAGCTTTATTTGGTGTGCTGATTCCCATCATTCTGGATAAGTTTAAATTGGACCCCGCTTTGGCTGGCTCGGTGATTCTAACAACAGTGACAGATGTAGTTGGTTTTTTCGCCTTTTTAGGAACGGCGAGTTTAGTCATGCTTTAAAAGGTTCATTGTTTATTAATCAATCATTAGCATAATAGAGTCAAATTGCATAACGCAGTTGCAAATTGCAAACACACTCAAACTTTAAGCAACGCATGTCACAGAAACTACGTATTTTAGGGCATATTAAAGTTGGCACAGTAACTGCATTATATAAATCGACCCTTCTTAAGCCGAGGGTCACCTAGCCAACTGACGTTGTTAGTGAACTTGATTTTGTTCACATGTATATAAGCCAATCGCACTCTTTGCGGTTGGCTATTTTTTTATGTGGCTATTGCCCTCTTATCCTCTGACCGAGCTCGGTTGTACTTTTCTTACCCACAACAGATTGTTTACTGTTTATAAAATTCAAATATTCGCCCACTAAACCATTAGAAATGCCAGCTTCAACAAAAACAAATCACCTACATAAAATAAAACCAAGAAAACACACCCAAGAAAAGAACAAATAACGTCCAAACCAAAAACCTCATCATGAAATCGTTTTCTTTTCATAGAAATCGACTGAACAATCCAGAGTTATAGATAAATTTAATCCATAAAAACAAATAGCAATTCAAAACATTCATTTCACATAGAAAACCTGTCTATAAATCATAGAAAATACGTAAAATCAAAATTTCCACCTTTAGAATTTAAAAATCAAACCATTGTTATTAAAAGAAAAAATACACATCAAAAACAAAGCAAACGTTTAAATTGCAATTTTATCATTGACTATTAAATTTACATCACGATAATACGCGCCGTTTGCCTGAAAATCAGGTGCTATAATTTAATATTTCAATGTGCGGAGGTAATAATGGCTGGAGACAATAACTACAGTCTTGGACCAGTTCCTAACACGGCCAGAAAAGGCGTGGCGTCACTTACAATGGTGATGTTAGGACTCACTTTTTTCTCCGCAAGTATGTGGACTGGGGGTTCTCTCGGTACTGGGCTCTCCTTTAATGATTTTTTCCTCGCTGTTCTCATCGGTAACCTAATCCTCGGTATTTACACTTCTTTCCTCGGTTACATCGGCGCTTCTACTGGTCTCTCTACTCACCTTCTTGCTCGTTTCTCTTTTGGTTCTAAAGGCTCTTGGCTTCCTTCTGCTCTTCTTGGCGGTACTCAAGTTGGGTGGTTTGGAGTTGGTGTCGCGATGTTTGCGATTCCGGTGCACAAAGCAACGGGCATCGATACCAATACTTTGATCCTCGTCTCCGGTTTGCTCATGACCGCGACCGTTTACTTTGGCATCTCCGCACTGATGGTGTTGTCAGCAATTGCCGTTCCTGCCATTGCGCTACTTGGCGGCTACTCTGTCATCGAGGCAGTAAATAGTGTTGGCGGTATAAGCGAACTACAACAGGTTCAACCAACCGAGCCACTCGATTTTTCAATAGCTCTCGCGATGGTTGTCGGCTCTTTTGTCAGTGCTGGTACATTAACGGCGGATTTCGTACGCTTTGGTAAAAAGCCGCGCAGCGCCGTGATGATCACCATGGTGGCATTTTTCATCGGTAACTCGTTAATGTTTATCTTTGGCGCGGCAGGTGCGTCGGTGACGGGTCAATCAGACATCTCTGAAGTGATGATCGCGCAAGGTCTTCTTATTCCAGCTATCATCGTTCTTGGCTTGAACATCTGGACGACCAACGACAACGCGCTCTACGCATCGGGTCTTGGATTTTCCAACATCACAGGCTTACCAAGTAAATACATCTCAATGGCGAACGGTCTTGTTGGCACACTTTGCGCTCTCTGGCTCTACAATAACTTTGTTGGCTGGCTGACCTTCTTATCTTTGGCAATTCCACCGATTGGCGGTGTGATCATCGCTGACTTCTTCACGAACCGTAAACGCTACGCAAACTTTGAAGCCGCCCAATTCCAAAACGTTAACTGGGCTGGCATTATCGCTGTCGTGATTGGCGTTGGTGCGGGACACTTCCTGCCTGGCGTAGTGCCGATTAACGCTGTACTTGGCGGCGCAATTAGCTTCCTGATTCTTAATCCTGTTCTCAACAAAAAAGCACTGGCTACACAGCCAGCGTAAGGAACCATCATGACAACACTACTGATCAAAAACGTAACGCTAAAAGGACAAGAAGGTCTGCAGCAAATTTTGATTGAAGATGGTCAATTCAAGCGCATTGAAAGCAACGATGTGGAGCTTAGTCATAACGGTGACATCATCGATGCTGAAGGCGGTATGGCGGTTGCGCCTTTCTGCGAGCCACACATTCACTTAGATACAACTCAAACCGCAGGTGAGCCAAGCTGGAACATCTCTGGCACATTGTTTGAGGGTATTGAACGTTGGGCTGAGCGCAAAGAAATGCTGTCGATTGAAGACGTGAAAGCGCGCGCAAAACAAACCTTAAAATGGCAGATAGCAAACGGCGTACAACACGTTCGTACCCACGTCGATGTTTCAGACCCTACCCTAATTGCCCTAAAAGCGATGGTAGAAGTGCGTGAAGAGATGAAAGAATGGGTAGATATCCAAATCGTCGCCTTCCCGCAGGAAGGAATTCTCTCTTACCCAAATGGCAAAGAGCTGCTAGAAGAAGCCGTCAAATTAGGTGCGGACGTGATTGGCGCGATTCCACACTTTGAATTCACACGCGAATATGGCATTGAATCGCTGCACTACGTATTCGAGTTAGCGAAAAAATACGACCGCCTGATCGACGTGCATTGTGATGAAATCGATGACGAACAATCTCGGTTCGTTGAAACACTGGCAGCATTAGCGCACAAGTTTGATATGGGGAATAAAGTCACGGCCAGTCACACCACAGCGATGGGTTCCTACAACGGTGCATACGCATCTCGCCTGTTCCGTTTATTACGCATGTCCGGTATCAACTTCGTGGCAAATCCATTGGTGAACATTCACTTACAAGGACGTTTTGATGATTACCCAAAACGTCGCGGCGTAACACGAGTGAAAGAGATGCTGAATGCCAACATCAACGTCTGCTTTGGACACGATGATGTATTTGACCCTTGGTACCCACTAGGCACTGCAAACATGCTGCAAGTACTGCATATGGGTCTGCACGTGTGTCAGGTGATGGGTTACGACCAAATCAACAACTCACTGGATCTGATCAGCAACAATTCAGCACGTACACTGAACATTCAAGACAAGCACGGCATTGAAGAAGGCAAACCAGGTAGTTTACTGATTCTTCCCGCAGAAAATGGTTTTGACGCAGTACGTCGCCAAGTGCCGGTTCGTTACTCTGTTCGTCACGGTAAAGTGATTGCAGAAACACAGCCTGCGACAACTCATATTCATCTTGAACAAGCAGAGCAAGTAACGTTCAAACGCTAAAAAGATCGGCGAAACGAAAAAGGCCTGACGACATCGTCAGGCCTTTTTTCTACTGGTAAACATCACTGCTCGCTCTGTCTATTCTTGTCTCATAAACCACTGAACACATTGAAAGGCCATATAAAACGGCTCAGTACCAAACGTTGCACAAGGTTCTGGTGGCTGAATCTCAATTACACCATCGCACTTGGAAATTATTCTAAGCGTTGGGCATACTTCTGACTTCATTTTAGTTGTAGATATGAACCATGACGTCATTAAGCCAGATAGAACCGCAATTTTTGGAATTTATGCAGCAAGAGATGCAAGTAGATGCAGCTCATGATCTTAAACACGTAAAACGCGTGGTCAAAACAGCGAAACAGCTCTGCAAAGAAGAAAATGCAGACATCGCGATTGTATTACCGGCTGCCTATTTGCATGATTGCTTTACTTACCCGAAAGATCACCCAAATCGCAAAGAGAGCTCAATCATCGCAGCCAAAAAAGCGGTCGCATTTTTAGAGAGTATCGATTATCCGCAGCAATATCATGATGCCATTGCTCATGCGATAGAGGCACACAGCTTTAGCGCAAACATCAGGCCAAATACGTTGGAAGCCAAAATCGTCCAAGATGCCGACCGTCTGGACGCTTTAGGCGCAATTGGCGTGACGCGATGCATTCAAGTCAGCACTCAATTTAACGCGCAACTTTACAACGACAGCGATATATTTGCCGAAGAACGTGAACTTAACGATAAACAATTCACTCTGGATCACTTTCAAACCAAGTTATTCAAAATCGCTGAAACCATGAACACGGAGTCAGCGAGACGCGAAGCGCAAAAACGCAAAACCTTTATGCAAACGTACCTAGAGCAGTTACACGACGAGGTAACAGCGTAAATGTCAGAAAGCTATACGTTAATTAAAGAGCTTAAACGCCAACTAAAGTTAGCTGGGCTGCATTATGCGGATGTTGCACAACACCTTAATTTAAGTGAAGGAAGCGTCAAACGTTTACTCGCTGAAGGTCAGCACATTAGCCTTGAGCGCTTAGAACGAATTTGCCAATTGATTGGTTTAGAAATGGCGGAACTATTTAAGCTCGCGGCTGCGCACAATAAAGGTCTAGAGTCGCTAACGTTAGAGCAAGAAAAGCAGCTGGTTGACGATAAAGCCCTGCTGCTCGTGGCGATCTGTGTTGTAAATGGCTATCAGTTTGAACAAATCGTTCAGCAATATACCTTCAATGAGTTGGAACTGGTGCAAAAGCTTGCTCATTTGGATCGGCTGAACATCATCGACTTGCAGCCAAATAACAAAATTCGTTTGCGTATATCTCCGACATTTAAGTGGCAGATGGGCGGCCCTATTCAACGGTTCTTCCAACAGCAAGTTCAAGACGCCTTTTTCCAAAGCTACTTTTCTGGTGAAGATGAAAAGTTCTCCATGGCAACAGGATTGATGAGTGTACCAACCAACAAGAAGCTACAACAGAAACTGCAAAAGGTCATCGATGAGTTTTATCAGGCTTGCCAAAGTGATAGCTCTCTCGATATGGACGAAAAACACGGCACCTCTCTGATTATTGCGATGCGTCGCTGGACGTTCCCTTTATTTGAACCATGGGAAAGAAAACCTACTCAGAAGTCTCGCAATTAGTAACTCAATAAACAAATGGAAATAGAAGTAACGAATTTCGTTACTTTTGGTGGCATACAACGTCACTTGAAAGAGAAAGCTGGTTTAATCGTTCATTGAGCATAAAGTGCTCCCATCTCATTCGACTTTGTTTAATCGGGGCCCGTATGTTTTTCTCAAAACGCTTTTTTCCTTACTTTGTGACGCAATGCCTTGGCGCACTCAATGACAACATCTACAAAAACGTTCTGTTATTGATGGTGACATACAGCCAAATTGATAACCTACCAATATCCGTCAATCTATTCGTTAATTTGGCGGCAGGCTTATTCATCCTACCTTTCTTTCTATTCTCAGCGCATGCTGGTGCCGTCGCTGACAGCATGGACAAAGCCAAATTAATCCGACGTCTAAAGCTCATCGAGCTGGCTATCATGTCTTGCGCAGCAACCGCTATTGCCACCCAAAGTGCCATGCTGATGCTGGTTCTGCTGTTTATGACAGGCACTCAATCGGCCTATTTTGGTCCCGTGAAATACGCCTTGCTACCACAAGCGCTCAAACCAAATGAGCTTGTTAAAGGAAATGCTTGGGTTGAAATGGGCACGTTCCTTTCGATTCTTATAGGTACGCTTAGTGCAGGCCTGCTGCTATCCATTCCTAATGGTACCTTGATTGCTTCTTGTACCGTGATTGCCTTGTCTTTGCTTGGGTTCATGAGCAGCGTGAATATTCCAGCGATGCCTAGCCAATCGAATGACAAAGCGAAATTTGAACCGATTTCTGGTCTAAAGGACACGTTAAAAGTGGCAAAAAAGCAGAGAGGCATTTGGATGTCTATTCTAGCTATCAGTTGGTTTTGGTTCATGGGTGCGACTTACCTAACTCAATTCCCTAACTTCGCACGCGAACATTTGTTCGCAGATAGCACTGTCGTTTCTTTACTGTTGGCATTGTTTTCCATTGGTATCGCTACAGGCTCTTGGTTGTGTGAAAAACTTTCTTTCAACCACGTTGAGCTTGGTATTTTGCCATTCGGTATCCTTGGTCTGACAGTCTTTGGCGTCGACTTGCTATGGGCAGTCCCAAGTTATCTATCACTTCCGGTGCACTTTTATGATGTGCAAAACTTCGTTGCTGAATCCAAACATCTGCGCGTCATGATTGACCTGTTCCTTGTTGGTGTAAGCGGCGGTGTCTTTATTGTTCCTCTTTATGCGTTCATCCAATCTCGTTCAAACAAAGGGGAGTGTGCACGTGCCATTGCTGCTAACAACATCATGAATGCGTTGTTTATGGTGGTGTCTGCTTTGGTTTCGATCGTTGTACTCAGCGTACTAGAGCTTTCTATTGTGGAACTGTTTGCCATGATGGCAATAGGTAACTTCTTCGTGGCGATCTATGTCTATCGCCAAGTACCGGAATTTACACAACGCTTTATCAGTTATTTACTCAGCCATTGTATGTATCGTGTGTACGTAAAGGGGCGCCAACATATTCCTGAACAAGGTGCTGCGTTAATCGTGGCTAACCATGTTAGCTATGTCGATGCATTGATTTTGATGGGAACCTCTACTCGCCCGGTTCGTTTTGTGATGGACAAGTCCATCAGCGAGCTACCTGTTCTTAAATATGTATTCCGTCATGCCGGTGTTATCCCGATCTGTTCTCCACGTAAGTGTGCCGACACTTACCGACGAGCATTTGAACAGATTGAACAAGCACTTAACGACGGTGAGGTTGTCTGTATCTTCCCTGAGGGTCGTTTAACGTCTAACGGTCAATTGGGTGAGTTTCGCCCAGGTGTAGAAAAAATCCTTGAACGTAACCCTGTTCCTGTCATCCCTATGGCGTTAAAAGGGCTTTGGGGTTCTTTTTTCAGCCACAAAGGCGGACATGCTCTCACAAAACGACCGACTCGTTTTTGGTCAAAAGTGGATGTTGTTATCGGTGAAGTGTTAAGTCCTGCGTCTTTAAATCGTCATCAATTACAACAACAAGTACAGGATTTACTGGGCTGAGTCGCTTGCTATACCGATCAAACTTTGCAGCAAAACGTAAATATGCACCACAAAGGGCAAGTAGTTCTTTGTTAATTAGAGTAGGATATCTACAACGTCATAAATCTAGGAGGTATTATGAAAATCATCATCTTACATGGTCTTTATATGCATGGGCTGGTCATGCAGCCTCTTAGCCAAAAGCTGAGAAAACTCGGATACGAAACGCAAGTACTCAGCTATAACACTGTTGCTATCGATGAGTCTTCACTGTTTGCTTCTATTGATCATTCGCTTAATCCACTGACCACAAACGTGCTCGTGGGACACAGCTTGGGAGGCTTGATGATTAAGCGCTATCTCGCCAACAGAAAACCGAGCACTAACTTAATCTCTCATGTTGTCGCTATCGGTTCGCCTCTGAAAGGCGCGTCCATTGTAGGTCGAATTCAAGATCTCGGATTGGGTGCAATTTTAGGCAATTCGCCACACCACGGATTAAACAAACATGATGACGCTTGGGATTTCCCTCAAAAACTCGGCAGTATCGCAGGAACGATGCCGATTGGCGCTCGCCCATTGTTGATCCGTAATGACAACACCATGTCGGACGGTACCGTTACCGTAGAAGAGACAAGACTGGACGGTATGCAAGATCATATCGAAGTGAAGCAAACGCATACGAGCCTGATTTACAACACCTTCGTGCCGCAGCAGATTGATCACTTTATTCGCACAGATTATTTCCGTCGATAGCACACTTTTCCATCATACAGATGGAATCGACTTTCCAAGCTATTCAGTTCGCAGTACTATCCTAGCTCCACTTCTTCACAACTTGGATGAAGTGGTACATTTTTAATTGTTCTCAGGGCGGGGCGAAATTCCCCACCGGCGGTATACTTTTTCAAGTGAGCCCGCGAGCGCTCGATTCGTCGAGGTCAGCAGATCTGGTGAGATGCCAGAGCCGACGGTTATAGTCCGGATGAAAGAGAATAAGAATACACCAGCATAGCGAGTCAGATCGCTAAGAATGCTGGTGCACTTCTTTTTGATCGTATTTTACGGCGATCTCTCATACCGCCCTGATTCTGGTGAAATTTAGGAGTTAACCATGAATCAGTCATCACTACTTGCCGAATTCGGCGACCCAATTACTCGCGTTGAAAACGCACTTATCGCTTTAAAAGAAGGCCGTGGCGTACTGCTTCTTGATGATGAAGATCGCGAAAACGAAGGCGATATCATTTATTCAGTCGAGCACCTCACTAACGAGCAAATGGCATTGATGATCCGCGAATGTAGCGGCATCGTTTGTTTGTGCTTAACAGATGCTCAAGCAGACAAACTGGAACTGCCTCCAATGGTGGTAAACAACAACAGCGCAAACCAAACCGCATTCACGGTTTCTATTGAAGCGAAAGTTGGTGTAACAACGGGTGTTTCAGCAGCAGACCGCGTAACGACCATTAAAACGGCGGCAAACCCGCACGCAAAACCGGAAGATCTTGCTCGCCCGGGTCACGTATTCCCTCTGCGCGCACGTCCAGGTGGTGTAATGACTCGCCGTGGTCACACAGAAGGTACGATTGATCTGATGCAAATGGCAGGGCTTCAACCCGCTGGCGTACTGTGTGAAGTGACCAATCCAGATGGCACGATGGCAAAGGCACCGGAGATCGTAGCATTCGGTCGCCTGCACAACATGCCGGTACTGACGATTGAAGACATGGTAATGTACCTGAACCAGTTCGAGTTGAAACTGGCATAGTCAGATCTCAGCTCTTGAAAAAAGCCGCGCATTTGTGCGGCTTTTTTGATCGATCCTCTTTGCACTTGAGTAGTTATACTTATTGAAAACAAGGGGAACAACACCATGAAAGGATTACTGAAACTCGCCGCTCTCGTTAGCTTTCTCTCCATGAATTCGCTTGCTCTTGCATCTGAGTGCCCTGATATTCTTCAAGGTAAGCAAAGGTTGTTAAACTCAACGGAAGAAGTCGATCTATGCGAAAGCTTTAAGGGAAAGACACTACTAGTCGTCAATACAGCAAGTCAGTGCGGCTTCACTCCTCAGTTCGAACAGTTAGAAACCCTCTATCAAACTTACAAAGACCAAAACTTCACCGTTATCGGTTTCCCGAGCAATGACTTTCGACAAGATAGAGGAAGCGAAACAAACACAGCGAAAGTCTGTTATCTCGATTACGGGGTAACCTTTCCAATGATGGCTCGCTCTTCAGTATTAGGTGTAGATGCGAACCCAGTCTTCAACCAGATTACTAACCAAGCAGGCATAAAACCAAAATGGAACTTCTACAAGTTTCTAATTAGCTCTGAAGGTAAAGTTATTGCTACTTTTCCAAGCTCCACATCACCGACAAGTACTACGCTTACCAATATGATAGAGCAACAATTATAAGGTGACGACCATGACAACACGCTCAACCATGCTACAACTCGGTTACTTAGGCCTGGTTCCATTTGTGTTTAGTTTAGGGCTGATTTTCACTGACATCTCACTCTTCAATTTAAGTGGTCAGCAATTTTTCATCGCATATAGCGCCGTTATATTAAGTTTTTTATCCGGCATCCTTTGGGGTAATGGCATTGAGCATTACTACCATCGCCTTAGCCGAAATGTATTAATTCTCAGCAACCTTTTTGTCTTACTGGCTTGGGGCGCATTACTGCAGGGCCACAAACATTACGCAGTCGCAACCCTACTATTAGCAATTGGGTACCTTGCTGTTTGGTATGCAGAAAAGCTCGTGAGGAAAGTCGAACAAGACGCCGAACCCAAGGGATATCAAGGAATGAGGAGCAAACTGACCTTCGGCGTAATCGTAATGCACGGATTGGCTTTAGTTTCATAACCTGGTCTGTCCAGTACTAAGATCACAAAAAAACGTCTTTTTATAAAACAATGTTCATTTCGTGAATGCACACATATTTTGAACACTGTTTTGTTTCATTTATGAATCAATCCACATATAAGTAATTCAAAGCATTCACAAAGGATATGAATATGTTTTTTCGCAAACTTTTGTTTAGCACTGCGATGATCAATGCAACGACAGGTTGCGTGTCTTACCAGGCACAACAAGCCGCCGCTCAAACAGTAAATAATACAGGCGCTGTGCTTACCAATGTGATTAAAACCACGATTGCTCAGCCATGTAATGTTGCAATCACTGCTGCTAGCTTGTTTTATCCGCATGCCATATTTATGACTAGTGTTCCGACTCAAGCATGTACAAGCGTTCTTAGATAATACGAAAGTGATAAGCATAAAAAATGGCGACTCTACCGTCGCCATTTTTAAGCATCAATGCTATTTACAGTTACAGCGTCAATAAGTAATTAACTAATTGATTGTACTCGTCGTAAGTACGAATTTCGTTGGCCAAAACAATGTATTTATTGTTCACAACCACACCCGGAACCCCTCTTAACGTGCTGGCAGAGAATTGCTTATCAAAACCTTTCTGCATTGAGTTTACGGCGAAACTGTTGTACGCCGCATCAAACTTCTTACCTTCTACGCCATTATCAACGAACAGTTGTTTCAGCTCAGCTTCGTCTTTTGGCGCTTGTCGCTTTTGATGAATTTGGGCAAACATGGCAGGAATCATTGTATCTTCAACTCCTAGCGACACCATCGTCGCGTAGGACTTGGCCATCGGAATCGCCATATCTCCGCCCATGAACCCCACATGCACCTTTTCAAACTTTGCCTCTTTTGGCAGAGCAGGTTTTAAACGCTCAATAAGCGACTCAAACTTGTAGCAATGTGGGCAATAAAAAGAAAAGAATTCCGTCACAACAGGTTTCGATGCTTTCTTTACATCCAGAACTTTGTAGTGCTTCCCTTCTTCAAATTGCGCTGCATGAGCGGTAAAAGTCAGTAAAAGTGCACTACATAAGGCAAGTAGTTTTTTCATTGTTTATTTCCTTGTGGCATTCAAATGCCAAATCATTTCATTTGGTAAAAAGGGGTAAACCCCAAGTAATTTGAGATGAGGAATTAAACAATCGGAGGACGATAAAGCTTGGTGATCACTGTCACTACTTTTTCGACTAGAGGCCTACCAATCAAGGCAAGGCTATAAGGAAGAAGCAGTAAGTCGTTTTGAGATAAGTTGGCGGGAATTTTGACCATGCAGGAAGAGCTACAACTCGTGTGAGATTGTTGTGCCTTATTGATGGCTGACTCATCGTGATGTGATTCTACGCAGTCGTCATTGACGCCAAGTTGTTTGTGTAGAGCAGCCTGTTGAACAATAAGATCGCGTACTTCAATTGTTTTCATCGGAACGGAAGCCTGCGCCACAGGAGCGACACTACTCAAAAGCATAGCAACTAAGCAAACTATCGCAGTCAACAATGTACGGTTAAACTTCAACATAGCTACATCAAGGAAAATGGTGATTTAAGATAATACATGATAACGGTTTGACTTCAAGATACGGACTCTCGGCTCGCTAACAAACTCTGTTCTTTGACCATTTTAGGCTAGTGAATTTTCTCTCTAACGCTCCCTCAGTACACGAAACCAGCACAACGAACTATTCACCGTTCGGATACTCCCCTCATCAGATACCAGCAACAATTCGATAAAACTTGAAATCATTATGAAACACGAGTAATAGTTAGAACAGTTTTTGTACGAACAAGGAAAGATCAATGCTTAAAAAGAGATTCTTTAAGACAAAAGATGAAGTCGAAGTCACGTTCGAGCTAGATAAAGATCAGTGGGACTCTGTCCAAATTGCTGGAGACTTCAACAACTGGCAGCCAGAACCGATGAAATTAGTGAAGAAAAGTCGTCAGTTTAAATTTAAAACCCGCTTACCTAAAGCGCAGAATGTTCAGTTCCGTTACTTGCTCGATGACGCGAAGTGGGAAAATGACCCACAAGCTGATGCTTACGTTCCAAATGCATTTGGCAGCGACAACAGCGTCGTGTGTACCACCGAATAAGCGGTAATTTCGCTTTAAGATTCCATACCTAGGCGCAAACGTTGCGCCTTTTTGCATCTCTCTAAATGTGATAGGTGATTAGATTTAAATCATTAATTGGCAATTTTATCCAGTTAACTCATCCGATAACCTTATTCTGAGAAAGCTTTATTTGAAATAATTCGTAAATTTGTTTAAGTTCCATTGATATTAAATATTGTATACATCACTTAAATGAACGCACAACAAATCAAACCATCTCTAATCATTGTGGAAGACGATCCCAAATTACAAACTATGTTGGGTGAGTATTTTGTTGAACAAGGTTTTCAGGTCAAATGTATCGACAATGGGACGGACGCACCTAATGCGATTATTGACACACAACCAGACGTGGTGCTGTTAGATTTGATGCTACCCGGGCAAGATGGTCTGAGTGTATGTCGTCAAATCCGAGAATGCTACAAAGGCAAAGTGTTGATGCTGACAGCAAGTGATGATGACTTCGATCATGTCGCCGCATTAGAAATAGGCGCAGATGACTTTGTTACTAAACCCATCAAACCTCGCGTATTACTGGCTCGTATTCGCATGCTATTAAGAAGAAAAGAGGCGGCGCCTACCGAGTCCGAAAACGGCCTACAAATTGGTGTTCTGTGTTTAAACCGATTGCGTAAATCGTGCGTAATGAACCAAGAAGAAATTGCGCTGACAGACGGCGAGTTCGATTTGTTGTGGGTTCTTGCTACGCATGCTGAAAAAACACTATCACGTGAGTGGCTGACCAAAACACTACGTGGTATTGAATACGATGGAACAGACCGCACCATTGATAATCGCATAGTGACACTGAGAAAGAAGCTAGGCGATGCTTCTTGCTCACCACAAAAAATCATTACCGTTCGCGGCAAAGGCTACCTATTTATGCCTGATGCATGGAATGAATAATGAGACGGATTTATCTGGAAAGCTTTGTTGGCCTTATCATTCTGTTTATGGCTAGCTTGTGGGGATACGAGTTCTTAGTTTATGAGATAAACACAGATTATGACTACCTATTACAAGAGCATGAGGGTCAAGCTTTTCACGATCTGATCTACCCTATCTATAAAGAACACGGATTAGAATATACTCAACAACAGTTGGAACAATTTGCCACATCAAGCCATCGTTTGTTGGTGCCTCATACGCTTGAAGAGCTTCCAACAGACATCAAAAAGGCGTTTGAAAGTGATACCTCCGTTAACGTCGCTTACGATGAAGAAAGGGATATCTGGTTCCGCCTAGATGCGAGCACGCCTATCTTTAAAATGAGCGATAATCCGAATAGTCCTGTGGTTAAAGCAGCCAACTTTGATGACAATATCGTTTGGTTGTTCTTTTTAGCTGGATTTGCTCTGTATTGCATATTGTTGATCTGGTTCTTAAGCCGTCGGATTCGAGAGCTAGAGAGAGTGACCGTTGAGTTTGCCTCAGGTAACTTCAAGGCTCGAGCTAGTACCTCAAGCGCTAAGTCTGTTGGGACGTTAAACAAAAGCTTTAACACGATGGCCGATAAAGTATCTCGCTTGATCACTAGCAATAAAATGCTAACTAACGCCGTTGCACATGAATTGCGTACCCCAATCTTCCGCTTACAATGGCAAGCAGATTTGTTATCGGATTCAACCTTAACTGAACAACAGAAAAAGTATGTTTACAGTATCGTCGAAGACATTGACGAGATGGAAGAAATGGTTGAAGAATTGCTTTACTACGCAAAGATGGAGCGTCCTGACACAGCATTACAAACTCAAGAAGAAGTCGTCCTATTCAACTTAGTCAAAGAGTTACGACAGAGATGGCAAAAAGAGACTACGCTCGCTATCTCGCTTCAAGAAGTAAACTCAGAAAACGTTCTCGCGTTTGCTGACCCAAAATTGTTAAAGCGAGCCTTAGATAACTTGCTGCGCAATGCAATGCGGTACGCAGATAAGCAGATTTTAGTAGAGATAAAACACGATCAGCACCGCTGCTTCATCAATGTTCATGATGATGGCATAGGTATTGAAGAAAAGCATTGGCCTCATCTATTCGAACCATTTTACAGCGCGGATGAATCTCGCAACAAAAAGACGAGCGGGTTTGGGCTCGGTTTGGCGATTGTCAGACAGATAATGGAGCTTCAACGTGGAGAAGTTTCGATTTGCCATAGCCCACTTGGAGGAGCTTGCTTCACACTTAGCCTCAAAAAATCAGACAGTTAACTTAACCTTCCTACCCCGTTTACAGAAGACGACACTTCAATACACTCAAGCGACAGAGCCCAACAATAAAACAGTGTACATTTAATCCATAAGATTCACACACTAAATGGATAGTACTCATGTATAAATCTTTTATCCTGATTATGGCGCTTACTTCTACGCTTACAGCTTGCGCCTACAACCAAAAACCTGTCGTCGACATGACCAATGTCGACCCTAGTACATATGAACAAGACTTTCTTTACTGCCAAGGCTATGCAGAAAATGTCGACAAATCAGAGGCAGCGAAATCTGAAGCCACTAATGGGGCAGTTACAGGCGCATTGATCGGCGCAGCTGCTGGTGCGCTAGAAGACGGATTAGGTGGAGTGGCTGTCGGTGCTGCTGCCGGCGGTGCTGTAGGAGCTGGAGCTGGTGCTTTGAGTGGAACAAATGATTCAACCAAAACTCAATCTCTCGTATTGCGTAAATGCCTCCAGCACAAAGGCTATACCGTCTACGATCTTGATTAAATAAGCACTTTTCTTAAATTATCGCGCGATGGATTCTATTCACAAATGTTTCACGCTGTAACGATTAATCTCGTTACCTCTCTGGGATATGTGTTCCATCCCAATGCTTAAATAGTAAGGTCATATTTTGAAGCCAGGTAAAACAGGTATACGCCGTGTCATGGATGCGACCGGCTATTCATTTCAAGGATTGAAAGCCGCATGGACACACGAAGCCGCTTTTAGACAAGAATTGATTCTCGCCTTGGTGCTTTCCGTCTGTGCTTTTTTCCTTCCTGTCACCACATACGAAAGAGTGCTGATGATCAGTAGCCTGTTCTTGGTATTGATCGTCGAACTCATTAATTCCGCCGTAGAAGCGGTTGTCGACCGTGTTAGCGATGACTGGCACGAGCTCAGTGGTAGAGCCAAAGATATTGGCTCAGCAGCAGTATTTGTTGCGTTAACTCTTGCCCTTTTTATTTGGGCTTCGTTCTTGCTCTAATTTTTATTCAAGACACTCATTATGAAGACACATGATTTACAACAGAGAGGTATCTCTTACGTTACCTTTACTTTCCTGTTGGCGCTGTATTTCGCTCTCGTCGTAAATATCCCTATTTATAAAGAACTGATCGGCATCTTTACACACTTAGATAATGTCAAGATTGGATTTATTATCACAATACCAATTTTCTTTCTTGCCGCGCTCAATTTCCTTTTTAATTTATTTAGTTGGCCTTGGATCGGCAAGCCGTTCTTTATAATTTTAATCATTGTTTCAAGTATGGTGAGCTACGCAAGCTATAACTATGGCACACTTTTCGATTCTGGAATGATTGCCAATATTGTTGAAACCGATTCGAGCGAGGCGAGTTCTTACCTGAGTGCTCACTCTGTAATTTGGACGCTGATTATGGGAGTTATCCCAGCGATAATTGTCTTTAAGGTCAAGCTGCAATCTCAACGTCACCAATTACTGTACTTCTCTGTTACCAAATTAGTATCGATGCTGTCGTCGCTAGCTGTCATCGCCGTCATTGCCAGCGTGTACTATCAAGACTACGCATCTGTAGGGCGCAACAATAGCCACCTAAAAAAAATCATCATACCCACCCAGTTCGTTTACAGCGCGACCGGGTATGTGAAGGAGAAATATTTCACCACGCCAGAGCCATATCGAGAAATCGGCACAGATGCAAAGCAGTCAGATAGCGCCGTACAGCAAGCACAGCACAAACCAACACTACTGGTTTTTGTCGTAGGAGAAACCGCTAGAACGCAGAACTACCAACTCAATGGCTATACACGAGAGACAAACCCTTATACTAGTAAATTGGATGTTATCTCATTTCAAGACGTCGCATCTTGTGGCACCGCGACTGCTGTATCTGTGCCTTGTATGTTTTCACAGCTCACGCGAAACGAGTTTGAACGCACCAAAGCGGATAACCAGGACAATGCTCTCGATATAATGCTGCGCGCTGGGGTTGACCTCATTTGGAAAGAAAATGACGGTGGGGATAAAGAAGTAGCCCACAAGATCAAGAAGATTGAAGTGGATCGAAAGCAAGTAAGCCCTATGTGTAATGGCCAAACTTGTTACGACATGGCGCTATTAGATCATTTTGATCAGGAAGTCGCGGATATGCACGGTAACCGAGTGGTCGCCATGCACCTTATAGGAAGCCACGGTCCGACCTACTTTCAGCGTTACCCAAGAGACAACGCCTTCTTTAAACCAGACTGTCCACGTGCAGATATCGAAAACTGTAGCATCGAACAAATAGTGAACACATATGACAATACAATACGCTACACCGATCTTGTATTGGCAGAAACCATCAAAAAACTTAAAGCGTTAGAGTCTGAGTATAATACCGCGCTAATTTACATATCGGATCACGGTGAGTCACTAGGCGAAAACGGATTGTTCTTACATGGTATGCCTTATGGCCTTGCACCAGATTTCCAAAAACGTGTTCCTTTGATTATGTGGCTGTCTTCGGGCTTTAAACAAGCGAAGCAGATCAATACCGACTGTTTGTATAAACAAGCACAGAATGCAGGCCAATACTCACATGATAACGTGTTCCACTCTTTATTAGGCATTATGGATGTACAAACTCAAGCCTACGATAGCAAGTTAGATATATTCAAAGCCTGCCGAGCCGTTTCCTAAATCATTCAATAAAGCCTGGCTCAAAGTGTGAATCAGGCTTTTTCTAACAAGGTATTTAAACTCATCGCCGCGCCAAGCGTTATACTGACAGTCCGCGATCCATACATCGAGATAAGGACTAGGATGAAAATTGGTATTATTGGTCTAGGGGATATCGCTCAGAAAGCATACCTTCCTGTTATCACTCAGCTTCCAAATATCGAACTTGTATTTTGTACCCGCAACCCAAACACACTTGAGAGCCTGGCTAAGCAGTATCGAATCTCAGAGATCTGCCAAGACTACCAGCAACTTCTGCACTTTGGCGTCGATGCCGTCATGATTCATGCGGCAACAAGCGTACACCCTCAAATAGCGGCATTTTTTCTGCAGCATGGAATTCCAACCTTTGTCGACAAACCATTAGCGAATAGTGCTGATGACGTGGAAAAGCTGTACGACATTGCCGAAAAAGAGAGACAGCCACTCTATGTGGGCTTTAACCGTCGTCACATTCCACTTTACAACCAACATATGCCACAAGTGCAGCAAGGCAACATATCTGACTTAAAGTCGCTACGCTGGGAAAAGAACCGTCACCAACTACCGGGGGATGTTCGTACCTTTATATTTGATGATTTTATTCACCCATTAGACAGCGTTAACGTCACAGCCAAAGCCGATCTAAAAGATGCTTATGTAACTCATCAACTTGAAGGCGGTCAGTTGGCGCGTTTAGATATTCAGTGGCAACATGGAGATACTTTGCTCCACGCCTCGATGAATCGCCACTTCGGTATCACTACAGAGCGCGTTCAAGCTTGTTATGCAAACAAGGCAGTTGAGTTCGACTCCTTCGTTGAAGGCAAACTATGGCAAGCTAACCAAGAGCAAAAAATCAATTTGAAAGACTGGACGCCAATGCTGACGAGTAAAGGTTTCCATTCGATGTTGCTCGATTGGTTTGGCGTCGTTGAGTCTGGAAATATTGCTGATGAAGTAGTAACACGCAACATTGCTAGCCATCGATTGGCAGAGCAAATTTGTCAATATCTCGAGAAAGTTGTCTCTAGATAATGCGATTCTTGGCTATATGCTTGATTGAGTATTACGCTCTATACTAAAAAGACTTGCCTTAAGGAAGGCATTCATTCTCTGTTAAGACTACGGCGATTATTCTATCAATCAGGTGAATGAGGGCACAAAAGCACACATCGACAAAACAGACGGTTTAGATTTGTTTTACACTGCTCTCAGGTATCTGAATCATCACATTCAAGAATAAAGGAAATAGAATGAGAACACTTGGTAACATCATTTGGTTTGTATTTGGTGGCGTATTTATGGGGTTGCTATGGTGGTTTTTTGGTATTTTGGCCTTTATTAGCATCATCGGAATACCTTGGGGGCGTGCGTGTATCGTTATGGGTAATTTTTCCTTTTTCCCATTCGGTAAAGAGGCCATCTCACGCGATGAATTGACCAATGAAATGGACATTGGCACGAGTCCGCTCGGCGTTATTGGTAACGTCCTTTGGTTTGTATTTGCAGGCCTTTGGTTAGCTATCGGTCACGTACTTTCTGCCGCAGCATGCTTTGTCACCATAATCGGCATTCCGTTTGCGCTCCAACACCTCAAGCTAGCGGTTATTTCACTCGCACCAATTGGTAAAACGGTTGTATCGTCAGAAGAAGCTGCAATGGCTCGATACAACATCAATCGTTAGCAAAAAGCTAATGCGCTTTCTATCCTCTGGGCAGTCATGCTCAGAGGGTAACGCCCGTCAAAAGTAAGCCTATAATCGCTATCGCATATTCAATAATGGCTGATTGTATATTCATACCGTCACCTTTACGTTGAAGTTTATCCTAGCTCAGCACTGCTTTACTTTTATAATTAATTAATACGCCCAATCGAGTTCAAGATGCTAGACTCATAGCGTCGTCACTGACTCAAACTCCAAGAACGACGTAACGAAAAAGCGAGCTATCCTATGCTCGAAATATGGATTCTTTCCCCCTCGAAGTAGAGTTCAACAACAAAAAGACGAACTATAATCATAGCCAAAATTAATGCTTTTCGACCTAAAATATCTCACATCAATCAAAGAAAGCTTCTAAGATTTTCTCTTTTTGAGTAAATATAGACAGTTACAGTAGCGAAATTCTTCTCGGTAAAACTCCCCACTCAATCTCATGATCAGTTTTTTTAAAAAACAACAAAAATTCGTTGTTATCTAGAGTAATTATTTTATTTGTCGCAGAGCAATTCCATCAATATCATTTGCGACATCGGAGTGCTAGAGCATTGAACTTTTTAGCATTTATCACAGGTATAGAACGTAAAAAACCTTTTATTACTTATTTTTCTTTTTACATATGTTCTAACTCAACGTCTATTCAGACAGGAATATACCGTGGATAAATATCAAGCAGCTTATGCTAAGCGTCTAGAGAAACTAAATGGGGATCCATCTCCTAAAACGATAGCCCGCCTTTCGGCTTGGGATGCGTTTTTTAACAAGGAGTACGAGCTCCAAGACTTGGAATACCAGCTATCGGACGCTGCGCACCAGCACTATGAACAGTCGCATGCGAAGAGCGACATTAGCTTCAAAGAATTCAAACGAGCGTTCTATAATGAATCCATCAAAATTTACAATTTAACTGATGGCGCTTCTATCCAGAAAGTATTCACCCCATTACTTTTGCTTACAACGCTCTGGATAGTGTTTGTATGCCTATTTAACAAGTGATCATCAAACTATTCCAACAACGATCAGTATGGGACTACAGGTATGGCTCTATGTAAGGGGGCTAATTCGCTCGGTCTCCTTCACTAAATTAGCGACTCAATTACCCGCAATTCCATAAGCTAAAAGTGACAAGGGCATCCGCTGATGCCCTTTTTATTCAAAGGAACGCAACCAATAGACCTTTGGCCCACTTGGGTATAAAACCATTATGCGTTAAGCTGCACGCTATTATCCGATTGATAAAGAGTGGAGCGAAGTGATGGAAAAAGTAGGCTCTCGAGCATTGATTGTCGAAGGTGGAGCCATGCGAGGCGTATTTTCATGCGGCATACTCGATCATTTTCTTGCTAGCGAGTTCTCTCCATTTGATAGCTTTTGGGGAGTGTCTGCGGGTGCTAGCAACTTGGCTGCCTACTTAGCTAAAATGCCCGGACGTAACTTAAAAATCTACCTCGATTACAGCTTAAGAAAAGAATTTATCTCTCCATCTCAACTTCTACGTGGTGGTGATATGATGAACTTAGACTGGATGTGGAATGTCACCCTCGAAGAACTTGGAATCGATAAATCTGCGCTCAAAGCTGATTCACGACCTTTCTTTTTAGGCGTGACGCGTCAAGACAATGGGCAAGCGGAGTACCACCTTCCTGATGTCGACGACTTGGCAGAAATAATGAAAGCCAGCAGCGCACTGCCTGTACTTTACCGAAATGGCGTATCACTGAACGGAATTCAATACGTTGATGGTGGCGTCTCAGACGCACTTCCTGTTGCAGAAGCAATAAAGCGAGGAGCCAAAAAGATTATGGTTTTACGCAGTCAGCCCGCAAGCTATCAAAAGCCAAGAGGAAAATTCAGCGCCCTAACTAGGAGGATGTTGAAAGAAACGCCCGGATTAATTGAACCTATGTTGACACGTGAAGTTCGCTACAATCAGACCTTAGCGCTGATCAACAACCCACCACCTGGTATCGAAATCATTCAAGTGTGTCCTCCTGAAACATTCAAGTTGAAACGGCTGAGTCGATCGCCAGCACCACTGCGTCATGCTTATGAGTTAGGAATTGAAGCAGGAAAGGAAGCCATCATACGCTGGAGTCAGAAGTAGAAAAAAGCCACGTGGATTAAACGTGGCTAACGCAAATTCGATGGCAGTGGATTATCGTATTTGCTTCTGGTCGAGCCCAATATTCAGGCTCAAAACTGTTTTAATTTGCTCGCTAACTGAAAAAGCGAGTAGGCAGTCAAAACTAGTAAGTTTCAAATAACCCAGAGTTGTAGTCTTGGATAGCTTGTTCTATCTCTTCCATGCTATTCATGACAAAAGGGCCATAATGCACCACGGGTTCATTAATTGGCTCACCAATAAAGATCAGTGCACCACTCTCTTTTTCGGCCTGCAATTCAGCCCATTCACCTTTCGATAAAATGGCCATTTCGCCTTGATTGATCTCACGACCTTTTAATTGAATACGACCTTTATAGACATAGAGCATCATGTTGTTGTCTTGCTCCGTGTTCAAATTCAAAGCTTGACCACCCATCGCTCTCCAATCGGCTACCGTGGCAGCAACACCTGTCTCTGTTAGCGGCCCCTGAATTCGTTCGTTGTTTATAGTCATATGACCCGCAATCAAACGTACAACCCCCGTATTCGGAGTATCAAACTCAGTGATCGTTTCAGGTTGAAAGTCATGATATTGAGCTGGCTGCAGCTTATTTTTCGCGGGCTGGTTAATCCAAATTTGGAAACCATGCAATTCGCCTTCCTTCATAATAGGCATTTCGCTATGGATGACGCCTCTTCCTGCCGCCATCCACTGTGCACCACCGGAACGAAGCTCACCAACATTATCCATATGATCACGATGCTGGAAATGACCTTTCAACATATAAGTAAGCGTCTCGATACCGCGGTGCGGATGCGGAGGGAAACCGCCGATATAGTCAGCACGGTCTTCTGATTTGAGTTCATCCATCATCAAAAATGGAGAAAAGCTAGCATGATTGAAACCCGCTACTCGGCGAATTTTCACTCCATCACCATCAGCAGTAGGTTGCGCAGGAATAAGCTGACGAATTTCTCTGAATGTACTCATACTAGTTCTCCTAGTTTATCTTTGTGACCGCTTGCAAATCGCATGTTCAATCTATGGCTATCTATAAGGTTCTATTTTAGGTTGATGAGCTAAAATTATGAGCCATACTATTCGTTCTACTTATTCAACTTTTTCGAACAATACAGTTTATCGAGTTAATAATGAGCACATTTAATTTATCTAAAATAAATGTAGCTATTTTCTAAACAAGGTGTATAGTGTGCCTTGGCTCTTAGAAGAGAGCTGTTAATGCAACATTTAGTTTAAGTTTCCTCTCAGTAAAATCTTGAATTCCCAATTCAGACACCTGCGTACAACTTCCTCTTGATTGAACATTCAATAGCTTAGAAAAGATCCACAAAACAAATCATAATTTTAATGTTTAATTCAAAGGTATTTTTATGTCTAAAGTAACTGGTTCAGTAAAATGGTTTAACGAAACTAAAGGCTTCGGTTTTCTATCTCAAGACAACGGCGGCCAAGATGTATTCGTACACTTTAACGCTATCGTTTCTGACGGTTTCAAAACACTGACTGAAGGTCAGAAAGTAAGCTTCAATGTAGAGCAAGGTAAAAAAGGTCCTCAAGCGACTGAAGTAACTCCTCTATAATACTGCTTTTCTTGGTGTAGCATGCCCATGCTGCACCAAACCTCTCTCCTTCAAAAATATTCTTTCATCAATCACTCAGCCTAATTTTAGGCATTGCTTTGTGCTATCTAAAATAAACTGAATAGTACTGCTTAATTTATTATTTATAGGAAAAATCATGTCCTCAAAAAGAACTGGCCGTCAAAGGCATTGGTATCAATTACTTAACAAAGAGAAAATCACTAAAAAACAGGAGAATAAATGTTAGAAATTGAATTTAATTTAGAACAACCTCAAACCTCTTGGAACGCTAAAATACATCAATTAAATGGTGATATTTTACGAAGACACGTATTACCGAAACTTCTTTCTCATAGCTTCATGATCGATTTTGAATATTGTGAGAAAACGCAATCTGGAACTATTCTCTGTGATTCAGGTTCAAAGTTAGGAAGTTTTACTGTTAACTGATTCAGTTTTCATGCATTAATGGATAATGCAACTAATTTGGAAGGTATCCAATGGCTAGAAAAAGTAAGAAGCAGTCAGAAAAAGACAAAAAAGAGTCTGAACAAAACGCGGCGGCGGTAAAGCAGAAAACTCGACGCCGCATAGAAGACATTATGGAACAAAGAGAATTTGATAAGTTATTCGATCTATAAATGCTCTCTAGTGCTTTCTCTGCCTTTATCGTTGTGCAAGGTACCGCCACCTACCTTTGCTCAAACGAATCTCCACTCTTTTAGACTACTCTTCTAATTACACGTGCCTCTCACACACGCAAAAACAACTGGCTCCTCTATACTCAAGTGACTTGCAAATAGTCGTTTCGCTCACAGGAAAACCCGTGACTAATGACAGTTAGGTTATTTGCGTATAGCCAAAGCGATATTTTTGCGTATAATCCCTCTCGTTTGCTTCGTATAACCCCAATGATATGGTTTGGGGGTCTCTACCAGTTCCCGCAAAGTGCTGATTACGAAGAGTTGAGATCATCGTGGGTCTTACTCTTTGTGATAGCGTTCGATTTATTTCTATCTATACCTATTCTTAGAGTAACTGCATCCACAATACACATAAGGTGGAATATGAACGCATTTATTCAAGGTCTTCCAAAAGTAGAGCTGCACTTACATATCGAAGGTTCACTTGAGCCGGAACTCTTATTCAAATTAGCAAAACGAAACGGCATCGAGATCCCTTACTCTTCTCCGAGTGAACTACGCAGCGCATATCAGTTCACAGACTTACAATCATTTCTCGACCTCTATTACCAAGGAGCGGGAGTTCTGCGTACTGAGCAAGATTTTTACGATCTCACTTGGGAATACTTACTGCACTGTAAAGAAGACAACGTTATTCATACCGAAATCTTTTTTGACCCTCAAACACACACAGAACGCGGCATAGACTTTGACACTGTTATCAATGGAATCGCTCGTGCGCTAAAAGATGGTCATGAAAAACTTGGCATTACCTCGCAAATTATTGCGTGTTTTCTCCGTCACCTTTCAGAAGAGAGCGCCATAGAGACCCTACAGGCTATTCTGAAACACCGTGATAAGATCATTGGTGTTGGACTAGATTCTTCAGAACAAGGTCATCCGCCAGCTAAATTCAAGCGCGTATTTAAACAAGCAGTAGAAGAAGGCTTACTTACCGTTGCTCACGCAGGAGAAGAAGGCCCCGCACAAAATATTAGCGATGCCATTGAAATGCTTTACGTGAGCCGCGTGGATCACGGTGTTCGCTGTGTTGATGATGAAGCATTAGTTGAATCCTTAATCGAAAGCCAAATGCCACTGACAGTGTGTCCGTTATCGAATCTTAAGCTATGTGTATTCGACGATATGAAAGATCACAATATTGTGGATTTGCTACGAAAAGGTGTCGCAGTAACGATTAACTCAGACGATCCTGTGTACTTTGGTGGCTACATGACGGACAACTTTTTGGCCGTCAACAACGCACATCCAATGAGTAAGAGTGAACTTGCCCAATTTACAATGAACGCGATTGTTGCCAGCTTTATCGATAACGAGTTAAAGGCGAAATATCGTCACCTTGTTAGCCAATACGTAAACCAGCACGAAGCGTTGCAATAAAGGCATAGTGCCACGCCTTAGGTCAAACGCGTAGGTATTAAAACCCTACAAAGACTCTGTGGTTAACCGCATTTATAAACGCTAGACTGAGAAAGCTAAACTAGCACACAAAAAGGAATAGAATCATGATTCAACAAGGCCAAGCTCTACCAGTTGCAACTCTTAGTGAGTTGACTGCCGATGGTATGGTTAACCACGACGTTACAGAACTGTTTGCGAACAAGAAAGTCGTACTCTTTGCTGTACCTGGCGCATTCACCCCTACCTGTTCAGAAGCTCATCTACCAGGCTATGTGGTATTAGCTGATGAGCTAAAGGCAAAAGGTGTTGATTTAATTGCTTGCGTTTCTGTAAACGATGCATTTGTGATGCAAGCGTGGGGCGAAGCTCAAAACGCTTCTGAGATTCTGATGTTGGGTGATGGCGACGCTAGCTTTACTAAAGCATTAGGTCTTGAAATGGATACAGGCGGCTTTGGTGGTATTCGCTCACAACGTTACGCAATGATCATTGAAAACGGCACAGTGACTAAGCTAAACGTTGAAGAGCCAAAAGAGTTTGAAGCAAGCAAAGCAGAAACGATTTTAGCGGCGCTTTAAACTAAAAATAACTGTCGCCCCACAAACCTGTGGGGCGTTCATCTTTTAAAGCTTTTCTCACTATCTTCTTCGAATCCACATTATCAGTAACATAGCGAACAAGTAAACTTTCTCAGTGGTTCCTCCACTACCGCTTTCATCATTACAACCAAATTCCGTTTCTTCTCCCCCAATATTTATCTGACTCGGATTATTACATTGGCTAGTGTCAGATACTTCCTCTTCATCACTTGGGCTATCGCTATCTTCGTCTTCTTGAGCTTCATCATCAGAGCTTAATAAAAAATCAGGCTTGGTCACTATATCCTCTGGAGGTTCTGTAGACGTAGTAAATGAGTCGATCCAATCTCTAAAGTGAGAAACATTGGTATACCAAGTAGGCAGAGTGATTGAACTACAAACCGTATTTATTATCGGGCTAGCACTAATAATTCCAACTTGATAAAAGCTATTATCATCAATGCTATATCTTAACAATGGGCCTCCTGTATCCCCCCCACATGCTCCATTTCCATAAATGTTGTCCCCTCTCGTAATGCTCTTCGTAGGCAATGAACATAACTTTGTGGGATCAACCGGGGATTCAATGTAGATAGGTAGATCTTCCGCAGACTCTAAACGGTTGTAGCAAAGAGAAACTGGGTAATAAGAGACATCAGTTTCTCTAAATTTTGTATTACTTTCACCTATATCTGGGTCGTTATCTCCTCCACTACCCCACCCTGCGACCTTGAGGTTCGGCTCTGGCTCTCCAGAGTCCCAATCACTCTCAGGATTTACCAAATCTAACAGCATCTGATCACTATCAGAGTTACCCAATAATAAGGAATTGGCCATTTCATCTGGAAAATCCCTCTCTACGTATAACAATGCTAAGTCATTTTGATAAGCGGTCGATTCCACTACCGCCAAACCGGACTCGTCAGTGGTTACTGAGTTAATAGGATAATAATCGGGATGAATAACGACATGGGTAACTTTATATATATCTGGTAGCTCAACTCTTTCCAAGTCAGACTTCCCTACAGTCACCGATATTTCTTTTGGTTTTGCTACATCGAAATTGGTGAAGACATCTTTGTTTTCGTTACCGTCCTCATAACTTGCATCCGAAGCAACTAGGCAATGTGCAGCTGTCAGCACCCAGCGACTGCTGATTATAGTGCCGCCACAAGAGTGGTCTTCGGCGAAAATACTAGCCCTTACTGATGCCATAAAGGAATAGTGAGTTTCGTACTCATCTTGAGTTGGTACGGTATAATTGTCTTCAACAACAATTGCATACGCTGGTATACAAGTGATCAATAAGCTGATTAAAAATCTCCATCTGTTCAACATACTACCCCCCTCCCCCTAAGTTTATTGAAACAGAGATAAATGCATGCTGAGCTTCAATTGCACTCACATGCATAGATAAGTGTTCTTAGAGAGTGTAGGTGCTCATTCAACTATTGACTTAATTTCTACCTAAAGTTGAAAAATATGTGATTGCATTCCAATAAATAAGACCCTTAAACGAGGCCCCCTACTTAATTAGATCCTGTTGCAGGGGGCCTAGAGAAGAGCTAAAGGGCTAACGCATTCTCACAACACTCGTTTGTTGCTTACGCTGCATTTCCGCAAAAGTCAGCACAAACGGGGATGACTGCTTTACACGGCTTGGTAATGAAGAAAGCGCATTGTAGGCATCCTGTTTCGTTTTAAAATCACCAACAGTTACCGTATACCAACGCGTGCCTCGGCTGTTTTTCCAGTTAACCCAAACCGGATGCTTAGGATCGATATAGCGAATATAATCTTTCACATCTTTTTCTTGCTTTAGCGCGAGTACCTGCATCGTGTAATGGTTTGGGTTTAAATAACCATATGCATCCTGAGAGGTCATGACTCCAACACATTGGCCGCTATCGACCTCCTGCTGGTAAGGCATAGCGCAGCCCATGAGCGATAAAATCAATGTCAAAGATAAAATCTTGTGCACGTGTCACTCCATTCTTGTTCTAGTTTCTTTTCTCTCGCACCCAAAAACACAAAACGCTCTTGGTCAGGTAAAACACACCCTTACAAGAAGGCCTGCGTTTTAACGCAACGAGTATTCCAAAAACGTAAGGCGACCACGTTGGCCGCCTTAGTAAATTGATTTAATAGAACATTAACAAGATAGAGTGATATAGACAGAAGTTCGCTACTATTTAGAACCAGCTAGCGACCAATTGCTTAAACCAGTCTAAAATTCGCTTGAATAAACTGCCTTCCTCCACTGACTCCAATGCAACTAGCTCGGCTTCATTTACGACCTTACCTTCGACTTTGTAAAGCACTTTACCAACCACTTGTTGCTCAGAAATTGGCGCAACTAAATCACCGTTGTATTCAACTTCCGCTTGCAGATTTTTTACATCTCCTTTTGGCAAAGTGAGATAAACATCGTTAGCTACGCCGACAGTAAGCTCGTCTTTTTCGCCCATCCAAACTCGAGCTTTCGCAAGTTCCGCACCCGCCTCAGTCGGCATTACCGTATCGTAAAAGCGGAAGCCATAACTCAACAGCTGCTTGCTTTCTGATTCACGAACATTCTCGCTCTTCGCTCCCATCACTACGGCAATCAAACGCATATCACCTTGTGTTGCAGAAGTCGCTAGACTATAACCAGCACCGCTTGTATAACCAGTTTTCATGCCATCGACATTCATACTACGATCACGAAGCAAGCCATTACGGTTGTATTGAGTGATGCCATTGTAAGTAAACGAGGTTTCGCTATACAGCGGATAGATATCAGGTAAGTCACGAATAATCGCTTGGCCCAACTTGGCAATATCATAAGGTGTCGAATATAAACCGTCACTGTCTAGGCCGTGAGGATTGGTGAATGCCGTGTTAGACAATTCAAGCTTGGCGGCCCAACTATTCATCAAACTCACAAACCCTGATTCACTTCCCGCAACATGCTCAGCAATAGCAACACTGGCATCGTTACCAGATTGAACAATCAGACCACGGTATAAGTCAGACAAAGAAACGGAAGTATTGACTTCAATAAACATTTTTGAAGAATCTGGGAAGTTTTTTGCCCAAGCATTTCGGCTGATGACAACCTCATCATTCAACGTAATATTGCCTGTATTAATTTCTTGACCAGCTACATAAGCAGTCATCAACTTCGTTAAACTCGCGGGGTTTAAACGTTTGTGGGCATCACGTTCAACCAGTACTTTCCCCGTATGGAAGTCCATCAAAACATAACCACGAGAACTGAGTTCCGGCGCATTTGGCACAACTGAAGGCGCAGCATAAGCCAACGAGGATACAGCAGCGAACCCTGTAATTAACACTGTGTGTAATATAGTACTTTTTCTCATCATGACATCTTATCTTAGTCGCATTTAAGGCTTACAAACGGTACCCGAATGAATTCAAAGCGCGGGATTACCTAGTTAAAAAACGAGTATATTGAAACGGCGCTCAGTTACAGCCACCTTGTTACGATTGGTTACTTTTACTCAATGTTTGTCGAAAATAATGAGAGGTAGGTAGAGCTTTCGTCTTGAAGAATGAAACAGGAGCGAAAATAATTCCGTAACGCTATGTTTTTTGAGAGGAGAGAAAAAGCGCGCAAGTCAATTCAGGGAGTAAGTTGGTATAGGAAAAGTAGTTGAGCTTTTATCCATATCTAAATAGGAAACAACAAAAACAATCAACAATAAGCCCAGCTAATTACTTACCAAGAAAACATACTGAAAACGCATCATAAAATCGCAATTAATTATCGATAAATTTAAAAACCTCAGATTATAATTTATGTAAATTTCATTTATTATTAAATCGGAGAAAAATACAGCTTTCCTTTTTTAAAACTAAGAGACGATTTTTTCGATGTTTTTAGGTTTATCTCATCAGAGAACTTGGTATAACAGTGAGGGATAAGGCATCCGGACTTAGCGCGAAAGGATAACCCACTGTTATTTAAGTTCACACGCTGCTTTTTAATGACTAGAGACTTTAAACTGCGGTTACCTTGGGTTTGTGTAGCTATTCTTTGACGTATCCCAACCCAATACGACTCAAACGACGACATCATACATATCCTCTTTCATGATATAAGCATTAATAATTAAACATCGCTAAAAGCTAAGCTTGTCTTAAATAAAAGTACTAGAAATTAATTTTATTTCTTCAAAACAAATCAACCCGCATATTCCACATAAATTTAGTGGTTATGTCAAATATTAATTATCATTAATTTTATTTATAATGGATATAAAATCGGTTTATAATTTTTAAATAATTTAATTATTAGAAAGCAGTATAACCAGTCCATATTTAACATGGAAATATGAGCTTTGTTTTGCATCATAACATATAAACACATTAAAGATTCATCTACGAACTAAATGCTCTTCAATAGGTGATATAAATTAGAATTTCGAGACTAAATGAGAGTAAATTACCACCTTCTAAAGAAGGTGGCTTTGTGTGAGCCCCCTAAAAGGGGGCCTTTGTTTAGTCCAGCGCCAATTGCTGCTGCTCTACTCGCTCTTGCTTCTCTTGATGTCTTACATATCGGCGTATTATTTCTTCATTGATTCCAACACTATCGACAAAATAGCCTCTTTGCCAAAAGTGATTACCCCAAAGCCTGTTCTTCCTAAGGTGAGGAAACTTGCTAAATAGCTTTAAGGCTATTTTGCCTTTCAATACCCCCATCAACTTGGATATCGAAAGCTTTGGTGGGACCTTTACAACTAAATGTACGTGGTCAACTTGTACGTTTAGCTCTACGACTTCACATCCAAGTTGATTACAGTAAACATAAATACATCGATAAACTTCTTTACCTATATTGTTCTTCAAGATCCTAAATCGATACTTTGGCGTCCACACTATATGGTATTGACAACGCCAAAATACGTGGGAAGCTTGATTGTATCTACTCATGTTATTTGTCCTCTTTGACTTCTGGAAAAATCAAAGACGCATTTAGCATGAGTAGTTTTACAGGCAAAGCCGAAACGGATGATAACCACCTACTGAAGTAGGTGGTTTAGGGCTGAAAATAAAAATAGCGCACCGTATATGGTGCGCTATAGATTTGATTAAGGTCACTGTATAAGCATAGATAAAACTAAACTCATTTGACGTAGCTAGGCCAAGATTGCTTATGGTTTAAGTTTCAATACTTTATCAATATCTTCTGCGCTGTGGCGCTCAGGTAACTGCTCCCATTCTTCACCCCATGAACGGTTCACAATTCGACCACGTTTTACCGCTTCACGCTCATCAATTACTTTTGCCCAACGCACAACGTTTTTGTAGCTTTCTACGTCTAAGAATTCAGCCGCATCGTAAGCACGACCCAACACAAGGTTGCCGTACCATGGCCATGTTGCGATATCAGCGATGCTGTACTCATCGCCACCTAGGAATTCATTGTTCGCAAGACGCTTGTCTAATACATCTAACTGACGTTTTGCTTCCATTGTAAAGCGGTTGATTGGGTACTCGAACTTCTCTGGTGCGTACGCATAGAAGTGACCAAAACCACCGCCTAGATATGGCGCAGAACCTTGCAGCCAGAATAACCAGTTCATTACCTCAGCACGCTTAGCGCCTTCTTTTGGTAAGAAATGATCAAACTTCTCTGCTAGATAAAACAAGATGTTGCCAGATTCAAACACGTTCACTGGCTCAGAACCCGAACGGTCAACCAATGCCGGAATTTTTGAGTTTGGGTTAACAGCCACAAAGCCAGAGCCAAACTGGTCGCCATCGCCAATCTTAATCAGGTATGCATCGTATTCTGCTGCCGTTACGCCAGCCGCCAAAAGCTCTTCAAACATGATCGTCACTTTCTGACCATTTGGGGTACCCATTGAGTAAAGTTGGAATGGGTGCTCACCAACTGGAAGCTCTTGCTCATGACGTGCGCCAGAATCCGGACGGTTGATGCTCGCCCACTGACCGCCGTTTTCATTATCGTTTGTCCAAACTTTTGGTGGAATGTATTCGTTAGCCATTGTTTTCCCTTATTGTGTTTGAATGCATCTTCAAACTGACGGGTCTTACGCGCCAGCAAGCATTATTAACATCACCTCTTCGCCAACTGCGATTAGGCATACTCAAGATATTAGGTCGAATTCGCCAAATAAAAGTCCTGCAATCTCTTTTAGTTAGAACCTTTGGTTATGGGATTTTCTTTCACGCTATAAGTAAAAACGTCGCGATAATGTGAACTAGGTTCGAGATGCCAACGATGAGTAAGCTACACTCGGCGGCGCACCTCTATTTGGGGATTTAGAACAACCGCTAAACTTCAAAGTCACCAAGAGTGAAGTTGTTTTGGATACTTTAGTTCAAACGACCTACGTGCGTGAAAGATAATCTACCTAGGTATTTTGAACAAAAAACGCCCTTCATGGAGATATGAAGGGCGTTTTTGATGCCTACTGAGGAGCTGTTATATCAAAAGGCTCGTATATCAAAAGGCACTCCGCTTGATATGACCAATTATAAAGATGACTCAAACAAGCCTGTAATACCTTTCAAAGGGAAAAGCCTTGCTTGCTCCAACCCTCTCAACGTTACCGTATTCAGGTCATCAATAAAGAAACGACTGGTCATCGTGTGTTTGCCACCATTAATGAAAATCTCGATGACAGAATTGTCGATATATATATCAATCGTCTGCTTAGCGTCCAATCTTGGTGCTTTTCGAATGCTACCAAATTCTTCTGCGTACAAATGAGACATGTGACGACGGTCCAGCATAAACTCGTGCTTTGTCGCACTAAAGACGATGTTGTCACCTTTGAGGTTACTCAGCTCAAGTTCAAAGCCATCGCCCACAAGGTCTAATTGGATCAAACAACTGGTGCTTTCCAGTGTATGGGATTGTGCAAAGATCACCTCTTCTTTTCTTAAACTTTTCAGCTCAGGGAGCGGAGTTTGAACAAGAAAACCATCTGTCAACGCTAGTTCTCTAGGAAGAGACAACATTCCTGCCCACTGGTGTGTGACCGATGGTGTGTCGATTTCTGGCAACCCTATCCACGCAATAAGAATGCGACGCCCATTCTCATCTAAATAGGTTTGTGGGGCGTAGAAATCAAACCCATAATCTGGCTGCAAAATATCTTGGTGGTTTTCTAAAGTCATCGACTCTAGGTTCAACTGATCACCCACGATATATGCGACAGAATAGATGTTTTTAAAATCATAAGGATTACTACTGCTCACGCCCTGTGGAGAAAACAGCATCACCGATTGACCATTAATCTCAAAGAAATCAGGACACTCCCACATGTACCCAAGGTCAGAAAACTTGGTCTTGATAGAACCTTTATGCTGCCACGTTTTCAAATCTTTGCTTTGATAGAGCGCCATTGAACCATGCTCAGTTTTGGTTTGAGCACCCACCACCATCAAATAGTCGTCGCCTTTCTTCCAAACTTTTGGATCACGAAAGTGCTCCGTGTAATGTTCGTTCTCAATGACCACACCGTGCTTTTCAATGTTGCCGTCTGAATCCATGGTGGCAAAACACTGTGTTGGGATTCGATTCCAGTTTTGGTCACGCTTGTTGCCAGTAAAAAACAGCAAAGCCTTGTTGTTTTCCACCAAAGCGCCGCCCGAATAGACACCATGTGAATCGTAGTCTTGGTCGGGATGAAGACCCACGCCATGATCAGTAAAATGGATGAAGTCTTTAGTAGAAAGGTGATACCAATACTTCATTCCATGAACTGGTCCCACAGGCGTCCACTGGTAAAAGATGTGGTGCTCACCATTGAAATAGCACAACCCATTTGGGTCATTTAACAGCCCAAATCTAGGGGCGATATGAAAACTAGGAAAGCCTTTATCTTGCTGACGTAAAAGTGTCATTTCTTCGATATCACACTGAGGGATTTGCTCAAGTCGGCGATATCTTTGCTCTACAGTCCAACGGTTGTTTAAGCTCATAATTTTTCTCAACTGAAATTGGATCTGAAGATCATTGCCCAATAAACTGCAGCAATTCTGTCTGGGTTGGAAGCGCGGTCATTGCGCCTTTTTGCGTCGTCGCTAATGCACCACAGCCATTTGCCCATTGAATCGCAGAGCTAACAACAGGATGATTTTTCCAATCGTCATGCTGAGACAGACATGCCAGTAGCCCTCCGACAAAAGCATCACCCGCACCTGTGGTATCAATCGGACTAACGACTTGACCTGCGATCAGTTCACTCTGACTTTCAAAGACGCGCCAAACACCTTTCGCACCTTGTGTCACCAAGACCAAAGCAATATTCAAAGCGGCTATTTGTTGTAAACCTTGTGCCATCGATGTTGAGTCAGTTAAAAACAAAAGCTCTTCTTCAGAGAACTTAACCACATCAGCCATCGCTACAGCCTTCATCACGACAGCTTGGATTTCTGATTGATCTTGCCACACTTCATCACGCAAGTTAGGGTCAAAGCTAATGAAACCACCAGCGGCTTTTGCTCTTTTAATCGCCTCAAATGTGCTGCTTCTACTTGGCTCATTTGCCAGTGAAATCGAGCAAACATGCAGCCAGTCACCTTGCTTAAAGTTTGGGATATCTTCAACAGACATAAACTGATCAGCGCTCGGTTTTACCATAAACGTAAAGCTGCGCTCACCTTGATCGTCTAAATCCACCACCACTGTTGATGTTCTTTGCTCAGGATCTTTAACGAGAAACTCCGTGCACACGCCCTCTTGATCCAGAGTTGATTTCATAAAGCGACCAAATGGGTCATCACCCACACGTCCAAAAAACGCACTCTTACCAGATAGACGAGCAATTGCTACGGCGACATTCGCTGGTGCACCACCGGGACATTTGAGTAAAGAAGTCTCAGATTCCGGTATTAGATCGACAACAGCATCACCAGTTACCCACACTTGATTCATCTTGCTTACCTTAAAATTAAAGCCCTGATAGCCCAACGTGTTGAACACCTTCACTACCAAGTAAAAATTGAAAAAGGCTAGCCAAGCCATTAGTGCTTGGCTAGCACCCCAAACATTTAGGAAAAGAAGTGGATTTTGGGGGACTCCACCCTTAAGGAGTTCAGATTAAGCCGCTGCTTTTTTACCGACTTTAGTGCGGTCACGCATACCAAGAACAATGGTGAGAACAAATGCGGTCAAGAACGCGATTACCATACCCGCGATGTAGTAACCAATCTTATCCGGCGTGATGGAAATGATGCCTGGAAGACCAGCTGCCCCCAATGCCTGAGCTTTCACATTAAACATTGTGATGAACGCACTTGATAACGCCGCAGCGCAAACTGCCGCAATAAATGGGTAACGTAGTTTTAAGTTAACACCAAACATGGCTGGTTCTGTAATACCCAGCAAACCCGTGACACCCGATGGAATCGCAATACCTTTCATCTTCTTATCTTTACTCATCACGCCCACCGCCAACGCTGCTGCGCCTTGAGAAACGTTAGACATCGCCGCAATAGGAAAGATAAAGGTGCCGCCTGTCGTCGCAATATCCGCAAGAAGTTGCGTTTCAATCGCAATGAAGCTGTGATGCATACCGGTAATAACAAACGGAGCATAGATAAGACCAAATACCGCACCACCAACAAAGCCAGCTGTGTTGTATAGCCAGTTCAGACCATCACCCAATAGGAAACCGATATCACGCGTGAATGGACCAACGACAGTAAACGTCAATAAACCCGTGATGAAAATCGCAAGTAGCGGCGTTAAAAGGTTATCTAAAACAGAAGGAATGACCTTGCGCAGACCTAACTCAACCTTCGCAAGAATGAATGCCGATACCAAAACCGGTAACACCGAACCTTGGTAGCCCACTTTTTGAATTTCAAAGCCAAGAATATTCCAAACCGGAATGTTGCCAGATACCGCAGCCCCCCCGAAGCCCCACCCGTTAAGTAATTCTGGGTGAACCATCAACATACCTAGCGCCGCCCCTAAATATGGGTTACCGCCAAACTTCTTACTGGCTGAAAATGCCAGCAGAATAGGCAGGTAAACAAACGGAGCATTCGCAAACGTGTTGATCATGTTCGCCAAGTCTGTCAGTCCTGGGTTGGCATCAATCAAAGATTTGCCATCAATAAACAAGCCTTGGGCAGTCAATAGGTTATAGATACCCATCAACAAACCGCCAGCGACGATTGCGGGAATGATTGGAACGAAAATATCAGACAGCCCTTTCACCGCGCGCTGAACGATGTTTTGTTTCTCTGCGCCAGCAGACGCAACGTCGTTGGTGGACATTTCACTCATTCCCGTCAACTTCGCCATTTCTGCATAAACTTGGTTTACGATGCCTGATCCAAAAATGATTTGGTACTGACCCGCAACTTTGAACTGCCCTTTTACCCCTTCAAGGCTATCAATCGCTTGTTCATCTATTTTTTGCTCATCTGCAACGGCAAGGCGTAAGCGTGTCGCACAATGTGCAAGTGCGGTGATGTTGCTTTTACCACCTAATAGAGTTAACAACTCTTTTGCTACTGCCGGATAATTCATTTCATACCCCATTGGATTATTATCTGAGCTTGCGAAATTTTCGGGAACGTTTGCAAAACAGATTTTTGCTCAATAAGACCAAATGATCAAAGATAAAGCAGAGAGAATGTGAGAATGATCGTCAAATTCTCTCCCTAAGAGCAGTATAGGAGGTTAGAATCGCTACTTATCAAAGAGCTTTTCATCTTCTCTTTGCAAACAATCCCAAAAACGAAAAACAGAATGGATAGGAACAATGGCGAGTCTGCATGATGTCGCCCGTCTGGCTGGCGTATCAAAATCAACAGTGTCACGGGTTATAAACGATGAGTATGGCGTAAAAGAAGCGACAAAACAGAAGGTCCGCCAAGCAGTAGCGGAGTGTGGCTATGTGCCGAACCAAGTAGCTAAAGATCTAAAATCTCAAAAGACCAATCTGGTTGGTGTCATTGTTCCTCGGGTTTCCTCTCATGCCACATCCCAAGGTGTCGATGGATTAACCGATGTCCTTGAAAAAGCTGGGAAACATGTCTTACTTGCTAGCACTCACCAAGCCCACGAAAAAGAACTGGAATACATTCAGATCTTTAACCAAAAACGGGTTGAAGGGATCATTCTTTACGCCACCCACCTCGATTCCAAGCTGGTAAAAGCAATTCAAAACTCAGCCGTCCCAGTTGTGCTCGTCGGTCAAGATGGTTCCATGTTTAATATTCCAAGCATCATTCATGATGACGCACGAGTAGGGTTTGAAGCGGGAAATAGACTGGTTGCAAAAGGTTGCCAAACCATGGGTTTTATTGGTGTGCAAGGTGACGATATCGCGGTAGATAAGCAACGCTCTGAAGGATTTGTTCAAGCGCTACAACACCATGGTTTTGAGCTCGCCTTCCATGCTCGTGGTGACTTTACAATCGATTCTGGCTATTCATTGGCAAAACAACACTTAACAAAGAACCCTAAGCTAGATGGCTTGTTCTGTGCGACAGACCGTATTGCTATCGGTGCGATGAGAGCGATTCAAGAGCTCGGGTTAACACCGGGTAAAGACGTTTTAGTGCTAGGAGTTGGTGATGATGAGCTCGCATCAGTGTGCACCCCAACCTTATCAACATTTAACTATGCATTTGATAAAGCAGGGGAAAATGGTGCGAAACTATTACTAGATAGAATTGCCAACAGAAGTTTTGAAATGAGTAAGATGGTACTAACCTTCAAAACAATTGAGCGTCAGTCCTGTTAATGAAAAAGCGCCAACTGAAATCAGTTGGCGCTTTTCTTATTACTCTTTTTACTCTTTGTCGGTTAAAGCCCTTTAGAACCAAGTTTCCATTTGCAGTGCAAACAGAACTTCACCGCCATCACCCATCGTTGCAGCACCCGCATCCTGGCTAATCGAGTAGCCATTCAAGTCTTCGCTCCAATCAACGTAGCTAACTGCAAAACGTAGCTCCGGACGGTCAAAGAAACCTGCTGCGGTAGACATCTTAAGCGTTGGTGCAATTGTCGCTTTATAAAAACTGCCACTTGCTTTATCAATCGCATTGTCTAGGTCCATGTATTGGTATGAGCCTTCATAAACCATCTCAAAGTTTTGTGTAAACTCTTGCGCTAAGCGGATGTTGAACGATGCCCAAGTAAATTCATCATTTTTAGCAAAGCGATCTTGGCTATGTTCTGCTAGCAACGCAGGTGCTACACGCCAGTTGTCGCCGATGCGTGTTACACCATAACTGAACAAACGTACGGCTTTTGCGTCTTCTAGCAAATCACCGTTTGAACCAATGCCTTTAAGTTCTGCACCCAGTCCATCACCCATCAAAATACCAGTTTTAGAGAAGCCTTCACTCATGCCAAAGAAGTTATCGCCATGGTAAGCAAACATCGCATGTAAACCTTTGTCTGCTGCACCTTCTACGCGATCATTGTTATCAGCAGACGTCATGCCGCTCAGCATCAATTGCCAATTACCAAAACGGTTGTTCATTGTCGCGATATAGTTTTCAACATCAGTTGACGAGCTATCAATCTCACCAAAATCACGACCATAGATCGAGAAGTTTGCTTTCCATGAATCGTTCATTTGGACGTCATACACGCCAGCACCAGTACCAGATAGGAAAACGATATCCGAGTCAAAGAAGTGAATGTCAAAGTTATCACGGTCAAATCGTTTACCTGCCCAAAACGTTGCGTCAGCAAACGCACTTGATTCAGAGAACATGCTCAACTTGTTTAGCTCAGCATATACCTGACGAACGTTTAATTGACTCTCACTCGCTGTCCATTCGTTATTGGTTTCCGTACTATCTGCCAACATGATTCGGAACAATGCGCTGGAACCATCATCTGCAAAGCGTTTGTGAATAAGGTTTGCTTCCACATAATGATCATCCTCAACCCCTAATCGTCCAATTGGCGCGCCAATAGCACCAGCTGCCGTCATGTAAGGACCAGTACCCACTGCACCATTCAGATCATCATTAATGAGCAGCCCGGAACGAGCGTAGCCATGAAACTCAAAGCTTGAGGCTTTCTCATTTGCTTCTGTGGATACTTTTTCTGTCTGTTCAAGTCTCTGTTCTAATTCATTAATTCGCTTTTCAAGAGCGTCAACATCTGTTGTTGCGAATGCAGGTGCTGTAACCAGCCCAAGCGCTACTGCCATCGTCAAAGTGTGTAGTTTCATTTCCATAGTCTCACGTAAATTTATACTTAGGTTATTTGCAAACGTTCCCAAGTAAAATTGCAAACTTATGGTGACTTTAAATACCTATCTAAAGTCTGAATTTCAGAGCGCTCAGACTCAGAGCGTCTCTACCACTTGTGTCAATGATGGCGATAATATATAAACTTTTCGGGAACGTTACCGTTAAGAGGCCATTTTGTTACTTCTATCACGTTCAATTGTGTTACTTACAGAAAAATCATTAACCAGCGCACATTTGAATTAATTGTTAGCGCTAGAGGAAGTAGTTTGAAGGTGACAGGCTACAAGGAAGGAGTTTAGTGTTCATTTGAGAGAATAGTGCTCACTCGCTTCTCTATGCTCCTTGATGGTAACTCATCTCTATTTATTGATGAAAAGTAGCAGCTAAGGTTGAACGTAACTAAGAGCGAAGCGGATCTCGATACCTTGGTTCAAACGACATGAAAGGCAGTTAAGACCCTTAACTTTCGTGAAGAGCGTTTTGTTATTCTAGTCCAAGCTAACGAAACTCATTTTTGGACAAAAATGAGTTAGATTTCTTGCTCAAACTCACCGATCTAGGATTAGCAACACTAAACCATATTTTCTAGCAGCAAAATGTAAGACCTGACTCCATCGTGTTTTGTAGCTACGAATGCTTATATCCCACTGCCTAGTGGTGCTTAGTTAGGCAGTGAATAATCAATATGAGCTATGAAGTTTAAGTGAGCCTTGTGATTTGGTCTCTGACGATATCTAGAGCTGATTGCAATTGTGGGCGGCTTAATGGACCTGCCAGTGATATCCTCACTGCTGCCGGCACTTCATACCGACCCACAGCAAACATTTCCGCTTCTCTCACTCTGACCCCATGTTTCAACAACGATTGGTTAAAATGATACCCTGTTAACGGCTCTGGCAAAGGTAGCCAGACATTGTAGCCAGGAACGCCGATATGGATTTCGGGAAATACAGTCTTCCAGATCCGATGACGAGCACTGAGTTCCATTGCGATCTCTTCATCTACTGCCTGCATAGCTCCACTGGTTAGCCAACGACATACCAGGTCGATGATTAGAGGGCTAACATACATACAACTGGCTCGTAGCGCACGTTGCAATAAATCCTTAAAGGGTAGTGGCAAAATGATAAATCCCAGTCGTAATCCCCCTGCGAAGTACTTAGAAAAACTGCCCACGTATAAGGTAATATCTGGAGCGATAGCAACTAAGGGACTCTTTCGATCAGGCGGTGGGCAGTAGAGAACATCGTCCTCAATAATCAACACATTGTAACGACGACATATCTCTATGATTTTTAGTCTTCGGCTATCCGTTAACTGAGCTCCGGTCGGGTTCTGTATTCCCGGCGTTAGATAAAGCAGTTTTGGGCGATGCCTCTTACAGTGCAAAGCCATATCTTCTGGATCCAATCCATGTTCATCGACTTTTACTGGCACTAGCTTTCGTTCGGATTGCTGACATGCATAGATGAACTCTGGATAACACAGCCCTTCAGCAAGAATTGTATCTTTAGGGCGGCTCAGAGATTGAATAATCAACGATATCCCGTGTTGCCCTCCATGAGTCCAAACTAGACGCCGTGCATCAATATCGATATTGAATTTGGTCATCAGCCATTGTCGAAGAGTCTCGTTATGACCCTGAATGCCATCAGCGGAGTAGTAATCCAGCACGGCTGCCTGCGCAATTTCCTTGTGTGATAGCTCTTTCAACGCATTCGCCAGAAATTTCGGCTGCGATAATAGCAAAGGTCGGCAACGTGCCAGATCAATGCCTTTTTCTTCCAATACCGGATGATAAAAGTGGTTCAGTTCAGTTTCTCTGTTACGTACATAAGTACCGCTTCCTACTTTTGGTTCCGTTAAGCCCCTCCGCTCTAGCTCCCTATATGCCCTCGTCACCGTTCCAACCGTCACACCTAAGCGATAAGATAAAATACGCTGAGGAGGTAATTTCGTATCTGGTTCGAGTTCACCACTCTCTATCACCTCTGCAATCGCTTCAGCCAGTGCCATAAACTTAGGTCCGGAACGACCCGATATATCAGGGACTAACATTGTCTCTCTCCGAAGGGGTACAATTAATTCTTGTATTCAGGATAAATAAGGCCTGACGAAAATGAAATCAAAGAATTGTCACCATGACGCATTAACTGTAGGTCTCTCTCACTTCATCCCTTTATTCTTGGCTTATCAGCACTAATTTGAGAAGAAAAGAAATGACAACATTATGGGAACTCACTCCAGCGATGAGTTTATTTGCGTTTGTCACCGCCATAACACCCGGCCCAAATAATTTATTGCTCGCCAACTCTGGGGCACAATTTGGTATAAGGAAATCATGGCGACACCTAATTGGTATCCGTATTGGCGTAATAGGGTTAATTCTGCTTTGTGCGTGTGGTGTCGGTGTAGCCCTCCAGACTCATCCAAGTTGGTATCTAGCCATAAAATACATCGGTCTGGTTTACATGTTCTGGCTGATGATTAAGCTGCTATGTACCAACCCTTTCTCGGGCGAACCCACTAAAAGCAAACCAATCAACGTAACTCAGGCTACGTTGTTTCAACTGGGTAATATGAAGGCTTGGATGGCATCACTTGCTTTGGTCACAAGTTATAGTCTCCCTTCTAACTATTGGTTCTCTGTTACATTGATTACTTTCGTGTTTACGACATTCGGACTGTTTGCAAATATTACTTGGGTCTGGATTGGTAAAAAAATTCGTATTTATCTCAATACCGTATTAAGACAGCGCATGTTCAACATCAGCCTAGCGACGATCACATTCATATCATTGTTACCAGTTTTGGGGCACTCTGCCTGAATGGCAAAGATTAGAATTTTGTATGCCTAAAAGTGTAGATTATCTAAATTCGGATTTTGAATTGTAACGCACTTCGGGGCACTTCTGTGCTACGAAGTGCCAACTGTAAAGGTTCTGTACAGAAATCATTTACGGGAATTTGAATATTAACAAGCAATGAATTTATTAAAAGCATGGAAAGTAGATCGTGTTTGATAACACAGCTCAAAGTCCACTAGAGCTCTAGTTCAACAACATTGCTTAAGTGTGTCTATACACAAATGCAACTCGAAACTAACCAAACTCGCAAACATTGTGACACAGGCATATCAGAGGTTTTGCCAGTGCCCTTTTCCCAGAGGTGATTACTTAGCTAGCTACTGTTCCACAAACGTTTGCCAATAACACATATCTGCCCCCCCAAATTTCATCATTAAAGTCATAAAGTGGATTGTGAAGTGCCGCTCTACCGCATTAATCGACGCCATTAACAACTATGTTATAGCAGCTTTTTACCTCACGTTGCATTAAGGGGACCTCTTCACTATCAACGGACAACGCATATAGAGTACATACATCTTAATTGAAGTACCCCCAACCCAAAGTATTATGATTTAAAACTAATACCAAAATTTAACTCCAGTTTTGGTATTCCACACTTTTCGTGTCGTATATTTGAGCGCCAATACTAAAAGCAACGCTGGATTTAGTACATGTACTCAAAATGTGCATAAACTTTTGTTGTATTCCTGTACCTACTCAACAACATTATTGCCACCTTTAGCTGTCGCCAATGCTACCTTCTAGTTAAGTTCAGGAGAGTTGTTTCCACGTCTTTCAGTTATAATATGTTTCAATGATTCTAAAAGCCTGTCAAAACAGGTCAATAACTGAAAACCATGTTCGAAGATTAGGGCGACTTCTGTTAAGCCTTGTGCTTAAGCTAATTAAAACAAAGTTGAATTCTGGAGTTTGAGGTGATAATGGAACAAATATCAACCTAAACCTAAACCTAAACCTAAACCTAAACCCAAAAACTTTACGACAGAACATTAATTTTAGAAAGTTCTATAACACGATCTGCTCGTTCGATAGTTTGCTTTCGATGTGCTATTACGACCTTAGTAACTCCAAGTTGAGCTAAGTTATTATTGACCGAAATTTCATTGTTTTCATCTAAATGACTTGAGGATTCATCTAAACATAATAACTTTGGTGATTTATACAATGCTCTGGCTAAAAACAAACGTTGCAACTGCCCGCCGGAAAACGCGCTCCCCATGTCCCCTACTAAAGAGTGATATCCCATTGGCATTAAGTCTATATCATCCGAAATACAAGCCATTTTGCAGCAATCGAGCATCTTTTTTTCATCAAGGCTAGAATCAAACATCGTAATATTTTCTGCAATCGTACCGGATAACAAGCTATCATTTTGCATCACAGAACCAATACAGGATCGATACTCACTCAAGTTAAAAGCAGTGATATCAATGCCATCAAGAAAGATCTTCCCTTGAGTAGGCTTTAGTAACCCTAATAAAAGCTTCATCAAGGTGGTTTTGCCACATCCAGAAGGCCCTGTAATTGCGATACATTCACCAGGTTTTACATCGAAAGACACTGACTTTAAAACCCACTCTGTATTATCTGCATAGCGAAAGGCAAGGTTTTCCACTGTCAAGTGCCCTTGAATTTGTGTAGGTAAGACAGCTTTTGCATCGGTACTTTCTCGATTTTCTAGTGCTATATCGGAGAGCCGTTCAAGATGGAGCCCAAGTAATTTAAAGGAGATTACGTTATCAATGAATGCGAACATACTTGAAGTAAACTGTCCTTTGTAAGCAATAAATGCTAGAAGCATTCCAACTGTCAACTCGTTCTCCATTGTTGCTAATGCACCAAAGTACACAACCAATATTGATTCAAGTCCAGATAGTAGGTTGACCAACACTCCTTCAGAGATACGTAGCTTACCCAATCGAATGTCAGTATTGATAACTTCCGCGTATCGGTTGAGCCAATTGTTTTGCCTCACCGACTCATGGCTAAATAATTTTATAGTTTGAATCGCCCTAATAGACTCAAGAAAATTAGAATCTTCCTTCGCACTAGCAACAATCGACTCTTCTGTAACTTGACGGCAAGGATAGTAAAAAAAAACCTGAATAATAAACGATGTAAATACAAACCCTAAAACTAAGGTCGCTAACATAGGGTGATATAAATACATCATGATAATAACGACTATAGCCATGACACCATCAATAAATGTCTCGACTAAACCTGTCGTAAACAACTCTCGAATAGAATTGAGGGAACTAAAGCGTGAAACAACATCGCCGACATGACGTTTTTCAAAATATAACAAAGGTAAACGTATCATATGCTGAAATAGATTTGCACCCATTTGAATGTTAAGGGCACTACTGAGGCGAATTACAATCCAGCTCCGAAACGCACTGATTAGAATTTGGACTAGATTGAGTAATGCAAACCCAGAAGCAAGTACAAATAGCAGAGGTTTATCGTTACTGAGTAAAACATTATCTATCACCCATTGCATGTAATAGGGGGAAATCAATGCCGAAAATTGTAATAGCAATGAAAGTATCAATAACGTACCTAAAGTTCGTTTAAGGCCTGTCACCTTTTCCCACAACTGATTGATACGAATTGTTTTACTAGTATCATTTTTCTCAAACTTGGCGGTAGGAGTGAGTTCCAACGCTATACCCGTAAATGATTGACTAAACTGTGCGAGAGTGAGTTTACGTCGACCAAAAGCAGGGTCATTGATATAAACGTGCCTTGACGAGACTTTCGTAAGTACTACAAAATGATCAAGATTCCAATGTAGAACACATGGTAATGCAAGGTGTGAGATATCTTCGGCTTCACATTTGACTCCGCGGCCCGCGAGATGTAGTTGATCTGCTATGTGAATTACTTGCTTGAGATTCATTCCTTGTAATCCAAGCTTCATGTGACTACGCAGAGAGCTAACGTTTACTTTATGACCGTAGAACGATGAAATCATGGCCAAGCATGCTAAACCACACTCTGATACCTCTGACTGTAATATGATAGGTACACGCTTAAGACCTGAGAAAGAAAGTAGATCTAGGGATTGAGTTGTGATCTTGTCAGATATATTTGAGACTTCCATTAACCTAATTGCCCTTTAAGCGCGTAAATGGGGTCTAGGAGCCATTCTAGCAATGTTCTCTTCTCTAGTATAATGTCTGCATCAGCTATCATACCTACCTTAAGTGGAAATTCTTTTCCATAGGCGGTAACTGACTGCTGATTTATCTTTGCTCTAACACGGTACACTGCTTCATTAATTTTAACCGGTAGCACTTTGTCTGTTGGCAAGATCAATGCTTTATCCATATTCACAACCGCCCCCGTTATCAAACCAAATTTTTGGTAAGGAAAAGCATCAAATCGAACTTGTACTATATCTCCATTCTGAACAAAACCTGCAGAACGTGTCGGAAGTAGTAATTCAATTTCCAACGATGAATTCTCAGGAATGATGCTAAGAATGGGAGATTGGTTATTTATACGCATGCCTAACGATGGATGAATTGCAGTTACCACTCCTGATTCTGGTGCCATTTTTACAAATTCATATTGGTTTTCTAACTCGTATTGCCTTGTCTCCAATTCGGAAATTTGTCTTTCTAATAGAGCTTTCTTTATTAACATCTTTTCTGGCAAGCTTTCTAATTCAGACTCCAATTTAGATAAATCAACCATAGTTATTGCTATTTCTCTCTCAAAACGATCATTCGTTTCCTTAGTTTCGAGATATTCTTCTTGAAACATAGAAAGCTGTGTATCAGAAATATACCTTTTTTTAAATAGTTTTAAGTTTTTTAAGTATTGTTCTTCTTTAATAGTCAGGCGTCTTTTATTCGTGGCTCTTGCTTTTTTCACAGAAGACAAACTCTGATTTAATTGTACAATCTGTCGCTCAATCCGTAACCGTTCATTTCCAAGAATTTTCTCTCTTGTCTTAAGCTCTACCCGAAGTGTTGATATCTGCTTACCAATTTCTTTACTCAATGCATCAGATAGTTCCATACCAGTTGCTAAACTTTGACTATTTCTGACCTTGATTAATGGTTGCCCAGCGGTAACGTATTCGGCCTCTTGAACATATAGTTCATCTACAACACCTTCTCTATCCGAGAACACTTTAACTAACCCTTTCTCTGGAATTAAGTACCCTTTAACTTTCTCTTTACGTGAGTACTCAGAATGTGTGAGAAACATTACGACCAAAATAAATATCAAGAATATCATTAAAGAAGAAGTATAAATTGATATAGGCTGAACAATTATTATATTCCCAGTAATTCTGGTTCGCTTAGATTTAACAACCTCATCCCTAAACAGCATTGATTCCATTCCAAAATTATAGAATTTAGATATATCTATAGTATGCCCTAATCATATAAATGGAATAGTGAATAATTCACAAAACATGTGCCAAATGTCACACATCATGAATTTATGTAATAATTATGTTGAAATCATTCACTTTGAGAGCGTATAAGTCATACAGCAGCGCAATATTTCATTAACAAAACTAGTTTTATTGTGTTGTTTGCAAAAGCACCGGCTTTTTAAGGTCACGCTAATATAAGTTAAATTGACAAGGATATAAATAATGAAGAAAGTGACTTGCTCTAAAGTTCAAACTTTAAGTGAAGAAGATTTAAATCAAGTTGTAGGCGGCTTTGACCCCAGAAATCCAAATGATTATACAAATGCAATAAATGAGATTGTAGGTAGTGCGTTAGGCGGTGGTCAGTATGGTGGTTCTGGTACAAATGCAGCAAACATTAAGAAAGGTAACGATATGGGTCAAAGCACTCCAATTAAAACCGGAGGCTGTAATACCCGAGCCAGTGGCAGAGGTCGAGGTTCAAGTAGCAGTTCGAGTAGCGGTTCTGGCCTAAATGTAATTCGCGTTTTCGCTGCTAAAGCATCTTAGAAACTTAAAACTAATAGCCAAACTTAAATATAACTGTACCATAACTTTCCATATTTTTACCAAATAAGGTTGTTTTTGTTAATTATTTAGTTGATTTAGTTCTTTATATGAAAATGTTTCTCATTTCAAAAGTTACAAATCAAGTTTGGCTTATTCTATAGATTTTTAGGCTTTGGCTTATACTGTTTGGTATTGAGACTAAAAAATTTTTTGGTTGACTGTACGGATTAATTATTAGTTAACAAATAGCTAATTAGATTTATCTGCGTCAAAGTAATTAAACTTTAATAACTTTTAATATGAAAAAAAAATCACTCTTCTTTTTGGGATTTTTTGCGTTATTGTTCTTCTTGTCGTGGTTATTGTTTTCTAACGCAAATACTTCTAGAGAGAATGAACTAGTAGTGCATAAATGTAGTAAAAATGATACATTAACCACCACTTTAAAGTTTTTCGTCGAGCGCTCAATTGATATGAGTGAAGACGAGATTTTACTCCAGATTTCCGAATTAGTGGCCACCTCCAATCAAGTTTTGCAACGTTCATGTATACCTATTGAACGTCTCTTGACTAGTGTTACTTTTGTTGATAATGCTTTCACTCCGCACAGTGCGAAAGAATTTTCACTTTTATACGATCGCCTGATAAACAATTTGTCTGACCAAGAAAAGCAAGAGCATCTAGGGTCATTAACTGACTTTATAGTTGTTGTCGTTAAGACTCTACCATCAGAATATAAAGGTTACACTTATCCTGGAGACGTTGCTCGAATGGCTGCTATTACACTAAATGGTAACCAATATGTTCTTGAACATGAACTAGGCCACCTTGCAATGGCAGGTCATGAGAAAGGCGGACTCCAATGGTTTCAGTCAGCACAATCCCAAGCGCACGCTTACCATTGCGGACCTTACCGTACAGTAATGAATGAGAACCTAAAAGATGGTTTTGTGATTGGTTTGTATTCGAACCCTGATATTAGTATTGGTGGTCAGCAATGTGGAGTGCAAAACGAAGCTAACAATAGTGAGGTGCTCAGGCAATGGGTTACTTTTACTCAAGAGAAGCAAAAATTGCTAGAGAAAGTACGAGGATAATTAATTGGTCGACTTATTTAAACGAGCGGTCTGCACGTTCGATAAATTTATAGATGAAGAGAACTATGATCTAATCAATGAGATTATCTGCAAAGAAAACATAAGAACGAGAGAACTTTCTAGCTTAAATATGTATGAAGTGCCAAATTCGTGTCATTTTATCTGGCTTGGTAACCTTAACCTAAATAGCTTGGATTACTTAAATATCTGGCAAAAAAAAACTTCATCTTTGACACTTTGGATAGACAGTCAAACACAATACTCTTCTTTGAGAAATGAATTATTGAACTTAATTTGCAATAAAAATGGCTGTAATCTTATAAAATCACAAAATATTTTATATCAATTTGCAACAAAAAATGGGATTTCAAGCTTAGATAAAACATTAGAGTCATACTCTCAAATTTATTTCCCAGAATTAGTATTCAAACTTCAATTAGAGAAAGATAAATATAGTCATAATTTATCAATTTTGGAAAGTAAGTTTGAAGTCAAAGATATACGTGGAGATTTTGAAGCTATTTTTTTTGATGATGATTTCAAAAAGTTCTACTTGTATGAAACGATCTTAAGGGGTAATTTCGCAGCTGCAAGCGATATATTAAGAATATTGATCCTTAAGTTGTATGGTGGTGTTTATATTGATGTGGATACACTTCCTAAATTGGAATACAACTCCACATTACTTCAACATACAAGCCAACTGACCCCTTCTCTTTTAAATTTAGTTGATGTTGTACTTAGTCACACCGCCGCATCTCAGTTGCTAGGTAGCAATCCTAAGAATGAACCTGAGTTAGATGGTTGTATTGAGCTGCTCAATGCGCATCACCCGAAGGTCTTATCTGAGTTAGAACAAGTCATCTCTAAGGGGCTGCATTTTTCAATGTTTAAATATCCTGTTGTACACCGGCACCTTTTATCGATATCAGCTTCTAAGAACAGTTTGGGTGAATTTAATAATAATCTCATAGCTGCTCATCCAAACTCAAAAGCGCTGGGGATAGTATTAAGAGAAATGAAAAAACGCTATCGACACTGTGAAACTCACGGCTACATATTTGAGGCGTTATCTAATACTAGGATGAATGACGATGATTATTACCGAAGACTCCAGCACTATCGTTATGATGGACTTAAAAAAGGAGTTGATGAAGAAGTAACCCTTATACTAACTGGACCATCACTATTGTTAGAAGTCATGATTGGATGTGCTTATCAATTGTGCAAACTAGACAACGAAGCAAGCCCCAGTGCTATCTCCTATGCTTTTAAACTTAGACAGTTTGGTCTTTCTTATTCAGAGCAAACTATGTTCACCCTCAAACACATAAACTCTTCTTGGATGAATAAATGAGATTATTACTAATTTTGATATTTAGCTTCTCCAGTTATACGTATGCTAACGAAAAGTCCATTTTAGGCAGTTGGAAATGCATCAAAGACGGACCCGCCGCAGCCACTATTGATAAGACCATCTACAGTCAAGAATCCTTTCAAAGTGATATATTCACACTACTATTAAAAGTCCCCGGTGGAGAGGTTTTACGATACAAGACAGCAGTAAAAGGGCAATGGAAATTGTTAGATAATACTGTGCATCACCAAATCCAAGAGATCCAAATTACAGCGCTCAATGAACTAGCATCTTCTTATGTCAAAGTACTTAGAAAAAAGGCAGATAATATCACTGGATACAGCTCAAAAATTCACAGTGTTGGTCCTCGCTTTATGAGTTTTTGGGTCTCCTCACAAAGTCTTAGCTACTGTTTTAAAATATAATGTGCTTTATTGCGTGGTTTAGTTTCAAAGCCAAGCGAATTTTTTGCGAAATTCAACTTGAGATTGAACACTAACAAAATTGTCTGCATTTTAAACGATATACTGAGTTTCGAGTATGCCTATTCCTGTTAGTTTGTTGAGTTATTTTATCATGGCGTATGTCTCCGAAAATTTCGAAGCGTTAGTGAAGCGCATATGTAGGAGAGGAATAAAGTTTCATACTACTTCCTACTACAAAGTCTGACTCACGCTACAACTGAGTGATAAAGTATCAAACTGGTTGTCTTGAGCATCCACAGATTGAGCGGTCCCATTCAAACACGTTTCTGGACATTTTTGAGTTAGTGATTTTGCTAAATTAGCGAAATACTGATTAGTTTATGTATGGATGGGCTTCAAATGCGTGGCCAAACTCCTTTGGCCACTACAAACGGTAGGATTAGTATCCCATTAACCAACCAAGGTGTGTTAGCTCCAAGAATGGTAAGAATGCTGAAAATTGGCTAGGACATTCGTGACGTGCACCACCCAGTGGACGTTAATGATATTACCCCTATGAAGATGCCCCTGCGCTATGTGACGAAGTATTGGCAGTGATTACCAAGCTTCCTCAAAAAGTAAACGGCTATTTACTTTCATTGATTACCAGTTCGCTAGTGGCCATCTTCACTAAACCTTTAATCGCAAGTCTCGGGTGGAAGAACATAAGTTTTGCTTGAGAACTTCAATGCAAGCTCCCGTTCAGATACACATTCAATATAGCCTTTCTCATTAAGCTCTTGTTTTGTTGATACATTCGTATGCCAACCATATGCAAAGGAAGCCAAGAATAAGCAGCTTAGAACTAGCACAACCGCTTTAGGTAACCATCTTAAGCATCGGCCAGTAGTGAATACTATCAATGACAATAACGATGCAGTGATCATTGCGTAGCTAAGAGCCAGTAATGACGCGTCATTTAGTGGGCTGTATATTTCGACCACATTTGGGAGACTTTCTGAGTCGTAAAGGCCATTGGTAGAGAACGGGACTATGAGCAATGATGATGCTATGCATGCCGCCAAAAATAGTCCAGAGCGAAAACGATTAATTTTCATCAATCAACCTCTCAATTTCTTTTTTCATTGGTTCGGTGAACTTGTATTGGTCATCAATAGCCGAAACAACTTTACCAATACCGAAAGCAGTAAGCACAAAGAAACCCAACAATAACGCTGTTGGTGGCGCTGCAAACGCTGCGGTAACTCCAACTCTAAGCCCTATCGTTATGCCTTGAGCAATCACACCAGCAACCACACCTTTTGATACATCCGATGTAAACTGTCCTACTACCTCACCTAGCGTTTTTTCATCGTGCAATATGTAATCAACTGCATTAACCGCACCAATGAACACAAGTTCTACATAGATATTGCTGCTCAAGAAACTGACATTGCCTCGAACGGTGTTTAGGTCGTGGCCAATTTTAAGCATTTTAGACGTTGCTTCCTGCCAACGGACACCTAAATCTAAATATCGAGGCTTGTAGTTCTCAACCACAATGTTCATTACACCATTGATATTGACGGCTTTGGCGGTTGCCCCAAATCCACCGAGAGCTTTGGCCACGTCATAAGCGTCTTTAAGTCCCTTGCTAACGCCAGTGTAGTCCTTACCTATAGTGAGCTGTCCGTGCGTGTCTTTAATGAGCAAATCCAAATACTCGTTGGCTTCTTCAACGGTTAGTACGGCAATACTGACGTTCTCTTGTTGAGAGGTGTCCCATTGATATTCTTTAGCTTGCTTTTGTAAATCATCGTCCCATTCTTTTTCTGTTAAGCCATAAGCTTGTTGGGCAGCTTTGCGTTCAGCAAGAACGCGCTCTCTATTTTCAGCCCATCGTTTCTCATCGCTCGCGGTATATCTCAGCTCTTCCTGACGTTCTAGGCGTTGACGTACTGTACGTTCTCTTGTGGTTTTTTGTCTTTCTACTGGATCTACAGGAGCGGATTCATATCTCATGGGGTTTAGTTTTACTAGTAAATGAAAAAGGATAATAACAATATTTTCAGTGCTTTATCATTCCCCAACAAGATGCCTCGAGGAATTAACTGGTTAAATAGGCAAATTATCAAGTCAAACAAGCAATAGTGAAGGGGCAGTTATGTTGGTTTGTATTCTATCGGATAACTTTTTGTAGGGTAAATTTACATCAGCAAGATATGAAAGAGCATTTACTCTGAATGACTTTGGGGCAAAACCTTCTTAGAACTATTACATACACAACGTGCCCACTACGAATGTGTTCACGGGTAAAAACACCATATGTATCGCTTCAACTAAACAGGTACCGTACACAAAGACCACAGCCAACATCGACCAACTTCTTGGATTTGTATCCAACTTTTTGGCTCGATAAGTAAATTACCACCTTCTAAAGAAGGTGGCTTTGTGTGAGCCCCCTAAAAGGGGGCCTTTGTTTAGTCCAGCGCCAATTGCTGCTGCTCTACTCGCTCTTGCTTCTCTTGATGTCTTACATATCGGCGTATTATTTCTTCATTGATTCCAACACTATCGACAAAATAGCCTCTTTGCCAAAAGTGATTACCCCAAAGCCTGTTCTTCCTAAGGTGAGGAAACTTGCTAAATAGCTTTAAGGCTATTTTGCCTTTCAATACCCCCATCAACTTGGATATCGAAAGCTTTGGTGGGACCTTTACAACTAAATGTACGTGGTCAACTTGTACGTTTAGCTCTACGACTTCACATCCAAGTTGATTACAGTAAACATAAATACATCGATAAACTTCTTTACCTATATTGTTCTTCAAGATCCTAAATCGATACTTTGGCGTCCACACTATATGGTATTGACAACGCCAAAATACGTGGGAAGCTTGATTGTATCTACTCATGTTATTTGTCCTCTTTGACTTCTGGAAAAATCAAAGACGCATTTAGCATGAGTAGTTTTACAGGCAAAGCCGAAACGGATGATAACCACCTACTGAAGTAGGTGGTTTAGGGCTGAAAACAAAAAATTGTATCGGCGTATACTTCTATCGTCCTACCTAGCTGATTTTTTCAGAAGAAAGTTAATGGCATGCTTACTGCTTATTTCCGTAATAACTAGTATTTACTTTAGGTATTTGTGTGTCCTATAAAGTCCTCCCTCTTTCGGAAGTGATGTCTCATGAATTTGGATTGATAGAGGGCAACTTCCATAATATTTCGAAAGCAGATATCGCCTCTGCTATTCCTTCACATCTTACTTTTGAACAGCTAAAACAGCATCTCTACGAAGGCAATCTCGCACTCGTGAGTGATACGCCTCAAACTCCCGCTCTGCTTAGTTACAACGACCCAATAGGTCCTAAAACTTGGCGGCTGAATTCTGAGGTTATCTCTGAGCTTTCGGATGATGCGGCTAATAATTTGTTAGCAATAACGAAAACCACCAGAGCAACGGGAGATTACCGCTCTTGTATCGGGGAAACCTCGACGCCCGAACGAGTTTACACGCCGCCGCCAATCACAACCGCAAGTGAAGAGGAACTAATCAAGGAGTTTGAGTACAGCTTCGAAGTCGGATGCTCGGATACCACCATAAAGAAAATGGTGCACAGTGACTTTGCTTTAGCGAAAACTGAAAAAGAGAACGCGGTGACCCGTTGGGAGCAAGCCAATACCGAGCAAGGCACCCGCTACACAGCGTTATGTGTGTTTGATGAGCCAAAGCGTTTAAATATCCACATCGCTGATGACAATCTCGGACTGACACCATTGGAAGCCGTCACATTACAAAAAGCCGGCAGCCATAAAGCTGAGGAAGGTTTTATACCTGTTGTCCCTGCAGTGCGATTGGGTGAACGTTTAGGTTTGCCTACAGAAGGCTATTACTACCACTTTAATGATGGCGAACTTGTCCAAGAATACAAAATTCTTGGGGAAGAAAAGTGGGCGTTTTACGCTACGCAATCGACACAAGACAAGCTCAATGACGAGCGTGGTTTTACTAAAGACCAAAGCGCTATTTTGGTGTATTGGAAATTAGCCGATCAAATCATCGAAAATCAATACATCATTTATCTTGAGCGACAAATCACGCGTGAAGAGCTCGATAATCTCAGTGAAGATTGGCTGTGTGAAAACGGGATAAAGTTGGATATCCCCGCATTGTTTGATACGGTCAAACAGCCGGAAGAAGCGCGCTCAGAAGTTAACAACGATGAGACGCAAGCGGAACAAACCGCAGCGACGCACACCGTAACAGCAGGGGAAGACTGGCAAAGCATCGCTGAACTATATGGTATGGGAGCTAAAGCCTTGCTCTTGCTTAACCCAGTGTTTGAGGCCGACCCTCTGTCACTCGCGGTCGGTGATGAAATTACTGTTGCTGAGAAACAGCAACAACAAGCACCGGACAAAAAGAATACCTTTCCGCCGCTGCGCCCACAAACTTACAACCACATCCGCAACAGTCATTATCAGCACAGTGATCCATTGCTCGGGTTGACCAAATATAGAGCCATTAACACTGCCGATTGCATAGAAGGCGATGTGGTAATCCTCAATTTAAAAGACGCCACAAGCTTGCTCGTGTTCGCTAAATCCTGCACCAGACCAGAGGGATGTATTGAAATTGGCGACCAACAAGAGTCAATAAGTAACTTTGGTCCTTGGTCATTCTTCTTTGCACAAGCCAATGCAAACCCAGCTGCTGTCATACCCGCCATTCAAGCGACACAAGCACAAATGGCTATGGGCAGTTCCGCAGCTGTCGCCGGTTCCCCAGAGCAAATGCAGCAAACTCAAACCGCAGCGATGCAGTTAGATAAACTGGCCGGCACATTGAAAGACAAAATCGTCGAGGGCTACCGCTGGCAGGTCGAGGGCATTGGCGCTTTGTTTGCCATGCAGCAAAGCTTGTTTGGTGATAACACCCAATACACAGACCAAGATTTACGCCAAGTGACCACAGCGCAAAGCCGTGTTCGTGTCCACATTACCGAGCCCCAAGATGGCGAGTTTTATCCGCACGTACAGGGCTATCATGTAGATGACACACGAATCCCCATCAAATATGTGAAACAGGGGAACAATGGTCAGTTGTTCGTTGCGATTGAAGAGAACGGACCAACCATCTATTGGACACCAGAAGAAAACGGTGAAGCAAGTTGGCAAACTACCCCCGATCATAGTGATGGGTTTGAAAAAGACGATATACTGGTCACGCCAATCCACTCGGGTAGCGATGCGAACGTCACCGTTACGCCTGCGCCAGAAGAAAAAGACTGGCGTGATGCGATTTTAGTGTTCCCTGAAAGCTCAGGTATTGCTCCGCTCTATGTGGTTTACAACAAACCGAATAGCGATATTAAGTACATTCCAGCCCCTAAGGGGAGCCCACCATTACCCGTTTTCCCTGATGCAATTAAAGCAAAGAAAAAAACGTCAGTACAAGGTGGAGGGAAACTAAGAGAACGGTGGAAAGATAAAAAAGGACGAATCTACGAGTGGGATTCTCAGCATGGAAAAGTCGAAATTTATACGAAAAATGGTAAACATATCGGCGAGTTTGATCACATATCGGGAGAGCAAACAAAAGAAGCAGACCCGGCTAGAAAGGTAGAGAAATAATGAAAATTGTTATTGAAAAGTTCGACAAACAGACTGAGTTACTCGTTTCAGAGTTAGCCATTGAACAAGAACACCTCGATGGAATTGCTCAAGTATTAGGGTTAAAAGAAGATGATATTCAGTTCCTAACAAGTGGGGTTGGCGGATTTGATATTAGTGACGCGCAAGCTTTAGACATAGAGAAGTTGATTGATAAATACTTCTATGAACCAGAGTATGATTATCAGTTAGGTACTGCCGACTAAATATGAGAAAACCTCGGCTCCGATGAATCTATCACAAATAGTACAAAACAATAGGCATTTACATTTAGATCCTGACTTAACTATTTACATTGACAGTACATGGAATCCTGAATCCCATATTTTACTTTGCACAGAGCCAGAGGATGGAGGCTTACCGAAGGGGTATGACTACTTCTTAAAAGTATTTATACTGCAAGAATTACTTGAAGGTGTCCCTGAAATCACCGTCGAGCGAATCATCAAATATGCTCAAGTTAATGCTTAATATCAGCTCAAAACTCTCTTGTGACACTTTCAAAGCGGACATTTACTACTGTTGCTGAGATACATAAGGTTCAATAATATGAAGCTTGTGATTAAAGATGCCTTACAAGACTACACCGAGGCGGAATTGTATCGCTTCTTAGAAGAATTTTTCGAAGATACCGACACTAACGATTTAGATGATGAAGCTTATGACTTGCATATATCAAATCTATCCGCTCATTTTTCAGAGTTAGTATCTCACCCTGATGGTAATGCTGTGATCTTCCACCCTTCCCCAGGTAGAGATGACTCTCCTGACGGTGTTATTTTAGAAATAAAAGAGTGGTATACTAATCAAGGAAAACCTTGCTTAAAAGAGTAAAAAGCAAAAGGAGTCACGATGACGCCTTTTCTTATTCACACGATTCAATCTGTTCTAAAAACAGTTCAAAGTCCTCTTGTGTCAGAACCTTATGGCTGTTCTCGGTGAACATAACATTTTGTCCATTGCGATTGAAGATAACGGACCAACCATCAATTGGACGCCAGAAGAAAACGGTGAAGCAAGTTGGCAAACTAATCCCGATTCAAGTCAATTTATACCTGAGAACCTTAAAAAGATGATGGATGGCAAAGCTCCTCAAGCAAGGTTTAAGGGTGCCGTTGGGGGAAGACGTTCTTTCGAAATGCACCATTTTGAATAAATACAACATGGCGGTTCTGTATACGATGTAGACAACTTAAGAACCCCCCCGTAATACAACACGAGGATTAACAACGAACAGAATTAGAAGAATGGATTACTTTTAGTAAGGCAAAACCCAATTAACAGGATATGAATGAGTATTTACTCTGTCTTATAATGGGGAAAAAATAAGCTATTTTGTTACAGCCCATCAATTAAGTAATTTGGAAAATGACCGATATCCCATGGCTTTTCATTCTTTGCTTCGAAGTCATTCATGACGCTCTCGAGCAAAGTATCACATAGTTTAGCCAAAAATTGAGTAGGGTAAATAAGTTCTAGTTGACCGCCATTCTCAAGTTTATTCCAGAAAATGTAATGTACGTTTTCTTGTTCCTTCGGAAATAGAGGCAAGCCTTTAGCAGCATACTGTTGGTGTAATAGTCCATTTCTCATACCGTATAGTAAATTTGCGTAAGTGAAATGACTTAGTGTTTTTTTATGATGTTTTTTTCTCCATTGTCCGGCCATAATACCGCTATTTCAATTTTGGTCGGAGCTAAATCTAGAAAAATCATACCATCCTGGTTGCTTCTCCAATCATCGATTAAAAATGCCAAGTGTTGTGTTAGTTTGGGCAAGCCTGGTGAGATGTCCAAAAAACGATGTAGATGCATTGGGCATATTTTTTCAGCTTCGAGCCAATTGCCATGTTCTATGATTACACGAGTAAAGCGTTCTCGAGTGTCAACATTACTACCATATCGTGTAGCCCCTAATGCATCTATAAAGGATGAGTACAATACAGCCTGCATTACGGGGAGGTTGTCCGGATGTGCTTGAATCTCATGTATATCAGTTAATCGTACTTGCAGAAAGTAGCGAACTTCTGTAATACGGTCTTGAATTGCCGCTACCATAGCTACCTCTTTAATCGGCATTAGAGTGATATATAGTTGCATATTAAGTGTATTAGATTAATTGAGTCAAAAGAGAACTTTCGCAAATGTTGCAACCATGAGTTCTAACACACTTAGGGGCAGAAATGTTTCAGCCAGAACGGGCTGAAACCTTAAAGCTTTAAACACTTGGGAATATGCCAAATCTGAAAGTTGAATAATGTGGACGAAGAGCATTCCTTTAGTCCACAGTCCTGTTGCGGCAGAGAACTTATGTTACTTATTAAAATTCATAGTCAAATATTCAGCTAAACTTCTTCACTTAACCATTTCGCATACTGCTTGGTGTAGTAGCTGACAATTAAATCTGCTCCCGCTCGTTTTAGCCCAATAAAAGTTTCGTTCACCACTAACTTTTCATCTAGAGCACCAGCCAGAGCCGCAAATTTAATACTCGCATACTCTCCACCTACTTGATAAGCTGCTAACGGTAAATGAGTCTCTTGTCTTAAGCGGGAAAGCACATCTAAATAAGGTGTACCTGGTTTGACCATAAGGATATCAGCACCTTCAGCTTCATCAAGTGAAGCTTCGAGTAAAGCTTGTCGACCGTTGGCATAGTCAAGTTGATAGTCTTTCCTATCACCATTGAGTTCACAATCTACTGCCGTTCTAAATGGCCCGTAAAAGGAAGAAGCAAACTTAGCTGAATGTGCCAAAATTGCCACGTCATGATAACCGGCAGCATCAAGACCCAGACGAATCGCTTTTACTTGACCATCCATCATTGCTGAAGGGGCTAACATGTCAGCACCCGCTCGAGCTGCTGCTAAAGCTTGCTTGACCAAGTTTTCAACCGTAAGATCGTTACACACTTTACTACTCTTTATTGCTCCACAATGTCCATGATCAGTATATTCACAGAAACAAATATCTGGAATGACCATCATATCTGGCACAGCAGACTTTATTATTTTAATCATACGTGCAAGTAAACCATGATCATTCCATGTGTCGCTTCCTTGCGCATCTTTAGTATGAGATATACCAAAAGGCATCACATAGCGTATACCTAAAGCATAAAGTTCTCGGACCTCATCCGCTAAATGAGACTCTGGGATTCTGCTTATGTTAGGTAGAGTAGAAATTGGCACAGCTCGCTCTATATGTTCCTCGACAAATATAGGATGAATTAAATCACCTAGCTGCACATAATTTTCTCTTAATAAATCTCGCATAGCTTCGGAACTGCGGAGGCGTCTAAGGCGTCGTATTGGGGCCGTATTCAAAATATCATATCCTAATTTAAGTTACTCGATGAAAAGATTCGTTAGTCAGATCTTATGATTTCTCTTTAGCAACAAATCACTTTTTGATCTAAAAATGCAGTTTTTTCACTCTGCTCTTCAATACAAAATCAGTCAATAGTTATTTAAGAAATGAGGTGGCAGCCCGTAACGCAATACTTTTCTATATTTAGGATTCGTATAACTTAAGGTATGGAAAACATATGCCCTCAAAGTTTAAAAGAGTATTTGCACCAAATGATTTTGGGGCAAAAGTGTGTTTCAGTTCTTAAATGGGGAAGTGTTTTCCTCATATTCCTCAACCAATACAGCTAGCCTTTCAAGTTTACAAATTAGTCTTATATTTGCTTTATCGAAAGGCATTGAGGTTACTTACCTTGGCGAGATTTTTTAAAGTACTCAATACCGTGTTGTAAGCGAAATTCAACACTTTTACTGTTTCCCTAACGCCAGAACTATTCGTTGACATATCGACAATTTTTTCTTTTTCATCTGGCTTGCAGGCTTCGTAAACTTAATCGAGCTGAAAGCTCTTTAGACACTCGATACATCTGGAGCGAGGAAAGCCAGAATGCCCTTTTCCATGTTCACGAACGGGCTCTAGTTTTATTATAGAAACGACATTGAACTTGGATAGTAACCATGAGTTAAAAAACATCAGAAATCAGGTGGCTATATTAACATCTATCAACCGATTTGAGTTATGACCAATAAAAGGATAATTAGGTTTTTATTGCGTAAATCATCGGTAAGATGAAGTCATATAACAGGCAATATGTCAGGTGTGTAGAATTATTCTATTTTAGGGATTTTGCTCTAAGTCTAAATGAATCTTTGCATTTCAATTTCAATAAAGCTTGGTTATTGATCATGTTTCTGAGTATGCGAATTATTATCAGTTATGCATATGATTGCTCATTGTCTAGTTTGACTTGTGTAACGTCACTTCAGCACGTACTACGCTGATTGTCTGTGTTTTCGTGTTGACAGTTTGGTACTAGGTAAAAATCAACAAGACTATGATTTCAAGGAATATTTTATGTTAAAGAAACTACTAAGTTGTTGTATCACCTCCGCGCTCTGTTTTCATTCTTCTCTCGCTTTTTCGCAATCCAATGAGATTGTGTACAGTACAGAGTTACAACAAGCTCCGGACATATTACCAGCCACATTAATGCTCGCACCGGACGAGATCGCCATTGCAGATCGCTACATAGTGGTATTTCAACAACCACAAATGATGGCGAGCAACTCACCGGAACTCGAGCAATTCACGCAACAATCCGTAGACCGCATGTCTGGTTTGTATTCGATACAAGTGGAGTCGGTTTTTGACCACTCGATAAGTGGATTTGTCGCTAACTTGAGTCCTGAGCAACTAAAAGATCTGCGTTCTGATCCTCGTGTGGACTACATTGAGCAAGACAGAATCCTATCGCTTGACCCAATAGTCTCGGAAGACGCAAATCAAACCAATGCCATTTGGGGACTAGACCGAATCGACCAACGAAACTTGCCACTCGATAACAACTACAGTGCCAACTTTGATGGGACTGGGGTAACGGCTTATGTTATCGATACTGGTGTGAATAACGCGCATGTTGAGCTCGGTGGTCGCTCAGTTTCAGGGTATGACTTTGTCGATAACGATGCAGATGCAAGTGACTGTAATGGACACGGCACACACGTAGCTGGCACCATTGGCGGCAGCTTGTATGGTGTTGCAAAAAACGTCAACCTTGTCGGCGTGAGAGTATTGAGCTGTACCGGATCGGGTTCTACTTCTGGTGTTATTGCCGGTGTGGACTGGGTGGCTGCGAACGCTTCCGGACCTTCAGTCGCCAACATGAGTTTAGGCGGCGGTCAATCCGTCGCTCTGGATAGTGCGGTGCAAAGTGCGGTTCAGTCAGGTGTCAGCTTTATGCTTGCAGCAGGTAACTCCAACTCCGATGCGTGTAACTATTCTCCAGCACGCGTTGCTTCCGGAGTAACTGTCGGATCGACCACTAGCACGGATGCACGTTCGAGTTTTTCAAACTGGGGCAGTTGTGTGGACGTGTTTGCGCCAGGTTCACAAATCAAATCCGCATGGTATGACGGTGGCTACAAAACCATTAGTGGCACTTCGATGGCGACGCCACATGTGGCGGGTGTAGCAGCATTATATCTTCAAGAAAACCGTTCACTGTCTCCAAGCCAAGTAGAGGCCTTGATCGTTAGCCGCGCAACTAGCGGAAAAGTGACGGACACAAGAGGCAGCGTGAACAAGCTACTTTATAGCTTAACGGATGCAGATTGTGGCCAAGACTGTGGTGGCCCAGATCCAACACCGGACCCAGAAGGCAAATTAACCTCGGGCGTGCCAGTAAGTGGTTTAAGTGGTTCAACTGGTCAAGTAGCGTATTACTATGTTGATGTAGAAGCTGGGCAGCGCTTAACCGTACAAATGTATGGTGGCAGTGGCGATGCGGATTTGTATCTCCGTTTTGGAGCAAAACCAGCACTGAATGCATGGGACTGCCGACCTTTCAAATACGGTAACAATGAAACATGTACGGTCAGTGCGACGCAAAGTGGAAGTTATCACGTCATGATTCAAGGTTACTCAAACTATAGCGGTGTCAGCATTCAAGCGAGCTACTAGTTATTCTTCTCTTTACTAAAAGAGAACAAAGCCCGCTTTTCGGTGGGCTTTTCTTTTGGGAATACGGTGCTTTAGGGAATGCAGTGTTTAAGAGGAGACGCTATTCAAACGTATTGGCCTTTTGCTTCAAAAACTCAACTCGAAGCGGCATCGAAGCTTTCTATTAGTTAGTAGTACTCGCATAAGTCGGGTTCCTCAAACAAAAAAGCCCTTTACATAAGTAAAAGGCATTTTTAATTTAGTTTTTGATTAACGAGCTATAATACCAACCCACCGTCAATCTTGAGCACTTGGCCTGTGATGTAGGCGCTCTTGTCTGAGGTTAGGAAAGAGACGCCATTGGCAATATCTTGCACTGAGCCCATGCGCCCTAAAGGGGTTTTGCCTTCCATCATTTGAATGACTTTCTCTGGCAGGTTCTTGGTCATATCGGTGGCGATAAAGCCTGGCGCGACACAGTTGACGCGTATCTGTGCACCCTTTCTTGAAAGTTCTTTCGCCCAGCCTTTGCTCATTGAGATGACGCCGCCTTTACTTGCGCCGTAGTTGCTCTGGCCGATATTACCATCCGTTCCCACTATAGAAGAAATGCTAACAATACTGCCTGTGCCCTGCTCTAGCATGACAGGAGCAACACGTTGGGTGAGTAAGAACACCGCTTTTAGGTTCACGTCGATCACGCTGTCCCAGTCTTGCTCTAACATATCTGGCAACAATGCATCTCGAGTGATGCCCGCGTTGTTAACCAGAGCATCGATTCTTCCGTGCTGCTCTACAACACTTTCTACTACTTCACTGACGGCTTCGGCATCACACAAGTTGACTTGATAACTGCTTAGCTGCGCCGACTGATTCCATTCCACGGGAGATATGTCTAGCCCGATTACGTGGAATCCATCCTCCAGTAATTGCTCACAAATCGCTTGGCCAATACCACGAGCCGCACCAGTGACTACTGCTACTTTTTCCGGTTTCATCTTGGTCTTCCTTAAATGTTGAGATTACAAATTAGCTTGTATCCCTAGCGTTTTTTGTTTTTATGCCTAGTCGCGTTACAGCTGCGCTTCTCATACGCAGGGTCTTTTATATCTTATAAAAACTATAGAAACAGTCTGGGAGTCGGATGTGAACTAATCAAGGCAACTTGATGACTATGGCAAGATCAACGTAAGAAAGTGTGTTGGAAGGCGCAAAGTTACGCGATTGGAGGACTTGGATAGAAAAGTATTGGTCTGATTAATCAAATACTACTTCATCAGACCAATATTACTTGTCTCTTAATCTCTTACAAAAGCTGGTTTTGTTATTTTCACCAGAAAAGGCTGAAGCAAGAGATTAAACAACATGCCAGCAATAAACAGGGTGATCACAATACTCGCACCACTCGGTAAGTCATAGCGAGCCGATGCGGCAATACCCGATAAGATCCCAACAATACCAATGCTGATACTGGCGACAAAGAATCGAGTTCCCTTCAATGCTGCCGCACATAAAGCTGGAATCACCAACAAAGCAAATTCTAAATAAATGCCGGTTAACTTGACCGTAATGGGCATCAGAATAGCAAAGATCAGATAAAAACCACTACCGCGCATAAACGCAGGTTTTAACCAAACTAATAGCAACATCGCAGCGGTAATGAGTGCCAAAGGCCAAACGTCTGCCCAAGTCGCCCATAACAGTTGCCCATTAAGAATGCCTTGAATAAAGTCTCCGCCGTGTGGGTCTTTGCTCACCAGCAGGATCGCCAACGATGCAGACACGACAAACAAGCTGCCAATCATAGGCTCTAAATGTTGCTGGTATCGCTTCTCCATTAAGGCAATCAAACCGCAAAGCATCAAAGACATCACCCAAGGGCCAATCATTTCGCCAAAGAATGAGCCTGAGAACAGCGCGTATTGGCTCAACCAGTAGTGGCTTAGTGCTGCCCCCAATGCCGCGACTTGCGCCACCGCCAAATCTATAAAGATGATCTGACGATTAAGAACTTGCTGCCCCAGTACGATGTTGCCAACCAACGCAATTAAACCACAAAAAACCGCAGGTAAAAGCCATGCATAATCAGCCATGGCTTAGATCTTCACAGGAACGGGCGGCACTAACACATCCAGTAAATCATCAATGACCTGATCGTACATCTCATCCAAGCTTTCACCCTCAGAAACGGTCAATGGGAGTTGAATCACAGGTTTGTCAGTATGATCTTGCAACCAGTTCGCTGGACGCTGATCCTGATGAGAGGAGTAAACAATCGCATCAAAACTGTCAGCATCTAACTTGGTAAGCGATTGCAGGTGAGATGTGGTCGGTGAAATGCCCGGTTTAGGTTCGAGATCGGCAATCTGCTTCATTCCGAGCCAATCGTACAAATAACGATACGTCGCGTGATAACCGACAACTTGCTTACCCTTTAAAGCCGCACCTTTCTCATTCCATTCTTTAAGCTTTTTACGCCAATGAGCACGAAACTTCATACCATTCACTTGGTAACTTGGTGCGTTCTCGGGATCAATCGCTTTTAGGCGCTCTGTGACTTTACGAGATAATGGAATCATGTCATTTGCCGCAAATTGAACATGTGGGTTACCGTGAGCGTGTATATCTCCCATGCTACGGTCAACGTGAGCATGAGTATCTAACATGCGCACGAAGTCCGTCGCGTAGATCATGCTCGGCGCACCATTTTGCACCGCCGCATTGCTGCTACGAACTTGCAGCATAGGTAACCACCCCACCTCTAGTTCTGCGCCCGAACACATTGCCATGTCCGCTTGGCGCATCTTCGCAATCAAAGAAGGGCTAGCTTGTACGTAATGTGGGTCTTGCTTGACCGTTGTCGCTGAATAAATACTGGCATCTGGCGCGTGGCTTTCAAGAAAGGCTTTCCATTCTGGCTCACAAACGAAAATGTTGAGAGCCAAAGCTGGCGAAGAGATGATGGCAGCTCCTGCCGCCATCATCACCAAGCTGCATTTATTCAATGTTAGCTTAGAACACATGAGCACCGTGCGCTCCAAATGTCATCACGTATTGCAGAGTGAATACGTTGTCTGTCTCACTGTCTTGGTTATCAATGCGAGTGTATTGCGCACGGATAGTACCGAAATGAGAAGAATCCCATGCGATCATCGCATCCATTTCTTTATCATTCAGCTCAGTAAAATGCATGTGGTCGCCGTGTGCATGACCATCGTAGCTTTCTGCTTCGCCGTAACGTAGACCTGCTGACCAGCTTGGGTTGAAGCGATAAACGCCCGAAACATAGTAGGCGCTTAAGTTGTCTGGTGACTCTGCATCGTTTTTATATTTACTGTCTACCACACCGTCTAGCAGCATGTATTCAGCCGATAGCGTGAAGTTGCTGTATTTGTAATTACCGTCTGGTGCCCATTTCCAAACAAAATCAGCCCCGTAAAGGTTCGCACCTGTCACTGCTGCGCCATGATGGTGATCGTGATCATGCTCTTCTTCATGACCGTGGTCGTGATCTTCGAATTCTTTAACCTTGCCGTTTTCGTTGCGCAGGTAACTTAAACCAAACTGCCAACTTGAAGATTCGGAGAAGTCATTCCCAAGCTTCAGCGTCGTGGTGTACACGCCAACTTCAGAACCATCTTCGACAGAAGACATTTTGCTACCACTAAGCGCTTCTACACCAAATTTTACGTAAAGGTCGGTTGGCAACACGATGTTTGCACGTACACCATCATCGTAGTAGTGCGAGCCAAGGAAAGTACGATAAGCAATTGGACGCTCGACAAAGCTATCGGTGTGCATGTGTTGGTTATTCAGATAACCAAAGTCAGATAGGAATCGGCCAGCGCGCACATTTACACCATATGGCAATGCCAAAGTTTCGATGAATGCCTCTTCAAGCTCTAATTCTGTCTCATCACCGTGACTTTCAAGAACCGCGGTCAATGCACCGTAAAACTTGTCGTCGATATTCGATGAGAAGTTTAATTCCGTATGGCCTAGACCAAAGCCTTCTTCGCGCTCAGAATTATGACGTTGGCCATCTTGGTAGTAGCCATCAACAACAACACCAATCTGTGGGTTCGATAGTGTGTCGGCAAAAACAGGGGATGCAAAAATGCTACCGATCACGAGAGACACCAATTTCTTATTCACTACTTTTTCCTTTTTGTTATGTTATAACATTTAATTTTGCGATGTTATAATATAACAATTCTCATTACACAAGCAGAAATTTAAATTAGGTTCCGATTTCCTGTTCGTACTCAATCCATGAATTAGGCTATCAACAAATGAATCAATTGATGTTTTTTAAACGTATACTAATGAGAATTAGTAATTAAATAAGTAACGGAATTTCAATATGTTGAATATGGATTTTTCAAAAAGAATCGTGATAGATACTGCTCAACAGGAATGGATCGCCAGCCCTTCCAAAGGTGTGTGGCGTAAACCTTTGGAACGAGAAGCCAAAGAATCAGGGCACACCACCAGCGTCGTTAAATACGAGCCAAATTCGCACTTTTCGACTCATCCTCATCCTCACGGAGAAGAAATATTAGTGCTCGAAGGAGTGTTCTCTGACGAATACGGTGACTACCCTGCCGGCACTTACCTTCGTAACCCTCCAGGAAGTCAACACGCACCATTTAGCAAAGAAGGCTGTGTGATTTTAGTTAAACTAAATCAATTCAATTCTGATGATCTTGAAACAGTTCGCATCAACACGAACGAAGCGAATTGGTTACCTGGCATCGGTGGGCTGAAAGTCATGCCATTGCATGATTTTGAGCATGAACATGTCGCATTGGTTAAATGGCCGAAAGGCGAGAAGTTTCAACCACACCGTCACTTTGGTGGTGAAGAAATTTTTGTGTTATCGGGGGAATTTAAAGACGAGCTAGGAACCTATCCTCCCTACTCTTGGATACGCAGTCCACATATGAGTGAGCACTTTCCTTTTGTAGAGCAAGAAACGGTCATTTGGGTAAAAACAGGCCACCTGCCACTCCAAGCTCCTGCTCAGCAATCCTAATGTTTGCACACTGGCATCGTCCATTGGAACTAAAATCGGCCCGCTATTTACGAGCCGATGATCATTTCGTCACTAAGAACCCATTATTCGCGAGTGGAGCCAGTCTTTGAGCCCAGCCCGGTTATGTTTTAACACGTTCATTTCGTGATCATCAATCGGGCTTCCTTGCAGTTCTAGTACGCGGATTTCCTTATCTAAAGCATTGTAGTTTTTAACGGTTTCAGCAAATGATGCATCGTTTTCGGCAAGCTGAGTAATGGTATCCAAATGTTCTGGGAATTCATGAGTTAATGAGTGATTTTCACCTAACATAGAGACCTCTTGGCTAGAGTTGTTGATGTATTTACCCGCTCATTTTTTGAGCGACACATTTCTAACCATAGCACTTCAAATAGCACAATATCGTCGATTTGAGCACACTTTTACTGAACTTCTTAGTCATGGTTTATCACTCTTTTAACCGCGCGACTCCGCTCGTTATTATTCTGTGTTTTATCAATAATCGACTACATTTAATACACTTCTCATAAAAAGGTACATCTAAATGAACAGCATGAAAATTGGCTTGATCAGTGCGTCAATAACAGTTGCGTTGATTGGCTGTAATTCAGACAGTGACTCTGTCAGCACAATGACTCCGGTTACCTTGTCTGTATCAGATGCCCCTATTGATGACGTATCAGAAGTGGTTATCGCATACAACAAAGTGGCATTTCTCCCTTTGGATGGTGGTACACCACAAGTTTTCGATGTGTATAAAACCGACGAAGACGGAAATTTCGTTGACGAAAATGGTAATCCTCTGCTCGATAATGAAGATCCAATACCATTAAGCGTTAACTTACTCGACTTCCAGGGCAGTAACGCTCAAGAGTTAGTGGACGATGAGCTGATACCCACTGGCAATTACAAACTCTGCGTGTTTGCGAATGATGGCGATCATCCGGATTATCCATCCTATGTTGTTGATGAAGCGACCGGCAATCAAATACCACTGACCGTAAAAGGTAATGGGGCTTGTCCGCAGGGAGTCGGAAAAGATCCGAATTCTGGGGTACTGTTCTTTAATGATACCTTCGCAGTCAACCCTGACAACAACGAATTTGTGGTGGAGTTTGACCTGCGTCGTGGCTTAAAAGACGGAACTGGACAAAACGAGGGTTACAGTATTCAGCGCACCTCAGTCACTTTAATTAACACGGTTACAACGGGTGAAATTCAGGGAGATATCGCAACATTGACCTACCAAAACTGCGAAACGGATACCCCAAGCGCAAATGGGTATGCACACGCGGTCTACCTATATGAAGGAAATATCGCCGAAGAGAACATGGGGCCATTTGCAGGCGCAGAAGGCCAAATAATGCCAATCGCAGCGGCGAACGTAGTGGAAGACATTGATGAAGCAAATTACGAATATGAATTTGGCTTTGTAGAGCCCGGTACGTACTCCGTCGGCTATACCTGTACCGCAAATGACGATTCTGTAGATGGTATTGTTGCAGGTGAAACCTTTAGCATTTATCAATCTACCAGCGGAATTAGCGTCTTTGTTGGTACCGATACAAACGCAGACTTTTAATCTCTCTAACACTGCAGACCCTGCATGGGTCTGCTTTTTTTTGCTATTCCAACTGAGCACGGATTATGGTCTTTGTGACTTTTAAACCTCTTCCCAATAAGGTGGCGTGCCATAGTATTCAGCAAAGTAATCAATAAAGGCACGCACCTTAGGCGCAATTAAACGAGAGCTTGGGTACACAGCCCAAATCCCAGCATCCATCGCTAAAGGGTGATCTTCGAGTACTTCCACTAGCTGACCACTTTGTAATTCTTGATAAACACTCCAAACCGAGTTGATAGAAATACCTAACCCGTTTACCGTCGCGTCTCTCATCGCATCACCATTATCGGTTTTAAAACGACCAGAAGTTCTTACATTGAACATTCCATCTTTTGTATTGAATGACCAATTATTCATTCCAACTAAGTTAATACATTCATGATTCGTCAAGTCTTGGGGCTTGTTAGGTCTCCCAAATTGTTCAATATAATCTGGTGATGCAACGATAATACGACGATCTGGCGCAAGCTTTCTTGCGACCAATGAAGAATCTTTCAACTCAGCGACACGAATGGCGACATCAAAACCTCCCTCAACCAGATCAATAATGGAATCAGAAAATCGGCAGTCCACGGTTAACCCTGGGTAACGCGCCATAAAACCTTTTAATGCGGGCACAATATGCAAGCGACCAAAAGTTGCAGAAGCGGTTATACGTAATACTCCCGTTGGCGCGCTCTGCCCTGAGCCAACAGCTCCCCTTGCTGCCTCCACTGTTGCAAGGACCTCCTCCGCGTGAGGTAAAAATGCCTGCCCCTCTTCAGTTAAGGAAACTTTGCGTGTGGTGCGATGAACTAAACGTACTCCTAAGCTGTCCTCAAGTTTATTGATGTGTGCGCTAGCGACAGCAGGAGAAAGTCCAAGCTCCTGGCCAGCCATGCTGATGTTGTGTGTCGAAGCCAAACGGACAAATAGCTTTACATGATCGATGTTCATTTAATTTTCAATTATTTGTAAAAAATCACCATATAGAGCTTAGCATTTTCTTCCTTACGGATAGTAAATAAATACTCCGGTTAGAAAAAACTGACGGGAAGATAGAAGTCCAGCTCAAACGCCTCATCATGGCTGAGGAAATGGTTTTTATGATAGTGAACATAAGCGGGAGTAGAACGCTGCTTAAAGCCTGAATTCGGCAACCACTTCTCTAATACCATACTCAGTTGAGGAAGAAGCTCACCATATACTCCCGTTAAGCGAAAAACAGCATGTAAACCACCCGGAATCGTCATTTGATTCACGACACCGCGTACTTTAAGCGGCTTATCAATCGCCATACAAGCCACATAGCGACACTTATCTAGCTCGACCCAAGCGGGGTTGGAGTGATGCAAACCATATTGAACCGAAAAGTCCCGATTCTCAGAGCTTGCCCACGCCTTCAAAATCAGCCACGCATTGCGAATGGAACGGCTATAACCCTCATGCCGCACATAAGCCGCAAAGCGTTGTGGAACCTCCATAATTTTAGGTTCTGGCAACTCGCGTTTAGCAACCCGATGATAACCCGCAGCCACTTCCGGATCTTTTAGATACGGCTTTTCTGCGACTTGTAAATCATGCTTTCGCCACGCACCAGGAGACATAGCGAACGTTGCTTTAAACGCTCGGCTAAAAGAAGATACCGAGCTAAAGCCGCACTTGTTAGCAATGTCTAACACCGATGAGCTGGTATCAAACATCAGTTGATTGGCTGCGTATTCCATTCTTGTGCGACGGATATATTGATGGACAGACTCCCCTACCACATCTTTAAAAATACGATGGAAGTGCTGTTCAGAATAGGCTGCTACATCTGCTAGCTCTTTAGCCGATAAATCTCTGCTAATGTCCTGGTGAATGTAAAACAGCACGTCATTGATTCTGGAAACTTGTTGATGGCTCACGGAGTAAACTTTCACTTAAATAGCATAAATGGACATGTTTAACAGCATAAATGGACACACCAAGCTTGGCAATTTACCTATACTATTTCTGACATAAAAAAGACAATTACGAGAAGCACAGCACATGGAAATCGCACAGTCATTACAACAAACTAAGTCATCCTACATCCGAGAGATCCTCGCAGCAGCGAGCGATAAGAACGTCATTTCTCTTGCAGGTGGCTTGCCGGACGAAAAAACCTTCCCGATCGACTTAATGAAACCGACGCTAGAAAACCTCGCGAATATGCCAGAGGTGTTTCAATATGGCGCAACAGCAGGCTACGCACCGCTACTTAATTTTTTGACCGATTATTACCAGCTGCCAGAATCTCATTTGGCTATGATCACAACGGGCTCTCAGCAAGGGCTAGATTTGATTGCGCGTGCGTACGTAAATCCGGGCGATAAAGTGGTGATGGAAGCACCGAGCTACCTTGGTGCTATGCAAGTATTCGGTCTAGTGCAAGCCAACATCGTGACCGTTTCACAAACCGAGTGTGGCCCAAACCTTGAAGAACTCGAACAATGCTTTGCCACGCAGCAACCAAAAATGTTCTACGCCGTACCCGATTTTCACAACCCAACGGGCGTATGCTGGGCGCTAGAGACTCGCCAAAAAGTTGCCGAGCTTTGTATCCAATACGACGTTGCATTCATTGAAGACGCACCATACCGTGAGCTGCGTTTTTCTGGTGAAGCACTACCGCTAGTTTCAGATTTCTGCCCGCAACACTCCATCGTATTGCGCTCTTTCTCCAAAATAGCTTCACCAGGCTTGCGTATTGGTGTAGTTACGGGCAAAAGCAGCTACCTTGAGCCACTTATCAAAATTAAACAAGGTGCCGATCTGCACTCTAGTATTCCTATGCAAGCTTTGCTGCATGGTCTACTGCAACATGACAACTTCGAAACGCACATTTCAACCATCTGTGCTCTTTACAAATCACGTTACGATGTCATGTTTGCTGAACTGCAAAAACAGCTGCCAGAAAGTTGCGTACTCAAACCCGTCGATGGTGGTATGTTCGTTTGGGTCGAGATTCCAGAATGCGACACCTTCGAACTGGCGAAAAACCTTCTCGCAAACTGGGTTGCTGTAGTGCCGAGCCCGGTCTTTTATCCAGAAGGTTCAAAGGTAAAAGCCGCTCTGCGTCTTAACTTTACCAATGCTACACCAGAAGAACTGACGACAGCTGTCTCTCGACTCGCGGATGTCCTCAACACATTGTAATTGAACGCGAGTGTAAGAACCTGCCTTTGAAATTCAAAAAAAGTCTCAAAGGCAGCATCAAAAAAGTTCCCCAAAAAAATTTATATTTTTCCTTCAAATCAACTCTCTACAGTAAGTGCCTGTTTTCTCTTGAACCTCTCACTCATATAAAAATGAGAACTCAATCACGTATTTGATGGTTGGAAAAGTTACGTCTATCTTTCAGTCAAAGACATCAACTTCGCAGCGTTAATGCTCTCAATTTCAGACACTTTATCAATCGTGGCTTAGCGGTTGATAAACGACTAAAAAAGCATCTGTGGGCATACCCACTACGAAGGGTTGACCAGAACCATTCTGAATGTCGCGAGCCAATCTTTTGATTGGCAATTACGTCAGTGAATCGCACCAAATGACAGAGGGGTTATCAGGATGAATACTCGAACCACGACAGGACTCGTCACCATCGGCTGGTCCGTTACACTTTCACTTTTTACCGCATTCGCCGTGTATGCCAATACGTCGCCAAACTGTAGTGACGTATTAGCGGGCAACACAACCGCCGCATCGCAAAAAATGATGGTTTTATTGGGCGAAGACATCACCAAATCCAACCGTATCACTACGGTGATTCCTGCCGAAAACAATCCATTTGTGACCGAAGAACTGGTTTCGGTTTCTAACGACGTATCGCCAAACGGTCGTCTTTCACAAAAGAGTTTGGAAGAGATTCGGAAAGTCCGCTCAAATCTAGAGAAAGCAGCACAGGAAGTAAGCCGATTACAAGGCACTTTTGAAGTGGCTTTCATCAGTTTGATTGATGGTTACTGCCAATTTTCTAATCATAAACGTACTCAACATGCCAAAATCGACTTTGACCATTTGGAAGGCCTCACTTTGTATTCAATCCCCGCTTTAATAGCAATGGTCGATCAGTCGTACTACATGGCAAAGAATCGAATCGCTAATGAGCAGAAACAGTTAAGCGACATTGAAAAAGAGAAACAGAGGCAGAAACAGCAAGCAACTGCGGCAGCAGCCGCTCGTTACCAAGACAGTAACGTACTTGTAAGAGTCGAGAACTTTGATGGCGCTAATGTGACATTTTCCGTTACTAACATTGGTTCACAAGGATCATTGCAACCAAATTTCAACTCGTTTAATGCATATCGCACAGAAAGTGGAGAATTAATCTACAAGTCAGAATCTTTACTACACCTGGCGGATACTGCCGGTAACACACTTGAAACAATGGGTATCGCTGAGCTCTCATCACAAGGTGGAAGTGACATATCGATCTCTCCTAGAGAAACCCGAAAATTCGTTACTAGCATTGCTTCAGAAGTCGCGCCACATACGCAGTTGAGCTTAGAGTTTCCAGCCAAAGTGCTTAATACCGAGCGAGACTTTACATTGTCGTTTTCTGATACATCAGCGGTGGCGACAGCAAACGTCAATTAACGCAAAGTCTCCAGTATTTGTAGAGCGCATCAAAGACAGGCGAGCAGCGCCTGTCTTCAAGCCTATAGCTACTGTTTGCACTTGTAAGCATTTGCAAACATCGTTACTGACGTAGAAAAGCTCAATGGTTGATATAAGTACAAGGTATCTGCGTCTAAATCCGCCGCCTTGATGCGCATTTGGTTTAGCGTACCCCAAACCATGTCTTTATCTGCGTGAAGCCAATAGTCGTAAAAGTGTCCTTCTGAGCCGATCACGGTACCTATTAGTTCACAGTTTTCAATCGCATTAACATTGTCCCAAAGCACCTGTACTTGCTCAGATTCTTGAGTTGGGAACGTTACACATCCCGTTAATGATGCCGCTAACGCGAGAGTCATCACTCGCTTTTTCATACTTATATCGCCAAAATTTTTCATAGATGGCAGATTTTATGAATGGCTGATGTGATGACTAGCAAAAACTTTTTATCGCGTGTTCAAGTAGAATTAATGGACAACGGAAAAGATCCAAAAGGTGATCATGCAGCTAGCGAGCAAAAACCTAATAATCACAGACCTAGCAATAAAGCTGTATCTGAGATACAACAGTAATGATTAAATAGCCGCGAGGGATAGAGTTTGGTTGCTAAAAATAAGCTAATTCGCTACACAGCTACGGAAGTCGCTGATGCATTTGACAAAGAAGATGAGCTCATTAAACAAGTTCAGTCCAACCAACTCTCGCAAGTGCTATTGCTTTGGCAAGTAAAAAGTCCAACGCTCGTGCTTCCCGCGGGTAAGAAATGGCCAGTGTCTAATGAGTTAGAACATGCGTTAAATACGTCTGGCTGGAAGCTCTTTTCTCGTAAAACCGGTGGTGCACCAGTCCCTCAGGTGCCAGGTATTATCAATCTATCCCACATTTACCACTGGTCAGAAGGCGAGCCTTACAACATCAAAAAAGCGTATTTCGATTTATGTGCGATATTAACGGTTTTCTTTAAACAGCTCGGCGTGAAAGTGGATGTTCATGCTACGCCTTATTCCTACTGCGATGGCGAGTACAACCTCAACATTGGCGGGCAAAAAGTCGTGGGAACCGCGCAGCGTGTTTTACTTAAAAAAGGCGGCGGACAAGTGGTATTGTCACAAGCATGCATTCTGATTGATTCCGACGTCGAGAAGATTGTCGAACCAGTACGAATGTGTAATCATTTTTGTGGTCATGACGATGATATTCGTGGTGATGTCCACACACCGCTCTTCCATCATATATCCGACCGTCCGTCGGTAGATTCTCTCTTTCAGCAATTAACTAGCGCGTTTTTAATGCATGCAAAAGCGGAGTAAAAATCAGTGTAAACAAAAAGGGAGCAAAAGCTCCTTTTTTGTTTAACGATATTAAAAGCGAACTTCGACTTCTACGCCTTCAATCCAACGGCTTTTTTCTAGAGCTTCATCAAAACTCAGCGTCACCTTCAAATACGCAGATTGACCTTCGAATGGACTTTGCAGTTCAGAAGGCAACTTGTTCACAACCTCAACTGGCTTCGATAGCGTCGCTCTAAACTTTCGACCATCAGGAAATACAACTTTCGCTTTAGTATCCATCTTACTGTATTGGAGATATTTAGGGTTTAAGAAAGCGGTTATCTCCGGCGTAACATTGCGAGCGATCGTAAGTAAGGGAGTATTTTCAGAGACATTTTGCCCTTCGTGTACATGAACATCGAGCACACGCCCTTTCATAGGAGAACGAAAAGTTAAATTTTCTTGTTGCGCGCGTTTGACTACCAATTCACGCATTAATGATCGATACTCTTGTGTCACTGGACCAGCCAACTCTAACTCTTCCAAGTTACGCATCGCATCCACATAAGCAATTTTCTGACTGCTTAACTGATTGCTCAGTGAGTTATTCACACTCACAATAGCCGCGTAATCCACCTCAGACACCTGCCCTTTCTTTCTGTAAACGTCGTATTTTTTCTGAATATCACGGACCTTCTTCAAGCCTTCGGCTGAGCTTTCAATAGCACTTTTGTATAGCTCATCAGTACTCTGAACTTGATTTTTTGACAATTTAATCAACTCTTCTTTTATAAAATCAATCTCCTTGTTCAACGCATTATCTTTTAACAACACCAGCGCTTGATCCTGAGTCACTTCCGTACCGACATTCACAGGCACTGGCCCAACAATGGCAGAGCGAGTTGCCGTCACCGTAAGTGGATGTGACGTGATAATGGCGGGTGCCGTCACTAATACTTGCGTTCTAAACAAGTAATAAGCCATAAACAAAAGCGGACTGATTACAATCGCTAAAATCAAGTACCAACGGAGACGATAACCGCCACGCTTTGCCTGTCCGTAGACGACTTTCATCCCGTTCTCAGACTGCGGTTTATTTTTCTTATCTAAGTGAAAGTTAACTTTCATACTAAAACTTTTTACCTCGCTTCAATACCCACCAAGGTGCCATACTCGACTCTTCATGACTTCTCCTTACAACTTCATTAACCATTGAGAAAGCGGTAATCAAACGCATGAAAAACTGGTAGAAAGGGTAAAGAAATAACCATTTCGCTGACTTCAAATCCTCTTTTTTTCTCTCTGATACAAGCCCAATGTAGACAACAAAAATCAGAGCAGATAAGAAGAGGTAGACAAAATAGAGCATTAGCATCAACGCCAATACAAATTTAAGTGGATAGACAATCACCATGTACACGCTAAATATCACCACAAGCAGCGGCAATAAAACGTTTTGAATCACGCCATAAGCCAAAGTGAATAAGAAGTTTCCCCAACCAAGTAACCGTGGAGACAACCCTTCATTGTGTTTACGCAAAAACAAAAACAATAAATCGCCATCCCAACGCAACCGCTGCAATACCAAACCTTTCAACGTATCTGGTACATCAGTATGGCCGATGGAGTGCGTCGAAAAGGCCAATTTATTATCAGGGTAACGACGTTTGTATTGCTTCAAGCGCATGGTTAAGTCGAGATCTTCTGCGGTATGCGTATCCCAGCCCCCCACTTGCTTAAGCAGGTTCTTCCGAAACGCTCCGAAGGCGCCAGAAATGTTATTGAGCACTCCCCACGTCGCCATCCCCGTTTTACCGGCTTGCATCGACAGCATGTACTCCAAGGATTGCATTTTGGTCAACAAGTTGGCGTTATGGTTGCGAACTCTTAACGCACCACCGCTCGCAATCACATTTTTATCCGCAAACTGTTTCATCATGGTGAAGACCATGTCGTTATCGAATGACGTATCTCCATCCACGTTAATGACGATTTCACCACTAGCCATTGATAAGCCAGCATTCAGTGTTGAGACCCTGCCTCCTCGTTGCCATTTTGGCAACACGCGCACTTTACGATTACGAACGCCTGCATGCCTTTTCTCACCATTTAACGCGGCTTGATAGGTATCTTGGTTTTGTACCGCCCCATCAACCACAGCAAGTACTTCAATATGACCTGGGTAAACTTGCTCAACTAACGTATCGATAGTGATCCCAATCGCATCACCTTCACCATAACAAGTAATAACGAAACTCACTGAAGGAAACCGCTTTAATTCTTGGTCTTCTTGCGCATATGACCAACGAAATATCCCTGTTAGCACCAGCAAATATAGAGGTAGCTCGATAATGATCATGACGGGAAACAGTAATAGCCATAACTCTTCATTGTGAAGTAGCATGCCTCGAAGATAGTCGAGCAGAACGAGACTATCTTGCAGCATAAATCTCACCCATCAGCGATTCCATCCAAACAGAAACACCGTCTTCAATGATCGGATCGGGCAGGTCCCAAGCAAAGACATCCAACTCAAACTCTTCGTCTTCAACTAGTTCACCCAGATCCGATAATTTTTGCTGTAAAATGGACAGGCTCGCGTTGGTCGTATTTGGCATTAGGACAAGCAAAACATCCTGTTTGTACTGACAACAGATATCGGTATCTCTAAACAAGCCGCTAAGACGACGCGTCAGTTGATCCATCAATGAGAACAATCTTGCATCGCCATATTGCTTACCGTATTCATCGATCGTCGGTAAATGCAGTCCAAGTAGAAGGTGCTGTTCTTTGTGTCTCAGCGCGACTTTATTTAACCATGCAAGCAAATTTTGGAAAAAGCTGACTTCCACTTTGCCTTTGATCGAGAGTTCAGGAGCTTGAATGGACTTACCGTGTTGGAAAATGTATTCACCCACTTCACCAAGTCGATATTGGTAAATTTTACGGACAACAAGCTCTTCAACCTTGATCTTTGAGTCACAACTTAAACATTGACTGATCGTCGCCGCTTCAACAAATAAACTGGAGCAACTATTACAAACGTGGTTTTCAAGCGGGCGATCATAATCAACGCCGATATGGCGCAGCTGAGTCAAACATTTGGGGCACTCGAGCTTTCCACGGCGCTGAAAGCTGTGTTGTTCACCAACATGGCCACAAGTGAAGCAGTGCAAAGAGCTTTGAGAGTCGATATCGATGCTGCTGCAATCCGGGCACACCTCTACATAATTCAAGTGCCCGCTATTACATTGAGAACAAACACGAATTCTGTCGATCAGTACTTCTGCTTCTAATACTCCGCGACCTTGCTCTGAGAGTACGTATCGATAAGTCGAATAAATATCAGGAAAGAACATATCGATAATTGGATACGAATAAACCGACATAGACTCTAAGCTTTTTAAAGCAGTCACTCTTCGCTGACGATTGACCCCAAGCCAACCAATCAAAGGGTCTAACACTTCCGGTTCATCAATGGCATCGAGCTTATTTTGAATAGATCGCCAAATTTTTATTGATTCTCTAACTTCAAATACACCGTCGGTAACGCATCGAGAATAAGGGGTTTCCACGGAGACATAAACCGCCCAAGACCAACGTCCTTTCTCCTGATAAAACGCTTTCAGCGCGGTATCTATTTGGTGTGAATCTTGATAAGCAATACACACCATGCCACCGAGTCCCGTTGCCACCTCATCAATATGATTAACCAAAACCATATCTTCAGCTAACTCACTGACAGGCTGTTCACCAACCCAGTAGAAATTGTTATTTATTGACGACATTTTATTAGTTCTCACAACCACAAAATTAATTCATAACATCAGAAATATAGAACTTGCAGTAACAAGGCACTCTAGGTAGACAAACCTTGCCACCGTTAAATACAACAATAGAACAAATATTTAGAGAGCTTTAACTCAGGCAGTAAAAGCAGAAAGATCTCTGAATAAAGTGTGAAGGAGTCTGTGAGTAGAGAAATCGGACAGCAAAGCGCATAGTACAACCTTTTGTTAGCAAGCTGGGATAATAGTGCGATTTGATGCAGAATTAGATCCTTGCATTCACATCAAGCTCATTGTTTTATATCAGTCGATTCCTTTCTGCTCAGCATTTAACCATACCGTCATGTATCAAATCTGAGACTTGGTAATACTTTACCAACTAATTTCCATTAAAATTGAGTGGCAAAACACTGAATAACATTCAATCATTCTGATTATTTATCAAATAAGTATTTTTAAGCCGTTTGAGTGATTAATAATCACCATTTTTCTCGCTGTTTTTTCCGAAAGAACACGTAACACATTCAAACTACAGAATGAATCTACGTCACTTTTCTATGCTCTTTTTTGTTCAAAAAATAAATGAGATCCAGTTCAAATATTTATCCATGACGGAATTAGTTGAAGCCTGCGCGTAAAAGCCTCAGAATGTCGCACTTTTCGCACCGATTTATTTTCGGCGCGTTGTTATCTAACTCTACAATTGAGAATCATACATATGGGTTTTACCTCGTTAGGTCTATCTGCTCCAATCCTTAAAGCTATTCAAGAGAAAGGCTACGACACCCCTTCGCCAATTCAGGCAAAAGCAATTCCTGCTATTTTGGAAGGGAAAGACGTAATGGCAGCAGCGCAGACTGGTACAGGTAAAACTGCAGGCTTTACGCTACCGATTCTTGAGCGTTTATCGAACGGCTCTCGCGTCCGTGCTAACCAAGTTCGTGCACTTATCCTAACGCCAACACGTGAGCTTGCAGCTCAGGTGCAAGAAAACGTGTTTATGTACGGCCGTCACCTTCCACTAAGCAGTGCGGTTGTTTTTGGTGGTGTGAAGATCAACCCGCAAATGCTGCGTCTTCGCAAAGGTGCGGATGTGCTGGTAGCAACACCAGGCCGCCTGATGGATTTGTACAACCAAAATGCGGTCAAATTCGACCAACTAGAAGTTCTGGTACTGGACGAAGCAGACCGCATGCTGGATATGGGCTTTATCCGTGACATTCGTAAAATCCTAGCTCTGCTACCAAAACAGCGTCAGAACCTACTTTTCTCTGCAACTTTCTCGGATGAAATCCGCGACCTTGCGAAAGGCTTGGTGAACAATCCGGTTGAGATTTCAGTGAACCCGGCGAACTCGACAGCGAGAACGGTTGAGCAAAGCATCTACCCAGCAGACGTGAAGAAGAAAGCACCGATTTTGGTTAAACTGATCAAAGACGGCGATTGGAAGCAAGTGCTGGTGTTTACGAAAACGAAACACGGCGCAAACCGTCTGGCGAAGTTCCTGATCGAACAAAATCTACCGGCTGCTGCCATCCACGGCAACAAGAGCCAAGGCGCACGTACCAAAGCACTGGCGGATTTCAAATCGGGTGAAATTCGTGTGTTGGTCGCGACGGACATTGCTGCGCGCGGTATCGATATTCCGCAATTACCGCAAGTGGTGAACTTTGAGCTACCTAAAGTGGCAGAAGACTACGTTCACCGTATTGGTCGTACTGGCCGCGCAGGCGAAGTAGGTAAAGCGATTTCACTCGTGTGTGCGCTAGAAGCATCTGAGTTGTTTGCGATTGAACGTTTGATTCAAGAAGTACTACCACGTAAAGAGCTGGAAGGTTTTGCGCCAACCAATGTGGTGCCAGAATCTAAACTGGATACTCGCCCAATCAAACCGAAAAAACCTAAGAAGCCGAAAAAACCAAAAGCGCCAAATGCTGCAAGTGAAAACGCCCCAGCAATCCATAAGAAATCAGGCAATGGTGCAAACAAACCTAAACGTCGCTTCAACGGCGGTAACAACGGCAACAAAAACAGCACCAACCAAGGCGGTGCGGGTAAGCCTAAAGGTAACCGTGAAGGCCAAGGTCGTGCACACAGCAAACCAGATGACCGTAAACCTAACGGCAACAAGCCAAATGACAATAAACCGAGTGGAAATAAACCAAACGGTAATAAGAGTGGCAACGCTGGTAAACCGTCTGGTAACCGCAAGCCAAACAATGCTAAGCCTGCAGGAAACAAACCGTCAGGTCAGCGCCGTAAACCTCGTCCGCAGGCTGCAAACTAATCTGTAAACGGCCACCGATAGCAAATACAACAAAGCCGCTGATAATCTCAGCGGCTTTGTTTTTCTTAGAACACAGTTTTCTAGAACACTGCTTTGTTAAAACAGCCTACATTAAAGGTGTGATTCGAATATCTGCGATTTGCGCTTCGTTCTTTTCACCCTCAATACCACCAGCGTAGATGTAGGTTTCATTCGATTTGAGGTAACTCATATTGAAGTGGTCCTTCAGCGCGATCTGATAGGTTTTCCCCTGCTCCAACGCTACTTCAATTGGCGTTGAGTAACGCATACCTTGGTTTTCACCAATATGGCCCATCTGCAAGTAACCTTGACCAACCACTTTACCTGCATCATCCAATACCTCTAACAGTTTCACGGTATTCGTGATGCCAGTATTAAGTTGCCCTAGGTTATTGTTGTACCAAGCATCGAACTGGTAAGTGCCCGTTACAGGGGCTGTAAACGACTCTGCACCTTTTACGATGCCACTGTCTTTACTCACCGTAACCACTGAGACATTATCTTTGAGTGGCTGATATTCGCCATCGAGTTTGATGCGGATCTCTTCACCGACACAAACTGGTTGGCTTGGGTTAGAACGGAAGCCTTTATCGTTAATGCTTTCAGCCAAATAACAAGCAAAACCTGTTGGCGTATCGGAATAAGATTGAGCAATCACGTTCTTTTGAATCAGCTCGCCATTGCGATACAAGTTCACGTTGTACTTGCTCGTCACGTCAATCGAAACCGAATTATCAACGCTTTTTACCACCAATGTTGGCTCTTGCGGAGAATAAACGCGACTGTCTTCACTCACATACGGTTTCACCCCAGAAACTAAAGTAATGCTGCTATCTACATTCACAAACGCGCCCAGTGTCACGTGGAAATGCCCCTCTTCGTCCATCGTGACATTTTCAACTGGGTAGTAACCTGTTTCATCTTTGCTTACTTCAGGCAAGTCAATCGTTACCGAGTAGTTCTTTCCTTTGAAGGCAAAGTTTTCCAACGTGATTTGTTCAGACTGAGCCAACAAGTTATTGCGCACCCAACTTGTGATAAATGGCTTCACTTCCAAATTACCCGTTTCGGTATGGATGCCGAATAGGGTCTCTATCACCATGTTCAAGTAGCCACCCACAGACCAAAGCTGACGCTGAGAGTTAATAACTGGGCCATCCATGCTTGGATCTTCACCATGATCACTATGGATGATGAATGACTTACCAGAAAGCCACTCTAAGTTTTCCATGTTGGATAAATTAGTTGCCGTGCCACGAACCAACGATTGAATCGCATTGTTCGCCGCAGCCACGTTTTGTGTTTGATGCGCGGCGCGCAAGCTGTACGCGGTAACAAATGGCCAAATTGCGCGATTATGGTACACAGGCACGTCCGGTTGTTGAGGGAAGTAAACCGGCACGCCAAACTCACTGTGTGGGTAATTGGCCATGATTTGTTTCGCCTGCGCATCACTTGCCACGCCACTGATGATCGCCAACGCTTCGCCCAACATATCGTATTTGTCGACCGCGATGTCTTTGCCATTGTCAAACAAATAGCTTACGTACATACCGCGTTCGGCATTCCAAAACTGATCGTTGATAGCGGTTTTTAACTGCTCAGCCCACTCGGTGTATTTGACCGCGTTGGTTGAGTCGTACTTCTCTGCCAACTTAGCCGCGAGCTGAATCGCGCGATAGTGAACCACGTTTGTCGATAACGCTTTGCTGCTACCAATCGCATTGACATCGTTTGGCGTCCACGTTGAATACGTTTGCTCACGCCAATCGAGGAAGGATTGTTCACCAGTGTATAAACCGGATTTCGCATCAAAAGCCGCCAGGCGATCGGCTTCAAGTGTATTGCTGATAGCTTTATATGCGCGCTCAGCAAACTGGTTGTACTCTTCTCCATCCAATGCCGAAAGTAAGCGTTCTGCACCAAGCGCCCAAGTCGTGCGGTCGGTACTGATTGGCCAACTGCCGCCAGTGCCCGTGTCTTGCACAATCTGCTCGCCATCGTATTGCTGATCGGTCGTGTCGCGGAAAGCAGACAATTTGAAATTCAAACCATTTTGCACCCGAGTTGGATTCATCAATGCAAGCGAAAGGTCTGCTGCGTACGCCAAATCACGCGTCCACACGTAATGCCACTTCGCGCCCGTCTCAAAAACTTCCGCTTTGATTGGGTTGTTGTAGTTGTAATTGCCGTCTTTGATTTCAGAAACAGCAAGCTGGTCTAGCTCTTTCATCGTCAACGCAAACAACGCGTCAAACGCGACATCATCCGACACCACTCGCGGCCCTGCTTGCTCATTAATCACTAAGCCTTGGTCGAGCGCATCACGCAATTCTGTCGTCGTTGAAATACCAAATTCACGCAGTTCAGCTTTAGGATCTTTCACCGAGAAAATCACGGTATCACTCGAGTCATCGTAATTGGCGAACAGTTTCACTTCTCTGCTCTGATGCCCTTCATGCACCATTGCAGGGTCGAGAATCGCATCAGAGTAGTATTTTTCCGCTTCTTCTTGCGTTGCTTTCGTCACAGTCATTGTCGCGCGACTTTCATCGGCAAAGCTCACAGAAAACTTGTAATACCCTTTGTCTTCAAACGTGATCTCAGAGTTGCAATCATCGTTCATACACGCTTCATTCGTGTCTGGTTTTGGCAGGTACTCCTGAGCTTTATCGAACGCCGCGGGCTCCTCAAAATAGGTGTATTGGATCTGCCAACCCGGATCAGCAATCTTGAACTGATTGCTACCTCGAGCGACGCGCAGTACGGTTTCGTACTCGTTATTACCCAAATAGTTTAGCTTGGCATGCTCTGCCGTGCCCCAATCCCCATTTAAACCACGTAAATATAAGTCGGCTGAAATAATTGGTTTGTCGACCGGCACAGGCGCATCAGAGGAATCTGACCCACATCCAGCAAGACCAATACAAGACGCGACAGCAAGCGCAATAAAACTCGGTTTCATGTTCATCCCTTAGATTGTTGTTTTGGCGACAGTCTAAAGAACACCTTTTTGAGGGGAAAATAGGAAGTCAGGAGCGAGCTATAGATAACATCTATACGTCAGACCCCAACAGTGATGTAGATCTATGAAATGCGCATAATTTCAATCAAATGAGATTACAGATTTGTGATTTATAAATGAAATTGTGCAAAATACCCCTCGTTCTTAGAGGGGAAAGAAAATGGACAAATCTCTGCAGCAATTTTTACTGGTTGCACGCTGCCAAAGCATCAGCGCTGCGGCAAGAATGGCAGGGTTAAGCCAGCCAACGGTAACAAGCAATTTAAAGAAGCTGGAAGAGAATCTCGGCGTGACGCTGTTTGAACGTCATCCTAATGGCATGGTGTTGACCGAATACGGACGCATCCTCTATCGCCATAGCAACGCGATGCAGCATGAATACAACCAAATGATGCAAAGCATTGATGAACGGAAACAGTATCAAGTCGGAAAAATTAAAATGGGTACTGGCGATGCGTGGTGGCCGCTGTTCGTCAAACAAGCACTCAATGAACATCTGACCAAGCAGCCATCGGCATCTACACACGTCGAATTTGGCAACCACTTAGGCTTGATGGATTCATTAATCAACGAACAGATTGAATTTTTCATCGGCCACGAGATTGTCGGCTTGTCGTCTAAATGCGATGTTACGTTTATTCCGTTATTTCAAACGGTTGATGCCTATTTTGTTTCCCCAAACCATCCACTGCTAGGTAAAACCGTCACCGAAGAGATGCTGCACGAATACCCTGCTCTTTCGGTCACTTATGACGCTAAGAAATTCGCTCACGTCATCGATAACCCAATCCCGAAACAAAATGAACGCGAAAGGCAGCAACTGGATGACAGACCGACTTACGAAGTGGATTCTCTGCTCGCCAGTATTGATGTACTGAAAGAAAGCGTCGCGGTGATGTCTTATACCGGCCACCTCAAACCGTATTTGGAATCCTTTGGCTTACGATGCTTAACCATGGAAAACGAACCAAACCCTGGCACCGTCGGGATTTATCGCCACCGCCGAGAAACCTCTGAATCGCATCTAGATCTGATTGCTGGCATCACTCAGCGCGCTAAATTGCTCAACTAGAAAGTCCAAAAACAGGCGAACTCTTTTCGGTTGATATTGGCGGCTTTTATAAATGACATGTAGATCCGCTTCAGCGCCTTGCGAAAAGGCGCTGAAGTTTTTCATATACCCATCCAAAACCGTTACTAAACGTTGCTGTTTGAGGTCTTGCTGAATATCTAAAATCGATTTCAACGCAATCCCCGCCCCCTCCAACGCCCATTGTCGAATCACTTCACCATCATCAGAAAAGCGCTTTGGCGTGACCGTGATCGTTTGGTGAGACTCTTCATCTTTAAAGTGCCACGTCTTTAATTCTTCATTGCTGCGCACCATGGCTAAGCAGCGATGGTCCGCGAGATCTTGTGGACAGTTTGGGACACCTTGCTTCGCCAAATAATCAGGTGACGCGCACAGCACGCGTTGACTCGACGCCAGCCTGCGCGAAATGAGATTACTGTCCGCTAACTCACCGTAACGAATCACTAAATCGAGCCCCGATTCAGCCAAGTTCGATAAATTGTCATTAAGATAAAGATAAGGCGTCACATCCGGATATTGCTCAGAAAAAGCCGACACCATCGGCGAAATAATTTGTTTGCCAATATCTCGTGGAGCTGAAATTTTCAACGTTCCGCGCACTTCCGAAATACCCGTTTGCAGCAAGTTTTCCGTCTCTTTCACGCTATCAATGATGTTCAGACAAGCTTGATGGTACATTGCCCCTGCGTCCGTGAGTGATACGTGGCGTGTGCTTCGGTTGAGCAGCTTTACACCATAGCGTTCTTCTATCGCTTGCAGCCTTGCCGTTACCGTCGCCGGAGACAAACCTAACTCCCTTCCCGCCGCTGCCAGACCTTGATGTTTAACGATGCTAACAAACAACGTCATATCCGAAAACTTATCCACCTTCGCGCCCTTATTATTTGGAAAAACTGAATAATCAATTCAGATATAACCCAATTATCAAATTAAGTCGAATCCATATACTGACCCTATCGACATTGTTTAGACCCAGAACGTTATGTGACAGGGCAAAGTTAAACGCCGTAACGCTGTTCAACGCACAACAACACGCCCTACCCAGCCAAGAGATAGGAAACAAAAAATGAAACTGTACATTTATGAACATTGCCCCTTTAGCGCCCGCGTCCGTTTTGTCGCAGGCATGCTGAATATTCAGCTCGACGTCATCAACATTGCTTATGACGACGAGAGCACCACCACAAACATCATCGGCGCAAAACAAGTTCCTCTTTTGATCAAAGACGATGGTGAAGCGATGGCGGAAAGCTTAGACATCATCAACTACTTCCTTGAATTGGCATCTTCCAAAGAAAGCAGCCAACCCTCAGCACCGGTTTTAGACTGGCAAAAACAAGCGTTTTTACCGCTACAAAAAGTCGGGTATCCGCGTTGGTCAAACATGACGTTACCGGAATTTGCAACAGAAACCGCTAAACAAGCATGGCGTGCAAAAAAAGAAACCGAAGCGTTAAATTTTGAAGCCTTGATTAACGATACACCTGCGATTGCGAAAGAAGTCGCCGCTTTGATAGAACAAACCAAACCCTTGCTCAACCTAAGTTCAGAAAAGCAAACGTCACTGGTTGACCAAGCCATTATGTTCTCCATTCTACGCGGTTTTTTCAGTGCGCCCGAAGTGCAATGGGATCCAGCCGTACTTCACTGGATGGCAACCGCTCGTAAAGCGACCAACGTGCCAGTACTTATCTGAGGAGCGCAACATGAAACAAAGAACAAATAAGCTGTTTGAACCAGCTCAACTAAAAGCGTTGTCACTACAAAACCGTATTGTCATGGCACCAATGACTCGCGCACGCACCACTCAGCCGGGCAACATCCCGAATGAGATGATGGCAACGTATTATCAACAGCGCGCTTCTGCCGGGCTGATCATTTCCGAAGCCACGCAAATTTCGGACGATTCTCAAGGCTATTCGTTCACCCCTGGCGTTTACACCGATGCGCAAGTGGCGGGCTGGCAGGGTGTGACCCAAGCGGTCAAATCACAAGGCTCAGCGATGTTTTGTCAGCTATGGCATGTGGGCAGAGTGTCTCACCCAACATTCCAAAATGGTGAACAGCCTATCGCACCATCTGCGCTCGCTCCGGTAGAGACGCAAGTTTGGATTGCAGATGAACAAGGCAACGGCAATATGGTCGATTGTGTTGAGCCTCGCGCCATGACACAAGCGGATATCAACCGAGTTGTCGGTGATTTCGCGAACGCAGCCAAACGCGCCATTGAATCGGGTTTTGATGGTGTAGAAATCCACGGCGGGAATGGGTATCTGATCGATCAGTTCTTAAGAACCAACTCAAACCATCGAATAGACAACTACGGCGGTTCACGAGAAAATCGTATCCGTTTTCTTATCGAAGTAGTGGATGCAGTTATCGCCGCTATTGGTGCGCATCGAGTTGGGGTGAGATTGGCACCATTCATTACCTTTAAAGATATGGACTGCCCAGATATCGTGCCAACGATCTTAGAGGCATCAAAACAGCTACAGGAGCGCGACATTGCCTACTTGCACTTGTCCGAGGCCGATTGGGCCGATGCACCAACGATTCCAGAGACGTTCCGAATCGAACTTAGAAAGCGCTTTCGCAACGCTATCATTGTCGCAGGTCGCTACAATCCTCAACGAGCAAACGAAGTGTTAGAGAAAGGCTACGCGGATCTTGTCGCATTCGGACGACCATTCGTAGCAAACCCAGACTTGGTCTCTCGATTGCAACATCACCATCCGTTGGCAGAACTCGATGGCTCAACGTTGTTTGGCGGAAACGAACGAGGCTACACCGATTACCCTGCTCTGCAACAGGAATGCGCAGAACAGGCCTAACAAAAAAGCCCCAACCTAGCTGCTACGGTTGGGGCTGTCACCAAACTAAAATTGGTTTTAGCTAGCTAAATCTGGCTAAGAGTTAAATCACTTCTAACGCGCCGCTGCGCCAAGGTTCGATAACCACTTTGATGTGGTCATTGGGAGTCATTAACTGTCTAAACGCATCTTCCACACCATCGATCCCTACTTTGGCAGTGAGCATTTTCTGCCAAGGCAACGTATGTTCGGCAATCGCTTGTAGGCATTGCTCAAACTCGTGCGGTTGATAGTAGTAAGAGAATCTCAAGTCGAGCTCTTTTACCGTCGCGTACGCGTAGTTAATGATTGCGGGTGTAGTATGGATACCCGAGATGACGATTCGCGCTCGGGCAGGGGCGCGGCGCAGAAAATCGTCAATCAAAGTATGCTTGCCAACACACTCGTAAATGACCAGACGTGAGTTCATCGCGTACTGCTCACCAACGGCGATCTCGTCTTCCTTGGTCGAGTTGATCAATCGATTTGCGCCAAACTCACTAGCAAGTTGCAGTTTCTCTTCCTGAAGATCGACCGCAAGAATATTGCTCACACCACGTTGTTTCAGTGCAGCAATCACCGCCAACCCTATAGGGCCGCAACCGACAACCAGCGCGGTTTCTTCCGTCTCGATTTCACTGCGATTGACCGCGTGCAAACCGACCGCCAGTGGTTCGGTTAATGCCGCCGCCTCAGACGGCATTCCGTCTGGGACAGGTAGCAATAACGCTTCATCAAGCAGGAAGTACTCAGAGTACGCGCCATAAGTACCCGGAGTAACACCAACGCCCGCGCCATTTTGACTGAGCAACATCGGCACTGAGGTGACTCGGCTACCAACGGACAACGTTTGCTGCGTACCGGCACCGTATTCGACAATTTCCGCACAGAACTCGTGCCCTAACATCACTTGAGCGTGCTCACCGGCTTCATCAGGTATCAACCCGAGCTGGTGGAATACATCAAATACCTCATCCGCGTGTCGAGTAATGTGAAGGTCGGAGCCACAAATGCCACAGGCAAGGCTGCGAACCAACACTTGTCCCGCTGCAGGTTTGGGGATTTCGACTTGCTTCAGGCGGACACTACCATCCTGCATTATGATACTGTTCATCTGTTGCATGGGGTTACTCCGCTAGCTCATCGCTGAGACCAGCAATCGCACCCGGTTTGATGTAGCGCGCGGTGAAGCCTTGTGCTTTCGCTGTTGCAATAACAACTTGCTCAATCCAACCTGCATCCATGATGTTGATGAAGTTACCCTCGTCGTCAAAGTTAATGTTCGCACCTTGGATCACCATAAAGCCATCTGCACCACCCGACTCTTCTGGACAGTGAAAGGTATGAATCGAACCGCCCGGCTCATATAAGTAGCTACCAGAAGTTTGGACTTGATCTGGGTACTCAATGTAGTGCCAAGCGCCACTCAGCGTATAGAAATGCACCACGCCAGTGTGGAAGTGCTTAGGCAGAGTGATACCCGGTTTGAATTTGGCACGAATCACCCAAGTACCGTTTTCTGGGTCAAGAAACAACGGGTAAACATCAACACCCGGTAACGCGTCTTTGATGAGCGACTCCTCATTGGTATTAAGAGTTAATAAGAAATCTTGGTGCTGAATAACTTCTGGTAATGACATAACTTACATCCTCGCTATTGCTGTAATGTGGCGTACTCGCCTATCCCATAAGTGGGTACTTAAAATTCTCGAAACCGTCAGATGCGCTGATGGTACAACCGTTGATACAGTTGGCTTTCTCGCTGACCAGAAACGCCACCACATCAGCAATCTCTTCTGGTTGTGTGAAGTTTTGACGCATCTGTTCTTTGCGGATGTGGTCCCACAGGCCAATCTCTTCGTATTGCCTTAACATAGGAGTATCAACGCGTCCCGGAGCGACAGCGCAAACACGAATACCCAATGGTGCGAGTTCTAATGCGGCGCATTTGGTCATCATATCGACTGCGGCTTTACTGACGTTGTAGGTAAAGGTCATCTCAGACGCCATTCGTGCGTAAACAGAAGAAGTATTGAGGATCACGCCCGGCGTGCCTTGCGCTTGGAATTGTCTTCCAGAGGCAAGAATGCCGTAGTAAACGCCATTTTGGTTGACCTTAGAGATCGGCTCAAAATCGGCAATTGGGTCGTGGTCAAGCAGAGGTTTCGGTGCACCGATGCCCGCGTTGTTGACCATGATGTCAAGCGAGCCAAACTGTTCAACCGCGCACTTCACCATAGCTTCAACTTGTTGGTAATCGGTGACGTCCGCGACAAAGGTTCCCAACTGCTTTGGGTCAAAACTTGTGTACATTGGCAATGATTGTTCTGAAATATCGACAGCAAGCACTTTGGCTCCTTGCTCTCTCAGCTTTGCAATGATGGCTTGGCCAATTCCACCAGCTGCCCCAGTCACAATGGCAGTTTTATTGATAAGTTCCATACAGCTTCTCATCCATGCGTTGTTGTTATCGAAATGTAACTTAGATCAACTCACTGGCACTCACTTGACCTTTTACGAAGTAAATTTGATACATTGCGATTTACAACCTGTTAACATTTAAAAATCGAGACATGTATATCGTACGAAGTGGCGCTGCCGATAAATTTGATAGCTTGGTTTCCGAACTGGGGCAGAATCCGGTTGAGATTATGGCTGCCGCCGGGCTGTCTGCGGCGCAGTTTCGCAATCCCGATACGTATCTCGCCTACCCTAGGCTGGCTGAATTGCTGGAGGAAGCGGCTGCTCGTTGTCAGCAACCGCTGTTTGGCGTGTTGCTCGCCGAGCGTCAAAACCTACAGAGCTTGGGAGACTTGCCAATGCTGGTTTCCCGGGCGCAAACGGTCGGTGAAGCCTTGGCGCGGGTGAATGATTTTCTCTATCTGCATTCGTCAGGGGTCACTCTCAACATGACGCCACAAGATGATTGGGTACGGTTGTCGCTCAATATTGATGTGCACAGCGAACGAGGTATCGCGCAGTTGATGCAGCTCAGTGTGTCGCATCTGGCGATGTTTATTGCCAGTCTGCTTGATATTGAAGCAAGTCACTTCGCGCTACATTTGACTCAACACGCAACATTGGAAGTAGAAAAAAGCAAGTTTGCCCAGCAGAACAAACTGCGTTTCGGTGATAAGTTTGACGGTATCCTACTTAAAGCGACTCTGCTTAACGCTAAGAACCACCAAGATGAAGACGCACTAGAGCGCCATTTTCAACAGCACCTCAAAGAGCTGCAAACCCGTTACCCCAACAATCTCAGTGACCAAGCAGCAAACATGATTGGCCGTCTGCTCTCAACCGGAGAATGCAGCGTTGAGCGCGTTGCAAGAGCATTGGACCTGCATCCGAGAATGCTGCAAAACAAGCTGAAACAACAGGGCACAAATTATCGACAGCTTTTACAACAAGTGCGTCAGGATTTCGCCGAACAGCGATTGCATGAGAATATTCAGAGTATTACCGATATCGCGTTGCAACTGGGCTATGCAGAAACTGCGGTCTTCAGCCGCCACTTTCGTCGCTGGACGGGAAAATCACCAAGGCAATGGCGACAAGAAAAAACTCAGTTACAAACGTTTAAGCCCATCAGTTAAAAGCATAAATAACCTATCGTTCAAACCAAAAAGTGTGAGGTGGGAGGGTTGGTATCGAGAATTTCAGCAATCACAGATAACCCGTGTTTGATGTAGCCTCGGTTTGTTTCTGCTCCCAAGCTGATTCGCACGTAAGGCATTGGCTGATTAGTATCGAGAACAAACGGTTTATATCCAGTGATCTGCACCCCTGAACGCTTAGCCGAAGCAACCAGGTCATCGCTATTCCACTGCTCGGGTAGTCTCAACCAAATGTGCTGTCCATTCGGGTGCGAGCTATAAACATGCCCTTCTAAAGCGGCTTTTGCTATTCGCTGTCGCTTAGCAAACTCATTGACTTGAAAGCGAATAAGTCGATTTAACGTACCGTTTTCGATCCACAAATGAGCAACTTCAAATGGTAATGGAGTCGCAGACCAACTCGTTGCCGCTAAACGACCAATCGCGTGCTGCAAAAAATGACGTGGGACCGTCAGATAGCCAGTGCGCATGCCTGGCGCTACAACTTTGGTTAAACTGGTGACATAGAAAGCTTGTTCGGGTAACAATGTGGCAAGGGGTGGGACACGGTTAGGTTCTAGTGCTCCATACACGTCATCTTCAATGACATAGATGTCGTATTGCTGCGCAATATTCGCTATCGCCTCTCGGCGTTCAACATCCATATGCGCACTAGTCGGGTTAGCCATGCTCGGTGTGCAACACAATACCTTGATTGGTTTGTGTTTACATGCCCATTCAAATGCATCCGGCGTTATACCAAACTCATCCATTTCAAGTGGTTGCAACTTAAATCCAAGCATTCTCGAGCGAGAGATCAAGCCATGATCAACCAAGTGACCACAAGCAACTACATCACCGTGTTCAACAACTGTGCTTAAAGCCAACGTTAAACCATGGCATGCACCATTTGTGAGTAATATTTGATCGGCACCCACATCCAGCCCTTGGCTACTTAGAAATCGTGCTCCTGACTCAATATGATGAGGCTGACCTGTTACCGGCTTTGCTTTACTGATCAAACCACGATTGTTTGTTTGCCCAGCAATCGCCATTAACGCCTGATTAAAAAGCGTAATGTGGCGATCGGTCACCACTGGATGTGCAATCGACATATCAATTTCATCCGGCGTTTCTTTCATCTCTTGTGTCAGCATGAACTCCGTGTCCGTACTTTCATCCACAAAACCTGATTTGACAAAAGTACCATTCCCAACCCAAGACTCGATCGCCCCTTTTTTCTCTGCATAACCATATGCATGGCTCACCGTTTGTACGCTGACGCCAATTTGCTCTGCAAACTCACGATGTGTGGGTAATCGAGTCCCCGGTTTTAGATAACCACTGCGGACACATTCGACAAGATAGTTACCAATGGAGATGTATTTAGCGGTGCCTGGCCGAATGATCGGGTTCAAAGAAATTGTCATGACACAATATTTTAATTGATTCATTTTTAACGCTCATTGTAACTTCCATTTAACAAATGGCGAACTTTAACTCACAAAATGAGGTGAAATGCACAAAAATAAACCACAATTGTAATGATTGATATGAAATGTATGGGTTAAACAAACATGTTAAACAGCATCGTTTAATCCAAATACAACCCCAGAGGTAAGTTGCAATCATTTTTAACGCAGATCTGGCTAGCTGGTAGAAGGTAGAAATACCTCAGCGTCTCCGAAGGCCCATAAGGCGTCGGATTTCTAACAAGGAGAAAATATGAGAGGCGTTGCTTTGCATTTTACACTGGATGAGTTCCAGGATCGGTTAACGAAAGTTCGGCAATCGATGGAAGAAAGAGAATTGGATGTCCTTATCATTCATGACCCTTCTAACATGGCGTGGCTGACAGGCTATGATGGGTGGTCTTTTTACGTGCCACAATGTGTCGTTGTTGGTCCATCTGATGAACCCGTTTGGTTTGGACGCTGCCAAGATGCCAACGGAGCATACAGGACTGCGTATATGTCGGCAGAAAACATCACCTACTATCCAGACCATTATGTAATGAATCCGCCGCTACACCCGATGGATTTCCTGGTCGAAGCCGTACTGGCTCCGCGCCTTTGGGATCGTGGTCGTATCGGTGTAGAAAAAGATAACTATTACTTTAGCGCCACCGCTTACGAATCACTCACCACGCACCTACCGAATGCTCAACTTCTCGATGCAACTGGACTAGTCAACTGGTGCCGCGCCGTTAAATCCGATCAAGAACTGGCGTACATGTACCGTGCCGCTCGCATTGTTGAAAATATGCACCGTGTCGCGTTCGACATGATTGAACCAGGATTACCGAAACACCACCTTGTTGCCGAGATTAACCGCCAAGCCGTGCTCGGGCATGAAGACCACTTTGGCGATTACACCGCGATTGTGCCGCTTTTGCCATCAGGTTCTGATGCTTCCGCACCTCACCTGACTTGGGATGACAGACCCTTCAAGAAAGGCGAAGGGACGTTTTTTGAAATTGCAGGAGCGCACCGCCGTTACCATTGTCCACTCTCTCGCACTATTTTTCTTGGCGAGCCTGACGACAAGTTTAAACGAGCCGACGAAGCCCTAACTTTAGGGCTTGAAGCAGGCTTAAAAGTGGCAAAGCCCGGAAATACCTGCGCCGACATCGCCAATGCACTAAACCAGGTTCTCGATAAAGCGGGATTCTCACGCGAAGGTGCCCGTTGTGGCTACCCAATAGGTTTGAGCTACCCACCAGATTGGGGGGAACGAACCATGAGTTTGCGAGACACCGATAAAACCATCTTGAGAGAAGGCATGACATTCCATTTTATGCCGGGGCTGTGGTTCAAAGATTGGGGGTTAGAAACAACGGAAAGTATCGTCATTACCCATGATGGAGCAAAAACATTGTGTGATTTTCCACGCCACTTATTTGTTAAACACTAATTTTTCAAACCTTAAGCTCTGTTGAGCCAGGTCTGAGAACTAAAAGGACTTGATATGCAAAAAAGCTCGATCACAGCCACCATAGACTTTGACCGAGAAGGTGTACAGCACGGCTTTTTAACGCTGCCCTATTCACATGACGACTCCGCTTGGGGCAGTATTATGATACCTATCACCGTGATCAAAAATGGTCACGGACCAACCGCACTGCTTACTGGCGGTAATCACGGAGACGAATACGAAGGCATCACCAGCCTGCTAAAATTGACGAACTCGCTTCAGGCAGATCAAATCCAAGGTCGTGTCATTATTGTACCCATGATGAACTTACCTGCGGTACAAAATGCCTCACGTACGTCGTTTATCGATAAAGGGAATTTAAATCGCAGCTTTCCTGGCAACCCCATAGGCACAGTGACCGAGAAAATTGCGGATTATTTTACTCGTTACCTAGTTCCTAAGTGCGATTTTGCGTTAGACATTCACTCAGGTGGTAAAACGTTAGATATCGTGCCGTTCGCCGCTGCCCATCGTCTCGACAATCTCGATCAAGAAGAAGCCTGCATATTAGGTGCAAAACTGTTTGGCGCACCTTACACCATGATCTTGCTCGAAATGGACGCCACCAGCCTGTATGACACTGCCGTGGAGTCTCAGGGAAAAATCTTTGTTACCACCGAACTCAGAGGAGGCGGAACCAGCACTCCAGAAACAATCGCTTATTCCGACCGTGGCATTCGCAACTTCTTACGCTTCTCAGGCAACTTGCCCGGTGACTACGAACAACCAACCCAACCAACTAAGTTATTAGATATGCCAGATGCAAGTTGTTATGTGCAAAGCCAACACCACGGCATCACAGAATACTTATTTGATCTTGGCGATACCGTCAAAAAGGGCGATGTATTAGTGAGAATCTTCTCGACCGAGCGCACAGGTACCGCCCCCGTTGAGTACAAGTCACAGCGCAATGGTATTTTCGCGGCACGTCGTTTTCCTGCTATGGTGAATATCGGTGACACTATCGCAGTTATAGCCGAAGACTGCGGCGAGATAGGCTGATTGAAAAGCCAACTAAAGAAATCAAAACAAATGGCATACCAGAAGCAAACTGGAAAGCACCTTATAACAGCGACCAGTCATCAGCCTTTCATGAAATGATTAGTATTCAACAGGGAGACTCATAATGCGCCTCGATCGCTACGACGTAAAAATTCTACAAATACTTCATGATAATGGTCGTATCACCAAATCTCACCTTGCCGAGGCCATCAACCTATCCGTGAGCCCTTGCTGGGAGCGCGTCAAAAAACTGGAAGAAGCAGGCATCATTGAAGGTTACGGAGCAAAAGTAAATACCGATATTTTGTTCAAACGAACGTCAGTTATGGTTGAAGTTACGCTCAAAGAACACAACGCCCAAGCGTTCAAACGCTTCGAGCAACTGGTTCAACATTCACAAGAAGTCACTGATTGCTATGCCACGGGCGGTGGTGTCGATTACATCCTTAAAATTCAGTCAGAAGATATCGACCAATATCAGCGGCTTATCGACAACTGGTTAGACTCAGATGTGGGCATTGAGCGCTACTTTACTTACATTGTGACAAAAACAATCAAACGTGATGCGGGCACATTCGAAGTAAACCAAAACGCTTTGTTATAAAAGGGAAAATGCGTATCAGGCGTGAACAGAAAAAACACCATATTTAACGGCACTAAAAAGAAAGTTCTGACGTTTTAAACCTCGGTATCAGAAATTATTTCGGTCACTTCTCCATTACAGTTTCATTATGGACAACGATGCTGGGAGAAGGACTCATGGCAGCACTGCACAGCTTACACGCTGAAGAATTAAAAGCCTCGCACGACATGATGGCGATAATGAAAGACGTACGTTTGGTGAGAGGTTTAGCGTACGTGAATGGCAAATGGGTAAGTGGTGATCAATTTCATCCGGTGGATAATCCAGCAGATGGCACGGTCATCGGTTACATCACTAAGCTATCTCAGCAACAACTCTATCAAGCGATTGATGAAGCCGACCAAGCCTTTCGTCAATGGCGAAAAATGCAAGCAGAAGAGCGCGCTGAAATTCTCATGCGTTGGCACGACCTGATTCTAGAATCAAAGCAAGACCTTGCTCATTTGATGGTGATGGAGCAAGGAAAAACACTAGGTGATGCTGTAGGTGAGATTGACTACGGCGCATCCTTTGTTCGTTGGTTTGCCGAAGAAGCACGCCGCTGTTATGGCGAAACCATCCCAAGTCATATTCCGAATGCGCAGCTATCAACGGTGCGCGAGCCAATTGGTGTCGCAGCTCTGATTACACCATGGAATTTTCCTAATGCCATGATCACACGCAAAGCCGCAGCCGCACTAGCAATAGGCTGTCCGGTGCTCATTAAGCCCGCCAGTGAAACGCCTTTTTCTGCGTTAGCGTTGGCAGAGTTAGCAGACCGAGCTGGCTTTCCACCTGGTGTATTTAACGTTATCACTGGCGATGCGATGATGGTGTCACAAACCTTGTGCCACTCCGATAAAGTCAAAGCGCTCTCGTTCACAGGCTCAACTCGAGTAGGCAAACTATTGCTACGCGACGCGGCACAAACCGTGAAGAAGTGCAGTATGGAGCTCGGTGGTAACGCCCCTTTCATCGTGCTGCCAGATATGGATGTCGAGCAAGCAGCCAAAGCCGCCGTGGATGCGAAGTTTCAAACCGCAGGACAAGACTGCTTGGCCGCAAACCGTATTTTCGTCCCTGACGATAAGTACGAAGCGTTTTTGGAAGCGTTTGCCAAAGAAATGAGCCACATCGTTTTGGGCAATGGCTTAGACGAAAAAACCACCATGGGACCGCTTATTAATCGCACTGCGGTGGATAAAGCGCATGATTTGGTGCGTGACGCGCTCGACAAAGGCGCGCGATTGGTAGCGGGATACCACCAGCCCGTGCCAGGCGAAAACTTCTTCGCGCCGACATTGCTAGCCGATGTAACCCCTGAAATGGCGGTGTATCGCGAAGAGAATTTTTGTCCTGTGGCAGGCGTATTGCCTTACCAAGACTTAGATACCGTGATTGAAATGAGCAACGACACTGAGTACGGCTTAGCTGCCTATGTTTATGGTCACGATATTCACCAAATTTGGCACTGCATGCGCGGTTTGGAGTTTGGCATGGTGAGCGTGAACTCCGTCAAAATGACAGGGCACCCTATCCCATTCGGCGGCGTGAAACAGTCTGGTCTTGGACGAGAAGGAAGCCGTCACGGATTTGAAGAATACAGCGAAATCAAATACTGCTGCTTAGGCGCTTTACCAACCGTCAGTGGCAGTTGAGACACGAAATATGGATATCCAATTATTCGAGGAGAAGGATCATGAGTAACAAAACCCAACAACTTTTAGAGATCGATCGTCAGAGAGTATTTCATGCCTCAACCCACCTGAAGCAGTATGCGGCCGGGGAGCTTTCGGGAAGAATTATCTCGAGCGGAAGCGGAATACGCATCACCGATTCAGAAGGCATCGAGCTGATAGACGGCTTTGCCGGGTTGTATTGTGTGAACATTGGCTATGGCAGGACTGAAATGGCCGATGCGATTTATGAACAAGCCAAAGAACTGGCGTACTACCACACGTACGTCGGCCATACGAACGAAGCGCTCGTGACACTGTCAGATCGCATCATCAAAATGGCGCCTGAAGGCATGAGCAAAGTTTACTACGGCATGTCAGGCAGCGACGCGAACGAAACTCAACTTAAGTTGGTGTGGTATTACAACAATGCTCGTGGTCTACCAGAGAAGAAAAAAATCATTTCGCGTGACCGCGGCTACCATGGTTCAAGTATCGCGTCCGGTTCAATGACAGGTTTACCGTTGTTCCACGCCCATTTTGATTTACCACTTGAGCGTATCAAACACACCATCGCGCCATATTATTATCGCCGTGAAGACGAGAGTATGTCTGAGCTTGAATTCTCTCAATATTGCGCAGATCAACTCGAAGCGATGATCTTGGAAGAAGGCCCAGAAACGGTAGCAGCAATGATTGCGGAACCAGTGCTCGGTACTGGCGGTATTGTGCCACCACCAGCAGGGTACTGGCAGGCGATTCGCAAAGTACTCGACAAATACGATGTACTCTTGATTGCGGATGAAGTGGTGTGTGGCTTTGGTCGCCTCGGCTCCGATTTTGGCTCACTCCACTACGACATGAAACCAGATCTCATCACGGTAGCGAAAGGGTTAACCTCAGCGTATCAACCGCTGTCTGGCGTGATCGTCGGTGAACGAGTTTGGAGTGTGCTAGAAAACGGCACCGACCAATGGGGCGCTATCGGACACGGTTATACCTACTCTGGTCACCCAATGGGAGCGGCAGCCGCGAACTGCAACCTCGATATCATTGAGCGTGAAGGCTTAGTGCAAAACGCGGCCGAAGTCGGCGCTTACTTGCAGCAACGTATGGCAGAGACGTTTAACGATCATCCATTAGTCGGTGATACTCGTGGCGTTGGCTTGTTGCATGCGTTGGAGTTTTCTTCAGACAAGCTTCGCCGAGCACACTTTGATCCAAACTTGAAAGTAGGCCCGCAAATCGCGGCGGCCTGTTTAGAGCAAGGCTTAATCGCTCGCGCTATGCCACATGGTGACATCCTCGGTTTTGCTCCACCGCTTATCGCGAATCGCAACGATATAGACACCATTGTCGACAAAGCGCATCAAGCGGTAAACAAAGTGATGGATAACCTCGTCACATCTAAACAGTGGCAACCATAACCCACCTAGATTTCAGTAATGCTCGCGGGCTTTGGAGAAGGCCCGCTTTGCACTTTCCATTAAAGAGATAACAAGCCAACCAAACATTTTAGACCCATAGAAAGCACTATTATTTACTACAAGTGGCAATAGTGGGTAAAATGCCCAAAATTGCGCACTAACTGGATAAAACATGGCAAAACTTACCCTTCAAGAACAAATGCTGAAAGCTGGCTTAGTTAATGAAAAGAAACTAAAGAAAGCGAAGAAAGGCTCTAAAAAATCACGCGTTCAAGCACGCGAAGTAAAAGCGGCGGTTGAAGAGAATAAACGCCAACAGTTAGAGCGTGATAAACAATTGAGCGAGCAACAAAATGCTGAGCGATTAAATAAAGAGATCAAAGCGCAGATCAATCAATTGATTGAGATGAACAAGATCGACTTAAAAGATGGCGACATCAAATACAACTTCACTCACGGTACGCTAGTGAAATCACTTTATGTAGATTCACTTATCCGCGAGCAGTTGATCAAAGGTATTTTGGCAATCGCAATTGTTGGTGAAAGCTATGTTGTCATTCCACGTGGAGTAGCGAATAAAATTACTCAACGTGATGAGTCCGTAATCATCGAACAAAAAGAACCTGAATCGGACATTCCAGCAGAAGACGATCCATACGCAGATTTCGTCGTGCCTGACGATTTGATGTGGTAACAATAAATTAATCGATACATCAACGAAAAGAGCCGCTAATGTAACATCAGCGGCTTTTTTTATAGAAAAATAATCTACAGAGATGATGTTTTGTTATTGCTTACTTAGAAGCAAATTCGCACCTGATGCAGCTAAAAACAACGAACATCCGCGATTGAAACGTTTCGCCATTTTTGGATTTGAAAACCAGTGTCTCAAGTACAAACCAAAGATGGCATAGATTGAAATGGCGACCATTTCTAATATCAAAAACGTCGAGCCAAGGGCAAAAAACTGCTCTTGAACGTTGGCATTGGCATCAACAAATTGCGGCAAGAATGCAGTAAAAATAAGAATCGCTTTCGGGTTGCCAGCAGCAAGCGTAAATTCTTGCTTCGCAAGTCCTGCGTAATTGCGCGAATTGTCCAAGTCAGAGATCGGACTGGACTCTGAACGCCAAAGGTTGAACGCAATCCACAGTAGATACAGCGCCCCTACCAGCTTTATTGCCAAAAATAGCATTTCTGACGTATACAAAATCACAGCCAGACCTGATGCAGACAACGCAATCATTGCTGAAAAAGCGGCAATTCTGCCTAAACTGGCCGTAAACGCGGCCCTAAAGCCGTAACAACGCGCATTATTCATTGCCAATAAATTGTTTGGGCCTGGAGCCATATTTAGAGCGAAGCAAGCAGGAATAAAAAGGAGAAGCTGCCAAATATCCATAATAAAATGGTCTTAGTGAGTGATATTGATCGGTACCCTAACATCTGTTAATAAAGTGAGTAAACCACAAACCGATCTTAAAGCAACTCAGCATCAAATCGTGCCGTGCGAGCTTGAACTAACGTGCAGTTCGTTTCAGCCATCAGCTCCGCTAAGGTGATGTTTGGGTTTTGTCTCACCAAACGTATCAACTTCACGTCCAAAGGTTCCAATTTGTCTTGGTGAGCAAGTAGAGCTTGTTCGATTTTGTTGATCGCAAATCGCATCGTCTCTGCTTCTTCGTTTTTGAGATGCTCTAAAAACGCTTTTACATCCAAAGCCTCGCCCGAGATTTGCCAGTGACGAGATCGTCTAATTCGCTTAAGATCGCACTGTTTTTCTGCTGCGAGTGTTTTCGCTCGCTTGGCATGGTCGCCCCCAATACGGTGAATCAAGGATGGGAGCGAAATCGTAATCTTCGTCTCTTTCATGGCCTTTTCTTTCATCGTCTCAGCCCTCAACCACCGACACATTCTCGCCAACCCAAGCCAACAACTGTTTTGCCGCTTTGGATAACACCTGATTTTGACGCACGATGTAGCCGAAATCAGTGTTTGGAAAACTTGGCAAAGGCGTAACTTCACGAGAAAGCTTTAATCTCGGATCGAGCGAGAAATCCGGCACAATAGCAGTCCCAAACCCCGCTTCCGCCCAGTCGATTTGTGCTTCCACACTGCCCACTTCCATCACGCGATGCTTAGGCAGATTTAGTTCAGGTAAAGACGCATCAATCAGCTCTCGGGTTCGAGTATCGTGCCCTAGCAGGATCAGCGTCTGGCTCTCTTTTCGATTGTCTTGCCACTCAAAAATGTTATCGCCAAACGCACACCAGTGAATCTGCGTGAGAGGCGTAAAATGCAGCGGTTGACTCTCTTTTTGTGCGATAACAAAGCCGATATCGGCACGCGCACTTTTCACCAAATCCACCGCTTGAGAAGATGTGGTGTTGAACAATGCCAAGTCGATCCCCGGATATTCACTTTTGAATTGCTGAAATGGTTTGATAAGCAGTAAACGTGAAACAATATCGCTCGCCGCAATAGAAAGCGTCCCCTGCGTAAGATCGTTGATGGCATTGAGATCTGACTGACAAATTTGCAGCTCATTGAGCATCCGCTGCGCCGTAGCTAACAAACGCTTCCCCGCTTGCGTCAACTGCACGGGATTTCGCTCAATCAATTTCGTGCGCGTGGCTTGCTCCAACTGCTTGATATGCAAACTTACGTTCGGCTGCGTCATGTGCAGTTCCGTCGCTGTTTTACCAAAGTGTTTTACCTCTGCAAGAGTTACGAAGGTTCGCAGCCAGTTCAAATCTAACATTGCCAATTCCGATATGAAATTCTTATCAAGTTAATGAGTATAATTAATTTCTCTTATTATGGCGAACACCTTAAGATTTTTGCATCTGTTTTTGGAGATTAAATTATGTCGTCTATCGTTGTTGTGGGTGCAAACTGGGGTGATGAAGGCAAAGGCCGCATCGTTGACTTTTTGGCAGAGCAAGCTTCTGCGAGCATTCGTTTCCAAGGTGGTAACAACGCGGGTCACACCGTGGTTAACGATCTAGGTACGTTTAAGCTGCACCAGCTACCAAGTGGCGTATTCAACCCAGACTGTTTGGCAGTGTTAGGTCCGGGTATGGTTATCAGCCCTGCGTTGCTGTCTCAGGAGATTGCGGAAGTTGAAGAAGCGGGCGTAAAAGTGAATATGTGCATCTCTGATCGCGCAACACTGTGTCTACCTCTACACGCACTAGAAGATACGCTAGAAGAACAACGTTTAGGCGACAAAGCATACGGTTCAACTCGTCAAGGTATTGCACCTGCGTACGGTGACCGCGTAATGAAGAAAGGCATCCTAGTTGGTTGGTTAAAGCAACCAGAAGTATTGGTTGAGCGCCTTCAATTCATGATGGATTGGAAACTGCCGCAACTGCGTGCACTTTACCCGACGTTCGAGTTTGAACAAACCGCTGAAGAACTGGCGAACTGGCTGCTAGAAGTCTCTGCACCTTGGCGCAATTCAATTTGCAACGTAACGCTTCCTCTAAAAGAACTACAAGCGAAAGACAAAACTCTATTGTTCGAAGCGCAGCTTGGCGCGGGTCGTGACCTTGTTTACGGTGAGTACCCTTGGACAACATCTTCTAACGTTGTATCAATGTACGCGGGTATCGGTAGTGGCCTTCCGGCACTTCGTCCTGAACGCGTTATTGCGGTTGCAAAAGCCTTCAGCTCATCAGTGGGTACTGGTACGTTGATCACTGCAATGGAAGAGCAAGACGCTTTCCGCGAACTTGCTGGCGAGTTCGGTGCAACTACGGGTCGTCCACGCGACATGGGCTACTTCGACGCAGTCGCTACGAAAAATGGCGTTGAACTGCAAGCCGCAACTGAAATTGCACTAACGAAAGTAGACTGTTTGACTGGCCTTAACGATCTGAAAATCTGTGTTGGCTACGAAGGCGACCACAGCGAAAACCCAATCTGGCCTCAAACTGCCTCTCTTGCGCCAATCTACGAGAAGATGGAAAGCTGGAGCGAGGACATCACAGGTTGTCGTAAGTTTGAAGAGCTTCCAGTAGCAGCACAGAAATACGTTCTACGCATTGAGGAACTCATGGGCGTACCAGTAAAAATGGTGTCTGTGGGTCCTGGTCGTGAACAAATGATTATGCGATAAGATGTGAATTAACACATCATTGGCAAGCGGCTTTTATCTGTTCCGGGGTAAAGCCGCTTTTTTTTACACTGTAAACTTTGAAAAATTGCACGGCTAAATTCATGTTTAGTAACCTCATCACGAGACTCCTACCTCCTTTATTTATAAATCAATAAATTATAGGGCTTAACACGTTGTGCACGTTACTAGCACATCTCACTTGTTAAAGAAGCACGTCAATTAGGTTAACTGGTTGATTTGATATTCTTTAAGTGATTAGTTGATCACGATCTTCATCTGCAATTTGTTGAACTAGTACTCAAAAAATCTAACCCGCTGTTTTTAGGATAGATGAGTTCCCCAACATCCAACCTAACAGCAGGTGATTCCCATGACGAAAAATCTTTTCCGCCTCAGTACGATAACCCTTGGTTTGTGCCTTAGTTCTTTGTCTTTCGCGCAATCCGATCTTCCGAACATTAAAATTCTTGCCACTGGCGGCACCATAGCAGGCGCAGGTCAATCTGCAACAGAGTCAAACTACACAGCAGGTAAAGTCGGCGTTGAATCATTGATTTCTGCGGTGCCGAGTATGACCAACATTGCCGATATTTCTGGAGAGCAAGTGGTCAGTATCGGTTCACAAGATATGAATGATGAAGTGTGGCTAAAATTATCGAAAAGAGTTAATGAGCTACTCGCTCAAGATGATGTTGACGGCATCGTCATTACTCATGGTACGGATACGTTAGAGGAAACCGCTTACTTCCTTGATCTGACCGTCAAGAGCAAAAAGCCTGTCGTGATCGTCGGTGCAATGCGTCCTTCCACCGCAATGAGTGCTGATGGACCAGTCAACTTATACAATGCAGTCGTAACAGCCACCGATGAAGATTCAGAAGGACGTGGCGTGCTAGTCGCAATGAATGACACGATTTTCGATGCGCGAGATGTGACAAAAACCAATACAACCTCCGTCAGCACTTTCCAGTCACCCAACTTTGGTGCTATCGGCTACATTCATAATAGCGATGCCAAATATCAACGAAGCCCAGAGCGTAAACATACGACAGAAACCCCATTCGATGTATCAAAGCTTACTAAGTTGCCTAAGGTCGGTATTGTTTATAACTATGCAAATGCCTCCAATTTGCCAGTGAAAGCCTTTGTGGATGCGAAGTTTGACGGCATCGTAAGTGCTGGTGTCGGTAATGGTAACTTGTACCACACTGTGTTTGATGAGCTAGAGAAAGCGAGTAAAGATGGCGTTGTTGTTGTAAGAAGCTCCCGAACGCCTAGCGGCTCAACCACTTTGGATGCTGAAATTGATGACGAAAAATACGGCTTTGTTGCCGCTGGTACATTGAACCCACAAAAAGCACGTATCTTACTGATGCTGTCACTGACTCAGACCAAAAACTATCAAGACATCCAAAAGATGTTCCAATACTATTAATTCTGTCTAAGGTTCATTCGATAGAGGAGGTACACACCTTACCTCCTCTTACACATAGCGACATAAGCGTCTCTTGTTAGCCAAACAAGCGACGCTTCATTCCTGCTTTTTCCAGAATACGCGTAGTAATTTCCTCAACAGACAGAGAGGACGTATTGATATATGGGATCGCCTCTCTTCTAAACAACGCCTCAACAGTGTCTAGCTCCAGCTTGCACTGCTCTGTGCTAGCGTAATCACTTCCAGACAAACGATTTTCACGGATTTCAGTCAAGCGCTCGGGATCGATAGTCAGCCCAAACAACTTATGACGATGGATCTCAAACTCAGGCAACAAACGCATCATCTTCACATCTTCCGCAATGAACGGATAGTTCACAACACGTAAACCAAATTGCATCGCCATGTACAAGCTAGTCGGCGTTTTTCCGCTGCGCGATACTCCCAGCAGGATAATATCGGCTTGTTCCAACCCTTTTAGCGTGATGCCATCATCATGCGCCAATGTGTATTCAATAGCCGCAATACGGTCAAAATAGGTGTCGGAATCTTTCCCCACACTGCGAGAACGCTGCAACTTAGGCTTTGGTGCCATCTGAATGTCGTCTTGCACTTTCTGCACAATACTCTCCAACACATCGTAACTGTATGCCGGCGCTTCAAGCAGCATTTCACGTACTTCTGGAACGACAATTGAGAAAAAGACCAGAGGTTTGACGCCATTGCGCTGGTAGGAAGTTTCAATTTCTTTGACTACGTCAGTAGCTTTGTCCTGGCTTTCTACGAACGGAAAGGTTTTTTCGTTAGGAATGAACGGAAATTGACCGAGAACAACATGCCCTAATGTCTCACATGTTATCGCCGTACCGTCAGAAACATAGAATACATCACGACTTTGGTTATTTATTTGCATTTCTGTTTAATTTTTCAAAATCTTTTGAGTAGGATGGTACACATAATATTAATAAATCAGTTTGGCTTTCAGTTAGGTTCACCACAGCTTTAAAAATTCTTTTGAATTTTTTTCAGCCAGAACGTAATCGTTTGCCTTTGATATCAATCTAAATGAAGCAATGTATGGTCAACGTGTAATAACAGCCAACATGCGATTGTTTAGATCGATTTAAGTCCCCCTACTAAGCTGCAATGTTTCTGGAGAAAGACATGCAAAAGAACACCCTCTGGTTCAATGGCCTATCCATGGATGATGTCGACAAAGTCGGCGGTAAGAATGCTTCACTTGGCGAAATGGTTTCTAACCTAGCAAACGCAGGCGTTTCTGTACCAAATGGTTTTGCGACAACCTCATACGCGTTTAACCAATTCCTTGACCACGAAGGTTTGGATGAGCGTATTCACCAATTACTCGATGAACTAGACGTTGAAGATGTAGAAGCTCTGCGTAAGACAGGTGCAAACATTCGTCAATGGGTATTAGAGGCCCCTTTCCCTGCGGACCTTGAACAAGAAATTCGTGAAAACTACCAAGAACTGATCGAAGGCAATCCTGAGCTTTCAGTCGCAGTTCGTTCATCTGCTACGGCAGAAGACCTACCTGATGCTTCTTTTGCTGGTCAGCAAGAAACGTTTTTGAACGTGAAAGGCATCGACGCAGTACTAGAAGCAACTAAGCACGTTTACGCTTCTCTATTTAACGACCGTGCGATTTCTTACCGCGTTCACCAAGGGTTCGACCACCGTGGCATCTCGCTATCTGCGGGTATCCAACGTATGGTGCGTTCAGATAAAGCCTCGTCGGGTGTTATGTTTACACTAGACACTGAATCGGGTTTCGACCAAGTTGTCTTCATCACCTCTTCATGGGGTCTAGGCGAGATGGTCGTTCAAGGTGCAGTAAACCCTGACGAGTTCTACGTTCACAAGCCAATGCTTGAAGCAGGCGAACACCCAATCGTTAAGAAAACATTTGGTTCTAAGTTGATCAAAATGATCTACTCAGATAACCAAGAAATCGGCAAACAAGTTGATATCGTTGATACTTCTGATGAAGAGCGCAACACGTTCTCATTGAACGACGACGAGATCAAAGAGCTCGCAAAACAAGCAATGATCATCGAAAAGCACTATCAGCGTCCAATGGACATTGAATGGGCAAAAGATGGCATTGATGGCAAGCTGTACATTGTTCAAGCGCGTCCTGAAACCGTATGTTCACAAACGGAACAAAACGTGATTGAGCGCTACGAGCTACAAAACAAAGCGGATGTTTTGGTTGAAGGTCGTGCAATCGGTCAGCGCATCGGTAAAGGCGTGGTTCGCTTGGTTGACTCTCTGGACCAAATGTCTTTAGTCCAAGAAGGTGACGTGCTAGTTACAGACATGACTGACCCAGATTGGGAACCAGTGATGAAAAAAGCATCTGCAATCGTAACCAACCGTGGTGGCCGTACTTGCCACGCTGCCATCATCGCTCGTGAGCTTGGTATTCCTGCAATCGTTGGCTGTGGCGATGCGACAAGCAAGTTAACCGATGGCGCAACCGTGACCGTATCTTGTTCAGAAGGTGAAACGGGCTACGTTTACCAAGGTGAACTTGAGTTTGACGTAAAACGCTCTTCTGTTGATGAACTGCCACTGCTACCAACAAAAGTGATGATGAACGTGGGTAACCCTGATCGCGCGTTTGACTTCGCACAAATTCCAAATGAAGGTGTTGGTCTTGCTCGTCTTGAATTCATCATCAATAAGATGATTGGTATCCACCCGAAAGCATTACTTAACTTTGATGCACAAAGCGATGAGCTAAAAGCAGAAATCACTCAGCGTATTCGTGGTTACAAAGATCCTATCGATTTCTACGTAAGCAAGCTGACAGAAGGTATCGCAACCATTGCTGCGGCATTTTGGCCGAAACGCGTTATTGTTCGTATGTCTGACTTTAAGTCTAACGAATACAGCAACTTGGTTGGCGGTAAAGCATACGAACCGCATGAAGAAAACCCAATGCTTGGCTTCCGTGGCGCGTCTCGTTACATTTCTCCAGTGTTTGAAGACTGCTTCGAGCTAGAAACTCAAGCAATCAAACGCGTTCGTAACGAAATGGGTCTGAAAAACGTTGAAATCATGATCCCATTTGTTCGTACACCAAGCGAAGCAGCATCAGTGATTGATTTGCTAGCGAAGTTTGATCTGCGCCGTGGCGATCAGGGTCTTAAAGTCATCATGATGTGCGAACTGCCATCCAACGCGGTCCTTGCCGATGAGTTCTTAAAGTACTTTGATGGCTTCTCGATTGGCTCAAACGACATGACTCAGCTAACGCTTGGACTTGATCGTGACTCTGGCGATGTTGCACATCTATTTGATGAGCGTAACCCAGCGGTTAAGGTGATGCTTCAGATGGCGATTGATGCAGCAACAAAAGCAGGCAAATACGTTGGTATTTGTGGTCAAGGCCCATCAGACCACGACGACTTAGCGGAATGGCTAATGGATCAAGGTATTAGCTCTGTATCACTAAACCCAGATACGGTTATCGATACTTGGTTAAAACTCGGTAAAGTTAGCAGCAAGTAACACACGATAAACTCTAGCCCTCACACACCCCTTGTGAGGGCTTTGTTATTCACACGTCATTTCACAATCAGTTCGTGATTCCTCTCTCAAGTTCGTCATTTAGTCAATTTCATTATCAAAGTCTGATGACCTAAAATGAATGGTATATCGATAACTCCAGAGAGAATTTGATGAAAAAGCCTATCGCACTCCTTACTACATTTATGCTCCTGGCATCCCCTGCTTATGCCGATTGGGATGAAATTTCCAATAAAATGTCTGAGCTTGGCGACGCAGTTTCTGATACTGCACAAGATGCTTGGGACGATACCAAAGCGTTTTCAAAACAAGCGTGGCAAGATTTCACGAACTGGTCCGAGGAAGCGATCAATACCGCAGGCGAATGGACAGAAGCCAGCATCGAGAAGAGCAAAGAATGGATAGATGCTGCCGACAAAAAAATTGATGAGCTGATGGAAGGCGATACGCCAGAAGAAGCTCGCCAAGCCGTGGACTTAATGGCAGATAGCGCTTTGCTCAAGTTATTTAATGAAAAGCCGGAGGCAAAAGCTATTTACGACAACGCGTACGGCTACGCGGTCTTTGATTCTCGTAAATTATCTTTGCTGTTTCACACCAACTCAGGGTCAGGAGTCGCAGTGAATAAGGAAACAGAAGAACGCACTTATATGAATATGTTTGGTTTGGGCGTTGCACTTGGGGCTGGCGGCAAATTTTACCAACAAGTGGTTCTGTTTGAGAGCAAAGAAGACTTTGATACGTTCGTCAACGAAGGATGGGAGGCCACAAGTGAAGCCTCTGCTGTTGCGGGCGAAGATTCAGAGCAACTTTCAAAACAATTTAACAGCGGCGTCGCCGTCTATCAGTTGAACGCTAAAGGTTTGCTCATCGATGCTAACGTGTCTGGTTCTAAATATTGGGTTAACGAAGAGCTCACTAACTCGCAGTAATGCATAGCAACTAATCGCTTAAATAAAACCGTTGTTATGCACCCTTATCAATAAGTTAACGGGGATATGATTCCTCAAAACTGAGCACTTACGCAACTTTCTCTATGGAAGTCACCAGAAGATGGCGACTTCCCTTTCTCGTTGGATTGCTTTTGGTTATGCTTGCGCAAAACCACCTGCAATTCGGTATCCCATGCCTGACAATAACTTTAATAATCTGCTAGCAGAAGCAATTTCTGCTCTTAACACGCCTAACTTTACTCCTAAACTTATGCGTGTCATTCGCACTCTTTTTCATTTTGATTGCGCAGTTATTTTAGGTTACCGAGAAGGTAAACATCCTATTTATCTCTACGACTCAATTGAGAACGAGCGAGAGTTACTTTTTCAACGCTACCTTACTGACTCATTTCAAAATGACCCTTTTTTTCTCAAACTAAACGAGACAAAGCAACAAGGCGTATTTACGCTCAAAGACGTGGCGCGTAAAGGCGTTGACTTCACCTCATACTGCGAGCAGTTCTATCATCAAACAGGGTGGAAAGACGAGCTTAGCATGCTAGTCGAAGTTGAATCTGGCCGTTGGGTCATGCTGTACTTCGGATATATGACTGATGGAAAATACTTTTCTCAGCAACAAATCAATAAGCTAAAGCCCTATTTCCCGATAATTCAGTCGCTTTGTCAGCAGCATTGGAAACAAACGGAATTTACCTTTTCTGAGCCTGTTTTTGCACAGAGTGCTTATTCTGGCAGTATGCGATTAGCCATTGAGCAAGCTTTAGCAACGTTTGGCGTAGAATCACTCACCCGTCGCGAACAAGAGGTAGCTTCGCTTCTCGCTCAAGGGTTTGACACAAAAGAAATTGCCGCGCGGTTACACTTAGTTCAAGGCACGGTCAAAAATCATCGAAAGCGAATTTACTCGCAATTAAATGTGTCTTCATTGAGTGAGTTATTCCAGCTTTTCCTCAATCACCTCATTCTCCATTCAAGATAAAAAACTGTCCCTTAAGGGATATATCGAGAAAAGGTGTCGCGTTTTAGTCTGAATGTAACAACCACTAAAACAGACAAAAAGAATGACGACACCATTACTGCAAGATTTACAAGATCGCGGCTTGATTGCACAAGCCAGCGATTTGGAAGAAATTCAGACACTTCTCTCACAGCCACAAACCGTTTACTGCGGCTTCGATCCTACAGCTGGCAGCTTACATATCGGCCACCTCGTGCCTTTGATTATGCTTAAGCGCTTTCAAGATGCCGGACACCAAGCTGTTGCCTTGATTGGCGGTGCAACGGGCATGATTGGCGACCCAAGCTTTAAAGCGACTGAGCGCAGTCTGAACTCAGAAGAAATCGTCTCAGGCTGGGTTAACGATCTTTCTAATCAAATTCAGCAGTTGATGAACCACCAACTGACCAAGCCGATGATCATGGTGAACAATGCTGACTGGATGAAAGCGATCAATGTGATCGACTTCTTTCGCGATGTGGGTAAGCACTTCTCGATCAATACTATGGTCAACCGAGAATCGGTAAAACAACGCCTGCAACGACCTGACCAAGGTATCTCCTTCACCGAATTTAGCTACGCCCTACTGCAATCGTACGATTTTTCCGAGCTAAACCGTCGATACGGTTGCCGTTTGCAAATCGGTGGCAATGACCAATGGGGAAACATCGTCAGCGGGATCGATTTAACTCGCCGTCAAAATGGTGAGCAAGTATTTGGCTTAACTCTGCCGCTGATCACCAAATCCGATGGTACCAAATTTGGCAAAACCGAAGGCGGTGCAGTATGGCTAGATCCTAGCAAAACCTCTCCTTACGCGTTCTACCAGTTCTGGCTTGGCGCAGAAGACGCAGACGTTTACCACTTCTTGCGTTACTACACATTCTTGAGCTGCGAAGAAATTGCCAGCATTGAAGCGCAAGACCAAGCAAGCCAAGGTAAGCCACAAGCACAACGTATCCTCGCTGAGGAAATGACGCGATTTGTTCATGGCGAAGAAGGCCTAGCTAGCGCCGAGCGCATCACTCAAGCTTTATTCAGCGGTAATGTGCAACAACTGAGTTTGGGTGAATTAAAACAATTGGAGTTGGATGGTTTACCAAGCATTGAGAGCGCACAACAAGATTTGGTTGAGCTGTTGATTGAGTCGGGTTTAGCAAGTTCGAAGCGTGTTGCACGCGAACACATCAGCAACAACGCCATCAGTGTAAACGGTGAAAAAGTGGCGGCTGATAACCCAAGTTTGAGCTTCCCACTGTTTGATCAATATTGGTTACTGCAACGCGGTAAAAAGCACTTCTGCCTCGTGAAGCGTGCCGCGTAGTAACACTCGAAGTACAAAGCCCATAAAAAATTCCCCTCACCGCTTTCGTGATGAGGGGAATTCAAATTTGAACGATTTTAAGCCTAACAATAGGCAAAGGCGTTGCTTATTGCGTTCTTAAACGTTGCCAGTACTTTTCGTAAATCGCTAACGTTTCTGCGCCAACATCATTAATAAACTCGCCTTTTTTCATGTCTTCTGATGAAGGGAAAATAGTACGGTTATTTTTCAACTCTTCTGGCAATTTGTCACGCCCAGCGTTCGTTGCCGACGCATAACCCAAACTGGTCACGATTTCCGCTTGGTTCTCTGATTGGTACATAAAGTTAATAAATTTATGCGCCAATGCTTTGTTTTTACTGCCAGACGGAATAGTGAAGTTGTCCATCCATAATACCGCGCCCTCTTCCGGCATCACGAACTTCAGCTCAGGCATTTCAACCTGTCCTTGGAATGCGTTGCCGTTCCATTGCATGCCGACCGATGTTTCACCGGACACGTAAGGGACTTGCGGCGCATCTGAGTTATACAGTAATACGTTGTTTTTCAGCGCAACTAGAGAATCAAAAGCCTGTTCGATTTCAGCTTCGTCTTTTGTGTTCACGCTATGGCCATTTTTCTTCAGCGCCATACCGAACACGTCGCGGACGTCATCAATCAACATAACTTGTTGTTCGTATTGCGACTCCCATAAGTCAGCCCATTTTTTCACTGGTTGCTCAACCATGGATTCGTTGTAGCTGATCCCGGTAATGCCCCAAATATAAGGCAGAGAGTAATCATTTTTCGGATCGTGCGCTTGGCCAAGTAAACCGTCCATTGTGTCTTGCATGTTTGGCACTTGAGCGTGATCTATTTTCGAAAGCAGCCCTTCTCGACCCATTTTTTCAATGAAGTACGCAGAAGCAAAAACCACATCGTAGCCAGAACCTTTTAGCAATTTCAGCTTAGTGTACATTGATTCATTATTCTCAAATGTCGAATAATTAATCGTAACGCCTTCTTGTTTTTCAAACGCTTTTAACGATGCTTCCGGCAAATAGCCACCCCATGCATAAACGTTCAACGTTTTGCTATCTGCATGAGCAAACATGCTGAGCACAAGAGCACTCAGCCCCAATCCTTTGATGATTAATTTCATGGTATGCAATCCAACCAGTCCAGCGACGCGCTGGGATTCGGGTGCATAATTAGGTAATTGTTACCCAATTGAAAGAAAATTTAATTAATCTTTAACAGCAAAAATATTTATCGAATTTATAAAATTAACGCATGTTTTTAATATCGACTGTGCATACCAAAATGATGAGACATTCCATCTTCCATTCGGCCGCCTTTCCAGCCACCAGAGCCGAGTAAATTAAGCACATCTTGAGCGGTATAGTCGGCACCAGAAAAGAAATCATGCGCCACGTCTGAGCGTATTGCTTGCAACTCTGGTTGATTTTCCAAATCAAGCTCTTGCGGATCCGCATATAATGCTAACGCAATTTTTTGTTGGCACGCGCTTAACTCACTGGTGCTCGTCTTTACCTGACCAACCGAAAAATACTCACGACTGCCGTATCCCACCACCAATCTGGTACTCATTAGTTTAATCACTTTCTTAATGCGACGACGTTGTATAAATCTCAACATGTTTTGTTATTCCTGTATTAAGTTGGCTATGGTCGTATTCTTTTGTTCGAATTAAAACACTCTGTTTTATCCGCGAAATTTCTCTAGCGCTTTTCGCGATGATCGGTTGTATAATACGATCCTGAAATATTTTGTTACGTTACCTCGGTAACCCCTGAGACTGCAACATGAACAACAGCAGATGGGTCGGCTTTATAGGCGGCACGATTGTCTTACTTAGTACCTTTATCCTCTTCGGATCTTCCGTCCACGCTGCTTGGTACCGAATCCCTGCGGAAGCCATTCATGGTATCGCCTTCACTTTGGCTTTTGGTTTAGGGTTAAACAGCCTGCTGGCGTACGCGACGGCAGTGATTACTCTTGCTGCACTATTCTACATTGGCTTTGTCGTTAGCTATCGGGTCCATCAGAAACTTAAATAGCCTTCTGTCTCAACCTGAGCTTAAAAGGGAGCAAACGCTCCCTTTTTAGTTATCAGCATGTAGATGTTCTATGCCCGCTTTAATCATTAAGGTGGCATACCCTCAACGACTGCTGCATACCTGAAACATCATCACCTAAATACTCAACCGTCATTGGAACCTTGGCCAACAGAGTAAAACTAGAGTCACTGAACCTTCCATCAGCGTCACTCTCCAAATGAACAAAAAACGCAGGCTTATCCGCAATCAATGTAATTCGCCTCCCTTCAATAGAGACACCTATATTGGCTTTCGCTATCGGCAAGGTTTTTAGCTCGTGAGTACTAAACCATGTGTTGCTTATTCTGTCTTCACCGATTTGCGCTTCAACATAGAAGAAGCCTGACGTAAGTTCATCCTTCTCGATCAATTCATCCAACTGCCACAAAATCGTATTGCTGTCTGCTATGACTGTTTGTTCTAAGCTCCAACATTGCTTTTCTTCCCCTTGCCAATCTACCCACTTAAGCAGTGCGTTGACGCTTGCGGATTCTTTGGCATCATTGAGCAAATGTAGGCTCAACTTGCCTGTATGCTCGGAAAATACCAAATACTGTGGCGCAAAAAATCGCTTCGCATGGTAGTGCAACTGCTTCCATCGACCACTGTATTCCAAACTAGACCAAGAACTGACAGGCCAATTGTCGTTGAGTTGCCAGTACAGCATGCCGCGACAAACTGGAGAAATGGCACGCCAATGATCGCATGCAGTTTTGATCGCGATTGCCTGCTGAACTTGACTTAAATACAGCATGCTCTCGAATCCAGAGGGAAAACGAAAATAGCGCGTGAACATCTCTGTGATAATACTATTACCTCGAGGGTTCTTCTGATGTTGTTCGAAAGTTGGGGATGTAATATTCCAGTCTTGCTCAGGGACAAACCGCTTAACTTCAGCAAAAGATGGCCAAGATTGAAAACCAAACTCAGAGCAAAAACGAGGATTCACGTCAAGGTAGGCACTGAATGATTTTCCTGAATGCCAAACGTCCCAAAAGTGCATATCGCCTTTACTATCATCATGCCACGCATCACCGAAATCCAGTTCACCATTACATGGGGAACTTGGCCAGAAACGGCGAGTGCTATCTTGCTCGGTAATCTCCTTCTCAATCATGCGGTTGAGGCGATCGTAGTTAACCGTGTATTTGACTTTACTGCGCTTAGATTCGTCATACCAACCAATAGCTCCAATCACTTCATTGTCACCACACCAAAGTGCGATTGATGGGTGCTCCTTGAGCCTCGGGATTTGGAATCTAAGTTCTTCTTCTACCTCTTTTAAAAACTCGTCGTTTGATGGGTACAACGAGCAGGCGAACATCATGTCTTGCCACACCAACAAGCCAAGTTCATCACAAAGGTTATAAAAGATTTCACTCTCGTACTGACCACCGCCCCATACGCGAATCATGTTCATGTTGGCGTCAACCGCACTTTGCAAAAGGTTGCGATAACGTGTTTCGCACTCTCGCCCCGGCATTGCGTCAATAGGGATCCAGTTGGCACCTTTAGCATTAATCGGTACGCCATTGACGATAAATTCCATTGCAGAGCCGTGCTCATCAGCTTGATTATTTAGAGTTAGCTGACGCAAACCAATGTTGTGCGTTAACTTTTGCTCTCTGCAAGAAATGGTAATGGGATAGAGATACGCTTCGCCATAACCCGATGGCCACCAGCGTTGAGGCTCCAAAATGTGGAACTGGCAATGATAGTGACCACTTCCTTTTGTTTGAATACATTGACGCTCACCATTAAATTCAACCATCATTCCATGGCGTTGACTGTCCGTTTCCACTTCAACTACTACATCAAGAAACACACTTCCATCGGCTTGCCATTGCTGCTCTGTCGAGAAGCCTTTGAGCCAAAGCTCATTCACAATGTCGATTTGAATGGGGTCGTAAATACCCGATACCATCAAGCAAATGCCCCAGTCCCATCCGGAATGGCATTGTGTTTTGCGGATCAAGTTCATGTGTGGAATTTGGTTGTTGCCGATTGCCGATGGAATAGGAAATGGCAGTTTTTTTGCTCTTGCGATACCTTCTAAATCCACCCGAGCAAACTCAACCCGAATCGTGTTAGTACCTTGCTTTAAATGCGGTTTAATATCCACACGTTGCTGGGTAAACATGTTGCTGCAAGTTAGTGCTAACTCACCATTAACATAGAAGGTTGCCAAGGTATCGACACGAGTTAACGTCATCCAAATTTGTTTGGCAGACAACGTAAACGCGTCGACGTCAAACTCACGTGAGATATGCCACTCACACTCTTCAATCCATCGAACTTTGTTTTCATTATCGGCAAAATAAGGATCTGGAATCTGCTCTGCTTGTAAAAGCGCCGACACATTATCGCCCGGAATAAACATTGGAATTTCAAGATCGGGACGCTGTGGCGAGGTAAGCATCCACTGCCCGTTAAGTTCGAAGTGAGCCATCGAGTTAAACCTTAGCTTGGGAAAAACATGTTTTCTCAATGTAATCCTGACAATCCCATGCAAAAACAAGGGAAATGTTAATTACATACGAAATGCGGTGCATTTCACGTAAAAACTCTTTCTTTTGATCTCTACCCAAAAATCAGCAACTTGGCTAACCTGTTAAAAATTAATCGAAATCTAAGGTTATATTTGCAACTTCGACATGTTAACATCATCGGCTTTTTGAACATCCTCACACTTTTCGTTGAAACGATGTGAGGGGAAATGCACGGCTTCATAGCCCTAAAAAGCGAAGTAATTATGTCAAATATGACGAATGCCGCCTCCCACACAGCGCCTATTCAGGATGCTGACTATTCTGCTATTCATCCCCCATCTTTACTCAAGCGCCTCGAACTCACCAATCCTGTCTTTTGGTTAAGTGGTAGCTTCCTCACTCTATTCGTTTTACTTGCTCTAACGAATACCGACTCTCTAACCGCAATGGTTAACACCGGCTTCGGCTTTGCTACTAAATATTTCGGAGCTTACTGGCAAGTACTGCTTCTTCTGAATTTCCTAATTGGTTTGGCTCTTGCGTTTGGTCGCACTGGTTATGTGCGCCTAGGTGGTCTAGCGAAACCTGATATTGATAACTTTAAGTGGTTGTCAATCGTACTCTGTACTCTACTTGCAGGTGGTGGTGTGTTCTGGGCCGCTGCTGAGCCTATCGCGCACTTTGTGACTGCTCCGCCTCTATACGGGGAAGCCTCACCGAAAACTGCCGCAATCAATGCCCTATCTCAGTCTTTTATGCACTGGGGCTTCTTAGCTTGGGCGATCCTTGGTGGTCTATCTTCCATTGTCTTAATGCACTTGCATTACGATAAAGGCCTGCCTCTTAAACCGCGTACTCTGCTTTACCCTGTGTTTGGTGATAAAGCCATTAAAGGCTGGATTGGTGATGTTGCTGACGCATGTAGCATCATTGCAGTAGCAGCAGGAACCATTGGTCCTATCGGCTTCTTAGGTTTACAAATTAGCTACGCGCTAAACTCATTGTTTGGCCTGCCAGATACGTTCGTAACGCAAAGTATGGTTATTATGGCTGCGATCCTGATGTATACCCTTTCCGCACTGAGCGGTTTGAGCAAGGGTATTCAAATCGTCAGTCGTTACAACATCATTTTGTCTGTACTATTAATTGGTTACATCCTGTTCTTCGGGCCGACAAGCTTTATCGTTGATGGCTACGTGCAAGGCGTTGGTCGTATGGTGGATAACTTCTTCCCTATGGCACTTTACCGTGGTGATACAGGCTGGCTAAGTTGGTGGACAGTATTCTTCTGGGGTTGGTTTATCGGTTATGGCCCAATGATGGCGATCTTTATTGCTCGTATCTCTCGTGGTCGTACAATTCGCCAATTAATCATGTCTATTAGCATCGCGGCACCGCTGATTACTTGCTTCTGGTTTAGTATCGTTGGTGGCAGTGGCCTTGCGTTTGAACTTGATAACCCTGGTTTGATTTCATCTGCGTTTGAAGGCTTTAACTTGCCTGCAGCACTGCTAGCGATTACTGGTGAATTACCTTACCCAATGATCATTTCGGTTCTTTTCCTGATCTTAACGACAACATTTATCGTGACGACGGGTGACTCGATGACTTACACAATCAGTGTAGTGATGACGGGCTCAACAGAACCAAACGCAGTGATTCGCTCGTTCTGGGGGCTGATTATGGGTATTGTCGCTATTGCGCTTATCTCAATGGGCTCTGGTGGTATTTCTGCATTGCAGTCTTTCATTGTGATTACCGCCGTACCTGTGTCTTTCATTTTGCTGCCAAGCATTTGGAAAGCACCCGGCATTGCAAGCAGAATGGCGAAAGAGCAAGGCCTCGTTTAAACCGCCTCTCTAACCAATATGCGAAAAAGAGCCCTTCATTGGGCTCTTTTTAATTCTGCGCTTTATCCTACGCTATCAATGCGAATCATCACTGCGTCTGGACGCCAATACTCGAATTCGCAGTCCATTAAATGCCCATCTTGTTTGTAGTTTACCCGCCGAATTTTCAGAACGGGTTGTCCTTCAACTAGGTTCAACGCCTTAGCGACATGAGCAGGAGCTGACGTGGGAATCACATCAAAACGAGAGCGCTTTGTCTCGTAACCATACTTCTCACGATAAATGCCCGTCAGGGACATGGTGAGGTTCTCAGACAATATACCCTCAAACAGTGCCGCTTTGAGCACGTTCTCAACAAACAATACCGCTCGCCCATCAATAAAACGTAACCGTTCAATTACATAAATTGGGGTAATTCGCTCCACCTCTAACGATTTGGCATACTCACCTGCGGCCATTTCACTTCGCACGTTGAGTAACTTAGTTTCTGCAATACGATGCTGCTCTCGAATCATCTGATGGAAGTGAGAACGAGACAACGGGTTGTAACAGATACGCTCAGGAGATACATACCAACCCCGGCGCTCTTCTCGATAAATAAGACCTTCCGTTTCCAAAGACACCAACGCATCTTTGATAGTGATTCGAGTTGTAGAAAACAGCTCACTGAGCTCTCTCTCTGACGGCAGTTTTTGTCCTTCCGACATGATGCCGGAAAGAATCTGCTGTTTTAAGCTGCTTCTAATTTTTCCTAATTGGGTACCAAATTGTCCGGTGCCTGTCGCTCTCATTCTGATCTAGTCCAAGGATAATTTGACGAATAACATAAGGCGTTTACGTAACAAAAATATGACATTAATCAACAGAACACATACTGAACGTATGAAATATAAGTGCCATATAAAATCAGCAAAACTGTCAAATTACTTGCGCTAAATCGTCACATTCCATCCATAGCATACAAAGCGAACTTACTGACCTAGTCCAGAAGGATGGAGACAATGAAAACTTTGCTAAGTCGTTCAATTACCGCACCAGCGGCAATCATTGCGGTAACGCTCTCTACGCCAACAGTAGCGAAAGAAGCCGATATTGAATCTTTGGTAGTAGCAGCACAAAAAGAAGGGGCGGTTTACAGTGTGGGTATGCCTGACAGTTGGGCAAACTGGAAAGACACTTGGGCTGATTTAAAGTCAAATTACAACCTTAAGCACCAAGACACGGATATGAGCTCGGCTCAAGAAATCGCAAAATTCGAAGCTGAGAAAAAAAACGCGACCGCAGACATTGGTGACGTAGGCTTTGCCTTCGCACGTGTAGCGGTTAAAAAAGGCGTCACTCAGCCATATAAACCAACAACTTGGAATGACATCCCAGATTGGGCAAAAGACGAAGATGGTCATTGGGCACTTGCTTACACTGGCACTATTTCTTTTATCTCCAACAATAACCTCGTAAAAGACGCGCCAAAAACGTGGGATGACCTATTAAAAGGCGACTACAAAGTGACCGTAGGTGACGTAGGCGTAGCAGCACAGGCAAACAACGCGGTTCTCGCCGCAGCGTTCGCCAACGGTGGAGACGAATCCAACCTCAAGCCTGCGCTCAAATTCTTTTCTGAACTCGCGAAGCAAGGTCGTCTTTCATTTACCGATCCGAACATCGCCAACCTAGAAAAAGGCGAAGTGGAAGTGGCGATCATGTGGGACTTCAATGCATTGAACTACCGCGACAAAATTGACCGCGACCGCTTTACAGTGAGCATTCCTCAAGATGGCTCTGTGATTTCTGGTTATACAACCATAATCAATAAATACGCGAAGAACCCTAATGCAGCAAAGCTTGCTCGTGAATACATCTTCAGCGATCAAGGGCAAATTAACTTAGCAGAAGGTTATGCGCGTCCAATCCGCACCAACATCACACTGCCTCAAGCAGTGCAAGACAAGCTAATTGCTAATGACCAATACAGCAATGTTCACCCAGTGACTGACTTCTCAGCTTGGGAAAAGTCCGCACGTAAGCTGCCACGTCAATGGCAAGAAAGTGTCTTAATCCACCAGCAATAAGAGTAAGTCGTTATGAGCAATAAGGTCATCCTGGTTGTTCTAGATGGACTGAACTATCAGGTAGCCCGTGATTGCATGGGCTACCTCAATGGTCTTCTAGAACAAAGTCGTTCCCAACAAGAAACTCGCGCAACGCTTTATCCTGTGCAGTGTGAGCTGCCCTCTATGTCTCGCCCACTTTATGAGTGCATTTTAACGGGCGTTCGCCCTGTAGAAAGCGGCATCGTAAACAACAATATCGTTCGTCTATCCAAACACGATTCCATTTTCAGTTTGGCAAAAGCCCAAGGAAAAGTGACCGCTGCGGCTGCCTACCACTGGGTAAGTGAGCTTTATAATCGCGCGCCATTTGAACCTGTTCGCGATCGTTTCACGCATGATGAAACCCTGAATATCCAGCACGGCTGCTTTTACCATTGGGATCATTATCCTGATGAAGCCTTGTTCCTGGACGCAGAGTATTTACGTCGAAACTATCAACCTGATTTCTTACTGATCCATCCGATGAATATCGACGATACAGGACATAAGTTTGGCCTAGACTCTCGCCAATACCGCAATTGTGCGCGAGGTGCAGACATTATTCTTTCCAACTACATCGATCAATGGCTTGCTGATGGGTATCAAATCATTGTGACCAGCGATCATGGCATGAACAACGATCTTTCTCACGGTGGGATTTTACCTGAAGAGCGAGAAGTTCCCCTGTTTGTCATTGGTGATAAGTTTACCCATCAAGATTGTCATATTAAGCAAACTGATATTTGTGGCACCGTTTGTCAATTGCTAAACCTTGACCACACGAAGCCATACACTCAGGAATTGTTAGCACTATGAGCAGTTCAGTCCTCTCCCCAAGCTCCAGCGAATCACGTTCAAATTTGGCAAGTACTTGGTTAAAGCGCTTTAAGCCAGCCATTTGGTTGGCGCCTTTCGCACTGTTTTTCTATCTATTTCAACTCGCACCGATGATTTGGGTACTGTTAAACAGCTTTATCTACGATGGCGAGTTTGCCTTCGATAACTACATTGAAGTGCTCGACTCCGCCTTTATGATGCAGGCGTTTGGCAACAGTTTGTGGTTAGCTGTATGGTCGAGCATTTTTGGCTTAGCCATTGCGACTCTGTTGGTCTCTTCTCTGCGCAGAGTCGATTCTAAAGTCCGCGACGGTGTGATTGCGTTTACGAACATGAGCAGCAACTTTGCAGGCGTACCTCTGTCATTCGCTTTTATTATTATTTTGGGCACCAATGGGGCGATTACCCTTTTGCTCAAGCAGTATGGCTTACTCGGTGATTTCGACCTTTATGGTAAATGGGGCCTGCTGGCCATTTACATCTACTTCCAAATCCCGCTGGCGGTATTGTTGCTCTACCCTGCGTTCGACGCGTTGAGTGATGATTGGCAAGCTGCTGCTGCGCTACTGGGAGCCAAAACATCACAGTATTGGGCGAAAATCGCGCTGCCAGTGCTCTCACCAGCCTTATTCGGTACCTTTATTATCTTAATAGCCAACGCAATTGGCGCTTATGCGAGTGTTTATGCGCTGACCTCCGGTAACTATAACGTCATCACAATTAGAATTGCGAGTCTGGTATCGGGAGACCTGTTCCTTGAACCTAATCTCGCCGCTGCAATTTCGGTGATTCTAATGGCGTTACTTGCCTTTATCACAGTGATTAACCAATGGCTCATTTCGAAAAGCTATGCAGGTAGGAAGTAGTCATGAACAACGTTAATACTCGATTCCATAAAACGGTGGTTTATTCCATTGTTGGGATCATGCTCATCCCGATTTTAGCGACCTTTGTCTATTCGCTTTCATCACGCTGGGGCGCCACGGTGCTTCCAGATGGTTTCACTTTTGATTGGTACGTTAAATTGCTGACCGACCCACGCTTTTTGCAAGCGTTTGGGCGTTCGCTGTTTATTTGTATTGCTTCGCTAACCCTCAGTGTGATTCTAGTTCTGCCAGCGATATTCGTGGTGTTTTACTACTTTCCAAGGCTCGATAAGCTCATGAACGTATTGATTTTGCTACCATTCGCTGTACCACCAGTGGTGTCCTCCGTCGGCTTGCTTCAACTTTATGCTGACAGTGAAATCTCCCTTATCGGTACTCCTTGGATTCTAGTAGGTACTTACTTCACCATCGCGTTACCGTTCATGTATCGTGCGATTTCTAATAGCTTCGAAGCAATTAACCTTAACGATTTAATGGACGCTGCACACTTGCTAGGAGCAAGCACAACCAAAGCGTTTTTGATGGTCATTTTACCTAACCTCAAAAAAGGACTGATGGCATCGCTTTTCCTTTCATTTTCATTTCTATTGGGAGAGTTTGTGTTCGCCAATATTTTAGTCGGCACACGTTATGAAACCCTGCAAATCTACTTGTATAACATGCGTCAGACGAGCGGCCACTTTACGTCTGCCTTAGTGATGACCTACTTCCTATTTATTTTTTTACTGACTTGGTTGGCAAGTCGTTTCAGCCGAGGAGTCAAACAATGAGCTACGTAACAGCGAAAAATCTGACTAAACGTTTTGGTGATAACACCGTATTTGAGGACATTCACTTTAACATCGAGCAAGGTGAATTCATTACGCTTTTGGGCCCTAGCGGTTGTGGTAAATCGACACTACTTCGCAGCCTTGCAGGGCTTAACCCTGTCGATGGAGGCGAGATTTGGGTAAACGGAGAAGATATCACGCATCAAGTCCCGCAAGAGCGTGGTATTGGGATGGTCTTTCAATCGTATGCGCTGTTTCCCAATATGACCGTCGAAGGCAACATTGCATTTGGCTTAAAAATGAAAAAGCTTGCGAATGATGATATTCGACGTGAAGTGGCTAAAGTCATCAAACTGGTGGATCTGGCAGGTAAAGAAAAACACTATCCGCATCAACTTTCTGGCGGTCAGCGCCAGCGTGTCGCACTCGCACGAGCGTTGGTGGTGAAACCTCGCATATTATTGCTTGATGAACCACTTTCTGCGCTTGATGCCAAAATCCGCAAACACCTTCGTCAGCAAATCCGAGACATTCAGAAAGAGATGAATCTCACCACTATCTTCGTAACTCATGACCAAGAAGAGGCGATGATTATGTCTGATCGTATCTTCCTAATGAGTAAAGGGGAAATTGTTCAAGCAGGAACACCTGAAGAAATTTATACTCATCCTGCTAACGAGTTTGTGGCCGGTTTCATGGGGCACTACAACCTTGTAGAGGCCAATAAAGCCAAGCAACTCTTCAACATTGATACCGAATGGAAAGTAGCGATTCGCCCAGAGTCTATATATGTAAAAGAGCAAGGTCGTCAATATGATAGCCACATCTCAGCGCCACAAGTAGGTACGATCACCAACCACCAGCTTCTAGGTAATGTTATTCGCTATCAAGTGAACGTTGAAGAGTGTGAGCTCACTGTTGACTTGCTTAACCGCTCTTCAGAACGCTTACTAGCGAATGGCAGCCAACTAGAGCTACTCTTTAACCTAAACGAAATTCAGCCAGTGAGAGCCTAAACATGTCCAAACCTTTGTATGTTTTTGATATGGATGAAACCCTAATAAACGCTGACTGCGCAATGATTTGGAACGAGTTTATGGTTGAGAGAGACATCGCGACTGATCCTTTATTTATTAAGGAAGATCAGCGTCTAATGGCCTTGTACTCTGAAGGCAAAATGGACATGGAAGATTACCTAGCGTTCTCCATGAAGCCACTAGAAAACATGCCGATTGAAGAAGTAAACGCCTTGGTTGAAGAATGTGTTGAAAGCCATATTTTGCCTAAACAGTTCCCTCAAGCCAAAACCCTGATTGAGCAACTGTCTCGTGATGGTATAGATATGGTTATCATCTCTGCCAGCGTCACTTTTTTGGTGGAAGCCGTTGGTCGCCGTCTTAATATTCCAACCGCACTCGGAATTGATTTAATCGAGAAAGACAACTGTTTTACCGCTGAAATCGAGGGTATCCCGAGTTATCGTGAAGGCAAAGTCACGCGATTAAAACAGTGGCTAGAAAATCAGCCTGAGCGTTATTCCGAAATCCATTTCTATACCGATTCAATCAACGATTTACCGCTTTGTGAATACGCGAACTACGCTTATCTGGTAAATCCATGCCCACAACTAAAAGAACACGCCAACAGACCGAATTGGAGTGTGTTAAGTTGGGGGTGATATAGCCTCACAAGACCGTTCTTCCTAAGTAAATACTTTTCTATTTGTTCAAAGAGCAGTTCTTTCTGCTCTTTTTTACTTCTCTTCATCACAAATTAATCACTTGATTAAATACTGATTAATTTTTCACATGTCGCATGAGAAATCAGCGTCTTATAATTAATCAAATGTTTAATATTTTGAGAGAAGATTGTGACGGAAGCGCATCGAAGGGCGGGAAGACCCACAGATAATATCGACGCACGGGAAAAACTGATTTTCCACGCGCGCGAACTCTTCACCATTATGGCTTATGACAAGGTCTCTACTCGCCTAGTCGCGCAGAAAGCAGGCGTGAACGTGGCGATGATTCGTTACTACTTTGGCAACAAAGAAGGCTTGTTCGAGACCATGTTGCGCGAAACACTGTCACCGATGCAAAAGCAGATGCAGACGTTGGTATCCAACAGTAACGAGCAAAACTTTCTCGATCTAATGCGCACCTACTACCGCGAAATGATCAAGGTACCACAGTTCCCACGCTTAGTTGCCCAAGTTATGAATATGCCCCCATCGGAAACCCAACGCAAACTGCTCGAAAAAGTCTTCGCAGATATCAGCAAGCCAATGCAAGGCGTGATCTTTGATAAGTTGATCGACAGTGGCGTTTTACGAAAAAACGCCGACCCTCAACTTTGTCGCGTCTCTTACATCAGCTTGATGGTGTTTCCTTTTATGGCACCACCAGCACTGCTCGCCATTCATGGCATTGAACTTTCTGAAGCCTTCTTGAACCGATTATTCGAACACAACATACAACTGATGAAACATGGATTTTTGGACTCGGGCGACCAATATGAAGATAAATAAAAAGCTGCTGTTCTTTCCTGCTCTTGCGGTGGGGGTCGTCATTCTGTTTTTGGCGATTAGCCTAAAACCAGATTTGCCCGTAAAACCCTCTGGAGATCGTGCACGGTTGGTCGAGACGATTCCACTTGAGCTAAAAGCCATTGCTCCAGTAGCCATAGGGTTTGGCAAGATCGCCCCAAAAGTGGAATGGAAAGCGATAGCCGAAGTGACGGGTAAAGTGGTCTACCGCCATCCGCAACTGGAAAAAGGACAAGTGTTGCAAGCAGGGACAGAAATCTTGCGCATCGACCCGCTCGATTACGAGTTGAAACTGGTTCAAGCTCAAGCCGATCTCAAATCTGCCCAAACCTCTCTGGCTAAGCTGAACCAAGAAGAAGCGAATCTCAAAAGCACACTCAAGATAGAAGCCAACCGTCTGGTTATCGCCAACAAAGAGTTAGACCGTAAACAAAACCTACGTAAGAAAGGCTTAACCTCGCAATCGGATGTAGATCAGCAAGAGCAAAGCGCGCTCTCTCAACGTAAGTTAGTACTGGATATTGAAAATCAAATTGGTTTGATGCCGGATGAGAAACGAGTCGCGGAAGCCCTAGTTAAAGTTAATGCATCAAAAGTGGATGAGGCCGAACGCTCGCTTGATAAAACCATCATCACGCTTCCTTACGATTTGCGTATTGCTGACGTAGAAATTGAGAAAAAGCAAGTGGTTAACCTCCAACAAACCATGGTGACAGGACATGGTATTGATGTCATGGAAGTGGAAGCTCAACTATCCATTCATGACATGCAAACTTTGGCGGCGAGCATCGGTGAGTTTGTCCGCGATGAATCTGGTATTCCACAACCTGATATGAATGCGATTCATGCCAACATTGAACTCAGCAGCGGTAACCTCTCTGCAAGCTGGCCTGCGAAAGTTGCACGCATCAGCGAAACGGTTGATCCAAGCCAAGCGACGGCCGGTGTGATTCTGGAAATTGAACAAGACTACCGTGCATTAAACCCAACGTCTGCGCCTCCATTGGTGAACGGCATGTTTGTGCGAGCCTTAATTGAGGGGCAAGAGAACCCGAGTTGGGTCATCCCAGAGCGTGCGCTTCATGGCGATAAGATTTACCTGATGGGCGATGACAACCGTCTGCAAGTCGTCACGGTTGAAGTGTTATATCGTCGCAATAACCAAGTGGTGATCGATGGTGAACTAGAGCAAGGTCAGAAGCTGATCATCAACGATTTGCTGCCTGCGATTAACGGCATGCTATTGAAAGAGTCACCTGAACAGTCAGAAACGGCTATTGAGGAGTCTGATTCATGATCCGATTCTTCGCCAAGCATCCAACAGCAGCCAACTTGCTGATGCTAACGCTGCTGATATTGGGGATTTCTTCACTTTCCACGATTAAGCGTGAAACTTTTCCTGAGTTTGATCCGCCCTACATCCTAGCTGGTGTGGTTTACCCCGGCGCTTCCCCTCAAGAGGTAGAAGAGAGCATCTGTATCCGAATGGAAGATGCTGTCGATGGCCTTGCCAACATTAAAGAAACTCAGTGTGAAGCGATTGAGGGTTCTGCGCGTCTTATCTTAAAACTGAATGAAGAAGCCGACATTGGGCGCATGTTGGTTGATGTTCAAACCCAGATCAACTCGATAAACGACTTCCCACAAGAGATTGAATCTCCTGTGGTCCAAGAGCTCGATTGGAACGAGCCAGTTGTGGATGTCGCGATCACCGCAGATACCACATGGCCAGAGCTAAAAGCGTATGCCGAACAGCTTAAACGCACGTTAAAAATCGATTACGATGTCTCTTTGGTTGAAGTTGCAGGCTTCTCTGACCACCAATACCGAGTAGAGTTAGATACTCAAGCCATTCGCCAACTTGGCTTGAGTGTGGGTGATATTGCAGAGCAGATTGGTCGTCAAAACGTCAAGTTGCCAAGTGGTAATGTCGAAACGCCAGATAAGAACTTTCTGATCCGCTTTGACGAACGACGCGTGACGCCGGAAGAGCTTGAGACTATCGTCGTGGGCTCTGGTACAAATGGCTCAATCATCCGTCTAAGAGATATTGCGACGATTACCGACCGGTTTGAATTGGACGAACAGAAAGTCCTCTTCGATGGTCACCCTTCTGCCCTACTAAAAGTCAGCAAAAACGAAGAAGACGATGCACTGCGCATTAAAGAACGTGTTGCTCAATTTGTCGAAGAACAACAAGCCATCGCGCCAGACGGTGTGATGCTACAAATGACCAATGACCTTTCATCCGTGCTTTGGGATCGCCTGACCATGATGGTCAAAAACGGTTGGCAAGGTATCATTCTGGTCTTCGCCACCATGTGGTTGTTCTTTAGTTTTCGCTATTCCTTTTGGGTCGCAGCTGGTTTGCCCGTTGCCTTCTTAGGTGGGTTATTTTTGATGGCGCAACTTGGCCTGTCCATCAACATCATGTCTTTAGTCGGGCTACTCATGGCCATCGGTATCATGATGGATGACGCCATCGTTATTGCCGAATCGATTGCCGCTCACCTCGACCGAGGAGAAGAGATCGATGATGCCGTGATAAAAGGCGTGAAAAAGGTACTGCCGGGGGTCATCTCTTCCTTTTTAACTACGGTGTGTATTTTCGGTAGCTTGTTATTTTTGCAAGGTGAAATGGGTGCGGTACTTAAAGCGGTTCCTCAAGTTCTGATCCTCGTACTGAGTTTAAGTTTGGTGGAAGCCTTCTTGATCTTACCTAACCACCTTTCTCATTCACTGCATAAACAAAAGCAAGAGCGAACAACACCGAAGTTCAAACAAAAGCTGCTCGCTTCTTTTGAAAACTTCCGCAACACCACCTTGGTCAACGCAGTGGATAAAGTGGTCGAGTATCGCTATGCCTTTATGGGTGGCGTGGTTGCCTTGCTTCTTATCTCCGCTGCCACGTTAGTAGGTGGTTTGCTCAAGTTCCAACCCTTCCCTGAACTGGATGGCGACATTGCAGAAGCGCGTATTATTCTTCCTCCGGGTTCTTCTCTGTCTCAAACGGAAGCTGTCGTCGGTAAGATCGTTGCTTCCGCTCAAAAGCTAGATAAAGAATGGACAGAAAAAGTGGAAGACGGCAATCCATTGGTTCTGCACATCACCAGTCAATTCAATGCTAACGCCGACGCGAATGAATCTGGCCCTCACATTGCCACGGTACGTCTGGATTTGCTGGGCGCCGAGAGTCGTAACACACTCATCGATGAATTTATCGACGCATGGCGTGAAGACATTGGTGAACTTGCGGATCCTATCTCACTGGTATTTAAACAACCGACCATGGGGCCAGGTGGCCGGGCGATTGAGATTCGAGCGAAGCATGATGATCTGGATGCACTCAAAGCAGCCTCTATCGACATTCAGCAATACTTGAATGAATTTGACGGTGTCCATGGCGTATTAGATGACATGCGCATGGGTAAAGAAGAAGTCTTGGTTAAACTTCGTCCTGGGGCGGAAGCTTATGGTATTAACGGTCAGCTCATTGCCAATCAATTGCGCGCGGCTTTCTTTGGCCAAACCGCAGACGAGATCCAAGTTGGGGTAGAAAACATTTCCATCGAAGTTCGCCTCAATAAAGCGCAAGCTGGTGACTTACAGCAATTGGCAAACTTCCCAATAATCTTGTCCGATGGTAATCAAATCCCACTCGCGACCATTGCAACTTTGGATTTCCAGCGTAATTACGTAAGAATCCAGCGCATTGATGGCTTGCGCACTGTAAGCGTATTCGGCGATATCGACAATACGAAAGCCAACTCAACCGCCATTATTCGTCAGTTCCAACAGGATGAAGCACCAAAGCTTATGCAAAAGTATCCTGGTCTTCGCTTTGATTTTGAAGGTGAAGCCAAAGATACCGCTGAAACTGGCGCATCAATGGGTAAAGGCTTCTTGCTTGGTTTGTTTGGCGTGTTTGCGATTCTGAGTTACCAATTCCGCAGTTATTTGGAACCATTCGTCGTCATGCTTGCGATTCCCCTCGCTTTTATTGGCGTGGTATGGGGACACATCCTACTTGGTCACTCATTAAGTATGCCAAGTATGATGGGCTTCGTCTCATTAGCAGGGATTGTGGTGAATGACTCGATTCTGTTAGTTCAGTACATACGCCATCATGTGGATGAAGGGGATAATGTGCATGACTCAGTAGTCAAAGCCAGTCGGGAACGCTTTAGAGCAGTATTCCTAACATCAATGACCACTGCAGCAGGTTTGCTTCCGTTACTGACTGAAACCAGTTTGCAAGCACAGGTTATCCAACCACTGGTTATCTCCATCGTGTTTGGTATTTTCGCATCCACTCTGCTGGTGTTGTTTATGATCCCTGCTGCGTATGCCATTTTAGCTGACTTCGGCCTAGTCCATAAGCACGAAGAAATCTAAAACGACTGATAAGTAAACTTATCAAAATGAACAAGAGCGGCTTAGGTCGCTTTTTGTTCAATACCAACACGTTAAAAAACACACAATCACTTAACAAACAGAGGGTTATTGTGTCTCATTAAGTGTGAATATGAACAGTTAAGGATTAAGTATGTTGAGTTTTATATAACCAAATCAAATAACCAACACAAGATTTATAATATGTCTTATTGTCAAAAACGGAATTTCACAGAGTAAAAATACACGTAGGCAACACATTCACAATTTAAACTCACGATAATGAAAACATTGATTGAAGAATTAACATTTTAACAATCATTACAACAATGTTAACTTTAGCCTCGTTGGTCGCGCTGGTGGTAAGCCTCTCACCAAGCCTATTGTCAGTTTTATATGGACGTTCGACCACCTCCAAAATGAATAGACACCCAATTTGGTGCCCTTTTTTCGCCCGTGAAAGCATTCTTCGCGGGCTTTTTTCTTCCCACTGAAATGGGCTTAATCTGCGTTAGTTTCTTTGCTCAATCTCTCTGTTTTTCCAGTCGTATACGATTCGATTACCGGAGACAAGTCCAGTAATTCCAATACTTTTTTTTCAAAAGTTTCATCAGCACTTCTCACCCAATCTAAAAACTTCTGCTTAGCAAACATCGATTCGTACTTATACCAAAACTCGATGCTCAGGTAGAATTCATTTTTTATGGGTAAATTGTATACTCTTCGTAATTCACTCTTATACTTAATATTACCTTCTGAGTATTTTGAGTATTTGTTTTTTCCAACTTCAACTAGCTCACACTTTATTGGTGGATAACCACTTAAGAAACCTCTAATTAAATATTCTTCTTTTTCTCTTTTTCGGTCTTCACTTTCTGGAATTTCTCCCCATTGTTTATTCGCACGCTTAGTCAATTCTTTCATCAAGTCTGTATGATATCCCCTCATAGAGCCTTCACTTTGCTCCGGGGCATGATAAAAATCATAATATTCTCTCTCTAAAAATGAGGACAATTGACTAATATTATCAATATCTTCTCCAATAGATTTAACCCGTAGCCTAATATATAATCCACCTAGTTTGTTAATAGGAAGCAAAGGGTTTAATATTTTCTTCTGAAACAAAAAATATACCGTAGCTAATTTTATAAACCTTTCATGCCTCTCTATTTTTGATTCAACATCGAACTGTTCTAAATTAACAAGATCCTGGTATACATGTCCTTCATATATGTTGTTCGGACACTCAAATGACAGTACTAAGTCATCTATCTGGAACGCATTATGTAATAAATTAGAGAAATCCGGCTTTCCTCTAAAACCATCTTTACACATTTTAATAAAACTCATATGTCTATCTCTTATTCTTCAAATATGCATCAATACCTTTAAACGAGAGCCTGCAATATGAGTTCTAATTCAAGTAAAGGTAAGCCACATACTAAGGTATTATGAAGGTCAAAAAGGAGATCGGATCTTTTCTAAATTTTAAATATCTAACATCACCTCCACTTTACTGAAATCTACACTTTTAAAAGTTACATCCGCTCCATCCAGCAATAGCTCATCAAACACGCCAACTATTGATAATAAGCTTGAGGATTCTGATCTCCACCCATGAAATGAGAAACAAAAAAGCCAGCCTTAAAAGGCTGGCAAGTTGAGCAACAAGGTCAGTGCTTACTGCTAACTAACACCGAACTCGTATTGGATTCATTTTCGTCTGTTAGTCTCTCTTAGCGGCGTTTATGACTTGCTTGCTTTCTCTTTGTGGCACGTTACCTTTACTAACTGTTCTTGCTCATCTTTAATGTTTTTCACGATACGCTCATCACGTGCGTGAATGGCATCCATGTTCATTTGCTGAATATCTGCTATAGCTTCATGTTTCATCTCAGAAAAGTCCTGACGTAAATCTGAGCTCCACTCCTCTTTGTCTAAAGTGTTAGCAGCAGCGATTGGTGATGACATTACAGCAATAAGACTTAGAGTAGATAGAAATACGCTTTTCATAATAAGCTCCTTGAGGATTAGCAGTTAATTTTAATTACAATTTATATATTGCACATACGATGCCAACTTTTATTTTGTTATTTTTCAACAACTTAAATAAACCCTCATATTCAAAGTTATCTTCGTCTGGTAAATTTCGCTAACCAAGTGTCAAATTAACCATACGAATTTAAAACATTAGAAACATACACATTGAAAATGCTTTGTCAGGCAGTTTTCTCATCAGATAATTACGTAACTGCCCACTAAAAAATCGCTTTGAATCAAAATGCGGAAGTAAATTACCACCTTCTAAAGAAGGTGGCTTTGTGTGAGCCCCCTAAAAGGGGGCCTTTGTTTAGTCCAGCGCCAATTGCTGCTGCTCTACTCGCTCTTGCTTCTCTTGATGTCTTACATATCGGCGTATTATTTCTTCATTGATTCCAACACTATCGACAAAATAGCCTCTTTGCCAAAAGTGATTACCCCAAAGCCTGTTCTTCCTAAGGTGAGGAAACTTGCTAAATAGCTTTAAGGCTATTTTGCCTTTCAATACCCCCATCAACTTGGATATCGAAAGCTTTGGTGGGACCTTTACAACTAAATGTACGTGGTCAACTTGTACGTTTAGCTCTACGACTTCACATCCAAGTTGATTACAGTAAACATAAATACATCGATAAACTTCTTTACCTATATTGTTCTTCAAGATCCTAAATCGATACTTTGGCGTCCACACTATATGGTATTGACAACGCCAAAATACGTGGGAAGCTTGATTGTATCTACTCATGTTATTTGTCCTCTTTGACTTCTGGAAAAATCAAAGACGCATTTAGCATGAGTAGTTTTACAGGCAAAGCCGAAACGGATGATAACCACCTACTGAAGTAGGTGGTTTAGGGCTGAAAACAAAAAAGCAGCCCGAAGGCTGCTCCTAATCGTTAACATCAAGCTTGTTAACTCGATACGCTTGCTTCAACGCTCGACGTCACTGGCGACTTTCTGAAACGATTAATCAAACGATGGATAAACCTCTTAATCGATCTGAAAATATTTTTAATATCTTCAAGCATTAAATACAAACAAGGCACCAACACTAAAGTCAGAACCGTTGCGTACAACACCGCAAAGCCCAAAGCGACAGCCATCGGTATGACAAAACGCGCCTGCAAACTCGTTTCAAACATTATCGGCAATACACCCGCAAACGTCGTTATTGAGGTGAGCGTGATAGCTCGAAAACGAGCACAACCCGCCTCAACAACCGCTTGTTTGATGTTCATACCCTTTTCTCTCACTTGGTTTACGTAATCTGTCATAACCAGAGAGTCGTTAATAACCACGCCAGCAGCGGCGATCAAACCAAATGTCGACATCATACTGATGTCTAAACCTAGCCAGAAATGGCCCCAAATCGCCCCCGTCAGACTAAACGGAATGACGGACATTACAATCAAAGGTTGGGTATAACTTTTTAACGGTACAGCTAACAAGATGTAGACGATGATCATGCCTGCAATAAAGAACAAAATCTGTTCATTACGCTGCGCAGCCTGCTCTTCAATATCACCACCCAATTCTGTTTTCACACTCGAGAACGCTCGCTTCATATCCGGTAAGATATTGTCGTCAATGACCTTCACGATTTCTTGAGGTTCAACCAATTCTTCGTCTATCGAACCATAGACATAAACGGTTTGATACCCGCCTTCACGTCGAATGCTACTCACGCCCGGCTGCTCATTGATCTTCACCACATCACCCAACATGACCTTCTTACCTGCTGGTGTGGTAATCACAGCGTAACGCAATGATGAGAATGCTTCACGCGTCAATTGCGGGTAACGCACCATAACTTTAATTTCTTCACCATCACGAATAATGCGCTGTGCTTCGCCACCATAAAAGCTGCCACCAACTTGCTCTGCGATCATGGTGAGATCCAGACCGAGATCGTACGCTACAGGCGCAAGAGACAGGAGTACTTCTTTGCTTCCAGAATCAATAGAAGATGAAATATCATATAACCCTTCTTCCTGCTGTAAACGCTCTATCAAGTAACGCCCAGCCTCGTTGAGCTCATTGATGTTAGAACCAAACAACAAGTAGCCAAACTCATCTCTGTCACCACCACCCGCACTCTGCTCGCGGATTTTGATGCTCTTCATACCTGGAATAACAGGCATAGCTTCACGCCAACGTCGAGCCAGTTCAAATGTATTGAACGGGCGTAACTCTTCATCAACCAGAGGTACTAATACACGACCTTCGGTGCGGCTTCTGTTGTACGACAGCACATCACGAATCATTCCTTGACCATGTTCTGCAATGGTCTCAGATTCGATCTTTTGCATGACACGTTCAATAGCCTTGAGTGCACTGATTGTCTGCTCACTTGAAACGGTATCATTCATTTCAATAGTGATCGCAGGATAGTCAGTCGGCACTTTAGGGTTAGGGATCACCCGAACATAATTCGCGTTGATCAAAGCCGCGCTGATCAGCAGTAAACCACAGAACACCGCAAACACTGTCCAGCGCCAATGGGTGCATGTTGTTACAAAGTTCCGATATGGACCATTTACAAAACCAAAAAAACGTTGGTTAAATCGGTCACGCCAGCCACCTGGTTTAACTGGCTTAAAATGAGTATGCGCAAGGTGTGCAGGAAGGATCAGCTTCGATTCAATCAAACTGAAGATCAAACAAAGAATCACGACCCCCGCGATACCATAAAAGAAGGCACTATCAATACCGCTAGACAACAAGAAAGGGGCAAACACCGCAATTGTGGTTAACACACCGAAAGTGGCTGGTGTGGCAACACGTTTTACACCACGAACCACGTTTTCGACGCCACCGCCTTTTTCTTCAATTTCGCTGTAAGCGCTCTCTCCCATCACGATGGCGTCATCAACTACAATACCGAGCACCATAATGAAGGCAAAAAGAGACACGATGTTTACCGTGATTCCTAATGCAGGCATCATCATTACGGCACCGAGAAAACAGACAGGTAGCCCAATCATTACCCACATAGCCAAGCGGAAACGTAGGAAAATGGTCAGCATAATCGCGACTAATGCAGCGCCTTGCAGCAAGTTTTTCAACATCATGTCGAGACGCCCATTTAAATAATAAGTCGTATCAACTAAGACTTTGAGCTTAACATCCTGCGGTAATGTCTTGTTTTTTGCTTCAATATAATTACGAACGGACTGTGCAACAGGGATAATGTTCTGGTCACGAGTTGCTTCAACAGACATGTAGATCGCATTTTGACCTGAGTATTCAAAGTAGCGCTCTTCTTCCGTAAAGCCATCTTTTATTGTGGCAATATCTTGCAACAGAACCTTTGCACCATTTGCGCCAAGCTTTACAGGAATATTTCTAAACTCATCACCACGGTAGTATTGGTTTTCAATCCTTACTGCAATCATCCCTGAGTTTGTTTTTACTTCGCCCGCAGAAAAGTTGGCTGAGTAACGGCTGATCGCGCTGCTGATATCGCTCAACGTCAGGTCGTATTTACGAAGAACAAGTGGGTCAACTTCAATCGCTATTTCTTCTTCTGGCGCACTCAGGTACACCAGCATGACGTTTTCTAACTGAAGTAATTCATCTTCGATTTGCTTAGCAATCGGTTTAAGCTCCTCGAGCGGTCGGTCCCCAACTAACCCCATTTCAATTACATCTTGGCGCCATTCAACTTGGTAGACATTGATTGGTTCCATACCCGCTGGTAAGTTAGACAAGGTATCAATACGTTGGTTTACATCATCCAAGACACGCTTGATATCGGCATTAACGTCTACCTCGATGGAAACATACGCGCTACCTCTAGAGGCCGTTGAGACTGCTTTTTTAATCCCGGTGACGTCTTTAATCGATTCCTCGACCTTAACGAGAATACTCTCTTCTATCTCTTGAGGAGAAGCGCCAGGATAAGTCGCACGAACATCAATGTAGTTCACCTCAATATTCGGAAACATCTGCCTTTGAATAAAGAGAAAACTCACCACACCCATGATAATGATGAACACCATCAAAAGGTTGGCAGCGACGGGGTTATTCGCAAAATAGGCAATTAAGCCCTTTTGTTTAGTATCTTCCATGACATACTCCTACTTACTGTACGACGGTTTCGGAGTCGTCACTCTTTTTTGCGATTTGTACCGCCATGCCTTTTTGAGGGTACTCGGGCAAGGTCAGTACCAACTTATCACTTTGCTCTAAACCTTCGCCCACCAGCAAAAACTCACCTTCTGCTCTCAAAACCGTGACAGTTCTGGGTTGAAGTTGATTATCGCCATTCACTACCCACACGGTACGATTTTTTACTAATTCCTGTGGCAAGCGGTAGATATGCTTAAGTTCCTTACCAGTGAAGCTCACTTCAACGTAGGAGCCGAATTTAATTGGAGGCTGCTGGTTATCGACACCGTATGGGTCCGCGATTTGAATGACCATGTTAATCATTCGGGTAGCGCTATCAATCATGCCTAAATCACGAACTACTCGACCTTCTCTAGTGGTAGAAAACACACCTTGCTGCGTCACTGTCGCAGTGAGTTCACCAATGGATTCGGGTAAAAATGCACTATCAAAACCGGCAATGGGTACGTGCACCTCTGCCACTTCGATGTTGTTTAACGTGGCAACTCGAGAACCAGATGTAACAAATTGACCAACACCAATATCACGCTCAACAACCAGCGCATCGTAAGGTGCAACGACTTTGCAATTTTCTAACTCTCTTTTTGCTCGTTTGAGTGCCGCTTGAGCCGACTTTACTTGCGCTTGTGCGCTCAAAACGTGAGGCTTGCGTAAATACAGATCCGTCACTTGCTTATCGCTCAGTCTCTTTGCCTGACGTTTTGCCACTTCGGCTTTCGCTTGTTCCTCAATCAAGTTTGCGCGTGCACTAGCTAAATCGGCTTCAGCTTGTAAAACCGACGCTTCATAGTTGTCGCTTTCAATTGTGAAAAGAACCTCTCCTCGTTTCACGATGCCACCCGTTACAAAATTCGGGTGCCAACTTATCACTTCACCACTGACTTGCGCGGAAAGGTGTGTTTTTTCAAAAGGGACTAATTCACCGTGACTGGTAATCACCACTTTGTGATCAGTAGGAAAAAGAGAAGAAGCCTGAACAGTAGGTTCTGTAATTGCATCTTTGGTTGACTCTTTTTCCGGCGCAGTTGCGGCAATTGCAGCATATCCTGCATAAGAGCCTCCAACGACGACGAAGGGTAAAAGCCAACGTAATATGGGTTTTGCTAACATCGAAAATCCTTTTTTATTGTTGTTTTCAACACCACACTTTTATTCAGTCCATTGCTCCCGGTAAGCATGGTGATGAGAGAATTGAATTTGAATAAACATCAAAGCGGCGCTTGCCTAGTCTTTTAAGCAGCGAACTAGATAGTTATTGCCAATTCAAAGTTAATAAAATTAACAAAAAATTAACCAACTGCGCAAGTTGCTCTGACTTAACTTTTGTTCTAAACAGCAAATGACATGCCAAGCATTTATTTATTAAAAATCATATGGTTATATAAAAAGCATTATTTTATCCAGTGTGCTATTGGTCATAATCACCAGATATTAGTGATTATGACCAATACGGCCATAATGATAATTAAAATAAATGATTATCTGCGCTCTAAAAGTTGAACTTAGTGCAGGCTCTATGGCAATTCATTGATTAATCGCTCGTTATCAAACGGTTCTGGGTGCATGTGGCGTCAGCTTAAGTCTATAATTTGGAGTAGGTAACACTCTGTAAGACAAGGAAATGTGCTTTGTTACAAACACTCGCCAAGTTGCTCTTCCCCTCGCTGCTCACTATTTTATCGGCATGCTCATCCGTATCGTTGAATAACGCCAGTGAAAAGTCCACCAGCTTTCAGCTCGGTTATCAAAAGGATTCTGTTCTTGCGCAGTACTTTGAAGCTTACGGGAGAGACCCTAAGTCCATAACTGGCTTTGCACCGTTAAATCAGGGACACGATGCCCTTCTTGCTCGAACCTCTTTGATCGAGTCCGCCCAGAAAAGCCTTGATCTTCAATACTATATTTACCGTGGTGACGAAACGAGTCAGCTAATAACGTGGCGCTTGTATGAAGCGGCAAAGCGTGGTGTTCGAGTAAGGCTGTTGCTTGACGATATGCAAAAGCGAAACGACGATGTGATGGCTGCCCTCAATGCACATCCTAATATAGAAATCCGCTTATTTAACCCGCATCAGTATCGCGACTCCCGTTGGTTCGCTCTTGCTAGCGATTTTGAACGTCTTAATCGTCGTATGCACAATAAGTCTCTGATTGCAGACAGTGTTTCCGCCATTGTCGGAGGTAGAAATATCGGCAATGAATACTTCTCTTTTGAATCGCAAGTTGAGTTTGGTGATTTTGATCTTCTGCTCTATGGTGAGGCGGTACAACAAACTGCCGATCAGTTCGACCTCTACTGGAATAGCGCCTATGCGATACCAATGGAATGGATTACACCGAATTCACAGCAAATTACCGACCAAGCGATTCAAAAGCAGGTCAATAAACTCCGGTTAGAGGAAAAGTTTTCAACCGGCCGCTATGACTTCACACAACTGGATATGTACCAAGGTCTAAAACAAGGCAAACTCAAGCTCTACTGGGGAGAAGCGAAAGTATGGTTTGATCTGCCCGATAAAGTCGCAACCCGAGAGAGCCAACTTATTGATAATTTGTCGGAACTGGTTAAAAGTGTTGAGGATTCATTTGTGCTCATTTCTCCTTATTTCGTTCCAACTAAAGTAGGTACTCAAGCATTAAGTAACGCGGCCAAGCGAGGCGTTGATATCACGATTGTGACCAATAGCCTCGCGTCTAACGATGTGTTTGCCGTGCATGGTTGGTACGCAAAATATCGAAAAGATCTACTCGAAGCTGGAATCAAGCTTTGGGAAGTAAAAGCGAGCGCAAAACTCAAAAGTAAGTGGAGCCTCACGGGGAGTAGCAGAGCAAGTTTACACGCTAAAGCAATGACGATTGATAACAAAACACTTTTCGTTGGTTCAATGAACTGGGACCCACGTTCGGCAGCTTTGAATACCGAAATGGCCGTTGTTATCGAACAGCCAGAATATGTGCAAATGTTTCTAGAACAACTGCCGAATCAACTGTCGAGTAACGCCTACGCCTTAACTCTGCGCGACGGGGACATTGTCTGGATCGACGTAAAAACAGGCGAAGAATACGACTCCGAACCAGAAGCAGGAGTATGGCGAAAAATGGGCGCTTGGTTCTCCGGAATATTACCGATTGAAGATCAGCTATAACAGCTGCCAATACTGCAAACCTCCCCAGTCAAGCAAAACAAAATGGACGCTAGTTTTGGGCAGGGGACACAACCAACATAAGGAAGTTCAATGCCAGCGCAATGGAATGAATACTATCAGAAGATTTTAAGCCAACCTCACCGCCCAAACGTGGAAAATGCCCTGAACCTACTTAAGATAGAAGGCAAAGTCGCTCTCGATATTGGCTGCGGAATAGGTCGAGACAGCCACTTTCTCCTCGAACAGGGATTTAAGGTTCACGCATGTGATAGCAATGAAGATGCAGTAAAAACTTGTTTAACACGCTTTGAAGGTAATAAACGATTTTCGGTTTCGCAGTGCTGTTTTACTGAATTTAATTACCCTAAGTGCAGCTTGGTTATCGCAAATGCCAGTTTGTTCTTTTGCCCTGACACAGGCTTCAAACAAGTCTGGACAAAAATAGACAGCGCATTACAACCGGGCGGTATCTTCTGCGGCGATTTCTTGGGAGTGAAAGACTCCTGGGTTACCTCCGAAATGCACCCAAACATTACCGCATTAACAAAAAAGGAAGTGGAAAGCTTATTCGAAGGTTACGACCTTATTTCATTGCATGAAAGAGATGAAGACGGGACCACTGTAGTCGGAAGCCAAAAACATTGGCACATGTTTAGTGTGACCGCTCGAAAGCGCTAAAAATGGTCTCTCAGTAAAGAAAGCAGCACTTCAAATCAGTGCTGCTATCAGAGATTAATTGACGGGATACACCACTTCAAAACGCTCTAAAACCAGCGTACGTTTCTCATGCCAATCGATGTTCAACTCATCGCATTCAGCTTTAAAAAATGCAGTATGTGCATCACGCCACCAGTTTAAGGTTCTATCACCTTCGCCTTCTGCGAAGGCAAACTCTGCGGTTACATCCTCATATTTGCATGTACTTACGTCAGTAATTCGTATCACGCAAACCGGGTCCCCATCCCAATTCGTCACTACTTGTAAATGACCGACTTGGGGCATGATTTCACCATGCTCTCGATACCAAAGCTCCAAACTGCACGATGCAGTTTTCTGTCCAATACGAACCAAATCTGCGCATACATTCGCGTTGTATTCATCGGCACAATAATAGTCAGCACTGACTGATGGTACAGCTTCCCTTTGTTCTGGTGATAATAATTCTAGGAATTGTTCTAAGTAATCCTTAGCTCGCGCGTCCATGCTCACTCCATTAATCATAAATTCGCAAGGAGGATAAAAGATATCACAACAAATAACCACCAGGAACAAACTGAAAAACAACAAGAATATGACTTCTACGTAGACGACTGTTATTTCTTTTGTAATAACTTTGCTAAACGTTTGTGCTATTTGCTATTGTTGCATGGTCTATCTGTACTCTTCTCGTGAAAGGACGTTATATGCGCTTATTTATTGGTATTTTTTTCTCGCTGATACTTGCCTTGCCAACAATGGCATCGGAGGAAAAGTATTCAGAATCGGATCTGTTAGATAGACCATTAATGGAACGCTATATTTTAGATGAACTAAAAGCGCTGCGTCAGGACTATCAAAGCCTAGAAAAGCGAATGATCACAGAGATCACCGATCGCGAGCTAACGGTCGCAGATAAATCGTTGAACTATGCCAACGTGACCGTTACATACTTCTTCTACATCATTGCTGGTGTCGCATCGCTGATTGCCTTTGTCGGATGGCAATCTCTGCGTGAGTTTAAACACAACACCAAAGAGATGGCTGATAAACGATTGGAGAAGATCGCCCAAGAATACGAGAAAAAGTTTGTCGCCCTTGAGCGAGATTTAAAACGCAAAACTCGCATTATCAGTGAAAACAACAAAGAAATTGAGAAAATCAACGAGATCCATAACTTATGGCTACGTGCACAAAGCTCTCAAACTCCAGAGCAACGTATCGAAATCTATGATGAAATCTTGTTAATTCGTCCAGGTGATTTAGAAGCGTTGACGTACAAAGCCGACGCAGCGATGGAAATCAACGAATACCATTGGGCACTTAGCATTTGTAACCGCGTACTTGAAGTCGATTACACCAACGGCCCTGCACTGTATCAACGCGCGTGTGCATACTCTCGCCTTGGTATCGAAGAGCAAGCTATTGAAGACTTGGAACGCGCAATTGAATACAGCCCATCCATTCGTGATTTACTTGCCGAAGAACGAGACCTCGAATTGCTGCACGGTAATGAGCGTTTTGAAAAGCTCTTACATCTAGCAAGCGAATAATGGAATAAACAGCATGAGCAGCCACTTTAATCTAGAAGACGCTAGCCAAGTATTGGTTGGCGCTTTTGCCCTAGCAGTCCCGATCTCATTTTCGGAGGAAGCGTGGCGATTGGGTGAGAGCCTACCAATGGCAAACTTGCTCATGCTGTTAAGTCTTTCTGTCATTTTCCTCAGTTTTTTCGCGTATCAAAGCGTGTTTCAAAGCCACATCAAGAATCGCGTATCCATCTTTATTTTTCGTGTGGTTATCGCGTACCTCATTGCGGCCGTTGTGGTAGCGTTAGTTCTTTTCTGTCTTGATAAGCTGCCACTCATGAATGAGCCTTTGGTTGCGATAAAGCGCGTTATCGTCATCACAATGCCTGCTTCGATGGGCGCGATCGTAGTCGACAGTTTCGACAAAGAATAGAGATAATCGCTACTCTTCTTCTAACGTTAAGTTCGACCCCGAGTGGTCTTTCCCTAATACATCTTCTGGGTTTCGCAGTGCGCAGGTTTCTAACGACAAGCACCCGCAGCCAATGCATCCTCCTAAATCGTTTTGCAACGCTTTAAGTTTTTGAATCTTTTGTTCTAACTGTTCATGCCAATGGCTTGCCATTTCTTCCCATTGCGCTTTGTTAGGGGCTTGGTGTTTCGGCAGTTCATCTAACGCATGTTTAATTTCTTCTAACGACAACCCAACTTGCTGCGCTGCTTTGATCACCGCAACACGGCGCAACACACTGCGATGGTAGCGACGCTGATTACCTTGATTTCTCCAGCTCGAAATCAGTCCTTTTTGCTCGTAAAAATGTAGGGCAGATACTTTCACTCCAGAACGTTTTGCCACTTCTCCTACGCTGATTTCCATCCTTGACTCCCTGTATATCAATTTTGTTAAAAAAACGCTTTACCTCAAGTTTACTTGAGGTTTTAAAGTTGCACCATCTTAATTAACGCTAAACCCCGGCGATCTCAAGATAATGTGTTCAGCGCGAACGACTTGGTTGTTAACCACAAGACAGTTGGACATCAACCTTTTGAAATCCATCGGGAGTTAGAGGCAAACATAATGAAAAATAAAACTCAGCCGTACTTAGCTGGCCGCTTCTTCGACAGTATCTCCTCTGGCTTATTCATGATGGCGCTGCCATGGGTCATGCTTTCCGAACCTAACATGGGCACTTTCGTAGCTTTAGTTTCTCTGATCTGCACCGCGATTTCTTTTCTAGCAACGCCTTTCTTTTCCACTTTAATTGACCGACATTCACGCAAAGTACTACTCGTGCTCAATCAATGGTTTCAATCGGGTATGGCTTTGGTGGTGTTCATTGCTTATTGGTTAGGGTTTGAGTCACACTGGTTGCTGGCTTTTGCGCAATTGGTGTATTGGGTTTCGAGTAATTTTGCATGGACGACCAACAATGCCTTCACCCAAGAAAATTATCAGCACCATGAGTATGCGAAAATTTCGGGTCAGCAAGAAATTGTAATGCAATCCACGACCCTCGGAGCTGGCGCGTTGGGTATTGTTTTGCTTGAAGTGTGGGGCATGAAAGAGTTTGCTTTGTTTGCGGCCAGCGCCTCTGCGTTAGCAGCGATGTTCTATATTCTGACGCCTTATACTCAACAATTAAGGGCATCAAAATCCGTTGCTTTCATCGCGCAACTCAAAGAGAGCAAACAAATATTCCGTCTCGAACCCCGATTTTATGGCTTTATTCTGCTCTCTTGCCTCTCTTATCCTGCATTGACGTATTTGAGCAAACTGGTGCCGATTTGGTTTTCTGAACAAGGCATCTCTGGCGATTGGTTTGCAGGGTTCAACATCAGTTTTGGCCTCGGCTCGTTGCTAACCGGCTTTATTGTCACCAAAGTGCTAAACCGTGCCTCCCATAGCCACATTATGTTCGCTTCGATGGTTATGGTCTCTTTTGCGCTTATCGGGATGAGTTTTACGATGAGCCCGCAGATCATCTTGTTGTTTACGGCGCTGTTTGGCGTATTTAACGCGCTAAATCGCATTGCGAGAGTCAACTGGATGCATCACACCGTAGCGGTTCATCAACGAGGTCGCGTCGATGGCGGCATCAGCATGTTTGCCACCACCATTCAATCTCTCAGTTACGTCCTGATTGCAATATTGAGTCATTACGAACTAACACAATACGGTTTTGCAATCGCAGCTGCTGTCATGGTGTTAGCAGTGATTTTGATGGGATTACTCAGTCGAGACGTCGAGCCGTTTAACGACCTGCCCCTTCATGCAGCAGCAAAGTGAAGCATAGAAATTGAGAAGTTGAGAAATTGAAAAAGCGAGATAGGAAGGCAACCAACATCGTCTTCCTATTTTTACGCCAGCACTTTTGCCTCTATCGCTTATCAGCAAGGTTGGGTATTCTGAGGTGACCAACATGAGCAGAGGGAAATCGCAGTGAACTTAAGGCAATTAGAAGTCTTTTACGCCATTATGCAAGCAGGAACGGTGTCAGGCGCGGCTCGCTTACTGCACGTTTCCCAACCTAATGTCACTCGAGTTCTCGCCCATACAGAACAACAACTGAGCTTCGCTTTATTTGAGCGTGTAAAGGGCCGTCTCGTTCCAACTCAAGAAGCCAAAGCCTTATTGCCAGAGGCTGAAAAAGTCTATCAACAACTCGGACAATTTCGCTCTCTGACCAACAAAGTCAAACAGGGAACTCAACATTTACGAGTCGGTGCTCCGCCTGTTTTGGCCGCACACTTGTTAGCGCCGACTGTCGCGTTGCTGTCGAAAGAGCACGGCATCTCCTTTGAGCTCTCAACGGCTAATCGCGATGAGCTGTGCTCAGGTTTACTGAAACATGAACTGGATGTCGCCATTGCGTTCGGTGAAGAAACGCCACCAGCGATCATGGGACACATGTTATTAAAAGAAAACTTGGCGCTAATTGCCCCTAAAAGCGCAGCGATACCCACAGAAAAAACCGTCACTTTAGAAGAACTCATCAGTCACGATTTACCCATTATCGGTTTAGATAGCCGAGACCCTCTGGGCTTGCTGTTACATCAAACCTTGTCAGCGCGTGACGAGCATTATCAACATGCCATTACCGTCCGCAGCTACTCCGCGGCGGCTGAACTGGTGAAAAACGAAGCAGGATTCGCGATTGTAGACCCTTGGACTGCAAAACAATATCGCCAAGATAATGCCGTTTCCGTGCATGCTTTGGAGCCAAATATGTCCTTCTCCGTCTCTATTTTATTCGCAGAGCACACACCTCAATCCATTGCGACAAAGCAATTTATCACCGCCCTAAAACAACAGATGGGTTAAAGGTATAACCTGAAGTTATACCTGCCTAACAAATAAGCATTCGGTTTCCTAAATCAGTCTGGCTACATTAATGAGCAATAACGATGACGAAGGGAACCATCATGCAAATTGCTCAACCTTACCTACTCTTTCTTGGCGATGTAACCGATCCACTCGCAGCAAAAACCGCGCGTGGCATATACCAATGGCGACCTGAGATTTGTCTTGGCCAAATCCGCCTGACGCCAGAAACCGTATCGCTTGGTTTAACCGACATGACACTACAACAAGCGCAGCAGCAAGGAGCAAAAACGCTGGTGCTCGGCACGGCAAATCCAGGAGGCGTCATTCCCGAAGCTTGGCAAGCAACCTTACTTGAAGCGGCAGAGATGGGATTTGAAATTGCATCGGGCATGCACCAACGTTTGGCGGAACTTTCTCCTCTTGCCGATCTAGAACAACGCGGATTAACCAAACTGTATGATGTTCGCCATTATGATGCCCCGCTCAAGGTCGGCAATGGCAAAGCTCGCGCAGGCAAGCGAGTACTTACTGTAGGAACAGATTGCTCCGTTGGCAAAATGTACTCTGCCCTCGCCATTGAGCACACATTAAAGCGTAAAAACTGTCGCGCAGAGTTCAAAGCAACGGGTCAAACTGGAATTCTCATCGCAGGCAGTGGCATTTCAATTGATGCCGTAGTTGCCGATTTTATCTCCGGCGCAGTAGAAACGATCAGCCCTGAGTTCACCGATCACGATTGGGACATCATCGAAGGGCAAGGTTCGTTATTTAACCCTTCGTTTGCTGGCGTAAGTTTGGGCTTACTTCACGGCGCACAAGCTGACGCTCTGATACTGTGCCATGAGATTGGTCGCCCGCACATCCGCAACTTACCACATGCGAGCTTGCCAACCATTGAACAAACGATAGAAGCGAATCTGGCCGCTGCTCGCCTAACAAATCCAAACGCTCAATTAGTGGGTATTTGCTTAAACACTTCGGCGCTCAGCGAAGAAGATGCTGCCCAGTTATGCCAGGATTGGAGCGACAAATACCAAGTGCCCGTCACCGACCCTGTACGTTTTGGCGTTGATGCGGTTGCAGATAGGCTCCTTACGATTTAAGAAACATTTACGGTTTAGAAAATAACTGCGGTTTAGGGAAAACTAGTGAGATGAAAATTCATGTAGAACCTGTCACGATTGCCATGGCGACACCATTTCGCATCTCTCGCGGCAGTCGGACAGAGTGCCACGTAGTCCGAGTGACAATTGAACATCGAGGCATGACCGCCCAAGGTGAATGCACGCCATACCCTCGTTATGGTGAATCGGTTGAATCGGTGATTAAGGCGATTTCTCACGCCGCACATGAACTGCAAAGTTTGTATGCCAAAGGCGAAGCTGATGTCATGGTTCTCAAAAGCCAGCTTCAATCGTTATTGCCCGCGGGGGCGGCAAGAAATGCATTGGATTGCGCCCTTTGGCATCTTCACGCGCTTTTGAGCCACAAGCAGCAGGTTAACGACCTCTTTGCGTTACCAGAGGCGATTGTGACGGCGATGACGGTTTCTATCGACACGCCGCAAGCGATGGCCAAACAGGCGCAAGCTTACGTTAGTCAAGGCGCAAAACTGCTAAAGGTAAAACTGGATGGTGAACACGTACTTGATCGCGTTGCAGCAGTACGCGATGCTGCGCCGCACGCGCAAATTGTTTTAGATGCGAATGAAGCATGGCAAGGCCTCGACCTCGCGACGGTATTTGCTCAACTCGAACCGCTAGACATCACCATGATCGAACAACCGTTGCCACAAGACTGCGATGACGTACTCGCCAGCATTCCGCACCCCATTCCACTTTGCGCCGATGAAAGTTGTCACACCAGAGAGCAATTGCATCAGTTGGTTGGCAAATATGAAATGGTGAATATTAAGCTAGATAAAACTGGCGGGCTCACTGAAGCACTATTATTAGCCGACGACGCCCAAAAACTCGGTTTTAGCCTCATGTCCGGTTGTATGTTGGGGACGTCGCTGGCGATGCGAGCCGCGTTACCTATTGCAGCTCAGGCAAGCGTTGTCGATCTTGATGGCCCGGTGCTGCTCGGACAAGATGTAACGCCAAGCTTGGTTTATTGCGACGGCGAAATCGTTCTTTCCAAATAGCCTAAACAATCCAGAGGTTTTGCTCCAAAAGTCAGAACCTCTGAGTTTATGATCTCGATTAAAAGACAATCAGCCCCATCATGAAATAAGTCACATAAATTATATGGTTATTGAGGCATGCTAAGATTCCAGTAGTCCAAGAAGGTGGTCTTATGCATCGAGTCATCCGGAAAATGACGTGGAAAACGAATAGGCGGTAATCCCGCCCTACTCCAATGCAGTGCGTGGGTTTCTATAACAACCCACTTCCTAGCAATTCGTAGGTTTTTCACGCCATCTTGCAAGGAGGCTCTATGCCTATCAACAAAATACGCAATATCGCTTTTGTCGGCCAAACCGGGACCGGTAAAACCACGCTGATAGAAAAACTGCTCTTCACCTGCGATGCCACGCACCATTTAGGCAGCGTAGAAAAAGGCGATACCGTTACCGACTTCGACCCTCAATCCATCCAATATCAACACAGTATTGAAGCAACGCCAGTCGCACTGCGCTGGAATAAACACCGGCTCAATATCATCGACACTCCGGGACAAAACGAGTTACTTGGCCGTACTATCAGCGTTTTTCCTGCCGTTGAAACATCTGCCCTTGTCATCGACCCTCAAACCCCACTAAACCAAACTTCCGATCGCTTATTCACCTTTGCTAAAGAGCAGCAAAAATGTCAGATGATCATCATCAATAAGCTCGATAACCACGGTAATCAGTTAGAAAGATTGATGGAGAACATCGTTGAGCATTTTGGTGACCACTGCTTGCCGATCAACTTACCTTCGGCTGACGGGGAATCTGTAGTTGACTGCTATTTCGAACCAGAATTGGGACGAGAAACCTTACTTGCAACGGTAGATGAAGCTCATGAGACCTTAATTGACCAAGTCATCGAAGTCGATGAAGAACTGATGGAACTGTATCTGGAACAAGGCTCCGAACTCACCGCAGAGCAACTGCATGATCCGTTTGAAGAAGCACTGAGAACTGGACATGTGATTCCGGTCTGTTTTGTCTCAGCACAAACCGGCGCGGGCGTCGAGTTGCTGCTGCGCACCTTGGCGGAGATCATGCCCATGCCAAACGAGGGTAACCCTCCTCTACTGGAAAAGAACGGCAAAAAAATCAAAGTAAATTGCGAAACCTTAGAGCACACCGTCGCACACGTGTACAAAGTCAGCGTCGACCCATATATGGGAAAACTTGCCTACTTACGTGTGTATCAGGGTGAAATCAATGCGGGCAGCCTGCTTTATATTGGCGAAAGCAACAAGGCATTTAAAGTTGGGCACTTATATCAACTGCAGGGCAAAGATAGAACCGAGATCCCTCGCGCGCTTGCAGGCGACTTCTGCGTTTTAGCCAAAGTGGATGATCTCGAATTCGATTCAATCGTTCATGACTCTCACGAAGAAGATGGAGTTCAACTCAAAACGTTGGACCTTCCTGACTCCATGTATTCTTTGTGCTTGAAGCCTCTTAAGCGTGGAGATGAGCAAAAATTAGGAGATGTGCTGAATAAAATTGCCAGTGAAGACCCTTCTCTGCGCATCGAACATCGCGCTCGCACCAACGAAACCATCATCAGCGGCCAAGGGGAGTTTCACCTCAAAGTCGCATTAGAAAAGATGGCGAACGTGTACAAACTGGACGTCGAAACCTGCCAACCAAGCGTCGAATACTTTGAAACCATCACCAAACCTGCCGAAGGGCATTATCGACACAAAAAACAAAGTGGCGGTGCAGGCCAGTTTGGTGAAGTGCAATTGAAGGTTCGTCCACTCGAACGTGGTGCCGGATTTAAGTTCATCAACAAAGTAGTGGGTGGCGCCATTCCAACCGCGCTCATTCCTGCTGTTGAAAAAGGTATTTTGCAAGCGTTAGAGGAAGGCGCGATTTCTGGCAACCCAATTAAGGATGTGGAAGTCACCGTTTATGACGGTAAATATCACTCCGTCGATTCGAAAGAAATTGCGTTTGTCATCGCAGGTAAGAAAGCCTTTTTAGATGCGATTAACAACGCAGATCCTATTGTGCTAGAACCCATTGTCCAGATGGAACTGCACATCCCAACCGCGAACGTTGGCGATGTTTCTGGAGATTTATCTGGAAACCGAGGCTTAATCGAAGGCACCGAGCCAATCGACAGCAGCTTCACCTTACTCAGAGCCAAGTCACCTGTAAACGAGCTGCAAGATTACGCTCGTCGATTACGCTCTATCACTGGTGGTGAAGGCAGCTTTAGTATGACCTTAAGCCATTACGAGCCTGCGCCACCAGCAGTGCAAAAACAGGTCTGCCAAGGCAGTACACAACAAGGTTAATTCCCTAAGATTCAAATCAATCACATAAACAAAAAAGCGCCCTCATTTTGAGGGCGCTTTTAGGTAAAAGAAAAATTATTTATCGAGAGACAAACCTATCTGACTGATTTTGCTTTCAAACTCTTCGATGCTGTTCGCTTTGTAAGTCGGAGCACCGTTAAAGTAGCGCGGTTTCTCTGGCAGCATCGCATTTTTCAGCTCTTGTTCTTGATCGATATTGTCATGGTAAACCGTTACACGATTTGGAATATCCTGCTTCATTACAGCCATTTTGGTTCTCCTTTATTAAGACGAATAGTAAGCGTAGAACGAATTTATCGGAGTACAGGCGTAACTGTGTAAAATTTAGACACCAACGACAAAATCATATTTAAACAGTTGCATTTAATATTTTTGAGGCACTTTGTCGTGGCTATTGGCAAACGTGAGTGCAGCGATTAAGGTGAGCTCTCTCTACATGAAGACAGGAAGTCCGGTGTCGCAGCAAGAACTCAACCAAATGGGCAGTGCCAAAGTTTTTCTCATCGAAAAAGATGGCGTCCAAGTAATAGAAAAACGTAACCCTACTCAAATAGAAGTCGCGTTTTATCAACGCTATGCCGAACAGTTTAACGCGCTTGGAATACACGTACCGCGCTTGATTCAATTCGACGACCAGAAAAACGTTCTGCACATTGAATACGTTCCCCACGCAGTCGAGCAAGCATTCTTACTTGAAGATGATCGAGTCATTGAACAACTCGTCAAACTGCACCAACTTCCACCAACATCAGATGGTGTTTATCACCGCCACCAGTGGACACCACAAGCGACTCAACAAGCACTCGCTACACTTGAACTGGGCTCAGAGACAGAGCAGTTCTTCCACAACCTCCAACAACGATCGGCGCATCTTTTCGATGGACAGAACTTGATCTCCGGAGACTCGAATGCTGGAAACTGGGGACAGCGCGAAAATGGCGAGCTGGTGCTGTTCGACTGGGAACGCTTTTCTACAGGGCATGTCGCGATAGATTTAGCGCCGCTCATCGAGGGCATGGGCACATTTGATGATTACTTGAACGTAGCAGGCAAGTATATAGAGTGCGCAGAGAAAGGTGAAACAACAGAATTGGCGCGCGATATCGGACTAGCAAAAGCGTGGATCGTTGTCGAGGTAGTCAACATACTGGTCTCCAGAGAGAATCCGCAGACCAGCAAATATTTGGACTGGTTTCGGCAAACCTTGCCGCAATGGGCCAAAAGCCTTAGCGCTCAGGTGATGAGTTAGGCTCTGAGATTTGATATAAACGCCTTTCAGGTTCTGCGCATGAGGTTTCACAATTGCACACCTTGTCAACGCCGACATTATTCAAACCACCACAACTCCCTTGAATGCGCTTGTTGTGAAAAATGACGCCAAGTGACATCAACAAAATGATTGCGAGAAAACCAAGAAAGGTAAATAACCAAACCATATTAACCTGCCTTATTAGCCATCGACTCTAGCTTAAGTATAGCAGGGCTAGATGTTGCTTTGAGTAGCGCTTTAGGTCTTGCCAACAAGGAGGGTTTTGATTTTGGGCCACCACAGGAGCCGCAGCCACCTTTTTGTTTGTGAACACTTTTCTTATGATTGTTTGATGGGCGTCCTTGAGAGGGCTCAATCAAAGGCTCTCTTGGAACCGCAAGCACATCTTCCAAGGAACTACGAGTAGACAGCCTAAATACTGGCGTACCACTGCTAAGTAGCTTTGCCAATACACGTTCACCGATATTTCGCACAAGAACAGCATCCACATTGTACCCTTGTAGAGACTGAATCAACTGAGACTTCGCATTACAACCAGCTTGTGGCATAGAAGCAATGTTCGCTAGGTTTTTAAGCATTCCGTCAGTATCAGAATAAATAGCGATGTATGGTGCTTTTACAAAGTGGTTTGCCACCCGCTCACCATCATTAGGAATAGCATAAATCATAAGTTTGACTCCTCATTCGGAAAAACTAATGCATGACCTTCAACTAAACTTTTTGCGACTTTCAATCTTGCACTTTTTACTGTGTTACCAAAAGTTTGTCTGGAAACGCCCATCTGCTCCGCAGCTTGCTGCTGGCTAAGCCCCTCTAAGTCGGCTAAACGTAGCGCTTCTAACTCTTCTGGTAATATGGCGACTTGCTCCAACTGATTAAATGGAATGCCATTGGGCTTAAAGCAATGGTGAGCCGCACGTCCGCATATTCGTCTTTCTATCTTTGGTCTTGCCATCATTGTCCCTCAAAAACACAGAGTCAAATTACGCCTTAAACTGGCATATGCCAATAACATTTTTAGCATATGCCAATAAACTAAGTTTGCAAAAATCAACACGACAAATACGTAATACATCAACATTAATTAGACATCTAATAATTTAGGAATTTTGATGACAAACGAACAAAAAGATCAATTCTAATTAACCGGATAATAAAAACGTTAGTTTGCGCAGATTTTTCATACAAATACACGCTAATGTGTTCATTTTATTGAAGAAGAAAAACTATAATCCAAGCAAATCATTAGTTTGAACACTAATGATTGTTTTATTTAAAAGGATGTATACCTAAGGAACGAAAAAGAGAAGTTTGACAACATTGGTCTGAGCTTAAAGGGTAATACGTTCGATACAGAACCTGTCGAACGACCATTACTTGGCCTAGGTGCCCTACTCTTCTTGCCAAATTAAGTTTCTTGAAAGCGCTTAGGTATATCAGAAAAAGGAAGTACATATGTCTGACTCAAATTGGCTCAGCGAATTCCCGGAAATGGATGCCTCTGATCTCAGGGCGATTCGCAAAACACTCGACGGCGCCTACAGAGATTTCTCTCGCGAGTATGGTGAACTCATTGAGTCTCTGTTTGATCCGCTCCTTTCGTTTCTTGTCTGGTTTGAAAAACTTCTGATTTCTACACCTTGGTTCATTATTTTAGGTGTCTGCACCACTCTCGTTTATGCCGCCAGCCGCTCTTGGAAACTGGCCGCTGCATGTTTTGGTTCGCTGATTCTGATTGGCTATTTTGGAATGTGGGAAGACACTATGCGTACGCTCAGTATCATCACTGTATGTACTATGCTTGCCATCGCACTTGGTATCCCTATCGGCATCGCTATGGCGCGCTCTAATCGCATTCAGTCGGTGGTAACACCATTACTCGACGTCATGCAGACCATGCCGGCATTTGTGTATCTCATTCCAGTTGTGATGTTATTGGGCATTGGGAAAATTCCTGGCCTTATCGCAGTAGTGATCTACGCGATTCCACCGGTTATTCGTTTAACCAATTTGGGCATTCGTCTAGTTGATAAAGAAGTATTGGAAGCCGCAACCGCATTTGGTGCCAGCACTCGGCAACGGCTTTTTGGGGTTCAGCTTCCGCTTGCAATGCCAACCATCATGGCGGGAATTAACCAAACGATCATGATGGCACTGTCAATGGTGGTCATCGCATCAATGATTGGGGTAAAAGGTTTAGGTCAGCCTGTTCTAAAGTCTATTACCAATCAATATTTCACTCTTGGTCTTCTCAATGGTTTAGCCATTGTCGCCCTAGCAATCCTTTTTGACCGCGCTTCACAAGCGTATGCGAAACGCACTCAAGCTCATTTAGGAGACTCAAAACATGACTAGTCCACTTATCGAAATCAGCGGTCTGTATAAAATCTTCGGCCCCAAACCCAATAGCGTGATTGAGCGCGTTAAGTTGGGACATAGTAAAGAGCAGGTTTTAGCGGAAACGGGCCACACGGTCGGACTAAAAGACATCAACCTGCAAATTCAAAAGGGTGAAATTTTTGTCATTATGGGATTATCCGGTTCTGGAAAATCCACCATGATTCGCCACTTCAACCGATTAATCGATCCAACCATGGGGCAGATTTTGGTAGAAGGGGTGGATGTCATGCAACTTTCTAACAAAGAGCTTGAACAGTTTCGCCGTCACAAGATGTCTATGGTGTTCCAACGCTTTGGCTTGCTGCCTCATCGCACTGTTATCGACAACATCGCATATGGTTTAGAAGTTCAGGGAATAAATAAAGAGGCGCGCTTAGAAAAAGCAAATGAATGGTTAGAAACCGTTGGACTGACGGGTTATGAGCACCAGTATCCTGCTCAACTATCGGGTGGACAGCAACAGCGTGTGGGCCTTGCACGGGCACTGGCTACCGACGCCGAAATACTGTTGATGGACGAGGCTTTCTCAGCATTGGACCCTCTGATTCGGAGCGAAATGCAAGATCAGTTGGTAGAGCTGCAACAGAAGCTGCACAAAACCATTATTTTCATTACTCATGATTTAGATGAAGCGCTTCGACTTGGCGATCGCATCGCGATACTTAAAGACGGTGAACTTGTCCAACAAGGTTCACCGGACGAAATCTTACTGCATCCTGCCGATGAGTACGTTGAAGCCTTTGTAAAAGACGTCAATAGAGCGCGAGCACTGACGGTCGAAACGCTGATGCAGCCACCTTCGTACTGTGTTCGCGCTGAAACCATTGAAGATGCGCTGAGTGAAATGAAACGTGTTAAACGTGATTATGCCTACCATGAGACCAATGCAGGCTATCAAGGCGTGATAACACAGCAAGGATTGCTAAACGCAGCGAAGTTAACTCATATATCAGATTGGCGTGATGATATCTATGAAGAGGTGCCTATCATCTCTCCACATTTAGCCATTGAGCAAGTGCTGACTGAAGTCATGTCGTGTGAATATTCACTGCCCGTCATCGATAAGCACGGCAATTTGAAAGGCGAATTAAATCGTCAGGTTATTGCGGAGCTGTTTTCTGATCAACGAAGCACAAAACGAGGCACTTCACGCTCAAGCTTCAATAACGTTTCTTAGATGATGTTGATAATACAACTCACAATAATGTGGGCTGTTATCAATTAACTCGCTCCCACTCCCCTTTTTAGATATTTGTCTGTGGGCTCAAGCTTGATACCCAAAGCAACATTTACATTGTTCTGATTTTCCTGACAATTTCATGCTCATATCCGGTTTTATTGACATAGTTAGATCATTCTATTGCTTTTTGATGACGCAAATCCTCGATAAATGTCTACTATTACTCTCATACAAAATCTTGATTTAAAGAGGGATAAAATGAAAAAGACAATGTTGGCACTAACAGGCGCGGTAATCATTCTTGCAGGCTGTCAAGATGAGAAACCTGCCGAAACAAGCGCAGTTGAAGTACCTCAGGCAACGGAAACTGAAGTCACCACCAGTGCAGACGTTACGACTGAGACAATTGACACGTTACCAGTAGAAGAAGAACAGGTAATTACTGAAGAGACATTTGTAGACTCTGAACACAACGCACAAAGTGCTCTGGACTGGAACGGCACCTACAAAGGAACACTACCTTGCGCGGATTGTGCTGGTATCGATATGACAATCACACTAAATCAAGATGGCACTTACGTACTTGAAGAAAGCTACCAAGACAAAGAAGACGGTCAATCAAAATCTGAAGGTCAATTCACTTGGGACGCAAATGGCAGCATCGTAACGTTGACAAATGAAGATGCACCAAACCAATACTTTGTTGGTGAAAACGTACTTATGAAGCTAGACATGAATGGCGAAAAAGTAACGGGTGACCTAGCACCACTATACAACTTAACGAAACAGTAAGAAGTTAGTATCAATACCTGATAAATACCTCAAATCCGAGCCACCCCAGCTCGGATTTTTCGTTATTTTAACGAAAGCTATTCCAGCAACCTTTCTATTCTGAAGCAACATTCTGCTTCTTACCCTGATTGTTCATTACATTTCCATACGCTTTGCCGATAGATGCTTACAACATCATTTTGTACAGTGTTCAAAACAAAACAGAACAACTCGGAAAAATGATGAAAAAAACATTAATTGCACTACTTACTTTGACAGCTGCTGGCTCAGCTTTCGCTGGCGATACTTACATTCGTAACGGTAACATCTACAACAACGAAGGCGGTTGGAACGTAGAAGCTGGTGTGGCTCAAGGCAGCGATCTTTTCAAAGATCAAAAGCATAATACAGCACCAATTCTCAACGGTGGTTACCATGGTGACGACTTTAATGCCGACCTAAGTGGCATTAACTACCGCTTCTTCGGTAACACCAATGAGTTAATCAACATGAGTGCCTACCTTGTAGGTAGCGGTGTAATGCGCGACGGTGATACAGCGAAAAGCCTAAAAGGCACAGATAAACGCCGTTTCGCCGTCGATCTAGGTTTAAACGCAGACTTTACACTGGATCAAAACAACGTCATTTCTACGTACCTTCAGCACGATATCAGTGGTGCTTACAAAGGTTACTTAGCGGGCGCGACTTACTTCCACATTATGAAATTCGGTAGTGTTGATTTTGTTCCTTTTGCTAACCTAACTTATCAAAGTGAAGACTACGTAGATTATTACTTTGGTGTAAAACAACGCGAAGCAAACGCAAACCGCAAAGCATACAAAGGTGATTCAACGGTAAGCTATGGTGTGGGCTACAAACTTGTTATGCCAATCAACGACAACTGGCAAGTAAGCCAAATGACACAATACACGCGCCTAGGCAGCGGTATCAGCGACTCTTCTATCGTTGATAGCGCAAACCAATGGGTTGTTGGCGCAAGTGTGTCGTACAACTTCTAATCCGATACGCCCTTATAAAGCCATCATTTCGATGGCTTTATGCGTTGGACATTTGCATAATCTTGAACACCGACTCTAGTGTGAATGAGCAATCCATAACCTATGTAAATCGCTATAGCCTGTATTCTTCACCTGCACACCTCGCACTTGCTGTGTTTTTGTCACTTCTTCGTAGCCAACAAACAAAGGCAAATATAGGTACTGATCGCGCAGCGCTTTCTCTAGGTTTAATAAAGACTGTAGCGAGTGATCATCTGCCATCGCCCTGCGAACCTTTTCTCTATGGCTTAACATCTGGCTTTGATCAAAACTAAAACGCAGTCCAGTTGCTATCGACAGCCATTCGAAGATGCCATATTCAAATGGTGCTTCCATGACTTCCTCAATGAAGAGCAAATCTGCTTGGTGAGACACTACCTCAGGAAAACTAATGTCATCAATAACAATGATCTCTAACTCTAATCCCGTTGCACGAATCACACTGTGCAACCATTCGGAATGACGAATTAAACTCGGAATCGTCCAGACAGGTTCAGCTAATACCACTTTACCTTTCAGTTTAGGTATCACAACACCATCTGTTATTGATAAATCTTGCTCGTGAGTCTCTAACTGAATGCTGTCAACGGCACTTGGCGCATCATAAATTTGCTTTTGCACATGGATGTAATCAGCGAGTTGATACCAAGTCTCTTTTGTGAGTTGGGATTCCACGCGTTCGCGGTAGGTCAGATATGAAAATGCGCTAATTTTTTCCACTTCAACGTGATCGGAGCTTTGGTTAAAGCTCAACATATTTAAGGTTTTAACATCACCATGAGACAGCGTTATTTGATCTAACAATGCGCGTGCTGAAAAATACTCTTTGTGCGCTTCAAGAGTCATACTCTCCTGGTTCCAGCCGCTGATTTTAAATGGCCCAGTCCCTATGTGGTAGGAATAACTAGAACCGAAAGAGACGACATCTCGACACAGAATAGACGCATGAGGAGTTGCTAGCATGTATGGAAACAACTTGTTCGGATACTTCAATATGATTTTTAAGCAGTTAGATGTTTCTGCAACCACGCTATCAATGCATTGCCAGAGCTCGTGAACTGGTCCTTTTATCTCCCTAAGTCTTTCTATACTCCAAACCACATCCTGTATGTTAAGGGGCTCGCCATCATGGCGATATATGCCTGGCCGCAACCATAACGTCATTACCTTGCCTTCCATTTTCCATTCGTGTGCTAACGATGGCTCGATACCACCATTGGAATTTTGGGTCAGCAATACGTCATAAACGCTTTTCGCGACGTGTAATTCAGTGTGACGGTAAGTATTCGCAGGGTCGATTTTGGATACCCAAGGGTAAGAAGAAATCAAAATAGCGTTATTTGATTCATTCAATCGATTCACTTTTTCAGATGCGATAGTTAGTGCTCTAACCGCGGTTTGACCGAACCAATCAATAAGTTTCGTTATTGAGTTCATTCTTCCTCTGCCAAGCTCCTCAACCAAAAACTCGGTCATCGCTTGTTGGAGGGAAATATTAATACTGAGACGGCTAGCGTTACTTCGGCCAATCGCAGGTTGCCAATCGACCCAATCGTAAGTGGCAAGCTTTTTCATCACAATAGAAACATTGCGCCTCGACGTGCAAACCACCGCTTCTAGCTCAGAAAGCGTAACAAGGTGATACTGGTGAGGTTCAAAGTGCTTTAACAGTAGATCCAGATACCTAAGATTGACATCGTTCACAAAGATTCCTAAGAGTTATTCCAAAGCAAAAAAATAGCACAGGACGCTTAGCAACTAAACTTCCTGTGCTATATCTAAACAAATTCAAATCTTGGACTCAGCTCGACCAACAGAAGTCACAAACGTTTACTAAGCCAAGAGGTAACTTGAATAAGTATTCTTAGAAACGGTAGCTCATACCTACAGAGAATACATTGATGTCTGCATCAACCGTTACTTTTTCATTGCCAAATTTCGCAATGTCTAGCTCAGGCATCATGTATTCCCATTCAACTTGTAGAGCAAAGTTTTCAGTAATAGCGAACTCTGCGCCTAAACCGTACATGCCTGTTACAGTGCTGTCAGAAATGGTGGTATGGCCTGCGCTACCGTCAATCACAGAGTTGCTAATTTTGAATTCAGCATTGAAGTAAGAAAGACCAGCTTTAGCAAAAAGGTTGAAACGATCGCCAATCGGTAGAGTCGCTTTTGGCTGAATCGATAGATACTTCATATCACCAACAGTAACAACTTTGCCGTCTAAAGCATCGTAACCACCAATGGCTGCTTCTAGAGAAATGTATTCGTTGAATTTGTAACCACCGAATACTTTGCCTGAAAGGCTTGAGTCATCTTCAAGTTTAAGTTTAGTGCTAGCGTTAGTACCACCACCATTGATAGAGCCATTAACATCACCAAACGATGCTTGACCTACAGATGCACCAACGTAAGGAGCTGCGTTTGCAACAGAACATGTTGCTAGAAGGGCTGTCATTAGCCATGTTTTTTTAAACATTGTATTTCACTGCCTGTTAATTATTGAGGTTGTGTTTTGCCCATCCTTAAGCATGCCATGCTATCCATTTCACTTGGTTTCAAAACCAAGTGGATGTTAATGAATAAAAACTCAATAAAACATGAAATATTTAGACACAACTTTGCCACTTTCTTTCTTAATTTTGACAATTTAGTCATTTCACAAGCATTGCTGCTTCAACCAGTTAGTGAGCTTGATGATTTCCGCTTGCTTGGCTCGACTCTTTTTATGAATAAAATAGAAGCTGTCGCCGGTTTCCAATCCATGAGAAGGGATATACACCAAATCGTGCGCTTTATCTCTTTCATTAAGCATAAAATCATTCGCAAATGCGATGCCTTGGTCATAACGCGCCGCCTCAATTGCCAACAACATATGACTAAAATGTTGAACATCGACATCTTTCGGCAAGGTGTAACCGCCCGCTATACACCACTCAGCCCAGTCTTTTCCTCTCTCACGATAAATTGAGTCTGTCGACAAAATAGGGTATCGCCAAAGCGCTTCTGGAATCGGTTGATCTTGCAACTCTTTCCAAATTTTATGGCTGCAGACCGGATACAGCGTCTCCGCGTATAACTTTACCGACATGTAGTTTCGCTTTGGCTTTTCTACCGTGATAAAACAATCGCCAACGCTGTCTGTCTGTTCAGGATCACCAACGACCATATTGAGTGTCAGATCGATTTCTGGATGTAAGCGCTTAAAATCAGACAAACGCGGAATAAGCCACTTTACGGCAAGCGAGCTATAAATCGCCAACCGTATGCTGCCTTTGTCCCCTTCTCGCACCTTTTGGCTGGCCATCGCAATTGAGCTAATTGCTGGGCTAATATCCTCTAAATAGCGGGTGCCCGTATCGGACAAAGAGAGCTTTCTGCCTTGACGGATAAATAATGATTCACCCAAATAATCTTCTAATAGTCGTATCTGGTGACTAACGGCACTTTGCGTCACATTGAGTTCTTCAGCAGCAAGCGAAAAGCTAGAGTTTCTGGCAACAGATTCAAAACAGTGAACCGCTCTGAGTGGTGGCAATTTCATTATCTAAAAATCTCATACTTAAACTAATAAATATCACTTCACTTCATCCTATGACATCACCTACTCTTTGGCAAAGACAGAGGAGAGGAAAAAGTGAAAGTTACATCGGTCGGAGCAGCGATGCTGCTATTAATTGTTGGAAATCTCATTGCGGTGCTTTCGGACTCTTTAATTAAAAGTGTCGGAAATGAAGTGCCTATTTTTCAATTTGTCTTTTTCCGACAAATTTCAGCGGTGCTTTTCCTGCTGCCAGTCTACTTGCTAACAAAAAATGCGCCTTTTCTTGAAGGGTTTAAGTGGCATGCTGTTCGCGCTCACGTATGGTTACTTGGTGCAATATTCATGGTTTTGGCGATCTCATCTTTACCGCTCGCAACTGCGAATGCGATCTTTTACGCCGCGCCATTGATCATGTTGCCACTTGCAGCAATCTTTTTTGGAGAACAGTTGTCTAAGCAATCGGTCGCCGCAGCGATAATGGGCTTTGCCGGTGTGTTAGTCATCATTCGTCCAGACCAAATCGATTGGGCAGCAATTTCAGCTTTAGTTGTTGCAATTACTTTAGCAATCAATAACTTGCTCATTCGAAAACTGCCAAAAAATCAGTCTGTGATGCAAACATTATTGATGACAAACTTGGCAGGTATTCCAGTAGCCTTCTTGCTTGTTCTGATCGAAGCAGAACCTTGGGACTGGAGTGCTTTCCCTGTTGCTGCTGGCTCAAGTCTGTTCATCATGATTTATGCAGCAACATGTGTCATCGCTTACCGCTCGATCGATAGCAACAAAATTGCCAGCGCTGAATACAGTGGCTTAATTGGTGCCGTGTTTGTGGGATTGATTTGGTTTGGAGAAGTGCCTGATATATTTATGGCAATAGGAACCATTATGATTGTTGTGCCTCTCGTTTGGCTTTCTAAACGAGAGCGTCGCAAGAAAAAGTTGCAAGAGCAACAAGAAGCGCACGTTACTTAAAGTTGTGCTCTAACCCAAAGACTAAAAAACCGAGCCGTAAGTGCTCGGTTTTTTTATGTGGCTCTAATCGGTTTTTACGTAAGCGACTACGTGAGATAAAAACTGCCTTGCAAAGCGATCATTAAACCGGATGCGATATTCATGCTCGGCTTCCGACACTAGACGCCAGCCTTCAGCAAAGTATTCTTTGATATCATCAACCGCCTCTTCTTTATTTTTGATGTGTTTCGCGTTCCACTGATAAGTGCAAGAGACAACGATCAGCCCACCCACCTTGGTGGTTTTTTTTAGAGCATTGATCACGCTAAGTGGCGACTCACATTGATCAATCACATTTAAACATACGACTAAATCAAAGCGAGATTGGAGAGTATCGAGCTCAAAAGGCTGGTTAATTAGCGTCAAATCAACATGAGCACATTTCTGTACGATATCTCTATTCTCTACCTCTAAAGTGTTTAAGGTGTTCACATCGTGAAGGTAAGTAAGCTCGACGCGTTGTTCTTCTATTAATAGTTGCTTCAAGCCATCCATTAACCTATTTGAAGGCTCCACAAGCGTCGCTTCTTTAAGGTTAGGTAAGCGTTGCACTAACTCATAATAATTTCTTCCCAGCGCCGCCCCAACCTCAAGTAGGGAATACGGCTGAACGCTGCTTTCGATTACCGCCTGCGCAATAAAATCAGCAACTTGGGAGCAGTGAGGTGATGACAAAAAAGAAAATGGGACTTGTTTTGAGCGACTGGTTATCATCTCAATCTGTTGATCCTCAATGAACTTGTCGAACCATTGCGCTTCGAAATAACCAGCCAGACCGTGCTCGGTCAGGTAAAAATCTTCCATGTTTTTTCCGTTCGTACTTTAAGAAAAGTGATTGTATCGAACGCGGAAATTAACGGGTATTTCTGGCCGCACATTCCAATGGGAAAACAGATGAAAACGCCGCTTATGTGAAAAAGCCCTTTCATCTCAAAGATAAAAGGGCTTGTTAATCGCTTCGGTTAAGTCGCTAACTATTGTGGTAGAACAACGTTACCATCTTGAATTGGGAACGTTTTTGTCGCTGGCTTGCTCGCCAAACGAACCGTCGTTGGTGCACCTGAAACTTCGTAAGTGACGTCGTAACCCACTACTTTATCAGATGTCGTATATTCTGTATGACACTGTTTTTTCGTCGTTGTTACTACATCACCTTTTTGCACATTCTCCTGGATCTTACGACCTGTCATTGCACCAGCAATCGTACCAGCTGCAGTTGCAATCACTTTACCTGAGCCACCACCGATTTGGTTGCCCAGCGCTGCTCCAGCTGCTGCGCCACCAACCGTACCAATAATTTTATTGTCATCCGCAGGGGCAACTTGCTCGGTTACTACCACGTCTTTACATACTTGGTGCGGCTTTTTCACCGTTTCAGTCACCGCTTCAACCAAAGTAATGTTTGCTTGAGTTGGAGCTGGTGGCGTTTTGTCTTTACAGCCTGCTAGTACAGCAACAACTGCCGTTGCAATTGCGATAGATTTCATATTCATGATTTACATCCCAGTATGGTTTGCTTTGATGAGCGTTATGGTAAATCGCAAAAGGGAAATCACATCAGACGAAAACAAACCCTCTGTTATTAACAAGTAAAGAAACACTGTTTTATAAGAGGTACGTCAAGAAACACTCAGCAGAATGTCAACAGAGCTAAAACTGTATCACTACTGATTATGATTGGGCTGGACTAGTCTATGAGATTTATTTTTAAGCCAAGCTCAAAAATAGTTCGTCATCCGTTAAATACTTATGACGGTGGCTTAGATTACGCACGTGCATAAACATAAAATCAGGGAAACCAGGCGCTATAATGTTATTTGGTTCCCAGCATACACCGCCAACAAACACATATCGCCCCTGCTTGTCATCTTCGTGAAGGGGGTTATTAAGAGGAGAAGAAAACTCTGCTCGGCAACCTTCAACCACACAAACAATTTGTCCTTTAAAAAGGCCAATCACGCGCTTTACAAGATTTGCCTTGATACCACACTTCCATGCTTGGCGAGTGGCCATCTCATAGCCATATTTTCGGATCGCTTTCTTTTGCAAATGTACTACTAGGTTCATTTTGACTCCTGATTCAAGCAACTACGTGAAGCCCAAAGTCATAAAAGCAGATAGACGTCTATACCCGAGTGAGCTCATGGTACGTGGGAATAAACTACGTGATTAGACTGAGTTTAGTGTCGGATGAGATACACCGTCCACGATGCTGTAACGTATCGATTTACACCAATCAAAGGCAGATAACACATCAACTTTTGAGTGCTTTCCTGCGCTGTATCTGGTTACTTCTGTATATTACTATAACGAAATCACCCTCCACGTTTACCTATATAAATTTGTCGTAACGATAGAGGGTGCTTATCATGGAGAGAGGATAACGCCTACGCGTCGATGAGATAATTTTGACCTTCAGTTTCTAAACGATCAATCATTTTACGACACTCATTTAAATCAAGAGGTTGTTCAAAGCGGCGCTTGAGATTCATCAAAAAGAAGATATCTTCACACATGGCTTTCTCAGGTTCGTCACTGATTTTGGCGACCGGTGAACCATTGCACGTGACCATTTTTATCACGATAGAAAGTGGCTGGTAGGCTTCACCATCTTTATTGACATAATCACCCATATCATTGGCAAGAAAAGTACCGATACCAAAACTCACCTGAATACGTCCTTGGAAATACTCGCAAATATCTAACGCTTGTTCGAAGTTAAGTCCGTCGGTAAACACCAGTGTTTTTGTTAATGGGTCTATATTCAGCGACTGGTAGTGTGCAATCATTTTTTCACCCCAGCTATAAGGGCAACCACTATCGTGACGTACACCGAAGTATGCGTTACTTAGTTCTTCATCAAAGTCTTTAAGGAAAGCATCGATACCAATCGTATCGGTTAACGCAATACCTAGTGCACCATTAAACATTTTTTGCCAACGTTGCAACGCCACTTTTTGCGAATCTCGCACATTCACCAGAGCTTGGTGTCCCATAAACCATTCATGAGCAACGGTGCCGATAGGCGTCAAGTTTAGCTCTTTTGCTAAGTGATAGTTACTTGTTCCTGTCAAACATTCCGGCACTTCCTGGCACAAATATTCCAGCATAGTGCGCTGAGCTTGAAAGGAAAAACGTCGACGCGTCGACATGTCAGAAAATTTAAAGTTAGTAATGTTACGACGTTTTAGTTCCGACTTTAGGTGTCGAACTTTCTCTTCTAAAACAGTGGTAAATTGCGCAACAGGGATATCTGACCAACGCTGACGGCTACGAACTTCAGACACGATGCTCATGATGATCGTTTCGTACAAGATGGTGTCTCGCCACAAACCGTTAATGGTAATTCTTAACTGGCTTGAGCCATCAGCCATGGCTTTGTTATGGAAAGAGACATCGCTTTGTGGGTTGAAACGGAAATGGCGCAGTGCATCAACAAAGTCAGGATTCAGGTAAGGCGCGACACGCTTAATATATTCAATTTCTTCTTGCGTAAATTGAATATCTTGCAGTTTAAGGACTTCGGCTTTTACCTCGGGCAAAAGCTCAGAGAGGTCTTCCTCACTGCGCACGATAAACTTATATGACACCATCGCATCAGGGTAAAGCGCTGTTACAGCGCTCATCATATTGACTTTGTAGACATCGAAATCCAAAGCGCTTTGAATGATGCGGGAAGAAAATAGTTTGGTGGTCATTAGGTGCCCTTCTACATGCCCTTCCTGGGTATATAACTTTTTGTTACTAACTAATTTGCGTAAACAATAAACACCCATCTATAGTTTGTCAACTTTTGTTACTAACCACTCATTTTTATAAGGTTTTTTTGTCTAGAATTCGAGCAAGCATTGTGAATAAGTCAGAGTCATCCGTAAATTTATGCTCAAACCGTATTAAGAACACTACCGAAAACGTTTCTAACAACTCGTTACTTACCCATTGATTGACCACTTGTTATGCGCTAGATTACTTACAAATCAATATTAGGACCCAACCATGATCGTATCTGTCGACATTATTCCATTCAGGCTATCTGGCTGTGCCGATAAGGGATTGGAAGTGTTGTTGATTAAACGTTCAAATCCAAATCGGCCATACCATGGAGTCTGGGCACTACCGGGCGGATTTGTCTTTGATAAAGACTTAACCAGTGAAGGCGGACGCCCGGCCGATGAAAACTTTGAAGCGGCGCGTCGCCGAATTTGCCGTGAGAAAATCCATACCTACCCTCGCCATTTTAGCGAAGCGTTTATCGACGGTGATCCAAAGCGCGATCCAGAAGACTGGAGCTTAAACATTACGCACTACGCCTTAGTTGATCGTAACAATGTAGAGCAAATAAATAATGCAGGTGTACCGGAATGCCAACTTAAATGGTTTTCGCTACAGGCTATTCTCAATGGAGAAGAAACCCTCGCATTTGATCATCAAAAAACCATTGAAAAAGCGTGGCAAAAGCTTCGTGCATCCATTGAATACACATCGGTTCTTTTGTTTGCATTAGACAAAGAGTTTTTGGTTGCGGACATCATTTCTGCTTATCAAGAGTTTGGTATTGATATCAGCCGAATGACGATTAAGCGCCGCTTGATAGATTCAGGCGTACTAAAACCCACTAATAAAGTCGCTTCAACCAACAAAGGCAAAGGTGGAAAACCCGCAATGGTATATACGCTGACTAGCGACGAAGTAACCTTTTTTCAAAACTGTTTGCGTGGATAAACGCAGACAATCAGACAGACAAGGAGTCTGCCATGACTGTTCGAGTAAACTATCAAACTACAGCAGTGATCGACGTTGATCCAGAGAAAGGCTTTAGTGAGTTATGTCCAAATGAACTGCCCGTTGCAGGTGCGTTGGAAATCGTACCGGAGCTTTTGAACAATCATGCCAAAGGCCGATTAAAACTGGTCAGTCGTGACTTACACCCACCAAAAGCAAAGTGGGATGCAGAATCGCCATCCAATATGCTTGAGCCCGTTGGTTTACCGAATGTGGATATAAAGTGGAACCGTCACTGTGTGCTTGGCACAACAGGTTCTGAGCTGCTAGATGGCTTACCACCCGTGTTGGACTATGATTTTCAAGTTAATAAAGGTATGGATCCTGACGCACACCCTTACGGTATTTTTTTCCATGATATTGCCGACACCAAAACGACAGGTGCGCATGAATTTCTAAAGTTCAACGGGATTGATACCTTAGTTATCGGTGGCCTTGCCTTAGACTTTTGCGTGAAAAAATCCGTCATGCAAGCGCTGGAACTTGGCTACAATGTGGTAGTTAATCTTGCTTCAACTCGTGCGGTGCTGCCTGATAATGTAGAGAATGTGCTGACAGAGCTCAGAGATAATGGCGCATTATTTGTCGAAAAAGCGGACGACATCATCGTAGAAAAGTTCGCCTAGAAACGATAGTAACCGAGAAGGGTTTCACCATGCATCAACATGAAAAATTGAATTACGTTGAATTTGGTTCCACTAATGTCAGTGCGACCAAACAATTTTTTGAGCGTGCTTTTGACTGGAGCTTTACCGATTATGGTCCAGAATATTCTGCATTTTCAGGACAAGGGTTGGATGGCGGATTCTTCAAATCTGAGTTTATAAACCAAACCGCAAATGGTGGCGCACTTTTAGTATTTTATAGCTCAGACATTCAGGCCACTCAGACAAAAGTAGAGCAGCATGGTGGAAAAATTATCCGCCCTATTTTCGAATTCCCCGGCGGCTGTCGATTCCACTTCACTGAACCGAGTGGAAATGAATTCGCAGTATGGTCAGAGAGCCATTAAGTGATCACAAATCAACAACACACCATCAACGTGAGCCCAAGCTAGCCAGATCCGGAACTGGCATTACATTTCTGGTTGACCTCATCCTTGGTTTAATTCACTGTTAGCGCAACAATTAATCGATGAGGCGCTAGACCTCGACCAAGGATGTCAAATGACTGCCGTCAGTTTTTTTCGCTTACTCTGCCTCGCTGCTATTTGGGGTGGCTCGTTTCTGTTTATGCGAGTCGCCGCCAACACATTCGGGCCGGCTTACTTAATCGAATTTCGAGTTACATTTGCCGCCGTCGCTTTGTTATTGATCGCCGTATATTTGAAGAAGAAACTCACGTTAACTGCGCATACTAAACACTTCTTTATTATTGGCTTATTCAATAGCGCAGTTCCATTTTTACTCTTTGCGTACGCAGCCCAGACACTGAATGCATCAACTTTAGCAATATTGAACTCAACCGCCCCAATATGGGGAGCACTAGTTGGCTTTGTTTGGTACCGCAGCCCACTCACAGCGAAATCTGTTCTCGGTATGCTAATAGGCATTGGAGGCGTTGCAGTCTTGGTCGGCTTAGATACTTCAACCATAGGTGAAGAAGCCATGCTCCCTATTGCCGCCAGTTTGATGGCTTCTTTCAGCTATGGCATTGCTACCAACTACACTAAAAATGCGCCACAAGTACTTGCTTTTGACAATGCTCACGGCAGCATGTGGGCGGCGGTTATTTGGGTACTGCCGCTGCTACCATTCTTACCAATGCGTGCAGAACCAAGTCATTTCGAATGGAGCTCTGTTGTCACGCTCGGCGTTGTATGCACAGGGTTCGCTTATTTGCTCTATTTCCGCTTAGTTTCTGATATCGGCCCAGCGTCAGCACTGACTGTCACTTTTCTTGTTCCTGTTTTTGGTATCTTATGGGGCTACTTGGTGCTAGATGAGCCCGTCGGCTCTAACACCATCATAGGAACAATTCTAGTGCTTAGCGGCACTATGCTAGTCACCGGTTTCTCCCCAACAGCAATGCTCGCGAAGCGAAAACGAAGCGTGGCTTAATCAGCCTAATATAACTTCCACACCTCGCTTTTTGATTTGTTCAAGGTCGCTTTTCGGAGCGGCTTTGTCAGTCAGCAGCACTGATATTTCGTCAGTCTTACCAATTGATGAGGGATAAATTTGCCCAAATTTACTAGAATCCGTTAGAACAATATTGCGCCTTTTTTTCGCAATGATGGTTTCTGCGATCTCAGCGCGCATCATGTCGCGGCTAGTAAAGCCAGTGTCTTGATGGAAGCCGTCAATACCCAAGAAGGCCGTGCTGAAATGAATGTTCTCAATACACAACTTAGTCAGCGGTCCGACCAAGCTCTCGCCTTGGTGCTGATACACGCCACCAAGCAAGATAATGTTGGCAGAAGTGTTACGGATGAGATGGGCGATATACGCCGATGGCGTAATGATGGTCACATCGCCGCGCTCAGCCAATGTCCGAGCCAACAACGCATTGGCACTGCCTCCTTCAATCAGCACTGTCTCATTCGGTGCGACCAAATCCGCAGCTTGGTTTGCGAGCGATTGTTTAATATCGAAACGTACTTCTAGACGGGCATCAATGTCATCACTTTGCAACGCGGTAGCTGCGCCGTGAACGCGCTTTAGGTAGCCCTGTTGCTCCAGAAAGTTCAAATCCTGTCTGATGGTCACACCCGACACGCCAATGATGTCAGAAAGCTCTGTGACTTGAACGCGTTTACGGTCGTTCACTAATTGCAGGATTTCATTTTGTCTTGGGTTCACAGGTTCGCTCCTTATTGATGAGCTTACAGTATACTCACCTGATGTTTCATATGAAAAGAACTTGAAAGTAAAAAGGAAAAAACGCGTGGTCTGATTAGCCAAGCTGTACCTTGCGAATATCGCTCCCATCAACAGATAATAGGGCAACGAAAATGGGATGGAAGAAGAGGGGTTAACTCCCTACATCCCAACAACGATAGAGACTAGGATCAAAGTAATGGAAGAAATTTACTTCGCAGGCGGCTGCCTTTGGGGCGTGCAAGAATTTATGCGCCACCTTCCGGGCGTAATCAACACAGAAGCCGGGCGAGCAAATGGCACAACGGATAACACTCAATCCGAATACGATGGCTACGCAGAGTGCGTGAAAACCCAGTTCGATGCTGAGCAAGTTTCGGTTGAAACTTTAATGGGGTATTTGTTTGAGATAATCGACCCTTACAGCGTTAACAAGCAAGGTGAAGACGTAGGTGAGAAGTACCGTACTGGTGTTTATAGCCAAAACGAACAGCATCTCACCATCGCGAAAGCGTTTATCGCAGCACGACCGGACGCCGACAAGATCGCCGTAGAAGTACTGCCACTCACAAATTATGTGCCAAGTGATGATGAGCACCAAGACAGACTCACAAACTTTCCGAATGATTACTGCCACATCCCATTAGATTTACTACATAAATACAGGGATAACTCGTAACCATTCAGTCAGCATCGCTTTAAAAGGCAAGATGCATATCAGTTTAAATCGATGCCTTCCACTAATGACAATGTCATTTCTGCCGCCGATATTTCCTTACAACCCGACGAGTTTTGTCCGCACCACAACGGTGTGAATTCATCTCGGTTTTGCTTTTCCATAAGCGCTCTTAGTTGAGCCATTTCAATGGAGGCGTATGGGAATTTCGGCGCAAACTCACTGATGTAGCCTAGCTCCGACATCGCGCGATTCACAATGCCTCTCGCTGGTCGGCCCGAGAAAACATTGGTCACAGCGGTATGTTGCGCGCGTTCACTGGCAATGGCATATCGATGTAAAGACGATGTTTTCGCCTCATCACACAACAAATAGGCGCTGCCAACTTGAACGGCACTCGCTCCTAATCTCAACGCGGCTTCCACCCCACTTCTATCAGCGATTCCGCCTGCAGCAATAACAGGCAAATTCACCCGTTTGGCGATTTGTGGTAATAACGCCATCAAACTTAATTGAGTAGTTAAATCATCCGATAAAAACATACCTCGGTGTCCACCAGCCTCCAAGCCTTGGGCGATAATACCGTCAACGCCTTTTGCTTCTAGCCAAAGTGCTTCGTCCACCGTGGTCGCTGACGAAAGGATCTTCCCTCCCCACCCTCTAATTCGAGCTAACAGATCATCGTCTGGCAAACCAAAGTGGAAACTGATCACTGGCGGTGCAAATGGTTCAATCGCGTCAGCAATATCATGATTGAAAGGCATCCTTGTCGGAGCGTTTGGCTGAGTCTGAACGGTTGCATCAACCTCGGAAAAATACGGTTGCAGCGTTTTTTGCCACTTTTCGTGCTTGTTGGCGTCATACTCCGGCATTTCATGGCAAAAGAAATTGAGGTTAAACGGTCGGTTAGTTGCCTGCTTGATAAGTTGAAGTTCTTTTACGATGGCGTCTTTGTTCAGCATTCCACAAGGTAACGAGCCAAGCCCGCCAACATTACTGACGGCGATGGTCATTTGGCTGTCTTGCACACCGGCCATTGGCGCTTGAATAATCGGTAACTCTGTTCCCAAAAGTGTATTAAATACCTTGTTTATCATGATCTTTCCTTGAAAACTTAACCTTTACCTGTGATGGATCTGCGCCATCGTTATCCAGACTAGACTTTCACATGATTAAACACTTATAAAGTTAAAGTGATGCATTTGTGCGCTATGCACTTTTGATAGAAATGACAAAGGGAGCCTATGGCTCCCTTAATATGCTGAATAACAAGAATCAAAGTGACTATCGTACGACATCTGATTCAAGCTCTAGCTCTGCTACAGACAGCATGGCAAACTCTTCCTCGGCGGTTGCTGCCACCAGTTTGTTGCGGCTGTATAACCCATAATAAACACCACCGATAAGAAACAATCCCATTGTCATGAAAAAGGCTGAGGGATCAAAAGCATAAACACCTGTCATTGCGATCAAAGAAAGCACCAGAGAAATACTCGAAGTAATTATCCCACCAGGCGTTTTATATGGACGAGTTAATTCCGGCTGTTTAATTCGCAATAAAATATGGCTCAAGGACATTAATGCGTACGATACAGTCGCACCGACAACAGCCATCGCCAAGATTAAGTCCCCCTCACCCGTAAGTGAAACCAAGAACCCAAAAACGCCCGGAACCAAAAGCGCACGAGAAGGCACTTTTTTGTCACTGGTTAATGACAAAGTTTGCGGTAAATAACCCGCGCGGGAAAGCGCAAACACCAAGCGACTGTAACCATAAATGATTGAAAAGAAAGAAGCGATAAGACCAGCCAATCCAAGTAAGTTCACGGCCATTGCTACCGTTGAATTGCCCGTAAGCTTTAGGGCGTCAACTAATGGCACCGCGCTATCGCCTATGACCTTTGAGCCAACCGCACCAGCCAAAAGGACGACTACGAGAGTTGCGGTTAGCAATAAAAACAGCATCGCACCAATGATGCCTTTGGGAACATCTTTTGCCGGATTTTTTGCCTCCTCTGCCGCTAAAGGCACACCTTCAACCGCAAGAAACAACCACATTGCAAATGGCAACGCAGCCCATACGCCATACCACCCAAACGGCAAGATTTCTGTTGCCTGAGCCGTCGCCGGAGCAATATCGAATAAGTTATTAACATCAAAGTGACCAATAAGCACAGCAGCAGTAATGAGAATAGCTAGCACAGCCAAACCGCTGATGACCATCATCACTTTGAGAGCTTCGCCAACACCTGCCATATGAATAGCGATAAAGACGGCGTAGAAAAGTGCGTAAACAACAGGGCCATCGATACCAACCAATTCATTCACGGCTGAGCCAATAAAAATCACTATCGCAGCAGGCGCGAGCGCATATTCAATCAAAACTGATAAGCCAGTGAAAAAGCCGCCTGTCGGCCCCATCGCCTGTCTTGCGAAGCTGTAACCACCACCCGCAGCAGGAATAGCCGCAGACATTTCAGCTAAAGACAATACTAGCGTGAAATACATTACTGCCATCGCGATAGCAGCAATAAGAAAGCCTCCCCATCCTGCTTGAGCGATGCCAAAGTTCCAACCGGCGAAGTCACCAGATATAACATACGAGACACCTAAGCCAGCAAGTAAAATCCAACCTGCGGTGCCTCTTTTTAGCTGCCTTTTGGCCAAGTACTCCTGATGTTTAGACATAGTAAATCCTTCTACTTTGATGAAATTAAAAAGTTGTCGCTGTGTTTATCTTCAACGCTTGCGCCACTTGGCTCATTGATATCTGAGCGATCTTTCAGATTCACTCCTGACAGTTGTAATTTTCGAGCTTCCTTGAGCAAGTAAAATGCGCGTTCACAGGCATCGTCATAGTTGAGCCCCTGAGGGCGCACATTGGAAATGCAGTTTCTTTGGGAATCTTTAGAGCCTCGTTTAGCCCCCCAAGTGAGATACATACCCATGCTATCCGGAGAAGTTAGACCGGGCCTCTCTCCAATTAAAACCAGCACGGCCTTAGCGTTAAAACATTCACCAACATCATCCCCTACCGCTACTCTTCCTTGCTTTACGATTGTGATAGGTGTGAATTTCCATTGATGTTCATCATCAGCGCTTAAAAGAGAAATCAATCGCGTAACAACAGGCACGGCATGGTTTTGAATTGCGACGGAAGAAAGTCCATCAGCAATAACAATCGCAAGATCAATGTCAGTGTTATGCTCATTTGCTATCGAGTTGAGCGTTTTCCAAGAAGATTCATCGAGCTGCCGTCCTAAATCGGGCCTTTGCAAGTACATAAGCCGATCACTCACTTGGCTGCTCACTACCACTGGAGGCTCTAAGGTATTTTCAAGAATCGAGTAAGAGTCCGACAAACCAGCAACGAGAGACTCAATATTCAAACTGCAATGCACTGCATCCATAGCTTGGGCATGATCCAGCTGAAATGAGAGTAACTCGTTGGTTGGTACACTGTTTCCGCTGCGACCCAGAGCGATCCGAGCAGAGGTGAAGTCGCGTAACTTGCCCCAAGGGTTGTGTGTGACAACTTCAGACTCATCTTGTGGGGACTGAGCAATGGTGATTACTTTACCCATGAGAATACCCCTTATTCAGTTGATTAATTGCTCCCGAAAACGAGCGAGAGATTTGCTCACTTAACCGAACGTCTTGCACGCTCTCGAAAATCTGCATCTCCATTAACCATTGTTCAAACTCTGGAGCTGGCTTCAGACCGAATACTTTTCTTGCGTAAAGGGCATCGTGAAATGAGGTAGTTTGATAGTTGAGCATGATGTCATCAGACCCTGGAATACCCATGATGAAAGAGCACTCGGCCACGCCTAACAGTGTCAGCAAATTATCCATGTCATTCTGATCGGCATAGGCATGATTGGTGTAACAGATGTCGCAACCCATGGGTAAACCAAGCAGCTTCCCACAAAAATGATCTTCAAGCCCAGCACGAATGATCTGTTTGCCATCAAACAGATACTCAGGGCCAATAAACCCAACAACTGTATTAACCAACAAAGGATCGAACTGTTTCGCGACAGCATAAGCACGGGCTTCACAAGTCTGTTGATCGACCCCATGAAATGCATTCGCAGACAGCGCGGTACCTTGTCCGGTTTCAAAATACATCACATTGTTTCCTACGCTACCTCGATTCAAAGACAACGCGGCTTCATGGGCCTCTTTCAAAATCGACAAGTCGATTCCGAAGGTATCATTCGTCCCTTGCGTGCCGCCTATCGACTGAAAAACGAGATCGACTGGTGCGCCCATTTCAATGGCTTCGATCGTGTTCGTTACATGAGTTAACACACAAGACTGAGTCGGTATTTGATAGTGTTGAATCACCTCATCCATTAAGTTCATTAACTTGATAGCTTGAGGCACATTATCTGTTGCCGGATTGATACCGATAACCGCATCGCCATTTCCGTACATCAGACCATCAAAAATGGTCGCTGCGATACCGTTGAGAGAATCAGTGGGATGATTCGGCTGTAAGCGAGTAGACAGGCGACTCGGCAAACCTATCGTATTCCGAAAAGCCGTGACAACTTGGCATTTTTTAGCAACGAGAATCAAATCCTGGTTGCGCATAATCTTACTGACTGCGGCCACCATTTCTGGTGTTAAACCTTGACGAATTTTAGCCAACGTTTCACCATCGGCTTCTTCACTCAGCAGCCAATTTCGAAAATCTCCGACCGTCAAGTGCTCAATCTGCTTAAAGGCTTCAAGGTCATGCGTATCGATAATTAGGCGAGTGATATCGTCGCTTTCGTATGGAATAACCGCCTCGTTAAGAAACGTTTTAAGTGGTAACTCAGACAGCGCCATTTGTGCGACTACACGTTCTGCCGCTGACTGAGCACAAACCCCGGCTAACGCATCGCCTGAGCGCTCCGGTGTCGCTTTCGCCATCAAGTCAGCTAATGACTTAAAGGTATAGACTTTACTTCCTTGTTGCCGACGATAAGTTGCCGTCATTGCTCTTCCTCTTCACTATTTGGTTCGCTTTTTGCTGAACTATCAATAAGCTTTAAGAAAGTATTGCCAAATGTGTTCCGTAGCGTTATCAAAAACTGGCAACATTTATAAACCAATAATAAACAATGAGTTATGTAAATACTGCTCCAACATGACTCACAAAAAAGGAATGAGCATCACAAGGATGAGTAACCAAATGCCCCAAACTGCACCAATGCTGTGCATCCATCACACTAAGGATGCAAACCAACAAGCTGCGAGTCTGATAAACTGGCAACAGGAATATGACCAACTCAGCGATGGTCGATTTTTAGGTCAAATTCGAGAACGACGATTTCCCAATTTCCATGTGTTTCGTGAAGACAGTAACCGCTCGCTAAGACAGCAATGCAGGGTTGAAGAGGGAGGTATTTGGTTGGGTTTGAGTGCGGAAAATAAGCCGCTACACCTAAATCACAGTCAGTTTAATTCAAGCCAACTTTTGCTTAGGCAAGGTGGCGCTGATTTTGAGTTAATGACACCGGAGCAGTTTTCTATCTATGGAATAGTGCTCGACAAAAACTTCGTTCACATCATAGAAAATCAACTTGAGCTTGGGAGTATCCAAAACAACACATTACACTTAACGGGTTTGACGGAAAAACACATTCAACAACTTAAATACTACTTAGGCACGTTACTTGGTTCCGCCGAGCCAAGATGGTCTGAAACCACACATCAAGCAATCTTAAAAGATATTGTGCTGGAGTTGTTCTCACTCAGTTCACTGCACACGAGCCATCCGATATCAATCTCTCATCGTCAACACGTGATGCAGCGTATAAAACAACAGCTACAGGATCTAGACTACCGTACACCGATAACCGTCAGTGAACTGTGTGACGCAGTACACGTCAGTCGTCGCACACTACAGTACACCTTTGAACATTGCTGTAATACTTCCCCAAAGCAGTTCATACATCGAATACGCCTGAATCAAGTACGTAGAGTGCTACAAAACCCTGAAGATAATCGAACAATTGCAGAAATCGCTTTTGACTTTGGTTTTTTCCATCTCGGGCAGTTCAGTCAAAGCTACAAGCGGCTATTTGGTGAGACGCCAACTGAAACGAGAAAATGGGAGCCCAGCAAATAAAATGACAGGCAGTATATTCTTTCAGATCCTGCGTTGGGGCCATGTTATGCAGTCGCAATGATTTGCTGAAACTTAGCATGAAGCTCTTCAAGTGCCGCTTCAACATCCGGTTCTGCACGGCTCAAGTGCGAGATTAACGTCATAAAATAGCAGTCAAAAATCAGCGGTATTTTTCCCTCAAGGACGGAGCTTCCGTTTACAGATTGAAACAAAGCTTGGTTAAACGACTGATAATAATCCAAATCCCAAATCACTTCTTTCAACAAAGCTCGGCTCAGCTCAACGTTCGCAAAATAGTAGCGATAGTATTTCTCCGTCAGCGCCAAACCAATGTCGATATCGGTTTTACCTTCCACACTGACTAGCGTTTCTTGGCTGATCTGTTGCAGTTGCGCCAGCATCCCTTCGCGCAAAATCGACAGTTTAGTCGGGAAATGGCTAAACACTGTACCATCGGCTACTCCTGCTTCTCTCGCTATCTGCCTTGTGGTCGTCATGTCATAGCCATTTTGAGCAAAAGATGCCCATGCGGCTTTTAGAATTTTATCTCTGGTTTGTTGTCGCTTCGTCATTGATGTGTCTGCTTAATGAGCCTGAAAGGATCATACCTTGCGTGGTTGAGATTGACAAATTGAGCGCGCTCATTTATAAAATTGAGCATGCTCATTTTATATAAAAACAAAAGGAATCGCTCATGTACGTATTAAACAAACTAGGCCAAGGATTGATTTTCTTCCCGACCATCTTCTGCTTTTCGTATATTTTAAGACCGATATTAATGGTCATCCTTATTCCAGGAGGACTCGCACTTTTGGCGTTAATCGGTGGCGCAGAAGTCAGAGCAGAACTCAAAGCCATGCTGCTTGAGGAGTTTTTTGGCGTTAGCCCATCGCACACCACCTCAAAAAAGGCGTGAGTGCGCTACAAACGTTGGCAAGGCTAAGTAAAAAAGAAAACGCGCAGATATCGAGATCTCAATACCTGCGCGTAGATGTGGTGAAAATAAGACTGGCGTTAGTCAGTATTCATGTTCTGACCAATTCGCCATAAAACGCCGCTAGGGTCAAACAAACAACATTCGCGCATGCCCCAAGGTTGCTCGACCAGCTCAGTCAAACGCGAACCAAATTCTTCATGACCCACTTTGGATAAGTGCTGATGCCAGCTTTCTGCGTCTTCTACGAGCAAGTGCATCATGAAGTTATTGCCGTGTTCTGGCTCATAAAAATTCTGTAAAAGAAACGCGCAGCTACCTTGAGAGAAGTATGCTACATCACCGAAGTCTGACGCCATTTCAAAGCCAATCGCCTCATAAAAGCGTTTTGATAGCGCGTAATCTTTCGCCGGAACAAATGATTTGACTTCAACAATATTGAGGTTTTCCATTTCCAATTTCCTAAGCCTTTTTCCATAAAACTGACTGACGTAATCTCGCTCTATGCCTTCTATTCGCCTTGCGTAATCTGCTGTGATGACAGTGGCACACACTCTGCCATTTGCGTTTGTAACCACGTGATAAATTTATGTTCGAGTTCTGTACGCTTTTTATCTTGACTCAATAAAACATAATTGCAACTTGATGGAGAAAACCCAAATGGTGCGACCAAATTACCACGCTTAATATCGTCCATGACAAAAGGATACGATCCCATTGCGACGCCTAAGCCATCCACTGCGGCTTGTATGCAAAAATAAAAATGCGCGAATGATTGCTGAATGTTGCCGTTGAAAGTTTCACAACGTGTTGATTGCTGCCAATCCGCCCAAGCATTCGGTCTGGTTTGGCTATTCAACAATCGAGCTGCTTTCAAATTGTCTTTAATGGATTGCCAATACTCAGGAGAAAATACCGGCCCCACCCACTCTTCCACAAGAATGGTTTTGTCGTAATCGTGATGCTGCGCAAAATCGTCTCGACGAATCGCCATCGAAAGCCCAGTTGATCCTAATGTTACCGGGCCACCAGCCGTCGACAAACGAACATCAGCACGGTGTTCATCATTAAACGCGGCCAACCTTGGCATCAACCAGCGCATGGTTAATGTCGGTTCACAAGACACTTCAAGATGCTGATGCTTCTCTTGCATAAGCGTATTCACGCCTGTTTCTAGCGTTTGGAATGCCGTTTCTGTGTATGTCTTGAGTAATTCGCCTTCTGCCGTCAACACGACTTTCCTGCCCTCTTTGAAGAACAAAGGTTGAGACAGATATTGCTCAAGTTGCTTGATCTGCTTACTCACGGCTCCGTGGGTAATGTTCAGTTTGTCAGCCGCTTCAGTGTAGCTTGAAGAACTCGCCGCAACGTGGAAGACATAAAAAGATTTCAGGTGACGCATCTGTGAGTTTTTCTCACCAATATGGGAATATTTTTCGATTATAGTCAGTAATAAAGACGCCTACAATTCCGCTACATCCCAGACTTCATCATTCAAACAGGAAATCGATATGGAATTTGTAACTCTTGCGTTATTAGGTGTGCTTATTGTTATTAGCCCTGGCGCAGACTTTGTTTTGGTATTAAGAAATAGCTTAAATCAAGGACGAAAAGCAGGCGTGTACAGTGCGATTGGTATCAGCATGGCGATCAGCATCCACATCGCTTACTCCATGCTGGGGATCAGTTACTTAATTTCACAAAATGAATGGTTGTTTAATCTCGTGCGCTATCTTGGGGCCGCTTATCTTGTCTACCTTGGGATTAAAGGAATATTCTCCTCGCAGCCTGCGTCAAACTCAGAAACCATTCAACAGAGCGAGTATTCAATGTGGCGATTTTTCATGCAGGGATTTCTGTGTAATTTACTCAATCCCAAGACGATGCTGTTTTTTCTGAGTATTTTTAGCCAAGTGATTTCTCCCGACTCTAGTCAGCAACACATCGCCTTGTTTTACGGGATTTATATGATTGCGCTGCATGGTATTTGGTTTTCTATCGTTGCTGTTTTATTCACGTCACCCCAACTACAAGCTTTCTTGTTGAAGATTAAGCATCGACTCAATCAAGCATGTGGGGCGGGATTAATCATTTTCGGCGCGATGCTGGGCTTAAAAGTGTAGTACGCTTGCGGTCCGATTACCCCAGTTCAAATTGATCATTGAACAAGTGGCAGTAATCAAATAAAAATCTGCATTATCAATACCTTAAATTAGAAAAAACAGCCAACGTGCGCTGGCTGTTTCGATACAGTTAATGGATGACCCGAGCGTCCCCTTTAAATAACTGAGACAGATCGATAGTGAATATCGTCACCGTCGGACGTTTAGGCAGAGCATTTTCGATCGAAAACTCTGGCCCAGCTGGAACGAGGGGGAAGTGAATAGCAGTCGGCCACGTTGACGAAGCTTCATTACCGCCCGGCTCAGATATTGAGAAAGAAAACTCAGGTAAACGGGTCATAACACTTACCTCAAATGACTGATTAGCGGGCTCAAGCGAGCCCGCTTAGGTTTTGCAATGTTATTGTTATTTTAACGCTTACTTAATCACTAACGGTTGATGACGTTAGATATCAAGTTCTTTGTCTTCAACGTGGTTGGTGATCATCGCTTCAGTGGTGATCATCAAGCCAGCAACAGACGCTGCGAATTGAAGCGCTGAACGTGTTACTTTCGCAGGGTCCAAGATGCCCATTTCGATCATGTTGCCGTATTCACCTGTTGCAGCGTTGTAACCGTAATCGGAATCACCAGCTTTGACAGCGTTCGCCACAACAGAAGCTTCGTCACCTGCGTTAGTTGCGATTTGACGAAGAGGCTCTTCCATTGCACGTAACGCAACTCGGATACCCACGTTTTGGTCATCATTGTCGCCTTTTAGATCCGCCAATTCTTTCGCGATCTTAGTTAGGGCAACACCACCACCAGCAACAATACCTTCTTCAACCGCTGCGCGAGTAGCGTGTAGTGCATCGTCCACGCGATCTTTCTTCTCTTTCATCTCAACTTCGGTTGCAGCGCCGATCTTGATCACCGCTACGCCGCCAGAAAGCTTCGCAACACGTTGTTGAAGCTTGTCTTTATCGTATTGAGAGGTGGTTGTTTCGATTTGTTTTTCAATCGAAGCCACACGATCAGCAATCGCGCTTGCTTCTGCTGCGCCACCCACAATGGTTGTTGTGTCTTTGGTGATGGTCACTTTCTTCGCACTACCTAGTTGCTCTAACGTTGCTTTTTCGAGCTCTAGGCCGATTTCTTCAGAGATGACCGTACCAGCAGTTAGTACCGCAATGTCTTCCATCATCGCTTTACGGTTGTCACCAAAGCCAGGCGCTTTCACCGCGGTCGCACGCACGATGCCGCGCATGTTGTTCACAACCAATGTCGCTAGCGCTTCACCTTCGATGTCTTCAGCAATGATCAATAGCGAGCGAGAAGATTTCGCCACTTCTTCTAGTACAGGCAATAGCTCGCGGATGCTGCTGACTTTTTTGTCCACCAATAGGATGTAAGGGTTGTCTAGCTCTACGCTGCCATTTTCTTGGTTAGTGATGAAGTATGGCGACAAGTAACCGCGGTCAAATTGCATACCTTCAACCACAGACAATTCGTTGTTTAGACCTTGGCCTTCTTCAACCGTAATCACGCCATTGCGACCCACTTTCTCCATCGCTTCTGCAATGATTTCACCGATCGCGCGATCGCTGTTTGCAGAAATGCTACCCACTTGGGTGATGGATTCTTTGTCGCTGCATGGCTTAGACATTTCACGTAGTTTCTCAACCGCCGCTTCAGTGGCTTTGTCGATACCACGTTTTAGGTCCATTGGGTTCATGCCAGAGGCTACCGCTTTAAGACCTTCATTGATGAAAGATTGCGCCAGTACGGTAGCGGTCGTTGTACCGTCCCCCGCTTCATCATTCGCTTTGGACGCCACTTGTTTCACCATTTGTGCGCCCATGTTTTCGAACTTATCTTTCAGTTCGATTTCTTTCGCTACAGACACGCCATCTTTGGTGATGGTTGGCGCGCCGTAAGATTTATCAAGCACAACGTTGCGGCCTTTCGGGCCTAGTGTCACTTTTACTGCGTCCGCCAGTAAGTTCACACCTTTCAGCATTTTTTGACGTGCGTCATTAGCAAATAATACGTCTTTTGCAGCCATGGTTATCTCCTCAAAAAACTACTACAAAAATAATTACTCAACGATTGCTAACACATCAGATTCGGACAGAATTAAGTATTCTGCGCCGTCAATTTTCTCGGTTTTCACGCCGTAACCGTCATTGAAAATGATTTGGTCGCCCACTTTGACTTCCATCGCAGCGCGTTCGCCATTTTCAAGACGTTTACCTAAACCAACAGCAATGACTTTCCCGCGGTTTGATTTTTTCACCGACTGAGAAGTTAAAACGATTCCCCCTTCAGATTTATTTTCCACCTCTTGTCTTTCAACAATTAGCTTGTCATTTAAAGGACGAATTTTCATTTTTAAGTGCCTCCTACTTGGAACCAAAAATAAAAGACAAAATAAACATCAAGATGGATTTGCGAGTCGACAGCTCGCTTTCGATGAAAATAATAAGGTCGAAAAATGAGAGTTCAAGAGGTGAATTTGATAAAAATTTTTTATTAAATTAAATAAAATTTTCTATCGAATTATCGCATTCACAACCACTTAGCATCTCTTTATGATGGAAAATGTGCTCAATCAAATCTAGAGTGGTTACGTACTCTTAAAAAGGATAATCAAACAATGAAAAAGGCCGTATCTCTATTTCTTGCAACGTTATGCGTTGGCTTCCTCTCACCCAACGTGTCAGCTTCTGAACGCGCTGAACAAGGTTGGCAATTGATTGACGAGGGCGCGATGATTGTCGATGTGCGCACGCCGCAAGAGTTTTCTGAAGGGCATTTGGATAATGCCGTCAACTTCCCTTTATCTGAACTTGATAAACATTTTCAAGACGTCGATAAAGATCAAGCTATCGTGTTGTACTGTCGCAGTGGTAACCGCTCTGGCAAAGCGTATCAATACTTACAATCGCAAGGCTTTACGAATCTGCACAATGCAGGTGGCTTTGAAGAACTACAAGACGCCAAATAGTCGTCTCCGTTCTAATATACAAAGTAAAAGCACAGAGCGCGTCGCAAGCGTATTGTAACGCGCTCTGTTTCTAAATACTTATCTACAACAACTCTATTTTGGCCCTGCATCAAATTGAGTCAGGTTATCCGATATCTCGAGCCACGGCGCTTTCGACGCGACAAAAATATGGAAATCAGGCTTGTGAGAAGGTGTGTCATCCAAGATACCAAGGCGAATATTGACGATCCCATTGTTCTTTTTCGAATACAGACTTGATCCGCAGTGGCGACAAAAGCATAGCATGGTATTTTCGCTTTTCTGATAAGTTTGAATATCTTCTTTCCCTTGGATAATAAGCAGTTTATCCAACGCAATACCACCGGCAGATGAATAGTCAGAACCTGTGAACTTGCGGCATTCAGAGCAATGGCAATTTCCCATGTACTTGAATTCATCTGCCACTTCCAACTTTACCTTGCCGCACAGACATGAGCCTTTTAGTACTTCCATTTGAATTCCTTTTTGTTATGAATCTAATTGAATTAGATGGCTATCTCGACACCATGCCACTGCAATACGAAAAATTAAAGACAGGCAATACAGGTTTTCAAAAATGAAACGAAAATGTAAAACATTCCATTCAGAGGGAAGTGCGCTCGACACGTGAAAAATCGAGCTATTTTAGATACAAAAACACCAAGCAATAACGCTTGGTGTTTACCTCACAGAATGTCGCCTCAGAAAAGGCGCGTTCCGCTGTGCTTAAAAAATGCAGTGTTTAGTAAAGCTGGTCGCATCGTTTGCAGTCCAGTCACCTTTCGGCTTATCTTTCAGGTTTTCACACCATTGCTCGCTGCCGACACCATCTTGCAGAACACAATGCTTTGCAAAGTCTACCGCGTTGTCTGCTGTCCATTCTGTTTTTGGCTTATCGCGCATGTCGTTACACCAGCCTTCAGTGCCCACTTCATCACTACAAGCGGTCAAAGCAGAAGCCGCCAACATCAGCATGACTAGTTTTTTCATAAATTTGAGGTTCCAGTTGCAAACAATAGTAAAATTAAACTCAATCTCTTCAACACATGCCCATTCAAGTGTCTGAATAAAGGCGTCACTAGCTGAAGTGACTTTTGTATCAACTATAACGAAATTATCAGTCTACGTGTTAAGACACCGAAAAATTATTGAGCGACTCTGTGTAAAGCGCGCCATTCTAAAAGCTATAGGCAGCGCGCTTTTGTTAGCTCACCAACCTTAAAAGAGCCAGTACCAAAGCACGCTAAACGCAGCTCTAATGCCATTTGTTCAAAGTGATCGACGACAGACTGCGTGCTGATCGTCGCAGCTTTTAATACCGCACCAGCTTGCCCAATGAGATTAGCACCCAAATGAATGGCTTTCGCCGCTTCAAGTCCGTTATGAACACCTCCCGAGGCGATCAAGGGTAATGTAGGATGCAGTGCGCGGATTTGAGCCAAACATGTTGCTGTAGGGACACCCCAATCGCGGAAAAGCTCGGCTGCACGCTGCATTTTCGGATTATCTTGGCAATACCCTTCAACCGCACTCCAGCTTGTGCCACCCACGCCCGCAACGTCGATTGCATCCACACCAGCATCAATTAATCGCTGCGCAACGTGTCCGCTAATACCAAAACCGACTTCTTTGATAATGATAGGAACCTTCACGCGAGATTTAAGCATCTCAATTGCCTGGAAAACACCAACCCAATTGTGGTCGCCATTTTTCTGAAACGCTTCCTGCATTGGATTAACGTGCACAAACAAGGCATCTGCTTGAATCGCCTCAACCGCACGTTGTGCATTATCGAGTTTACCTTTATCGAGCAATTGAGCGGCTCCAAGGTTGGAATACAACGGTACTTCTTTCGCCAACTCACGAATGGTTTTACCCAAGCCCGAATGCTGACTTTCTTCTAAGCTAATCCGTTGCGAGCCCACACCCATGGCAATACCTAATTCACTTGCGGCTTCAGCCAAACGACAATTGATCGTTTCTGCGTCTTTTGCTCCGCCAGTCATCGAGCTAATCAAAAATGGTAGCGCTAATTGATGACCAAGAAACTCTGTCGATAAATCGATCGCGTGAAAGTCACATTCTGGCAGCGCACAGTGTTCGAACTCGACAGACTCAAAACCCGCCGTTTTATGCTTCATGCTCATATCATGATGTAAAACAGCATCTAGGTGTAAATCTTTTCGGTTAGTTTGCGGAGCCATAATGTCACCCTAAAGTAAAACAGTCGCGCAGTATTGCGATCCTTATCAGTAACGTCAATGCGAATTTTGTGAATTTGCCGGATTACTTTTCCGAAACGAGTAATGAATCTCGACTGCCCCTGACATTATAAGAAAAGAAACTCGCTTTCCGTTTTCAACAAGCCGGCAAGTTTCTCTTCAAATTGAGATAATCAGCGTACGATACCCATGATGCAAATGGATCACATTGCTCTGTAGTTTACTTTACGCTGTCCGACAGAATTAGCGACACAACAGTGCTTGTCGTCGTTGGTTCAAACTGCTCTGGATCATCACAGAATTGAATTTTTCCTTTTTCTTCTACATGGAACAGCGGTACAACTGAACTACCTTTGTGATGCGCTAAATAATCTTGATACGTGAAGTTATCGCTCAATTTCGTGTGTTTAACCTCTGCACCACGACTTAACATACTGGCTAGCTGGGTATAGCTTACATTGCCGCCCATCAGCAATTTACCATGGTACTCCTGAGCCACGGAGTGCTTCTCGCTGCCATTGCTGTTGGTTTTCACTTTTTGTAAGCAGTGAACTTTATCTTCCCCGAACTCGTCGACGAATTGCATGCAAGCCATAATGTTGAAATGCTGATCGGGCGTTAATGCAACCACTTGACCTATTCCTATCAAGTTCAAGTTGTCGTCCGCGTGACTAGAAATAGGGTTGCCGTAATAGTAATCCAGTCCCAACATACGAACCTGACTGATGTACTCCCAGTTTGAGTCAGTCATTAATACGCGACGGTCATAACGCGACAACGCCTGCCCTATTTCTCTTGCTACTCGGTTAGCACCAATCAACAAGAAGCCGCGTGGTGCTGGCTCTGCGACGCCCAACGTCAGCGCTACAGGACGTGCCGTCGCACTTTGTAACACGACCGTTCCTATAATCACCATGAAGGTCATAGGGACCAGTAAAATCGCTTCATCAATGCCGTATTCAGTCAATTTGATCGCGAAAAGAGACGAAATCGAAGCAGCAACAATACCGCGCGGTGCAACCCAAGACAAAAACAGCTTATCTTTGAGACGCAAGTTGCTGCGGAAGGTTGAAAGAAAAATCGATAACGGACGCGACACTAACTGCATAAATACAAACAACAATAACGCACCGCTACCTAGCGCAGCAAAATCATCCAGACTGATTCGAGCCGCAAGGAAGATGAACAATCCGGTGATCAGTAAAATGGTTAAATGCTCTTTAAAATGCAGAATTTGCTGAATATTGATGTCTTTAGCGTTTGCGAGCCACATACCCATTACGGTGACGGTTAGTAACCCAGCTTCAGACTCAATGTGGTTAGAGACCGAAAATACACCTAGAACCACCATCAAAACCGCAAATGGCTGCAAATATTCCGGTAGCCAAGAACGACGCATGATCGTCGCAACTGCATAGCCTGAGGCCGCACCTAGCATGACACCGACAGCAATGATCGTCCCAAACACTTCGACGCTATTTATCGCACTGTGAGATACGATAAACTCGTAAACCATCACAACAAAAAGCGCACCGAGCGGGTCAATCAAAATCCCTTCCCATCGCAAAATGTTAGCAAGCGTACTGTTAGGTCTTACGGTTCTTAGAAGTGGCACGATGACCGTCGGCCCTGTTACTACGGTTAAGCTGCCGAACAACATGGCAAGCTCCCAAGTAAAGCCGAGGAAATAGTGTGTTGCGATACTGGTCGCTGCCCACGAAATGATCGCCCCGATGGAAACAATGCTCCATACCGAACCACTCACGCCACGAATTTCTTTAAAATTTAAGGTCAAACTGCCTTCAAATAAAATCACTGCCACCGCTAAAGAAACCAACGGAAAGAGCAAATTACCTAATATCTCATCAGGATTTAACCACTGCATAAATGGCCCGACGATCAGCCCTGCCAACAACAAAAATAAAATCGCTGGCAAACGCAATCGCCAAGCTAACCATTGGCAACCTAAACCAATAACCCCAACCGCTGACAGCACCAGCGCTTCATTACCCACTTGCATCAATAATTACCTGTTTTTGTCTTTTTTCGCGTGAATGCGCTATACCCGAATACATTCAGCCTTACGGTCAAATAGAAACAACCGAACGTGCAAATCAAACGACTGACCTTCGATGACATCGCTACGAAACGCACATGTTTGAAGTCATTTGGCGATCGCATCAGAACTATGAATATAGTTGACCCCCAATGACTTAACGACTCATTTTTGTTCATCAGGTCTTAAAGTGGCACACAAGTGTGCGACTTTGTCGAATTCATCATTACGCATTGAGTTTCATTATGTAGAATGATTTCTGAAGAAAGCGCGGAACCTAGCACTATATGAGGCTAAGGCATAGAGCATGAACTAAGCTTTAGCGTAAGTGCTCAAAGTTAAGAATCGTGGGTCACGCGACGTACGCAAGGAGAAATGGATTGTACGTAATACTAGCACTGTTCATGGCGTGTCTCGCCATCCTCATCGGAGTGAAAGCCGCCAACCGAGCTGCACTTTTAGAAAAAGAACTAACCAAACTTCGTGAGGAAGTCACATCACTACGAGCCAGTGTCCATGGGGGCTCAAACCAACAAGTACACCAACAATCCAGCATCGAAAAAGACACACCATCTGTAGCGACGTCACCTCACATAGAATCACAACAGAAAAATGTCTCATCCTTTGGGGAACATGAACCAGCTGCCAACCTAGACTTGGACCAGAGCGCTGCGAATCAAGGGTACGCCCAGACAAGAGAAGTGCAACTGGATGTTTTTAGTCAAGAAAATGAGTCATTCCTTCAGAGTAAAGTTCAGAGCCTGCTTAGCAACATTCAAGAAAATTGGTTGGTTTGGGTAGGCGCATTGGCCATGCTGATCGGTGGAGGTTATCTCGTACAGGTAATTGGTAGTCACATCCAGTTTTCGCCATTTATGCGAGTGTCCTTTGCCTTTGTGATCTCATTACTTATGGTGCTTGTTGGCGAGTGGTTTCACCGTAAAGAACAACAGAATCCGCAACGGGCAGCACGAGCCCAAGGTTTTACGTATGTTCCTGCTGCTGTTACCGGTACGGGATTAACGGGCATTTACTGCACCGTCATTTTTGCCTTTGTGGTTTATCAAATGCTAACGCCGAGTATCTCGTTGATCATCTTGGCTTCAGCGGCATTTTTCAGTTTAGCATTATCATTGCGACAAGGGCCGTTAATGGCCGTGCTTGGCTTAATTGGTGGCTACACAGCACCACTGTGGATTGGGGGTAATGAACCCAACTACTTCTTGTTAGCCGGATACATCTGCGCAATTTCGTTCGCGGCGACCTTATTGATGCAAAAAGTGCGTAGGGCATGGATTACGCCAAGTATCGCGATTCCACATGTCATTTGGATGTTGCTGTTGATTGAGAGTGTACCAACAGAACTGTTGTTCTCGTGGCTCGCGATTTATCTCTCCATCACTTTGTATCTCATTTTCGCGGTTCCGAGAATGGGTTGGATGCTCAATCCTCGCTTTCGTCACTATCAAAGCAAGTGGACAAACTCGCCGACCGCTACCGCTCTCGCAACTGCTTTATTGACCTTTTCTGCCGTCACCAGAATGCCGGAGCTGAACACTCTACAAATGGCGTACTGTTATACGCTGCTTGTTGCGAGCATCTGGCTACCAGCACTTCGTACAGGCTGGTCATTACGTGTATTTTTGCCATCCATACTCGTCTCGGCAACCGCGCTGATAGTTCTTACCATCGCTTTTGATGCGCTGTATATGGTAGAGCGAGAAGCTAGCATCCTATTCGCATTGGCGGTGAGTATTGCGCTGATCTGCTATCGAACATATTGCCAATCACTTAGTGACCGTTCGCAACTCAGTGGGCTGCTTCTGCTGGTACTGGCTCCCGCGATGAGCTTAATTACGTTGTTTTATATTGACGAATTTATGCAGGGCTACCTGTGGTATTGGACTGCATTCTGCGCATTGATGGCCACTTACTACGTTGTGCTTGGTCAGCGTGCACGTTCGTTGGCATTAGAATGCTCTGCCGTTATGCATGCTTTAATCATAGGTATTGCTTTTGTTTGGTTGAGCGATACTTGGTTAACAACAGCAATCTCAATACAAGTTGCGATAATGGCCTTACAGGCTCAAGTCGGGTTATTTCGACCTGCGAGTTGGGCGATTAAAGTGGCAATGGGAATACTGGTTATCCGACTCACGCTGCTACCTTTCATCCCCGAATGGCAACCGGTAGAAGCTGGGCATTGGGCTTGGGTTCTTGTGAGTTATCTGCCTTCTCTCTTCATCTTGTCTTATGCTCGTTCAACACTAAAACAAGTGGACCGAGAACTGACCAACTGGTTTGAAGGGGCGTTTTTACATGTATTCTTAATGGCATTGTTCACCCAAACTAACTACTGGTTAACGGGGCAATATGGTTACTTGGGGCACATCGACTTCACAAGTGCGGCAGTCTTTGCCAATCAAGCATTAGTTATGGGTTTGGTATACAGCTACCGCAGCCAATTTGCGCAACGCTTAAGCCGTATCTACGAAATCTATAGTTACTTGCTTTGGTGCGCGTTCGCTATATTGATTATTTTGCTTAATACGGCAGAATCGCCGTTGGTGACTGATAACGTCTCGGCACAAGCACTTCCCATCTTTAACATGCTGAGTATCGGCTGGCTGTTACCAGCTTGCATCCTGCTTATCGCAACCTTTAAACGCTGGAATACGTTGCAAGTTCATCGATTTGCGATTGCTAGTCTAGGCTTTTTACTTGCAGCCATTTGGTTGGGGATGTCTATCCGTCAATTCTGGCAAACCACATCGATGATGCTGTATCAGCCAACCAGCATGGCAGAGTTGTTCAGTTATTCTGTGGCTGGCTTGCTCGTAGGTGGATTGCTGACTTGGCGCGGCGTGACCCAACAGGGGCTGATGATGCAGCGTGTCGGTCTAGTGGTCCTTGCCTGTGTCGCACTGAAAGTATTCTTATGGGATGTGAGCTCTCTGGATGGGTTCTGGCGAGCAATAAGCTTCTTAGGCTTAGGTGCGTCTTTGATAGCACTTGGATGGCTATTCCAGAAATTGAATCGTTCGGTGGCAAAAGCACTCGAGCCCTAGACGAGTCGAAGAGAGATTCCCGACAGTGCGCTGTTTTCGTTATTGGGGGACGATAACAGTGTAAAGCCGGGAATCATTGGAGTGTTCGTTACTTCAGTAAAGCGACCACGGTATGACGACGCACGTTTGCTTGCGCATTCAATGCCTGAAAAGTTGAAGTAAACTCGCCAGACTTTTGCATGAATCCATCCAGTTTTGCATTCACTTCATTGACTGAAAGCTGTGCGGTTTTGGTTTGGATAGAACGCATTTGAGTATTCAGTTCACCATGAAAAGCTTTCGCTTCCTGCAAGCTCGTTTGAACTTGTTTCAGATGCTGATTTACTTTGGCAATCGTCTGCTTGATGCCGTCGCGTGAGCCTAGATCAAACCCGAGCTCCGCAATACCATCTGGCTCAGACTTTAAGTTCAAAACGTTAGGCTGTCCCGCAGGGAAGCGGTGCCCTTCCCCCGTTACCATCACCTTTTGTTGCATTTGTTGATAAGCGTTGTCTCTGGCTTCAAATAAAATGCTGCCATCATCGGCTAATGAGGCTCGCATTCCTAACGCAATCAAGCTGCGATCCAGCATTTTGACCGTTCGCTCACCGTCTGATTGTCCATCAAACTGAATCATCACCGCTTGACCTTGAGGAAAATCCAAACGGATTTGCTCGGCCTTGTCGCTTAAGCGATGAACATTCAAACCTGGAATAGAAAAGCGACGAATGTCCGCTTTATCCAGTTTTAAGTGCAGTTCGTTATTTAGGACTTTCTGGCCATCGAAACGTGCTTGCTCAACGACTTTTTGGATGGTGGCTTTAGATCGAACCAATGTATCCTGCAAACCAGGAACATTTTGTACGCCTTGATTAATAGCTTGCGTCAAACCACGTTTAATTTGCGTGAGCTCTTTGCCAATCACCTGCAGCGATTTGGACGCGATCTGAACCGCCGTGGCTTGCTGCTGACCCTGCGTAAGCTGAATACCAGATACAGAGTAGGCTGACGCAGTGTCAGCCTGAATTTGCGCCGGGCGCGGTTTAATTGCCGTACTTGAGTCTGCAGAACGGGTCGGCATGATAGAGGCTTGTTCTTGTCCACCTAAGCGTATGCTATGGGGTCTAACCTCTACTGTACTCATTACCATAAAAAGAACTTCCTAACCTTATAAACGGTCAAACAGCGACAAACCATCGATCTTCACATAGCTTGCTTGCGTTGCTTGCAAAGCGGCCATGTAATTACTCAATCGTACCGACGCTTCACCATAGTCCAGAGCAGAGAGGTCTCCAGATACTTTGTCAACGAACAGCTTGTTTTCACTGTGCGCGCCACCAACAAGATCTAAGTTGTTGTGTCGACCACCAATCTCAGTCATGGTCCCTAGTACGTTTGAAAAAGTATCGTCGATAGCGCTGATACTCGCCTCAACTTCAGCTCTGAAGTTGGCGGTAGGGCTCTCAAACTCTTTGATCAGCGCATCAATTTGGTTAAGCACGTTATGGCCTCCCCCAAGGTCCAATATTTCTTTTGCAGTCATATTGGAATCCATCGTGACACCTTTAGCAATTGTTACTACGCGCTTGTCACTATTACCTTCAATTACGTAGCTGCCGCTCGCTTTACTTACAGCCGCAGTATCCGTTTTAGTACCAGAGAAAAGGTAGTGCCCTTCTTCATCCTGCGCGTTAAAAGACGACTCAATAGAGTCACGGTAACTCTTAAGCTCTGTAATCATACCGCCACGACTTTCGTCAGTAAGAGAGCCGTTCGCACCCCAAAGCGCGATGTCTCGCATGCTTTTTAAGCTTTCTTTGATCGAATCTAAATGGGTTTCTTGACTCGATAGCGTCGTTTTTACGTTTTCAATGTTGTTTTTGTACTGAGCAATCGCACTGGTTTCTCGGTCTAAGTTAAGCAACTTGATCGAAGCCATTGGATCGTCAGACAGCTTGGTCAAGCGCTTGCCAGTAGACATCTGTTGCAGAGCTTCGCCTAATCCCGCGCTATTGCTCTGCAAGCTGTGCAACATCATTTGACTAAATTGATTGTCACTAATTCGCATCTAAACTTTCCTCTTAGAATAACTGCAGAATAGAATCGAGCAGTTGATTTGCTGTGCTGATCACTTTCATGTTGGCATTGTGCGCATTAGCAAACATCATTAGGTTAGCCGCTTCTTCATCGCTGTTTACGGAACTAACATTATCGCGAGCTTTGTGTGCTTGCTTGTTCATGGCTAACTTTGCTTGATAATCAGCATTAGCTTGGCGTGCTTTAATTGCGGTTTGACCCACCATTGAACTAAAGGCATCGTTCAAGCTTACTGAGCCGTAACCTGATACCGCCACTGGCTTGTTGCTTAACTCGATCAATGATTGCAACGTATCTGCGTTACCAGGTGTGCCATCACTTGAGAACGCAAGCTCATCTGGAGTTAGCTTGGTTATATCCAAACTGGCTGCAGGGTTTGCTGGGTCATAGCTGAACAAAGGTTTACCTGGGTTGCCATTTAAGTCTTTGCCAGTTGCAAGCACGGCGTTGTATTCATCCGCGAGAGCTTTCGCCATGTCATTCAGAGCCAATTGGTTTGGTTTCAACACTTCGGTTTGATAGTCATTAATCGCACCTAATTTGCCACCAAGCGAGTCACCAATTGCAAAACTTTGCTTCGAGAACGTGACGTGTAAGTCCGCTAAGTAAGGATCACTCGGGTCAGGAATGGCTTCCAGTTTGCCATGGTCCGTACCCATCACAAGCGGTTGACCAGAGGTTAGTGTGACCTGAACACTGCCGTCATGCTGCTGTGTTGTTTTGATTTCAATGGTTTGAGATAACTCACCGATTAACCTATCTCGTTCATCCATTAACTGTGATGGGTTACCACCTGTACCTTGCATCTCTACCAGTTGCTTGTTCACCTTCGCGATATTTTCCATAAGGCTATTCGCGTGGTTAAGCGCTGCACTACGTTGGTCGCTCATGTCTTTATGTTGATTGTATAAAGACTCGGTAAGCGTATTAAAACGGCGGGCCAAAGCTTCAGATTCGTTAATGATCTGCTGGCGGTAAGGTATGGATTCCGGCTTAACGGTCGCATCGTTAAGCGCAGCGTTTAGTGAGTCCAAGCCAGCCGATATGCTGAAACCATCAGCACCAAGCGTATTCTCCAGCTGACTCATGTTACTGGTGTATCCAGATGCGTATGCCGCCATACTGTTAGTCGACCACGTTTGCTTAATCAGAAATTGATCAGTAACGCGGCGAATGCTAGTGACTTCTACCCCTAAACCTGGGCTTAAGCGATTGGCTTTACCATCATCGACAGACGCCATCAACGCTTGTTGACGACTGTAACCCACGGTATTCACGTTTGCCACGTTTTGCGCGGTTACGTCTAGGGCCACACGGTTCGCGCCTAAACCTGAAAGGGCAATATTAACTAGGTTCATTTACAGCTCCATTTTTCTGATCAACGGCTGAGAAAACGCGGTAGTCATACCGGCCTCACCGAATACCTGTTTAACAGAGGCGACGGCTTGAGAAGCGGTATTAAATAGGCTTGAATTCTTCTCCACCTCTTTAGAATCTACTTGTGAGATAGATTCAGAATTCGAACCTTTACCATCGTTAGCGGATGAGATGTTGCGCGCAGCATCGAAAGCAACCTCACGCATAGACGGGCTCAGCTGCTGGATGAGCATATTGGCAATGCCTGAGCTCTGTTTCTTTGCTAGTTCCATCGCCAGCTGACCGTCATACATATCACGGAATACCCCTTGTTGCTGACTGGCAAACGGGCTGTCTTTATCAGCAAGAGCGTCACTACTGCTACGCATTTGGCGTAACACCATTTGTAGGAACATTGCCTCAAATTGACCTGCGACGACTTCAAGTGCGCCTTCTTGATCACGACTATGCTTGATGTTAGCCAATGCACTGTTGTCGTGATAAAGCATCGAATTTAACTGAGTTTGTTCATTGGTACTGTCTAGCTTCATCCTTAACTCCTTATATCACGACCAATTCAGCGTTCAATGCACCCGCTTCACTCAAAGCTTGCAGGATAGACATCAAGTCTGTAGGCGTGGCACCTAAACTATTTACCGCATTAACTATGGTGTTAAGTTCCGTGCCTGGAGGCCAAATCACCATCTGAGCGAGATCTTCATTCACATCAAGATCCGTTTGGTTAACGACTTTCGTATCGCCATTTGCAAACGCATTAGGCTGACTAACTTGTTGTGATTCAGAAATTCGCACGGTTAAGTTACCGTGACTTACTGCTGCTTCACTCACTTTGACACTCTTACCGATCACCACGGTGCCAGTGCGAGAGTTAAAGACAATACGAGCAGGTTTACGGCCTTCAACAACGCTCATTTCTTCAAGCATCGACATCATGACGACACGCTGCTGTGTATCTTTTGGTGCACGCATATCAATGCGCGCTTTATTGATCGCAACTGCAACGTTAGGTCCAAAAGTGTTGTTAATTTCACGCGCAATATTTTTTGCTGTAGTGAAGCTAGGCTTGCGCAGGTTTAGGGTGATTTCATCACGTTGGTTGAAATCGGTTTTGATTTCTCTCTCTAAAGTCGCACCATTCGGAACGCGACCCGCCGTTGGTGTGTTCACTTCTACTTTGGAGCCACTTCGCCCCTCTGCAGATAAGCCCCCCACAACCACGTTGCCTTGCGCAATCGCGTACACTTCGCCATCAATACCACGTAAAGGCGTTAGCAATAACGTACCACCGCGAAGGCTCTTTGCATCACCGATTGAAGACACAACCACATCCAACGTTTGTCCTGGGCCTGCCATTGGATCAACGGACGCTGTCACACTCACAGAAGCCACATTTCGTAGCTTAGGGTTCATACTGTCATCAATTTGAACCCCAAACTGACGTAGCATGTTGGTAATAGATTGAGAGGTAAATTTCACTTGGTTTCGGTCACCTTGGCCGGCTAAGCCAACCACCAAACCATAACCAACCAGCTGGTTTTCTCGAATGCCGCGAACATCGACCAAGTCCATGATCGGAATTTCCGCTTCAGCACGTGAAGTGCCTGGTAGTCCCAAGGTCAACACCAATAGGAGAGACATAAAGAAAGATTGCATTGTCTTCATTAGAAAGGTACCCATGGGCTGTTGAAGAACTGAGTTAGCCACCCGGCTGCGTTGCTGTCAGCTAGCGCTCCGCGACCTGCGTAGGTAATTCTTGCATCAGCAATTCGTTGAGAAGAAACTTGGTTACTGCGGTTAATATCATCCACACGGACGATACCGGTTAGACGAATAAACTCGTCGCCTTGATTCAGACGAAGCCATTTTTCACCGCTGATACGTAATACGCCATTAGGTAATACTTCGTGTACCGTTACCGTAATGGCACCTTGAAGCTTGTTGCCTTGTGAACTTGATGCACTGCCATCGAAGTTACGTTTGCCATCCACGCTAACCCCTAACTCATCGATAGTTTTCGTGCCTATGGTCGGCGCCACAAAGTTAATTGCTGAACTTTTACCGAACTTAGTACCCGCATTTTTACTCGATGAGGTTTCTTCTGATAATTGAACCGTTAATACATCGCCAACTCGGTAAGCACGACGATCCTGGAACAGGGTCATCGTGTATTGGTGACGATAAAGGCTACCAGATTGGGTTTCCGGCAGCGTGTAATCGAGCGTTGGTGGTGCATATTCCTCAGCATTCGGCTCAGGCGGAATAAATTCCTGACGGCCAGCACATCCCACCAGCAACACGGCGGCTACTGCCCAACTCTTAGAAAGCCATTTCATTGCTTTTTCCTTCATCATCACCAATTTCATACTTACATTGATTGCGAAACAAACTTCAGCATGTCATCTGCAGCAGAGACCACTTTCGCATTCATCTCATACGCACGTTGAGTGGTGATCATGTCGACCATCTCTTCTACTACTTGTACGTTTGACCCTTCCAGTGCACCTTGCTTGATAATGCCGGCGCCATCAGCTCCTGCAATCAGCTCATCAGCTGGACCGCTAGCTTCCGTTTCACGAAATAAGTTGCCACCCATGGCCTCTAAGCCTGCTGGATTGATGAATTTTGCAAGTGTAATTTGACCAAGCTGCTGAGGTGTTGGATCGTCTGCTGTTGTTGTAGTCACGGTGCCATCAACACCCACAGAGAAAGAGACCGCATTGTCAGGGATCTGGATTTGAGGCTCTAAAGGCAGGCCCTGACTGTTCACCATTAAGCCTTCTGAGTTTCGATGGAACTGACCATTACGTGTATACATGATCTGTCCGTCCGAGTTTTCTATTTGGAAGAAACCCTGACCCATTACAGCAAGATCCAACTCTTGCGTTGTGTTTTGGGTATTACCTTGCGTGAACACTTTTTGTGTGCCAACAACGCGAACACCGCTACCTAGCTGAATACCACTTGGTAGTTCGTTAACTTGGTCTACTTGAGCGCCTGGTTGACGCTGAATGCTGTAGAAAAGGTCTTCAAATACGACTCGGTCACGCTTAAAGCCAACCGTGTTTACGTTTGCTAGGTTGTTAGAAATGGCAGTCATCTTCGTGTCTTGCGCTGCCATGCCTGTTTTACTTACCCATAATGCTGAATGCATTTTTTACTCCTTGCGGGGCGAGACTTAGCTCGCCGCCATTAATTTGTTACCAGCTTTTGCTAGAGTTTCCGCCGTTTTCATCATGCGAACTTGCATTTCAAAGTTGCGCGTCAGCGACATCACACTAACCAATTCATCAATAGCAGATACGTTACTGCCCTCAATGTGCTCAGGAGAGAGTTGCACGGTTTCATCTGCCGCGAATGGCACGCCATCTACGCTGTGCAGCAAGCTATCGCTCTCTTTTTGCAGTTGATTAATTTCCGGTTTAACCAACTTCAAAGTGCCTGCCACAATTTCTGCGCCGCCACCTGGTGGGATCACTGAGACTTGACCACGCTCGCTGATTTCAATCTTTTGATAATCCGGCACAACCAAAGGACCATTGTCACCGAGGACAGGGAACCCATTGATTGTTAGAGCGCCAAAAGTATCGACCTGAATATTGCCTGCACGGGTGTAAGCTTCGTTACCCGCTGGGGTTTCTACAGAGAGATACCCCTCACCCATAACCGCAACGTCCAACGGACGTCCTGTTTTCACAATATCGCCAGCGTCGAAACGTGTTGAGGCAGAGTTGGTCACAACCATAGTGCGACCATCAAAACCTGGGCCTTGCATCTCTACACTACGCACACGCTCCATATCCGCTCGAAAACCCGCAGTATCAGCATTTGATAAGTTGTTTGAACGAACGTGCTGCGCTTTAAGAACTCGGCTGGCACCCGACGTTGCCGTAAATAACAAACTATCCATGCAAAACTCCCATTACACCGCGTTAAATAAAGCTTGAGTAAGCTTATCGCTGGTAGAAATTGTCTTCGAGTTTGCTTGGTAGTTGCGCTGTGCGGTCATTAAAGCAACAAGTTCACTGGTTATATTAACGTTAGAACCTTCTAATGCACCCGGAGTTAGGTCACCCATCGTACCTGAACCCGGAACTCCCATAATTGGAGCGCCTGAGCTAAAGCTTTGAGTCCACGCTGTACCACTCGCTTTTGCTAAACCTTGAGGATTGGCAAAATCAGCAAGAACAACCTGACCTTGTAGCTGTGATTGGCCGTTAGTGTAAGTCGCGTAAACCATGCCGTTATCTTCAACACGTACACCCACAAGTTTGCCTGAAGCATAACCATTTGGACTATTGGTACTTACACCAAATTTCGCACCAAACTGCGTGCTGCCTTTCAGATTAATGTCTACACTCATCGCCTTTGCACCTGCTGCAGGGAATGAAACATTAAACGGCGCAGTCGGTGTTGAAAGCGAGCCGTCTTTATCAAACGTTACAGGCACGGTTGCTACTGGCGTCGTGCCGCCATCTACTTGAACGTTCACTTCCCACGAGTTAGAAGCAGTCTTAGTAAAGTATTGAGTTACCGTGTGCGAGTTACCCAATGAGTCGTAGACTTTTGTTGTGTAAGACGAGTTAAATGAGCTTGGATCTTTTGGATTGAATGGCGTTACGGCTTTATCAATAACAGACGCGCTTGCGTCGAAGTTCGCAACAAAATCTAAGCTGTCTGTTGCTTTAGCATTCAGTGAGGAAGTCGATACCTGAATATTACCTACAGAACCTGTCATTAGCTTATTGTTACTATCAACACTGTAACCTTGAAGCTTTGCACCGCTGTTATTCGTTATAAAGTTGTTCTTATCCGTCAAGAACACACCTGAACGTGTGTACAACATTTGGCCCATATTATCTTTAGTAACAAAAAAACCCCCTCCTTTGATAGCCAAGTCCAACGCACGGCCAGTTCCTGTGATACTGCCGTTTTTGTCGAAGTTCTGTGAAATTGACGCGACTTCCACGCCACCAGGTTGCATACCGTTGTATACAGCGGAGAATTCTGTACGGCCACTTTTAAAACCATACGTTGATGCGTTGGCAATGTTGTGGCTGATTGTATTTAACTCTGAGTTGGTCGCGTCCAGAGCACTTAGTGCGATGTTAAAACTCATAAATAGACCTCTGATTTTCGTATTTGGTTAAGCACCAAACTGATAGATTTGATAGAAAGGAACGTTGCCAACGCCATGAACATTGACTAATGTAGCACCACCATTTTTTTGGATACGCACTTGCTCAACAGTGCCTGCCATCAGCACATTTGGGCTTGCTTGCCCTTCTTGCACTTTGACTGCCACAGAGTATTTGCCTGGTTTAAGACCAAGTTCTTCAGGATTAATTGAAAAGTCGACGTCACCTTTGCCGTGAGCACCTAATGGCACTTTAGTTGATTGACCAAATTCATCTTTAACAACTAACGTGACTTGGTTTGAGCTATGAGCGAGTTCGATTTTTCCGTTTTGTACGCCTTCACCAAGCTGAAATTCATCAGCCTTCACATAAACCGTTTGCCCAACAAGGCCCGCTGTTGATAGCACTTGCATGTTATTCAGTAATACCATGTTCTGTTGCATTCTCTCGGACATATTCTCGGTACTTTGTACCTGCGAGAACTGAGCCAATTGACCAACGTATTCCGTACCATCAAGGGGATTAAGTGGGTCTTGGTTTTTAATTTGAGCCACCATCAAAGAAATAAACTCATTCTGCAATGAAGAAGCACTGTTCATGTCTTTAGGGTTTGGTGAGATACCGTTGCTGTCTTTTGCTTTTGTATTTACTGGAGCGTCAGACGATAAAGGGGTGTATTGCGCAATACTCATTAGCTGCCCTGCCCTAATCTAAGCAGACCTTGCTGCATACTTTTTACATTGGCTAATACTTCAACATTCGTTTCGAAGCTGCGTGTTGCGGACATCATGTCTGCCATTTCAGCAACTACATCAATATCGGGGTAAAACACATAGCCTTCATCATTAGCCAGTGGGTTGTTCGGCTCAAAACGCTTCTCTGCATCTCCAGCATTTTTAACAACGTCAACAATGCGAACTTCTGCATTGGGATAAGCTCCATTTTCTGTTGTCATTTGCGTTTTTTGGTACACAGTCGCAAATACTGGCTTAAGCGCTTTATAAGCATCTTCTGGATTTGCAGATACTGCATCTGCGTTTGCTAAGTTACTGGCTACCGTATTCAGACGCACAGTTTGTGCTGTCATCGCGGAACCAGTGATCGAGTAAATATCAGTGAATGACATAATTAACGTCCCTCAATCGCTTTCGCTAAGCCATTAAATTTCATGTTGAGAAACGTCAGGCTAGTTTGAAAGTCCATGTTGTTTTGCGTGAATTTTGCTTGTTCAACACCAAGCTCTACGGTGTTGCCATTTTTGCTATTCTGGTAAGGCACCGAGTATTGGGCCTGAACCTGGAACTTTGGCACCGGTTTGTTCACACCACCTGCCGTTACTTGGTTCATTACGGTGGTGAAACTTAGGTCTTTCGCCAAATACCCAGGGGTGTCAACATTTGCTAGGTTACTGGCGAGGACTTTGGTACGCTGAACGCGAAAATTAAGTGCCTCTGGATGTACTCCTAAAGCATTTTCAAATGTGATCGCCATGCATCTTCCTTACAGTTGGCTCGAATACGCCAACATACAAACAAGATACGTGCCATAAAAAATAGCTATATATATCAATGATTTACAAACAAGGATGGAAGCCAAACTTCCGGTTCTCGGAAAGCATTAAAAACAAGAGGAAAATGTCTACTTCCTCAACAATAATGCTGACGTTACTCGCTTTGACATCAGAACAAGCATTCGCCAACACCAATGACAAAACCCTAAGCGTTGAAGAGATAAGGTCCGTTGTAGCAACGGATTTCGAACAAGAGGTGGATCGCGTAGCGCTCTCCAATCAGTGGGGGGAGTACAAACTAGACTTCGACATGTGGGTGCCCGGTTCAGCCAATCACTTGCCAGAATGTCAATCGCCTTTAGTTATCACAGGTCGTGACAACAACACGTTGCCAGTCGGTAACCTCAAGCGCTCAGTCAGCTGCGACAATATCGCATCACCATGGCGAATTAACGTTACGATAAAGTCTTCGCTGACTCTGCCTGTTTTGGTCGCGACAACCACGGTTGGCCGAAATGAAGTCGTAACGGCTAAACACATAAAGCTTGAAACCCGAACCATCTCTCGCCAAGACGATTTTTATACTCGCCCCGAGCAAGCAGTAGGCTTAGAAACCTCTCGTCGTTTGCGGGCTGGACAAGTGGTTAATCCATCCAATTTGTCGGCCCCACCTCTAATCGAGAAAGGCAATGAAGTCATAGTCATTGCGAGCAAAAATGGATTTAGTGCCAGCACAAAAGGAGTCGCCTTAGAAGATGGAGCGAAAGGGCAACAAATTGACGTGGAAAACCCAAGTTCGGGCAAGGTCATAAGAGCAGTCGTAACTGGATTAAACCAGGTTCATACTCAATTTTGATTTTTTGACTCGGGGTAACATTTTTTAATTTTGGCTCTCGTCAGTAACACTGAACTTCGAGTACAAAAAAATATTTAATGTTTATCACATTCTAACCGCCTACTTAATTTAGAACATGATGATGAGGACCACAGCATGAAAATCGACAAAGTCGCGGGCGGTCATGTCCCACAAACAAAATTACAGCAAGCAAGCAAACAGCCTGTCGACGTCGTCGAACAGAGCAAAGTACACGAGCCTGCATTTCAAGCGAATACCGTAGCGATAGATCGCGCTCAAGCTGAAATGGCATCACTACCTGATGTTGATATGGAAAAAGTAGAACAAGTACGCAACGCATTAGCGCGTGGTGAACTTAGCCTAGATACAAAAGTGCTATCCAAGGCAATCATGCAGTTCCATACAGGTCACGAGTAATAAAACGCTAGGAAGACATCATGGCAAGCGCAGTATCGCAGCGAATTCAACAATTTGTTCGCTCTATATCTGAGGATATTAAGCTTTATCAACAACTGCTTCCTTTGCTTCAGCAGCAAAAGGTATTGTACTTAAAGTTTGATGGAGAGGCACTGAACGACAATGTTCAGAAACAAATGCCGATACTCAATAAACTCAGCCGCTCCGCCAATGACAGAAGCCAGTGTATGCGAGCGCTGGGGTTAGCGTGTAATGACGCCAGCGTAAAACGAATTTTCAACGCTTTGCCTGCCCAAATAGGTATGCAAGCTAGAAAACAATGGGCGCTATTGGAAACGTTGGTAAGTCAGTGCCAACAATACAATCAGAGCAATGGCCACAGCTCTGCGGCGTTCCATGAGTTGGTCAGTCAACTCAAACAACCTGTGCAACACACTTATGAAGATAAATCGTTCTAAACGATGTTCGTCTTGCCTACAGATTCAGTCGCCATCTCGGCTGAGTACTGTAGGCCTTTTTATTTTTATTGCCTTTCTGTCCTACCTTCCAATCACATGCCAGGCAAAACCAAATGCTGTCGATATTCAAACGCAGTATCAAGTATTAGCACCATACAAACCACAAATTGCCAAGCGTCTCGATTCATCCAAACCGGTAATTAACCACATTTTCAAACAGCTTCAAAACCACTCATTACCAAATAGCCTAGCCTTAGTGCCAATGTTAGAATCTTCTTACAACCCCAAAGCCGTTTCTCACGCTAACGCCGCCGGACTTTGGCAATTGATACCAACCACAGCGAAACGATTCGGATTAACGATAAATACAAAACAAGACGATCGCTTTGACACAGAAGCCAGCACAACGGCCGCGCTCAAGTACCTGGCGTTTTTATACAACAAATTCGATCAAAATATGGCTCTCACTTTAGCTGCCTACAATGCCGGAGAAGGACGTGTTGCACGTGCTATTCAGCGAGCAGGAAGTCGAGATTTCCAACAACTCACGCTGCCTAACGAGACTCGCCAATATGTCAGCCGCTTCTATGCATTGGAAAAGTTGATAGATATCGGTCAGTTACAATCCTCATCATTTCAACCTTTACTCTTGTTTGCTCCAGACGCTCCTATGATTTCACAACCGCTGGTCGACTTTAGCCGACTGCCTCCGCTAGTTAATTTGTGATAAAAGCTACGACAGAGCTCAATGTCAGAGAAACGTAAAATTACAAGATCCTGTTCGGCGAATTTGAAAACTCGTGATCTCTATGCAAACGTGTGCAAAAAAGTTGAGGTAAGGTATCTCAAAGATAAGAAAGAGTAGTGGTTTACTAAAAAGCGCCCCAATTGCGCTTGGCAATTGGGTAGATATGCGTCACATTGCGTTTGCAAAAAAACATGAAAACCAATGGTCAGACCTAATAATTATTTACACACTAAATGTAAAACAGCTATTGTTTTCATAGTTCGAAACAAATCTAACATATCAAGATGACGCTTCGCTTGCGCGTCTGGAATAAGTCCGGGTTCCGGGGGGGAGTCCGGACTTTTTTATTGCTCTAAAATCTTTGCCCACAATAGAGCCAACAGAAGCTAAGTCGTAATGCTGCAAACTAGCTGTTTATAGTAATTCTTTAGAAATCAACTGAAGTAAAAACGTTTCGCGCTCAATGCTCATGCCTTTTTTCGGGCTTTCTGCCATCGTTTTTTCATTGTGTGCAATTGCTTCGTGTATGTTCATCCATACCGGGCGCATTCCATTTTTAACTTCGTAATCTTCATACACCGTTTCGCCTAGCTCACGTTCGATTTTACATGTATAACAATACGACACCATGTGCATCACGTCAGCGTCATCCTTGTACCACGGACGAAACTCCTCAAAGATTCCGAAAGGCTTAATACCATGTATATTTTGGGCGCCCGTTTCTTCCTCTAATTCACGGACTAATCCAGCAATGACATCTTCACCATCATCAATACCACCGCCTGGTAGCGTGTAGTCATGGTAACGTTCTGTATAGAGCAACAGCACATCTTCACCATCAAGTACAATGGCTCGCGCTGCATTGCGCTGAAAAACAATTTTGTCATCCAAATGCTCTATGTCTGGATGAACGGTCGATTTTAAATGTCTCATCGAAAATACCACGGTCAATGTTTTGTGCGCATATTACCGAATTTCACACTTTAAATCATTGTTGTAGGCCAGGTACGTTCGAGCGCTTGTCAGGAAGTGATTGATATGACCTTCACAACAATACGCCAAGAACAGAAGTGTGACGTGCTAATCAGCAATAAATGAGAATATCTAAATTCTTATACGTCCCTCTTACTTTTAACATCGATAAGACAATAATCTCTTAAAGTTGCCTATAATCAATACAATACTCGCCCACCCCATGCGGAGATAAAGAATGAAAAAGACAAATTTAATGATGGCTATGGCTGCAACATTGGTACTGGCTGGTTGTTCAACTTACGAGGGAGCGACCCGATCAACTGAGTATACCTCCGTTGCAAATCCCGCAGCCGTATACTGTGTTCAGCAAGGTGGTGAGCTGGATACCGTGTCGGAAAACGGCGAACGTGTCACTTACTGTGTGCTGTCGGACAATGAACGCGTCGAGCAATGGGAATACTATCGCGAGAATCACAAAGAAAATGAGGGTGACAACTACTAATTATTTTTATCGATACGTCACCTTCCCTCTATCACTTAGGAGCCTTTGGGCTCCTTTTTTATTTGATTTATCAAAGTGTTCTTACGTTGTTTTTACATATCTCTGACTTTACCGCACATCGACCCTATATCGAACAGTGTTCTATTCTTGACATTCACCTGACATAACTTTCCACTTGGACAATAAAATTCCAAACACAGATCACACTAATTCACATTTCTTCCACATTTTCTGGGACAGGTGAGCAAGATGAAAACACAAATAGTAAAAGAAGCCGAGTCAGCCCCAAGCAACGTTGTTACTGAAAAATCAAAGCGCATTATTTATAAATCGAGTTTAAACGCCTTGATGATTGTCGCTATAAGTATTCTCGTTAACCTTAGTCTTCGTCTTGATTATGTCGTGTTGGGATCAAGCCTTGGCGAGCTTTCCGTTACAGAAACGCTCCAGCTTGTGATGCTTGCTATTGCATCATGGTCGTTTTTCAGCTTATCGAAACAACAGCCTCAGCTAAAGCATGCGGCTATTTTGATTGCAGGATTTTTTGCAGTACTGATTATTCGCGAAACGGACTATTGGACAGACATGATTCATCATGGCTCTTGGGTTTTCCCAGCACTTGCTGTCACCGCACTGGCTTGCGCCAAAGCCTACCAAGGTGGTAAAGGTACCATGAACGAAATGGCGACTATTTTAACAGTGCCACATATGAAGCTATTAGTTGGCGCTGTGATGCTATTATTAGTCTTCTCTCGTCTGTATGGTATGGGCAGTTTTTGGCAACAAGTGATGGACGAAAATTACATCCGTGATGTTAAAAATATCTCAGAAGAAGGTATAGAACTGCTTTGCTACTGTTTGATCGCATTAAGCGCCGTCCGCACAAAACGCGAGCTTAATGAATAGACTCTGGGTCAAAGCGACGGTTCAATGCAGTCAGTATCGGATGGAAGATACTTAATGCCTTTTCCGCAGCACCCACAGATTCATCCAAGGCCGTCATTTCGACGGCCTTTTTCATTTCTTCAATATGTTGCAAAGCCTCTTTATCGAGCGGTAAAGAGAGCAATTTGCTAATAGCATCTCTTGCGATCATCAGTGGCTTTTTTCGGACAATTGATAAGTCTCGGAAAAATGCGCCATGCTTGACCCCTTCTAAATAAACTCGGTAGGTTGTGAGTTCATCGAGTAGCAAGAATGTCTCCGCCATAAGCTCTTTATGTGGGTATGGCACGCTAATATGTTTGCTGATATCCAGTGGAATATTGAGAGTCACCCCCATGGATTCGCAATCGGATTTAAGTACTCGTAATAAGCCTTGCTCATCCATCAAATTCTGGATATCAATGATTCGTTCGAGGTGGTAGTCATTAGACAGCAAGATAACCTCAACCGGATGCCCCGACCATAACTCGAACAACCCACTTTTGCACAAAACTTGGGAAACATAACGCATGTTTTGAAACGTGTTCAACGACTCCGTTTCTAAGAGTATATGACGTTCAGGGAACGGATTCACAGAGTCTGCGTTTAGGGTTCTAAAATACGCGTACATCGCCTCTGCTTCAGAAACACTTTGTCCTTGCGTTACTCCGCCACAAAAAATAATCGCCGTTCGCTCTGTCGGTAGTGATGCAGTCCTACAAGACAAAGCTTCGACTCTTGTTATGCCCTCAGAGGTCAACCTGTTATTGACGAGGCGTTTACCTAAAACGATGACGATGTTGTCTAACTTCATTTTAAAATCTCGCGCTTAGTTGGCAGTGTTACAAAAATCTTCTTTCACTCCCGACCCACAAGCTTTAACATCTAGTTAACAACACTGTTCTAGAGACCTTTATAAAGGTTCACTGCTAAAGGAAGTCAATTATGCTGTCGATTTTCGATATATTTAAAATTGGTGTCGGGCCATCCAGCTCCCACACTAATGGTCCTATGCTTGCCGGATTCCATTTCACTCAGCTAGTTAGCGACTCTATGGCGAAAGTGCATCGGGTGCAAGTGGACCTTTATGGCTCATTGTCACTGACAGGTAGAGGGCACCATACAGACCGAGCCACGGTCCTTGGTTTGATGGGAAATAAACCTGATACCATCAAAATGAGCAGTGCCAAAAGTGCGCTACAAAATACCATAGACAATAATACGCTCATGCTCGCCGGTACACACCAGATTGAGTTTAGCTACGACCATGACATCGTCTTTCATAGCGACAACCTTCCCCTGCATGAAAATGGCATGACGATTACGGCATTAGACGCTGCTGGAGATCAAGTAGCGTTTGAAATTTATTACTCCATTGGGGGCGGATTCATCGCCACCGCCGACGAACTAGAGAACGGCACGCAACAAGATGAGGTCGCAGTACCATTTCCGTTTACATCCGCAGATGAGATGCTGGAAAAAGCCGAGACGAACGGTTTCAGCTTGGGAGGCATGATCCTCCAAAACGAACTCGCATTTCGCTCAGACGAAGAAATTAACCAAAGAGCAGAGCAAATTTGGAAAGTGATGTCGCTCTGCATGCAACGTGGCTTCGATACGGAAGGGATTTTGGAAGGTGGTCTAAATGTCACTCGTCGAGCACCAAACCTTTTGAAAAAGCTCGAAGCCAACGCTGCAGTTGAAAACGATCCGATGGAGATCATGGATTGGATCAATCTCTTCGCCTTTGCGGTTAGTGAAGAAAATGCAGCAGGAGGGCAAGTCGTCACTTCTCCAACGAATGGTGCAGCAGGGGTGATTCCGGCGGTATTGATGTACTACCATCGCTTCATCAAAGAGCTCGATGTTAAACAGCTAAAAGACTTTCTCGCAGTCGCCGGCGCTATCGGCATCTTATATAAAACTAACGCGTCAATTTCTGGTGCAGAAGTGGGGTGTCAGGGAGAAGTTGGGGTTTCTTCATCCATGGCTGCCGCTGGCTTAACAGCGCTAAGAGGGGGCAGTAACGAGCAGATTTGTATTGCTGCGGAAATTGCGATGGAGCATTCATTGGGTATGACTTGTGACCCGATTGGCGGCTTGGTTCAAGTACCTTGTATTGAAAGAAATGCCATGGGAGCAATGAAAGCGATTAATGCATCGCGTATGGCATTAAAGCGCACAAGTAAATGTTTAATTTCGTTAGATAAAGTTATCGAAACCATGTATCAGACTGGTAAAGATATGAATAAAAAATACCGTGAAACCTCTTTGGGGGGCTTAGCTGTCATTCATATGGCACCGCCATGCGAATAATGGCAGGTGGTCATTGCGCTTAGCTTCTCACCATACGCTTATCTGGTAATTATGATCTGATGATATTACATATAGAAATGCCGCGTTCTTCGCGGCATTTTCTTAACAAGAAACTATTCGATTAATCACGTCGACCACGAAGTTCAATTTTTTGAGTTGCAGCATCCGAATGGATTGTTACACCGCCATAGGCCATTTCATTGCGACCCTTCAGCGTCAATTGAGAATCTGCACGCTCTACGTCAACCTGATTTTTCGTTGCCATCGTCATATCAATCGTGCCCGTGTATGACCCATCGCCAGCAAATGCTACGTTTGTTGAGCAAACCATCAAAACAAGTGCGATTAGTTTTTTCATACATCACCTCTATTATCGTTCTTACTTTCTGTCGGTGGAAAAACTGTAACAACAGAAACGCGCTCATACGAGGAAAGCCATTATTTACCAAATGGAAATCCATGCTAATAAACTGATGTAACCAAGAATAACTTATCGTTACCTTCAATAAATCAGGGATAAGGCAGCAACTTAAATTGACCGAGCGTTGTCTTTTCTTAAGAAATTCAGCGATATGATTTGTCGACAAAAGCCAAGCGAGAGAATGTATGAGCGTTAATCTGGATATTCAAAACATTTTGGTATTAAAACGGATGTATGAGCTACGTAACGTCCGGTTAGTCGCAGAATCACTCGGTAAAACGTCAGGAGCAATCAGCAAAAATCTGACTAAGATGAAAACTCAGCTCAATGATCCGCTATTCGTTCAGACCAAAAATGGCTTTGAACCAACAGCTTTTGTGGAAGCGAACATTGCGCATTTTGAGCAAATAATCAACAGTATTGATTCCATCAAACCACAGCATTTTTCACCAGCTCATTTTGACGGTTCAATCACTATTTATGCCAACACATTGTTTTGGGAGTACTTTGGTGACAAGTTTTACTTGGAGTTACTAAAGCACGCCCCAAACGCAAAATTCTCATGTTTGCGCTGGGGTAGCGAAGCAAAAAAACGATTAATTGACGGTGAAAACGCCATTGCGATTCATTACTTCGATGAAGATCTGCCACAGTCAATTGTTCAGACCGAACTAGGGCGAGGAAAAGCGGTATTTTTTGTTCGACAAGATCATCCCGCTCAAAACTCCCAAGAACTAGAAGAATACCCTTTTATACTTTTTAAAACGCCGGGATGGAATGACTACCGATACCCAGTGTTGGAAAGGCTCAAACATATGGGTTTTAGAACCACACCTAAAGTGGAAATTGAGCATCCAGCGATGATTCAAAAAGTGCTTCTGCAAACGAATCATTTTGGCATAACGATGAGTGGACATGTTCCTAAGGGTTGCCGGAGTATCGCGCTTCCTGCTGGGCTAGAGCTTGATGTTCGCTACGTGATGAGCTGTCGTCGCTCTCAACAGCAAGCTCCGGTAAATCAGTGGTTATTAGATGTCATTAAGCATGTCGCTCAGTCCTAGACTGATGACTTGCTACTGCTAATAATAGCTAAACCACACATGCGCTCTACTCACTCGCTGAACGAACATTAAAGACTCTGTATTAACCATTGAGCAAAGGTGTTTACGTGTGATTTTTCGGATGCTCGAACCATCATATAATGTGCACCAGAACTTGGCATATGCCAATTTCCAGCCTGGACTAATACGCCCTGTTGCAGCTCATCCTCAACAAGAAAGTCTCTTACCAGCAACACGCCAAGTTGATTAATCGCAGCATGAATAGCAAGCAATGAGTGTTCAAACTCGGCGACGACTTTGCTCACCTTCCCTTGGTAACCTTGGTGTGAAAGCCACTCTTGCCAAGATTCATGATAACCGCTAGTACAGATTTTAGGCGCTTTAGCTAACTGCGAGAGGTCATTTATCGGGTTTAAATGCATAAAGCCGGGGCTTGCGACAACAATCCAGTTTTCTTGGGTTAATCGTATGGCTTCTTGCTCTTGCCAATCTCCATCTCCGTTAATAATTTCGATATCCGCAATCGCACTGGCGTTTGGAACCGTATTAGCAGTGGTCGAGATTTTAAAGGAAATGTCTGGGAATTGTCGCTGAAAATCAGCCAACCTTGGCATTAACCACTGAGAGCAAAAGCTGTGAGCGACATGTAAGTTAACTTGCGTATTCTTGGGACGAGTAAATAAATGCTGCGTCGTGGTCGACAATGTTTGAAGCACATGATTAACCACAGGCCAGTATTCTTGTGCTGAGCAGGTCAGCGTAAGGTGCGTGCCCTTGCGCTCGAATAACGTCGCATTGAGCTGTGACTCTAGCGATTTCACCTGTTGGCTTACGGCCGCACGAGTCACATTTAGCTCCTCTGCGGCTTTTGTAAAACTCTGTAGTCGCGCCGTGGCTTCAAAAGCTCGGAGCAAATTGAGCGGCGGTAAACTTTGCATATCATTCTCCCAGACATTTAGCTGTCATGCTATGAACTGGTGATGACAAATTGATGAAGGTGCTGAGTTTACGTATGTTGAGCATATGTCAAAGCGTCCCGATATAACTATGTTTCTACACAACTACTTAGTTTGTTAAGCGGGATTAAAAAAGCCAGCGTGATACACGCTGGCTTTTGGAACTTTATCTTAAGCAGGAATTATTCTGCTTTTTCAGTTGTTTGGTATTCAAACGCAGGAACAACCACTTCAACACGACGGTTCATTTGACGACCTTGACGTGTCTCGTTGCTTGCTACTGGGTTAGCTTCACCCATGCCTTTCACTGTCATACGCTCAGCCGCAATACCTTTTGCTTGGAACTCGTCAGCAACGGCTTTCGCACGTTTTTCTGTGAGTTGCTTGTTGTAAGCAGCAGAACCTGTCGTATCGCTGTAACCCGTGATCTCAACTTGAGCTTGTGGGTAAGTATTCATCAAATCAACGGTACCAGAAAGGTTCGACGCGTCTTTCACTTCTGCACTTTCTAAGTCGAATTGTACTGTCGCTGTTGTTTGAGCAGGGTAAACGTGATCTACAATGCGTGTTGCAGGACGTGCTTCTACCACCTCTTCAACGGCTTTTTTTTGAACGACTGGCTCAGAACCAAACTTGTAGTTGAAACCGATACCGAAGAAATCTGAATCCATGTCTTCAATTACATCATCAGACATATCTTGGTAGCGTTGGTATTCAGCACGTAGGCTCCAGTTGTAGTTGATTTGGTATTCAGCACCCAGAGAGCCAGTTGGTACGAAATCTTTCTCGTCACCAGCCATCATGTATGCAGCACCAACTTTCGCGAATAGATTCCAAGAATCCGTTAGTGGTAGGTTGAACTTAGGAGCTAGAGTTAGTGCCCATAGGTCACCGTCAACTGTGTTTAGGCCAGGCTTTTTGAAGTTTGCAGTGAAGTCACCAAGGTAATCAACACCATACTCTGCTGCAACGTACTTGTTGAAGCTGTAGCCTAAGTGCATAGATGCTGCAAAACTGTCGTCGTCACAAGGTTCGTTTAGGTAACACGCATCGTTTAGAGAGTTGTAACCTACTTTACCGCCCATGTAAGTGTCAGCAAGTGCAACGTTTGAGATCACACCACCAGCAAGTACAGTAGCCACTGCTATAGCGATTTTTTTCATTATTCTTTTCCTTTTTCTTGTACACAAAGCAACACACCGCGGCAGCATACTGCCGTAAAATATGAAGCCGTAACTTTCTCTTTTCTTCGAATAGAAATAGCTAAATAGCGTAGGAAAGAATCAAAAATGATATTCAAACGCCAATGACGTAAAACGGAAAAAGGTAACCTCAAGACCATCTATTCATGAGCTTCATCCGCATACCCAACCGAAAAATAAAGTTCGTTGCGTTGGTTTAGCCATAGTCAATTCGTTGCGGAGAATATCACAAAGAAGCCAACTTTCTGTGACGCAAATCACCATAAAAGGCCACTTTCTCAAATTTAAGAATCATCATTTAAGCTTGTGAATGGCAACAAATTTTTACAGGGGAGCGTGGTTCTGGAGAGCACAAAAAAACAGCTCATTTAAATGAGCTGTTTTCGAAATAATGAAAAAGCGTTAACTCGTCGAGCTAAATTTTATCCGCTACGGTTAACGTTGCAGCTAATACATCTTGCCCAAACAAAACACTACGCTCAGGAGACCAACCGTAAAGTGGATCTGGGTGATTGTTGTTATCTTTAAATGGCATTTCGATTGTGTAAGACAAGCATTTGAACTGCTCTGCAACCCAATTTGAACCGACCGTCAAATTCGCTTTACCAGGCTCATCTTTATCGTAACCAATCTCATCTTGGAACTCTGGCGTAATAGTCAGTAACGCTTGCTTAAATGATGTCTCTAAAGCGGCAAGATTTTCATCGTAAGAAGGAATACCTTCTGAGCCAGCGACGAAGTTATACGGAATCGCTTCATCGCCATGAATATCTAAAAACATGTCAACACCCGTTTCCAGCATGCGCTGACGCACAAGGTAGACTTCTGGGCTCTTTTCCATTGATGGCGTTTGCCATTCACGATTTAGGTTTACGCCTACTGCGTTGGTACGCAAGTGACCGCGAATACCACCGTCTGGGTTCATGTTTGGTACGACGTAAAGCACCGCTTTTTCAAGCAATGCACGCGCAACCGTGTCGTTTTCATCTAACAGACGTTGGATCATACCTTCCATGAACCATTCCGCCATTGTCTCACCTGGGTGCTGACGTGCAATCATCCAGATTTTCTTTTTACCTTCTTCTGGCTCACCGAAAGTAAGCAAGCTCATGTCGTTGCCGTCTAATGTGTGGCCTAGTGTTTCAAGTTGGCAATGGTGCGTGCTTTGTGCCATGTGTAACAAGTCTAAATGACGATCGTACGTGTATGGCGCAAAGTACGCGAAGTAAATTGAACTGCGCTCAGGGATTACAGTGAAAGTCAGCGTGTCGCCATCGAACTCTGCCGGTACTCGGAACCATTCTTCACGATCGTAAGACGCAACCACATCGTAACCTTGCCATCCTTCTGGATAAGCCGATTTAGCCAAATCAAGCAATTTGATGGTGTGCGATTGCTCAGCTTCTGTCTCAAGACGGAAGTGGAACCACTGGTAGAATTCCGACATATTGTCGTTAGGAATTTTGAGTTGGATGTCGTTTTTGTCGTCCGCTTTCACTACGTGAATGCTGCCGCTATCGAAGTTGCTGAATACTTTCATTTTATGACTCACCTTTTAAATCTGAGCTTGAAAGACAGAGGCTAACACAAGGCTTCATCGCGCCCCAATGACTTTCACTGCAAACTGTCTCGTTTGTGGCTAAAGTCTTCAGTTTAGTCAAGCTTATCCGCTTTGCCTGCTGGTCCCGCGAGTTTTGCTAGCCACTTATCCCAGATAAACGGCGTTTTCTCGTTATCTTCTGCTTCATCTTTTCGACGTACCGCGTTGCGCACTATCATAGCCCCGGTCCAGCGAAGCGGTTCTGGAGGGAAATACCCCAACGGTCCTTTGGCTAAACCACTGTTCGTCCACTCGTTATCGATTCCCAATATCAATGAAGATAAGATCTTTCCGCCCATTCGAGTCTGCGCTACACCATTGCCTGAATAACCAAATCCGTAAAAGATATTGCTCTGTTTATCTAGCTCGCCGAAAAAAGGGAAACCAGTAGCAGAACGATCAGAGCCCCCCGTCCATGAATAAGCAAACTCCTCTCCTCTCAAATGAGGAAACAACTTATCGAACGACTTGCGCAGTAGACCTTGGTAGCGTGTTGGCTTGTTAAACATTGCGTCAACTTGGTTATTGAAAGAAAACTGATTGCCGCCTTTCCCCAACATCAAACGGCCATCTGGCGTATCTCGGTAATAGTGGACGAAGATACGTGAATCCAACACGCTAGAACCTGCCTGCCAACCAGATAGAGGTAGTGCGTCACCAAGCGGCTTGGTGATCACCATGTCGGAAGAGACCACCACGATACTGTTTTTGAACTGTTTAAACTGCTCCACCATCCATGCATTTAATGCCAATACCACCTGCTGCGCTTGAACATTTCCTTTAGGTGTACAGACAGTGGCAGGTTTTCCATAATCTAGACGCGTCATCGGCGTATTCTCATAGATTTCAACACCCAACTCCATTGCGACGCGTCTTAATCCTCTCGCCAATAAAGGAGGTTGAACGCTGGCTGCATCTGGAGAGTGAAAGCCTTCTATATTGCGCGGCGATCCCGCATTGGCACGCAGTTCCTCCACCGAGCAACGACGCCAACTGTTCACTTCTAATCGCTTTAACTCGTCCACAACTGGCTGCATTCCCCCAGTTTGAGCCTGATTGGTTGCAGTGTAATAAACCCCTTTCAACGATAATTGCGCATCGATGTTGTGCTACTGACAAAAGTCGTCAATCTCTAGCACTGCTTGTTCCGACTCTTTTACCAACCAAGCAGCATGTTCTTCACCGAATAACCGTTTCAATGTCGGAAACTTTGTCGACCAAGTCAGCATACAACCGCCGTTTGCGCCCGATGCACCACTGCCACAAAGGCCTTTTTCAATCACGACTACCTTTTTTTCCGGAGATTGCTGCTTAATCATAATCGCGGTCCAAAGTCCGGTGTATCCGCCACCAACAATCGCAACGTCAGTATTAATGTTCTGCTGTAACGGTTGTGGCGTTTCTGGTTGCTCAGCTTCAATTGCCTGCTTGAACCAATATGAATGATGTGTCATCGGGTATCCTTTGTAGAAGTGACGCACACAACCGTGCTTTGTCACCACTTTACAAACCTACCGAATATTCAACGAGCTAGAAAAACTTACGCTGAGCATTAGAAAATATTTAGATCCTATCCCAAAAGGGGTTTATTCCAAACAATGAGGCCACAAGCAAAATGCGACATGGCCTCGTAGTTTTCTATTTCTTATCCCAACGAACAAGCAATCTACGATAATGGTTTAACCAGCTATGGGTTCGCTCCACTACCCAACTATGAGCCTTAAAATCATCCGATTGTTTTAAGCTAGCTGCCTCTTCTTCTCGTGATTGAACATGAGGGATGTAGTTCAAAGTAACCAGTTCATCATGTAACCTCTGTCGAGATACAGTGGCGCTTGTAAAGGTGGTCGATAGCTTTCTAATGCATCTAAAGTTTGAAGTACCCATTTGATATCGTGAACGTTGGCACCACGCTGACTACAGCAAGTGGCAATCCATTCGCATCCGTCAACAAACTGCGTTTTATGCCTTGTTTTTGGGTTCTTTGCTGTTTTTTTGAGCCAGATAAAGGCACTTTAGTTTGGCAGCCATCCATTGATATAGAGCGCCAATCAACACCAACGTAAATCATGCCATTTTGCCAAAATCGCTCAAAAACGCCTGCATCTCGCCACTCTTGAAAGCGACGATGTGCGAAGCTAGAGGTACAAATGCCCGTTGCGTTAAGCGCATTCCACTGACAACCAGTTCTAAAGACAAAAAGAATGCCGTTCATCGCATCACTATTATCGACTCGTTTTCGATGCGTACCGAAGGATGGTTAGTCTTATGAACGGGCAACAATGGCTCAATTTTTCCCAGAGCACATTAAAGATCAGGTATTATGTTGAACTCATTTACAGTATTTTCAATAGGTGTTGATTTAGCTCAGGCAACACCTATTGAGATAGGTTCTTAGCTCGAGGGCTGCGATATCACTTGGGAAGTCGACGATTGATTATTACATGGGGGTCGCTAAATAGAGTTTGTCTTTGTCTCGATCGACATACACCACATAAGGGACATTGCCAACACGAAATCCATAGGGCTCAACGGCAGCTTCTATCGGAATAACTCGTTCGATTTTACGGTTGAGTAAATCAACTCGCCAGATGCAGGCATAGGCTGATGAGTTATCAAAATAGATTTCATAACTATCGCCCCCCCAAGAAAGGTTATTGATCACCCAGTTTTCGTAGTGATCATTAATCAGAATGCTTTTATGGTAGGGGCTTTCAACGAGTAATTGGCCGTCATCGCTGCTTATTTGACTTTGTTGGTCGGCTGATACTAGCGGTACGGACGAATAGCGTCCTTTGTGCGGAGGTGGCACATAGGGAACCTGTACCAGAGAGGGGGATGCTGCAGTGAGATCTAGCTCAAAATAATCATCCTGTTTGTTTTTTATATACAGCAGTGATTCTTCGATACTATGGACATAGACCTGTTCAGGTGCTGTGAATACGGTCTTTTTGTTACCCGTTAGCAAATCAAGCGTCTTTATATCATTGCCAAGATTATAAATTAGCTCAATACGGTCCTTATATTGAGCGACAAGGAAGTTTTCCTCACTAGCCATTTCATTGATGTCGATGAGCGCTTTATGTCCCCACCAGTTGTATGGGTCGACGGTAAAATCTGTCGTTATTGTTTTTTCTAGCTCAGTAAGGTGTTCCGGTGAGTAATCATTGTCGCTTTTGCTCTGTACCATACCGGTATTGAGCTGTGCGACTTGCTGTTGCGTTGTTTCGTTGGTTTGATAAGCGCGTAATGAATAGTATTCGGTACGTTTGTTAACGGATTGGGGTTGCAGGGGGCCTTCTGTGTTAAAGACATAGGCAACCATCATAGAGCGTTCGTCGCCAAGGAAGAGAAGACGGGTCTTGCCATCGTTGGGTATAACACCGTCGAAGGGAATGCGAATTGCTTTATTTTCGGTGTCCGCCTTTAGTAAGGTTAGTGATGTCCCTTGTGTTAATGTTTTGGGGCCAATACATTCTATCGAGTCATGATTTGCGACTTTGCCTTGCCAAGATGCCGGCACGGAAAGGAAGTTTTTGTCAAAAGCACAACTTGAGCGAGTAAGCCGTGTATCAATCCGTGATTCGGTTTGCTTAAGTGAACATAGGCCAAGGTTGGTTTGTATTGCTTGGGCGATACGGGAATGTTTCTGTAACGTATCGGCCTTAACAAGGGAGGCTATGTCGTCACATGCTTTTTGATTATCGCTCCGTGATGCCGCGAGAGAATAGTCGCTAAGCAGCCATAGTGTTTCTACTGACGGTGAATGCGCCGAAAACAAAGCTGGGCAACTATCAGCATAAAGATAAGCTGCGTAGTAGGCTGCTGTGTAATCTTTTTTCTGATAATGCTTTAAAAATAGTGCTCGCGTTTTAGCAGTGGTTGTATCGTTGCATGCATTGTTTTCCGTATTGGCTTTAAGCGCAGTGGGAAGTGCAAAAAATCCAACCATGACAAGCGGTAAGATAATTTTTCTCATTAACTGGTGTAATTGTTGTTTATGGTATCAGCACTATAACAGAAAATAGTGGCAAGGCGGTGATGTTAAATCAGCGAAACAGAGCCAGCGAAAGAGTTGAGCAGTTTCATTCTGGTTTGTGGTCGGTATGAACAGTGCTAAGAATCAAAAGGATTGTCGCTCATAGCCAGCAAAAGGTGCTTTAGTTTGGCAGCCATTGATCTAGAACGCCAATCAACACCCTCGTAAATCAGACCATTTTGCCAAAATAGCTCAAAAACGCCTGCATCTCACCACTATTGAAAGCTACGATGCGCAGAGCTAGAGGTACAAATACCCGTTGTGTTAAGCGCATTCCATTGACAACTAGTTCTGAGAACAAAAAGAATGCCATTCATCGCATCACGATTATCGACTCGTTTTCAATGCGTACCGAGAGGATGGTTAGTCTTGTGAGCGGGCAACAATGGCTCTATTTTTTCCCAGAGCGCATCGAAGATTAGGTATTGTGTTGAACTCATTTACAGTGTTTTCAATAGGTGTTGATTTAACTCAGGCAACACCTATTGAGATAGGTTCTTACGAGATATTACATTTAAGACACACATTCATCAGGAATATATATTTAATAATAAAAAGGGGAGCAAATGCTCCCCAAAAATAATAAAACGAATTCACAACAAGGATTAAATAGGCAATAGAGTTATAAATGCTAGCGAATAAATTAATTAACGATTACCAGGTTCACGCATGCGGTACTCGTATTGAACATTGAGAATAGGCTGGTAAACAACTTGCCCGTCACTTTGCAAGAACTCATTTACCATGACTTTTGAGTCAGTGATAGAAAACGATTGGCGATCAACATACGTTGTAAGGCTCGTAAACTCATCACGGAGTTGTCCAGATGATTTATTTTGGTAGCTTTGGATCATGTCTCGGCCCATTTCATAAGCCGCTTGTTTGCTATCCATTACGTCGCCATGGATAGTTTCGGTATCGTTTGTCCAATGATAACCACCAGCAAGAGCCATAGAAGGTGCAGCAATCAGAGCAATCGTACTTGCTAAAGTTGTTAAGCGTTTCATAAACCTCTCCTTACTTACCTTTACATCGGGCCAAAATTGGCTCGATACTTATAAGGTACGTATAAAGACCTAAAACACGTCAAAACAATTTCAAATAATGTTCAATTTTCGTTCAACTTATTTCACATTAACTTAGCAACTCAACGTCATATTCAGCCGACATTCGCATTTTCTTCCTTTTGAACAATGGGTTTCAACCTGACATTTCCTTACCAAACCATACAATACCTAAGGTCAATTTTCTCTTAGAATTCCAGCAAAAGAACAGTGTTCAAAACCTTACAAAAACGTCGGACACAGCAAAAACCACCTCTTTTCAGTCGTGCTTTGCATTCCTCCTTTTCGGGTTCTTCGCTGCTCGTCCGTCGGTTCTTAATTGTCGCTATTGAGCACAAGTTAATCTGGAGTGAAAATGACCGCGAACAAATCCATTTTTTACCATAGCAAATCGATTTACTCAGATGATTATGCTGATGTCTACAAGCCAATTTGGACCTACAGAGCTAAGTTCATCTTACGTGCGCTTTATTACAAACGTGCGTTTAAGCACCTTTCAGACAATATTGAATCGTCATTGTTAGAGTTGCTTTGTACACGTACGCATCGATTTTTAGAGAAGCCGTTTCGTCCGTATATCATCAAAAACAACTCAGCGTTCGATCGTTCTAACTTGGTGGTTGATCACTACAAAACGATTTCAGAACTGTTTTCTAAACAAACAATCGAAGAAATCTACACAGACTCGAAAGGCCTAACATTAGCCTCTTTTGAAATTGACGAAATACTGTACTCGGTGAGATTAGTATACGAAGCACGTTATCAAAAAGAAGGCGACATGAGCCTAGTGCTGCACAGCGCTGAAGATGGCAACTTCTACACGCTCTCTTTTACGCTAGGTCACATCGAATCTGGACGCAGCATTATGATTGGCGGCTTACAAGGACCGCGAAGCAGTGAAGAAAACAACGCGAAAATTAAAAAGCTAACTCGTAAGCTTTACGGACAGAGACCAAAAAGCTTGATGGTGAGCTTGCTCACTTTGCTCGCACAAATTTGGGAAGTGAACACGATTCTAGCAGTGAAAACGCAGTCCCATACTTACGCAGCTAAGCGCTACAGCAAAGGGCGAATCAAAACAGATTACGATGCACTCTGGCAAGAATTAGGCGGCACCGAATACAATCGTCATTTTTACTCAATTGATGTAAATGCACCCCGTCGAGATATCGAAGGCATGTCGCGCTCTAAGCGTTCGATGTATCGTCGCCGTTATGAATGGCTAGACAACACCAAGATCACTTTCGAACAAATATTAAAAGGCGAGCAAGCTAAAAGCTAAGGAGAAGCGTTCATGCGTTATTCATTCATTACTGCTTTAGTGTTGTCGGCTTTTTCTTTGTCAGCCAATGCAGAAACCAGTGAGCACATCATAGGTACAAACATTGGCTATGGCGATGTGAACTACGATGCTCCGACAAGCAAAGAATCAGGCGACATGTTCTTAGGTGAAATATATTACCGCTACATGCCAACACATAACTTTGGTATCGAAGCAGGTTATAAAGGCGCGTTTGACGGTATCGGCTCGATACTCGTGAGTCCGATTTCAGAAGTCACCGATACGAGCTTCTCCGGACCTCGCTTGAGTGGCTATGCTAGCTATCCTCTGGGTTCAGGTTTCGAACTGTACGGCAAGGCAGGTGTCACTCTCTACACTCTCGAGTACACTTATAAAGTGAACGGTCAGAGCAAGAACATCGAACACTCAAGTGTCGGAGGTGAAGCGGCTGGCGGTATCGGCTGGAGCTATAAACACTTTGGTTTGAATGCAGAATATGTGTACTCAAAAAACAGCGATTTTGACTCTAGCGGCGTGATGTTTGGTGCGCAACTGCGTTTTTAAACAAGGCTTACAAGTTAATACAAAAGGCAGCGAGAAGCTCATTCGCTGCCTTTTTTCGTGAATATAGGTCAATACGTAAGCACGAGAATGATCCCCGCCACGATAGAAGTAACGCCAAGCCCTCGGGTGAGATACCATTTCTCAGACAGAAACCAAATCCCCATAAACAATCCAAACACGATGCTGATTTGCCTTAGTGCCACCACCAAACTTACGTTGTCGGTCATGGTCATCGCAAACAACACCAAGCCGTAGGTGGATGCCATCATTACCCCTGCCATGCTGGCTGTTTTGCGGATCTGCCACGCTGTCTTAATCTCATCTGGCTTGTCCGTAACTAAGCACCACACAAGGGCAGGAATACCAATTGCCCAAAACTGCACGCCCAAGTAGAAGATTGCACTGTACTGATCATTCAAGATCTCTGATGCTTGTCCTGTGAGTAAACTCAGCGCTTCTTTATCGACTACCGAGTAACCCGTTGTGCCTATTGCGGCAATCAATGCCCAGAACACACCAACGTTCAAATAAGAGCCCAATGTCATCTGACGAAAATTCGTCAGTGGTACAAGCATACAACCAAGAGTAATTAGTAAGAATCCAAGCCACTGCTGACTAGATAATTCATGTCCCAATGCAACACTGATTGCGCCGACCATCATCACAGGCAGTGCCCGAGCAATCGGATAAACCACCCCCACATCAGCGTGCTTATAAGCGACAATCAAACCAACCAGATAAACCATTTGTGAAATGCCGCTAATGAACAGCAATCCCCAAAACTCACTCGGTAATGATGTCCAGCCAATGGTTGCCAAATACCAAATCAAATAAGGGGTAAGAATGAAACATGCAGAAAAGCTGGCGGCCATGGTAAACGCGAGCCCTGACCCAGAGTTGCTTTTGCCAAGGATATTCCACCCCGCATGGAGAACAGCAGAGAAAACGACGAGACCAATCGCCAACAAATCCATTTCAATGTTCCTGTCTGAATAAAAGAAAGGCCCCGAGATGGAGCCTTAGATAATGAGAAAATCCACTTAACGATTGAGTTCCGCCAGAGATTCAATGCTAATGGCATCGTGTCGCCAATATTCGATATCGCAATCAATCAACTCACCGTGCTGGTTGTAGTTGATGCGCTCCACTACCATCGCTGGCGTACCGGCTGTCGCGCGCAGTGCCTGAGCCATTTCACCCAACAAAGTGCTGGTTGAAATGCGGTAGCGAATCTTTTGATACGTCACGCCATAATGCTCGCGGTAAATGTCCGTCAGTGAGTTTGACAAATCATAGTCCAGCAGATTCGGAAACAGCTCTGGGCGAATATAGTTTGTTACGAATACTACAGGTCTATCTTCAAGGTATCGCACACGGTCGACTCGATACACGTCCGAGAAAGGCTGCAAGTCCAGCAAGCGCGCAGCTTGTTTGTTTGCCAACGTTCCTTTTGCTGCGACCAACTCCGTTTTTGGCACGCGATTTTGCGCTTTCGCCATGTTCGGGAAGTTTAGCGTTTGGGTTGGGTCGTAACGCAATGGCTCAGGTGAGATAAACCAACCTCGGCGATCTTCGCGATAGATTCGACCTTCCGCTTCGAGCAGTGATAAAGCTTCACGCAGAGTGACGCGTGTAGTATCGAACGACTCCGCCAACTTACGCTCTGCTGGCAGTTTTTGACGCGGCGATAGCATGCCCGCTTCAATCTGTTCAACAATCGAATCTTTAATTTTTACGTATTGCACGAAGTGTCCTTATCTTTTGCGCCAAGCTTGTGTGCGATTTTCTAACAATTTACCCAAAGTCATCTGAACAATCTTCGCAATTGCGGCAGCCATCATGATCATCACAGCCATCGCTGCTGCAGCGCCAGTTTGACCTGCATCGTCCATATTCAGAATCGAGACCGAAGCCGGAATCGTATCGGTTGAGTAAAGGAATACTACCGCAGAAGTGGTGGTCAATGCATTAACAAACAAATAAGTCGCAATGTCCAAAATCGCAGGTAAGCACACAGGTAATGTCACTTTAAAGAACAACTTGTATTGAGGAAGCTTCACCGATGCCGCCGTGGCTTCAATCTCCGATGGCAACTGCTTTAGCGCTGTCAGGGCGGTCATGTGACCCACGGTGTAGTAATGCACTACCGTGTTAATCACCAAGAATGCCATGGTGCCATAAAGCACATTCAGAGGATTGTTCGCGTCATTGAAGTAAAAGATGTAACCCAAGCCAAGCACCATACCAGGAACCGCCATTGGCACCACGCTGAGCATTTGCATAACCTGACGAATTGGACCAAACGCACGCCCTTTCTCAATGCAATAAGCACCGACAAAGATGATGGCTGTACCAATAACCGCTGTCCAACCTGCCAGCGTTAGCGAGTTGAAGAATGGGCTCCAACCGTAAGTGCTCATTTCAGCAAAGTTGTAATTGTTTAGCGTCAACGCTTTGTTCCAAGGCCAGAACGTAACTAACGAGCCATACACCGCCATGCCAAGCACAGCCAGCACTGCGATAGAAATGATGCTGCAGTAAACCAAACAGATGCTGTCGCGCGCTTTATTAGGTTCTGGCTGATAAGGCACCGAGCGAGTGTCGAATAAGCTCTTTTGTTTTTTCTGTACCCAGCGGTCTGCGCCAAACGCCATTACCGCAGGGAATAACAACATAATGCTAGTCACCGCACCCATGGCAAAGTTTTGCTGTCCCACGACTTGCTTGAAGATGTCAGTCGCCAGAACGTTGTAGCCGCCCCCAATCACTTTCGGCACACCAAAGTCCGTGATAACCAATGTAAAAACCACAATAAGCGTACTGATCAAACCGTATTTCGCCGCAGGTAACGTCACCATAAAGAAGGTTTTGATGGGTGAAGTTTTAAGTGCGCGCGCTGCTTCATACAAACGGGCATCTGAAGTACGCAGCGAAGTGGTTAAGATCATCAATGCATGAGGGAAGGTCCAGAAAATCAAACCCATCGAGATACCAATCACGCCGTAAACCGAGTTTCCTAACAGCATCTCTTTGGCAATGCCTTGATTACCGAAAAGGAAGATCAAACTGATCGCCGGCAACAACGAAGGCGCAAGGATTGGCGCAGTACCTAAGATTTGGAACAAACCTTTAAACGGCATGCATGAACGAGTCAGCGCGTAGGCATAGCCAAACGCAAGTACACCCACTACCGAGGTCACTATCACGCCCAAAGTGAAGGTGTTGCCCACCGACACCCACAAGCTTGAAGAAGAAAAGTACGTCGCAAAGTTTGCCAATCCGACAAATTCGCCATTGGCATTTTGCACACTCTTGGCCAACATTGCCCAAAGCGGCATTAAGATGAACAGCACCATCATAGTCGACAAACCAGCGAGCAAACCGAACAACACAAGGTTGTCGCGGCTAACACGTCCGAGTAAGGATTTTGCTTTGTCTTGTGTGGTCAGGCTATTCATCGTCATTGTCTTCGCATCCATGTTTACACCTACGCCGCTAGCGCTTTATCAACCGAGGGCACGGCGTAACCATGCAGCCCTTCTTCAGCAAACTGGATGTAACGTACATCGCCCGCCTTGATATTGAGTTTTTGAACCGTTTCCACAGGCACATCCACGACGATGGTTTTCGTTGAGCTGTCGTTTTGCAATACGCAATCAATGCGGAAAAACGCCCCTAGAAACTCGGTTGCGGTAACTCGCACAGGTAAAGAGTTGTTGTAGTTTTCAACAAACTTGATGCTTTCAGGGCGCACCGCAAGGTCGAAGCGGTCACCACGTTGGATCTCACGATTGGTCAAGCTTGGCGCTGGCATTAGGGTTTCTGCAATGCGTACTTGGGAGTCCGTTGCTACTGAGGTTTCAATAAAGTTCATGCTGCCGACAAACTCAGCGACAAAGCGCGTTGCTGGTTGTTGGTAGATTTCTTGAGGTGTGCCAACTTGCTCAATCACGCCATGGTTCATTACCACGATACGATCCGCCATCGACAACGCTTCATCCTGATCGTGCGTAACCATGATGGTGGTAATGCCAAGCTTGCGTTGCAGCTTACAAATCTCATCACGTAAGTGAACACGTACTTTTGCATCCAGCGCTGACAGCGGCTCATCAAGTAGCAGTAGGCCCGGAGACAACGCCAATGCGCGAGCAAGTGCCACACGCTGCTGCTGACCACCAGAAAGTTGGTTAGGAAATTTCTCGCCAGAGGTTGGAAGACCAATGGTTTCTAACCAGTAATCCACCTTCTCTAGCGCTTCTTTTGTCGACATGCCTTGGTTCTTCAAACCCACTGCAATGTTCTCTTGCACAGTTAGGTTCGGAAACAGCGCGTAAGATTGGAATACGATACCGAAATCGCGCTTCTCTGGTGGTAGGAATGTGGTCTCTTGACCGTTTTGAAAAATCGCACCAGACGTTGGCAAGTCTAAACCTGCAATGGCACGTAGCAGAGTGGTTTTACCGCAGCCAGAAGGACCAAGAAAACAAACGAACTCGCCCTTTTCAATCGCTAGCGAGATTTTCTTTAATGCAGTGAACTGTCCGAATTGCTTCACTACATTTTCGATATTTAGGTAATGTTGGTTAGTTGACATAACACACGCTCCAGATGGTATATACCAACTTTAGTTTTGGAGTGTTACGTTCCAATGACAAATTTATAGCCAGAAGATGACAAATAGATGAAGAGAGATAAGGTTTGTTTAAGTGGTAATTAGAGATTCCCGACTTTCTTAAGTTCGTCATTCCAGTATATGGACTCCCGAGTTATTACAACTTGTTTAGCGAGAATAGATTAGATGCATGCGTATATTCGGGTTTTAATGAGTAGCTAACTCGACCCTAGATGTATTCGCACCTTGATGCCATTTCGCGAGCGCGGAAATAATCCAAAGGAATGATCTGGCTCTTCAAGGTCGGTCTTACCTGTTCTTCGCTATATCAAGATGTAAATAACGTCTTTGACTTACTACTCGTAAGTTAGAGGCACTTGATACTCACTGCCATAATGAAGCAATGCCCAAGCTGTTCTTGTGGTCTTATTTGCTAAAGCAACCGCGGCTTTCATTAACCCTGCACGCTGAATCAGTGACTTGAGCCAAGTCTCTTTAACATTCCTTGGCTCTCGTTTATTTACAACCTTCGCAACAGCAAGCGCTCCCTGTATCAAGCTTGAACGTAACTTCTTCTGTCCAACTTTTTTGCTGATACCCAAAAGGGTAACTCTTCCTCCAGTACTATGCTGTTTTGGAGTAAGTCCAATACAAGCCGAAGCCTCTCGACCATTTTTGAAGTTACCGCCATTGGCTCCTAACGAAAGATAAAGCCCTAAAGCATTGACTGGACCAACGCCCTCTAGAGCTTCAAGTTTTCTACATGCATCATGGTGCTTGAGGTGTTGGGTTAAGCTCGTTTCTAAATCTGCCCTCTTTTTTGCTAAGGTCTCATGCAAATGAAATGCGTTTGCTATGTGCTCTCTTAAGATATCAGGAAGTGAGTTCTGACCATCTTCCAGAATTTCAATAATGTGCCTTTTAAAGGCGCTATGTCCTTTGGGGATATTGAAGCCAAACTCTGAAAGCAAGGAGCGAACCATGTTACTTGTCGCTGTCATCGAATCGGTTAAGTGCTGTCTTATTCTATCGATCGATTGTAGTGCCTGTTCATCAATAGATTTTAAAGCGACAAAACGGGCGTTAGCTTGCTGAGATGCAACAGCAATCGCTGTTGCATCATTCTTATCTGTTTTTTGTCCCGTTCGATATGCCGTGACATATTTTGGGGCAATGAGGCAAACCGAATGCCCATGGTTGCAGCAGAACCGTCCCCAATAATGGGCTGTAGAGCATGCCTCCATAACCACGGTCGTTGGAGGTTGTTGTATTAACCAAGCTTTTAATTTTTCGCGAGTAAATACTTTATTAAACTCATCAGAGCTTCCTTGAAGCTTACAAACTTGGAAAGAGTGCTTTGCTAAATCAATGGCGATAGTAGTAGACTTTTTCATGTATGGACTCCTTAGATTTAGGCTTTGACACCATAAATTCTAGCTCCCTCCAGAGGGAGGGAGTCCATACATCGCGAACCTAGGTGAGACTAGGAATCTACTTTCAGCAAACTCTGAAATAACAGAGAAAACAAAAAAATCCACCTCAACCGAGGTGGATTTCAGTATTCAACTCAAAGCAAATTCAATTAAGACTTTGGCTCTGATTTCGCGTCAAACTTCTCAGACCATGCCGCTAGAATCTCTGCACGCTTGCTGCCCATTTGCGCGAAGTCCATCTTCGCCATGTTCTCTTGAACATTCGGGAAGTTAGATACTGTCGCTTTCACTTCTTTATGTGCAACCACTGGGTACATTTCTACGTAAAGCTCGTTTGCCGCTTTAGAGATTGACCAGTCGACAACGCGCTTCGCTGCATCCGACTCTTTTACTAGACCAACCGCTTCTGATTCCCAGCCGATGCCTTTTGGTGTGATAACCGCTAGTGGTGCACCTTGTGTTTTCAGCTTCGCGCCGCGGCTTGCCATCGAGATACCGATAGCCACTTCACCCATACCCGCTTGAACACATGGCTTAGAGCCAGAGTGCGTGTAGTGTGCAATGTTCTTGTCTAAGTCACGCATGTAGTTCCATGCTTGATCTTCACCCATGTTTTGTAGCCAAGCAGAAACCTGCATGTAGCCAGTGCCAGAAGACACTGGATTCGGCATTGCAATGTGACCTTTGTAAACCGGCTTCGTTAGGTCTTCCCAAGACGTTGGTTTCGGTAGGTTAAGTTGTTTCGCTACCGCTTCGTTGAAACAAACTGCGTTAAAGAACGCATCGTTACCGAACCAAGCTTGGTTTGATTGAGGGTCGTTTAGGTTCGCGTGCAGCTCTTCCAAACCTTTTGGTGTGTAAGGCTTAAGAAGACCTTCATCTTTAAGCAGTGCCATTGACGAGCCAGCAAGACCCCAAACCACTTCCGCTTGAGGGTTGTTCTTTTCGGCCAGCAATTTCGCCGTCATGATACCGGTGGAATCGCGAACCCACTTAATCTTGATATCTGGGTTATCTTTCTCAAACGCAGACTTGTATTTAGCAAGAATGTCAGTTTCGAAAGCGGTGTAAACCGTGACTTCCTGTGCTGCCATTGCATTCGTAGCTAGCAGAGAGACAAGTGCAGCCAGCGATCCTTTCATCAAACGGTTTTTCATCATTTTCTCCAGTTAATTTGGCTAAGTTTCATTTGGTCTGTACCAGTTGACGATAACCACACTACTGAGCCTTTGTGACGAAATCATGACCATTAAATGGCAGTTTTACGAAAATTTGCGATTAATAATCGTTCAATTGTTCCGCCATTTTCTGGATATTAAAGTTTTATGAAATTGGATATTCGCCTATTTACTGCCCTTTTCTTCCTCGCTAGAGTGAACTCGAAATTTGGTGTAGACCAACTAGCCTATTCTAATGGAAATCGAGATGAAAAACGAATACCTACTACTGACTCCAGGTCCTCTATCTACTTCTGAAACGGTACGTGAAGCCATGCTAAAAGACTGGTGTACTTGGGATGATGAATACAACAAAGACATTGTAGAAGTGATCCGCACTAAGCTTGTAAAACTGGCGACGGAGCAAGACGGCTACACCAGCGTACTAATGCAAGGTAGCGGCACTGCATCAGTAGAAGCGACGATTGGCAGCGCCATTGGCAAAGATGGAAAATTGTTGGTTGTCGACAACGGTGCTTACGGTGCGCGTATCGCTCAGATCGCTGATTACCTAAATATTCCATGCCATGTAGTTTCCCCAGGCGAAACATCACAGCCACACTTGAACGAGGTGGAAACTGCATTGGCATCGGATCCAGCTATTACCCACGTTGCAATTGTTCACTGTGAGACAACCACTGGCATGCTTAACCCAATTGAGGCGTTTGCTTCTGCTGCAAAAGCGCACGGTAAAGTGGTGATTCTCGATGCCATGTCGAGCTTTGGTGGCATCCCTATCGATATCGCTCAACTAGGTATCGATTTTATGATCAGCTCTGCTAACAAGTGTATCCAAGGCGTACCAGGCTTTGGCTTTGTGATTGCAAAACAAACTGAACTCGAAAAGTGCCAAGGTCAGGCACGTTCTTTGAGCCTTGATCTTTACGACCAGTGGCACTGCATGGAAGTGAACCACGGTAAATGGCGTTTCACGTCTCCAACGCACACGGTTCGCGCTTTCTACCAAGCCTTGTTAGAGCTGGAACAAGAAGGCGGCATTGAAGCTCGTCATAACCGTTACCAAACTAACCAGAAAACACTGGTTGCAGGTATGCGTTCTTTGGGGTTTGAGCCACTACTGAGTGATGACCTTCACTCGCCAATCATCACTTCTTTCTACTCTCCGACGCACAGTGATTACCAGTTCAAAGCGTTCTACACGCGTTTGAAAGAGCAAGGTTTTGTGATTTATCCGGGTAAGGTATCGAACGCAGATTGCTTCCGTATCGGCAACATTGGCGAAGTTTACCCAGCAGATATCGAGCGCTTAATCGGTGCGATTGAAAAAGCAATGTACTGGCAAGTTGCGTAAAGCAGCCTTCTGATTGAGAGAGCGTTATGACTCAGAATATCAAACCGACCCATTTCCGTAGCGAAGGCGATGTCAACACGACGCCAGCGCGCCAAGCTTGGAATGCATCGATGGATGACGAACGCACGCAAGCATTATTGAAGCGTGATTCGGAGGTCTTTCTTCACCAAGCCATGTCGACGCCTTGCTTAGATACCTTGGAAGCAGCAAAAGGCATCTACATCCAAGATGCTACCGGCAAAAAGTACATGGATTTCCATGGCAATAACGTCCACCAGTTGGGCTATGGTCATCCGCATGTGATTAAACGTGTGCAAGAGCAAATTGCCAAACTGCCGTTTTCACCACGTCGTTTTACTAATGAAACCGCGATTGAATGTGCCGAAAAGCTCACACAAATCTGTGGCGGCGAATTGAACCGCGTGTTGTTTGCTCCGGGTGGCACATCTGCGGTTGGCATGGCACTTAAACTAGCGCGCCACATCACGGGCAACTACAAGGTGGTGTCTCTGTGGGATTCCTTCCACGGCGCATCATTGGATGCCATCTCAGTAGGTGGCGAAGCGTGTTTCCGCCAAGGCATGGGACCATTAATGGCAGGTGTTGAACGCATCCCCCCAGCCGTATCTTACCGTGGTGCTTTCCCTGTCGCGGACGGCAGCGACGTGCATTACGCCGACTACCTTGAATACGTGATTGAGAAAGAAGGTGGCGTGGGCGCGTTTATCGCAGAAGCGGTTCGTAATACCGACGTACAAGTGCCAAGTAAAGCCTACTGGAAACGTATCCGTGAAATCTGTGACAAACACAATGTCATGCTGATCATCGACGACATCCCGAATGGCATGGGTCGCAGCGGTGAATGGTTTACCTACCAAGCCTACGACATCGAGCCAGATATGCTCTGCATCGGTAAAGGTTTGGGTGGTGGCTTAGTGCCTATCGCAGCCATGGTAACCAAAGACAAATACAACACTGCCGAGCAAATCTCCATGGGCCATTACACTCATGAGAAAAGTCCTATTGGTTGTGCTGCAGCACTGGCAACCATGGAAGCTATTGAGCAAGACGGCTTGCTAGATAAAGCCAAAGCCGACAGCCAGTTCATGCGTGAAAAGCTGCTAGAGATGAAAGCTAAGTACCCGGTGATTGGTGATGTACGTGGCATCGGCATGTTGTGGGGCATTGAACTGGTCACTGACCACGAAAGCAAAGCACGCGCGTATGACGAAGCGGAAGCTGTATTGTACCAATGCCTCAACAACGGCGTGAGCTTCAAGGTATCGCAAGGTAACGTGATTCAACTCAGCCCACCGCTGATCATCACTCGCGAACAACTGACAGAAGCGTTGGCGATCTTCGAAGAAGCGATCGCCAAAGTGTGTAAAGACTTTAACTACATTTAGGTTTTGTTGACCTTTTGAGCTGATTTTTGCAGCAGTTTGTGGGTTCTTTATGCAAGGCAGAGGCTTTGAGTTGTAGCTGTCCTACCTGATAAGCCGATAACGCAGAAGAAAGGAACCACAAACGCTGCCCGAAGGGTTCGGCTAAAAGCGTTTTACTCTTTGTTGTGAGGTGTTGTGCTTAGAATGACTAGGCTACAAACCTCTCGCCGCGATTAAAACGCTTTTATCTCGAACAAAATTTAACCGCAAAAGGTCAACAAAACCTAGAGTCAACAGACCTCAACAAAAACCAATTTATCCTGAGCGCAGTTCCAACGTGTAGGCAGCGCTCTGGCAAGCAAGAAAAAGGATTGAACATGAGCAACTCACCAATTCAAGCAGTGATCTTTGACTGGGCTGGCACTATCGTCGATTTCGGCTCTTTTGCACCGACCAGTATCTTTGTGGAAGCGTTCAAACAAGGCTTTGATTTCGATATCGATCTTGAGGAAGCGCGCGAACCAATGGGGCTTGGTAAGTGGGATCACATCCAAGCTGTGGGTCGTATCCCTGCAGTTGATAAACGTTGGAATGAGAAGTTTGGTCGCTCAATGACCAGTGAAGACATCGACGCTATCTACGCAGCATTTATGCCTCTGCAAAAAGCAAAAGTAGCTGACCATGCAGAGCCTATCTTAAATGCGATTGAAGTTGTGAACGGCCTGAAAGACAAAGGCATTAAGATCGGTTCTTGTTCTGGTTACCCTCGCGAAGTGATGGACGTACTGATTCCAGTGGCAGCGGATTACGGCTACAAACCGGATTACGTAGTAGCAACGGATGACCTGCCGCAAGGTGGTCGCCCTGCACCATTTATGGCACTGAAAAACGTGATTGAGCTGAATGTTACCGACGTTAATGCGTGCATCAAAGTGGATGACGCCGCACCGGGTATCGATGAAGGTCACAACGCAGGTATGTGGACCGTTGGTTTGCTGCTTTCTGGTAACGAAGCAGGTCTAACGTTTGAAGAATACCAAGCCGCGGACGAAGCAACGCTTGATGCCGCTCGTGAAAAAGCGCGTGCAAAACTGCTCAAGAGCTCGCCGCACTACCTTATCGATACGATCGCTGACTTCCCAGAGGTGGTTGCGGATATCGAACGTCGCCTAGCGGCAGGTGAACGTCCTTAGTCTTCATCTTCCACAAATAAATGAAACAAACGCCCCTCACGTGAGGGGCGTTTTTCTTTTTGGCACTATCTCAAGGAAGTTTGGCTTATTGAAGCGTAGTTCCGTTAGATAGCAGCTTTCTTGTCGGCTCTTGCTCAGTGTATTCGACCGCATCGTGATCCGCGAGCTTATCGACTTCCGCCTGTTCACCCACCACAACCAACACGTGTTGTTTCACCAGAGCGTCGACCACTTCAATGTTGTGCTGACGAAGAAGCGCTCTCACCTCGCTCTCTTTTCCTTCATGATACTTAACAAAGTAGCGTGCAGGTTGCTGCTCGGCTTGATCTTGGCGTTCATCCACGAGAGGAAATCCTTGATTGTTTGCCAAGCTGCTTGAGCTCAGTCCGATTGCCAATAGTGCGGTAGCGCCTACCACAGACAAAGAAAGTAAGGTCAACTTCTTCATAGTCACTCCTTATTGAAAGGTCAGAGTCCAACTGTTGATGGTGCCTGTGTCTCTTCTGGCACTGTCCACCGCTTTTAGTTCCCATGTGCCTTGCGATTCAAAACCAGAAAAATCCGCTTGGAACGTGTTTTTTATATCGTTAGCGCTGCCGCCAGTATTATTGTGAAGTACAACTTCTCCACCAGTCGGTGACGTTAAAGTCACTCGTAGATCACCGATGTAAGTGTGGCTAATATCAACGTCAATACTTACTGTGCCTGAATCACCAGAGCGATCGACTTCTACTGCACTGATTGCGCCAGAAGATTTATTATCTGGAATCGCAACAGGGCTGGTATTTGAGAAGCTAGAGTCCGAAGAGCTACCACCATCAGGTCCATTACAGCCAGCGTCCAAGAACAGCTTCGCCGCTTCAGCATTAACTAGGCCGTGGCCAGTACGGTTGTCTCGACCAGCAACATCAATATCTGTTGCAGTTTTCACTAGGGCATTACGTACTTGCGCTGCTGTACAGGTTGGGTGGTAACTCCACACCAAGCCAGCTACGCCCGTTACGTGCGGTGTCGCCATTGATGTACCATTGTAGTACTCGTAATCTTCACCAGAGGTTGTTGCAACAGTAATTTCCTGACCAACATACCCCAATAGCTCTTGACCAAATGCACGATCAACCGTTACCGAAACCATACGATAAGCGTTGTTTGTGTCTACCAAGAAAGGGTTTTGTAAACCAGGTAGTTCAGAGTTGCTGTATACGATTGCAGCTCGCGCACCCGCATTGTAACAAGCCTGAACCGCATCTACTTCAGGGTAGTTTCCTGAAGACTGGTTGCCGATACGCTCAGTCAAACAAATTTTGCCCGACATATCACCACAGTTAAAGTTACCGCCAGAGACATCACAGCTATCTAGCGTTGCAGTTACTGAACCCGCGATTGGATCCGGAACATACGAAGAACCGTTATTGATCAAACGATTGTGAGGAACAATCCCACGATCAAACTGACTGACACCATTCAAGGTAATATCAGAAAGTTTACCTTCACCTACCGTAACCGTTGATAAGATCGCCACACCCGGGCCTGAGATCTCAACTTGATTAGTAGATTGTGAGAACGCTGCATGATCATTTTGATTATCAACAGCCGCAACAGACATCACTGAGTCATAAGAAGCTGGATAGCTGTGCGCTGTATTGCCATCATTACCCGCTGCGGCGATCAATAGAACGCCTTGATCGTAAATATTTTGCAGTGCATTTTGCTCAGTTCGGCTTGATTGACTACCACCAAGGCTCATGTTCACAACGTTAGCACCATTATCGGCACAGGTTTGGATTGCTTTAACAAGCCCAGATGAGTAACCCCAACCCGATTCGTTAAATACTTTCACGATGTGCAAATTCACATTCTGGTTTGGCATCACACCCTTTACACCTTCGGTGTTGGCAATCGCAGCAATCGTACCCGCGACGTGAGTACCGTGGGCATTGTTGTTACCCGGATCACTCCATGATCCCGTACCACTATCGTTAGTACCAGCAACGCGGTTTCCGCTTAGGTCGTTGTGCGAAATGTCGTACCCTGAATCGATAATACATACAGTGCGATTACCCGCATTGAAGTCAGCTAACAGTTGAGCATTAACCGCTTCATATCCCCATGGAGTCGTTTCGCTGAGCAAATAGCGAGGTGGATCGACTTCCACGTATTCCACATCACTACGGTTGCGAAGCGGCTCTAAGTCATCGCCATCCAATTCAACGCTGTAAATGGCGCGATTGCCCAGTTTTTCCACCTTACGTGCCTTCACCTGTTCTAGAACAGACTCCTGCGCGATTCGTGGCCCCCAGAATGAGTTACCCCCCATTGAAGAACGGCTGACTGCATCTTCTTTGAATTTGACGATGTACTTCGTCGGTAACTTAGATTCATCAAATCCCATTGGTGGAGCCGCAAACGCTGACATCGAAGTGGTCAGTGCTATTGCTACGGCAGACAACGAAAATAAGCCTTGTTTTTTACTTGTTGTGTAGTGCATTTGCCCTATTCCTTATTTGAGCTAATTTTTATTCACTATATTCTCATGAAAAGTCATCATCATGATGTTTGCATGAGAGCTTCAGCTATAGTTTACAGAGCAAAAATGCCAAACAATTTGTTTCATGAATATACAAATTTGTACAAAAGATCATTCAATAAACACTTTAAGTTAACATTAAAAATTATCTACAAAACCTTATAAAGCAATTACTTAATTAACAAAAAGTGAATGTTAAATTAATGTTAGTGAGTAATTATTCTAAATATCACCCATTTAATCGATTGCTATGCTGAATGGATTTTTTGACCGTGGTGCCAAAACTGAAATATTGAATATTTAGTTGTTGACTGTCTTGAGCATTTACTCAGAATTAGAAGGTTTAGTGAGAAAAATTCTCATCTAAATACTGTTATAGCCGAGCGTATTCACGCATTCGGAACAATAACCATTACAAGAAGAGTGAATGATGAAAAAAACAATCACACTATTAACTGCATTACTTCCGCTTGCCTCCGCCATTGCAGAGGAGCCAACTTTATCACCAGCAATGGTTTCTGCGGCTGAAGTGGTTAGCGCGCAAGAAAATCAAACTTATACGTACGTTCGATGCTGGTATCGTACGAGCCACTCTAAGGACGATGCGGCTACCGATTGGAAATGGGCAAAAAACCAAGATGGTAGTGACTTCACTATCGATGGCTATTGGTGGAGCTCTGTTTCATTTAAAAACATGTTCTACACCAATACCTCACAAAACGTAATTCGTCAGCGTTGTGAAGAAACACTAGATCTAGCGAACGAGAACGCAGACATTACATTTTTTGCTGCTGACAATCGTTATTCTTATAACCACACGATCTGGAGCAATGATGCTGCAATGCAACCAGATCAAATAAACAAAGTAGTGGCTTTGGGCGATAGCTTGTCTGATACAGGCAACATCTTTAACGCGTCCCAATGGCGCTTCCCTAACCCGAATAGCTGGTTCTTGGGTCACTTCTCAAACGGTTTTGTTTGGACGGAATACGTTGCTAAAGCCAAAAACTTACCGCTATACAACTGGGCAGTTGGTGGCGCAGCAGGTGAAAACCAATACATCGCGCTAACTGGTGTCGGCGAACAAGTTTCTTCTTACTTAACCTACACAAAGCTGGCGAAGAACTACAACCCTGCTAACACATTGTTTACGTTAGAGTTTGGTTTAAATGACTTCATGAACTACAACCGTAGCGTGCCGGAAGTAAAAGCGGATTACGCTGAAGCTCTGATTCGTTTAACAGACGCTGGCGCGAAGAACTTCATGTTGATGACACTGCCAGATGCAACCAAAGCACCACAGTTCAAATACTCAACACAGGAAGAAATTGAAACGATTCGTGCGAAAGTATTGAAGATGAACGAGTTCATCAAAGCACAAGCGATGTACTACAAAGCCCAAGGCTACAACATCGCATTGTTTGATACACACGCACTGTTTGAGAAGTTAACCTCGGCACCAGAAGAACACGGTTTCGTAAATGCAAGCGACCCTTGCTTAGACATCAACCGTTCATCCTCTGTTGACTACATGTACACTCACTCATTACGTTCTGAATGTGCAGCATCTGGCGCAGATAAGTTCGTGTTCTGGGATGTGACTCACCCAACCACAGCAACGCATCGTTATGTGGCTGAAAAAATGTTAGAAAGCAGCAATAACTTAGAAGAGTTTCGCTTTTAATAAGCCGTTGTTGTTCATTGCAAGTTAATCTGCATAAAAATGACCACGATGCTTCGTGGTCATTTTTTATCGATATCGACCCCCGATAACGGGTTTATTTGAGCTCGCTTACTTCAAGCCGTTGATTTAGAGACGTTGACTTTGAGCAGTCTCATTCAGCGTTCTGTTTTGGTACGTTACCGCGGAAGCTGTTCACCATAATAGAGATCAACGTCTTTAAGGTTACATCATCACTGCGGTATGAGTAGGCTCGTATACCCGTAAACTGAACCTGGAACAACTGAGCAAGAAGCAATGTATCCTGGGCTTCAATTTCGCCATTCTCGATTGCTCGCTCAAACAGCTTTGCAAGAAAAGATTCAAATTGGTTTGCTAAGCTGTTTGTTTGATTGCGCAGCGCATTAAAATCCTCAGCAAATTCACTTGCTGATTTGACTAACATGCACACTTCACTGGGATTAGAGTCTCGCTGATTGATAACCACATCAATCGCGAAAGCTTCTATTGCATCTAGAACCGTTGTGTTCTGAGCTAAATGCAACTCAAACAGGGCTTGTAAGTTCGCAACGTACATTTTTAGCGCTTCACAATATAGCCCCTCTTTTGACCCAAACGTCGCATAAATACTTCCAGGACGCAGATTAACGCTATCTTGTAAATCACGTGTAGATGTTGCATGAAAACCTTTCTTCCAGAATAGATCCGAGGCGGCTTTCACCACTTCATCACGTTGGAATTTCTTTGTATTCGCCATGAGCAATTATCAATTTTGAACATATGCTCAATTTTATATTGAGCGACCGCTCAAAATCAACTATCCTGTTCTTGCATAATCCGCTCATATCCAATTACAGGAGATTTAAACATGGCAGAATTTAAACTGTATACCGCAGAAAACGCACCCGAAGGATCAAAGCACCTGATTGAAAATTCAGTCAAAGCGTTTGGCATGCTACCAAATCTTCATGCTGTTATGGCTGAAGCGCCAACCTTGCTTGAGGGTTATCAAGTTGTGCATGAGCTCTTTCAACAAACATCATTTAACGCAGAAGAATTGACCGTCGTATGGCAAACCATCAACGTTGAACATGGTTGTCACTACTGCGTTCCTGCTCATAGTGCGATCGCGGCGTCAATGAAAGTGGATCAGGAGATTGTCGATGCTCTCGTCAACCAAACACCATTGGCAGACGAAAAACTTGAAACACTACGAGAGACAACGCTTCAAATGGTGCGCCAACGTGGTGTAGTGGAAGAGTCTCAGATAGAGAAATTCTTTGCGGCGGGTTACGGACAGCAGCAACTGCTTGAAATTGTTCTTGGTCTAGCGCAAAAAGTGATGAGTAACTACACCAATCACCTAGCTGACACCCCGGTTGATGCACCTTTCAAGAAGTTCGCCAAGTAACTTAAGCTTTTATTACTGGTCCCATTCATGGGACCAGTAATACCTTCAAAAAGGCTTTGTTGCATGGCGCTTCGCTAGTGTGAGCTGACACCTAATTACAACGGCGCAACGTCGGTTCCTCCTAAAGACTGGTAAAGCGTAACCTGAGTGAGAAACTGGTTGTAGCGGTTCTCCAACAAAGAAGCTTGTGCGTTTCTGGTGTCTTCTTGGGCATTCAAATAGTCCATGATCGATGTCGAGCCATACTGATACCGCGCAGCATATATGGACTCAGCGGCACTTGCGGCATCATATTGTTCTTGTAAACGCGCCGCTTGATACTTCAATTTTTCTCGTGCCGACAAGGCATTTTCGACATCTTGGAATGCGGCGTACAACACTTGGCGATAGCTCACAATGGCCGATTGATAGTCTAAATCGGCAATGGCTTGGCTGTTTTTCATCTCATTCCACTGCAAAAACGGTAGCGTCATATCCGCACCTAAACTGCCGATCGGGTTGGAAAGCAGGTTTTTGAGCGCTTGTGACGATCCCCCCAAAGCCCCAGTGAGCGTCAGCTTAGGCAAATAGTCCAAATCTGCTGCGTCTTTATTTGCTAGCGCGGCTTTGACTTCGTAAATCGCTGCTTTAATGTCGGGTCTGCGGATCAATAAATCAGACGGAGCACCAACACTCAACGATGGCATATCGCCTTCAGGCAGCATTTGGATGTTTGCACTGATGCTCTTCGGCGGTTGATTGAACAAAATCGCAAAGGCGTAGTTTGCCTCAAGTAAACTCTGTTCAAACTCACTTTGCTGCGCTTGTAAGCTTGCCAACGTACGTTTGGCTTCAAGCACATCTAACTGATCCACAGCGCCAAGTTGGTACTGTTTTTCAATCAATTGTAGCGTTTGAGCTGCGTCTGCCACATTACGCTGACTGAGGTTTAAGCGCTGTTTTAGATAGCCGATTTGCCAATATAACGATGCCGTCGTTGCCACCAAACTTTGTGCGGTCGCCTCGCGATCTTGTTGACTTGCCATCGCCGTCCACTTGGCTTGGTCAACGTCTGCCGAGATTTTTCCCCACAAATCCAACTCGTAATTGACGGACAAGTTAGTGCTGTAGCTATCTGCCGATTCCCCGCTATCAAGAGATTTTTGAACTTGTCCTGATGTGGAAGAACTCAACGTAGGGAAAAAGTCATCTTGCGTTAAACCCAGCTGTAAACGCGCTTTCTTTAGCGTTAGCGTTGCCAGCGTCAAATCGTTGTTTTGAGCCAACACCTGAGTAATGTATTGATTAAGCGTTGGGTCGTTAAACGCCAACCACCAAGGATCCATACTGACATCACCCGCAACATGCATCTGTTGCCAATTTGCAGGCACTTGCACCTCAGGAGCTTGATAGTCGCTACGCATAAGCGAACCACAACCTGACAACCACACTGCGCTTAAGGCAGCCGCGACCAATCGAGTCTTGAATTTCATTGTGTTACTCATTTTTAGTCTCTCGCTAGCGCTTCTATAGGATCGAGTTTGGCGGCATTGCGAGCGGGTAAAAAGCCGAAAGCGATGCCAATCAACGTTGAGCAAATAAACGCCCAGATGATCGAGTTCATTGAGTAAATCATTTGGAAGCTGCTGCCAGATGTACTGAATGCAAAACCAATCAAAAACGCCAAGCCAATACCAGCAATGCCACCACACAAACACACTAGTACCGCTTCAATCAAAAACTGACGCAAAATATCCGCTTGCCGCGCACCTACAGCCATTCGCACACCGATCTCTTTCGTGCGCTCTGTCACCGACACCAACATGATGTTCATTACGCCAATTCCGCCGACAATTAGGGAGATCACCGCAATCGCTGAGATCAGTAACGTCATGGTTGCGGTGGTTTTCTCGATGCTCTGACGAATGGTGTCAGTGTTAATCGTGAAGAAATCTTCTGTACCGTGGCGCATTTTTAACAAGTTGATGATGCTCTGCTCTACCGCCGCACTTGGGGCGTTCTCATCAATCCGTACAGTAATGCCGTTGAGGTAGCGTTGTCCCATCATGCGTCCCGACATAGTGGTGTATGGCACCCAAATTTTCAGCGCGTCGCTGTTACCAAACGCGTCTTCTTTTTTCTGCGTGACACCCACAATACGCACTGGCAATGAACCAAGAAAAATCACTTCACCAATCGGATTTCTATCCGCAAACATTTCCTTTCTGGTGTTGTCATCAATCACTGCTTCTTGGGCGAGCGAATTCACGCTCTCTTCATCCCAAAACTGACCTTTGGCGATCTCATAACCGCGCACACGGAAATAATCTTCCCCAACCCCTTCCACAGACGCGGTTGCATCCTGATTGGCGTAACGCACGGTTAAGCTGTTGGATAAAGACGGCGTGACACTGTCGACAAAAGGCAGACTCTCCAACGATTTAGCATCGTCGGCGGTTAGCGTTTTCACTCGTCCGGAGCGGCGGTCACCAAACCCTTTGCCCGGCCTGACATCAATGGTGTTTGTTCCCATGGATGAAATATTCGACAAAATTTGCTGTTGTGAACCATTACCTAGTGCCACCACGGAAACCACCGAGGCTATACCAATAATGATGCCGAGCATGGTCAAAAACGTGCGCATTCTGTGGCTAGACATCGCCAGCAACGCCATTTTTAGCGCGTCAATAAAACTGTCCCACTTCCACCACTTACTGGCGGCTTGCGCTGCGCGATGAAAAGATGCGCTCGGTGTCTTTTCTGCTTGCTCATTAATTACAACTTGTGCATTTGGCGTATCTGCAATGATTTCACCATCTTTGATTTCAATGATGCGATCCGCAAAGTTCGCCACGTTCATATCATGAGTCACTAAGATGATCGTATGCCCAAGTTGATGCAACTCTTTAAGCAGAGCCATCATCTCTTGCCCACTGTGACTGTCTAATGCGCCAGTGGGCTCATCAGCGAGAATCGCCTCACCACCGTTCATCAGTGCACGAGCAACACTCACGCGCTGTTGCTGGCCACCACTCAGCTGGCTGGGCTTGTGAGTCAAACGATCTTCCAGCCCCAAGCGAGCCAATAGTGACTGCGCTCGCTCCGTTCTTTGACGATGAGGAACTCCCGCGTAAACCGCAGGTACTTCAACGTTTGCCACCGCGGTTAAATCCCCCAGCAGATGGTAACGCTGGAATATAAAGCCAAAATACTCACGGCGCAGTTCCGCCAGTTGGTCGGATTCCAACGTCGAGACATCTTGCCCATTAATGAAGTATCGACCGCTGGACGGTTTATCCAAGCAGCCGAGCAAATTCATCAGCGTCGATTTACCTGAGCCCGAAGCCCCCACGATCGCGACCATTTCACCGCGTTTTATCTCTAAATTAATGTGGTTCAACACAGTAAGCGACTCGTCGCCAGAGACAAAACGTCGAGTTAAATCCTCAACTTTTAAAAGCACGTCACTCATCTTAGAACCTCATTGGAGGTCGACGACGATCACCTCGGCTTGATGATTCTCCATCCATAGCATTGCCAAGAACAACTTGGTCGCCCTCCTTCAAACCTGAGAGAATTTCTGCGTTCACTTTGTTGTTAATACCCACTGTCACGGGCTTTTGCACCACTTGGCCCTGTTCAAGCACTGGCACGGTATAGTTGCCTTTGCCGCCAGATTTTTGCAGCACTTGTGAAGGGACAATCAAGGTATTTTCCGATTGCTCAAGGACAATCGAAACTTGCGCAGTCATGCCGATGCGCAAAATACCTTGCGGGTTCTTCACATCAAATACAGCGTTGTAGTAAATGGCGTCGCTATCTGAAATGCTCAAATCGCTGTCATCGCCATCCATGATGGTTGGCCCCGGCTCAATGGCGCGCAATGTACCTTTAAACTGCTGATTCGGTTTACCTAAAATGGTGAACAGCGCCGTTTGGCCTGGGTGAACAAAAATCACATCTGCTTCCGAAATTTCAGCTTTCACCGTCATCGTATCTAACTTGGCTAACTCGATAATAGTTGGCGTGGTTTGATTGGCGTTTACGGTTTGTCCTTCTTCCACCGCGGTGTAGACCACCGTGCCATCCATCGGTGCGTTGATGGTGGTGTAACCGAGATCTAACTGCGCATTGTCGACGTTGATTTTGGCTTTCTCGATTTCGGCATCCAGTTGCGCTAACTCGGCTTTGTAGATGGCGAGCGTCGCTTCGGCATTCTCGTAATCAGCTCGTGAGCTCGCTTTCGCTGCCAACATGCCTTTTTGGCGCACGTATTCATAGTTTGCTTGTTTAATCTGCGCTTGCTTAGCCTGGTACTGAGCGTTGAGACTATTAAGAGACGCTTGGGCTTCTTTGAGGCTGTTTTGCTGAGTCAGGCTGTCAATCTGTGCAATCAAGTCCCCCTGTTTTATCTCATCCCCTAAGTTCACAGCGAGGCGTTGAATTTGCCCAGATACTTGCGCACCTACATTCACCAATTTGGACGCTTGCAACATGCCGTTAGCTAATACCGCCTTTTCGATATTGCCTTTGCGAACGACTTCTGTCGCGTAAGGAGAAATGGGTTCTGGACGTTGCAGATAATGATAACCACCAGCACCAATAGCAAGTAGGCCACACAAAACGAGCCATTTTTTATTGAGTTTCATAGCAGGAGTGAAGTAAATAATCGTTTTGATTTTATACTGCTATTTGTCTTAGCCGTACAGGGTACGAGACGTAAAGATAGGTAAATTAACGTCAAGAAACTGAATGAATAACTTCACTAACGTGAAAAATCCGAGATATTATAGTCACTTCAAAACTTTATCATTCAATAAATATAACAAAGATCATTTTTAATATAGAAATTCAAGTTATAAGTATTATAAACAAAACTTTTAAATACCAACAAACCAGTAAAATCCAAAATTATTCAACATTCCATCCATTTAGATTTCATTATGGCCATTTTTAATTATTGAATTTCAAGAGGAGTTAAGTGACAAGTGAAATAAAAAATACCCACATAACACAGGTAAGACCGAGAGGAGTGTGTCATGTGGGTTTAAAACGATAGTTCTCTTGCTGATTCGAACTACCAACGTTGGGATGCAATGGAAATACAAATGACTCAGAGTTTCCATCACGGACACTTTATCGCTGGATTTGCCTCTGTTTGTTAGGGGACAGTCAGCACAATAAAAATAGAGAAGTAATACCGCAAAAATAAAAATAGGGGCTCTGAGTTTAATTTACACGTAAAATAATCACCACATTCACGACATCAACCATTAATAAATTCATCAATAAATATTTATTAATTTAAATCTATTTATTGTCAACATACTGTTAGTTTTACCCCTAAATGTACTGGTCAGATTTGTTTATTTTACTTCTTTTCGTTGCAATACAACCTCTAATTAATTCATGAGAAAAAACATGCAGCGACAATTAACTCTTTCACCGATTTATTTATTAATCGGGTTAGCCTCATCGACGGCGTATGCCGGTGGTTTTCAAATTAACGAACATTCGGCGACGGGTCTTGGTCGTGCTTTTGCTGGTGATGCTGTTATTGGTGATAATGCGTCTGTAGTCAGCCGCAACGCCGCAGCGATGACGCTGTTTAAACAAAATGCCTTATCGTTCGGTGTCACTTACGTCAAACCTGACGTTACCGTTAAAAATGCGCAATATCATCGAGCTAACATTAATGCGGATGTCAATGTTGGTATGGGCGGTTTTCCTCCGTCCCCTCAAGTTGACATTACCCCGTCCTTCTCTCAAACCGTGACCGACATTGATGACGTCGATGGCGTTGGTCAACCAGCCGTTGTACCCAATTTTTACTTTATTCACCCTATCAACGACGACTGGTATCTAGGCTTATCGGCATACTCCAACTTCGGAACCGACATGGAGTTTAAACCAAACTATGGCGCACCTGTTTTTGGCGGTGTCACCAGCGTAGCGAGTGTCAACCTTGGCGCAAGCTTGGCATACAAGGTGAGCGATCGTTTTAGTATCGGTGGTGGTATTGATGTGATTTACGGCTCTGGTGAGCTGTACCGCGATATGGACGTGGGTGTTTGCGTTGGTGGGAACATACTTGGAAACGAACTAGAACAACGTTGCGGAGCCGTAAAAGGCAACGCACTTGATGTGGAAGCTGGCGGCATTGGGCTTGGCGCGAACATTGGCATGATGTACGAGTTTAACGAACGTCATCGCTTGGGTTTGAGCTACAAGCACAGCCCTAACATCGATGCCAAGGGTGACATCCACTTTGCTGGCGAATCGTACGACTCACTTGCTATGCCGCTACCGGATATTGCGGAGTTTTCCGGTTATCACCGCGTCTTACCTAAATTTGCCCTGCACTATTCTGTGCAGTGGATTGGTTGGTCAGCATTTGACAGCTTGAAAGCTGATGATCAGTTGCTAAAAGATTTTCAGTGGCAAGACTCCGCGCACTACTCCATCGGTGCGACTTGGTACGCCAATGAACGTTGGACACTTCGCACGGGTTACATGTTCGACAAAACACCTGTCGATGAGCTGACTTCGCTTTCTATTCCAGATTCGAACCGTCACTGGTTATCTGCGGGTGCCTCTTACCAATGGTCATCAGATACCACGGTTGACATCGGCATGACGTACTTGATTGGTGAAGATGTCAACGTAGAAGAGTACGCGTATGAAGGTGTTCCTGCACCGATGGTAACGGGTGTGACCCATTCAAATGCGTTCCTAATTGGTGCCCAACTCAGCCACCGTTTCTAATTTGTCAGGCAGTGATCAAACCTCTAGGTCATTGCCTTGTAACAACGCTTATCAAAGCGACCGAACAGAGACATTATTATGAACAAAACACTACTTGCTTTTTCACTCTCACTTCTCACTCTAAGCGCGGCTCAGGCTTCGGAATGGGGCTATGGCAATGACAAACACGGGCCAGAACACTGGGGAGAAATCGCCAAAGACTGCGCAACCACGAAAAACCAAAGCCCAATCAACATCGACAACCCAGCCGATGCAAAACTGGAAGCACTGAACCTTTCGTACACTGGTCAGGTCATTGGTTTAACCAACAATGGTCATACGCTGCAAGCGCAAGTGAACGGACGTAACAGCTTCACCATCGATGGCGAGACGTTCGAGCTGCAACAGTTCCATTTCCACACACCTTCAGAAAACCAAATCAAAGGCCGCCAATATCCACTTGAAGCGCACTTTGTACACGCCAACGCAGACGACGAGTTGGCGGTAATTTCGGTGATGTTTGATGCTGGCGATCAAAACGCAGCACTGTCTAAACTGATCAACGCAATCCCACAAGAGAATCAAACCACTTTCTTTAAAGATACTATTGAGATTAACGACTTACTGCCAAAAGCTGCAAACTACTATCGATTTAACGGCTCTTTAACCACACCACCATGTTCAGAAGGTGTGCGATGGTTTGTGCTTAAAGACACTCAAACCTTATCCAAAGATCAAGCCGCGAAACTGATGGAAGTCATGGGACAAAACAATCGTCCGCTGCAACCGCTAAATGCGCGCGTTGTACTTTCTAACTAAACGCCACATCCGATAAGGGGCATCGTATTTGCCCCTTATTTTGATTCGCTCTAACCTCACTTAGTTACAGGAACCCCCAATGAAAACTCCATCTGTTCTGTCACTCTTACTCGCACTCGCCCCGACACTCGCCTTCTCTCATAACCTTTCTGTCGGTCAAACCACCCCTTCCGTCAGCATTGATACCTATGGCGAAATGACGCTGCAAGGAGACGATGTGGCTTATCAACCTTGGGCAACTCAGCAGATGTTAGGCAAAGTCCGTGTGATACAAGCCATTGCAGGTCGTAGTAAAGCTAAAGAGATGAACGCGCCGCTGATGTCAGCAATCACTGCCGCTCACTTTCCTGAAGATCAGTATCAGACCACAACCGTGATCAACCAAGAAGACGCCATCTGGGGAACCGGTACATTTGTAAAATCGTCGGCAGAGGACAGCAAAAAGACATTCTCTTGGTCTTCCATGGTGTTAGACAAAAATGGCGTATTAGCAACAACTTGGGATCTGCAGCAAGAAAGTTCTGCGATTATCGTACAAAATAAACAAGGCGAAATTTTATTCGTGAAAGAAGGGGCTTTAACTCAAGACGAAGTCACACACGTCATCGAACTGATTAAACAGAATATCTAAACCTAAGGTAAGGAAAAGCTATGAAACTGTTCAACACCATCGCACTCTGTCTTTTAGCGGCTGTAGCCTCTTTCCAATCGGTTGCAGGAGACAACGATTGGGATAAGATTGCAGATAAGACCGTCAGTTTTAAATCGGAAACCGACACAGTCAATCCACTGTCACCATTTGCTAACGCTCGTTTCAGCCACATAAAAATCAAATGTACGCAAGGTACGGTCGATCTGAAAAGCGTTAAAGTAATCATGAAAGATGGTCAGGAAAAGACGTTCGACAGTTTAGGGGTTCTGACTAAAGGCATGTCATCAAGAAGCTTAAGCCTACCAACAAAAGATAACGCGAAGTTAGACAAAATCGAGTTGAACTATGAATCGGTTGGCAGCACAGCGCTGCAAGTCGCGGGGGTGACCAAAAAAGCGCAAGTGGAAATCTTAGGTAAGAAAATCGACGAGTAAGCGATGGCTCAACGAACTCACCCAAACTAAAAACAGCGGCACTAGGCCGCTGTTTTCATTAAAAAATCGTCATGGATAACTAAATGAATTTCTTCAGCTTCGCCAAACCATAAGCGGCGATGGTGACACAATCTTTGATCGTGCCGTCGATCATCATCTGTTCGAACTCCTCAACAGAAAAAGCGCGAGTGATCAAATCCTCTTCTTCACTGTCGAGTTGATTGCCCACGTCCGTTAAATCAGTGGCGAAGTAGACGTGACATGTCTGATTCAAAAAGCCGTATGCGATAAACTGCGCGCCAACATACGCCATTGCGCTCGCCTGCATGCCCGTTTCTTCACGCAGCTCGCCTTTGGCAAGCTCAAGATGATCCGCATCTGGGTTTGATTCCCACGCCCCTTGTGGGATCTCCCAACAACGTTGGCCTACGGTGTAACGGTACTGCTGAACCAAGTGAATCATCCCGTTATCGATAGCCAGAATCGCAGCACAATCAGGTTTGTCGACCACACCATAGATGCCCTCTGCGCCGCTCGGACGTAAAATTTTGTCCTCACGCACCGTCATCCACTTATTCTGGTAAACGACTTTGCTGTCTAGCTGTTTGATGTCTGACATGGTTATTCCTTGATTTTTCTGAGGGTTACTGCGGAATAATACCCGATTCGGTTACGCCACCAAAATGTTCTTTAGTTCACTCAAAGACTCAACGGTGTAATTTGGTGCGATACGCTCATCGACGCTTGCGCCTGTGGTATTTAACCAGCAAGTTTCAATACCAAAATTATTACCACCCAGAATATCGGAATGCAGGTTGTCACCCACCATCAGTACGCGCGTTTTGCATGGGTTGCCCATTTGCTGCATCGCGTATTCAAAAATACCTAAGTCCGGTTTTGCTACGCCCACTTGTTCAGAGATCACCACTTTATCGAAGTACTCAGTCATCCCTGTGCGCTCAAGGCGAATTGCTTGCAACTCTGTAAAACCGTTGGTGATGATGCCCATTTTAGCTTTGCCTTGCAGCGCTTCCATCAGCTCTTTTGCACCTGGCAACAAGCTGCAAATATCGGCCATTGCTTCTAAAAATGCGCTATTGAGATCTGCTGTTGTGGTATTCAACTTCTCAGCCCACTCGGTAAAACGCTTATGTTTTAGCTCATCTGCCGTTACTTTGCCGTCTTGGTAATCCACCCAAAGCGGTTTGTTTACGGTTTGGTAATGAGCAAAATCTTGTTCAGTAAAATCTACGCCTTTGCGAGAAAACATAAGCTGTAAACCTTTGAAAGCATCAAAGTGGAATAAGGTTTCGTCAGCGTCAAACAGGATCCAATCGTACTTCATTTTCTTCTTCCCAAAATCAAGGTCGTAATACTGGTGCATAGTCTAGATTGTTTTCTTCTTGAAGATAATCTCTATAATTGGAAATTAATTGTATCCTTGTGCTCAACAATAAATGCTTCACGATAATAGGAGATTGATGTGAACGCGATTGCCTCCCTGCCCGTTTTTGTTGCTGTTGTCGAATGCGGCAGCTTTTCCCTTGCGGCCAAACAGCTGAATCTGACGAAATCGGCGATCAGCAAACGCATCAACCAACTAGAAGACGATTTGGGCATTCGTCTCCTTAATCGAACTACACGTAAGCTGAGCCTGACCGAAGCAGGAGAACGCTATTTTGAGTACGCCTCTCAAGCGCTCAACCTAGCCCAGCAAGGCGTAGACGCGGTATCGGAACTGCAAGGCTCGCCACAAGGTCGGCTCAAAATTACCGTGCCGATGTCTTTCGGTGTGCTGCATATCGCGCCTTTGATCAGCGAGTTTCTCGCTCGTTACCCGAAAATTGAAGTGGATTTAAACCTCGAAGACAAAATGGTCGATTTGGTTAAAGACGGTTTTGATTTGGGGATCCGTATTGGTGAACTCACCTCTTCCAATCTAATCGCAAAACGTCTCGCCCCTTGTAAAAGTGTGCTTTGTGCCTCACCAGATTACTTAGCGGAGTTTGGAACACCACAAAAACCAAGTGATTTAGTCGGTCACAACTGCCTGCGCTACTCCTATTTCCGTGGCGGCGTCGAATGGATGTTCATCAACAACGGCAGCGAATACAAGGTACTTCCAAAAGGAAACTTTATCGTCAATAACAGCGAAGCCATTCGCCAGTTGCTGTTAAGAGGTTCGGGCATTGCTCAACTGCCAACATTTATTGCAGGAAGAGACTTTGCCGCAGGAAATCTAAAACCGGTGATGGAAGAGTACTCTCTACCAGAACACGCCATTTATGCGGTGTTCCCTGAGCGCAAGCACATGCCGTTGAAAGTAAGAGCCTTTATCGATTTTATCAGCGAAAAGCTCGGCACAGATTTACCTTACTGGGATCGTTACAATAGCCCAGAAAAATAACCATATTGATGATAAGTGAGTGAGATTTCACTACTGACACGTTCTGACATTCCATCCGCGTAACCTTATTTGGAACTCAACAGGCAATCCGCCAAAACCAATAAGGAATCACAATATGGAAACCGTTATCGAAACTGTGCAATTTCGTCTAACCGCAGGCACAACAGAGCAAGACGTGATCGCCGCTGCCAAACAGTCACAAACGTTTGTGAAGAATCTGCCGGGCTTTTTGTATCGCTCACTCAGTCACGAAGCGACTGACGGTGTGTGGACAGACATCATTTACTGGCGTTCAATGGACGATGCAAAACAGGCGGGAAAACAGATTAAGCAAGCCGTTGAATTTCAGCCTCTGTTATCAATGATTGACTGCGAAAGCTTCGAGCTTAAACATCACAACTTAAAAATGTGCAGTGAGCTAGAGAAGTAATCAGCCACACTACCACTAACAACCAGTAGGTCTAGATAAGGAACATCATGAGCAAATCAGAACGACTGTTTGAGCTACTGACGCTTCTGCGCGCAAAGCGTTACGCCGTGACAGCGAAAGAGCTCGCAGAAAGAATGGAAGTTAGCGAACGTACGATTTATCGCGATATTCAGTCGTTGCTTAGTTCTGGTGTTCCGATTCAAGGTGAAGCAGGTGTTGGCTACCTGTTGCAAGCTGGCTCTCATCTGCCGCCTTTGATGTTCTCAGAAAAAGAGATGATGGCGCTTGAACTGGGTATGCGGATGGTTCGAGCCTGGTCGGATGTTGAACTCGCCGAAGCGTCTCACTCTGCGTCCACCAAAATACTTTCGGTATTGCCCGATAAGCTCAAACAACAAGTGGAAGATTGTCCGCTGATTGTGCCCGATTATCACACCCAATCCGAGACTGCCAAACGAGGGCAGCTTCTGCGCCACGCGATTGATCATCAGTTTAAGGTCAGTTTGGATTACCAAGATGAAAGCGGACAAGTGACCGAAAGAAAAATCCAACCGTTAGGCCAGTTCTTTTGGGGCAAAGTCTGGACGCTGGTCGCCTGGTGCGAATTGCGCGATGGCTACCGCCAGTTCCGCCTCGACCGTATCCAAGCACTGCGTATGCACGATGAAGAGTTTCAGAGTGCGGAAACCAAATCTCTCAAACATTATATTGCGCAGTATGAATCGAAAGATTGAGTGTTCTTCATCCTTCCATCACAAGGATTCTAAATTGCTCTGCTCAATGCGAGATATTTGGAAAGGCACGTTTAGTTAAACTAATGTTTCATTTTTAACAGATGCGCAACCAACCTAAGATCGTTAACTTAAGTAGCACGTCAACCACACCGGAGCGTGAAGCTATGAAAGTACTGATTCAATACACCCAAGCAGGGAAATATCGAGATCAAGCGTGGGAGTCTTTAACTCTTCGATCTAAAGGTGATATGCAGGCAGTTACCCCTTCTTATGCTGCCCAACTTATCGAACAAAGCAAAGCGACACTTGTGATGACAGAAGACGGACAGATCATCTTTCACTCCTAAATTCCATCAATCCTATGACGAAAAAGGCCTGCATTGCTGCAGGCCTTTGTATGAGTGAATTAAGAGTTATTTACTGGAAACTCACTGCAGTTGGTAGGCGATCAAGCATCTTGTAGTAATCACCAGCCACAGCGCCGATATCACCACGCAAATACGCTTGAATCATATTGAGATCTTTCAGCCAAAGTTCTTTGTCAGCATCTGAAGACGCCATGTACCCTGCGTACACATTGTCGACCGCGAACATCATGTCTTCGGCGTGATCGTTGTAAATCAAAAGCATCGCATCTGTGTAAGCTTCGAACGCTTTCAGCTCATCGTGCGCTTTACCACCTTTATAGCTCAATGTGCCTGAAGTTGCATCGATGACCAAATCACCCGAAGTCACATTCGCTGTCGTAAAGTTGATGAACGACTGGCTAAACGACAGCACACCTGCCGCAATATCCGCATCAATGGTTCGCTTCATTGCGTTGACCATTGGCGCATCCAGCAGCAATACAGGATCGTGGAACGCTGGGACAATCGCTGTTCGGAATGGCCCCCAAGCACTATCGATGCTCTCTGCGACCTTGTTTAGTGTTGCAGGCTCATAGCTATCTAGGTAAGTTTTTAGATCGTAACCTTTGGACGTCACCAGTTGATTTGCGTAGTCGTAAGCCAGCTTGTTTGCTTTTGTTGCCACAAACTTCTCGCCGTCGATAACAAACTCAACCTTGTCACCCGCGATAATACCGTAGCGGTCTTGTTGCTTCGTAAACGTATCAAACTGAGATTGACCACGAGTCTTCACTGTGTAGTCGTAAGACTTCATTTGGCGCACACCCATTCTCAAGATGACATCGCCAACACGTCCGCGGCCTTCTGCACCAATATCAAGGAATCTTGCAATACCACGAGGCATTGGTGGTAGGGACTCCATTTGCTCAGTGATGTGTAGGTTCACGGTAACACCTTTTAGATTGATGTATTCCTTACCGTCTTTACCCACCAATTTAACTGGCGTATTTAACGCATCATTTGCCACGACGTTGCCCATGATGTCTTCGTATTCAGCTTGCACCCCAGGGATATCAAGCAGCGATGCAAAGCTCACCTCATCAGTAAAACGGTTCGAGAATCGACGTGCCAAGAAATAGCTAGCAAGCGCTTTGTCTGGCCAGTTACCCAACACAGACACCGCATTTGACCAAGGGTAATCCGGGTCAAAGCTACCAATTGAGTTTAGGAAGCGTCCATTCGCAGTTTCCGCAACAGCTATATAGCCCTCATCTGAATCTTCGATAAAGCGTGCTGCCAAATCATCAAAACAGCTGGCTGTTGAAAGATCGTAATCAGCCGGAATTTGGTGTGAGTTGTTGTCTAACAGTTGACCAAAAGAAATCACTTTTTGGTTGCCTGCCGCATTTTCTATCACACATTGATGCTCTGGTGTGCGCAAGATATCAAGGAAGAACGCCGCGGATTTTTTCGCCCCATTCGCGTAATCACAGAACCATGAGTTATCGGCTTTGCCTTCGCTACAGTATTGAGGGTTTGAAGCAAGGCGCAATAAGAAATCACCCGGCTTATCCGTTGACGAAGTGTAACCTAAATTGGTGTACAGGTTATCGATGCGCTCAAGATCTTCCATCTTGTCACGGATAGCGCTCATTTCCATGTAACGGCGCACTAAGTAACCAGGATAATCGGACGAGAATAATCCTGTGGTCCCATATAACTCCAAGTTGCGTCGATCATAGCTATCGAGATAGTTCTGCCACTCGTAAGAAACAATTTCTTCTAGGTTTGTACCTTCGTCAAAACGGTTACAGTCGCTGTTTAGAGAAACGTTCCCATCGGTACAGAAATCGTAAGACTTACGCTCAATTTCATTCACTTTATCTAGGTAGTAAAGTGCGCCATAACGAGTTTTCGCATTCAGTTCAGGATCATCAGACAACGCAGCGATATCGAATCGGCTAAAGTCACAGTTGTAGAGTGATTTGCCTTTCTCGTCCCCCGTTAGCGCCTTCACTTCAGAACACACCATCAGCGATGTGTTGTCTGGATTGTTGCCAAACTTGTATGCAAAGCTTTGTTGGTAGGCTTGCTGATCAGCGAGGTAACGAGCATATACCGCTTTGTCTTCATCGCTCGCACTGTCTGCCGGTTTCGCAACAGGTGCAGGAGCTGAACCTGAAGAATCTTGAATCGTCTCGACTTTACGGCCGTAGCCGAACTTAAACGCCGCAATGTCGTACAGACCCCAAGTTGGCGTTTCATCCAACATGCTTGGTGCGTAGTCCATTGTCGAACTGTAAGCAGGAATGTTGTTCAAGCCGAGTTGATGCGCTTGCTCTAGCGTGTAGTAGTTCGCTTTGTCATTTGAGCCTTTAAAGTTATGGCGCAGACCCATGTTATGACCAAGCTCGTGAACAAGCGTATTGCTGTAAGTCGCAACCGTAATCGCATCTGCGGCTTTCACTTGCAACTCTTTTGGCAGGTATTTCCAACGCTTAAGCTGACGCGATACTTCGTTACCTGCGTCATCAAGTTTGATCTCAAAGTAACGCTCGTCATCCAACTTCAAGTTGTCCAACATGGCCTTGTTGGTTGAAGAAACCCACGACGCTTCGATTGGATAGACGTTGTTCTCTGCCCAGAAAGACAAACGGTTCTCTTCAGCTTCAACCACCTTTTCAAACTCCATGTCATCATTGAAGTTTTTCATTAGCTGAGTTGGGCTCTTCGTCGCTGCTTTTCCAGAAACGATGTCTTCTTTTGAAACGAGCGGCGCATGAATGTTTTCATCCGATTTCAGGCTAGCCATCGCCGCCATTGTAGAAAGCGCTTCAATTCTATCCGCAACTTCTGTTTTCACAGATTCGCTGCTGGTTGGCAATGGATCTAAGCCATCTAAGTCCAGTTGATTACGATTATAGAAACGCGCCAAGTTATCCCAATAGAAAGGCACACCCGTTCTTGCAACGCCTGCGTATTGGTTCACGTGGCCTTTGATGATTTCCCCCGTCATCGGGTTAGAAACCGACGGGCCATAGCCAAGCAGACCGTTCGCTAAAGGCTCGTCAATCAGGTTAATCACGTTGTAACGCAGATCTCCTGGGTGAATACCAGCCGCTTTGGTTTTGTTCACAATCTCGATTTCAGGCTTGCCTGCATCCGCCCCAAATACATTCAGAGCTTGGTTCATCTTTTCGATCGATTGCAGCGTTGCATCCAAGAACAACTTGTTCTTCTCTTCAAAAAAGTTATCGCTCAAGTAGTATTTGATAGAGCCTTGATCTGGGTTGAAACGATTGAGGTAAACCACATCACGGTCGTATTTATTCGTGACTGGGTTAAGCTTTTTCGTCGACGTGGTGAAGAAACCAATGTCGTTCTCATCACCCACTGGGTACAAGATCGGTTGGTAACCTTCGGTTGCCACTTCACTTTCGTGAACTAACGAATAGTAGAACCGAGATTTAAACGCGCCATCCACAAGCGCTTCATCCAAGCTCGCTTTCGTTGCAAAGTTGATGTAGTCGGAAATATTATCTAAATCGATACGGAACGTGCGCTCTAGTTCGAAATTGAGAAGACCGTTTTTAGGGTCAAAGTCCCACGAGATCAATCGTGGTGCGCCAATTTCATCAATGCCCTCAGTAATGCCATACAGATCTTCCATATTGAATTCTGCAATTTCGAGATCTTCAGGACGAGGAGTGAAGTGGGTTTTCTTCTTGTAGTTTAGGCTTGCGTCTTCGTTGGTTTCTTCTTTGTTGGTGCAATCACCATGCGCGTCTTCTTGACAGCGATACGCCGCAAAGTCACCCGGAATCGTCAGCACTTGCGCGAAGTTAACGCCGTCGTCGTCTGCGACAAATTTCTCTTCACCGCAGTAGTTATTAGCATCTTTGCTTAGATGCGCGTCTGGGTAGTTTTTATCGTAACTGCGAACTTCCAGACCTTCTTTGGTAAAACAAAGCTCAACGTAACGAGGTGAACCTTGCAAGAATGGGAATTGGTTAAGAGCAAAGCGTGGAGCGGCACCAGTCGTCGGAACGTAAAACCAACGACCGTCTTTAAGATCTTTTACTGCGACTTCTTTTGCATCTCTTTCGACATAGTCATACGCCTGATCATCTGCGCCACAGCCTGCAAGTGCGGCCGTTATTGCTGACACCAGAGTCAAGTTTTTAAACATTATTTGGATATCCTTAATTGTTGTTATTTTCCTAGAAGGAGTAAGTCACTGTCACGATGTAAGACGCTTTCTCTTGGTCCAACAAATCGATGTTGCCCAAGGTGCCTCGCTCTGCATCTTGATAGAAACCCGTTGATGATGCCGCGAGTAGCAATGACCAGCTTTCATCAAGCTCGTATGTGCCGTACAACGCCCCCTCATACTGCCAACTGCTTCTGCGCGTACCTTGATAACTGATGCTGTTACCACCTAACGCCGTAATCCCCACTGCGAACGATTCCCACGACTTTTCCGCAACAGCAAACAACGAGTAAGTCCACTCAGTCAGCGAGCGTCCACCCATGGTTTTGTATTCGTGGAAATTTTTTCTCAGTCTTGGCGAAACCGAAAAATCGACTCTCCAAGCTGAAAAAGAGATCGGCACATCTAAACGAACCGCGGTGTGCAGTTCATCTTTACGAGATGTTTCTGAAGTTGGAATGGTGAGCTGACCCGCAACGCCGATTTTCCCTGTATCTCCAAAGCGATATAGGTTCGTGTATTGCAAGCCCAACACCGAATCTGTCGCGTAGGTGCCGACTTCATCTTCTAGGGCACGATAGCCCCCCGTAGAAAAATAGGCTTTTGTGTCGCTCGAAAAGGAATAAACGAGATCGCCTCCCCACGAGAAATTGCGGACAGAACGGTAGTCGTCTTTATCGTAAATGTTTGTATCGTAAGATAGGTAAACGGCCCCACTAAACTTACAAACAATACAGGACGTATCTCCTTCATTTTGTGTAGATTCAGGCGTGCTAGTGCTATCAATTACACTCGTTTCCACCGCGAATGATGGCGCTGAAAACAGCGTACCCAACAACATTGCAAGCGGCGTCATCATCCACTTTGTTGTGTGCTGCATGTTTTGAAACTTCCATGAGAATTAAGTTCATTAGAATAAACTTAAAGACAAACAGATTATTGGGATGAAATTCCATAAAAATTCAGATAATCAACCCCAATAAACCTATCAACCATAAAATTACTCTTATGGTTAAATCCTTATTTAATTTTTTAATACTATTTATCTTAGTATTGTCACGTTCTACTTTGCTTAAAAACGTACTTTAAAATGACTTTTTATAAATAAAGCCACACACCACAACATTAAAGAAGCAGCAAAGCAACGCCATTAAAACAAAAGTTAAAAGACAATTATTATCAACAACTTAAAATCAACAAAAACAGTTAAAATGAATGAGTCAAAATGTATAAGTTAAAATAAAATAAAAATATAAGAACATCATTCCGTTTAATTTTAGTCGTTATTGTATTGAGAAAGTTTAATTTTCAATTTCTAAAATTGGTGGGATACACATAAGAGAAATCATCAAAACCATCCGTTGTTAATAATGAATTTCGCATTTAAAACAAAAGATAGAAACAAGATCAAATTCATGTTTTCTAATATATCGATTCAACCTTTCACAAGTTTGAATAGAAAATCAAACTTTCAGTCAATCTAAAAACAACAAAACATTCACCAAGTGAATATTCAAAAGATAAGTCAAAACTAAATAGCACATACGGTCAGCATATTTGTGAATTACTATTCATTAATTATTTTTTCATAAATTAAACATTAATGTGAGCAATTTCACACAATTGCACCGCGTACAACATAAAGTAAACGAAATTTAAGTGTTTACTGACTCAAAACGTGTCGATAGAACAGAGTTTAAACATCGAGCTGAAACACGTATTTCCCACCAAAATTTATTATATATAGCAGTGAGTTATCTGTACCCAAGCGATTAAAATGCGTACTGATGTGACTCATTTTTGAGAGAGGAACACAAGAAGAGCAAAAACACTAAAAGAGGATGATGCGATTTGAATAACCAGTGCTTCAAACCGCACTTATGAACTTATGCAGAGAAAGAAAGACTATCAGTTACTATTGAATGGTTTTATGACCACAGTTTTCGCAGATCAAGTGACGTTCAAATTCATCCATAGAAGCAAGGAAGGCGCCGAACACTACACTTTTGAGAAAGCCAGCGATGAACTCTTTCTTGTTGCGATTTTTATCGCCTTCAAAGCCACTTTTTTTTCTAACTAACACCACGACATGATGCGTTTCTACCCCACATGTAGGGCACATGAGGACTTCTGTCTTGTTCGACATCTTAGACTCCTTGACGAATTATCCCTTTCTGATGGCATGATTCTCATACGCCTGTAAAGCGAGTCATCATGCCATCACTATCGATTCTTACTCTTCTTCGTTTAGACGGCGAATCAACTTAGCTGGCGTGCCTCCGTATAGACAATCTGGCGGCACATCATGGTTGACTACCGAGTTCGCCGCAATAACCGAACGAGCACTAATCGTTACACCTTGGTTAATGACGGAGTTACCGCCAATCCACACATCATCTTCAATCGTGATGGGTTTACAAAACGTTTCCCAACGTCGGCGACTTCGGTAATCCACAGAATGAGAAGCGGTATAGAATTGCACGCTCGGTCCAATGAGCACGTGGTTCCCGATGGTAATTTTGGCACCATCGAGCATGACCACGTTCATGTTGATAAAGGTTTCTTCACCTATTTCGATGGTCTTACCAAATTCACAATGAAAAGGGGACTGGACAATACAACGGCCTACCTTGCCAAATAGCTGCTTTTGCAATTCGTCGCGCTGACTTTCGTCGGTGTTATTATTAAGCGCTCTAAGTGCTTGAAGAGCATGGCTTCTAATGGCGTCAATTTCTTTGTCCATGCCATCAAAGACCTGGCCAGACATCATTTTTTCTAGTTCTGTCACTGGAAGACTCCTACAACCTGCAATTACTGCTTTCAGATTCTTCACAAGGTACGTGAACTGCGAAATAAAAAAAGAGAAAAGCCCGGACTTTTCTCTTTCCTGTTTTTATATTTTGTGGAGTCTGTCAACTTACACAATTTCCCAACTGTGGGTCATCTCAACACCTTCGCCTAGCATTAAGCAAACCGAGCAGTATTTTTCTAGCGAGTCAGCCGCCACTTTTGCTACGACTTCTGGGTCAAGCTCGTCACCTGACACTTCAAAGTGGATATTCACTTGCGTAAAGATACGCGGTGCGGTTTCACGACGCTCTGTGGTTAGCTTGGCATTAACTGACGAAACCTTTTGGCCTGCTGTTTTCAAACCATCAACAACATCGACAGAGCTACAGCCACCAGCAGCCATTAGTACCATTTCCATTGGGCTTGGTGCGGTTGCACCGCCATTGCCATCCATCACTACGGAGTGGCCCGACTGAGATTGCCCAAGGAATTTAAAATCTTCTATCCATTTAACTTCAGCTTGCATGATTTACCTCATTTAGCATCGCTTATTCAAGGCATCGTTGCCCTTACTAGCGGTGTGTTTCTTGTCGATACTTTAGCTCTATCGCATAAAAGGGCAACGGAATTTTCAACATTACTGTAATTTTTTCGCTCGGTTACCTTTCTCTATACGTAACACTTTTTATTTAAGTAACACTTTCTACAAAAATAACGATGAGGTAGCTATGAAGAATATGTCTAAGTTATTGGCCGGTTTCTCCTTCGCACTTCCAGTCTTGTTTCTACTATTGAGTAAAACAGGTACCGCCGATACGATGGATAAGCTGAAGGCTTCAGAGAATACAAGAATCGCAACGCTAGCTGGCGGTTGTTTCTGGTGTACAGAATCGGATTTAGAGCAACTGCCCGGCGTAATCGATGTTGTATCAGGTTATTCAGGTGGTCATATTGAAAACCCGACTTACCGCCAAGTCTCTTCTGGTAAATCTGGTCATATTGAAGTGATTGAGGTGAAGTACGATCCTGCTGTCGTGAACTACGAGCAAGTGCTGGACTACTTCTTCCGTCATATCGACCCTACCGACGATAAAGGTTCATTTGTTGACCGTGGCCCTCAATACCGTCCAGCGATCTTCTACCATAATGCGGAGCAAAAACAGATTGCTAAGCAGTTTATGATGGAAATCGACAAGGCGATGATCTATCCAAAGCCGTTGAAAACAGAGCTGATCGAGTTTGAAAAGTTTTACCCTGCGGAGTCGTACCATCAGGATTACTACAAGAAGAGTAGTCTGAAATACAAATACTACCGCTACGCATCAGGTCGCGATAAATACCTCGACGAAGTGTTTGGTGAAGATCGAAAAGAAAGCCCTAAAACACTTCGACAGTTGATTGAAGAAAAAAAGCTGCTTTCGAAAGTGAAAGCGTACAGTAAACCTGCTCAGTCTGAAATCAAATCAAACTTAACAGAGCTACAGTATTACGTGACGCAAGAAGAAGGCACGGAGCGTCCGTTTGATAATGAATACTGGGACAACAAAGAAGCGGGAATTTATGTTGATATTGTGACCGGTGAACCGCTATTTTCTTCTACTGATAAATACAAATCTGGCACAGGTTGGCCAAGCTTTACTCGACCAATTAACCCGGGTTACATCGTGGAGAAAACCGATTATAAACTGCTCTACCCTAGAACGGAGATCCGCAGTAAGTTTGGTGATTCACACCTAGGTCATGTGTTTAAAGATGGTCCGAAGCCGACGGGATTACGCTATTGTATGAACTCTGCTGCGATGAAATTTGTACCTGTGAACAAGATGGCGAGTTTAGGCTACGGCGATTACCTGTACCTATTTGATAAGTAGTTTTAACCAAATTAGGAGTGAACATTCAGCGCGATGAAAGGTTTTAAATCCAACCTTCCCATGAAAGTCTGTCCGGTCTGTCAGCGCCCATTTTCTTGGAGAAAGAAGTGGGCGCGAAATTGGGAGGAAATCGTTTATTGTTCTGAGCGTTGCCGAAGAAATAAATCAACGAAAACGTAGGTCACTCCGACCCTCTCTGGAAAACGCTATTTCCTTTGTATTAATGTTTATACGCGCTCTCTTACCAAGGTAATAACGTCCCATCATAAGCCCAAAACGCCCCGCTATCTTGCGGGGTTGCTTTTTCTATCAAGCCTAATAAATCCTTAGCAACTCGCTCTGGCGTGAACAACTTTCCCTCTGGGACATTGGTTTGAAAAGGTGCCGACAAAGCGGTATCTGTGGTGCCAGGGTGAAGTGAAAGCACCGTGCCATGTTTGACCACTCTTTGCCATTCGATCGACATGGTTTTTAGGAACATGTTTAATGCGGCTTTCGATGCTCGATAGCTGTACCAACCACCTAACTGATTATCGCTAATGCTGCCAACTTTGGCCGAAATGGTCGCAAACTTGGGTGCAGTACTGCGCTTTAGCTTGGGCGTGAAGTATTTCGCCAACAGCAAACTTGGCAAAGTATTAACCGTGATGGTTTGCTGAAAGAAGTCTGCGTCGAGCGAGCTAAGATTCTTCTCAGGACCTTTCTCTTGGGTGTGCAACATACCAACACAGTTCACCAACCAATCGACGTGTTCAATCTGCTCACTGAACGCTTTTACCTGCTCGTCTTGCGATACATCCACTTGATGCCAAACGACATTTGGGTGTTGCCAATCTGGTTGCTGCTTACGATAAGTGGCATGCACGCGAGCTTGAGGAAACCGAGCTGCGGCTTCTCTCACCATCGCCAAACCAATTCCACCATTGCCACCGACGATGAGTATTTCCATCACAAGTTCTCCACGTTTTCTATGTAGTGCTCTGCGGTATCAAGAATCGCTTGGCGTTGTTGTTCTTCCATGTTGTCCCAAGAGCGGAAAATCATCCCGATTCGTGGATTGGCTGCGAGGCGCTTGTCGTGTTTGTTCATAAAGCGCCAATAAAGGCTGTTAAACGGACACGATCCTTCCCCACTCCTCGCCTTATTGTCGTAATAGCAACCCTTACAGTAGTCGCTCATTTTGTTGATGTAAGAACCACTCGCCGCGTAAGGTTTGGTGCCAACAATGCCGCCATCCGCAAACAATGCCATGCCACGTGTGTTCGGCATTTCGACCCATTCAATCGCATCAACATAGATACCGAGATACCACTCATCCACTTGATCTGGGTCGATCTCGGTTAGCAAGCAAAAGTTACCAGTGACCATCAATCGTTGGATGTGGTGTGCGTAGGCGTAATCGAGGGACTGCCCAATCGCATTGCGCATACAAGCCATTTTAGTTTCACCATTCCAGAAGAAATCTGGCAGCTTTCTTTCTGCGCCCAATTCGTTGTTTTTCGGGTAATGAGGCATGTTCGCCCAATAGACCCCTCGAATGTACTCTCGCCATCCTAAGATTTGGCGAATAAACCCTTCAACTTGAGAAATGTCGATGTCCGCGTTGGAATGAAATGCCTTGAGTGAAGCATCAATGACTTCTCTCGGGTGCAGTAATTTGCTGTTAAGCGAGAATGAAATTCGGCTGTGATACAAGCTCCACTTAGCGTCGTGCTGGCCTGTCATGGCATCTTGAAAACGTCCGAATAACGGCAGACAGACTTGGCAGAAATGCGCGAGTAAAGAGAGGCTTTGCGCGCGATTAATCGGCCACAACAAGTCCCCTTCGAGATTTCCGATGGTTTTGATGTCATGTCGTGCCAGCCGCTCAATAATGCCGTGGATGTCAGTACTGAACATCAAAGGTTGTGGCAGTTGTTCAATGTCTTTGGCTTTGAGCTTGTTACGATTATTGGCATCGTAATTCCATTTTCCGCCGACGGGCTTTCCGTCTTGCATCAAGATGTCGAAGCGCTTGCGCATACGGCGGTAAAAGTGCTCCATCATGATGTGTTTACCTTGAGGAAACTGCGATTCTATTTCCTCAAACGGCAACAAAAAATGTTCCGAGTCGACACAACGCGTCACGACCCCATCAAGCTTTAGTTTGGCTAACTGCTCCAGAAGACGGTATTCATCCGGGCGTTGATATTCAAACTTACTTGCACCAACTTCACTCGCGTAGTGTTGCAAGACTTGCTCAAGATCGTCGAAGGATTGTGTGTCATCCAACGTGAGGTGCAGAACTTGGTGACCTTCACTCTGACGCTCTTTCGCAAACTGTTCCATTGCGGAAAAGAACGCACACACTTTCTGAATATGATGCGTGACGTAAGTATTCTCTTGCTTGAGCTCCGCAATCAGGTAAAGCACTTGCTCATCCGGTTGCTGAAACCAAGAGTGCTCACTGTTAAGTTGATCGCCCAAGATCAATCGTACGGTTTCAAATTGCATTACGGTTTCTCCGATGACGAAGCTTTGTTACTGCTACCCATCACAATCGGCCAATCGACCATGTCTACACTATCCAAATGCGCGCCAGGACAACGACCTTGCCACCTATCGATGAACTCCATGTGCGGGTCGTACATTTCGGTTTGCTTTTCGAGGTTGAATTGTCGTGAACCACGCGGATCAGCACCAACGCCTGCTAAGTATTGCCAATTTCCCCAGTTTGATGCCACATCGTAATCGACCAGTTGTGACTCAAAGTACGCCGCGCCATAACGCCAATCGAGGCCAAGCTCATGCACCAAACAACTGGCAACTAACTGTCTGCCACGATTCGACATATAACCCGTTTCATTAAGTTGGTGCATACACGCATTGACGATAGGAAATGGCGTTTCACCTTTCTTCCATTGTTGAAAACGGTGCGCGTAAAAGCTGGTGAGTGGTGCTCGATTTTGGATGCCACCGAATCGGAAGAGCTGTCGCTTGTGTCGACGGGCATACCAATAAAAGTATTCACGCCAAAGCAGTTCGAAGTAAATCCAGTAGGTTGAATCATTTGCACCATTCTCCGCTTCATAACGTTTCAACATGGCATAAATAGTTTTCGGAGAAACGCACCCATGAGCTAACCAAGGAGAGAACTTGGTGGAGTAATCCATGCCATCTAAACCGTTGCGTGTTTGTTTGTATTCACTGGCTAGTGTGGAAGCAAAATACTGGCGACAATGTTCAAGCCCGCGGCTTTCTCCACCATGAAACGCAGCTTTTGCGTCAAAGTAATATGCAGTAACGGAAGGAAGATTCACACCTAAAGGAATTGGAGGTAACGAACGGATACTCTCGTGGGGCCGAGAGATGTCTAAACCTTCAACTTGCTTTCTAAACTGCGTGAAAGTGGTAGGCAGATTGCTCAAGTCAAATGGCAGTTGTTCTTCCCTTAACAGGGTCCGGATTGCTTGCTGTTTTATTTTTACATGAGAAGCGCCTTCAGCTACGCGATCTAACGCTTGTTGCTCATCCGAACCGGGAAAGGCGTCAGCATATATATGTGTGACGCCGAAGCGATTAACAGCATACTTGATTGCTTGATCGGGCGTTAGTTCAACCGCCCATAATCGCTGACCAAGGTGATTCAAAGATTGATTGAGTTCACTAAGCGATGAGTCGAGAAACTGCAATTTCGCGCGCCCGAAAGAGGCTTCCTGCGCAAAGTGATGCAAGTAAGGCGTCATTGAAGGGTAGCAATACAAGCAAATTAACTCGTCCATTTCTACACTGGCGCTTTTCAACAGTGGGTTGTCGTGCAATCGCAAGTCGTTCGTGAACCAATAAAGTCCTATTTTCTTTTTCAATTCGCACCCTCAGATGTTAATTCTTCGTCTACGAGTTCTTTTCACGGAGACCCTGACGTTAAGCCTTTTGATTTACTTGCTTTTATACGAAAACGAGAGTTTGACGATCATTAGGTTACTAACGTTTACACAGAATCCATTTGCTGGATATCTCAAAACACGCAATACCACCAAATGCCTGTACATGTTTCATACTGATATTTTATAAAATTCGAATCCAACGGTATTGATCACGATCTTAATCACTCATTTTCTATATAAACCATGCAAAAGTGATAAAAATTAAAGCGACATTAGTTAATATCCGTTAATCTAAGCCCAATCCCATTTTGCTAGTACCATCGCAGAAATGACCGACGAGTTTAAGAAATCAACCGCTAATTTAAAAAAAGCGGTCCCACTGATGATCAAAAACCATGTTGCTGCCACGCCAGCCAACTACGCGCTTTGGTATACCTACGTTGACAAGACCATTCCAGAACTCAACTTTGAGTTAGACATGGTGTTAGAAAACTACGGTATTTGCCCGCCAGCAACCAATAAACAGCTTTACAACAACTATGTGGCCAGCAAAGCAGAAACCAGCCTTGAAGATCTTAGAACCAATGTAGAAGTTCTGCTACACGAAGTATCCAGTTCAATGAGCGATACGATTTCAGATACTTCCTCCTTTTCTGAGATGGTAGACAAAAGCTTTAATAAACTGGAAAAAGTTGAGGACAATAGCCTAAGCATTGAAGAAGTGATGGTAGTGATTCGTCAACTTGTCGCAGAGTCACACGAAATTCGTCACTCAACAAAGTTTTTGAATAGCCAATTGACTAACGCGAGTGAAGAAATTTCTCGCCTCAAAAACCAACTGGCTGAAGTACAGCAAGATGCGTTGTTCGATGGTTTGTCAAACCTATACAACCGCCGAGCATTTGACAAAGATCTCTCTTCACTTATTGCATCAAATCAGGCAATGACCTTGATCATGCTTGATATCGATCATTTCAAATCATTTAACGACAATTACGGGCACCTTTTTGGCGATACAGTATTAAAAGCCATTGCCCGCCGGCTACAACAAAGTTGTCGAGATGGGATATGTGCGTACCGTTTTGGTGGTGAAGAATTCGCGTTAATTGTACCTAACAAATCTCTGCGAATTGCTCGCCAATATGCAGACACACTACGCCGGATGATAGAAAAACTGCGTATCAGAGATAAGCGCTCAGGCACACAAGTTCACAGCATTACCGCTTCTTTTGGGGTAGCAGAATTTGAGCCGGGTGATACGCCTGAAGCCTTAATCAATAAAGCCGATAAACAGCTTTATGAAGCAAAACAACTCGGTCGTAACCGCGTGATGCCAATTTAAATAAACTGACTAAGCGAAAACGACTTTTACGATGAAAAAGAAAACCCCGCGACGTAAAGTGCGGGGTTTTTATATCCAATCATGAGTATCTTAATCGACGCTGTAACAGTAACTTAGAATGTAGTCGTCACCATTTTTTGCGGTATATTCTTTATCTTCACTGCATGCCATCGGCTTACCTTTTTTGTCGCCTTTGATTAGACTTATCCAATGGCGCATCGCGGTTGGTGCATTGCCAGTTAGTTCAGGATGAAACGTCGTGCGAGTTTCCAATTGAATATCGTCAATGTCCACTAATTCCACGCAACCAGTGCCTTTGTGACAGCCAAACAGCACTTCTACATGATTACCCGAATCATCTTTAAACAAAATCGATTTTGGATCTTCCTTTTCACCAGTGTACGCCACGAAGTGTTTTGGGCTTTTCAGGCCGCTGTGTGTACCGTCTTTGAAATAAGCCAAAACATGGCGGTAATCAATCACGTAACTTGATACATCTTGGTGCGACCCGTTCTCCAATGGAAACATGCGGTCTAGTAGTTGCTTCGCTTTTACTTGTTTCTCACTCTGCTGCTCAGCACTTACCGCTTCGACGGCAAATACGGCTTCAGCGATAAATGGGCGTTGTTGTTGTTGCATCTCTTTTTTATCGAAGTTCAGCATATTCATCGTCATATCCTCGCACTTAAAAACTCGTCCTAGAGTAAAAACTTAAATCCTTTATTTAAGTTTCAGGCAATTCTGTGAAGTGGATGGTTAAATTCCTTGCCTGCTCATTATGTAGACTAGCGAAATATTGACTACAATTTCACAACAAAAATTTTACAATGTGAATTTTACAAAATGTCTGTGTCAAAAAGCCTTATTCGTCAGTCTCATTTTCTTGGTACGAAAATTCGTAACCTAAGAAAAAACAACCATTTAACGATGGAAGATTTGTCTGCCCGTTGTGTAAGAATTAATCCAGAGTACGCTCCGTCGGTTTCTTACCTTTCAATGATTGAGCGCGGAAAACGCGTACCGAGTATCGATATGCTCGAAGTGATCGCGGAAGTTTTTCAAAAAGATCCTGCTTGGTTTTTAGATGATGAACCCGAATTAGAAGCCATCACACCCAACAAAGGAAATCGTGGCGGGATTAGTGGCATGGCGTTGGAGCCGAGCTTCCTGTTTTCCAATGATATTCTTCAAATCGCGATACCAGAAATGCTCTCCCAAACAGGTATCACGGGGCGTCAATTCGCCCACTTACTGATCCGCGCACACCAAGAAAACCATCAAAACCATTTTCCTGATTTAGAGCGCGCCGCCGAAGAGGTCGGCTTGAAGCGGTTGAATCTATCTGTAGAAGATCTCGTAGACATTGCAAAGAGTATGGGATTGGATATCCGCTGGGTAGATCGAGCGCCACAAGATGTGATTGATGAACTGGGCGTCAGCGCCAAACAGTTGATTACGTCTTTCATGGAGCCACCTGGGACTATTTATCTCAATAAACGAATGCGTGACTATCCAACCCGATTGAAGTATGACTTGGCGGTATATATCGGCCATCGAGTGCTCCATAGCAGCGATGCAATGAATAACGTTTTATCTATCGGGCATCAAAACAATTGGGAGCAAATGGACAGCCCTGTGTCTAACTCTGAACTCAATTCGCAAGATATCCTGCAAGCTTGGCGTGATTTTGAGTCCAGCTTCTTTGCCGGTGCCCTACTCTGCCCCAAAGTACCCTTTCGTCAGTTGCTTGACCGTTCTGGTTACGAGATTGATGTTCACAAAAAGGCGGGGGTTTCTCCTTCTGTTGCAATGCGTCGCATGACGGTGGTCTCGCCTTACCCTCATTGGCACTATTTTGATGCCTATGGCCCTGGCAAGTTAAAAGCCGTGTATCGCGGAAATGGTATTCCATTGCCTTGGGGTAACATGCGCAAAGTGAACGACCCTTGCCAGCACTGGGCGGTATTCCGACGCCTTTCCCAGCCTTTGGATACCAGTTCAGCGCAAATTTCGATTTTAAATGTTGGCGACGAGCCACGTATCTACTGCTGCGAATCGGTCAACGTATTTGATCCTGCGGGGAATAATCGCGTGCTATGTGCCGGTATTGATCTTAACCCTGCCATTTCTGCACAAGGTGGCGATGCCGTTTCCATAGCGGAAGAACTTAAGTCCCTTTGTGTCGCTTCCGGCGGAAGTAGTGTTATTCCTCCCCACATCAAAAAAGACTTAACGACTATCGCTAAGATATTAAACATCAACTGGATAGAGCGCGGGATTCAAACCCAAGCAAGGTTGATCTGCTCCAGAGGGGCGGTTTGTCCAAGACAACCTAGTTGTTACAGCAAGTGCGGAGAAGCTGATGAGACGGGCAGCGACGTGAATATCATCGGGCTTTAGAAAGAAAAAACGCCAATCACAATAAACGTGATTGGCGGTATATACTTGTGAACAATTTGTATTCACTAACAACGTCAGTTGGCTAGGTGACCCTCGGCTTAATAAGGGTCACTCTAAGTAATGCACGATGCGTGCCAACTTTAAAAAAGCCGTTTTTTAGTAGATCCAGATGCATATCGTTGCTTTATTAACCATTAATTTCGCAAACTGCATTTGCAAAATGCAACATTATGCAAATATGCCACTGAATGCACTGCTAATAACGACTCTCTCAGCAAAGTGTCTGTGAACATATGAAGTCACATATTCTTGCACCTCAATGATGATGAGATTTCGGGCTCCCAACTTTACCATTCTTCTAACCCCTTATTGAAACTGGGTTCAGGCTCATCCGCCATGCTTTTGTTGATACATTCTCCCATCGGCTATTTTCATCATTTGCTCAGGAGATGACATTTTCGGGTCAAATATCGCGTACCCAATACTGGCTTTCAAATAGATAAGCGTTTCATCGTAAATGACGGGCGTCGAGCATAGCGCTAATCGAAGTTTTTGTAGAAGGGACTGAACATTTTCTTCCGTTCCTGGGTGATGAACTACAACTAAAAACTCATCACCGCCCATTCTGGCCACGATGTCTGATTTACGCAGAGAGCTTTTTACCCTTTCAGCCGTAGCGATTAAAACTTTGTCACCTGCGTCGTGACCATAGGTGTCGTTAATGTGTTTAAACCTATCTAGGTCAATATTAATTAAGGCGAAGCTATAACGCTTTTTATAACGTTTCGCTATTTCGAACTGCTGCTTGTAAAACTTCATAAAATAGCGACGGTTTGGTAAATTCGTGAGTTCATCGTGTAAAGCTCTGTCATCTGCAATGGTATACAGTCGATAAATGGCGAACAGCGCGAGGCTAAGTGCGAATATAATGGGATAGCCGATTACTCTAGCTAAATGCAACTGATGCCAAGAGATTTGGCGATCAGCTTTGCCTCCAGAGAAAACCACCATACTCCACCCACCATAAGGAAAATGAACCATCTCTTTTGCATATACCATGCTATTTACACTTTGCGCGCCAAAGAAAGCATCACCAAATGAGCCACCGCTATCGTAACCACGGATCATTAAAGGGTAACGATACGAGAAATCAATTACGCCGGTTTCTCTCATCAGAGCATCGAAATCAATCACCGCACTGATCACTCCCCAGTAGTCCTGATTCATTGGAGGATCAAGAAAAACAGGCACACGCACGATCAAACCTCGGCCACCTTGAATCAAAGTCACTGGCCCTGCGATGAAAATTTCTTGTACATCCTTGGCTTTTTGCACCTGTACCCACTGCTGTGGCACTGCGCGGTAATCAAGGCCGATTAGGCGCTCATTACCTTGGCGTGGAAATACATGACTAATTACATCATTTTTCGCGATACCGATGATTGTAATATGTTTACTTTTATTTAGGATTCGGTGAGCGGCGATACTCAATTCTTCTTCTTGGTTTTTAGGAAGTAACGTAATGAGTGTCGCTAAAGTACTGGCTTTGTAGATATCCGCCATAAGTACCGCTTCCAAATTGGAACGGAGAATGGAAAGTTGTTCTTTGGCCTCAACTTGAACTCGCTCTTTGTGAAGCTCTTGCTGGTTTCGATTTAACAGCTCGATAACCCCAATACACAAAGCGAAAAAGGTGAGGAAGAACAATGCAAAATAGCATCGTTTTCTGGGTAAATAACGCATTTTCTCCCCACAACTCGTATACAACTACGAGATTTTTTATTTATTGTTAAAATTCTTATTATCACAAGAATAACCAATCATAATCAGAAAGGTAACAGTGATTGACAACTTTTATGTTTTAGGTGTGAGATGATGCATCAACAAGGCGATTTATTTGGCGGCGATCTATGGCAAGAAGTAGAAAGAGGAAAACTTTATTATGATCCTCAATTTCTTAACCATCTTGAGGCGGATAATTACTTTGACCAACTTCGAAAGACACTGCCATGGCACCAAGAACACGTTACTATGTTCGGCAAGTCAGTACTTCAACCTCGCTTACAAGCGTGGCACGGTGATGCAGCATATACTTACTCAGGCTTAACCATGCAGCCTCACCCTTGGACTCCTGAGTTAACTCAGCTCAAGGTGCGTTGTGAATCAGTTGCTGATGTCACTTTTAATTCTGTTCTCGCTAACTTATATCGACACGGCCAAGACTCAATGGGCTGGCACCAAGATAATGAACCAGAGTTAGGTAGAAACCCTGTTATCGCATCTTTGAACTTAGGTGAAACACGTCGATTTTTGCTTAGAAATTTACATTGTAAAACTGAGATTGAATACGAGCTTTCTCACGGCTCCTTACTGATTATGGCTGGCGAGCTTCAGCATCACTGGAAGCACTGCGTACCAAAAACCGCGAAAACCAAAGATGAACGTATCAACCTGACTTTTAGGCAAATTTTCAACTATTGACTCTGCTTTTACATTCTCAATTAATATTGATGGTAGGTTTAGGTTCAGGACTTCATAGGGAATGGATTTATGCGTATTAAACCTCTTAGCTTAGCGGTCTTACTCTCTTGCTCACTTACCTTTGCAGCTCAGGCATCACAGGAAGAGGTACCGCTTCTCGATAATACTCAATCAGCGCAGTTGATTCGTAGTACCTACGAACAGGAACTGTTCACTTTCCCGGCGTTTAAAGAGGGCCATTTTGGCTTACGCATGTACCGCCAAACATTAGATGAGAAATATCACGCTGCCATTTGGACCGACATGTCACAAGTAGCCAGCCGGTTAAACCAATTTGCTAATGAAGTTGTTGAACCAGAAGACATCATTCTCTATTCATCTCAAAGGCTGACCACGTATCAAGAGAAAGAAACCGAACGAGGGCAGCGACGCTATACCGTGACTAAACACCATCCTGAGTACCTTTATCTTGGTGTGGATTTGCTTGGCGCAATGGCAAGAGCAAACGAATACGGCCTAAAGCATAAACAAGACAAAACGCTGAGAAAAATTATTAGGCGCTACGATTTCTCGCGTTACGTTACGGACAAAGAGATGATAGAAGCATGGGCAGCTCAGCTTGCAAACCAAGTCTACTGGCTTCGTCAGTTAGGAGAGCAAGATGTGGTCGAGGAATTCACTCAAACCTTCCGTGACACCTACCCCGACGATAAAGATAAGATGCTTTCAGCTCAGCAGTATTGGAACAAACTTTATGGTATGACGCACATCATCTTTGCCGATTCACAGTATTATCAGGAGCGAGTAAGCGAGAAGAAACACCAATGGATTTATGATTACTTTCGCAACAATATCGACACTATCCTACTGCGCGCCAAAGAAGACGTGATTGCGGAAGTCGGCATTTCGTTTTTGTTAGCAGGCTTGGACCATGATCCGGTCGTAAAGAAAACCCGCCAAGCCATTCGTCACGCAATCAACGCAGAAAAAGGGATGATTCCGTCGGTCGACGGTAACTTTGATCTCAAGTACGGCGAACACCGTAACGTACTAGCCATCATGCTGCTCGATTGGAAAGGGGTACATAAAGCGCCAACTTATCAAGAGCACCCAGAGGCTTTTAAATCGATACCTTACGGCTTAATGCCCAAGCCTTAGAAATAACAAAACCCGCCATTTAGGCGGGTTTTTAGTGTGTATCTTCAATCTAAATTAGAGAGAGATAAAAATGCCCGCTAAGCACGCACTCATCAGGTTAGCGAGTGTACCAGCAGCAACCGCTTTTAGGCCTAGACTTGCAACATCTTTGCGGCGCTCAGGTGCCATCACGCCGATAGAACCCAACTGAATCGCAATTGAGCCAATGTTCGCAAAACCACACAACGCAAAAGTGATAATAATTTGAGTATGCTCAGACAGTGTCGCTTTGTGCTGCACAAAATCGATAAACGCAACAAACTCATTCATCACCACTTTCTGACCAATGTATGAACCCGCAGCTAGAATTTCGTGGCTTGGCACACCAATCAACCACGCTAGAGGTGCAAACAAATAACCAAAAATCGCTTGTAGCGTTACGCCAGAGAAACCAAGTATCTCACCCAAGTTTTCTAGCCCCGTGTTCACCATCGCGATAACACTCACGAAAGCGATAAGCATGGTACCAACAGCAACGGCAACTTTCATACCGCCCATGGCACCGCTTGCTAGCGCATCAATAACGTTACTTTCTTCTGATTTATCTAGCTCAATATTGTTGTAATCGCTTGGCGTTTGACGCTCAGGAACGATGATTTTTGCCATCATCAAACTACCTGGTGCTGCCATAAAGCTTGCCGCGATCAAGTATTTGAGGTCGACACCCAAACCAGCATAACCACCAAGCACACTGCCCGCCACTGAAGCCATACCACCAGCCATCACGGCAAACAGTTCAGAGCGAGTCATGTTAGAAAGAAATGGACGAATAAGAAGTGGTGACTCGCCTTGAGATAAGAAAATGTTCCCTGTTGCAACCAAAGACTCTGCTTTACTCGTACCCAAGAACTTCTGGATAGCGCCGCCAATAAATTGAATCACTTTTTGCATAATGCCCAAATAGTAAAGGGCGGAGATAAGAGCACTGAAGAAGATGATGATAGGAAGGACACGGATAGCGAAGATAAAGCCAGAAGAAGCGAGGTCACCAAAGAGGAATTTAATCCCTTCATCAGCAAAGCTGAGTAGCCCCGCGACACCATTACTTAAACTCGCCAGCGCCGCTTGACCCAACGGGAAATAGAGCACCAAAGCAGCAAACCCCATTTGTAGCATCAAGGCGCGAGATACAGTTTTCCAATTAATGGAAGAACGACCCTCAGAAAGTAGGAAAGCACAACCTAGCAGTGCAACAATACCAAATAGACTAAATAGAACACTCATGAGCTGGACCTACTAAACGTTGAAAAAGAAAAAAGAGCCAAAGGAATTGGCAGAAGAAAGGGACAACGCAGCGAGTGATAACTCACTTTTAGATCCAGAATGTAGACAGAACGAATAGTTCGACATCTTATTTTTACCTTATACAAGCAATTGAACGTAGCTGGTCCGGTCCGTGGGGTCATTCACTGCTGGCGAGCATGTTGCTTGGCCTGCTCCATGTGACGGCTTGTATGGGTAAGGGTCCTGAACAACTAAACCCTAATTCCCGCTTAAACGGGACGCAAGTATAGCCAACAAAAAGAGATATTCATCACATTTATTTACGCAAACGTTCAAGCGTTCAAAATTTAGGCAAAAGTACTCTTTTGTCGTCATACCATTAATAAAAGTAAGGGCATAAGGATAGGCGTTGATGGTAAAAAACATAAAAGTGACCAATAAATATGCAATCAAACTCGAAAGAGCCAAAATTCGTCATTTTGCTCTCGCCAACAGGTGGATTTTGGTTATAATTCGCGTTGCTTCTTTCGAGGCCTCTGAGTATTCAGAGCATCATGATGCCGAGATGGTGAAATTGGTAGACACGCTAGCATGAGGTGCTAGTGCCTTTGGTGTGAGGGTTCGAGTCCCTCTCTCGGCACCATTATCCTTCTTCCCTAATTTTGTTCGAGTGTAATGCAAAGTTCTAAGCAGGCAAGACAGTCTACAGATGCTAACCAACTTCTGAGTGAGCTTGCGGTTCACGCTTTATTACACCTGCACTTTAAAATTCACGCGTCCTCGCATGGCCTCTCCCTTAAAGAACGTAATGACTTACTTCAGAAATGGCTGAAACCAAAACTGAAGAGTAATCGCTATAAGCTGATTAAAAAGCCGTTAAAATCTTTGACTCAGCAGGCAAAAGGTGAGAACGGAAATCTGGAAGCATTACTCGAGCGCTGCGTCGGTGCAGACAAACCCAGCAACCCTCAACCCGATCTAGATAGCTACTTGCTGCTGATCAACGAGATTGAGAAGAAACTGGGGACTACCGTGTTATTATCTCGACCGGAAGACGTCGACTTATCTCACGACCAACACGGCTGTTTGCTGTGTGTGCTTTCTGAGAACTTAAATCAGCACTTCGATGATAATAACGCCCTAATAGCTCCTATTTCGATGCTGTTCCGCGGACCAATGAGTCAACGCTCACTTTTCCTTGGCAGCATTTACGCCAGTGGTACCTTCAATTATGAAGTGCAGTATCAAGACGACCAGTTCGTTCGCATCACGTTAGAGTTAGCCTAACTGTAACGCTAAGAAATAAACGAATCGAAAAAGGCCGCGAAACTCGCGGCCTTTTGATTATCTAGATTTAAACTTGAGTTAATCGATCTCTTTAAATCGAGCAGTAAAGTGGCGCAGCACTGGTGGCTCGTACTCGAAAGTGAGCCCTTTTAACTCATGTGCACGATTTTTCAGTTCGATAATCGCATCCGCAATGTAATCCATATGATCGTTTGTGTAGACACGACGTGGAATGGTCAAACGCATCAACTCAAGCTCTGACGCTTTTTGTTTACCCGTTTCCGGATCTCGACCAAGCAGCAACGATCCTATCTCTACTGCTCGAATACCCGCTTCCAAGTACAAAGCATTACACAATACCTGCGCAGGAAACTGATCAGCTGGAATATGTGGCAAAATCTTAGCGGCATCCACAAACACCGCATGACCACCCGTTGGGTATTGAATCGGAATACCGCCTTCACGTAAGCGCTCACCTAAGTATTGAACTTGGCTAATTCTATAGTGAAGAAAATCCTCATCCGCGGCTTCATACAAACCGCGAGCGAGCGCTTCCATATCACGCCCAGCCATGCCGCCGTATGTTACAAATCCTTCCATGGGTACGCAGCGCGTCTGCACCGCCTGGAACAACTCCTTATGATCACGAATACAACACATGCCACCAATGTTTACCATCGGGTCTTTCTTAGCTGACATGGTGAGCATATCACCGTACTGGTACATCTCACGGATGATTTCCAGAATCGATTTATTCTCGTAACCCGCTTCACGCTGCTTGATAAAGTAGGCGTTCTCACAGTAACGAGCCGAGTCAATCACCACTGGAATATCGTACTTGGTTGCAATCTCGTACACACTGCGCATGTTTTCCATCGACACAGGCTGACCACCGGAGCTATTACAAGTAATCGTGGTGATAATTGCACAAATGTTATGCGAACCGTGCGCTTCAATTGTTGCCACCAGCTTATCGATATCAAAATTGCCCTTCCAATCATAAGGCGTAGTGGTGTCGAATGCTTCTTCCGTTACCACGTTAATCGCTTTACCGCCATTGAGTTCAATGTGACCCGCTGTGGTATCAAAATGGTAGTTCGAGATAAATACTGGCGTTTCACCACCACGCACCTGACGCATACGCTCAATCAAAGCGGGGAACAAAATTTGCTCGGCACCACGCCCTTGGTGTGCAGGCACGGTGAGCTTATAACCGAAGAAGTGCTCCACTGCATCACACAGGTTGTAGTAATTTCGACTCCCCGCATAGGATTCATCCCCCATCATGATGCCAGCCCACTGGTTATCACTCATGGCACCAGTGCCAGAGTCAGTCAGCAAATCGATATAAACATCATCACTACGAAGAAGAAATGGATTATAGCCCGCTTCTTTTAACGCGACTTCACGGTCTGACAAAGTCGTCATTTTGATTGGCTCAACCATTTTGATACGGAAAGGTTCTGGAATACGTTTCATTGTTAATTTCCTTATACGCATTGCCCTACGCAGTTTCACGTAAGACTAAAAAACAAATAGATAGAATGCTTTTCAATGCGATTGCATTGAGGAAATCAACGAGAAGAGATTTTACTAAGAAGAGACAAGCAGTAGTCTAGGTTATACCAGAACGACAGCACCAAACGGCTATCGAGAATATCCTTTATTCTCATCGTCTTCGTCCTCCTGATAAAAATAAAAGGTCAGAAACCCCATGTCTCTGACCTTTTCAATATAGTTTAGTTTTCAATCAATTTTCAGTGAGGTCACCCTCATTTTAAGAAGGTCTCGCCCTTTTCATTCTGCGTTTGATATTACTTTCTTTGACTAAGTAATCGAAAAGTGGCGCGAATAAGTTAGCAAATAGAATCGCTAACATGATGCCTTCTGGATAAGCCGGGTTCAGCACTCGGATAAAAATCGTCATCACACCGATTAATAGTCCGTATGCCCATTTCCCGTTATTGGTAAAAGCTGCCGAGACAGGGTCTGTCGCCATAAAGAAGGTACCAAACGCAACCCCACCAATCACGAAGTGCCAGTAGAACGGCATGGAGAACATGGGGTTAGAGTCTGAACCGATCGCATTCAATAGTAGTGAAGCTCCGATTAAACCGACCAACACGCCCGCAACAATTCTCCACGATGCAATCTTCATAAAGATGAGAACCAAGCCTGTTAGTGCGATCAACAACGTGGAGACTTCACCCATCGAGCCTGGTAAATTACCAACAAAAGCATCTCCCCATGAAATTGTTTGTCCTGTCATATTATTTATCAAAGCACTTTGCCCGCCTTCATACCATTGACTAAGTGGAGTAGCGCCAGAGTAACCATCAGCCGCGACCCACACAGCACCACCGGACATGTTGGCAGGATAGGCAAAGTATAAGAACGCTCGCCCTGCTAAAGCTGGATTTAGGAAGTTTCGTCCAGTACCACCGAAAATCTCCTTCGCCACAACAATACCGAAAGTGATACCTAAAGCCGCTTGCCATAGTGGAATTGTCGGAGGAAGGATCAGCGCAAAGAGTATAGAGCTGACAAAAAAACCTTCATTCACCTCATGCTTTCGCACAATAGCAAACAGAACTTCCCAGAAACCACCAACGATAAACACCGTCGCATAAACCGGGAGAAAGTAAGTAGCACCAAGCCACATTTTACTTTCCCACCCCGCTTGTGAAACCGCATCTAACGAGCCCCATACCCAACTCAGTTGCCATGAAGAAACAAGCGCTTGCTGAGCTGAGGCTTGTTCCATTCCATACAACAAGGCATCACTCGCTTGCTGTCCTATGTTGTACATACCCCAGAACATGGCAGGGAAGACCGCCAACCACAACATGATCATAATACGTTTTAAATCGATGCTATCTCGAACGTGAGTCATGCCCTGGTTTACCTTACCAGGCGTGTAAAAAATGGTTTCGACAGCTTCGAAAAGTGGGTAGAACTTGTGATACTTCCCACCTGGACCAAACTTAGGTGTCGCTTTCTCAAAGTAATGTTTAAGGCTCATAACGCTCCTCCTTTATCTAAAAGATGGTACGCACATGTGTAAAAAGCGATCGTTTTTTAATCTCTTCGTCTTCCTTCTTCGTACTTCACCTTGTTCGCCACTCTTCTGTCTCCTCTTTAAATCCGGCGAACAGTTTATCCAACGAAAAAGGGACCGCTCATGGACACACTCGCCATTGACCTAGCTAGATTCCAATTTGCCTTTACTGTCTCTTTCCACATTATTTTTCCAGCTTTTACGATTGGTTTGGCAAGTTATCTCGCTGTATTAGAGGGCTTGTACTTAAAAACGGGCAACAAACAGTACATGCAAATCTATAAGTACTGGCTCAAAATCTTTGCCATCAGTTTTGGTATGGGTGTGGTGAGTGGCATCGTGTTGAGCTATCAATTCGGTACTAACTGGAGCGTGTTTGCCGACAAAACAGGCCCAATCCTAGGCCCGCTAATGGGTTATGAAGTTTTTACTGCGTTTTTCCTCGAAGCTGGGTTTTTAGGCGTGATGCTTTTCGGTATGGATAAGGTGGGTAAGAAGCTTCACTTCGCCGCGACTTGTATTGTTGCATTCGGGACGTTTTTGTCTGCGTTTTGGATACTTTCGGTTAATAGTTGGATGCAAACACCAGCGGGCTATAGTATCAACGAAGCCGGACAGTTTATCCCAGAAGACTGGTGGGCGATTGTCTTCAACCCTTCCTTCCCTTACCGGCTCGTTCATATGTTGCTCGCCGCTTACCTTACTACTGCCTTTGTTGTAGCCGGCGTTGCCGCTTATCACTTGCTAAAAGCAAACCATAACCCTCTAGCCAGAATTATGTTCTCGATGGCAATGTGGATGGCTGCCATCGTTACACCAATTCAAATCGTTGCTGGAGACATGCATGGATTAAACACCCTTGAACATCAACCCGCCAAAGTCGCCGCGATGGAAGGGCACTATGAGTCTCACCAAGGCGCGCCATTGATCCTCTTCGGTAGCCCTAACGATGAAGAAAAACGCATGGAATACGCACTGGAAATCCCCAAACTCGGTAGTTTGATTTTAACTCATGACCTCAACGGTGAAGTGAAGGGATTAGATGCTTTTCCAGAGGAGGAACACCCTCCTGTCTCTATCGTTTTCTGGTCTTTCCGAGTAATGGTCGCGCTTGGTTTTGGCATGCTTGTTATTGGTTTGTGGAGCCTTTGGCTAAGAAAACGTCGCAAACTTTTTGATTCGAGGGCACTTCAACGTATTTGTGTGCTGTTTGCCCCAGCGGGGTTCATTGCAGTTTTAGCAGGCTGGATAACTACCGAAGTCGGTCGACAGCCTTACACCGTATACGGTCTTTTAACCACAGCCAATTCGGCATCGCCTATTGATGCCGCCGCGGTGAGCGTCTCCCTGACGGCGTTCATCGTGGTTTACTTTGTGGTTTTTGGAGCTGGCTTCTTCTATCTCCTACGTTTGATGCGCAAGTCTCCAACTCGATATGAAGAAGGTCTAGATAGCCGACTTCCTGATGGCACGAAAACCGATGCCATCACACATTCTAACCATCTAACCTAGGAGCTTACTCATGGATTACGCATTAATTTGGTACGCTTTGATTGGGCTCGCTGTTCTGATTTATGTCGTGTTAGATGGCTTTGATCTCGGTATTGGTATCCTATTTCTCAGCGCTAATGACGATGAAGAGCGCGACATGATGATGAACAGCATCGCTCCTGTTTGGGATGGGAATGAAACTTGGCTAGTTCTTGGCGGAGGTGGGCTTTTTGCCGTGTTCCCCCTCGCCTACGCGGTCATTATGCCAGCACTCTATGCTCCCCTGATTTTAATGCTGCTCGGGTTAATTCTGCGCGGGGTTTCTTTTGAGTATCGCTTCCGAACACAACGCGGAAAGTTTTTATGGGATAGCGCTTTTTTCATTGGTTCACTCACCGCGGCATTGATGCAAGGCATTATGCTCGGAACCCTGCTCCAAGGTATAGAGGTTAGTGAACGAGCATACGCAGGTGGATGGTTTGATTGGCTTTCGCCATTTAGCGTATTTTGTGGCCTGGCGCTTGTTTGTGCTTATATTCTGCTCGGTTCATGCTGGTTATTAATCAAGCTTCCAGAAGAGCTGATGGGGCGCTATTACGTGGTCGCGCGACGATGGGGACTAGCGATGGTAGCCTGTATATTCATCGCCAGTTTGTGGCTGCCATTGAGCCAAAATATCGTATTTGAACGTTGGTTCTCATTACCAAACTCGCTACTGTTTTTCATTTTACCAATTATTGCAGCGGCACTTATTTGGCAGCTATTCAAAGCCTTACTCGACCACAAAGCCGTCCGAGCCTACGTTCTTGCGATCGGCCTGTTTCTTGTGTCCGCGATGGGTTTCGGTGTCAGTACATTCCCTTACTTGGTCCCATTCGCACTCACTTATCAAGACGTCGCTGCGCCAGACAAAAGTTTGGCATTTTTACTTGCCGGTGCGGTGGTATTACTTCCTCTGATCATAGCCTACACGGCTTATTCGTACTGGGTTTTCCGCGGCAAGATGAAACGTGGAGAAGGATATCACTGATGAAACTAAAACCCATTTTGTGGTTCATTGGCATTTGGCTGGCAAGCGTGGTCGCCTTGTTTGTTATCAGTTCGTTGATACGAACTGCGATATTGTAGGCCCGGAGTCAACTGCACCACATCTGAAGCTATTGAGGTCTATACTCAAGCAAGAGTAAAACAACGGAGTGTTTTTATGACCTTAAAGCAGTTTCTGGTAACTTTGATTCTTTTGACGGTTCCACTGTTTTCACCAAATGCATTGGCCGTAGACAAGCAGATGTCATCCGCCATGAAAAGTAAAATGCGGTCTATTTGCTCCGCAACAAACGAGCAGGGTCATTGGCAACTTGCTGAGGCAACTCCTGACGCCAGACGCTCACTCAACATGGTGCTTTATCAAATGAATGCCGATGATAAATTGAGAGCAATTCATGAGGTGAGAACCAAAATGGTCGGCGGCACCCATTATGCGTTTGAGTTCGAGTTGCAAGATGGTCAAGTCTGGAATGCAATTGTATTGCACAGTGCTCGCGGCGATTACATGATCGAGAGACACGCCAAGAAAGGCGAACTCTGCCCTAAAGATGGCAACTCCTAATTCCCAGATTCAAATACAATAAAGGCGACAGTTACATCGCCTTTGTTTTATACCGTTTTCGCCTCTATCTTTTCATTCACTTTATCGCAAATGTACTCCCCAATCGGCATTGCAGATGTCGCTGCTGGAGAGGGGGCGTTGCAAACGTGCAGGCTTCTTGCGCTCTCGGCAAACAGGAAGTCATGAACCAAAGAGCCATCGGATAACACTGCTTGTGCACGAATACCCGCAGGATATGGTTTGAGGTCTTCGACCTTGATGCTTGGGCAGTACTTATTGACCAGTTTGAGATAGCCCGGCTTCCACCACGAGTTCTTGAACTCATCCAATCCGGTTTTTAGATGCTTTTGTGTTACCTTCCAGAAACCGGAGAATCTCAGCATTTGCATGGTATCTTGCAAGCTGAAGTTGACCTTATCGTACCCTTCTCGCTTCCAGCCTTGCACCGCATTTGGACCAACAGTCACACTGCCATCAATCATACGAGTCAGGTGGACGCCCAAGAATGGCAAATCAGGGTCGGGAATTGGGTAAATAAGATGATTCACCACTTGGTCGTGTTTGCTATCTAAGCGGTAGTATTCACCACGATAAGGGATGATCTGAAAGTCAGTTGGAATACCCATCATCTTAGTCATTCGATCCGCCATCAAGCCGCTGCAAGTAACCAAGAACTTAGTATTAAGCTGCATCGTTTGACCGTCTGAAATGCAGGTCAGTTGGACTTCCTCGTCCTTCTCTTCGGCAGCCACCACTTTGGTTCTCAAGCTGATTTGACCGCCGAGCTTTTTGAATTCTTCCGCCATCTGCTCAGTGACCAAACGATAATCGACAATACTGGTGGTTTTGACATAAATCGCGCCCAAGCCTGTGATGTTTGGTTCAGCCAGTTTGAGTTGAACTTCATCGAGTAGCTTTACGTCGATGCCGTTGACATGGCAGCGCTCATAGAGGGCATTCATGCGTTCGACTTCTTGCTCATTAGTGGCAACCAACAACTTGCCACAGTTCTCCACCGGAATATCGTGCTCAGCACAGAACGAAATGGTTCGCTCTACCCCACGCTTACAAAAGTCGGCTTTTAAGCTGCCCGGAGCATAGTACACCCCAGCATGAATCACACCGCTATTGTGTCCGGTTTGGTGCTTGGCAAAACCGGACTCTTTCTCAACCAATAAAATGGATTTGTCTGGGTGACGTTGTTGCAGTTGCCATGCTGTCGATACGCCGACGATACCGCCACCGACAATAATGTAGTCATAGACTGATTTCATACGACCTCTTATAAAACCGATAGTTGAGATTGTTGCAATTTGAACTTGCGACCACTGTAAATGAACACCGCGACAAATACCGCGCAGCTTGCCACACGAACCAACATTGGGATGTCGTGCCAAACCAGCAATGTACCCACCACTACCAACAAGAGACGAGTCAGAATGTTTAGAGGACCTTCCAAGTAGCCTTCAATCGCACCAATCAATGCATAGGTTCCGATGATGGCGAAGAAGCCCACGGTAATTACCGACGTTACATCCCAACTTACTAAGCCTGTGTAAGCAATCAGCAGCGGTACAAGATACAAACCTTTAGCGATTTTCCATGCCATCAAACCGGTACGCATTGGCGGTGTTTTGGCGATGGTTGCCGCAGCAAAGGCGGTCAAACACACTGGAGGCGTTACGTTGCTGTCTTGCGATAACCAGAAGATGATGAGGTGAGCAGCCAGCAATGCCAAGCCTACCGCTTCCATACCCAAACTTTGCTCTAGTAGGGTTTCCATAAAGTCTGCAGGTACTAACGCCACCATTTCTTTCGCGGTTTCCAACGCCATTGGAGCATTAAGCAGTTCCAGCTTTTCTGGCGCCGCCAACATAAAGATGGCTTTTGCTTGTTCAGGCAATTGACCCGATACCATCAATTCAAGTAATTGGTTTTCTGCAATCAACTTGTAAAGCGCAGGGGCAGACAATGTGCCCAATACAATATACGCCGCTGTTACAGGTAAACCCATACCCAAAACAAGAGAAGCGAGCGCAATCAGAACGATCATGATGAACAAGTCGCCATTCGCCCAACCGTCGATCATCAGTGAGAACGTGTTGCCGATGCCTGTTGTACTGATCACGTTGATCACCAAACCAATACCCACCAGCAATACGGCTGTTGTCGCCATGTTCTTCGCACCTTGCGATAGCGCTTCGATGATCGCTTTTGGTCCCATCTTGTGATCTTTCGAGAACCAAGAAGCCACGACCACAGAAATGATCGACAAGCCAGCAGCGTAAGTTGGCGTAAAGCCTTGAACCAACAAAGTAACCAATACCGCCAGCGGGATAAGGTTGTGCCAACCGCTGATCAACACTTTCAGTAAAGATTCATCGCTGGTCGTGATCTTTTGAACGCCGCTGCGTTTAGCTTCGATACGCACAAAGAACGCCACAGACAAGAAATAGATAAGAGCAGGAATGAAAGAAACGGCAATAATATCAACATAAGGAATTTGCGTGTAAGACGCCATGATGAAAGCACCCGCGCCCATCACTGGTGGCATCAACTGACCACCTGTCGACGCCGCAGCTTCAACGCCCGCTGCAAAGCGCGAAGGGAAACCTGCTTTTTGCATTAAAGGAATACTGATAACACCAGTTGAAACCGTATTTGCCACACTAGAGCCAGATACTGAGCCCATCAAACCGGAGCCAATCACAGCAATAAAACCGGGGCCGCCGATGATTTTGCCAGCCGCAGCACGTGCCACATTGATAATGTAATCACCAACACCAGAGCGAACAAGAAACGCACCAAACAGAATGAACATGAATACGAAAGTCCAACTGATGCGCGAGATAGAGCCAAACATGCCCTCAGAAGAATAGAAGCTGCGGTAGAGCAAGGTTTCCATGCTCAAACCCGGGAAGTGGAAAATACCTGTCGCCCATTTACCCCAAAGCACAACGTAACTGAGACACACCACAATCAGCACTGGAATAAACCAGCCCATGGTGCGTCTAATCAATTCAATAACAATCAAAATTGCCATAATGGCGAAGACCCAGTCGCTGGTCACGAACTTAACACCGCGTTCGTACAGCGCATCTTCGGCATAGGGAATGTAAAGCAAACACGCGACCGCGCCCATGGCAATTAACACATCGATACCGAGTGCAATCTTACTCTGCTTGAGAGAGATATGAGCCGGATACCAAAGCGCACAAATCACCGCAAAGCCAGCAAAGTGGGTCGCGGAAATCCATAACTCTGGTAACGTCGATAAGGTATTAAACCAAATGTGCAAAGCAGACAACACAACGCCAAACACTGTAATTGTGGTGGTTACCCACGGAAAATCAGTGCGCGTGGGCAGCTCAAACTTCTGCAATTCCTTTTCTATTGAGTCGCTCATCTCATACTCCAAGCTCTGGCGGCTTTTTCCATCTTAGAAATCGGTAGGGATAAAATGCCCCGAGCCAAAACTCGGGGCCAAGTAGGCGTTATTTCGCCATTAGGTCTGATGGGATTTCGATGCCCATTTCTTTGTAGTAACGCACCGCACCTGGGTGAAGAGGCACTGGCAAGCCTGCAATTGCTTTCTCAATTGCCATTGCTTTGGTTGCTTTATGAATACCTTGTAGGAAAGGCAGGTTCTCGTAGATCGCTTTGGTTAGCTGGTAAACGTCCTCTTCCGAGATATCTTCACGAACTGCCAAGAAGTTAGGCTGTGCAATGGTGGTGATCGGCTTATCTAGACCTGGATACGTGTTCGCAGGGATCTCGTACTTCGTCCATAGATTGTAGTTACCGTTCGCCTCTTTAATTTGTTCGTCAGTAAACGAAAGAATCGAAATGTCTTTACCCAGCGCAGCAAAAGCTTGAGTAACCGCACCAACAGGTACACCCGCAGGCGTGTTCATGCCGTCAATGGTGCCGTTTTGAAGTGCGCTCGCACTGCCACCGTAACCCATGTAAGCAAGATTGAATTTATCAGGATCTACCTTCAGACCTTTCATGATTTGGCGACCCGAGTTCTCAGTACCTGAGTTCTTCTTACCGATAGAGAACTTCTTGCCATCTAGGTTGTTCAGGTCAGTCACCGTGCCAGTTTTTGCTAGGTCAGAGCGAACAATAAAGTGCTCAACGTTTTGCCACAGCATAGAGACTGAACGCAGCTGCTCTTGGCGACCGCTTTTCTCATAAGGACCTTCGCCAGACCAAGCCCACGCACCGTAAAGACCTTGTAGAATCGCGAACTGTGCTTCGTTTTCGTTCAGCAGTTTGACGTTTTCACCAGAGCCCGCAGAGCTGATTGCAGAAAGGGAGAAGTGGTGCTTTGGTGCCAACTTCACTTTGCTTAACGTCGCCAACGCTACGCCCACAGGGTAGTAAGTACCACCTGTCGATGCCGTTGCAAGAATGTAGCTACGGTCCTCTGCCGCAGCGTTAGCAGCAATACCAAAAGAAGTCACAGCGACAGCCAAAGCTTTTACCAGCTTATTCATTTTCATTATTACTCTCCGTGTAGTCGTTTCACGATTAGGGATTTACATCATGTTAAATCTTTATTAACAACACATTCCCTAGAGCAATTGAAATGCCAACTTTTAACCCTTTGTATTTATTGAACTAAGTGCTGAAAGACATCAAAAATGAGCAAAATCATGCTGATTTGATAGTAAAGCAATGAGCAAGATCTTGCCTATTTAAGATGAGAAGGTTGCATGCCTAGATCGCAAAAGGTTAATAAAATGTGATCAAGACAAAATAAATGCACGATTCACTAATAAGCAATATTTTGCCGATGCAATTTTGGATTGAATTGCAACTAATGAGCGTCTTAACAATAAGAAGAAAAAGCGCATCATTCTAAACTGCTCAATTTATCAGCTGAGGTTTATAGCCTAAACGACTACAAATAGCACAAAAATACAGCAAAGAAAGCCATGTTACAAAAATGAAAAGTCATTTATTCTAATTTTTAATTTAAAAAGCAGCTCGATCCACCAGTTAAGAAATAAACATTGACCGTATCAACTTATTTTCTACTTCGGGGTTGTGCCAATGGCCCTATGTTCGTTAGTGTAACAACACGCCAAGGCAAACGTATTCCTTGGTATTTTTTCGTCTTTAAGGATCACCCATGTCAGCAACTGCGCAATTACAATTCGCTTTAAAACGCCCATCTGGCGTTGCTGCTGCGATCCTCCTGCTCTCTCTGGAACTGATTCAGAGCTGACAGGCTATATCTAAACTTTCTGTCAGCTTGAGAAGAAGCTGACGGGAACACCACATACTCCTCCCATTCCTTTCAGTTTCTTCCAAGCGAAACATAAGAGGAATAACAATGTTAAGCGCACGCAATATCGCCGCTTTGGGCTTCATGACTTTCGCCATGTACTTAGGCGCGGGTAACCTGATCTTCCCTCCATTTTTGGGTTACCAAGCAGGTGAAAACTTTCTGAGCGGGATGTCTGGCTTCCTCTTAACGGGCGTAGGCCTGCCTGCAATGGCACTGGTGATGGTGGCTATAGTAAACGGTTCAGACAAACTAACCGCCGCCCTACCTAAACCTTTGGCGACCAGTTTTTGGGTGATGGTATTTATTGTGATTGGTCCTGCGTTCGTGATCCCACGTGCGATTACCGTAGCTTACCAATTTAGCTTTGCACCAATGTTTGGTGATGCCGCTTTGGTGCCTTTCACTATTGCCTTCTGTGCTATCACCATTCTATTTGCCCTATATCCGGGTAAGTTGGTCGACAACCTAGGCAAGATCTTAACGCCTGCATTGATGGCGATCTTAATCATCATGTCTGTGACGGCTTTGGTTTCTCCTGCAGGCGAGCTAACTGCCGCAACGGGACCATACGTATCTGGCGCATTTGCTGAAGGCTTGACCCAAGGCTACATGACCATGGATGCGCTAGGTTCTATCGGTTTTGGTTGGATCATCTTCCGTGCGATTCGCAGCATGGGTGTAGATTGCCCGAAAGCGACCGCAAAATACACGCTAATTGCAGCTTTGATGTACGCGGTTGCCATGGCATTTGTTTACATCTCATTGGCTTACATTGGTTCGACAAGCTCATACTTGGGTTCTGAGTTCAGCAATGGTGGCGACATTTTAACGGCATTCACCTTCAGCCACTTCGGCGCATTTGGCTCACTATTACTAGGTGCCGTGATGGTATTGGCGTGTTTGACTACTGCTATCGGCGTAACCACCGCAGGCAGTGAGTTTTACGACAACACTTTCAGCAAAGTGAACTACAAAGGCTGCGTTATCACGACCATGGTATTGGCTGGTTTGATCGCCAACGTAGGTCTAGAGCAACTATTGGCTATCACATTACCAGCGGTTGTGGCGCTTCACCCAGTCGCGATTGCGTTGATGATCATGGCACCGGTGCGCGACAAGATGTCGCAAATCATGGTCGTCGCAACCGCGTTCACTGCTCTAATGTTTGGTTGTGTTGATGCGCTGCACATCCTAGGTTACATGCCAAGTTCCACTGATGAGTGGATGGGTAATTACATGCCTCTGTACAATGACTTTGCTAGCTGGATTGTGCCTAGCGTATTTATGATGATTGTTGGTCTGCTGTTTACGACGAAAACCAACCAAACCGAACAATTCGAGCTGGTGAATGAATAGCCGTTTAACATAAGACATCGCTCAATAAGTGCGTTACTATGTAGCTCGCTTATTGATATCAGGCAAAGGAGTTGCCTGAATGAAAGATTGATATGGGTCGCCTATGGATAATCAGTATCTAGACATCAGAACACTGAACTTTATCGTTATTCTGTTCTCTTGCATTTACTCTATTAGTCTGCTTTGTTATCAATACACTCAGGGTAGAGTCAAAGGCCTAAAAACCTTCTCGATATCACTACTGTTTATTGGTTTAGGCCCTTTTTTACTTGGCTTTAGAGGCTCTGCGCCAGACTGGCTGACCATCGTCATAGCCAACACTCTCATATTAGTCGGCTTCTTGCTTACGCTATATAGCGTAAGCATTTTTCGTCAATACCCTTTAAAATTGGCTCACTGTCTCACCTTGTTAACACCTGTTTTCAGTGGTTCATTTTACTATTTCACCTTCCATGATCCTTCTATCAAAAGCCGTATTATTTATCTGAGCATGTATATTTGTATCGTCACCTTCTTTAGTGGTGTCGCTATGCTTAAAGGTACCCAAAAGGACTTAAAGCTCCCTGTTAAAGCAATGGCTTACTCTTTCTTTGGATTTAGTTTTTTTATGGGATTTAGGGCGCTTTGGAGTACTTTTTCAGGTGAGTTACCAAGCTTTATGGTCGCAGGCCTTATCCATCAGCTGACTTTCTTATTTAGCATCTGCCTGATCGTTGCTTTGAGCTTTAGTATGCTGTGGTTAATTAACGGACGCTTGGTGCAATCCATTAATGATCTCTCTCATTTAGATGCACTCACAGGGCTATATAATCGTCGAGCCATGGAAGAAATCGTTCCAAACTTGGTTAGTAAAGCACATAAAAAAAGCCAAGCAATCAGCATTATTATGACTGATGTCGACAAGTTCAAAGCGATTAATGATCACTATGGTCACACGGTTGGCGACTCCGTCATGGCAACGATCTCCACTATTTTTAAAAAGCATCTTCCTGAGTCCGCCTGCATTGTGCGATTTGGTGGTGACGAGTTCATGATTGTTTTGCTCGAAAAAGCACAGCAAGCCAAAATTGTCGCAGAGCAAATTCGCCTTGCGGTCGAAACTGAAACCGCTTTGCAATCATTTAAAACTGAAGTGACCATGAGCTTTGGTATCAGTCAGTTATCTGAGGGGCAATCACTTCAAGAGGCGCTTGCTGAAGCAGACGAAGCGTTATATAGCTCTAAACATACTGGAAGGAACCTCGTTACCTTGTTTGGAGAAGGTAAAGACCTAAATTATAAGTTTGTCCCAGCTCCAGCCAAAAGCGCATAACGTGTTTGTTATGCCAGTAATTTCGAATTAGCTAGAAATCGCACTAAGTATAGTCGGAGCGATTCAAACCAAACTTCTGCATCTTTTGGTTAAGGGTTCGACGTGGTAAATCCAACTCCTGCATCACCTCATTGATGCGTCCATGATGCCTGACTAAAGAATCATGTAGCACCTTACGTTCAAAGTTATGTAGCTGAATCGCCAACGGCACGCCCGCATGCGTCTCTTCGGTTGTTGAGGATGGTCGACTGGAGAGAATTTCCATCACGGAGACGGTTTCATCCAATGCAAAACGCATCGCTACATTCCTAAGCTCACGTACGTTACCGGGCCAAGAGTAAGCAAGAATGGCCTTTCTATCGGCTTCACTCAGCAGACGACTCTCAGGATTACTTTTCAGAGCAAAGTGTTCGAACAAGATCAACGCATCTTCTTCTCGCTCACGTAGCGGTGGCAAATAGATCTGCGCCACATTAAGACGATAGTACAAATCCTGACGAAACTCGTCATGATCATTGAGATCTTCTTTCGCGGCGGCGATCACTCTCAAATCAACTGAGATCTGTTGGTTGCCCCCAACGCGCTCTACCGTATGTTCCTGTAATGAACGCAACACTTTCACCTGCATGGACAGCGGCATACTCTCGATTTCATCAAAGAATAAAGTGCCTTTATCCGCGTATTCCAACTTACCAATGCGCTTTTTACCCGCTCCGGTAAATGCCCCTGCTTCATGCCCAAACAGCTCACTTTCAAACAGGTTCTCAGGAATAGCGCCACAGTTGATTGGCACAAAATGATAGGATCTGCGTTGGCTTTCATTATGCAAACTGGTCGCCACCAGCTCTTTACCACAACCTGTTTCGCCGTAAATGATCACGTTAGTATCAATGCGTGCTAACTTGGCTACTTGTTCTCTAAGCTGTTGCATCACTCGGCTTCGCCCAATCAACACCTCTTCTAAGCCGCTAACGCTAGATAGGTACTCTTGGCGATCTTGAGTAGACGTTTGTGCGCGATAGCTCTCGACCGCTTCGGTTACTCGTTGGGATAAACGCTCAGGTTGGAAAGGTTTCTCAATAAAATCGAACGCACCGTTTTGTAACGCCCCTACTGCCATATCGACGTCACCATGTCCGGTGATCAAGATAACTGGCGTTGGGATGTGATTAGCAATCAGGCTTTCTAGTATCGACAAGCCGTCGGTGTCCGGCAGGCGAACATCACTGACAATCGCATCAAATTCTTGGCTAAGAATGGCCTCTTTACCCTCTTCTCCTAAACTGAATGCGGTCACGTCGAACCCCGCCAGTTGCAGCCACTGACTGGTAGCCTGACGAACAATGTCATCGTCTTCGATAAGTGCAATTTTAGGGGTGTCGTCAAAAGCCATGAGTTACTACCGTAGGTGGAATAGAAATCGCTCTTTGCTAACGGTAGCAAAAACCACTGAGGAGAAAAGGAGCTAGATCTCACTTCTTGCTTACAAGTCTTTAACATCCAACCAGTTAGGCGCACTCTTTAATAACTGTTGGTGAGAACGCACTAGCTGAATGGAGTCGGTATGCAGCGTAAAAGGAATGGCAAAACATGGCTTGTAGTCGCAATTGCGGCAGTGCTGATGTTGTCTTGCTATAGCGCCAGCAGAGAGGTTGCCCGTCAGTGGTTGAGTGTACAAACTCAAACCGAAGCTCAACAAAAACTACTCGACTATATTGGTGAAGTTCGCCGTGCACTCAAACGCTTCTACCACTTACCTTACCTCGTCACCAATAACCCAGAAACCATCGCGTTTGTGAAAGGAAACCGGACTTATTACGAGCCATTGCAAACCCAACTGACTCAGCTAGATAAAGCCGCCAATACGGAAGGTTGGCTAATCCTGTCTAACTCTGGCGAAGTATTGGTATCGAGTTTGATCGAAGAGCGCTTTAGCCTGTCTGACCGAAAAGCCATTGTGGAACAAATTCACAATCAAGGCGGCGGTGTTTCCTTGGTGAACAAAACCAAAGGTTCGAGCCCGTTGTATTATCTTGCAGCCCCTATCTACGACGGTCTGGATATCGCAGGCATTGTAGTGGTGCAAATCAACCTTAGCTTATTGACCGAACAGACTATTACTAGCCAAGACATCATTACGTTGCAAAATCGTCAGCAACGCTTTTTCCTATCGAGCAGCTCGCTCTATAACGCTGACTGGTTTAACGAACCGAGCAACACCGTTCAGTTAGAAACGCAGCGCTTATACGACAACACCAATATCAGTGTGTGGACGCTCAATCAGCAACGCTATTTTGCGCACACCGTAAAATTGGATGATTTGAATTGGTACGTAAGCTACCTCACCCCTTCTAAGCCGATTCAGCAAACCATCAACGTAATTGGTTGGAGCGTAGCAGCGCTACTCTTATTGGTTATATTACTCGTCATCATTGGTCTACAACGTCGCCAAAAGCACATCAATCAACAGCGAATTCAAGCCCTGTTGGAAGAGTCTCAACGCCGCTTGAAACAGATGATCAATAAGACCCACGTTGGTTTGCTATTGATTGATGAACAAGGGCAACTGTTCGATCTCAACCCAATGGCGAAGCGTTTGTTCTGTTTACCAGAAAGCGTCAATCGACATGCTTTTGCTTGGGAGTTATTCGACGCAGGCAATCCCAACTCCACCACACTCAAGTTGCTTAAGGATTTACCTAAACATAAAGAGCTCGCAGAGATCAGCACGGTCGAAACCATTGCCAGACGCAGTGACGGAAGCGTCTTCCCTGTCTTGTTCTCGCTAACCAGTTTCCCTTGGCATGGCGAGCAGTATTTCCTTGCAACGATCATCGACATCAGCAAGCGGAAAAAAGCCGAGCAATCACTGCAACAGGTCAACCAAGAACTGGCGCAGCGAGTAGAAGAGCGAACTCAAGCGCTAAAAGAAGCACAAAGCCAGTTAATTGAATCGAGCAAAATGGCCGCTTTGGGGCGCATGTCGAGCGCTATTACTCATGAGCTCAATCAGCCACTGACAGGCTTGCGTACCCTGCTCACCACGAACGAACTGCTGGCGGAACGCGGCGAAGCCGAGATGATGAAAGCCAACAATGTTTTGGTGCAAAAGCTGATTGATCGTATGGCAAGCATGACCAGTCAGCTAAAGACGTTCGCCTACAACAAACCAGAAAGCCTACAAGCAATTTCTCTTACCTCCGCACTCGAAGAAACCCTACGCGTTTATCAAACCCAATTAGACAAGGTGGATGTACGTGTTCGAGTTCCTCATGACTTACCTAACATCATGGGTGAAGAACAACGACTGCTTCAGGTGCTCGGTAATCTTGTCTCGAATGCGCTAGACGCAATGAACCGTACCACCCACCCGCAGCTCAGCTTGATCGTCAACCCAACCGGCAATCAGGTCGAACTGATCGTCAGTGATAATGGCTGCGGCGTGTCGGATGAGATGCTTGAGTCGATGTTCGAGCCCTTCCAAACCTCAAAGAAAATTGGTGAAGGATTGGGGCTAGGTTTAGCAATTACGGCCAACAATATGCGTGATATGCAAGGGAAAGTCAGCGCACAGCTCAACACTACTGAAGGAATGTCCTTTATCTTAGTATTTAAACTCGCCCCTCACCGAAGCTGACCTAACTTCTCCCATCTATCAATCCTTTTCTCTCAATAAGAGAGCAATATAAATCCTGTTCAACTTTATAAAGCGAGTTGCCTAACCTACGCTTAACTTGATGAATTGCCACATACCATTCATCAGAACAATTTTTGGTGGTTGACACCAGTTTTAGCTCCCACCGTCTAATTTAATGATAAGTAATTATTTAAAGTAAGAATGGATGCGTTATGAGAAAAATAACTTTAGCTGCAGCAGGAGCGCTTTTTATATTATCACCTCACGCTTTTTCTGCACCTTACGCTGCCGACGCTCGAAGTCATGGTATGGGAAATACAGGCGTCGTTTCTGCTGACTATTTGACCGCCCCCCTACATAACCCAGCCTTGGGTGCCCTCTATCGAGAAAATGATGATATCGGTCTGCTCATTCCGGCTGTCGGGGTCAATATCCACGACGAGGATGAAGCGTTGTCAGCCGTAGATGAGGCCCAAGACCTTTATGATAGTATTCAGGGCATTCCTACTCCAGCGAACGAGGCCGAGCTTACTCGCCTCCTCGATCAGTTGGATAAGAGCGTCCCAGTTGTCATTAACGGAGGGCTAAGCCTCGCAATTGCTATTCCGACGCGCTACATGTCTGTAAACCTGTTTAGCACTGGTTATGTGGAGATACTTGCTGCACCCGATATCTCAGATTCAACAAACACCGCAGATCGATACCTCAATTCTGCCGTTAACCTAGCTGCTTTCGGTAATGTGGAATATGGTATTGCTCTATCTCGTGCTTACACTATAGGCGAACAACAATTCGCATTTGGTATTACACCAAAATACCAACAACTTAAAACCTACACACAACGTACAACACTAGACGACTTTGACATCGAGGATTACGACAAAAGTGAAGTATCAAAGAATACTTTCAATATGGATCTTGGGGTCGCTTGGTATCACAACGCATTTAGAGCAGGCCTTTCATTAAAAGACGTCTTCGAGCAAGATATTGAAACAAAACTGGGCAACTATACCTACGAACTCACACCACAAGCGACAGTTGGCATCGGTTATGTCGGGAACTATGTAGCTCTGAGCTTAGACGCTGATCTCACCAGACAAAAGCGCTTTAAAGAGCTCGACGATGACACTCAGTTTATTCGTGTCGGTATCGAGGGGAATGCTTGGGGGTGGGCACAACTTCGCGCTGGTTATGAAATTGACCTAGAAAATAATCTCGATAACTCAGTGACAGGTGGCATTGGCATCAGTCCTTTTGATGTGATCAGTTTAGACCTCGCTGGCTCTTACGCTGGCGATAACCAGTTTGGTGCGGCGGCGAATTTAGCATTTACGTTTTGAATATGAATGCCAATCTAAATTCACTTAGGTTGGCATTGTTAACAACCATCCTATATATCAATGTTTATCATTACTGACGTTTGGTGATGAACTGATAAAAATACGATCTCGATACAAGTATCGAGGTGTCTCCTACACTATTCTCAAGCAATAAATCCACAAACATTTCCTAAATATAAAGAGTGAGAAACATGATTAAGTTTCCTGAACATTTTCTTTGGGGTGGTGCCATTGCTGCAAACCAAGTAGAAGGGGCGTACAACCTTGGGGGGAAAGGGTTATCGACATCAGACATGCTGCCAAACGGTATTTTGAGTCCGCATCAAACCCGTGAAGAGCGTACACCGGGTATCAAAGAAGTGGCGATCGACTTCTACAATCGCTATCCAGAAGACATCGCGCTGTTCAAAGAGATGGGCTTTAACTGTCTGCGCCTATCTTTAGCTTGGAGCCGCATCTTCCCGAACGGGGACGAGTTAGAACCGAACGAAGAAGGTTTGGCGTTCTACGATAAAATTTTTGACGAACTTGCCGAGCACAACATCCAACCTTTCGTGACCTTATCTCACTACGAAATGCCTTACGCACTGGTTGAAAACTATGGCGGTTGGGGCGATCGTCGCGTCATCGAATTCTTCGAACGTTATGCTCGCACAGTGCTGGAACGCTACAAAGACAAAGTGAAGCTGTGGTTAACGTTCAACGAAATCAACATGTCTCTACACGCACCATTTACTGGTGTTGGTTTGCAAGAAGACGCCAATGAACAAGATATTTACCAAGCGATTCACCACCAGCTAGTCGCAAACGCAAAAGCGGTAAAACTGTGTCAGCAAATCGTACCAAACGGCAAGATTGGTAACATGCTGCTTGGCGCAATCAACTACCCATACACCTGTAATCCTGATGACGTGCTGGCAGCAATGCATGAAAACAACAAGTGGTTGTTCTTCGGTGATGTGCAAACACGTGGTCAGTACCCTGGCTACATGAAGCGTTACTTCCGTGAAAACGGCATCGAAATTCAGATGGAAGCAGGCGACTTAGAAGAAATTGCATCGGCAAGTGTCGATTTCATCTCATTCAGCTACTACGCAAGTGGCTGTGCAAGTGCAGACCCGAAACAGAAGGAAGTAGGTAACATCGTCGATAGCGTACCAAACCCATATCTTGAGAAGAGCCAATGGGGTTGGTTGATCGATCCAAAAGGCCTTCGCCTTCTGCTGAACTTCCTTCACGATCGCTACCAAAAGCCACTGTTCGTCGTAGAAAACGGCTTAGGTGCACGTGATGAAATCGATGAAAACGGTGAGATTCAAGATGATTACCGCATCGCTTACTTGAACGACCATCTTGTACAAGCACATGAAGCAATTTTGGATGGCGTTGAGCTGATGGGCTTCACCAGTTGGGGACCAATCGATTTGGTCGCGAACTCAACCGCTGAGATGAGCAAACGTTACGGCTTTATCTATGTCGATCGTCATGATGATGGGCAAGGAACACTAGAACGTAAACGTAAGAAAAGCTTTTTCTGGTATCAAGACGTGATTCGTACTTCAGGCGGTTCATTGAAAAGCTAAGCCTGTTGTCTAGGTATAAAGTGCAACTAGGCATTCGCCTAAACCATCAAGCCCTGCAATTGCAGGGCTTGAATTTTAAGGTGTTTATTCATTTAGAGATTAAACTGCAATCTCTCCACCGTCTTCACGGCGAATAACCACTGTCGCCGCTCGTGGGCGCACAGAAACACCAGCAGGCGTTTCTTCGGCTGCATCTTCACTGTATGGCCAGTTACCTGGGTGCTGAATATTCACAAACAATGATTTGTAATCAGGGCTGATGGTAAAGCCTGTTACTTCACAACCATTTGGTCCGACAAAGAAGCGTTTCAATTCAGCTTGATTATCCGCACCAATCACAGCTTGATCACCATTCTCATCTGTTAGCTTAGATGGCACAACAGCCAACATTTGATCATTGGTGTAAGACGTGACTTCATCTGCGCCGTTATCAGTCTGAATCCACAAAATACCACGGCCATCAAACGCTAATCCGTCTGGGCTCGCAAACTGGTTTAACTCATTCAAGCCAGAACGGTTGGTATCTGCATCACCATTTGCTGGCGAACCAAACACAAAGATATCCCAAGTAAAGTCAGTTGCTGAAGCACCTTCATCCCAACGAATAACATGACCAAACTTATTATTTAAACGTGGATTCGCAGGATTGGTTTCATCTGTACGGCGCGTATTGTTCGTCAATGTTAAATATACTGAACCCGTGAATGGATCAACCGTACACCACTCAGGTCGATCCATTGGTGTTGCCCCAACTAAATCCGCCGCGCCAGCAGTATTGATGATAATTTCAGCCAGTGAGTTAAAGTGATCCGCTAACGTACCACCAGCGGTTGTTACGCTATCAAGCGTTAATGGTAACCAAGTACCTGTGCTGTCTTCATTGAAGCGCGCCACATACAGTGTGCCTTCGTCCATGTACTTGTCACCCATCGCCAAGCGGTTATCAGGGTTAGCATCTGCTGGATCCCACGCTGCCGCAGATTCAAATTTGTATAGGTATTCAAAGCGAGAATCGTGACCAGAATAAAATACCACTGGTTTGCCTTCTTCAAGCTTACCGAAAGTACAGCCCTCGTGACGGAAACGACCTAGCGCAGTACGTTTCTTCGCACGTGAGTTTTGCGTGTAAGGGTCAATCTCGACAATGTAACCGTGACCATTGGCTTCATTACGGTAATCATCCATCGCACTTGCTCCTGTTGGAGCCACATTAAAGCGAGAGAACTCATCAAGACGCTCTTCTGCATTACCTGCTAATGTCTCCCACAAGTAGCGTGTGCTTTGGTCATCAACACCAATGCGATCTTGCTCTTCTGTACGAGTCCCGGCGTTAACAAAGTAACCAGGCCAGTTCTCTTCACACGTTAAGTAAGTGCCCCACGGCGTGTAGCCGTTGCCACAGTTGTTTAACGTACCACGCGCTTGGCTGCCATCTGGTGAGAAACGAGTGACAGTTAAAGATGTGTGGGCTACCGGGCCAGACAAATCCATGACTGTCGCACCAGTATAACGACGGTTTAGTGGGTCGGTATCAACCAACTTCCACATGTTATCTTCCAGTTGAATGCGAACCACTGATACACCGTGCGCGTTAATCTCTTTGCGCACTTCATCTACAATGGTACGTACGCCATTTTCAACCGTCGGACCGTTTGGATGCAGTGCTGATGTGTCGATGTACTCGTGGTTAATACATAGCAAGCCATCTGTAGTGCTATCGTTCAATGGGAAAAAATGCATGCCGTCATGGTGCATGCCTAGCGCATTTAACTGATCGGTACTGGTGTTGGTACCATCATTTTGCCATGCGCTGCCTTGTGCATTAAGTGGTGTTCCCCAAGGTACTAGTACTTGTGCGGTGTAGCCTTGTGGAATTGAAACTGCGTCAGTGAGTGAGCCAGGGATAGATTCAAAGTTAAGAACGGCTTTAGATGCGCCCGAACCACTGCTTACTGTACTCCCTGAGTCAGACGAGTTACAACCAGCCAATCCGAAAGCACCAAACGCTGTCATCGCACTGATACCTAAACCACCTTTCAGAATGCTGCGTCGAGATAGGCTCGCTTCTAATACTTCTTCAAATGGTTTGTTTTCACTTTGGTTATAACGCGTCGCGTCAAAGGTTTCCTTGCTCATTTTTACTTTCCCGATCTTATAGTTTAATTAATAAATAAGTGATTAGTTGAACGGCAAGAAGTTTGGATAAGAAAAATGACAAAAGTGCTTAAAACATATGAAACTTGTGTTTCAACAATACTGCAAACCAACCAACACAGCTAACGAAGCAATTAAATTCTGGTTACATAATCACCAACTGTATCGCTTCATTCTGATTTTACTTGGGCTAAAGTGTGATAGAAGGTATAAGGTGTACGAAATCAAATCATCTACGAGAGATAATCATGAAATTAGACAAGATCGATAACAAGAGCCGTCGTATCCGTAAAAAGCTGTTCTTAGGTGAGTTCGCAATCCTAGGTTTCGAGATCAGCTGTGAAACAGACATTAACGACTTCGACCGTTACGATGCATTCGTTGATGACTTTATCGACTACATTGACGAGCTTGGTCTTTGCTTCGGTGGCGGTGGTCTAGAACTGTTTGAAGGCTTCCTATGTTCTACTGACCGTTACGGCAGTGCGACTGAAGAACAGAAAGCGCAAGTTATCAAATGGTTAGAAGCACGCCCAGAAGTGAAAAGCGCGCAAGCGGGCGAACTAGTTGACGCCAACTACCTGTAACTAAAGGGCAACCTGTAATACGCAGAGCTCGATAAATGGTAGAGAAAGCTGGTCTTAAGACTGGCTTTTTTATTTTTGGAAGAATGCGATATTAAAAATAGGGTGCTTGGGAAGTTGCGCGGAGTGATTGTGGCGTTTTTGAGCTGGCAATCAACGGGAAACTGCGTTCCACAGCCAGCTCGTGCCTTTAGGTATAATTAACTATGATTTTTTAGCTGGTGCGTCTTTCGTGTCTTTCCAGTATTGAATACGCACACGATGTAGCTGAGCTCTTCTAGTCTTTTTCATAGTAAAGTCCCTCATCTTATATAAGTAACGCTCCTCATGGAGCTTATTGTCTAAGGTCGTATCCCCTTCAATCTATAAGGGAATCAATCATTTAACCGTGACCAATTTCACAACATAATGATAATTACCGATTTCTTGCAGCCTGTTTTTACTGGCAAACGGCATATTATCTATCTGACACAGTTAACTTACTCACCAGATATGACAGAAAAATGGCAATCAAGTTCCCTACTTATACTGTCATTGAATCTTAATAAGGATTAACAAGGTGGGCATTTCAGATTTACCATACTGTTTATAAAAACCGCAAGAATTTTTATTTCTTTTCAAACAAATCTCTACTCAAGATCAATTCACTTTCATCTTTATCGTCTCCCTTTTAACGCATTGTGATCCAGTTCAATCCACAGAACTCGGAACAAAAAGCGCACATTAATACATTCACCACCAAACTTGTGCGAGATCTCTTACAAGAGTTGTAAGCAAATAGATTAATCACCTCTAAGAGCAATGCCAGAAAAAACATTAAATATATGATTTAAAAGTAATATTTAAATTCACTTAAAATAATAAGTAAAAATAATTTAGAAAAGTTAATTGAGTCAAATCAGCAAAACATCAATACTCAATTTGTCGACAGGATGTTGGCGGGAACAGGAAAAAAGCCTAAAGGATTGGGTATCTTCAGGATGAAGATTTGATAACTTAGGATGAGTTGTCAGCAAGGATGTAGTTAAGCTCTAGGATAGAGTTCGCCCGTCAGGATGATAGGTAAGAATGGACACCGCTAGGAAGGCGATGAACAAGGAACTCGGTTAAAGGACTTAGCCACAATCAAGGATAGATGCAGGGAGCACCTATTAGTAGCTGGATTGCTGCGAAAAAGAATAAGCCCCGTCTGGGAAACCAGGCGGGGTTTTATTTTGTCTGTAATGTATTGATAGCGATTCATCTTTATCGTTTAAGTCTTCTCTGTTTTCATAAAACACCGTGCTATCATTTTCTTTACGTCTCCCAACAAAGCTCTCAGAAAATCACACACTATGCTTAATCCTGTTTGGTTACATACATTTAAGACATTGATTGAAGTCGGTCATTTTACGCAAACGGCAGAAAAACTTTTTATGACTCAGCCTGGCGTCAGCCAACACATCAAAAAATTAGAGCAAAGTTGTCAGCATGCCTTGATCAAGCGCGAAAACAAAAGCTTCGAATTAACCGAGCAAGGCAGGATTGTCTACGCATATGCGCTCGAGTTAGAAGATAGAGAGAAGAAGCTGCTCGAAGAGCTCAGTTTTGATGATGCGTTTTCAGGCCACTGTAAACTGGCTTGTTCTGGTGCAATGGCGTTAATGTTGTATGGGCCCATTTTGGAGAAGCAAAAACAGCACCCGAGCTTATCGTTACATTTAGAAGCCGCGCCAAATCAATCTATTCTCAACGCCATAACGCAAGGGCACATCGATATTGGTATCGTGACTGATGTTCCCAACAAAGGTCTGTTTCACAGTGAGCGAATTGGTAAAGAGAGGTTGTGCTTGGTTCTGCCAAAGCAATATCAAAATAAGCAGATAACGCCACAACTCTTGCATGACTGTGGTGTCATTAGCCACCCTGATGCCGAGCATTACATGACACTTTTTTTTGACCAATGTGAAGAACCACAGCTCCAAGAAATTAAGATGAGCGATTTACCATTATCCGGCTACGTAAATCAATTGAGCCAAATTTTGCTGCCTGTCAGCAAAGGACTTGGCTTCACCGTGCTGCCTCAAAGTGCGGTCGACAATTTTCCGCTAAAAGACACGTTACACATTGCTCAATTGAAAAACACTGTATGTGAAGAGCTATTTCTAGTTCGTAAGCGCAGTCGTGCTCTACCTCTCCGCTATCAGACCATCAAAGAAGTGTTATTGGATGTGATCGGTGGCGCGCATCAATGATGTTAGCCACTCTTCGCTGGTAATGCGTTCCTCTTGGCAATCCACCCAATATGGTTTGCCAGATAACCAGCTCTTTGACGCGACCTCTTTTATAAACACATCCACGGAATCAACGTCATCTTTGGCGTAATCCCATTTATTGCGCATGTGTTCTGCCGCTTCTTGATTAGTGTACGCCTTGCCGTTGCGGATAAAGGTGCAAGAGGATTGCTCAACTCGTTTTATCAACGTCGAGATATCTTGCTCTACCCCTGCTAGTGCAAAGGTCGGCAGAATGCTTAATGTAAGTAACAACGTCCACTTTGCTTTCATCGCACCTTTATCCTTATCCCTGACCACGTAACTACTAATAGTAACTACTGATAAGTGACTTAACTATTCTGGTGTTTGGCTGTTTAGTTCAGCCATTATTGCCACCATGCCTGAGCAGGCTGAGGCTCCGCAATCGCCAAGCGTTGACCAATCTCAGGGCTAACTAACGTTACACCGCGCTCTTCACTGATGTCTAACGCGCGTTGCATCGGTTCATTCCAATCGTGCATCGATAAATCAAACGTGCTGTTATGGATCGGCATCATAACTTTGCCCTGCACATCGATGTGTGCTTGAACGCTTTGCTCTGGGAACATGTGAATGTCTGACCAGAGTTCATTGTACGCACCTGTTTCAATCATGGTGAAGTCAAATGGACCGTACTTTTCGCCAATCTCTTTAAAGCCATTGAAGTAACCAGAGTCACCACTGAAGAACACTTTGTGTTGTTGTGCATTGATAACCCAACTGCCCCACAGCGTCGTATCGCGGTCTGTCAAACCTCGACCGGAGAAATGCTGAGTCGGAGTCAATGTATATTCAATGCCGTCGACAGAATGTGACTCCCACCAATCTAGCTCGATCACTTTCTCCTTCGGCACACCCCAGTTAACCAGTAATTGCCCCACTTTTAACGGCACCAAGAAAGTGCCCACCTTGTCGCCTAGCACTTTAATAGAAGCTTTATCTAGGTGATCGTAATGGTCATGACTGATCACCACCACATCGATAGTTGGCAAATCTTCTATCGTGATGGGGGTTTGGTGAAAGCGTTTTGGCCCTGCCCATTGTACAGGAGACGCGCGATCACTGAATACAGGGTCGGTCATCACCAGTTTTCCATCGAGCTTCATTAATACGCTTGAGTGACCCAGACGATAGATGACGTCATCTTGCTCTTCTAACAGTTGCCGCGCTGTGATCGCATGCACTGGAATTTCAATCGTTGGTGTTGGGTTAAGGCGCTCAGTCGTAAAATATGCTTTCATGATTTCGAACATGTCGCCCAAACCGCTTTTGTATTCCAACTCTGTATTTGCAAATTTGTCCGGGTATGTTGGCGCTTTTTCAGTATCAACATTAGAACAAGAAATCATTGATGTACCCATCGCGAACGCTCCTACTGTGGCTAGCAAAGTTTTTTTCATAAAAAGTTAACCCGAACAAAAGTAAACTACACGGTGCAGTTTACATTCTAATTATCAAAAGTAAACTACTTAGTGTAAAATAGAACAAGAAATGATCTTCTTAACTTAGCAAGCTTATGAATGTAAAAAGAAAAAGTCGTAGCGAAACCAAAAGAGAAGCCATCTTGTGCGCGGCAAGGCAAGCGTTCCAAGAGTTTGGGGTGCAAAACACCAGCATGGATAAGCTCTCTGCAATCGCACAAGTCTCTAAGCGCACGGTCTATAATCACTTCCCTTCTAAGGAAGCGATCGTGACGGAGTTGCTGACTGAGCTTTGGCGTTCGTCAATAATGGAAAGCGATATTAAACGCTTGGCCACTCTGCCACTCAAAGATCAATTGATTGAATTACTCTACAGCGAGATCATTGTGGTGACGGAACCAAACTATATTGAGCTGGCAAAAGTGGCATTTGGGCACTTCTTATTTAAGCCAGAAGATCTCAAAGAACAAGCAGAACAAATGTCGAAACAGGAAACCGCCCTGTACCGCTGGCTTACGGAGAAATCGAACAGTGGCGCTTTGCAAATTGATGATGTACATATAGCAAGCACTCAATTGCACAACTTACTTAAAGGCAGTGCATTCTGGCCGCAGTTAATGGGAATTCGCCCCTCTTTGTCGAATGAAGAATCTAGGCTGTTAGCTACCCAAACGGCGGAACTTTTTTTAAGTCACTATCAAAACAGCTAAAAACAGCGGTCAAATTGGCCGCTTTTTTAAGCGATAATTCGTGACAAAGCGATGAAATTTTTGCTCAATTTTATTTATCTCACCCTTGACAGTCTCATACCGCAAGGCGTGAGCGTTCGATAAAATATTTTTGTCGTGTCGACGATGCTTTTTCGTTTTCATCTCACAAAAAAACGCCCTAAGGTGCGCACCTCTGACGACGTGGTTGTTCAACCACAATTCTAAATCGTTGAAGTAAGTAGGTTATGTCATAACATGATCACCTGCCTACTGCATTCTATGCTCTATACTTATATTTTAATTTGGTACTGACTTACTAAGGAATTGCCATGCGTATTGCTATTCTCTCTCGTAATGAGAATTTATATTCAACCATGCGCCTAAAACAGGCGGGTGAAGAACGTGGGCATCAAATCGATGTGATCGACACGCTTCACTGTTATATGGACATTACGAGCAACAACCCTAAGATCCGCTACAAGGGTGAAGAATTACCGCAATACGATGCTGTTATTCCACGTATTGGGGCATCTATTACGTTTTACGGCACTGCTGTTGTACGTCAGTTTGAAATGATGGGTACATTTTGTGTCAACGAATCTGTCGCGATCAGCCGCTCTCGTGACAAGTTGCGCTCATTGCAACTGCTATCACGTAAAGGCATCGGTTTGCCACGCACTGGCTTTGCTCACCATCCTGACAACATTCAGGACGTGATCAAAAACGTTGGTGGCGCACCTCTAGTAATTAAATTGCTAGAAGGCACTCAAGGCATTGGTGTTGTACTTGCTGAAACAAATAAAGCGGCAGAAAGCGTGATTGAAGCTTTCATGGGTTTGAAAGCTAACATCATGGTGCAAGAATTTATCGAAGAAGCAAAAGGCGCGGACATCCGTTGTTTTGTTGTCGGAAATAAGGTGATTGCCGCAATGAAGCGCCAAGCAAAAGAAGGCGAGTTCCGTTCTAACCTTCACCGTGGCGGCTCTGCACAACTCGTGCGTTTGAGCAAAGAAGAGCGTGCGACCGCTGTAAATGCTGCGAAAGTGATGGGCTTGAACCTTTGTGGTGTGGATATCCTTCAATCTAAAAATGGCCCAGTGGTAATGGAAGTGAATTCTTCCCCTGGTCTAGAAGGCATCGAACTAGCAACGGGTAAAAACATTGCAGGTATGATCTTCGATTTTATCGAGAAAAACGCTAAGCCAAATTCAAACCGTACTCGCGGTAAAGGTTGATTTTTGTTTAACGTACAAGAGAGCCAAAAACCGGCTCTCTTGTTACTCGTCGCTAGGATGACACTATGAATCAGAAAATGATCATTGGGAATGCCGAAGCTATTTGCTTGCCAGAGTTAGGGATTACTCACCTTGAAGCGCGTATTGATACAGGCGCTCAAACCTCTTCATTACATGTAGACAATATTGATTGCTTTGAAAAAGATGGTCAGTCTTATGTTGCATTCGATCTGCACCCAGATGTATACCATTTAGAACAAGTGGTTCGCTGCACAGCGAAACTAAAAGCAAACCGTAAGGTTAAATCTTCTAACGGTACTTTTGAGCACCGCTGCGTGATCACGACGATGCTGCGTATGGGCGACCAACAATGGCCAATCGACATTACGTTGACTAACCGTGAAAAAATGACTTACATGATGTTGTTAGGTCGTCAGGGCATGGCAGACAAAGTGCTCGTTGATCCTAGCCAATCTCATTTATTGGCATCTTAACCCCGTAGCTTCAGATGAGTGATCGAACGTTTTTGTTGAGCATCACTCGTCTGGCTTTATCTTCGCTTACTTCCTACGAAATAACGCAAACAACAATCCCTTCGCTTTAACTTTTGTCACTCGCCAGTGCGTCATTGGCTTAGTCGGCGCTGTATTCAAAATGTGCTGATACGCTTTTTCATCCAAAGTCACCTCTCCCCCATGTGCCAAAAGCAAACATTGCGGATTCATCTCAAACACACGCTTTAATGATTGCCGATATTGATTCGGATGAAATATGGGAAACGGCGCAATCAGATGCTTTTTCACCTGCACCATTAAATCCGCCACATACAACACATCTTGTTCAGAATGATAAACCGACAGATCTCGGTCGGTATGCCCTAGCGTTTCTAGCACCTGCCAATCATCAAATCCAGGAATAAACTGTCCATCAATAAGTTCAATATCTGGCTTTAACTTGCGGGAATACCACAGGTTTTGCTTTGGTTTACGCATCCGATTCGCCATCCAGCGTGCTAACATCAAATCGGTCAAATGCATTAGCCAACCGTCTACACCGCTATACCACTGGTTCTCTCGCTTTGCGGCCAATAGCTTGCATCCTGTTAAATCACGTAGTTTGTGCGCACCACCAGCATGGTCTGGATGCATGTGGGTCACAACAACCAACTTTAGGTCAGAAAAAGGACGATGGAGTTGATGTTCAATAAAGTCTTTAAGATGAGGGATGTCTGCTCGACTGGCACCATCAAGCAACAATAATTTATCGGGATATTCGGCGAGATACATGGTCTGAATGTACCCCTGAATTCTGTGCAGCTTCAAAATATGTCCTTATTTTAGTGAGATGCTTCATGACCGAATCCTTACTGGTCAGACCAAATATAACAGCAGAATGGACGCTTCGGTAAACAAATATTCACACGTAGCGACGACAACAAATCATAATCGAGATGATAGATTTTAATCATTAGACTCAAAGGCACTTTTATCCGTTAATGCGCGCACACGGAGTTCGTGTCAGGGTATGAGGTAAATGCCTCATGATTTGCTTTTTTGTACTTTTCCTTCTAATTAATTAAGGAGTTAAGTACATTTTTGTGAGAATCGAGTTGGAAAAAGCAACTAAATTAGACCGCATCCGCGCGGACTACAACGTTCACTACTGGAGCCAAGGTTTCTACGGCATTGATGACCAAGGCGAAGTATATGTATCACCACGTAGTGATCGTGCACATCAAATCCCTTTCAGCGCTATTGTAAATGAGCTAGAAGCGAAGCAGTTAAATCTGCCTGTATTAGTACGCTTCCCGCAAATCGTGCACCAACGTGTGCATGGTATTTGCCACGCATTCAACCAAGCAATTGAAGAATACCAATATCCAAACAAATACTTGTTGGTGTACCCAATTAAAGTAAACCAACAACGTGAAGTGGTGGATGAAATTCTAGCGAGCCAAGCTCAACTAGAAACCAAGCAGCTTGGTCTTGAAGCGGGTAGCAAGCCAGAATTGTTGGCGGTACTTGCATTGGCTCAACAAGGTAGCTCCGTAATCGTGTGTAATGGCTACAAAGACCGTGAGTATGTGCGTCTTGCACTGATCGGTGAAAAGCTGGGTCACAAGGTATTCATCGTACTAGAGAAGCTTTCTGAGCTGGATCTGGTACTAGAAGAAGCGAAAAGTTTGGGCGTAAAACCGCGCCTTGGTTTACGCATTCGCCTCGCCTCTCAAGGCGCAGGGAAATGGCAAGCAAGTGGCGGTGAAAAATCGAAGTTTGGTTTATCAGCATCGCAAGTGCTTAGCGTTATTGAACGTCTTAAACGCGAAGGCAACCTAGACGCGATGCAACTGGTTCACTTCCACCTTGGTTCACAGATGGCAAACATCCGTGATGTACGCAATGGTGTGAACGAGTCTGCACGTTTCTACTGCGAACTACGCGCACTCGGTGCAAACATCGAGTACTTCGATGTGGGCGGCGGCTTGGCAGTGGATTATGACGGCACACGCAGCCAATCATCGAATTCGATGAACTACGGCCTTGCAGAATACGCACGTAATATCGTGAACACAGTGGGCGATGTGTGTCTGCAATACGAACAACCAATGCCAGTGATCATTTCGGAATCGGGTCGCTCGCTAACAGCGCACCACGCTGTATTGATTTCTAACGTAATTGGTACCGAGTCGTACCTACCGGAAGAAGTACATGAGCTTGATGATGACGCTCCGCTTTTGCTACAAAACATGTGGCGAAACTGGGAAAACTTACAAGATGGTACAGACGCTCGTGCGTTAATTGAGATTTACAATGATACCCAAAGTGATTTGGCAGAAGTGCACTCTCAATTTGCTACAGGCGTGCTTAACTTGGAACAACGTGCGTGGGCAGAACAATTGTCACTACGCATTTACTTCGAATTAAGCCGAAAGATGAGCACTAAGAATCGCTTCCACCGTCCGATTCTGGACGAGTTGAGCGAACGTCTTGCAGATAAGTTCTTCGTGAACTTCTCTCTCTTCCAATCTCTACCAGATGCTTGGGGTATTGATCAGGTGTTCCCTGTTCTGCCACTTTCTGGTCTTGGCGAGGCGGAAGAACGTCGTGCAGTGATGTTGGACATCACATGTGACTCTGATGGCGCGATCGATCACTACGTTGATGGTCAAGGCATCGAGAGCACGCTACCTGTACCAGCTTGGAGCAAAGACAAACCGTACCTAATGGGCTTTTTCCTAGTAGGCGCATACCAAGAAATCCTTGGTGACATGCACAACCTATTTGGTGATACCCACAGTGCTGTAGTCAATGTTGATGAACATGGTCAATTTGAGATCAGTTACATCAACGAAGGTGATAGTGTAGAAGACATGATGCGCTACGTTCATATCGACGTGGATGCGATTCGTGACAATTATAAACAATTGGTTTCACAGCGAGTTGAAGCCAATGAACAAGCACAAATCCTAGCAGAACTAGAACAAGGTCTAGCAGGATATACCTATTTAGAGGACTTCTGATATGAATGATTTGTTTACTAAAACTGATTATTCGCTTTACTCCAACTCTATGTCGTTTTTACGTCTGCCGTACATTCGTAACCCGGTATCGGCAGACGCAGACGTTGTGGTGTTGGGAGTCCCTCTGGACATGGCAACATCTGGGCGTCCAGGTGCGCGTATGGGTCCAGATGCAATTCGCCGTGCCTCAGTCAACTTGGCATGGGAAGGTAAGAAGTTCCCGTGGAGCTTCAACGTATTGGATAAACTGAAAGTGATCGACGCAGGTGATCTCGTGTTCGATTGCGGTGATGCGGAAGATTTTACTTACCGCCTTGAAGCGGCAACCAGTGAAATTCTAAAAAGTGGTAAAACCATTTTGGGATTGGGCGGTGACCACTTCATCACGCTACCTATCCTACGTGCCTATGCGAAGCATCATGGCCAAATGGCTTTGATTCACTTTGATGCTCATACGGACACCTATGCAAATGGCAGTTCATACGACCACGGTACGATGTTCTACCATGCGCCGAAAGAAGGTTTGATCTCAGCAAAGAACTCAATACAAATTGGCATTCGTACGGAGTACAAACAGCAAGATCACGGCTTCAATGTGATTAATGCGATGCAAGCGAATGACATGTCGGTGAACGAGCTCCTAGAAGAAATTCGTCGCACCGTCGCAGACAAGCCAGTATATGTCACTTTTGACATCGACTGCTTAGACCCGGCCTTCGCACCGGGAACTGGTACACCAGTTTGTGGTGGCTTGAACTCAGACAAAGCGCTGAAAATTATTCGTGGTTTAGCCGGCATGAATATCGTGGGTATGGATGTTGTCGAAGTATCGCCTCCATACGACCACAGTGATGTTACCGCACTAGCGGGAGCAACCATCGCACTAGAAATGCTTTACGCATACGCATCTGAGCGCGAATAGACATAATCATTTCTAAGGGAGCTTCGGCTCCCTTTTCTTTCTGATGCCTTCCTCTACCTTTTATTCACTCGTTTCATCTTGAACTCAGATCAACCGAGCAGACGCTTTATTTTTGCACTTTAACCATTAAAAACAGTTACCTATAAGGCTCATACTATTCACGAAAAGCAAAAGATTTAACGTAAATAGACAAAGAAATGCACCGCTTTTTGAAAACAAAATCGGATTAGTTTTTCTAATTTAAATCATAGATTTTTATCTTGCTCGACTTCACACTTTTCGATTGCTAATTATACAAGCAAGCACTATTATCTCGCGCAAATATCCCCGCAACACAAGAAGTCAGTTGGCACTCTGTAAAAGAGCGCTAAGGGTTTTTACGTCTTAAACTTTTTGGAGAGATACGCAAATGTCTGCTTCGTTTCCATTAGCGAAACTTACCTTTTTAATCGCTATATTGACTGCCGTGGGTCAAATGACCCAGACAATGTACGTGCCTTCAATCGGTCATATGGTGGGCGAGTTTTTGGTATCTGCGTCATCACTTCAAGCTGTGATGGCTTGTTACCTGATCCCATATGGCTTGTCGCAATTTGCGTATGGCACACTATCGGACCGCTTGGGACGCAAACCGATCATCATCGTCGGGCTGCTTATCTACATCGCGGGTACACTGGTAGCATTATTTGCACATCAATTTGAATGGTTCTTGATTGGTAGCTTTATCCAAGGCTTAGGTATTGGTTGCGGCGGTGCGATGTCACGCACTCTGACTCGCGATTGCTTTGAAGGCTCTGATCTACACAGAGCAAACAGCTTAATTAGCATGTGTGTGATTTTCTCACCATTAATGGCACCAGTATTAGGCGGCTACCTAACAGAAGCTTTCGGATGGCGGTCAAGCTACTTGTTCTTAGCGCTATTTGCTATCGCGGTTGTGATCACCATGATGACAAGCATGATGGAGACGCTACCAAAAGAGAAACGCAAATTCGAACCAGTAGCCAAAAGCTACAAACACGTTTTGTCTGACCGCCGCTTTCAAGGCTTTTTGATTTGCCTGGTTGCAACATTCGCTGGTGTGGGTGTATTCGAAGCGGCGGCTGGGGTGTTGTTAGGTGGAGTATTAGAATTACCAGCAACAACGGTAAGTTTGCTGTTTATATTGCCGATCCCAGGTTACTTGGTGGGCGCAGGCTTATCTAGCTATATAGCAAGACGTCGCTCTGAGCGTCGTGCTCTAAATGTAGGCTTGGTCTCTATTTTTGTGGGCTCTGCTATTGTGCTCATCCCAGGCTTGTTTGGTTTAACCACAGCATTAACGCTGGTTGGAGGCGCAACCGTGTACTTTTTGGGTGCAGGTATTCTCTTCCCAGCAGCAACAACTGGAGCGATTGCGCCATTCCCATACCATGCAGGAACAGCAGGCGCGACATTGGGTGGAATGCAAAACTTGGGGGCAGGTGTAGCAACTTTGCTCGCGTCACTATTTCCAGCGCATAACCAGATGCCTTTGGGCATTTTGATGATGGCAATGTCGGTAATTGCAATGCTTGGGTTAATGTGGGTGAATCGAGCACACAATCACTCAAACGAAGTACCGCAAGTTATCTGATCATTATCAGCTTACTTTCAAAATCCAAAAGGGACACACTCAACAAGTGTGTCCCTTTTTTCATATCACACTATATCGATTTCCCGATGAGAATGATTTAACTTTCGAATTGATATTTGTTAAAAATAACAGCTGCTTACACAATGTGTTTTCAGCTCCCTTCAAATTGAGTATCCAACTCGAAATATTGAGGATTCTCACTTTTTCGGTATACCCCATAACAAAGAATGGACAACTGAAAACCACTAACAAAATGAAAGCCCAGCCCTCAGGATGAGGCCACTTGGGTGTACAATAAGGATAAAATCAGATGCGTTTCACTTTAACTACGTTGGCCGTCTCGGTCGCGCTTGTCGCCGGATGCAGCAATCAAGGAATCCCCAGCATGACTCAATACTCCCAAACACAGATCGTTGCTCAACAAACTCAAGCTCCGGTTGCGAAAAAAGTCCCTCACTCGATGACTATTCATGGCGATACCCGCGTTGATAACTACTACTGGATGCGTGACGACGAACGTAAAGACCCTGAAATTTTACAGCACCTAGAGAAAGAAAATCAGTACGCAGAAACCGTTCTAAAGCACACTGAAACACTTCAAGATACGCTATTTGAAGAAATTAAAGGGCGCATCGCAAAAGACGACAACTCAGTACCGGTTCGTAAAGGCAACTATTTCTACTCCAGTGAAGTGACCGGAGATAACGAGTACGAAGTCCATTTGCGAGCTAAAGACTTTGCAGGCAAAGACAAACAAATCATTTTAGATGTCAATGAACTAGCAAAAGAACATGAATTTTTCAGTATCGGCGGCCTATACGTTAGTCCGAATGAAAACTTATTGGCGTATGGCGAAGACACATTAAGCCGCCGCGTGTACACCCTTAAGATCAAAGACCTGACAACAGGCAATTACCTACAAGATGAAATCGAAGGGGCCTCAAGCGCTGTCGCATGGCAGAACGATAACAACGCCTTTTACTACATCAAAAAAGATCCACAGACCTTATTGGGCTACCAAGTTTATCGTCATGTATTGGGCACACCACAAAGCAGCGATGAGCTGATTTTTGAGGAAACCGACAGCGCCTATTACACCTCACTAAGCAAAAGCAAAGATGGCGAAGATATTTATATCTGGCATTCGAGTACAGAAACCAGTGGGGTCTCTATCATTGATGCGAACAACCCTAAAGCAAAGGCGAAACCGTTCTATCCTCGTGAAGATGGCATTGAATACAGTATTTCTAAGCTAGGCGATTGGTACTACATTTATACTAACTATCAAGCCGTCAACTTCCGTTTGATGAAAGTTCATCAAAATGACATGCATGACCGCTCTAAATGGCAAGATGTGATTGCCGCAGACGACAACACTCAACTTGTCGACTTCGAGTTATTCGATGATCACATCGTCTATGAGCAGCGCTCTAACGGCCTAGCAAGCGTCACTGTACGTCAGCTTTCAACAGGAAAAGAACTCCCCCTCACATTTAATGACGATGCGTTTGCTGCCTATTTGACAGGTAACCTAGAGCTGGATAACGAGAAAGTTCGTATTTATTACAGCAGTTTAACCACTCCAGGAACCTACTACGATTTCGATCTAAAAACGGGCGGGTCAGAAATCATGAAGCAAACACCTGTACTTGGTGATTTTAATCCTGACAATTACCAATCAGAACGCATCATGGTCACAGCCCGTGACGGTAAAGAAGTACCCGTTTCTTTGGTGTATCGTAAAGACTTATTTAAGAAAGATGGTACGAATCCACTCTACCAATATGGTTATGGATCTTATGGCGCAACCATTGAGCCAACTTTCCGCTCGACACGTTTGAGTCTATTGGATCGCGGCTTTGTTTACGCCATTGCTCATATTCGTGGATCTGAAATGCTTGGCCGCCCTTGGTATGAAGACGGTAAAAAACTAACCAAGCAAAACACATTCAACGACTTTATTGATGTGACTAAAGGTTTGGTTGAACAAGGCTACGGCGCGAAAGATAAAGTCTTCGCTGTTGGTGGCTCTGCAGGAGGTCTCTTAATGGGGGCTATCATCAACCAAGCACCAGAACTGTACCGCGGTATCGGTGCACATGTTCCGTTTGTGGACGTGGTAACCACCATGCTCGATGAATCGATTCCATTGACCACCAATGAGTATGATGAATGGGGTAACCCAAATAACAAAACATACTATGACTATATGTTGAGTTACTCGCCTTACGACAACATCAAGGCGCAAAACTACCCGAACATGTTGGTAACGACTGGCTTGCACGACTCTCAAGTACAGTACTTTGAACCAATGAAGTGGGTCGCCAAACTTCGTGAAATGAAGACAGACGATAACGTCTTGTTGTTCAAAACCGATATGGAAGCCGGACACGGCGGCGCATCTGGTCGATTTAAGCGCTTAAAAGAAGATGCGCTAGAGTATGCCTTCTTCCTCGATTTACTCGATAAAAAATAAGCGTATTAATAGAACTGTATCTCTAACAACAAAAAATGCCCGCAAGTTGCGGGCATTTTTATAGACGCACTCTCTAAACAAAGAGTGGGTTACCTAAGCAGAGAACTAACAGTGTCTCTTATAGCCAAAGAATAGCAGAAAGAAAAACGCCTACTCACAACGAGTAGGCGTTAACACAATAAATGTGTTTAGGCAGTAGAAACTGGCCTATTTATTAGAAGTAGTAACGAGCACCTAGAGTCCAGTAGTCGTTCTCTTCATTGTTGTAGTCGTTACCTAGATCAAACTGGTAAGCTGCAAACGTTACGAAAGCAGGAGTTACAGCGTACTCTGCTTGTAGCGCAGTTTCGCTTGAAACTGTCTTATTGTCTTCTTCGTCTTCTACGCCTTCGTAGTTAACGCTGAATGTCCAATCGTTTACGCCGTATGCCAAAAGAGCTTCAAGTTGAGAAGTATCTTTACGCATTTGGTAGAAGTACTCGTTCATACCGTATACTACCGCTGCGTAAAGGCCTGAACCGTATTGACCGTAGTTTACAGAGAATAGGTGTGATTCAGCGTTCTTAGTACCTAGAGTCGCGTTTTTAACATCACCGCCGCTGTATACGTAGCCTAGACCAAAGCCAGCTACAGAACCGCTCAATGCAACTTGACCACGTTGCTCGTATGTTGTTGCATCTGAAGTTTGCTCACCTTGCCAACCTAGACCTAGGTTGAAAGCAAAACCTTCACCAAATTCAAAACCTTTACGGTAGCTAAGCATTTTATCAGCACGAGCTGAGCCTAGGTTGCCGTGGTTGTCGTACAAAAAGTCGTTCGCAAACGCGATTGGTAGATCCGCAACGCCAGCGACATCGTAGTAAGGTGACCATTGAGTACCTGCTACTAAACGGCCAAACTGCTCATGAGTAGCACCGATGTAACCTAGACGAGTTTTGAACGATTGCTCACCACCATTTAGGTAGTTAAGCGCCCATTCACCTTTAGCGTCGATAGTAATACCGTTGCCAATGTCTTTCTTACCCGCAACGTTAATACGTGGAGACACTTGGTGAACTTTTACATCTTCTTCGAAATACTCACCCACGCCAACTGAAACGTGACCGCCGATCGATAAAGATGTACCATCGCTGTTGTAAACTTCTGCTGCGAAGGCCTGTGAACCACATGCTAGTGCCGCCACTGCAACGGCTAGAGTTTTCATTTTCATTGTTAACATCCGTATAGTTGTTTGTACCGGTTCGCTTAGAAACAGATTAAATCCGAATCAATCGCAACGAACACATAACAAAGTAGTAATGAAATAGAAATGAAACAAACACTTTCTTATGCAACCAGTGGTATTAATGTTCACATTTTGAACTGGATCACAAAAAAATAGGGAACTTTTCATTCCCCATCATAAAATCTGTGGCTTTTTACGTGTCACATCTCCCAACGTGCGAGTGGCTTCTCAGTTTTGATACCCTTACCGCCCCAGCGGTCAATAACATCAATTTGCAGTATGCGGCTCGGTTTAATAAGCGATGTCAAGGTTTTCGACGGTCGTTTATCCGTCACTAACCATAGCGTTTTATCTTGCTCAAACTGAGCTTTTAAAGATAATTTGTCTTCTTCTGTCCACTCAAATTCCGGCTTAAATTCGCGCCCAACCACAAACAATTGGTTGCCAGAGGCAAAGTCCTCTAATGACTCACTCATCAGTACCACTGAATCGATGCCTTTATCGAAGATATCTGCCTGTTGTTGGTTGATCAGTTCACGCACATTAATCATAAGAGCCTGTTGATTCGTTTGAATCGCCTTTTGGTGTTCAGGATATACACGTTGTAGATCCTCTCCGACAATACCCGCCATTCGGATTAAGTTTGTAGGGTTCAGCCATGCGTACTTCGATGTTGACCCGTTTTCCAATGTCAGTACTGCAACTCCTTGAGCTCTAGGAGAAATGGCCTGCGATGCATCGATTTCAATCAAGTGAATGTTGCCCTGTCGAGCGTAAACATAAGTCGGGTCTTGTTTCCAAATCGCACCAAGAGTAATAGCAACCGTCGCGGCTTGCCCCGCTTGCTTAACTTGCTCTGTACCTTTATTTGCGAACCAGTTCTCAAGACGCTCAACGCCGTAACGCTTTGGAGGCAGATACTGAGTCTCTATCCCTGTACCTTTCATGAGTTGCTCAGACAACATGTACGTGACGGGAGTGCTGGTTAAAATATCTTTGGCGCTTGCCAACGATGGAAGTGTTGTCGCTATAACCAAACCAAAAGTTATCGCTAATTTTTTTATCTTCATGTTCATTACTTTATAAAAAGGGTTACGCTTTTTGGATAATTCGGTAAACCGTTGCTGTTAGGAAAAATGCCGCAGAAACAATGATGATGGATGCGCCTGATGGCACTGGTAGCTCAAGCTCCATCGGCAGTATGGTTCCTATTAAACACGCAATGGTTGCCAATAAAGAAGAAAGGAGAACAAAACTGCCCATGCGTTTAGTCAATAACCGAGCCGTTGCACCAGGAATCAGTAGCAATGCACCAACCAATACAGCGCCAATAATCTTTACCGCGGCGATGGTGACCAAGGTGATCATCATGACAAATAAGTAATCATAAAAGCTGGTATTAAAGCCGCGTACACGTGCAATATCCGGGCTGATACAAGTTAGCAAAATGCGGTTAAACGTTGGAATAAGAAGCAGTAATATGATCAAACAACTGATCGCTAAAATAAGGATATCGTTGTCCGTCACAGTCAAGATCGAGCCAAACAACACGTTCTCCAACATGTGAATGTTGATCTTACGAGCAACGTACATTAACAGCGCAGCACCAACCGCTAACGCTAATGCAAGAAAAACTCCAACCAGTGTGTCGTAAGGTACATTCGTACGATTACGAACAAAGTGAAGCAACAGCGCAAAAATCATACAAAAGCTAAACAATCCGATGATCGGATTCTCTGGCGGCTCACCGAGCAACACACCAATCGCAATTCCGGTAAGCGCAGCATGCCCAACCGCTTCAGAGAAAAAAGCCAGTCGCTTGGCGATGACTAATGTACCAAGACCACCAAGTAATGGTCCTAATATCAGCGCTGCCACAATTGCGTTCACCATGAAGGCATAAGAAAAGCTATCGCTTAACCATCCAGCTTCAACGCCGCTAACCGCTAACTCTCGCAACCAATCCATTATGCAGCCTCCACTTTTGCTGTGTAGTGCTTGAATAATGTTTCTATACGATCAGGACTTAACACATCTGAGTGGTGCCCTGACGCCACAATTTGACGATTTACGACATGGACCTGCGCGTCTAAACGGCGCACTGCGGTCACGTCATGGTGTACTGCCAGTACCGTTTTGCCTTCTCCAACGACTTCATGAATCAAACCTTCAAGGTACCGAACACCTTGCTCGTCCATCCCAGTTGTAGGTTCGTCTAAAACCAATAAATTGGGCTCATCCAGTAAAGCTTGCGCAAACAAAACACGTTGTTGCTCACCGCCAGAGAGTTGCCCCATACGACGGTCGCTACGCGTTGCCATACCCACGCGATCCAGCTGGGCCAGGGCATGTTGAGTTTGTTTCGTTTTACGTCGCCAAAATAGAGGGATACGAGTTTGGTTAAGCAGTACAAAATCCATCACGGTTAACGGGAGGCTTGCTTCAAACATCGCTTTTTGTGGCACATACCCTATCTTCCCCGATGCAGCTGATGGTTCTGGCCAATTGAGCGCTATGTTTCCCGAAAATGGCGTGAGTCCAAGTACCGAACGAAGCAAAGAGGTTTTACCACCGCCGTTCGGTCCCATAATCACGTGACATTTCGCGTTCTCGAATTCGGCGCTGATGTTCTGCAAAATGATATTGTCGGCGTATTTTAGGCCCACGTTACTTAAGGAAACGGAAGGTCCAGTCATTACGCCTTTTCCCCTGCTCGCTTACTCGCCACAAATTTCATGGCTTCGATTAGTGTTTCCACATTATCTCGCATCTCAACCTCGACTTTATCAGCCTCATACTCACCGTGAGTCATGTGAGAAAAGCGATAAAGCTGCACCCCAGTCGCCTCTTCGATGGTATCAACAAAGCGATTCGGCATATTGAGCTCATAAAACAGAACATCAATGCCCGATTCACGAATTTTCTCTATCGTTTCCTGTAGCTGACTTGCACTTGGTTCAACGCCATGAGCAGGCTCAATGACAGCGGCAACGTCAACACCAAACTCCTGAAGGATATATCCGTAAGCATTGTGGGTTGTCGCCACCTTCATACCAGCCGTGTCCAACTCACCAAAAGACAACATTGCATCACGCTTCATCAGGCGAAATGTTTTCGCGTATTTACGAGCATTTTGGCGATAGAACGTAGCATTGTCTGGGTCCAATTGGCTTAGCTCACTCGCGATGGTGTAAACCTTTTGAATGGTTGTTGATAGACCGACAAAGGTGTGAGGGTTCACTGCTCCTTGACCAACAGACTGCCCCATAGCGGGCAATAAAGGCACTTCTTTGTTCGCTTCGATAACCACGAGATCATCACGCTGAGAAGCCTTGATCACTTTCAGTGCAAAATCGTCATGACCAATACCATTGATCACTATTACGTCCATTTCATTTAAGCGCTTAAGATCATTAGGTTGTGGCAAATAGTTGTGAGGATTAAAACCAGCATCAACCAAAGGAACGATGTCCGCCTTCTCACCAACAACGGCTTTAACATAGCTGTAATAAGGTTGAAGCGTAATACCAATACTGAGTTTATCGGCAGCAAAGCCAGTAGAAGACACCGTCAATAACGCGGTGGCTGTAAGAATACGACGTAAAAGAGAGCGTTTGATCATAGTACTTATCAATTATGTTGTCTTAATGGGCGTGAGAATGAGAGGAAGAGTCTGACAGAACGATTTGTTTCCACCCGAAATCGTGGCGTTTAGCTAGATCGCTTAGTCCCTCCACATTTAACGAACGGCTAGAATCATTAAACCAAATATCAGCTTGAGAACTGCGGCTATCCAACAGCATGGAAGCAGAGCCTTGGGCACTGGTCTTCACGCCAATGTAGACACCGTCATCAATTCGTTGCCACTGATGAGAACCTTTACGCTTCCAGTTTTGGTCTTTCACGAACGGAGCAATCCAAAGCACCTCCATATCAGAGATCTCAGGCCAAGTTCCGGTATCTAACTGCAAATCACGAATCTCTTCATGAGCGAGCTTAAGCTCAGCGATCAACCCCAACTCATTTTGATGTAAATCCGTGATTAACACTTGATGAGACTGCATGTCTGGCTTTTCAGTCGCGACCTGATGGTAGGGCATAAGTATGGCTGCTGAACTGAGAATTGCTGCGATTGTCAGTGCGACCCACTTTCCTTCTCGGTTACCATCATCAGGGCGAACTTTCTTTACACTCATTTCTCTTTCAGCTCAACGATATCCACTTCCACCGGGCTTTCATGTCCGGCATCAAATACCAAATAGAAATCTGTTTCAGGGTGAGTAAATTCTGCGATGGAACGCTTATCTGTTTTTTCTTTGGCGATCAGATTGTCGTCGTAATCGTACATTTCGACATCGTAGTCGACCGCTGTCGATCCATCCGAGTAGCCCGCTTCACAAATCACTTTATCTTGCGCCAAGTGACAGCTCATCAGAGGAAAATGTGCAGCAGCGTGAAAGGACGCAAATCCAGAAAAAAGCAAAACCGCTTTTAGAAGAGAAGTGTTATTCATGATAATTCCAAAATGGCCCAGCAATTGCTGAGCCTAATTCGATTAGTTAAGTTGAGTTTCAAACGTAAGGTGAACATTGGCACTCGCTTTATCCGCCAATGGATTATCTTTCAATTCACCTTTGTAGTTCGCTTTCATTAAGTAGCGCCCGGCGACTTCTGGCGTGAAAATCACTTTGCCATCTTTATCGCTCACCACATCGATTTGTTCTTGATGGTTTCGGTACATGGTCCCTTCACGTGTAATCTCAGCAGTAACGCCCTCTTGTGGCTCTCCGTTAAAGAAAAACTGGAAAGTCACAGGCTCACCTTCAATGATGTCCGATGGATGCGTGATCGGTTTCATCTCTAGCATTTTGCCTTCAATCTCCAACGCTTTGTCCGTTGGCATACCAACCGTAATGTAGCTTTCTGCTCGGGTGTAACTTAGTTGAGTAACCACATCACGCGCTTGCTCGGGAAGCACATCACCACGCTCAGCTTTGCTTGCTCGCGCCCATTTCACCGTATCACGACGGCCCGCTTTGTATTGTGTGTAGTAGCTCGGCTGATTATTAATCGCAACTTTGTGCGTGCCTTCTTCTGTAAAAAAGAAATCAAACATAGAGCGACGCTTGCCACGAACAACAAAGTTAGGACGCTCAGAGCGGCCATCCGGCATCACCACAAATGCCTGATCACTACTCGCAGGCTTATCAAAAACAAACGTTCCGTGAGAGGCAGTAACATCAAATGTCAGCCAGTCACCGCCTTCTTTAGAAACCGTAAAGTGAGAGGGCAGAACCCAACGTGGATGTGCTTGCGCGGTGGTGGTTACAGCCAATCCCATTGCCATTACACTCGCCAATGCCACTGCTTTCATTTTGGTTTTCATTGTTGTGTCCTTTAATCACTTAACTTGATAATTGACGGTGATGACACCCGTCTCTTGTGTTGGTTTAAGCTCATAGCGCACGTCACTGTCCGCTAGCGTTATTTTTTGACGTAAGTAGTTTCGCCCACCGTGTTCACGAACGACCTCGACGTACAACGTGTAATTTCCTTGTTCCAAACGCTCCCCTGCGTCATTGGTTCCATCCCAGACAAAGCGGTATTGACCAGCAGAACGTGTTGCAGAAGTCACCGCATCAACAAGTTCACGATCATAACGACCCGCTTTTCTCCACCAGCTGCGTAGATCTTTTAACCATTCGTCTTTCCCTACCCATAACTGGATGGTTTTAACCGGTTTACGCTGATCGTTTTCAACCCAAACCGCCACATAAGGGCGTGCATACATTGAGGTATCTATCTTTGGAAGTTCGAGTTCGAAGTCGACCTTCGCGTTATCTGGTAGAGGCGCCGCGGAAAGAGAGAAAGGAGTAAAAGCCGCGATCAAAGCGGCTTTACAAAAGTGATTACGGCGGAAAAATCTTCCTGTGTTCAACATAAGTGTTCTCTAAAAAAGCTGTTATGGAACAGCAACAAAATAAATTACGAGCGACAGTAACGTACCAAAGCTCATCCATTGCATTGACGTTCTGAGCGTCTTCTTCTTAGGCAGTAACAAGCACACGCCTGTAAGAACAAAAAACACCATCAAAAGCGCAGTGACGTCGATAAACCACTTCCAAATCCCACCACTGTTGCGTCCTTTATGTAGATCGTTCAGCAGCGCAACAATACCGTAGTGCGTCGTTTCGACGTCTGCTGCACCAGTAGTCATATCAATAAAGACCGTAGCGTTATAACCCGGGCCTTTAAAATCCATAGAAAGCTCTCCGAGTAACAACTCACCTTGCTCAACTTCGGTATACACATCTAGTGCGGAGGGAGTGCCGCGAAGCTCGGTTTCTTTAGTCAAGAAAGCTACCAGTTCTTCACGATTAGGTTGAAAGGTATCTGAATGTGAGAATAGAACTGAGTGCGGAACCGTCAGAGTATGTTGTTGAATGATAGGTTCACTGCGTTCAAACAATTCGGGGCGATTGAGGGTAATACCAGTTACTGCAAAAAACAGCGTAACTAAGAGAAGAGCCATCGAAATATAGATATGTAGGCGGCGAGCCCAAGTTTGAACACCTTTGCTTTTAAGCAACATAGAAACAATCATCACCAATAAATGTGGGGCATAATTTAGGTGATAATCATTCGTATTGGCATTTAATTTACATTGTTTACTTTAAACAAAAAAATACCCGAGACTGAGCTCGGGTATTTAATAAAAATGTTCGCTATGAGTTCTGCGTCGATTCTACTTTGCGTAGCTGTGATAGATACTTAACCCAACTTTTTGCCTGATTCGATGGCTTAATCTCATTCGCTCTTTTGGCATTAGCGAGCGCATCGTCAAACCGCTTAAGTTTGTAGTAAGCGCGAGTTTTGATAAGTGCAACATCCGCTTTACGACCTCTGACCTTATCGAGCGCGGCAATGGCATCTTTATAATGGCCTTCTTGCACCAACAGTTGAGAATAGTTCCAGTAATACTGCCTATCTAGCTGAGCTGCAATACGCCAGCTATCAATAGACTCTTCCCACTCTTTTGCCATTTGCCAATATGTTGCTTGCTGAGCTTTTAGCTTACTATTCGAGTTTACATCCTCTAGCTCGTTCATCACCAACGCAGCTCTCTCAGGAATACCTCGTTTCGCGTACAATTGTGCCAGCAGCTTTAAGTCATCTTGGCTAAGTTGTAACCCTTTCAGTTTTGCCAACGCCAAAGAGTCTAGGGCACGTTTGTTGTCATCAACCCGTAGGTATAGAGCAACAAGCTGACGCCACCATTCAATTCGTTCAGGTTCAATCACGATTAAGCGTTTGATGGTCGAGATTGCCGGCTTCCACTTTTTCAGTTCTAGCTCAGCAGAAAGCTTTATCGACAATGCGCCAAGCTTGTCTGGCTGACCAAATTTCTCATAACGAGCCATTGCTGAAAGCACTTTTTGCCACTGACTCAGTTGATAATGAGATTGGGAAATACGCAGCCATAGCTCATGCGCTTTTTGACCTTTAGGAATGTTTTGGCTCAAGGCATAGTAATGAGGTAACGCCTTAGAAAAACGTTGCTCGTTCAGCAGTATATCAGCCAACATTTTTCGGGTTTGCCATGCTTGCTCATCTTGTAGCAAACCACTATTGACTGCCAACTCAAGTTGCTTAATCGCCGCTTGAGTTTGCTCATTCTGCCAGTAAAAAATACCCAACATTCGAGCGACATAAGCTTGATCATATCCACGAGAAAGCTCCATAGCTTCAAGAGATGAAATCGCTTCTTTCAGTTTCTCTTCTTGAGCCAAATTATGTGCTCGTTGAACTCTCGCTGCGGTGTATTGGCTTAACTCACTGGCAATGGTTGAGAGTGCACTCAGGCTTAATACCGTACCGATTAAGAATTTTTTCATCATTTGGCTAACTTGAACTCCACTTTAGCGGTTTGTCCGAACTGCTCAATTGACACACCATCCTCAACTTTTGGCTGATACTTCCATTTTTTAAGCGCACGGATTGCTTCCCTTTCAAACATGCGCTCGGGCTCAGCCTCGATCACTTCAATATCTTTTGGTCGTCCAGTTGCATCGATCGTGAAACGCATAATGACATAACCTTCCACTCTACGTTTCAGCGCCTTACTTGGATAGCGAGGATCAACACGATACAACGGCAGTGCTTGCTGGTTGCCCATTGTTCCCTTCAAGTTTGGGGCGCTAATCGCGATGCCTTCAAGGGCTGTGTTTAAACCTAAAGCACTGACTGGCGTCATCTGACTCATTGGTTCCATTTGAGTGTCAGCTTGAGACAGATCCATTGGCTCCGGCGCTTGAGGTGGCTCTGGTTGCTCCGGCACTGAACGTTGACGACGCTGCACGTCTGCTTCATTCTCTACCATCACCATATCAAAACGAACGGCTTCTGAAGCTTCTGGTGCACGCTGGTTGCCTTTATCAACCATCCACGCCATAAAGCTAAACAAGCTCACAGAAATTAACAGTGATGCTGGTAGTGCAAGTAACAGCCTGCCCATTAAGGTTTCTCCGCCGCCAATGCAATGTTCTTCACACCCGCCGCCTTTGCAGCGTCCATCACTTTCACGACAGTGCCATTGTAAGCATGCTCGTCAGCTTGGATAACTAACGAGGCATCAGGCTGATCAAGTAACAGGTGCTCAATAGAGGCCTCAACACGCTCAATATCAACCACTCGTTTGTCGATGTACACATCATTCGCTGCCGTTACTGCGATAAAAATGCCCGCATCTTTTTGGCTTACTACATTAGAAGCCTGAGGGCGATTCACTTCTACACCGGATTCACGTACAAACGAACTGGTCACAATGAAGAAGATCAACATGATGAAGACGATATCAAGCATCGAGGTTAAATCGACTTGAGCTTCATCTTGTTGGTTAGGTCTGCGTCCGAGTCTCACTTTTGACTCCTTAAAGATTGTTCTAACTGGATAGCTTTTCGTTCACACACTTTGCTAAGACGAGCATGAATAAACATGCCCGCAAGCGCTGCTACCATACCTGCCATGGTTGGCAGCGTAGCAAGTGAGATACCAGAAGCCATCAATTTCGGATTGCTGCTGCCTTGCGATGCCATTACGTCAAACACCGTAATCATGCCTGTCACCGTCCCTAACAACCCTAGCATTGGGCAAACCGCCACAAGTAGCTTAATAGTCGATAGGTTTTGGCGCAGTTCGATTTGCGCTTTTGCAATCCATCCTTCACGGATTTGATGCGCGTACCAAGAGTGGTGCTCTGATCTTGCTTGCCACTGCTCACAAAGCTGTTTTTTTACCCCAGGGAAAACCGTTGTGAGATAAATAACTCGCTCCATAACCAACAGCCAGCACACCGCCACGACGGCGGCCAGCCACCATAGGATTTGACCACCTTGCTGCATAAAGCTCATCAATGTTGTGGCCCAATCCTCACTGATCAAACCCAATGTGCTGAGTAGGATCTGCTCCATTACGCTGCGTTCTCCGCTAAGGTGTTAGAGTGACTTTTGTTACTCGGCATATCACGCTCAGCTTGTTCTGCAACTAAACCGATGCCTTGTTTTTCTAAGATACTGCGAATATTTTCTGCTTGAGAGCTCAATACGTTGTGCGCTAATAGCAAAGGCATGGCTGAAACAAGGCCAAGTACGGTAGTCACAAGTGCCATTGAAATACCACCCGCCATTACTTTCGGATCACCATTACCAAATTGAGTGATGACTTGGAAGGTTTCGATCATACCCGTTACCGTGCCTAGTAGGCCAAGCATAGGAGCTAGAGCAGCAAGAAGCTTAAGCATCGACAACCCTTTTTCTAGGTGGGTTTGCTCATCAACAACAGCTTCCAAAAGACGTAGTTCTAACGCTTCTACGCTGCGATGCTTGTCTTTCTGGTATACCGCAAGCACGCGACCCAAAGGGTTGTCTCCTGGCTGCACTGGGGTTTTCAGTTGCTTCATGATTTTCTGGCGCGAAATCATCAGTGATGCACCACGTACGAGCGCAATCAATAGGCCGATAGCCAATAAACCAAGGATGATTTTACCGACAACGCCACCCGCATTTAGGCGATCAGCCAAAGTCGGTGAGTTTGCAAGCTGTTCAAGAAGAATGCCACGTGACGGATCAATGACAAGTGCATCAATGTCACCAGAGGAAATAGTATTCGCTGTTGGACCGTTCTCAGGCTGACGAAGATAGTTTACCGCGTCTCCGCGTTGACCATTCCACTTAACGTAGCCAGTCTTATCCAGCAGCGCCATAGAACCAAGACGAACACCATTAACCGTTTGTTCACGACCTTCGCCATTTAGCAGTGTGAAAGAGACGTTTGCCATTTCACCGCTTGCTTTGATTTGTTCTTCCATGCTGCGCCACATCGCCTGAAGTTGGGTCAACGTTGGCAGTGATTTAGCCGCAACAATAGCATCGATATCTTTCTGATATGAGTTTGCATCAACACCGGTTACTGAGCTTTTTAGCTCAGACTCTAGCTCTTTTGCGTTCTGGCGAACGACGCCAAATAACTCACCTAGGCTCCCGGTTTCTAGACGCAACTTTTCTTCTAGCTGTGCCAGTTCTGCTTCATTTTCACCGAAGGTAACACTTAATGAGTCCGCTTCTGCTTGAAGAGCAGCCCGCTCTGCCACCAATTTATTCTTTATAGCCTGTAGCTCTTGCTCTGTTTGCTTAAAACCTGATTCACGCGCGACATTGTGCGATTGCTGTTGACGATTTTCTTGCTGCGCCTTTTGTAACAACGCATCACTAGCAAAAGTTGTATGAGGCATTAATGCGGCTGTCGAGATTAATGCAACCGATAACCATTTTTTCATCATTTATTTGCCCTCCGCAGCGGTTAACGACACTGGCAGAGTTAACATACTCGGCGCGATCTGTTTATTCGCCATAGCGAACGCTTTGTCTAGCTCTGATTTTTGCTCAGAACCCACTTGTTGCCATGCTTGTTGTTGCTGTGACCAGCTCCAAAATGTGTCACCAGATAAGCTACGCGCTACCAAAGACAAACGCCCTAAATAGAGAATGTCCGCCTCCACAGCTTCATTGTCACCTAGGTTAATCTTGCCTTGGTAAACGCCAAGCTTGGTGCCATAATCCATTTCAATTTGGTACGCTTCTAAAATACGACGAAACTTCTCTGCATCTGCAACGTCTGCACGCGTCATCATGGAATCCAGCTTTGCAATTCGCTCCTCACGCTGCGTTTTGCGTATAGGCTTGTCGTTAGCGACGAGCACTTTTAAGCCCTCAAGCATGTGATACATCAAAGGCACGACACCTTGACGAGTTTGAGCAATCTGCTCAATTTGCTCGTTCAAGCTATCAACTTCTTGATTTTGGCTCTCAACAAGGCTTGCAAGATGATCGCGATAAATCTTCAAGTTACCGACTTCCTCTTGCAGCTGCTCAATTTCAGCTTCTAGAGTAAGTGATTTTTCTGCGCTTGCATCAATACGTTTTTGGCTTACCGCCGACGACTGGTTTGTTTTACTCTGCACAGCTTGTGCATCGTTTAAGTTCGCCGCGTGAGCGGGAATCAAAACCGATGATATCAACAGAGCGATACTTGATTTCATTAGATTCATACGAGTTATATTTCTGTGCTCCAAAAACGACCAAAGGGGAAGACTACCCTTCCCCTCTAATAATCAAATTGTTATCAGTACTTGAACTGGATTGTTGCCATGTAGTTGCGGCTTTCTCCAACCACAACCCCACTCGCACCTTTTTGCTCGCCATTCGTGCTACCACCACCTGCGAAGTAGTCGGTATCGAATAAGTTTTCGACATTGAATCGAGCAATAATATCCAAGTTTTCATCGTACTTATGTTTGTATGACACGCCCATATCAACGCGAGCGTAGCCATCTTTCTTGAAGGTGTTCTTTGCATCACCGTAGCGATCACCTTCATAAATCAAACCAAGGTTTAAGTTAGTGTTGTCTTGAACCTTGTAGCTAGACCATAGACTTGCCGAGAACTCTGGCACGTCTACAGGGCGGTTACCTTCATATCTTTCTGCCTTCTTAAGCTCTGCATCCAAATACATTGCAGAAGCGGTTAGCGACAACTCTGGGGTCACAAAACCTTGAGCCATTAACTCAGCGCCTTTGTGAACTTGCTCACCACCTTGCGTTTTCTTGTGTAGGAGATTGCCGCCCGCGTCTTTGCCGCTTTCAACATCCAGCGAGATGTTCTCTAACGTGATATCAAACACAGCACCAGATACAAATAAACGCTGATCAAACAGTTCCCACTTCGTACCGATTTCATAAGAGATACCACGCTCAGCGTCGAGTTTCTCACCTTCATTGATGTAGGTACGACTACCGTTGCTGACTTCACCTTGAGGCATGAAGCTTTCAGAATACTGAACGTAAACCGAGCCATTCGTCGATGGGTGGAATATCACACCTAACTTTGGAGAAACTTGGTTTTCAGTCAGTTCATCATCACGCTTTTCGTCATAACGAACACCTGCAAGCACTTGCCAGTAATCATTAATCGTCATCATATTTTGCGCGTAGATACCCCAAGTATCGTACTCAGCTGTTGGTGATTTCCTCGAACTACTATAGCTAGGCTTAGGCACCGTTTCTCCTGGCGCAATACTCGCCTCATTATGAAATGCCATAAAGCGATCATAACTGTAATCTAAGTAGTTAGCGCCCACTAACAACGTGTTTTCCGTACCGAACAAAGTAAAGTCCGTCGTCACATCTATATATGCAGTATCAAATACCCAATTATCGGAGCGATCGTTGCCTCGATGCTTAATCGTATTTAACTCTTCATACTGATCAAACTTAGGGTAAGACTCTACATCAAAACGCTTAAAGTCTTGACGGTTGTAACCTGCTTTTACGTTCACGTTATCCGTGACTTGCGCATTAATATCGACACCGTAGTTTTCTACTTCGTTATCAATTTCAGACCACTGCGCATCCCAAATGTACTTATCACCGCGAACCGCTTTGCCATCAACAATGTATGCGCCAGAGTCTACGCTACCATCGTCTTTCGTGCGATCGTAATGAGCCGATACCATAAAGTTGTCGGTGATGTCGTACTCAACCACTAGGCCCGCTACCGTACGATCTGTTTTAGGCTCAGTGCCATCACCGTACCTGCGCCAAGAGCCGTAGCTTTCTTTGGCAAAAATTGCGCGCGCTCGCAGTGTCTCTGCATCATTTAGCGCGCCACTCACATCAAGCACAGTGCGTGAGTGATCATTCGAACCTAGATCTTGACTCAAACTTGCTTGTGTTTGAGTTGTTGGTTTTTTCGAAACCATGTTTACCAAGCCACCCGGCTCAGATTTACCGTATAGCAGACCTGATGGACCTTTAAGCACTTCAACACGCTCTAAAAGCTCAATTGGCTGACGGTAGTGTGACCAGTGTTGACGACCATCACGAAGAAAACCGTCTGAACTGCTAAGTTCAAAACCACGTAGAGAGAAACGTTCGCGGTTACGGCTTGTACCACCCGCGCTAACACTTGCATCGTTACGTAGCACTTCACCAAGTGTACTTGCACGCTGCTCATCAATTACCGTTTCATCGATAACCGCTACTTGTCCCGGCGTTTCCAGCTGCGTCATTTCCATGCGCATTGCTGTACTGTTTGTATCTGCCTTGTAGCCGAACTCTCGACCTTCTACAACTACATGTTCGTCTGTTTGAACTTCCGCCACTGCAGGTGTTGCTAACGCTGCACCGATCACTAACGCCAAATGGCTCTTAGTAAACATATCCTTTCACTCCGATTATTATTTTTCGGGTCACATACTTGTTGAATGCGATTCCCTCTTAATTATTTCGCGGGTGAATATAAGTGATAAGTATTACCATTTGCATTAAATTTACATTCTTTGCATTTGCAAACTTTTGTAAAGTACTCTCTGATGACGTGCCATGATAATGTGATATTAATCACAAAAATTACGACTTAATCATACTTATTGCTTGAACACTAAAGTAACCCTCAGACCACCTTGCTCACGGTTTTTCGCCGTAACTGCTCCACCCATAATACGCATGGATTCTTTGACAATCGCAAGACCTAAACCGTAGCCACCAAGCTTTTTATCTCTAGAAGCATCTAAGCGCGTAAACGGATCAAAAATATCGACCAGCTTGTTATCTGGAATACCAGGCCCATCATCAGATACTGACATGATGGTGAACTGCTGCCCTTCTTTGACATAATTTTCCAGAGAAACTTCTATCTGAGATGCTTGTCCTGAATATTTAATGGCATTACCAATAAGATTGTTCAAACAACGAATGACGAGCGTTTCTTCACAAAAAGCTTTAGCACATACAGCTTCTGAGCGGAAAGACAACGTCTGTTCTGACTTCAAATCTATTTTGCAACGCTCTACTTGCGGGGAGAGCAAAACTTCTAAATCACAGCGTTTCGTGGCTTTGTCGAAACGCGCATTTTCCAAGCGACTGAACTCCAATATATCGCTGATCAAATGGTTTAGCTCTTTTGCTTCATCTTCTAGCCTTGTCACTAGGCTTTGCTCACTTTCTCCAACACGCTTTCGCAAAAGATGCAGAACCAAGTTCTGCCTCGCTAACGGCGTTCTCAATTCGTGAGAGACATCTCTTATAAGCAGTCGCTGCTTTTCAGCGAGAGAATGAATCTGTTGCGTCATGTGATCGAAGTCTTGCGCTAACTCGTTAAACTCACGCGTGCTCGACTTCAGCTCTTTCACGACACTAACATTAAAATCGCCATTAGATAGCTTTTTGCTTGCTTCTCTCAATCGATCCAATGGTTGCTGTAAGTTACGTGCCATTAGCAGCGAAAAGAGCGCCAAAATAACCACTGCAATCACGACTTTGAGAATAGAGAAATACAGAATGAAGTCATTTGCAGGGTGCAGTCGATGTGGCAATTGAATCACTAAAGTATTGCCATGAACTAAAGGAATATTGATGATGGGGCGATTCACTTTCCCCTCAAGTTGATCATCAATGCTTCTCTTAAATTGAAGTTTGAACTCGAAGTGCGGATGCATCAGACGGTGCGTAACTGGTTGCTGATGTTCATTCAACACAAATAAATAAAAGTTTTGCGCATTTGCCCAGTCAGCAAGTTCGTCCATGTCTCCGTGCTCAATCAATACATTGGCTTGATGTGCAAGGTCTAGCATTTCTTCTCGCACACTATCGGGCACTTTCAACATGGCTTTCACCAGAGCTTGTTCCGCTAAGGATTGCACGACCAAAATACTAATTACAATTGCGGTCATGCAACTAAATAACTTGAACGCTAAGCTATCTTTACGTTTTGCAATAAAAGGTGGACACCGGAGCTTCATTAACGGTTTACAGCCTCTAAATAACTGTAACCTTTGCCACGGAAGGTTTTGATATGTTGCTTGGAAAGCCCCGCTTCAACTAACTTGCGACGTATGTTACTGATGTGCATATCAAGGTTGCGATCAAAAGGACTCAGCTCTTTCTTTAACACTTCGGTTTGAAGCTCTGCTTTTGAAATCACGACTCCTTGGTTTTTTACCAAGTAGCTCAATAGTTCAGCTTCCGTACTTGTGAGGGGTAAGCTATTAAGCTGGTCACTGATCGTTTGAACGGTACTACACATCGTCTGACGTTGACGTTCCAAGCCGACACGACGAAGAATCGCTTTGATGCGCATTAGAAGCTCAGCGACATTAAAAGGCTTTCCGATATACTGATCGGCCCCCGCTTGGTAACCATCAAGCATCGAGTTTTCATCGTTGAGAGCGGTAAGCATTAGGATAGGTGTCGCGAAGCGCTGACAGATCCTACGAGCAACTTGCATGCCGTTAAGGTTTGGTAACATGACATCAAGCAATACAAGATCTACAGGCGTTTTTTCCATATATTGCAGCGCACTTTCACCGCAATGTACAGAAGAGACGATGTAGCCCTCCTCTTGCAAAACCGCTTCTAACAGCTCACACAAAGGAACGTCATCATCGACTATCAAAACTCGTGACATTACCACTCACCATTCAAATAAAAATGGTTCGCATTTTATTACTCATTTACCAATTAAACAACTAACACTCTAATGCTTTAAGTCCACAGGACTCAGTCCAAGAAGCAGCAACGTGCCATTAGAGTTTAATGTTCACTTTTACTAAAGGTCCCTAACAATATGCACCTAGATATATCTTCATAGAAAAAACGAGTACAATCTGGCAACCGCAAAGCAAAAGATAAAGCGAATGGAAACGTTATTAATTGGTCACCGTGGCGTGGCAGGTTCATACCCTGAGAATACAAAAATAAGCATTCAGGCAGCCATTGACCTGGGGTTGAAGTGGGTGGAAGTGGATATACAGCCTACCAAAGATAATGTTTTAGTGGTTTGCCATGATCATACCGTCAATCGATGCAGCAATGGACAAGGGCGTGTTGATGAGCTCACCCTGGAAGAGTTAAAAGCATTAGATTTCGGTAGTTGGTTTAGCACAGACTTTTCAGGCGAGAAGATCGTGACACTAGATGAACTGCTCACTTTAGCTACTGAGAATAAGCTTAACTTGAATATCGAAGTTAAAGTAGACAACCATCCAGCGGAAGAAGTGGTGCAGACTCTCGCCAATGCGTTAGCAAAAAGTCCAATGCCGCAAGAGAATGTACTCCTATCGAGCTTTAGTCATGACGTCATTAGAGCGATGCACAAATACTGCAGTGGCTACCGATTGGGTGTGTTAAGTGAATTCTTTACGAGAAAAGATAAACGCCTTTTGGAAGAAGTTAGTGCCTATAGCTGCAACCTAAACATTAACTGGGTTCGTACTCGCCAGATAAACAAACTCCAACAAGCCGGTTACAAAGTGATGTGCTATACGGTGAACAATCCAAATAAACTGAAATACCTGCCTCAGTTAGACGGTATTTTTAGTGATCATCCACAGCGCTTTATGCCATAGCCTATAAGAGCCAGAACATTAAAGGGGACCTTTTGTTACCACTCAATCTGAATTGGTGTCCCCATCTCGACAAGCTGGATAAATTCGTCCATCTCCTCGTTGGTAATCGCAATACACCCATTAGTCCAATCAAAACTTTGGATGTAAATCGGCAACTGACTCTCACCGTTTTTTAAGCCATGAATTTTGATGTTCCCTCCAGGGGACACACCTTGGCGCTTCGCTTCCAACGTATCAATCGCATCAGGGTAACTGATATGCACAGAACGATAAAAAGCAGAGTCCTCTATAACATAATCTAGAGTGTATTCGCCCTCTGGTGTGCGATTGTCTCCCTCTTCTTGTTTATGTCCTTGAGGGTTCGCTCCTAAAGCAATTCGGTATTCTTTTAGCACTGCTCCTTGTTCCATCAAATACATTCGACGCTTAGACTTGTCGACTTTAACGAGGTCAACAGCTGCGTGAGTGCCAGAAGCAAACACACAACACAAGAACATAGAGCACCATTTTACTGACATTGTCGTAACGCCTAAGCTAATAAAGTGAACAAGAAAAGAGCGATAATGCTAGTCAGTTAATGCTCGTAAAGCAAACAGTATCTAATGCGGAACCATAAGATAGACTCGCTGAAAGGCGTACTTCTTATCGTTATTTGATACAACAAAAGTCAAAGAGAAGATTTCTCTATTCATTGCGGCTAAGTTGCATTACTTTATAAGCATATTTATTTATAAAGTCCGCACTTTTTGAGAGGGAACCATGATTAACATTGCTTTTTTTAGTGCAAAATCCTACGACGAAGCCTCTTTTAATAAAATTAAAAATAACCGCGATTTTGAATTTCACTATCACGACTTCCGACTAACCGAAAAAACAGCCAAGATGGCGCACGGCAGTGATGTCGTATGTGCGTTTGTTAATGATGATCTTTCAGCTCCTGTCCTTAAACAGCTTTCTCTGGGCGGGACCAAGCTTATTGCTATGCGCTGCGCGGGATATGATAAAGTTGATCAACAAGCAGCCAAAGAACTAGGCTTACAAGTGGTTCGAGTTCCTGCTTACTCACCAGAAGCAGTGGCAGAGCACACGGTTGGTTTAATGATGTGCCTAAACCGCCGCCTTCACAAGGCCTACCAACGGACACGTGACGCCAACTTCTCGCTAGAAGGTCTTGTTGGCTTTAACTTTTTCGGAAAAACCGTTGGTGTTATTGGTACGGGTAAGATTGGTATCGCGACGATGCGTATCTTCAAAGGGCTTGGCATGGAACTGCTTTGCTACGACCCCTACGAAAACCCATTAGCGCTAGAAATGGGAGCCCGTTACTGTTCGCTTGAAGAAATCTACGCTAATGCGGATATTATCTCTCTCCATTGTCCAATGAGTGAAGAAAACTATCACTTATTGAACGAAAAAGCCTTCGCGCAAATGAAAGATGGTGTAATGATCATTAACACCAGTCGAGGCGAGTTGCTAGATTCACTAGCGGCGATAGAAGCGTTGAAACAAGGTAAGATTGGTGCGCTTGGCCTAGACGTGTATGACAATGAAAAAGACTTATTCTTCCAAGATAAATCTAACGATGTCATTGTAGATGATGTTTTCCGCCGTTTATCGGCTTGTCATAACGTGCTGTTTACTGGCCACCAAGCATTCTTGACTCACGAAGCACTGAATAATATTGCCTCTGTGACGCTTGATAACGTCGAAGCCTTTTTCTCTGGTAACGTATCGGGCAATGAACTGATTAACTAAAGCCAGACAATCGAGAAGTATAGTAGAGCGTGTGATCTCAGCTATGCTATACTCCTCGACTATTTAAAATTTGAGCCAAATTACCATGAGCATAAAAACTGATATTCAAAAGCTGCACAACCGTTTAGATACATGCCAACGTAAACTTGATGCGGCACGTTCTCGTGGTGATCACGAAATGATTACAAAGTTCACGGATGAAGTAGAACAGCTTACCAAAAAGCTTAACCAGTTAAAGCACAAGCAAAACTATGAGCTGAACAAAGAACGTAAAAGCTTACTTGATATGCCTTTCTCTCGTGAAATCACCAAAGCAGAACAAGCGGACATCGGCAAACTGAAAAAACGCGTACGCGGCTTAGTAATCGTTCACCCATTAACAAAAGTTGGTAAAGAACTTCGCCTTGATGTGATGACAGGCTTTGCGCCAAAAGAGTTTTAAAACTCGCATTAACATTTATGGAGCCCAAGCATTTGCTTGGGCTTTTTATTTTGTACTGCTTCATTAGATTTCATCGAAATATCAATCCATAAGCTATTAAAAAGGCCAGCGACAAAAGCCACTGACCTATTTCGACCAATATCGTCCGCATTATATCTCAACGTTACGACAGTTGCTGCAACTTGTGCTCCACAACGGGATCATTCGGAACCAACTGCTGAGCGACTTCCAAAAGCTGTACTGCATCTTGCGGGTTGTCATACTCATGCTTAAGTGCAATATCAACAAGTGGCTGAATATCGATTTGTGCTTGATGCTCCTTCACATGTTCTTTCTTTTCTTCAATTAGTACATTATGAGCGGTACTCAGTAAGTTTAAACGATGCTGTGAGCTCGCATTCGCCTTGTTAAGGCACTGATAGTAATCTTCTTTTAAGCGCAGCGTTTTGGTCTGATGACGAAACTGCGCTATATCTATCTTCTGATAACGTATAAAGTCTACGGCCACTTGCTTATAAAAACCGAATTTATTCAAATACGTCGCGTGGGTACCATGTCCCATCCCGAAGACTCTTAAGTGAGTGAGCTCTGGGTAGCGTTTGGCGTGAAGGCGGTCGATTTCATTAGTTGGATCATAAATGATATAGCCTTTTGCATCGCCAAGGTCGAGGTCGTGATACTTTCCTTTCCAATCAAATTGTTGGGCTAGTTCAGTACTTGGCCTATCATCCCATGGCACCAAAACTTTGTTTTTTGTGCTGACCGGGTGAAACATCAATACTTGATCCAACTTTAATAGATTGGAAAAGGCACCAATAGCAAAACCACCGCGGCTAAGTCCATAGCCTAAACGACATTCAAAGGGCTCAAGTAAAGTCGACAGTTGCTCTAGAAAGAAAATTAAATTACGGCTACGAAACCAGTTACTTTTCCCAAGGTGCTGAAATGAAATAATATTTACTTTTTGTTTCTGGGCTAAGCGATAGCCCCAAGGCGCAAAGTCTGAGTGTAAGTCCTGTACTTGTAGATTCGTACCAGCAGGGGAAAAGGTGAACAACAACGGTTTATTGCGGTCGACAAACTCATACTTAACAAATACATCATCAAGTAAGTCCTCCCCGGACATCGGTAGCCTGGTTTGCTGTTCTTCACGAGAAAGAACTAGCCATTCATCCAACCAGTACAGTAACTTCATTAATCCTCCATCTAAATTGCGCCTAGCAATTGTGTTAAAAATCTAGTTTTTAGTGCGTGATCATCTCCCCCTGGTTACAGGGGACTCTGATATCAGTCCTCTTTTAAAACAAAGCGTGAATTTGCTTATTAAATTGGTCAATATCTAAGGTTTGATGGCGAACAAACTCCTGCGCCACCAGATTAAAAAATTCTAATTTATCTAATTGTGTGGATTGAGTGCCGTGTCCCATACCGACGACTTTTAAATGGGTAAGCTCTGGATAACGTTCAGCATGAAGACAATCAATGCGATTGGATGGGTCATAAATAATATAACCTTTGGCATTGCCCAAATCTCGATCATGGTAGCCGCTTTCCCAAGCAAACTGCTGAGCAAGCTCAGTACTCGGCCGATCATCCCAAGGCACTAACGCTTTATTTTTAGTGCTAACAGGATAAAACAACAAAAGATGTTCTAGTTTCAGCAAGTTAGCGAACGCGCCAATTGCAAAGCCACCTCTACTTTGCCCATAACCTAAACGACATTTGAAGGGATGAAGCAACTCAGATAGCTGCTCCAGAAAGAAAATCAAATTCCGACTACGGAACCAATTACTTTGTCCTAAATGTTGAAAGGCAATAATGTTTACTTGTTGTTGTATTCCGAGCTCGTAGCCCCAAGGAGAAAAATCCGGAGTTAAATCTTGTACCTGCACATCAGTACCGGAAGGAGAAAATGTAAACAACAATGGCTTGTTAAGATCGACGAGTTCATACTTCACAAACACATCATCAAGTAAATCGTAGCCAGAGATAGGTAAAGCCATCTCTTGTTCTTGTTGAGTAAGAGCTTGCCATTCATCTAACCAGTAAAGTAGCTTCATTTTTTCTCCAAGTGCATCCGCAGTATTTAGACTGGAACTCTATCAAAATGCGTTTAAGCATCCCACGTTGAGACTTAAGAAAGCTCTATTTGAAGCCCAAATGAGACGTATGGAAATGTCTTCGATTGAAGGTATTACTGCGTAAACTAAACCCAAAGTAGGTACGCAAAAACTTGGAGAAAGAGCTAGAGAAAAATCAATTAGAAGTTTCGATAACAGCGGTTAAAAAACAGCAGATACAAAAAAACCGCTGTAAGAACAGCGGTTTTTTAAAAGTGGCGGAGAGATAGGGATTTGAACCCTAGATACGCTATTAACGTATGCCGGTTTTCAAGACCGGTGCTTTCAACCACTCAGCCATCTCTCCACAAATTGTCACTAAAACTTAGTCTTATACTATTGATGCTAATTTTTAGTTTTGCCTTCAGTTATCTCAATTAAAGAGAACTTGAAAGCGATGTTTAAAGCCTGGCGATGTCCTACTCTCACATGGGGAAGCCCCACACTACCATCGGCGCTATTTCGTTTCACTTCTGAGTTCGGCATGGAAATCAGGTGGGTCCAAAACGCTATGGTCGCCAAGCAAATTCTTTAATCTGGAAAGCTGTTTTTTTAATTCTCGTTCTTACACATTCAATGTTCTTTCATTGAGTCCATCAAAACCCCTTGGGTGTTGTATGGTTAAGCCTCACGGGCAATTAGTACAGGTTAGCTCAACGCCTCACAACGCTTACACACCCTGCCTATCAACGTCGTAGTCTACGACAACCCTTTAGGATACTTAAAGTATCAGGGAGAACTCATCTCAAGGCTCGCTTCCCGCTTAGATGCTTTCAGCGGTTATCGATCCCGAACTTAGCTACCGGGCAATGCGTCTGGCGACACAACCCGAACACCAGAGGTTCGTCCACTCCGGTCCTCTCGTACTAGGAGCAGCCCCTTTCAATTCTCCAACGCCCACGGCAGATAGGGACCGAACTGTCTCACGACGTTCTAAACCCAGCTCGCGTACCACTTTAAATGGCGAACAGCCATACCCTTGGGACCGACTTCAGCCCCAGGATGTGATGAGCCGACATCGAGGTGCCAAACACCGCCGTCGATATGAACTCTTGGGCGGTATCAGCCTGTTATCCCCGGAGTACCTTTTATCCGTTGAGCGATGGCCCTTCCATTCAGAACCACCGGATCACTATGACCTGCTTTCGCACCTGCTCGAATTGTCATTCTCGCAGTCAAGCGGGCTTATGCCATTGCACTAACCTCACGATGTCCAACCGTGATTAGCCCACCTTCGTGCTCCTCCGTTACGCTTTGGGAGGAGACCGCCCCAGTCAAACTACCCACCAGGCACTGTCCGCAACCCCGATAAGGGGTCGACGTTAGAACATCAACACTACAAGGGTGGTATTTCAAGGACGGCTCCACGCAATCTAGCGACTGCGCTTCAAAGCCTCCCACCTATCCTACACATGTAGGGTCAATGTTCAGTGCCAAGCTGTAGTAAAGGTTCACGGGGTCTTTCCGTCTAGCCGCGGGTACACTGCATCTTCACAGCGATTTCAATTTCACTGAGTCTCGGGTGGAGACAGCGTGGCCATCATTACGCCATTCGTGCAGGTCGGAACTTACCCGACAAGGAATTTCGCTACCTTAGGACCGTTATAGTTACGGCCGCCGTTTACCGGGGCTTCGATCAAGAGCTTCGACCGAAGTCTAACCCCATCAATTAACCTTCCGGCACCGGGCAGGCGTCACACCGTATACGTCATCTTGCGATTTTGCACAGTGCTGTGTTTTTAATAAACAGTTGCAGCCACCTGGTATCTGCGACTCTCAATAGCTCCATCCGCGAGGGACTTCACCGTCGAGAGCGTACCTTCTCCCGAAGTTACGGTACCATTTTGCCTAGTTCCTTCACCCGAGTTCTCTCAAGCGCCTTGGTATTCTCTACCCGACCACCTGTGTCGGTTTGGGGTACGATTCCTTACAATCTGAAGCTTAGAGGCTTTTCCTGGAAGCATGGCATCAATGACTTCACTACCGTAGTAGCTCGACGTCGTGTCTCAGCCTTAAGAGAAACCGGATTTACCTAATTTCTCAGCCTACACACTTGAACCTGGACAACCGTCGCCAGGCCCACCTAGCCTTCTCCGTCCCCCCATCGCAATTGTAAGAAGTACGGGAATATTAACCCGTTTCCCATCGACTACGCCTTTCGGCCTCGCCTTAGGGGTCGACTTACCCTGCCCCGATTAACGTTGGACAGGAACCCTTGGTCTTCCGGCGAGGAGGTTTTTCACCCCCTTTATCGTTACTCATGTCAGCATTCGCACTTCTGATACGTCCAGCATGCGTTACCACACACCTTCAACCGCTTACAGAACGCTCCCCTACCCAATGCACTAAAGTACATTGCCGCAGCTTCGGTTTACTACTTAGCCCCGTTACATCTTCCGCGCAGGCCGACTCGACCAGTGAGCTATTACGCTTTCTTTAAATGATGGCTGCTTCTAAGCCAACATCCTGGCTGTCTGAGCCTTCCCACATCGTTTCCCACTTAGTAGTAATTTGGGACCTTAGCTGGCGGTCTGGGTTGTTTCCCTCTCCACGACGGACGTTAGCACCCGCCGTGTGTCTCCCGGATAGTACTTACTGGTATTCGGAGTTTGCAAAGGGTTGGTAAGTCGGGATGACCCCCTAGCCTTAACAGTGCTCTACCCCCAGTAGTATTCGTCCGAGGCGCTACCTAAATAGCTTTCGGGGAGAACCAGCTATCTCCAGGTTTGATTGGCCTTTCACCCCTAGCCACAAGTCATCCGCTAATTTTTCAACATTAGTCGGTTCGGTCCTCCAGTTGATGTTACTCAACCTTCAACCTGCCCATGGCTAGATCACCTGGTTTCGGGTCTATATCCAGAGACTGAACGCCCAGTTAAGACTCGGTTTCCCTACGGCTCCCCTAGATGGTTAACCTTGCCACTGAATATAAGTCGCTGACCCATTATACAAAAGGTACGCAGTCACAGGACAAAGCCTGCTCCTACTGCTTGTACGTACACGGTTTCAGGTTCTATTTCACTCCCCTCACAGGGGTTCTTTTCGCCTTTCCCTCACGGTACTGGTTCACTATCGGTCAGTCAGTAGTATTTAGCCTTGGAGGATGGTCCCCCCATATTCAGACAGGATATCACGTGTCCCGCCCTACTCGATTTCACTGAACACACGTCGTCAACTACGGGACTATCACCCTGTATCGTCGGCCTTTCCAGGCTGTTCGTCTAACGCGTGTAAAGCTTAAGGGCTAGTCCAATTTCGCTCGCCGCTACTTTCGGAATCTCGGTTGATTTCTTTTCCTCGGGGTACTTAGATGTTTCAGTTCCCCCGGTTCGCCCTGTTGAGCTATGTATTCACTCAACAGTAATACCTTATGGTATTGGGTTTCCCCATTCGGAAATCCCAGACTCAAATGGTTTTTACTACCTAATCTGGGCTTATCGCAAGTTAATACGTCCTTCATCGCCTCTGACTGCCAAGGCATCCACCGTGTACGCTTAGTCACTTAACCATACAACCCGAAGGAGTTTCGAGTTGATGTTCAAATCACCAAAGTTGTCTCTCATTATTTGAATGAGCGAGAGACATTCGATTTTGCCGGACTCATCTCTTTATCTTCATTTTTAGAAAAAATGAAAACAAAAAGCCAAGAACACTTGAATGTGTTTTTTGGTGTTTATCTTTCGATAAACATTGAGAACTTTACAAACAACAATAAATTGTTGTTTTGTCAGCTTTCCAAATTGTTAAAGAGCTATGTTTCTTCACAAGGAAGTTACATTTTCTAAAGACTTTCAGAGTCAAAAATACCAACCAGTATCAATTGCTTGTTCTGGTTTGGACGTTTTATTCCAAAAATACTTAGAGAATGGTGGGCGATACCGGGCTCGAACCAGTGACCCCCTGCTTGTAAGGCAGGTGCTCTCCCAACTGAGCTAATCGCCCACATTGTTTTGATTTCCGTGGAAGGAAATGGTGGGTCGTGCAGGATTCGAACCTGCGACCAATTGATTAAAAGTCAACTGCTCTACCAACTGAGCTAACGACCCAATGGTATCCCGTAGGGGAGTCGAACCCCTGTTACCGCCGTGAAAGGGCGGTGTCCTAGGCCTCTAGACGAACGGGACACTAAGTGAACATCTTGGGGGATGTTCTATCTCTTAAACTTTATAAACCGTATCAATCTGTGTGAACACTCATCGCAATAATCATCGTTTAAGGAGGTGATCCAGCGCCAGGTTCCCCTAGCGCTACCTTGTTACGACTTCACCCCAGTCATGAACCACAAAGTGGTAAGCGTCCCCCCGAAGGTTAAACTACCTACTTCTTTTGCAGCCCACTCCCATGGTGTGACGGGCGGTGTGTACAAGGCCCGGGAACGTATTCACCGTGGCATTCTGATCCACGATTACTAGCGATTCCGACTTCATGGAGTCGAGTTGCAGACTCCAATCCGGACTACGACGCACTTTTTGGGATTCGCTCACTTTCGCAAGTTGGCCGCCCTCTGTATGCGCCATTGTAGCACGTGTGTAGCCCTACTCGTAAGGGCCATGATGACTTGACGTCGTCCCCACCTTCCTCCGGTTTATCACCGGCAGTCTCCCTGGAGTTCCCGACATTACTCGCTGGCAAACAAGGATAAGGGTTGCGCTCGTTGCGGGACTTAACCCAACATTTCACAACACGAGCTGACGACAGCCATGCAGCACCTGTCTCAGAGTTCCCGAAGGCACCAATCCATCTCTGGAAAGTTCTCTGGATGTCAAGAGTAGGTAAGGTTCTTCGCGTTGCATCGAATTAAACCACATGCTCCACCGCTTGTGCGGGCCCCCGTCAATTCATTTGAGTTTTAATCTTGCGACCGTACTCCCCAGGCGGTCTACTTAACGCGTTAGCTCCGAAAGCCACGGCTCAAGGCCACAACCTCCAAGTAGACATCGTTTACGGCGTGGACTACCAGGGTATCTAATCCTGTTTGCTCCCCACGCTTTCGCATCTGAGTGTCAGTATCTGTCCAGGGGGCCGCCTTCGCCACCGGTATTCCTTCAGATCTCTACGCATTTCACCGCTACACCTGAAATTCTACCCCCCTCTACAGTACTCTAGTCTGCCAGTTTCAAATGCTATTCCGAGGTTGAGCCCCGGGCTTTCACATCTGACTTAACAAACCACCTGCATGCGCTTTACGCCCAGTAATTCCGATTAACGCTCGCACCCTCCGTATTACCGCGGCTGCTGGCACGGAGTTAGCCGGTGCTTCTTCTGTCGCTAACGTCAAATAATGCAGCTATTAACTACACTACCTTCCTCACGACTGAAAGTGCTTTACAACCCGAAGGCCTTCTTCACACACGCGGCATGGCTGCATCAGGCTTGCGCCCATTGTGCAATATTCCCCACTGCTGCCTCCCGTAGGAGTCTGGACCGTGTCTCAGTTCCAGTGTGGCTGATCATCCTCTCAGACCAGCTAGGGATCGTCGCCTTGGTGAGCCCTTACCTCACCAACTAGCTAATCCCACCTAGGCATATCCTGACGCGAGAGGCCCGAAGGTCCCCCTCTTTGGCCCGTAGGCATCATGCGGTATTAGCCATCGTTTCCAATGGTTATCCCCCACATCAGGGCAATTTCCTAGGCATTACTCACCCGTCCGCCGCTCGACGCCGTTATCGTTCCCCGAAGGTTCAGATAACTCGTTTCCGCTCGACTTGCATGTGTTAGGCCTGCCGCCAGCGTTCAATCTGAGCCATGATCAAACTCTTCAATTTAAGATTTTGTTCGGCTCAATGAATACTGAACATTACATAAGTAATGTTTGAATTGACTGTGCTGAGTCTTTCGACTCAATGGTCACTTCGTTTCATTGAAACCTAATTTGAAGCCGAAGCTTCTAATTGGATTATCATCAACGAGTGCCCACACAGATTGATAGGTCTATATTGTTAAAGAGCTTGCTTCGTAAGCTTTGCTATCGAAGCGGAGGCGTATTCTAAGGAATTAATTTTCAGTGTCAAACACTTTTTTAAATTAATTTTTAGAAGTTTTCTTTCGCCTTCTTGCCAACCGCTTTTGCGTTTCCGCTTTGCCCTGACAACGGAGGCGCATTATAGGGAGATGATTTTTCTTGGCAACCCCTTTTCAGAAAAAAAATCAAAAAAAAGCGTCGAATGATTAAATCTCACTCAAACGCTTAATTTTAGCACTCAGTTGTTAACTTCAAGTAGCAAATAGGCAATCAATATGTGTCTAGCCAAGACTCTTCAAAGCCTGTGATATCGAGACTCATTGATTGCGCCGCTTCGATTTGCTCGATAGCCTCCAATTCTTTATTTACACTGCTCATCGTCAGTGTGTTGTTGTCTAGCTCAAACACCTGACTTTGAGTCGTATAGTAGAACTTAAGGATCGTCAGCGCTTTTACATCGCCATTGTTCGCGGCTGCTTTAATGCTTTTTAGTTTACGAAAGATCTTGTTGTGCAGCTGCTTGAGTTTCCAAACGTACAGCACTTCTTCCATGTATGGTCGAGTTTTAATTTGATTCAATAAAGAGAGGGAAGTTGCAACTGCGAGAACGACACCAATCAAATTCCAATGGAAATTGCCCGTTGATTGTTCTGGTACGACTTCAGTGTTGCCAAACAAAACAATCAACAAGGTACTAAAGGCAAGAGAGGAGATGGCGAGCAACGCAACAAAACCGCCAATCACAAGGTTTACTTTCTTTTTATAAATGTCTTTATTTATCTGTTTGATTTCCATATACCACTCCTAACAGGGTTGCCTCCTATTCTAACCAGCACACCCAGCTCCACAATCGAAGCTTTGTAAGTAAGTTCACATTTGCTATTAAACTCGCATCCCTTCCCTGCTTGGGTATATACTTCCGCGCATTCACTCTTCCTATATAGAGGCTAAATTCATGCGCTCTTTTGTTTTACGAGCTCGCGCGGCGCCAACCACCAGCAAAGCACTGTTAGAAGGTGTTGGTAATGAAGCGCATACAGAGATTCTTGCTCATACCATGATGAACACGATGTTCGTTGCTCAATCACACCGTGAAGATGTGGTTGTTCACTTGGTTTTAGAAAGCACAAAAGATTTCTCACGCACCATTACTATTCGCTCTAACGACATCACCAACATTGGCGGCTTCCATGAGTCAACCTTGATTGCAGCAGTGGCTCGCGCTTTGGATGCTTCGGTTGGTATGGGCAAAGAGCAACTTCGTGAAGTCGAACCTGGTATTACCGTTCGTACAGTGAGCTTTGAACGCCTAGTACAAGAGCTGGCAGAAGATCACCAACTATATATGCTGGATAAGAAAGGCGAATTTGTTCGTGATGCAGAAATTGGTGAAAATCCATGTTTCTTGCTAACTGACCATATACCGATGCCGAAGAAGTCTTTTAACAGCTTGAAGCGCCTTGGCACAGAGAAAATCAGCTTAGGTCCTAAGATGCTTTTCGCTTCTCAGTGTGTGGTATTGATCCACAATGAGTTGGACATTCGCGAATTTTAATTCTCGCGAGTTAATCACTCTATAAAAGAAAGAGGACTCCATTGAGTCCTCTTTTTGTTTCTATAGGAATGCTACGTTTACTTACCACCAATGCTCAAGCGTGCAAAGCGAACGTCTGGCGAGAAGAAAGTGCGGCTATCGTTAATTAACTGAGTATCACCCACTGCCTCAACTTCTTGCAGCATCTTGTAGAAGTTACCCGCTACTGTAATACCACGTACTGGTTGAATGCGCTCACCATCACGGCACAAGAAGCCACTCGCCCCAAATGAGAAATCACCACTCACTGCATCCGCACCAGAATGGACACCTTGAAGCTCGACTAACTCTAGGTACTCTCCCGCTTTTACTTCTGATGCACTGCTGTTGCCTGTCGCAATCACTTTGTGATTCGCTGATACGTCTAGGCTCGATTTTGCACCGCGAGCGGCACTTGCTGTCGAGACTGCGCCCAAGTAACTTGCGGTCTGGCTGTTGTGTAGCAAGGTTTTCAACTCACCATTAGCAATCATGACATTATCTTGAGTAGCGAAGCCTTCACTATCAAAACTCGCGATTGCCATACCATTTGGCATGTAAGCCGTATCAGTAAAGGTAATTAAATCACTCGCAACACGTTGACCAAGCTTGTCACCCAGTGGCGTAATGCCTTTCATCGCGCTTACGCCAGAGAAAGCACTGCCGAAAGCACCGAATAAACTTGCTAGCGCATTGATGTGGAAAATAGCAGGGTAGTTACCTGTCGCAACCGGAGCGCCTTCCAGAAGATCACGAGCAAGGTTGTAGCCACCTTCTATACAGTAAGCTGGATTCAACTCATCAAAACGGCGACCCAGTGACATTCTACCCGCCATTGACTGTTTGCCGTCTTTTTCAAACAAGGTATACGCGTAACAAGTGAACGAGCGCTCGAAGTGTTGACACAATGTGCCTTGAGTATTGGCAATGATCAGTTGTGTTTCGCCATCGCTGTAACCATTGTAAGGTGCGCTAGAAGCGTGAGGCAGAGCCACTACGCCTTGCTCAAGTGCGAGAGACAGTTCGATTTTTTCGTCAACAGAAGTGGTATCTTCTTGCACAATCTCAGCAACATCAGTCGTGATTTGGCTGTTAACGCAACTAATAGTCTGATGTTCATCTTGCTTGGAAAAGCGAGCACTTTGCAGCGCATTAGTTAGCATTAAATCCAAGCTTGGTTGCTCTAACGACTCAGAATAGCTTGTTGCAACACGCGCATCTTTCACAACACGAACACCCAGAACTTGGCTTGAGCTTACTTTGTACTCATCCAGCTTTCCTTGGTTCGCTTTCAAAGAAAAGCTACTGTTACGGTTTACAATTACGTCCGCTTCTGCACCTTGGCGTTTTGCTTCTGATAGGACGTAATCAACCGCATTAAGAAGTTGTTGTTCTTGGCTCATTAGTTACCGCCTCCTACCAGAATGTTATCGACTTTCAGCGTTGGCTGACCGACAGTTGTTGGTACTGAACCACTCACGGAACCACACATGCCCGGCGCAAGCGCCATGTCTTTGCCGACCATGCTGATTTCTTTCAACACTTTTGGACCCGTGCTGATCAGCGTTGCTGTTTTCAGAGGCTTGGTGATTTTGCCATTTTCAATGAGGTAGGCTTCACGAACAGCAAAGTTAAACTCCCCCGTACCCGGTTGAACAGAGCCACCGCCCATCTTCTTCGCATAGATACCACGTTCGATGCCTGCCAGCATGTCATTAAGTGAATGCTCGCCCTCTTCGATAAAGGTGTTACGCATGCGCGAGGTTGGTGCGAACTTGTAGTTTTGACGACGACCAGAACCCGTAGGCTCATAACCTGTCTTCATGCCACCCATTTTATCGACCATGAAGCTGGTTAGCTTACCGTCTTTGATCAGTTGAGTGCGCTGAGTCTTCATACCTTCATCATCAATGTGAATCGAGCCCCATTCGTTGGTCATGGTGCCATCATCGACTGCATTCACTGCGGTGTGAGCAACCATTTCGCCCATCTTGTCGTGGAAGACTGATGCTTTCTTCGCAACTGAAGTGGTTTCTAGCAAGTGACCACATGCTTCATGGAAGATAACGCCGCCAAAGCCGTTACCAATCACCACCGGCATTTCACCCGATGGACAAGCATCCGCGCCAAGTTTTACTAACGCTTGCTGCGCGATAGTTTGACCTAGCTCTTTGGCATCAAGCTGTTCACTGAATTCCCAACCAGCAAGAGCGCCAGGACCTTCCATACCAGAAGACTGCTCATTACCTTTTTGCGCGACAGTGTTACCAGCAACACGAATGTAGTGGCGAGTATCGTCAACGTGTAGACCTTCTGAGTTGAAGATAGACACTTGTTGCTCGCGCTGAAGAACGCTGCCAATAAACTGGCTGATATGTTCACTCTCAGCACGTGCGGCTTGGTCAACTTTCAATAGAAACGCGATTTTTGAATCTAGGTTAGCATCCTTACCTAGCGGCATGCGGCAACCATGTTGGATTGGGTAGCGGTTCAAATTCAAAGAACCCGCTGACGCGATTTGCTCACGCTTGTCTTTTGCAGCAAGCAGCGAGGTTACGCGCTTTAGTTCGGCTTCATCTGTGCTGTTGGTGTAACCGTAAAGCACCTTATGACCGAAAAAAAGACGAATACCGATACCAAAATCGATACCCGAGTTAACCTTATCCACTTCACCAGATGCGATCTGGACAGTGTTGGTTTGGTGATGTTCAACGAATAGTTCAGCGAAATCAGCCCCCAAAAAGAGCGCATGATCGATCACTGACTTCGCTGTTACAGAATTAAGCATGAAGTCTCCTTGCTCGATGATCGTCTTAGCCTTCCTAATTAACTGTGAAAAAGTTCAACAAAGTTAAATTGGCAACACGTTAAATTTTAACAGTTTTTTAACCTTGTTTTGTGCTAATCCTTGCTTAACGAGACCACGATTATTTATTAAATATTCCAGGTTCTACTCATTCACCAGAGCGTTGCACTAGTAAATTCCACCCAGCAAACCATTTAGGTGCTTACTTTATCACTCACCTCGCATAATTGAATACTCATTATAATTACGCTCAAAAAACGTATCCCTTCCGCAATGGTCCTGCTATCATCCGAACGAAATAGTCGGGGGGCCACACGACAAGTGTTGGCTGAGATCGAAATTCGAGACCCGTTGAACCTGATTCAGTTAGCACTGACGTAGGGAACTATGCACACTTTGCCTTTCGTCGCCCCTCTTAGGTAAGCGATAGCGATCGAAAAATCGATCTATCTGCAACGGTCAAAGTCAGTTCCTATACGTCTTGTAGTAGGAGCGACCATGACGCAGCAATCACAACCTCATTCACATCACACGCCAGCCTTGCCTACCCCTATCGTATTGACCATCGCGGGCTCAGACAGTGGTGGCGGTGCAGGTATTCAAGCCGACATCAAAGCGATGTCCGCAACCGGCAGTTTTGCTTGCTCGGTAATCACGGCGATTACTTCGCAAAATACCCAAGGCGTTTCTGCGATTTTCCCCATTCCTCTCGACCATGTAGAGAGCCAACTTGATGCAGTATTTACCGACCTCAACATCGTTGCAGTCAAAGTGGGCATGCTGGCAGATTCCAACATCATCAAAGTCGTTGCAGACAAAATTAAACAATACCAGCCAAAACACCTCGTGATTGACCCTGTGATGGTGGCCACCAGCGGCGATCTATTACTGGAACAGTCGGCAATCAGCACTTTAAAAGAAGAATTGATTCCGCTCGCAGACATCATTACCCCTAACCTACCCGAAGGCGCAGCATTGACGGGTAAGCCAATGCCTCAATCAGAATCTGAAATGAACGATATGATTACCGACCTTCGTGCGCTTGGCGCCAAAGCTATTCTGCTCAAAGGCGGTCACCTTGAAGAAAATGAAAACAGCAACGATCTGCTTATCATGCAAGACAGTGCCGAGTTAATTAGCGCCAAGCGATTTCCAACCAAAAACACTCATGGCACAGGCTGTACACTTTCTTCCGCCATTGCGTCTTATCTTGGCCAAGGCAACAACCTACACAAAGCGGTGCACCTGGGTAAGCAGTACATCAGCCAAGCTATCGCACACGCTGATGAATTGGATGTAGGTAAAGGCCATGGCCCTGTGAACCACTTTTTTGCGGGTCATACTTATGTTCGCTAACGCGATTGGCATTCAGCTTTCCGATGCTAGTCTGCGATACAAAGACAGCCAAACACCAACGCTAGCAGGGTTGAGTATGACTATTCCTGCTAATCAATGGACAGTGTTACTTGGTCGCAGTGGCTGCGGGAAAACCACAATATTGCGTTACTTAGCTGGCCTACTGGATGACCAAGTTGACTGGCATGGCGAACTCATCACAACGGATGGCGCTGCACTGCATGACCGTATCGCTTACATGGCTCAGCAGGATTTATTGCTACCGTGGTTGAATGTGTTAGACAACGTCTGCCTCAGTTCTCGATTTTCTCAAGTGCAAGCACCAGAGCAAAATAGACAACGTGCACTGACTTTACTAAGCCAAGTGGGACTCGCCGATTACGCGGATGCTAAGCCAGCTCAGCTCTCTGGCGGCATGAGACAACGTGTTGCCCTTGCTCGCACTCTGATGCAAGACAAGCCTCTAGTTCTGATGGATGAGCCTTTCTCTGCACTGGACGCGGTTACTCGTCATAAGTTGCAAACCTTGTCTGCCGAATTGCTGAAAGATAAGACGGTTGTTCTGATTACCCACGACCCACAAGAAGCGGTGCGATTAGCTCACCAACTCTATGTGTTGCAAGGCACACCTGCGCAAGCTCAGCACTTGGTCGTTCCAGACTCCAAGCCGCCCCGAGTTCTCGATGGAGAGTGCGCGGCGTTACAACAAGCGATTTTGGATCAACTGGAGAAAGACTATGAGTGATATGACTCAGTACAACTCCGTTTCGGCACGCATTAGTAAAAAAGAACGCGTGACCCATCCGGCTCTGCGCTTGGTCATTAGCACAGCGGTGATCTTGGGATTGTGGCAGTTGGTTGTTGTGGGATTCGACATGCCAAGCTTCATCTTACCTTCACCAATTGAAGTGCTGGATAGATTGGTCACTCGTTACGATGTCTTGCTCAAACATACTTGGGTTACCGCGCAAGAGATTTTACTTGGTTTGGCGCTTGGATTATCAATGGGTTTGCTGTTCGCATTGCAAATGCTGATGTTCGAACCGCTGAAGCGTTGGTTACTGCCCATTCTGATTGCTAGCCAAGCGATCCCTGTGTTCGCCATCGCGCCAGTACTCATGCTTTGGCTGGGTTACGGCATTGCATCGAAAGTCGTCATGGCGGCGATCATCATCTTTTTCCCCGTCACCACATGTTGCTACGACGGCTTACGTAATACACCAACAGGTTACCTCGACCTTGCCAAGACCATGGGCGCGTCTAAATGGCAGTTACTTCGTCATATTCAATTGCCAGCCGCCCTACCAACTTTAGCCTCAGGCATTCGTGTTGCCGTCGTTATTGCGCCGATTGGAGCAGTGGTCGGTGAGTGGGTAGGTTCAAGTGAAGGCTTGGGTTATCTGATGCTCCAAGCTAATGCTCGCATGATCATTGATGAGATGTTTGCGGCGCTGTTTATCCTAGCCGTGCTGTCTATCTCATTCTACTTCATCACCGATAAATTATTGAAAAAAGCCATCCCTTGGGAAAGCAAGTAATTGCCGAAAATAACCAAAGGAAATTGGGAAAGAAAAGGAAGAACCCCGTGAATAAAAACAAACTTATGAGCGCTGCTGCTCTACTCGCTTCAGTGGTATCAACCAACGTCCTTGCCGCTGAAAAAGAGATGACACTGATGTTGGATTGGTTCGTCAATCCAAACCATGGTCCTATCGTGATTGCCAAAGAGCGCGGTTACTTCAAAGAACAAGGTTTGAAGGTCAACATTCAGGAGCCGGCAGATCCAAGCACGCCACCTAAGTTGGTCGCGGCGGGTAAAGTCGACATGGCGATTTCTTACCAACCAAGCCTAACCATCGATGTCGCGGCTGGTTTGCCACTAATCCGCTCTGCGACTTTGATTGCTACGCCACTCAACACGTTGATGGTGTTGGACAACGGTAAGAATGAAAACCTTGGCGACTTGAAAGGCAAGAAGATCGGTATTGCGATCGCAGGCAACGAAGAAGCGGCAATCGGCACCATGCTAACGCAAGAAAACGTGAAGTTTTCTGACGTACAAATCATCAACGTAGGTTGGGCGCTGTCTTCGTCTCTTGCGTCTGGCAAGGTGGATGCGATTTGGGGCGGTCTACGTAACTTCGAAACCAACCAACTGGCACTAGAAGGTTATAAAGCTAAGGCCTTTTTCCCTGAAGAACACGGCGTGCCAGCGTATGACGAGTTAGTCTTCGTTGCCAATGCAAAAACCTACGACAAAGAAGCCATCAAGGCATTTAATAAAGCACTTGAGCAAGCGACCACTTACATCGTCAACCACCCTAAAGAGTCTTGGAAAGAGTTTGTCGCTTACTCACCAGACACGCTAAACAACGAGCTCAACCAACGCGCTTGGAATGACACGTTAACTCGTTTCGCGCTTCGCCCATCGGCAGTTGACCTAAAACGCTACGACGATTACGCCGAGTTCATGTATTCACAAAAAATCATCGAAACGCTACCAAAAGCGAAAGATTACGTACCGAGCTTTGACTAATTACGAGGCTGCCACATTATGAAATACCAAGATTTGATCGACGCTTGCCGCCAAGATTGGCAAGAATACACTGAGCATGCTTTCGTGCTGCAGTTGGCGAAAGGCACTCTGGCTCAACCTTGTTTTCTGCACTATCTAAAGCAGGATTTTCTTTTCCTAAAGCAGTACGCACGAGCTTACGCATTAGCGATCTACAAAGCGCGTACTTTGGATGACATGCGCCGTGCTCTCCCAAGCGTACATGCATTGCTCGATTCTGAAATCGCCCACCACGTGACTTACTGTGAGCAATGGGGACTGACAGAATCCGATCTAGAAAACGAGCCAGAAGATTTCGGCACTGTGGCTTACACCCGCTACGTATTGGATGCTGGCATGACGGGCGATCTTGTTGATCTATACGCGGCACTAGCGCCATGCTCTATCGGTTATGCCGTTATCGGTAAGATGCTGATTGAAGATGAAAAGACAGTAATCGAAGGCAATCCATACGCAAGTTGGATCAATCTCTACGGTGGTGAAGAGTTCCAATCTGGTGTCGCAAAAGGTGCAGAACACTTTAACCAGTTATTGGCGGAAATCGACATCAATAGCCAGCGTGGTCAAAACCTGATTCAGGTATTCAAAACTGCAACGCGTATGGAAGTAGCATTCTGGCAACAAGGTCTGAATGCTCAGCAAGATTAATCGGAGAGTCTCATGTTAATTGAACAAATCACCCAAGCATTAACCGCAGTACGCCAGCAAAAGCCATTAGTCGTCAACATCACTAACTACGTGGTGATGAACAACACCGCAAACGCGCTATTGGCTATCGGCGCTTCTCCAATCATGGCGCACTCCAAGCAGGAAATGGCAGAGATGATGTCGTTCGCGGGCTCACTGGTTATCAACATTGGTACCCTAGACAGCGTTTGGACACCTCGTATGAGCTATGCCGTAGAGCAAGCCAATGCCAATGGTAAAATCGTTATACTCGACCCAGTCGGTTGTGGAGCAAGCTCACTACGTACCGAGACATCACGTGAAATCGCACGCCTTGCAAACAAGCTGATCATCCGTGGTAACGCCTCAGAAATCATTGCTCTTGCCGGCGAGCAAGCACAAAGCAAAGGCGTCGATGCGTTAGACAGCAGCGACACAGCACTTGGCGCTGCCAACTTCTTAGTCACAGAGTATGATGCAAGCGTGGTGATTTCTGGCGAGACCGATTACATCGTCACGAAAGGGCAAACCGTGCAACTGAACAATGGTCACGAGATGATGCCATACGTAACAGGAATGGGCTGTACGCTCACGGCACTAACGGGCGCTTTTGCTGCCGTTGGTGATGACACTGGTCTCGCAGCAGCAGCGGTACTAGGTGTTGTTGGCGAGATTGCAGCGGAACAAGCTCGCGGCCCAGGTAGCCTGCAAATGAACCTGTTGGATGAACTTTACCAGTTGGATGAAGAAACATTGGCGAAGCGCCTCAAACTGCACGTGCAATAAGCTTTTATCTCTTTTAACACTAGCCTCTCAATCCTCTTTCAATGAGAGGCTTAAAGGAAACCCAATGAACGCCTATCGTTTATATTTGGTCACCGATGACCAACAAGATTTAGCCACACTAAAGCGTGTTGTGAGAAAAGCCGTGGAAGGTGGCGTGACCATGGTTCAAGTCCGCGAAAAACACGGTGATGTGCGTGCATTTATTGAACGAGCTCAAGCCGTGAAGACGATCCTTGAAGGCACTGGCGTCCCGTTAATCATCAATGATCGTGTTGATGTTGCCCTTGCCGTCGATGCCGATGGTGTTCACCTCGGGCAATCAGACATGCCAGCAGAGATCGCTCGTCAATTGATTGGCCCAAACAAGATCCTCGGCTTATCAATTGAGACTGAAGATCAGCTGGCAGAAGCAGACTCTCTGCCGATTGATTACATCGGCTTGAGTGCCATCTTCGCTACGCCAACCAAAACCAACACCAAAAAACACTGGGGTATAGAAGGTTTAAAAATGGCGCTGAACACCACGTCCTTACCAATCGTCGCTATTGGTGGCATCAACGAAACCAACATTCCTGTTCTGAGTGCGACAGGTGTACATGGTTTGGCTTTGGTTTCTGCCATTTGTCATGCAGAAAACCCAACCAAAGCAGCAGAGTACTTACTTTCTCTGATGGATTAAGACCCCAACGCTTAAGGATGAGCGCCTTTACCCTCCGGATAAATGTCATCAATTCATCACTCAACCTTCATTCTCTCGTCAAATTGACAAAGCGTTGATAAGTTTTTCACGCCAGATAACGTAAGATAAGCCCCTTATTTTCACGTGGTTGAATAACCCTCAATAAAAACAAAACGCTCTCAATGAAAACCAAAAAATATGGATTGATGATGCTCGCCTTGTTTGTTCTTGGCATCATCCCAATGTCGCTGTTTGGCTCTTATCACGATCTCACCTCACAGGTGCCTGAAAGTCTGGGTATTACTTTTACTTTGCTCACAGATTCTGCTGGTAGCAAAGGCTTTTTAATTACGTTAACGCTACTACTGCTTTCTTTATTTCGCTTTAAACCAAGTCGCATTGAGTGGATGCAAAAACTCTCAATGTTAGGGTTGTTACTTGTGATTGGCTTTGCCAGCAAAACGGGGCTCAAACTGATGACAGAAAGCCCGCGTCCCTACACGGAATTGCTCGCAGCAGAACAATTGATTGAAACACCAGAAACGTTTTATCAGTTGGATACAAAGCAGCAAGCCAACGTAATTAACCAGATTTCTGAACACGTCAGTGATTGGCGAACGCGCCATTGGCAAGGCGAGAAAGACTATTCTTTCCCGTCGGGCCATACGATTTTCGTTTCGATTTGTTTGGCTTTCTTTGGTGGGTTGTTCTTACAGAACAAGTGCTATATCTCTGCACTGTCATTATGGATGTGGGGAATGAGTATCGCATATAGCCGCTTATGGCTGGGCATGCATCGCCCTGAAGATTTAATAGGCTCGGTCTTGTTTGTCGCGATTGTATTTACTTTACTCCCGACATTTCAAATTAAGAAACAGATGCCGTTTGTTTCTCTTGCTTCACGCTAATGTGAACGATTACTAGAAAAAAAAGAAGCCAGCGATTCGCTGGCTTCTTGCTTTCAAGCGCTACTTTTTTCTAGCCATTTTTTGGTGGTTCAAACGCTGTTAGTTCTAATTCTGGGCCAGTGTATTTTTCAATACGAACCAGCGCCGAGTTCGCCGCACAGCCGTTTGCAAGTCGAGAGGTCGGAATATCCAACGTTAACACGTTACAACCGCCGTTCTTACAAATGCCGGTTTTCGGATCCAGATCCGGCCAACCGCCTTCATGAATACACACTGAACCTTGCTTGATTCGGTCAGTGACTTCTGCGCCGACCAATACTTGGCCACGGTTGTTAAACGCACGAACTAGATCGCCCGTTTTAATACCACGCGCTTTCGCATCTTCAGGGTGAATCCAAATAGGTTCACGGTTTGCAATTGCGTACTCTTCGCGAATCTTCGCGTAGTTAAACTGGCTGTGTAGACGATGTGCTGCGTGCGCGGTCATTAACTGCAACTCGCCATCTTTTGCATTGCCGGTGTACTCGGTTGGTGCCATCCACGTTGGGTGTGGAGGACAGTCTTCCAACTGGTAACCTTCAATGGTTTTCGAGAAGATTTCGATCTTACCACTTGGTGTACCGAGTGGATTCATGATCGGGTCTTCACGGAAATCTGCGTAACGAACAAACTGTGCGTTCTTCTCGTTCCACTTCATCTCGATCAGTTGGTTATCTTCCCAGAACTTGCTGAAGTTCGGCATTGCTACGCGAGAGCCACGGCCACCTTGTTGCGCCGCCTTGTAGAAGCCGTACAGCCATTCCATTTCAGTTTTGCCTTCGGTGTATACGTCACGGCCACCCGGAGCTAGCATCTCTGCCATGTCCGCGAATACATCGAAATCATTACGCGCTTCACCTTGCGGCTCAACCACTTGCTTCATTGGCACCAAATGTTGGTTACTGTAGTCACCCGTCATCGTTAAGTCGTTACGCTCGAACGATGTGGTAATTGGCAGAACGATGTCCGCATGCTTCGCAGCCGCCGTCCAGTAAGGCTCTGAAATCACGATCAGTTCAGGCTTTTGCCACGCTTTGATCAGACGGTTGGTGTCTTGGTGGTGAGTAAAGTTCGCACCACCTGCCCACCAAATCATCTTGATGTCCGGGAACGTCAGTTCATGACCGTTATGATGGTAGGATTGACCTGGGTTTTCCAACGCCTCGACAATACGCGCCACAGGGAAGCTTTGCACCGCGCCAGACACCGCCCAGTCGTTCCCCGCAGAAGAGCCGCCACCCAGCGATGCCGAAATCGCAGGAAGTACGCCAGCATCACGAGCAGGGTTACCACCGTTTGAGTAGTGGTAAGAGAAACCAAAACCACCGCCCGGTAAACCGATTTGACCCAACATTGTTGCCAGTGTAACCAGCATCCAGTGACGCTGCTCACCGTATTGTTGGCGCTGCATGCCCCAACCAGCCATCAGCATGGTGCGGTTTTTACTGAAGATGTCAGCCAGTAGCTCAAGTTGCTTCGCAGGTACGCCACAGATTTGTGATGCCCATTCTGCTGATTTTTCTACGCCGTCTTCTTCGCCCATCAGGTACGCTTCAAACTTGTCGTAACCTGCGGTGTATTTATCGAGGAAGGCTTTATCGTGCTTACCTTGTTTCACTAAGGTGTGTGCGATACCCATCATCATTGCCACGTCGGTCATTGGGTGAGGAGCAATCCACTCCGCATTCTCGCCAAAGAACTCGATGGTTTCAGAACGAATTGGGTCAATCGCAATGATCGTCTTGCCTGATTTTTTCAATTGATGGAAGAATTCAAGACCAGCACAGTCTGTTGAGCTCCACGCGATTTTTAGGGTGTTGATTGGGTTTAAGCCCCAAAGCACAACCACATCACTGTGCTCTAGTACCACTGGGTACGTGGTTTGTTGCTCGTACACTTCGATAGAGCCCACAACGTGCGGCATGATGATCTGCGCAGCACCCGTTGAGTAGTCACCCAAGTGGCCTGAATAACCGCCCGCCATGCTCATGTAACGTTGCAGCAAGGTTTGTGCTTTGTGCAGCACGCCACTTGAACGCCAGCCGTAAGAACCAGCAAACACAGAAGCCGGGCCATATTCTTTGCGAATTCGCATGTGCTGTTCGTGGATCAGCTTGTAAGCCTCATCCCAAGACACACGCACAAACTCATCACTACCGCGCACACCTTCTGGCGACGATGGGTTTGCCAAGTAACCTTTGCGAACCATTGGGTACTTAACACGCGCTTTAGTGTGCACTTGGTCAGGACCGGTGCTTTGTAGGCTGTTTGGTACCGTTTGTGGCAATGCGTTCGTGGTTGAAACCAGCTTACCGTCTTGCACTTCACACAGCATTGGGCCCATGCGGCCCGCCGTTAGAATGCCTTTGCCGCGAGCATTAGAAGAAGCAACAGACATAGGTGCAAATGAAGTGAATGCCATTGCACCAGCCGCCATACCAGTGCCTTTTAGAAATCCGCGACGGGTCATATTAGTCATAATCTTATCCTTCTATTTATCGTTAGTGACCAACCACATCTTTCGCGTGGTGCTGGAAGAACTTGGTTAGAATTTCTAGGTTCTCGGCTGAAATATCAGTTCGATCACCCATACTTTTCGCTACCGGTCCCCATGCATTCACTGTGAAGTGATTTGAAGGAATTTTCGCGTGACAAGTTGCACAGTAAACGTTGTCCAACTCTTCTGCGTATGACCATACTGGTTCAAGCGTGTCAACAACTGGAGAATCAATAGCGCCAGTTAGAGAAACCGCGCGCCATTCGTTGCCGTAAACATCTGCCTCAAATTCACCAGTTTCAAGCGCTTGTTGGCCTTGCTCTGTTAGCGTTGCAACGATGGCACGTTGACCTTCTCCCATGTAAAGCACTTGCTCTGCGCCTTTCATTTGGAATGCGTTCAACTTAACAGTGCGGTTGTCGCCTTCAGAGCTGATTACTTCCAACTTCGTCGTTGGGTTAATTTTACCCATCTCACCCATTGCGATTTCAGTCACAGGGTAAACAACCTTGGCATTAGGTGATGTTTTTGTGGTGAAGCTCATCAACGTTTCAAATGCCTTGCTGTCTAGCTCTGCTTCTGGTGCAAAGTGCGCCACACCTTTATGACAATCGATACACGTTTGATCGTTTGCTTTCGCGTAAGCGTGCATCTTCGCCGCATCACGTGATTGCTCAAACTCTTCCATTGCATCGAAATCATGACACGAACGACACGTCGCTGAATCATTTTCACGGAACTGAGCCCATACCGTTTCAGCCATATCTTTACGATGTGCTTCATATTTCTCTGGCGTGTCGATCTTACCTGTCACAAATTCATGGTAGATGTCTTTCGACGCGCGAATTTTGGTGATCAGGTAATCCATTGGTTCTTGAGGAATATGACAGTCAGAACATTCCGCGCGAATGCCTTTCGCATTACTGAAGTGCACTGAGCCTTGGTACTCTTTGTAAGGGGTTTCCATAGAGTGGCACGAGAGACAAAATTCAGTATCTGAGGTGTAATGCATTACTGCCGCACTCCCCCCCAAAGTTAACCAGCCCACACCAATGCCGGCAGCAACCAGCAGTGCAACATATCGTTTTTTTATTGACATAATTAGCAACACTTCCAAATAAAATGTAATTATAGGTCGCAAATTACTACTTTATGGGTAGTCCTCTCTTGATCCACATCATTTCCGTGTTGCTCTGTATGCCTCAAGTATGAAATTTTGTTATTTGCATCTCAAAGATGAATATATGGCAATAATCCATTACCCAGCCAACTATTCACCACATAAATCACTTTTATGAATGCAACTATTTGATTAAACAGATAAGAGGATGAGAGACTGAATCTCCACATTGATGCAGTAAGGACACGCATGTCAGTTTACATCGAGACGCACAGAAGCCAATTAAGACCCATCAAAGCCAGTGACTGGGAACTCTTTCAACGATTACTTTCCGAACAAGAGGTTATTGCGCTCTGTTTCGATCGTCCCAGCGAAACAGAAATAAGAGAAAAATTTGCTTCGCGATTATTACCATGGACCCCAAATAGCCAGCATTGGCTTTGCCTTGTAATACTCGATAAGCAATCTGAACAACCCATCGGCATCACTGGCTTTGCTACTGAAAACGGTAAGGCAGAGGTAGGTTACTTACTTTTGCCGGAATTTCATGGCCAACAGTTTGGAACAGAAACTCTTCAAGCGCTTCTATATTGGGCAACCTCGACACATAACATCAACCACTTTTCCGCGACGGTCACTGAAGGCAATATTGCGTCAGAACGTGTCCTGATAAAATGTGGTTTCGAACTCATTGAGGTCATTCCAGACGCATACCAAATTGGTGGCAAACCCTACGCCGATAAAATCTACTCACTACAAAAATAAGGACGTATTTTGAATAAAGTAGTCATCATTACCGGCGCAAGCCGAGGCATTGGAGCCGCAACGGCGAAAAAGCTGGCCGAGCAAGGCTATCGCGTTTGCGTTAATTACCGCACTCAGCAAGAGGCCGCCGACCAAGTTGTGGCAGAAATACAAGCAAACGGTGGCAAAGCGATTGCCATAGCCGCAGACGTAGCCGATGAGAAGCAAGTGCTCTCCTTGTTTGATGAAACAGAACGTGAATTTGGTGCAGTGACGCACTTGGTCAACAACGTTGGCATCCTATTTACTCAATCGCCTTTGTCAGAAATTAGCTTGGAACGCTTTCAGAAAGTAATGAACACCAATGTGAATAGCTGTTTTCTCTGCTGTCGAGAAGCGGCGAGGCGATTCAGTGCAGGCGGTGCAATTGTGAATGTCTCCTCTGGAGCGTCGCGCTCAGGAGCGCCATTTGAGTATGTCGATTACGCCACATCAAAAGGCGCGATGGATACCTTAACTAAAGGGCTCTCGCTAGAGTTGGCAGAGCGCAATATTCGCGTCAATGGCGTTCGACCTGGTTTCATTTACACTGATATGCATGCCGACGGCGGAGAACCAAACCGAGTAGATAGACTCAGCCCTCAAATTCCTCTTAAACGCGGTGGCACGGTAGAAGAAGTAGCAAATGCGATCGCTTGGCTATTAAGTGACGAAGCCTCTTATGTCACAGGATCATTTATCGATATTGCAGGGGGCAGATAGAATGCAAGTCCATATCCGACAAGCAACTCCCGATGATTTAGACGAAATTTTTCAGCTTAATTTTCAAATTAATTCACTGCATTTTGCGAATGCGCCAGAAGCCTTTGTTGCGCCTTCAGAAGCTGACCGTAAATTTCTTGCACAAGCACTAGAGAACAAAGAGCGACTCTTTTTGATTGCCGAACGCGAACAGCAAATTCTCGGCTTCTTAACCGCGATGATCACCCAAAACGACACCGTCAGTTTTCTGATCAAAGACCCAATTTGTCGCGTGGGAACAATTGTTGTCGATGAAGCGCAAAAGCAGCAAGGAATCGGCCGCCAACTGCTCCAAACCTGTGAGCAATGGGCGCGCGATGCCAATGCCACACAAGTTCGATTGGAAGTGATGGAATTCAATCAGCCAGCACAGCGCTTTTACGATAATCAAGGTTTTAAAACTAACTCACGCATTATGCTGAAACATTTGTAACGATAACGACAATTAAGCGCTTTTCACGACTAAACCCACCTAAATCGCATTTATCGATGCAATTTCCCCCCCTGATTTTAGAAAAAGACGATATGATGTGCGGATAAGGAGATTCGAACATGATTTATCTTTTCGATTGGGGGAACACCTTGATGGTAGATTTCCCTCACGCACAAGGAAAAATGTGCGATTGGGAACACGTAGAAGCAGTTCCTCAAGCCAGAGAAACACTGGCAATACTTTCCCAAAATCATCCCATCTACATTGCGACCAGTGCATCTGATTCCAACATGGAAGAGGTTCAGCGTGCATTTGTTCGCGTCGACTTAGACCAATACTTAAATGACTATTTTTGTTTTGCCAACCTCGGCATCGCTAAAAACCAACCTGAGTTTTATCTCGCCATCGCAAAACAGTTAGAGGTTAACGTGAGTGGAATAACCATGGTTGGCGATTTACCTCACAAAGATATTTACCCTGCGATGAAAGCGGGCGTAAACACAATTTGGTTTAACCCAACGGGCGCTGATGCACCAGCCGAAGCCATTCCTAAACAAATTCGTTGTTTATCTGAGCTTATCCCCTAACCGTTACTAACCTGCACTAATCAAGGAAGATGAATGCAAATCAGATCCATCAAGGTGAGCGATATCGCGCGCTTCACCGCGCTGTGGAATCGAGTGTACTCCGAAGGGGAATTTTTGATTTCTCCTGCACCCGATAACACAACGCTTCGCAGAATCCTGCAACGTGTGGAAAACGAGTCCATCCCTCAGTTTGTCGCGTTTGACCGCCAAAAACTTATCGGTAGTGTTGAAATCTACCCAGCTGAGATGTGCGGTTACGAAAGAGAGCAACGCCTTCGCGTCGGTATTCTTGGTATTCACATCGACAAAAACTACCGAGGCAAAGGATTGGGGCGAAAACTGTTGGCTGTCGCGATCGCACGTGGTTGGGAATTTGGTTACGACCAAATCGCACTCTACGTATACAAAACCAACACACCAGCGATTGCTTTGTATGAACGGTTTGGATTTGAACATCAGGGGGAACTTGGGGAAGTGACCTTGCCAAATGGTAAAGTCTTGATGAGTCAAAAAATGGTATTGTATAAAGCGCAAAGCCGTTCGAAAAACCCAGATTTGTAGAGTCACGATAACCGTTGTTCGCAACACTTATTCGGGGTTAACACCCTTGCGTCACATGCCCTCGAACAATTGAATCGTTAGAGGCTTGATTCACGTAGTAGAAATAGCATGCTTCTTCTGCCAGTGTGTAACCTTGCGGCCAAATGTACACAACGCGATCAACACCCGATTTATCTAAGAACTGATAATCAGGAATCGCGACAAAATGAGCACTGTTTGGGTGCTGCTGACCGATGATGCAAAAATCACTGCCTTTGCACGGCACGTCAATTTTCGAATAACCTCTGGCTGGTAGATCGATTTCTAACAAAGCTCGAATACTATCGGCACTCGCTTCTGGCATGCCTTTGCGTGTTTTGACATGTCGGTCAATGTAGTGAACGTGCTCTTGGCCGTAAGCGTTATCAATCACTGATTGAGCATGAAAGAATTTGAGAGCCGTACCCAAAGAAGACTGAGAACTGTGCAGCATCGCAGCGTATGCTTGGCGATGAATATCGAGTAGTACTGGTAAAGCAGCTAATGCGATGAAAGCCAAAGTGGTGAGCACTATGGTGATTTCCATCAGCGTAAATCCCTTTGATTTCACGTTTCTTATCTCAACTAGCCCAAGACAATAGCCCCACATCCATGTGAGACCGAGCCAATATATCGCCAATTTCTTACGATTAAAGGCTTAAGGGGTAAGAAGAGACAAACACCACTCAAACTTGAGAACAGCAGCCAAAGAGCTGTGTAACAAAACGACGCTATGTGTCAGATATTAGACGGTTTTTACTCTCTAGTTACTGAGTAAAGGCACATTATTTCGCACCAGACCACGACGAACATTCGTGCACATTTTGCCAAAACGACGAATCTCATCGAACTGCGGAACAATGCCGCGCTCCATGGCTGACTCCCAATAAGTGACTTCTGAATCGACCATTTCCAACAATTTCTTCGGACAGCCAATGCACTGCCCTTCTGGTCCACATACAAACGTTTCTGGTTCATAAATTGGTAGTTCCGCTTTTACTTGCTCGATGATGCTACGCATGGCGGTCATTCGATCTGGCTTTACCTTCATCATTCTGCTCCACGGATTAAGATGAAGCAGATTGTACCCACTGATACGCAAATGTCCCTACCCAATTTAGGTATATTCTGTTTGAATCGATTTCTTTATCGTCAGATCCGGCTTTTTAACCACCAAATACACCGCCGTAGCTGCCAGTACGAAACCAGAAATCCCCATCCAATCAAATGACTCTCCAAACGCGAGCCAAGCCTGAATCGCCGTCGTTGGCGGCACCAGGTAGAATACAGAAGCTACGCTCGATGCAGCACCGTTCTTAACCATGTACAGCAGCAGTAGAATAGCTACACAAGAGAGCACGACGACCAACCACAACACAGTCAAAATAAACTCCAGTTCCCACTGCACTTGCATGGTTTCAAACTGCATCGCAACGGGCAGAAACATGACGAGCGCGGCCAAATATTGCACCGTCGCACCACCCACCATATCCACTTGTTGGCAATGTTTTTTCTGATAAAGCGTCCCTAGCGTGATACCAACCAAAGCCAACAAACACAAACCAATGGCCAACACTTTATGCTGCTCGGATTGCCACTCCATTTTGCCCATCAACACCATAGCGATACCGACAAAACCAAGAGCCAAACCCAGCCATTGCGAGGGCTTAAACTCCTCACGAACAAACGCCACCAGCAAAGCCGCGGTTAAAATCGGTTGAATACCCACCAGCAACGAACTCAACCCAGCAGGCATACCCAAGGCGATAGCGAAATAAGTACCGCCCAGATAGAAACCGTGGATCAACGCACCAACCACACAGCTGTGCCAAAAATCTTTTCCTGTCGGCAACCTTCTACGCAATACCGCCACAAGAACCAAAAACAATAAGACATTGAATGCCATACGGATAGAAAGTAGTGTCGCTGGCTCGGCATATTGCAAACCAAAACGCGCACCAACGAATCCAGAAGCCCAAAGGATGACAAATACAAAAGGGATGGCTCGGATTAACATGATCGCCTCACTCACGCTTGTTTTATGTTTTGAGATACTGCTAATGTAATTAGGTACAGTGTTTTCAAAAAGTGACAGATGGAAGTGTTTTTATGGGTACAGATTTATTGGGAAGCGGTGAAGGGAATAAGTACCTCGTGGTGGAAAAACACCTCAAACAAGCCATCAATGGTGGCGTTTATCAGGCGGATGATCGACTGCCCTCCATTCGCTCGTTGAGCCAAGAATTAAACGTCAGTAAAAATACCGTGATTCGTGCGTATCAAGAGCTGGAAGCACAAAACTTGGTTTACTCGGTTCCCAAATCGGGTTATCGAGTTAAAGTCGCCTTGCCGACCTCTCGCTCAATTCCGGATCCGACTCGCGTGGATTTGCTCTCGATCTGCAAAGAAATCCTTACTTATCCTGAATACCAAGAGAGTTTGCCTACCGGTTCTGCCCACCCAAACATTGACTCCCCCGCGATCAAAAGCTTGTACGCCGAGATCGGCCGCCACAGCCGCCAGCAAACGCATGTACCGAGCCATTACCAATTACCACCCGGTGATCACCTCTTAATCAAACAACTAGCGAAAATCACACAAGATTTGGGCACGCCAGCCAAGTTGGATGAGATCATGGTGACGCACGGCGCGCAACAAGCCATTAGCCTAGCGCTGCGCGCAACGACACAAAAAGGCGATATCGTCGCGGTGGAGTCCCCTTGCTATTTTGGCAACTTATTGATGCTAGAATCACTCGGCCTCAAAGTGGTGGAAATTCCGAGTTGCCCACGCGACGGTATGTGCCCCGAAGCCTTAGCAAAAGCAATGGCGACATGGGACATAAAAGCGATCATCGTAACGCCAAACTTCACCAATCCAACTGGTGCCATGATGCCGCTAGAAAAGCGTCAACAATTACTATTGGCGTCCGGCAATATTCCTATTATCGAAGACGATGTGTTTGGCGGGTTAAGTTATGATAAGCCGTTGCCAAGCTTGAGATTGCTCGATGACAAGCAACGCGTAATTTACGTAAATTCGTTATCCAAAACGCTCGATTCGCGTTTGAGAATTGGTTGGATGTTGGCGGGGCGATATCGAGATCAAATTGAGCAATATCTACTGTGTGAGAACATGGGCAGTTTGAACCTAATGCAATCCGCCGTGGCAACGTTTCTAACGTCAGGCAAGTATCGAACGCATACTGCGCGAATGGGTCGGGTTTATCAAAACAACATGCGACGATTTATCCAGATGCTTCATCAATACTTGGATGAATACGAACCTCTAAAAAATCGATACCAGATCAACGCCGTGCAAGGTTCGTTCTTGCTTTGGTTGCGACTGCCCGAAGACACGGACAGCTATGCGTTGTATCAAGCATGCAATAAGCACAGAATCAGCCTACTTCCCGGCACCGTATTTGGCACTCAAGGGCAATATCGGCATTGCGTACGCCTCAGCGTGGCAAACTTTGGTCATGAAACCGATTGGAGTCAAGCGATGCAAACACTGGCAAAATTGATAGCAAAGCATGCCTGTTAACTCGCTCTTGCTAAATGAACTTATGCCTACACACGCAAACACGTAACAACAAAAAACTCCACGCAAAGGTGGAGTTTTTCATATCGTCATCGCCTTCAGTGCGACTTAATTTGCCACATTCTCGAGACGTTTTCGGCTAAGTTAGCAACGTTGACGTCGGCCTCTTTCATGGCCTCAGGTAAGCTCATCGCCCTTGGTACACAAGCAAACACCGCATCAATGCCGCACTCATAAACCGCCTGATAGTTGTCGCCCACACAGCCTGCTAATGCAATGACTGGTAAATTACACTGCTTGGCGACCTGAGCAACACCCATCGGCGTTTTGCCATGTGCGGTTTGATGATCGATTCGACCCTCGCCTGTAAATACGATATCCGCATCCGCAACATGCTGAGCAAGTTTGACCGTTTCAAGCACAATCTCAATTCCCGGTTGCAAACGTGCTGGCGTGTACCCGAGCAAGGCCGCGCCCATACCACCAGCAGCACCCGCCCCTTCACGAGTCAGTACATGCTTACCAGTCGCTTGTTCCGTCAACTCGCCAAACTTGCGCAATGCGTTATCGAGCAGAGTAACGTCTGATACGGTCGCTCCCTTTTGAGGGCCAAAGATAGCCGACGCGCCTTTGTCACCACAGAGTGGGTTATCAACATCGCACGCTACCAACACTTCGCAAGTTGCTAAGCGAGGGTCAATACCAGAAATATCGATGGACGCAAGCGCCGCTAACCCGCCTCCATTTGGGGTAATTGCATGACCAGATTCATCAAGAAACGCCACCCCCAACGCGGTCAACATGCCCACGCCACCATCATTGGTAGCGCTGCCGCCCAAACCAATGATTAAGCGTTGAATGCCTCTGTCTAGCGCGTGTTTGATCAGCTGTCCGGTACCAATGCTACTGGTCAGTTTTGGGTCGCGAGCATCACTCGGCACAAGGTGCAGACCACTGGCCTCCGCCATTTCAATAACCGCGGTTTCGCCGTCGCCGAGGATGCCATAAAACGCTTCAACATCATTCCCTAATGGCGCGGTCACCGTTGTGAAGACTTGTTCGCCTTGAGTTGCATCTATCAAAGATTGGACCGTGCCTTCGCCACCGTCTGCGACCGGAACCGTAACAAACTCGGCATCATGCCATACGCGAGCAAGACCCGTTTTGATCGCCTCGCTCACTTGTTTGGCGGTTAAGCTTTCTTTAAATGAATCAGGTGCAATTACCACTTTCATACGTATTTCCAGAGACTTATAAGAGAACGAGGCTCAAAATGTACACCAATGCCATTGCCGTGACACCTTGAACGAGCGTAGCCATGGTTTGCGCGCGGTACGCTAAGCCCACCGACATGCGGCTAAACTGCGAAACTACCCAGAAGAAACTGTCGTTTGCATGAGAAACCGTCATCGCACCAGCACCGATCGCCATCACCGTTAATACGCGGCCCATTTCTGAATCGAGCCCCAATTGCGTAAGCATAGGCGCAACCAAAGCCGATGTGGTCACCAATGCAACCGTTGATGAACCTTGCGCCGACTTTAGCGCAGCCGCAACGATAAATGGCATGAAAATACCCACGCCCAGCGCCGATAGCGTCGTACCTAAGTATTCACCTAGCGGCGTTGCTTTTAATACCGCGCCAAAAGCACCACCCGCACCGGTAATCAAAAGAATAGGCGCAGCAGCCGTAATACCTTGGCTGATTCGCTCGCCAAATTCTTCAATCTTGTTGTCTGATTTGAGTAGGCGAACAGAAAGGAACAGGCCAATCACTAATGCCGTTAGTGGCTGTCCTAAGAAAGTCAGAACATCAAACACAAAACCTTCGCCCAGCGGTAGGCTTGGGAATTTCGCGATAGAGCCAAAACAGATCAATAAGATAGGAACAAAAATAGGAGCGAATGCTTGGCTCGCCGTTGGCAATTTGCCGTAAGACGCTTTGAGTGCTTGCCAGTCTTGCTGAATTTCTTCTGCGGCTTCAATGCCATCTGGTTCAACATGTTGGAATCGGTTCGCCCACAACATCCCCGCTAGCGCCGCAACCGCTGCAACAAACACACCCACACCAATCACTAAACCAAGGTTAGATTCCAGGCCTAAGTTACCCGCAGCGGCAATCGGTCCAGGAGTTGGCGGCACAAATGTGTGCGTTGCGTATAGGCCAGTTGCCAACGCCACACTCATCGCAACGCTTGAGGTTTTTAAACGCTTCGCGAGTGATTCTTTGAGCGAGTTCAGAATGACAAAGCCTGAATCACAAAATACTGGAACAGAAACGATGTAACCGATGATACTCATGGTCAATGTTGGGAAACGCTCACCCAAAACTTTGATGACCGTATCGGCCATGGTGATCGCCGCACCACTTTTTTCCAAAATAACACCAATGATGGTACCTAAAACGATAACCAAACCAATGTAACCAAGGATGCCGCCAAAGCCAGAAGCAATGGTTTTGGCAATGCTATCTGCCGGTAAGCCGTAAGCAAATGCCGCAAGGAACGCCGCGATGATCAGCGCTAAAAAGGGATGTAATTTGAATTTGGTGGTCGTGAGCACAATAAATGCGATCACCCCAAGCAGGATTAATATAAGGTTCATGATAACTCCATTTATTCTTATTTTGCTGAGCGAGTCCGTGTTGGCTCACTCAACATGTAGGGACGCATGAATTATTAATCGTTTGCTTTAGAATTCCTTTAGGCGGAGTGACAAATGATGTGGTCAAAAAATAACGCGTATTGTGCAAATGCACAATGTCACGCCATTTTTGAGAGCCGAGTCGCAATATAAAGCTCCGCTAACCCCACAAAATTGGTGGTTGGTAGCCCCGTTATCTCGGTGATTTTTTCTAACCGATAACGCAGAGTGTTCCGGTGAATAAACAGCATTTTAGAGCATTCCGTCACATTGCCATTGCATTCAAACAACGCATCTAGGGTTTTCAATAATTGCCCGGATTTGTCTTTCTCTTTCAACCGTTTCACGCCATCAATAATTTGTTCACCTTGCCAAATATCCGCCAACGGCGCTAACAAAACAGGCAAACGAAGTTCATCGAACAGGTACTTACGTTTCTCTGGGTAGAACTGCTTGCCAATGGCTAATACCTGCTTCGCGCTTTGGTATGACAACGCGACATCTTTAGGCTCATTAAACAGCTGTCCTAGCGCAATGTGAAACGTATGCGAATCGTGATCGCTTAAACGCGACATCAACTTATCAATGCGCTCACTTTCAACTTGGCTGTCCCACTGCTTGGCGGAATGACACGGTTTCAACACCACAATTTCATTCACCGAGACAATCGCAACTAGATTGTTACGCTCTGGGTATTCAAGCAGTTCAACAATATTGCGCACACTCTTCATGCTTTTTGAGGCCGACGGCGTCGAGACTTCAATCACCGTTGCCACCCGTGGTTGAGTAACATCGATAGAAAGACGCATCGCCCAATCTTTCAGCTCTTCATCGGTCAATTTCCCATTGATCCAAGCCAGAATAAACTCTTCGCGATGACGTCTGTCCCACTGAAATTTTTCCACCAGCGCGGCTTGCTCGATTGTCAATTCAGCGGTCATTTTAACCAGTTTGGCAAAATCTCGGATTTTCTCCGGCTCGCCTGTGACACCAACAATACCGACCACGTCACCATGTAATTTCAACAACATATTGATACCGGGTTTGACACCCTGCAACGTCAAACATTGCTGCTCATTAAGCTCTAGCGAATCGCCATGATTCAGCGCCAGTACCGCGCCATCATGCACTTGCCCAACACGTTTAGGGTCGCCACTGCCAATGATGATGCCTGCCGAGTTCATCACATTCACATTGTGACCAATGATGGACATGGTTCGATCAACAATTTGTTGTGCTAAAGCGTGGTCGAGAATCACCATTTCGAGTTTCCAAATTGACCGTTTAATCACTCAATAAATCACAAATGGCAAACTATCGCGATGCTGCGGTTCTAAATAACGGAAGCAGCTCAAAGCATTATCCAATTACCCATATTTAAAAAGTGGATTAAACCTTCATTTTTAGCAGAGGGTTATATACTTAGAACAAAGGTTACCAATGCATTCTTCACTGTGCATTGATGCCACTCGTCTACCTACAGAGGAGAGATCAACATGGAGTTACGGAATAAATCGGGGGAAGTTGCAAATATTGCTGATAACCTCACTTTGAAGGAAATCACAGAAATGGGCTACACCGTAGATTTATGCGATGAAGCATTTGCCCCTGGAGAGCATTGGAAAGCGGAAGGTAAAACGCAAGGTATGGGCGAGTATCCAGAGGAGTAAACGTCCTGACTAACCAGCGCACAAAGCGCTCCACAAACAGAAAAGCCGAGCGACTTAACGCTCGGTTTTCTACTTTTGAACTTCTTGAATAAACAAGCCCATCTCTTCAAGATAATTGCCGTTTGAGCATCCCCAATCGGTGACTTCAATCAGCTCGGTAACTAACTGTCCAGATTCATCATTTTGTACTCGCTGCACAAACGCTTCAAAGCGTTCCAGTTGCGCCTGACTGTTAACGCCATGCACGGCATATTCTACAAGCAAGCCGTTGTACGTCTGCCAGCGCTGGTCGCCCGCAACATCATTGCTTAAAATCACAGAACACTTTTGTTGAATGCTTTCAACCGCATCATTTCTTGGTGGCGCGACTGTGGAACATCCAACTAAAATCGTACCTACCGCCAATAACGTAACTTTTGTCTTATTTATCATATCGTTTCCAACTGTATCGCCACGATATGGAAATCTTATTACACCTGATAAGGATCATCGATAGCGCACCGCAGATTAATTACTTAATAAACTGTAAACTCCATACCAGTCTTAACACTGCAAGCTCAGAACTCCTATTAACCCACCCAAATGTAAACAAATAGTAAAATCACCTTTACGCGATGCAAAATCGACAAATGAGATTAGCGTTCCTTTCTCGCGGCCAAGCGTGCAATAATCAACTGTCTACATAACGAAACCATTTGAAGGATCAAAATGACCGCAACGGATTATCTCAACGACCTCAATCAACGTTACCTTGCGATTCACCGCACCAAAGAAGATTTCTTTTGGGAAACTTACATGGGGATCAGCGATGACCATGATGGCTCGACGCAAGCACAAACGGCATGGACAAGCTTTTTAAGCAACGCCGAGCAAATTACTGCCATCAAACAACAGCTTGAAGCCGCGGACTCAATTACCGACCCACAAGAGAAACAACAAACCATTACAGGTCTTTCGGGTTGGCTGGCGATGTTTGAATCTCACGCTATCGAGGGCGAAAAGGCACAAGCGTTGAAAAATCAGCTCATTGCCTTTGAAGCTGAGCTGTTCGAGAAAAAACAGAACCACGTACAAACGTTTACCGATGAAAACGGCGAGCAAGTGGAAGGTTCACTTCCAGTATTAAGCTCAACCATTCGCACCAGCAATCATGAAGAAGTTCGCCAATCGGCTCATCAAGCGTTGCTGAACCTTGAACAATGGCTACTGCAAAACGGCTTTATTGAACTGATCAAACTGCGCAACCAGTTCGCTCGCTCACTGGGTTATGCGACTTTCTTTGATTACTCCGTGCAAAAAACGGAAAAGATGAGCACTGAGCAGCTATTCGAAATTTTGGAAGATTTCGAACAACGCACGCGAGATGCGCATCTAAACAGCTTAGAAAACTTGGCGAAAGAGAAAGGCGCAAGCGCACTAGCAGGCTACAACTTTGTTTACTCATTCGCGGGTGACGTTATGCGTGACCTTGACCCATATGTGCCGTTCTCAAAATCTCTGAGACGCTGGGTAGAATCATTTGGTCGCCTAAATATTGATTACTCTGGTGCGACGCTAACGCTGGATTTACTAGATCGCAAAGGTAAGTACCCGAATGGGTTCTGCCACGGCCCTATTCCTTCTTTCTATAATCAAGGCGAATGGGTCGCAGCGCAGGTGAACTTCACCAGTAATGCCAAACCAGACCAAGTGGGCAGCGGCTACGATGGCATTAACACGCTGTTCCACGAAGGCGGCCACGCAGCACACTTTGCGAACGTAAAAATGAACGCACCTTGTTTCTCGCAGGAGTTTGCGCCGACGTCAATGGCTTATGCAGAAACTCAGTCGATGTTCTGTGATAGCCTGTTAACCGATGCCGATTGGCTAAAACAATACGCACTGGATGATGAAGGGAATCCGGTTCCTGATGAGATCATTCAAGCGATGATCAACAGCCGTCAGCCATTCAAAGCTTATGAAGAACGTAGCATCTTGGTTGTGCCGTACTTTGAGCGCGCGTTATATCAACTGAGCGATGATGAGTTAACGCCAGAACGCATCACTAAGCTGGCTCGCGATTGTGAAAAACAGATCCTTGGTTTGGAATGCAGCCCTCGCCCACTGATGGCGATTCCACATTTGCTATCCGACGAAGCGGCTTGCGCGTATCAAGGTTACCTACTCGCGCACATGGCTGTGTACCAGACCCGTGCATACTTCCTTGAGAAGTTTGGTTACCTGACGGATAACCCAGAAATTGGCCCACTGCTGGCAAAACACTACTGGCACGCAGGCAATCACTTGTCGCACAACGAAACCATTGTCAGCCTGACTGGCGAAGGCTTCAATGCCAAATACCTTGCAGACGTGTGTAACCTGTCGCCAGAACAGGCATGGGAAGTGCAGCAGAAGAAAATCGACTCACTTGCGACGCGAGAGCGAGTACCAGTCGCTTCACTGAACGCCGCGATTAAAGTCGTCGACGGCAGTAAAGAGCTGGCAAGCAACGCCATCTCTGACGAACAAATGTGTGACGATTTTGAACATTACATCATAGAGACTTACGGTCGATAACACGCAGAAAGCCAGGAGCTCGCCTTCTGGCTTTTTATTCTTTAGCTAATGCAATAGGAAGGAAGATCCATGTACCAAGAAGTCATCAAATTTTGGTTCGAGGAGCTATCGCCCCAAAATTGGTTTGAAAACAACCCAGAACTGGACAAGCGTATTGCATCGCGATTTGCCTCGGTATTAGAACAAGCCGCTCGTTGTGAACTGTTTAATTGGCGTGACAGCGCACAAGGACGATTGGCCGAAATCATCGTCCTCGACCAGTTTTCACGTAATGTGTATCGCAACACCCCAAAAGCGTTTGCACAAGACCCACTCGCATTAGCATTGGCTCAAGAGGCAATTCGGTTAGGTCACGACAAAGAATTAGCGCCCGAGCAGCTAAGCTTTTTGTACATGCCGTTTATGCACAGCGAATCTCGCCTCATTCATGTCCAAGCTGAAAAATTGTTTCGCGCATCAGGGCTTGAAAATAACTACGATTTTGAGCTAAAACACAAAGCCATCATCGACCAGTTTGGGCGCTATCCTCATCGCAATGCGATACTGGGAAGAAAGAGCACTCCCGAAGAGTTAGCGTTTTTGCAACAACCTGGGTCAAGTTTCTAAATAACAATGAATAATGAGTTAACCATGAGAGACCACGCAGTGTGTTGGCCATGCTTGCTAAAACTAGACGGCGACGATGAGCTGATCTACACGCATTCCCAGTCCGACTTAGACTCTGAATGCGAAGCCCTCATTTTTGGGCAAGATGATTACGTTATCGACTCAAATGGCAACACGTTTGAATTGAAAAACAATGGCTCGAACACCACTCTTTTACATCTAAAAGAACGAACGCTGTCCGTAGAAGAGGTTACGTCATTAATCCAATCGCATGAATTCAGCCTCGCGCAACGGTGCATTATCAAGATTCATTTCACCTCGGTGAGGCAAGCTGTTGAGGCCTTAGCTCACTAACTCAATCCCAACATGCACAACATTAAATAAAATTATCATTTTTATAATTTATGATAATTTCATGTAATCAACATCACGCCATATACTCTCCCACATCGAAACAAGACAACGTTCAAACACTCATGTTGGGAGCAAACAAATGAAAATGAATCATGTCGGTATTATGGTCGGAGATATGGACAAAGCGGTTGAGTTTTACACGCAAGCGCTAGGTCTAAAAGTCGTTATGGGCAACACGAAAGTGATTGAAGAACGCGAAACGGCAATTGGCAGAATGTGTATTGCGGTCTTTGGGGAAGGCTTTAAAGGCTTCAACATTGCGCACCTTGTGACAAGTGATGGCATCGGCCTTGAGTTATTCGAAATGAAAGAGCGTCAAGAGCGCCATGAAGTGGATTTTTCTCGCATCGGTATCTTCCATTTCTGTTTGCAGACAGACGATTTTGAAGGTGCTATCAAACGCACCGAAGCACTAGGTGGCAAAGTTCGCATGGACATCATGCGTTACCACCCAGAAGACGATAATAAGCCTGCGAAAATGGTTTACCTAGAAGACCCATTCGGCAACCTATTCGAGCTTTACTCACACACTTACGAAGAAACTTACGCTTCTGATTACGAGTAATAGCCCCATCCATATTCCAAAAGGCTAGCAATACGCTAGCCTTTTTTTGTTTGCTTTGAGTTGCAGTGTTTCTGCACTCGCTCTAGCAAAAAAACATCTGGAATTTGATCATTTCTCTCACCACTTTTAAGGTCACTTTATACTTACCTCAACACAATGCAAAAAGGAGTGAAGTATGCCCACCAAAAATCCAATCGCCATCAAAGCGCTTGATCATGTTGTTTTAAGGACCTGTAACCTCGATGCTATGTTGCATTTCTATCGAGACATTTTGGGCTGCCCTGTCGAACGCGAAGTAACGGAACTTGGTTTAACTCAACTTAGGGCAGGTAACGCATTGATTGATGTTGTGACGGTAGACAGCGAATTAGGCCAACTCGGCGGTAAGCCACCAGTTCAAAATGGTCGTAATATTGACCATTTTTGCCTGCAATTGGCGCCTTTTTCCGAGGATGAATTACTGGAATATCTGCGTTCGAACGGCATTGAAACCGAAGAGTTTGCGAAACGCTACGGAGCACAAGGATTCGGTCGCTCACTCTATATTCATGATCCGGAAGGAAATGTCGTCGAGTTAAAACCTCAAGTGATTGATGAGTAAGCGAGTAAAAAACCTTGTTATATTCTGAAAATAACAAGGTTAACTTCTAAAATAATTATTGAAGTAAGAACATATTATTAAGTCAAAATTCTAGCTGGCTCACCTGTTTCTTTTTCTCGCCACCATTGTTTATTTATCTGTTTTTTATGAACGTAAAAACTCTCCCCCGGCATTGGCGTCAGCAGCGTTATATGTTCTTTTTGACAATGGGCAAGCAAATCTAAAATCGGTTCGTCCCAGCGGTGAGTAAATAGCTCGTATGTAGCCCAATGTACTGGCAGCAGTTTTTTCGCATTTAAATCGCGAAACGCTTGCACGGTATGATGAGCCTGCATGTGCCCCCAGTTTTCGACTGGATAACCTTGGCCTTTCACATCGGCAGCCACTTCCAAACAGGCAATGTCGATTGGTCCACATCGCTGTGCGATCTCGGAAAAGTGCGAATCGTAAGCTGAATCGCCACTAAAATAGAGCGTCTCTTCTTTGCCTTTGATGACCCAAGAAGCCCACAGGGTCGCGTTTTTATCGAAATAAGTACGACCCGAATTATGGTTAGCAGGCGTACAAATCAGTTCGATTCCAGCATAGTGTACGCTATCCCACCAATCGAATTCCACGATGTTGTCTGCGCAAACGCCCCACTTTATCAGATGCTTGCCAACCCCTAAGGGCACATAAAACGTCACGGGTTTATCGGCGTAGAAACGTATGGTCGATGCTTCTAAATGGTCGTAATGATCGTGCGAAATCACGATAATTTCAGGAATCGGCAAACAATCTCTGGCATGGGTATTGGGAATATTGCGTTCAAACCACGCTTTTGCGATGAACGGAGAAGCGTAATCAAATACCGGATCAGTCAGAATTCGAATGCCATCGACCTCCACCAGCATGGTGGAATGGCCCAGCCAAGTAACGCGCATCGATTCACTTCGCTGCGCAAACTGCGTAGGTTGAATTGGGAAATGTGGCAGATGTTCGTTAGGACTCAATGGCGTTCTACCACCAAGATAGCTCCAACACACCTGCCAGAATGATTGCGGGCTAGGGACATTTGGCATCTCGTTTTTAACGCGGCCGTTTTCAAATTGAGGCGAGTGGTGAACACGGTGCGCCAACTGCGCATGGTAGGTTTGAGGGGAAATCAGTGAACTTGGCTTTTGTGTCTTTTGTTCACTCGTTAGGTATGTGCGCTTAAGTATCGTCTCAGACATATCGTTATTTTGTCTCGCTTGTGAACGCTCAACAGTAGGTTTATTAAAACGTGCGTGTATGTCTATTTCGTGACCAAAATGAGGTGTAAGATGAAGATTCAGTTTCAATCAAACGTTTTCTATATTAAGGAAGCAGTTCTCAAACCTTCTGAATACTGCGTCGGTTTGAAAAGGAGAAAACTATGGTGACTTGCAGCCAATACGATTTTATTGAAATCGCCTGTATGTTTAAGCTCCCTATCGAGATCACACTAAAGAATGGTGAAACTCATCAGGGCAACGCGTTCGACACAGGCTACGACATGCAGCGACAAGAGTGCTTGTTTTTAGATATGGATGGTGAGCACACCGCCTTCCCGACTGAACAATTAGTCGCAATGCGCGCGCTCAAAACCAATCCGCATTTTGACGAAGTGACGTTTGAGTAAACGTCCTTCTTTCACTGACACCGTCCAATAAAAAACGCCTCTCAAGCTGACACAACTTGAGAGGCGTTCTCTTACACTATTCACCGGAACTTCATGTTATTCACGCGACCGAATGAAAACCAGCATCGGCATCATGATCACGAACATCACTCCCACAAGCTGGAAGGTGTGCACAAACGCGACCATTTGCGATTGCTGCTGCAACATCTGTTGGTATTGGTCTAACGCAACCGGGTCGGTAATAGAAAGCCCCTGATTGGCCGCCCAGTCATGCAAGTTAGGATTATAAGGATTAATACCCTCTCCCAGTGCATGCCATTGCTGCTGACTATCACGATATTGGAACGTGGTGGCGATAGAAATACCAAACGAGCTACCAATGGTACGGAACAGATTGTAAATACTCGCCGCCGCAACAGATTGCTCTTTCGGAATCGTTAAATACGCCAAGGTGGATAGCGTCGAGAAGGTTAAACCAAGCCCCATCCCCTGAATCATACTCGGCATCACAATCCAAAATGTATCGATCTGCAGTGAGTATTGCGTCATCAAATAACTACCAATCCCGATGCAGCTTAAGCCAAAGACTATTTTGATTCTGGGATCGAATTGCGGATTGAGCTTAATCACCAAAATCAACATCGCCGCTGACGCCAACCCACGCGGTGCCATTAATAAACCAGTGGTTGAGACCGGATAATCCAGCAAGCTTTCCAACAGCATTGGTTGTTGAGTCGTCAGGCCAAACATCGCCATCGACACCACGGCAATCATCAATGACGAGACCATAAGGTTTCGGTCTTTCAGCAGCCACAATGGCGCTATTGGACTTTTGGTTTTCCAACTGCGATAGATCCACATCACCAATCCCATGACTGCGAGCAATATCGCCGTCTGGATCATGCGTGAGTTGAGCCAGTCTTCTTCATTCCCTTTATCCAACACAAACTGCAACGCGCCCACACCTAACGCCATGTAACCGATGATCCACCAGTCAAAGTTAGGTTTGGATTTGTTGTCGATGTGGATATAGCGATAAATCAAAGAGGTACAGATCAAACCGAATGGCAAGTTGATGTAAAAAATCCAGCGCCAGTTAATGTTGTCGGTGATCACACCACCCACAACTGGGCCCAAAATAGGACCAAGCAAAATGCCGATGGAGAAAATTGCCATCGCTTTGCCTTTTTGCTCATACGGATAAATCTGCACTAACGTCGACTGCGCCAATGGAATCACCGACGCGCCGAAAGCGCCTTGGATAATGCGAAATAGCACCATCTCTTCAAGAGACTGTGCTTGCCCACAAAGCGCACTGGCAATCACGAAACCGACCACGGCAACCAGCATGACTTTGCGTTCACCAAAGCGCGACACCCAGAAACTGGTCATCGGAATGAAGATCGCTTCCGCCATGCTGTAACCCGTCAGCACCCACGTAATTTGGTCTGCCGTTGCGCCCAACGCGCCCATCATGTGCGATAGCGACACGTTCGCAACGGTCATATCGATTAACACCATGATGGCAGAAAGCATCACGGCGACGGTGGCAATCCCCCGTTTGTCTGCCGTAATTTGATGGCTCATTGCACGCGACTTTGCAAATCGATGGTGACTTCTGAGCTCGCACCCACGCGAAGTTGCGGCGCATCGGCCGGTACTTCTAATACCAAACGTACAGGGAAACGCTGTTTGATTTTAACCCAGTTACCCGTTGCGTTTTCTGGTGGCATCAAGGAGAACGATGTACCACTCGCAGGCGATAGTTGTTCTACCGTTGCTTTCCACACCACGTCTGGGTACATATCAATCACCACATCCGCATGCATACCAGGTTTGATGTGAGTAAGATCGGTTTCTTTAAAGTTCGCGCGTACCCAATAGCTGTCTTTTAAAATCACAGGGAACAGCGTTTGACCCACGCTAACAACCGAGCCTACGTGCGTATTGATCTCACCGGCAATGCCATCCACTGGTGACGTAATGTCGGTGTAGCTCAAGTTCAGCTCTGCTTGCGCTAACTGTGCTGCCGCTTGTTGAACAACCGCAGCCTCTGCGCCTTCTTCACCACGGTTCGCAATGGCTTTTTCTACCGTCGCGCGCGCTTGCTCCAGGCTCGCTTGGGCATTGGCTAGTTTGTTTTTTGCCGTATCTAAATCTTGGTCCGACGCCAGTTTGCGTTTCACCAAGGAATCCGTACGTTTGTACTCTACTTGCGCTTCTGTCAGGTTAGAGCGCGCCGCATCTAAGCCCGCAACAGCTTCAGTTACCTGCTTATCGGCAACGTCATGTTGCTGGACCGCCAATTGGTATGCCGCTTTTGCTTGCTTCACTGCCAACAAATATGGGCGTGAATCTATCTTCAGCAGTAGGTCACCTTTGTTAACAGATTGGAAGTCTTTGACATCCACAGAAACCACTTGGCCTTTTACCTGAGGCGCTACCGACAAAATTTTTGCCCTAACGTAGGCATCTTCCGTGCTTGGATGACTGTCAGAATACTGCCAAGACCAATACATCGCACTAAATGCAATAACACAGAGAGTGAAGAAAAGAGTTTTTACCAGCTTAGATCTGGCGGAAGAATGCTTCGCGATGTCGTCGCTCATTTATATTGTCCACTTGTTCAATTATGTGATCAGTGTAGGACTTTTCGATCTTCGGACAATAAAATGATCTGCAAGGTAAAGATCCAATTTTGCATGTTGCTAAGTTGAGTAAATGATGTGCAATCAAAACGAGGATAAAAAAGAGGGGCAGTCCCCGTAACCGCCCCCAAAGTCATGCCAATAATAGTAATATGCGTGTAACTACTGGTTTTTCTTAGAACTTGTAACCGCCGCTGATCATAAATACCCAAGGGTTAATTTTGACGTCGGTTTTTTGCTTCGCTCCACCTGCTTTGTAAGTTGCTTCTGTTTCAATGTTTGCGTACCACGCAGCAGCGTTGAGGAACCATTGATCGTTGATCATGTAGTCCACACCAATATTCGCTGCTAGACCGAATGAATCATCTAATTTCAAATCTGATAAGCCATTGTCTTTACCCGTGCTATTGAAACCCTCATCAAAGAACATGGTGTAGTTGAGACCTGCACCAACGTATGGACGGAACTTACTTTGTGGCTCGCCAAAGTAGTACTGCACCATTAGCGTTGGTGGTAAATGTTTGGTTTTCGCGATATCACTACCAACCAAATCTGTCGAAATATCGTGGCTGAATGGTGTTGCTGCTAGAAGCTCTAAACTGATGTTGTCTGTGAACATGTAGCCAAACGTCAAACCAAGCTGCGTATTTGAGTCAACTTCTAACTCTTCTTGAGAACCAAGAATCTTATCACTGCTGTCATTTGGAACGACAGATGCCGCACCAACACGAAGAACGAAGTCACCTTGTTTATGAGCGAAAACACTTGGTGACACGAGTGCAGCAACCACTGCTAGACTGCAGATTGTTTTTTTCATTTTTTATTTCCTTTTGTAGGGCTTCGTTATGTTACACCCAAAGGTGTGCCTGCTGACTGGCCTTAGATTTCAAGTAAACTCAGCGCCTTGAAGCACACGGGCATCTATATTTTTTTTGAGCTGCGCGCAATCTAGCACATAGAAACCCTACTATTTTGATGGAAATCAATTTGTGAAAAATATAGGTTTTCTGTATGGAGAAACGCCATATTGATCAACAAATTATGCAAATAGGATACAATTCTGTAATGCAAACTGTGCGTGTGAGTTGCCATGCATACCCATAAATGCGAATCCTCTCGTTAAGGCTCGTAGCCAGCAAAAACTTTTTTCGTCCTCTACGTCTTCTATTTTCAAAAAACAACCCACTTATAACGCTCGTTTGCCCCCTTAAAATCGCGATTTGAGGGGTTTGTAAAGCACTGAAATACAAGAAGTTATTTTTCTGGAAAATCAGTCACTTGGAGTGCTAGTCTGCTCGCAGCTAAGGAGAAGACATGTTAAAAACCGACCTCATTTTTGAACGAGAAAACTTTTCTCATCACGATTTTCAGAATGCCACCTTTAAAAACTGCCACTTTTATATGTGCTGTTTCGACCATGCCGATCTGCGCGATGCTAAGTTCATCGACTGTCGCTTTATCGAATCCAAAGCGCTAGAAGGGTGTAGTTTTCGCTTCGCGAACTTAAAAGACGCCAGCTTTACGAACTGTATGTTGGCGATGAGCCTGTTTAACGGCGCAAATTGTATGGGCTTGGAGCTGCGTAAGTGCGATCTCAAAGGGGCAAACTTCCAAGGTGCGAACTTTGCGCATCAGTAACACCATGTTTTTCTGTTCTGCTTTTATTACTGGCTGCAACCTCACCTACTGTAACTTCGAACGAGTGTTACTAGAAAAATGTGACCTCTTTGAAAACCGTTGGAACGGTGCGAACCTCGCAGGGGCAACTCTCAAAGGCTCGGATTTATCTCGCTGCGAATTCTCGCCAGAACAATGGGGAACCTTTAACGTTGAGCAGTGTGATCTGACTCATGTCGAACTAGACGGGCTGGATGTTCGCCGCGTTTCTCTGTTTGGTGTTAAAATTTGTGATTGGCAACAAGAGCAATTGCTTGCGCCTTTTGGACTGATCATTCTCTAAGGAAAGGCCATGAACCTGTTTAAAGACTTACCGAATAACCTCGACGAGGAAGTGTTCGAAGACCTGCTGACCCACAAAAACCTGCGTATAGAACGCATTGTCTCAACGGGGCAAACCTCGCCCGAAAGTGGCTGGTACGATCAAGAAGAACATGAATGGGTCTTGGTTCTTAAAGGAGCTGGAGAGCTGACTTTTGAATCAGGTGTAGTGCAACGACTTGAGGCAGGCGATCACGTTACGATTCCAGCTCATACCAAACACAAAGTGAGCTGGACTGACCCAACGCAAGAAACCATCTGGTTGGCGGTGTTTTATCAATAAACACAAAACGATCTTAAACCCCAAAATAGGCGCTGAGTTTGCTCGATACTACTAAGCCGTCACTGGCACTGTTTGATTTTGATGGCACCATCACCCGAGAGGATATGTTTAGCCTTTTCCTCCACTATTCTGCTTATGGCCTGCGCAAACGAGTAGGAAAGGTCGCTATCATGCCATTTTATGCGCTGTACAAACTCGGAGTGTTACCCGCTCGTGTTATGCGCCCTCTCAGCAGTTTTATTGCATTTTCAGGGAAAGAAACGCAGAAAATTGAAGCGATTGGCGCTCAGTTTGCCCATGAAGTGATCCCGCTGTACTTACGGCCAGAAGCGATGGAAAGGTTGGCGTGGCATCAGCACAGAGGCGATACCATTGTGGTGGTGTCGGCATCACTCAATGCGTATCTCAAGCCTTGGTGTGAAGCGAACGGTTACCACTTGCTGTGCAGTGAACTGATCTCAGAACAGCCAAAACTGAGTGGCTTTTACCAGCAAGGTGATTGCAGTTTAGAAAAAAAAGTCTCGCGCGTTAGGGCCACGTTTTCGCTCGACGAATTTGCGTCTGTTTATGCCTACGGTGATACACACGAAGACATTCCGATGCTAAAACTGGCAGACTACGCGATGCTCAACTGGAGCGAGTGGAGAGCAAGCGAATAACGATATGTGCTCTGATTTTCAAGACAACCACTCGACCAAAGTGGTCGTTTTAGACTGAACAATAAAACCCTTCTCACATGAGAAGGGTTTTATTGTTCAGAGCCCGAATAACTGGCTTAACGCCATACACCCCATTGGCCTGTTGTGCCTGGTTCCTCACCAGACGTCCACCACTGGGCAGTCCATTCTTTGCCGTTGTGCGTCACCACATCACCTTGGTTGTAAACGGCCGTCTTGTCCCACAAGTTGGTTGGTTCAACTGGTGGCGGTACATCCGCTTTGATCAGTGACAACGCATAACTGAAGTCTGCACTTGGCGCTAATACTTGGTTTGCATTCACGTTCTTACTATCGAACATGTAGTGGTTCATCTCTTGATGCCAAATGCCAACATACCAATCGCCCGTTTGCTGCGCGTTAAATTGATCTGCTATTTCTGCAGCCCAAGTCGCCGTATTGTTTGCGCTGATTGGTAGTGAAATATCGACAATTTCATTCCCCGTCGCATTAAACGTACGGAAACGCACCGTATCGCCAGACTCTACTGGCCCAAAACCTTGCTGAACAAAGTAGCCTAGAGATGTCAGATTGTTGCCTGGTTCGGTTGGATCAACAGGGTCAGTCGGTGGCGTCGTACCCGTTCCGTTTAACGTAATGTCACTACAGTTGTAGAAGCCTTCCCCAGCGACATCAATGCGCTGCCAACGAGTATAAAGCACCGCATCGCCGGAACGATCAGCAGGGAAAGTCACCTGAATACGGTAGCGTTTTTCCGCATCAACATACACATCACCTGCGGTGTCGATAAGCTCTAAATCACTCCAAGTAAGAGGCTTTGAATCATCATAAGTTGGCTTGGTGAGATAGAATTCCCAGTACGATGGGTTGTGCGGCGCTTTGCCGTAAAACACCAATTCAATCTGGTTATTTGCATCTGGCGTAACATTGGTGCGCTGCCAGTTTGGAGAAGGAATGTTCAAGCCTTTCTTAGCTGTATCGCCAGCAGAACATAGCTCACCGTCGCGAACCACGGCTTTCACATGCTCCATATCTCGGTAATTTGGTACGTTTGCTGCAATTTCGCTACGCTGCACAAACGGATACGCGCCAGATTCTTCAAAAGCCGCTTTACACGCTTGGTTAGGGATCTCGTTGGTCCAAAAGCCACCGTCTAAATAACACGTATTTTGACGAGCACTTGGAAACTCTACCCAGCCGTGGGCGTTGACGTTAAATGAGCTCAATGCGGCAACAGCGCTTAAGCTCAAAAGAGGAAGTGTTACATGTGATTTCATCGTTCATCCTTAATTTTGCTGACTCGCCGCTCATGAACACAAGCGGTTTAAGCAAAACTAGCAGGATGGGATTATTTAGAAGGTGAGAATAAATATGGAAATTGTAAGAGTGCCATCTGCTTTCCAGCATTTGTTGTGAACCATTCTCATACTCGACTGACTCTTTCGAGTCACTTCAAATTCGTGCGCAACAAAACTGTCACTCTCGGTCGGCTAGCGTTCGTCTTTTGGTGTGTCCATCACCACCATGGTTGTGATCGACTTGACGTGCTCACACTCACCCAACACATCAGCATGGAACGCTTTATAAGCGGCGAGATTTTGCGTCTCTACGCGTATGAGATATTCGTTAGATCCCGTAATGTTGTGACATTCCACCACCTCGTTTACAAAACGCACATGCTCTTCGAAACCCAGCTGTGCCTGCTTAGAGTGCGAGGCCAAACCAATCGACACATAAGCGACAAAACCCACGCCAAGTTGCTGATTATCCAGTACTGCTCGGTAGCCTTTGATCACGCCTTTACGCTCTAAATCTTGCACTCGGCGTAAGGTTGCAGAAGGAGATAAACCAACGCGTTCCGACAGCTCCACATTGGAGATTCTTCCGTCTCGTTTGAGCACTTGCAATATTCTTTCGTCAAATCTATCCATCATGATGTTTCATTGCTTATTTAGTTTCTAATCATCAAATAAAAGCACAATATTGACCTCAGTTCTACTTATAGTTGTTCTCAACTTATCGAGAACTGATTCAAGGAACAATCTATGGAATATCATCAACTGGGCGCTTTGGCGTTGTTCGCTTTTGTCTCCACTTTTACGCCGGGTCCCAATAACATTATGTTGATGACCTCAGGGGCAAATGTCGGCTTTAAACGCACTATCCCACATATGTTGGGCATTACCTTTGGCTTTGGTGCCATGCTAATTTTGGTGGGCATTGGCTTGATGAGCCTGTTCCACGCATATCCAATTACACACTCCATTTTGAAAGTGTTAAGCTTGAGTTATTTGCTGTACTTGACGTACAAAATCGCCACCAGCGACAAAACCGAAGCAAAACACGATTTTCGCCCAATGTCTTTTTTAGGGGCTGTCGCATTCCAATGGGTGAACCCAAAAGGTTGGTCGATGGCGTTGACGGCCATTACGGTATACAGCAGTGGCGGTGCATGGCTCGAACTGACTTTTATCGCCGGTATCTTCTGTTTAGCCAACTTGCCATCGGTGACATTTTGGACGGCGGCAGGTATGCAATTGCAGCGTTGGTTGACCACCGATAAACGCGTTAAGGGGTTCAACTACAGCATGGCTGCGCTGTTGCTTTTGTCTACGATTCCAATGATATAAGTCCATTTATGGTTAAAAAACGACTCACTTTACGTGGTTAGAGAAAGGATAGAGGTAATATTTTTCTTGAGGCTTTGGCGTTAATTCACAGTGTAAATTTGTTTAAAGACGCTACCCTCTTGTTAGGGAACTTGATAATCTTTAAATGAGAAAGAGAATAATTATCGAGTAAAGTAACAATGAAAAAGAAGCCTCAACCTAAAACGCTTGTTGTCACAGACACAGAAACCATCACTCCAAACATGCAGCGCATTACCTTGCAAGGTGAGGCGCTGAGCCACTTTCCTCGTGACTGCGAAGGCAGTTACATCAAATTACTGTTTAACGATATGGGCGGCGCGGATCTGAGCATCCTGTCAGAAGACGACCGACCAATCATGCGCACTTACACAATTCGACGCTTTCATCCAGAAACCAGCTCAATCGAAGTGGATTTCGTCCGACACGTAACGCAAGATCTGCAATGCGGGTTTGCCGCACGTTGGGCAATGGCCGCGCAAAAAGGCGACACGATCAACATCGTGGGGCCGGGTAGCATTTCCAACTTAAATACTGAGGCGGATTGGTTCTTCATGGCTGCCGATATGACGGCACTTCCAGCGCTTTCTGCGAAAATTCGCACGTTGCCAGAGGAGGCCAAAGGCTACGCTGTGATCAGCGTGATGTCTCCAGACGACATCCAACCCCTACACGCGCCAGCAGGCGTGGAGTTGATTTGGTTAACCGAAGGGCAAGCCTTGGCTGATAGCGTTCGCGAACTCGAGTGGTTAGATGGTAACGCTTCGGTATGGTGTGCGTGTGAGTTCGATTCAATGCGCGCGCTGCGCCAATATTTCCGCAACGAAAAAGAAGTCGATCGCGAGAATATCTACATCAGCAGCTATTGGAAAAAAGGCGTGTCTGAAGATGGGCACAAAGTGATTAAACGTGAAGACGCGGAATCCAACCAATAGTGATTCATGTCTTTTCGATTCCAGCTCTCATCCTAATAAAAACGCCCGGCATCACCGGGCGTTTTAGCAACTTCAGTTGTATTAAAGTTCATGAAAACTCTAATCTGCTAGTTCCTGCGCTAAAAAGTCGATCAACAACCTCACTTTGGGCGATAAATTTCGGCTTTGTGGATACAGTGCCCAAATGCCTTCACGGTCGTCTCGGTAATCGGTCAGCACCTCGACTAGCTCACCGTTATCTAGAGCTTCTTGAACGTAATAGTCCGGCAACTGCACTAAACCCAAACCACGTTTGGCGGCGCCCATTAGCGCAAAACCACTATTGCATTTAATCCTCCCCGACACGCGCAAAGACTTATCGCGTTTATTTTCCTTAAAATGCCAATAATCGACCGAACCAACCAAGCACTGATGTCGAGCCAGTTCGGATAATGTGTGAGGCTCGCCAAATCGCTCCAAATACATAGGGCTAGCACACACGTAATTTTGACGCGACGAAAGACGCTTTGCGATCATGCTGGAATCTTGCAGGCGGCCAAGACGAATCGCCACGTCTACCCCTTGCTCTATCAAATCCAGTTTTTGGTTGGTCAGAACTAAATCGAGGTCCACACGCGGGTACTTCTCCAAAAACTGATGCAAGAGCGGCGCGAGGTTCATTTCCCCATAGGTCACGGGCGCTGTCACACGCAGCAAACCTCGCGGTTCGGTCTGCATTTGTGTTACAGCAAGCTCAGCCAGTTCTAGCCCTTCGACCAAATGTTTGCACTGCTGATAATAAAGCTGTCCAGCTTCAGACAGAGAAACTTTTCGCGTCGTGCGATGCAGTAACTTAACCGCAAGACGCTCTTCAAGTGCCGATACACGGCGACTGATTTGTGCCACTGACGTTTTCAGTTTAGCCGCGGCAGCTGTAAAGCTGTTAGTTTCCGCTACGGCAACAAACTCGCTGACTCCTTCCCAATTCGCCATGCTGTATTCCTGTCGACCTCTTCTAGACAAATAGTGATTACATTGTTCTCGTCGCGCTACGCTTTGAAAACTGGAAAACTTTACGCGTCAGGTAACGGACGAAGTTCGTCGTATTGCGCATCAAGCTCAATGCCAAAATATTCTTTCAACGCATCCAGGTAGGTTTGACCTGGCTCTAGCTCTATTTCTGTTAGCTCTTCATGATTGGTGCATCTGAGTGTGTAGTTAAGCAGCGTCACCAACCCACTTTCTGTCGCTCTAGCAGCGACTCTTGCGCTAGTAAAACGCGAATTAGGCGAAGTCGAGGTAAAGAAGTTGCTACATGCAATGTCACCAGCACACACGAACTCTAGGTCAAAGCTGTATAGATTGTTCCACACGTCCGTTCCATCGGTTGAAAGCACTTGGAGGAAATAACCAAACTGAGCATCTTTGACAAAACGGAAGGTTTGTAAATCCGTCTGAATCACTTGGTCAAGGATAAACGGCAATGGCGCTCGAGGGGTATTGGAGCCAAAGCCCACATCAATAATCCATGTTTGTTCCTCGAACGTCACTAACGTGATTTGATGACTACGACCTGTTGGTGTACCAGACACATGTACACGCCCTAGCAAACTTCGCGCTTCAAACCCAAGAGTGTTGAGCACATCAAGCATTAAACCATTTAATTCAAAGCAGTAACCACCGCGAGAGTGGTACACGGTTTTTTGAATAATATCTTCAATCTCAACAGAGACGCCTCGCTGCAATGCGATGTCAAAATTCTCAAACGGCAGGCAACGATGCTGCGCCACGTGAACTCTGTGCAATGACTCCAAATCGGCGGGCAATTCACTAGGCAAGCCTAGCTTGGTTAAATAGGCACTCAGATCCGTCTTATTCATAATCACTCTTACTTAGCAGATGGTTTGACTGTTTTCTACTTTAGCCCCTCTATCTAACTTCAGGTCAATCACCTTTTCCATTTCCCTTCCGCTTTAAGGAGGCATAGCACTCTTTTCACACGCTCACCTTATCATTATTACGCATATGTAAAAATCATTTTCAAAATGGACGGATTATCATTTTTACTGAAACACCTAAAATGAGCACCAACAAAACGACGCAGCGCGGTAAGCAAACCTTAACTACGCTTATTACGTCACTCCATATACTGAAAATATAAAGGAAACATCCAATGTCGCTTGAAATCAAACTTGGTCAAACTCACATAAAATCAAAAGCAATGGTCGCTTGGGCTGCAGGTGAGCCGCTTAAAATGGAAGAAGTTGATGTACAACTTCCAAAAGCCGGCGAAGTGCTAGTACGCATCGTAGCAACTGGTGTTTGCCACACTGACGCATTCACTCTATCAGGCGATGATCCTGAAGGTATCTTCCCTTCAATCCTTGGCCACGAAGGTGGTGGTATCGTTGAAATGGTTGGCGAAGGCGTAACAAGCGTTGAAGTTGGCGACCACGTTATCCCACTTTACACTGCTGAATGTGGTGAGTGTAAGTTCTGTAAATCTGGCAAAACGAACCTATGTCAGGCCGTTCGTGAAACTCAAGGTAAAGGCCTAATGCCAGATGGCACAAGCCGATTCTCTATCAACGGCGAAACTATCTTCCACTACATGGGTTGTTCTACTTTCTCTGAGTACACGGTTCTTCCAGAAATCTCACTAGCGAAAGTAAACAAAGAAGCACCACTTGAAGAAGTTTGTCTTCTAGGTTGTGGCGTAACCACTGGTATGGGTGCGGTATTAAACACAGCTAAAGTTGAAAAAGGCGACACAGTGGCAATCTTTGGTCTAGGCGGTATCGGTCTTTCTGCAATCATCGGTGCTCGCATGGCTGGTGCCAGCCGCATCATCGGTGTAGACATCAACGAAAGCAAATTCGACCTAGCGAAACAACTTGGTGCAACTGATTGCATCAACCCACAAAAATTCGACAAGCCAATCCAAGAAGTGATTGTTGAAATGACAGACGGTGGTGTTGACTACTCATTCGAGTGTATCGGTAACGTAAACGTGATGCGTCAAGCACTTGAGTGTTGTCACAAAGGTTGGGGTGAGTCAGTCATCATTGGTGTTGCTGGTGCAGGTCAAGAGATCTCAACTCGTCCGTTCCAACTAGTAACTGGTCGCGTATGGCGTGGCAGCGCTTTCGGTGGCGTTAAAGGCCGCTCTGAGCTTCCAGAAATCGTGAACCGTTACATGGCTGGTGAGTTCGGCTTACAGGAGTTCATTACCCACACAATGGGATTAGCAGACGTCAACAAAGCGTTTGATCTGATGCATGAAGGTAAGAGCATCCGAACAGTTATCCATATGGATCAATAATGCTGCCTCAGGCTCTCCTTTTGGGGAGCCTGAATTCCTTCTGCTAATTAGAGAGTTTATTCATGACCATTGAAAATGTAAGCCAAGCCAAAGTGTTTGGCGGTTGGCACAAGCAATATACACACGAATCCAATGCCCTAAACTGCACCATGCGCTTCGCGATATTCTTGCCACCTAACGCAACGAAATCAAATCCCGTACCCGCGCTATACTGGCTCTCTGGTTTAACGTGTACCGATGAGAACTTTATGCAGAAAGCGGGCGCATTTCGTATGGCGGCCGAGCTTGGCATTGCGATCATTGCACCAGACACAAGTCCGAGAGGCGAAGGTATCGCTGACGACGAAAGCTATGACCTAGGAAAAGGAGCTGGCTTTTACCTTAATGCGACGCAAGCACCTTGGTCACTGCATTACTGCATGTACGACTATGTGACTGAGGAGTTACCTGCGATCATCGAAAGTAACTTCCCTGTCTCTGACGTGAAGTCGATTTCGGGTCACAGCATGGGCGGCCACGGAGCGCTCACCATTGGTCTGAAAAATTCAGAACAGTACCGTTCTATTTCAGCGTTCAGTCCAATCAGTAACCCAATGCAATGCCCTTGGGGACAAAAAGCCTTTACTGCTTACTTAGGCAAGGAGCTTGAAAGCTGGAAGCAATACGATGCAAGTGAACTTCTAAAACAACAACAATCACCATTACCAATTTTGGTTGATCAAGGTGATGCTGATGGCTTCTTAAATGAGCAGCTTAGACCGGAAGCGCTGATTGCTGCGGCAAAAATACACGATTCAAACCTAACCTTGAGAATGCAACCAGGCTATGACCATAGCTATTACTTCATCTCAAGCTTTATTGAAGAGCACCTCAACTTCCATGCAAAATATTTGTTTGCATAGTTAATTTAAGTAAGCTCATGAAATAAAAAATAAAGTCACCAAAACTAGGTGACTTTATTTTCTTTACGTACTAACAAATACATATCTGAATATCGATGATTTAAATATGTAAAATAATGTAACTTAAGAACAAATTCGACGTCCATTTCTCGCCTTATTAAATTCTCATTTCCGACACGGCATCTTTATTAAAAATGATACAAAGTTGCACTAAAAAGTAATTAAATACCGCGAAATCATTACGAAACTCTACCATCATCCCAATACTCTGAGCTTTTAATTAAGAAGCAACTTAATAACCTTGACGTGACGTAAACCGACAGTTATTTTTGAAACATAACGTATTATAAAATCTCATCCGGTTGGCTCTATAATTATAAATAAATTACCGCTAGCACCTTTGTCCTAGCTAAGAAAAAAGAATAAAACTCAAAAGGGCATATGATGAAAAAGATAGTCGCGCTAGGTCTGTTTTTTGTTGCGCCATTCTTGTCTGCAAATACGATCGTATTTAGTAGTAGCCAGCAGCCTAGTGTCATACTGGAACTGGAAGAGATCCAAGCTTTACCTACCACTAGCTACACGATGACATTGCCTTGGCTTCCTGCCTCGTCAGAATTTTTAGGCGTTAAACTCAGCACGCTTCTTACACACGTCTACGGAAAGGTACCAGAGCAGGTTGATATCAGCAGCTTAAACGACTATCACTCGACATTGTCCCGACAAGATATTCTTCGATATCAACCAATACTGGCTTATCAACAAGATCAGAATTACATAAAAGTCAGGAATAAAGGCCCTTTCTGGGTGATATATCCACTCAATCTCTATCCAGAGCTAAACTACAATAAATATCATGCGCAAATGGTATGGCAAGTAAATGAAATAAAAGAAAAATAATAAGAATGAAGTTATCAGAACCCTATTCTAAGAAACAAAGAATATTGCAATATTCTACCACCAGCAAAATGCTGCTGGTGGTGTTTGCCGTTTCTTTGCTTCTCGCGAATGTCGTGCTTTTACAGCAAACACGTTCACTCTCACAAAATTTTAATAACGAACAAAAACAAGCGACTTGGTTTTTATTCCAACTCTCCAAAGAACTATCAGAACTTGTCGGTGAGGCCAGACGGTTAGATGAAAACGTATTGAATATTGATGGTGCAGAGCTTCAATACGAGTTAGCGTGGAGTCGCTTTGACTTATTGACCAGTAGCACGAAAGCCAATAAGTTCTTTTCTCGGAACAACATGCACCTTTACTTCATTAACCTTTTTGAAGAGTTCAAAGAGCTAGAAAAACAACTAGTAGAAGCTAGAACAGGTGATAGCCAAGCTGCTGCTGCATTTTATCGTTCAACTCAAACACTATATTTAGGCTTAATAGACTTCGTTAATCAAAACTTCCGCCTAAGCAGTAAAGCTTATGAAGCACAAAAAGGTCAAACCCAGCGCTTAATGCAAGCACAATATATGTTGTTTGCGACGTTCGTTTTGTCGATTATCTCTCTAACTTATTTCTTTTATCGTGAATCCCATTTTCATAGAAAATTGGCGCTCAGCGACCCTTTGACGAACCTAGGGAACCGCAATGCACTATTCATAACCCTAAACAAATTTACTCAAGAAAAAAGGCCCTTTTCTCTCTGGATTCTAGATTTAAATGGTTTTAAAGAAGTCAACGACACACACGGACACCAAGTTGGCGACACTGTACTGCGGGAAATCGCTAGGCGGCTTAATTCTATGGCACTCAATGATTTTACTGTTTATCGCATGGGAGGAGATGAGTTCGCGGTTATCCTTGAAGGTGAACATCTCAATGAAGAGAACGTACGTGAGCAGATAAATACCGTCTTTGATGCACAAATATTAAACTCCGATAAAGTCTCAACACTTTCAACAAGCATGGGCTTAGCGCAATACCCTAAAGACAGTGACAATGTTGACTTTCTTATCAGCATAGCGGATAAGCGCATGTACAAAATGAAATTTCAACGTTAAACGGTATATATGATGAGAAAGTTCATGCAAGTACTGCTTCTACTGGCAGTCATTGCGGCAGGTGTGTTGGCTTGGGTATTTATTCCATCGCACGAAACCATCGGGCAAAAAACGCTTGAGCAGGCACTCAACGACGACTACAGCCTCGTTGGACATCGAATCTACTCAACCGATCCGGATGCTGGCAACCGATTCGGCTACTTCGTATTGACAACGGGCCAGAGCATTGAAGAGCAAGAGCCGTTTTTGGTCACTTCGGATCAGTTTATTCGCATGGAGCAAACGGGTGATAATACCTTGTCTGTGACCATCAATGGCCGTATTTACCATTATCATAACGACTTGTGGGTGCCAAAATCAGACGGGAAATTGCAACACTTTTTAGTCAGCGCAACCGCCAAGTACGTACGCTAAAACGGGAACATTACTACCCCCTCCCACCACACACACAAAAAAAAACGAAGCCCCGCATACACTGCGGGGCTTTTTACGTGAAGAAGAAAATAACATCGAATAAATGAGCGTTACTTCGCTAACACTTTCTCTTTAATCACTTTGAGTACCCCAGCCTCTTGGTTGCTTGGCGCAGAATAACGAGCGATTTTCTTAATCTCTTCATGCGCATTGGCAACCGCGTACGAATGCTCACTGACTTGCAGCATTTCGAGGTCATTGAGGTAATCACCAAACGTCATGGTTTCGGCCGGAGTAAAATTCATCGTCTCTTGAAGATGCTTAATGGCCGCGCCTTTAGACGCCTCGGCATTCATCACATCCAGCCAAATTTTTGCGCTCACTACAACTTTATGCGTTGCGCCAAACTTCGTGTTCATGGTCGGGAACAGGAGCTCTTCCGAACCGTCAAAGTGACAAATCGCTACCTTGATGAACTCGTCTTCGACCTCAAGCAAATCCGTCACCGTTTCACAGCGATGGTAGTACTTTTGAAACTCTTCCAGTGATTGCTGATCATGCGTTTCGATGTACGCCGAGCGCTTGCCACACAATACGATGTTCGCTCCATCAATTTCACGAGCCGCTTGCACAATCTCCGCCACTTCCGCTTTAGGAATGGTGCAACTGTAGAGCTCTTTGTCTTGGTACATCACCAAGGTGCCGTTTTCGGCCACATACAACACTCGATCTTTGATTGGCGCGAACGTGTCTCGCAGGCTGTAATACTGACGACCAGACGCAGCAGAGAACAAAATGCCTTGCTCTTCCAGTTGCAAAAACAGGTCGAAAAACTCTGGATCCAAACGACCGTATTGGTCAAGCAAAGTGCCATCCATATCGGAAGCAATAAATTTGATGCGAACTTGTGACATTAACTAAAACTCTAAATGACGCTGCGAAAAATATATCCATGTAAGGTACAGGATCTTGTATGAATCTCAAGTCGGGATAACGACGCCTTTCGCGATTACCAAGGGTGCAGTTTAAAGTAATCTTCACTGTGATCGATGAAGGCTCTCACCGCAGGAGACAAGTGTTTACGCGATGAATACAGCGCGTAAATGTTGAGATCATTTGGCTTCCAATCCGGCAACACCGACTCAAGCTGACCCGATTGCAGATAGATATTGCTCAAATAGGTTGGCAACATCGAAATACCCATGCCTTGTAAAGCGCCATGCAATAACGCCGTGGCCTCATTGCTGGTTAGGCGACACTCAATTCCCACCGACTCGAACTGGTCGCCCTGAGACAAATGCCACACGTGACGCTCAAAGTTTTTGTAACCCAAACAGTCGTGTGAAGATAAATCTCTCGGATGCGTGATCGCGTGGTGAGTTTGCAAGTATTGCGGCGATGCCACCAACACCGATTCACACACCGCAATCGGCTTACCAATCAAAGAAGGATCGGGATCTGACGCAATTCGGATTGCCAGATCGATACGTTGCTCGGTTAGATCACTCACTGAATCTTGCAGATCTATGTCGATATGCACTTTGGGGTGCTTTTGCATAAAACTGTTTACTGCTGGGATCAACTGTGAGAATCCAAATGAAGTGCTAGACGCGAGACGGATTTTTCCGGACAGCTCACCATCAACGGCAATGTTCGACGTCAACGTATCGGCCTGTTTTAACCAGCGCTCAATCTGAGGCAAGCTGCGCTCCCCTGCGGTGGTGAGCGACACCTTGCGCGTGGTGCGGTGCAACAAACGAGTTTGCAGCCAGTTCTCCATCGCCTCTACATAACGAGTCACCATAGGCCGAGACATGTCTAACCGCTCTGCGGTCGCAGTAAAACTGCCAGAATACACCACATCCACAAATACTTTTGCTGCCGTTACTCTGTCCATACATTTGCTCGAAATAAGAAATAGTGATGCACATTATTGTGTATTTTTCCGAGCGTATCAATTTCCTAATATAGCTCCCGTTCCCAAGCCATCGTCGCTTGGCCCCAAATTCTTTAGGAGCTTATTATGAAAAAATTCACTTTGATTGCTGCATCCGTTTTAATGGCAAGCCCTGTCCTAGCGGCAAACCACTCTCCCCTTACTCTTGAGGTTTACAACGCCGACGGTAACAGCTTCCACGTTAACTCAACCTTGGTATACGGTGAGACTGACGCCATGGTCATCGACACTGGCTTCACCAAAGCTGACGCGATGCGCATTGCCGCTAAAGTGTTGGACTCAGGCAAAACGCTTAAAACCATTTTTATCAGCCAAGCGGACCCAGACTACTACTTTGGCGCAGAGGCCCTACACCAACAGTTCCCTGATGCGCAGATCATCGCAACGCCTGCGGTTCAAAAAATTATTAAAGAGAAACTGGCTGGAAAGCTGGCGTACTGGGGACCAAAGCTGGGCGCAAACGCACCGGTAAAACCAGTGATCCCTGTCGCGTACGACAAAGCATCATTGGAGCTAGAAGGTCATAAGATTGAAATTCGTGGTAACCACGGCACATCAGCACACCGCCCTTACCTATGGATTCCAGATAACAAAGCGATTCTAGGTAACGTAGCCGTGTACTCTAACGTACATTTGTGGATGGCCGATGCCGCTGACCAAACCGCTATCAATGCTTGGGAGCAACAACTTAGCGAGATGCTTGCGCTTAAACCTCAAGTGGTCATCCCTGGTCACATGAAAGCAGGCACAAAGCTGAACGCAGACACCATTCGCTACTCGCAACAATACTTGCAGGATTTTCAGCAAGCGAAAAAACACAGCAATAACAGCGTTCAACTCATTGACACCATGTCAGCGAAATACCCAGAAGCTCAATTGCCAATCGCGCTAGAAATCGGTGCAAAAGTGCATACTGGTGAAATGTCATGGTAACCGTGCATTACTTCTTCGATCCCATGTGTGGTTGGTGCTACGGGGCATCACCACTCATCGAAGCCTTGATGGACACCTCTCAATTTAAGGTAGAGCTTCATCCCGGCGGTATGATTGAGAAACGCGCGATTGAATCTGAATTTCGTCAGCACATCATCAACAGTGACGCTCGTATCGCAACCGAAACCGGAGCAACGTTTGGTGAAGCATATCTGCAACGCGTGAAAAGCGAAGATGCGTTTGTTCTTGATTCTTATCTACCAACACAAGCGATCTTGAGTGCGGAGAAAATGGGGCTGAATCCATGGCACATGCTAAAGGCCATCCAATCCGCGCATTATCAGCTCGGGTTAAAAGTGAATGAAGCATCGACGCTCAAAGCCATTGCAGAATCGCTAGGTTTAGCAAACGATGTGTGGGAGCAAAACATGACGTTAAGCGAAGCCGATCTAGATGAGAAAATTCGCTCTAGCCGACAGTTGATGCGCCAGTTACACGTTGGTGGCTATCCAACCCTGATTGCAGAAGTAAATGGCGAGTACCTGACCTTGCCGCACTCGGCCTACTACGACAAACCGGCACAGTGGAAGCTGGCATTACAAAAACTGCAATAAGCTCTTCCCCACTCGCTCTTGTTCTTAATCCAAGAGCGAGTGCCAACACCGACATGGCAATCCTGACTCAAACAGGTACAATCCTCGCTCGATTTTTTACTCGCGCGGATACCCACCATGCACTCGCCTGAACATTGTTTTACTCGTTTTACTGCTGATACTTCTGACTATGAATTACCAACGCAGTTTACGTTTCCGTTCTACTACACGCCGCATCCTCTTTGCGTTATGGCTGCAAAGCAATTGCAACAGCACTTATTAGCGCAAACCGACTTCGAACACGATTTTGGTTTGGTTAATGTAGAAACGGGGCGAGGCAAAATGTTTGGCGTATTGCTGGTAGAAAGCTCTCAAGGCGATCTCGGCTTTTTAAGTGCGTTTTCTGGCAAAATTGCTGACCAAAACTTGATTCCAGGATTTGTCCCTCCTGTGTACGACATGCTGACCGATGAAGGCTTCTTCCGCGCAGAAACGGATGCCATCAACGCCGCCAATGCGGAGTACAAAACCTGTGCCGCGAATCCGGAATTAGCGGATCTTAAAGCGCAAATCCAAGCCGACCGAGCCGCTTATCAGCAAGAGGAGCAAACACAGCGCCAAGTGATGATTGATGGCCGCGCCGCACGCAAGCGACAGCGCCAACAGGGCGAGCAAACGCTCAATGCCGATGATCTCAAAATCTTGTTGGATGAGTTGGGTAAGCAAAGTGTCGCTGAGAAAAACGTTCTCAAATACTTAAAGCAAGCGTGGGATGAAAAGCTTGCAATCAAAGAAGCGCGATTGGCCGAGTTAGAGCAGCAACTTGCTCACCTGAAAGAGCAGCGCAAAACGCTCTCCAACGCTTTACAGCACAAATTGCATAAACAATACCGCTTCCTAAACAGCCATGGCGAAGCACGCGACTTGGTGGACATTTTTGCAGACACCACAAACCCAGTTCCACCAGCAGGTGCGGGGGAATGTGCTGCGCCAAAACTGCTCCAATACGCGTTTAAACACGGATTCAAACCGCTGGCGTTGGCAGAATTTTGGTGGGGTGTGTCGCCAAAGTCTGAAGTTCGCCAACACAAAAAATTCTACCCATCGTGTAATAGCAAATGTCAGCCGATTTTGGGCCATATGATGCAAGGGCTGGATGTCGAACCTAATCCATTGGCGGAGAATTGGGCAGAAGACAAAGAACTAGAGATAATCTACCAAGACGACGCTATGGTCGTCGTCAACAAGCCCTCGGGCTTACTTTCAGTGCCTGGTAAAACTATCAAGGACTCTGCTTATACGCGCCTACAAGCGATGTACCCTGATGTGGAAGGGCCGTTTGTGATTCATCGCCTCGACATGGCGACCTCTGGCATTTTGGTGTTTGCCTTAACCAAGCGCGCGAACAAAAGTCTGCAAAAACAGTTTATGGCTCGCGGCGTAAAAAAACGTTATATGGCACTGCTCGAAGGCGTATTAAACGAGCCTGAAGGGGAAATTTCACTGCCAATGCGTGGTGACCCCGACGACCGCCCACGTCAACTGGTGTGTTTTGAACACGGGAAACATGCAGAAACCTACTGGCAACTGATTGAAGTCAAAGATGGACGCAGCAAGGTATACATGTATCCGAAAACAGGGAGAACTCACCAACTACGTGTACACAGTGCTCATCACATGGGGTTAAACATGCCGATGGTTGGTGATGGTTTATACGGCGAAAAAGCGAATCGCTTGCACCTGCATGCTGAGATGCTAGAGCTGGATCATCCATACAGCAAAGAACGCATGGTGTTCCAAGCTGAGTGCGAATTCTAACGTCTTCCCAAGTTTAAATAACAAAAAGGCACTGACTATCAGTGCCTTTTTTTTCTAACACCAGAATAAGCGTGATGCGCGATACCGAAAACCGTTAGCTCACCTTAAACTTGGTCCACACCTGAGAGCGCCAACGCCTTGCCATGATGATACCACGTACCCATTCATCGAGTGCGATTGCCATCCAAGCCCCTAAAACGCCATAACCCAAGTGGATGCCAAAGATGTAAGAGAAAAGCACGCCTAATCCCCACATACTCAAAATCCCCATTTGCACTGGGAACTTGATGTCACCCGCGCCTTTGAGCCCCGCGATAAAAATCAGGTTAAACACACGTCCGGCCTCGAGCAAAATTGAGCCCATGACTAACGAACCTGCCAATGCGAGTATCTCTGGTTGATCGGTAAATACGCGCAGAATCTCTTCTCTAAACAGGTAAATCAGTGTGGTTGCCGCCGTTGATGCCACAAACCCCACTAAGAAGTAGATTTGTACGCGTTTTAAAATGCTACTCACCCAACCTTTACCGATGTAGTAACCGGTCTGAATTTGCGCTGCCTGACCAATTGCCAACGCGAAAGCAAACGAGAAACGGGCAATGTTTTGTGCATAAGTGAAAGCCGCCAACGATGCCGTCCCCATTTGCACCACAAAGTACACAATGCAGATTTGCGCCACGTTGTAAGACAGCACTTCACCCGCGTTCATACCGCCGATTTTTAAGATCTTTTTGTAAATCTCTGCCGGTACTTGTTTCATAGTCGACATTGGTAGTTCAATGCTACTGCGAGCGAGAATAAACCATAACATTAACGTACCGATGATTTGGCTGACGACGGTTGCTATTGCCACGCCTTGCACACCATACACAAGTAAACCAAATGGCTGGTAAAGCGCAATATAGTTACCAATGATGTTGAACACACCCGAGATCAAATTCACCACCATTGGGGAACGTGAATAACCATGACTACGCAGAATAGTTGTAAAAACAACGCCAATCGTAACGTTAAACGTCATCGCACCGCTTATCAGCAGATATTCATGAGCGTACTGCTCGACTTGCGCTTCCAAGCCGTAATACGGGAGTAGGTATATCGCACCAAGCACGGCAATCACACTCAATAGCACACCGACGAGCACAGACAACGCAATACTCGCAACACCAACGCTCACTGACTCTTGCTCGCGTCCAGCGCCATTGTATTGGGCAATCAAAATCCCCGTACCGCTACTGACAAACGTCGAAACGATGATTAAAAAGAAGGTAATCTGCGTGATCACACCAACAGCGGATACGGCTTTGTCTGAGTAGCCACTCAGCATGAACACGTCACTGGTTCCTAAAGCCGTCCGTAGCAAAATTTCGACAAGAATTGGCCAAGCTAATGCCACGATGGACATTCGTTGGTTGATGTTTTGGCTTTTAGGCATGCTTGTAACCTTTCCTACAACTAAAAACTGCCTCACAATTTTGTGAAGCAGTTTAAAAATAGTGACTCGAACGAAGCTCGATATGAGGTTGTGATTTAGCGCGGATTCTAGTCGCATATTGGTCATAACGACAACAATATTTCGCCCTGTTTCGGAAAAATATTTCTAATGCATTTTCGAAACGACATATGCCTTGACGATACGTAGAGCAGAGATTGGTGAACAATACTCTCAATCAACGAGCACCGAACAGAATTAGGATAATCAATATAAATGCGTCTAACTAGATACATTACTTTGAGTTATCAGTCCAACCATATAGAGCCATGAAGAACCGTCATGAAAACCTGCATGCGCCACCATTCCTCTTTGAACACTCGCACCAAATCACACTGATGGCTTTGCACTAAAAATGACTGATATCACATTTGGAAACTTTGTTGTTCTATTTATCGCGAAAATACCGCCTAGAATAAGCGTACACGTTAATTAAGCAAGGATACGTAATGTCGACATTGGCTGGGGCGCGCTTAGAAGAAATGGCGGACATCCGCTCAACAAGAAAAAAGAAAATTGTCTTTTTATGCTCCAGTATCGCCGCTGCCTGTTTAACTTATGGTTCCATTGCTCAATCACTTGAGAATAACTGGGGTTTAAGCTTTTTCCATGCTTTGTGTGCCTTGGCATGCTTAGCAATCAGTTATGTAATAAAAGTCCAGCGGCACCATCAATACGCCGACTTATGGCTAAGTGCTGTCTTAATGTTCGAAGGGTTATTGTTACTTCTGTATAACGACGCTCCGTCAGGCAAGATGCTATGGCTATATCCTATTGTCGCCACTCTGGTATTAATTAATGAGTTTAAGGTCGGTCTGCTGTTCAGTGGCACCTACATTTTACTGATCTTTTTTGGGGTCGCTTTTTTAGATCGACTGCCAACAGCCACAGAAATCATAGAGCGGAGATTGATGCTGACCCTGATAGCGACCGCGTTTGTGTGTCACACGTTCTCGTATTACTACACGAAAGTCCTCAATTACATTCAAACACTGTATCGTGAGGGGATTGAGGAGTTAGCATATTTTGACCAGCTCACTGGGCTTGCCAATCGCTGGAGCTTTGAAACTTGGGCGCGCGCAAAGCTCGATGAAATCAAGCACTCATCTGATGACAGCATCACCGCATTGGTCTTTCTCGATATCGATAACTTCAAGCACATCAACGACACCTACGGGCACGATATTGGTGACCAAGTACTTCAAGCCTTCGCCACTCGATTAAAAAATAACATTCGCAACAAAGACAGAAAAACAGATAAACACGACTACTCCATCGCTCGATTTGCGGGCGACGAGTTTGTAATCATGCTTTACGATGTAAAAAGTAAAGATGACCTCGACAGCATCCTAAAACGGATCGTAAATCTGTTTCCGACAGGTTACCGAAGCTACGATATGATTAACGAGTTAACGATGAGTGTAGGTGCTGCTATCTATAAGCAAGATGCAAAGGATTTGTCTGAATTGACTCGATGTGCAGACAAAGCGATGTACGCAGCTAAACATACTGGTAAAAACCAGTACGCCTTTTATGAGCACTGCAATACTGAAGAACAGTCAACATCTGATGCACCAGCGGTACCAGAAGCTTGCTAATGACTAAGCGAACACATGCATCACCCAAAGCCCCACAACGAGGAATACGATTAACCACACTACTTGCAACGTTCTGTTCGGCTTGTCTTGCTGACGAGTGGGGTGATCTTTAAACGCACGGCCCTTCATTTTGCCCATTAAGCTCTTTCCTAGAGCACGTCGATAAAATTCACGTCTCTTATGAGCGGCATTGGCAACTTCGGTAAAGCGCTGTCTTTGCTCATTGGTGAGATCTTTGTCCTCGTAACGAGGAGGGAGATCAGAATGCTTGCGTTGTACTGCCATCACTTCCTCCCTAGTCGATGGGTACATTTTTATTAAGTATATACCCAAATAACCAAAAAGATGCGTTATAAGTGAAGCACATAGACGAAAAAACCACCCGAAGGTGGTTTTATGACGAGCAACAAATGAACGCTAGAAGTACTCACATAAATACGCAGTCGCTTCTTTCACTTGAAGCTCAAATGAAGAATTACCTTCCACTTCAAAAAACTCACCACTTTGATAAGTCGTCCAATCGCTCTCGCCAACACGCTTGACCACAAGCGCACCTTTTACAACCGTCATACGCTCTGGTGCTTGAGTACCAAACGTGTACTCACCAGGAAGCATCACACCAACGCTAACATCCTGATCTTTCTGGTTAAAGCCTAGTGATTTTACACTACCAGCAAAATAGCTATTTTCCTTAATATTCATTATTGGTTTCCTTATCAAAAGTCCGCTCTTTTTTACCTTGTTTCTTTCCGTTACTCAAGCTTTGAAAGCCATTAAACTCAACGTAATAACGCACATCCTTTGCTACTGAGCGAGAACCTCTTTTCGCGAGGATTAATCAGGCGACCTAAACCGAGCAAGAAAACCTGCGAAGTAATGAATGTGAGCAAACAACAAAATCATCAATAAGATGTGTATCTGAATGTAAAAGTGGACATTAGATCATAGTTTCGTCGTCTCAATGGCGGGATTGTTTGTTTTTAAAAAGGAAGGTTTCCACCATGTTAAAAAAGTGGAGAAAATTAGATCTATGACGGACTCGACTCGCCGAAGGCGAAAAGCACGACAAGAACCAAAACTTTCATTTTTGGCTCGCCACCAATCCAAAATCCTCAAGAGTACATTTGTCTGCTTCGGGATGGGTATGTTGACGTTTTTTGGCTATCAAATCCACCTCTCCTATCAAGACCACATTGATCCGGAAAAGGTGTACGGCGAATGGATTGAGATTGGCGCGCCACCCTACCAAACAGAACGTCTCGTTTTCACTGAAGATGGGGTATACCGAAACCATCGACTTATTACGACGGAATTTGAATTCGATGGCAAGGTCATCACGTTGAATACCGGATTAGGAAAGACCGCGTATCAGATCTCAGGCTCTCATCTTTCACCTCAAATACGCCGTATTGAGCCTCTTATTCCAGATCAGCGATTCATTCGTAAAGGATTTGAGCATACCGTTCAGGGCTCAGAAACCGGCGCAGCCTCTAAACGTCGTGCCGCGTTGAGTGAACACTTCAGCCGTGACTAATACGTCTTCACGGCTATTTTTCCTTTCAATTCTCTTTCTATATCAATGAAACAAAACCTTAATAAACAACAAAATAAGGTCTTCATCGCATTTAACTAACTCATTACTGAGTAAACAATAATTTTAGTTTCTGCTGAGATTTTATAAATTATTGACTCAGTCTGACACTTTCTGTGTAACAGAGTGCGAGTTTTAGTTAAGTTCTCTCAAGTGCCTCGAAAACTGTCTTAATTTTTTTTGACGAAAAAAAACTCTCTGAAATGCTGAGTGTGATGCTTTTGCACGTGGAGTAAATCCAATCATCTTATCTGGTGCAAGAGCAGCCTATGTTCTAGGTAGAACATGAATCCAAGGATTGAGAGAGAAGTTATGATTCGATTTAACCTATGTGCAGCTGGAGTTGCTTTAGCGCTATCAGGTGCTGCAGTTGCGGCTCCAACCGCACCAAGTATCGATATGTACGGTTCCAACAACCTTCAGTTTTCTAAAATTGAACTCGCGATGGAAACCACGTCAGGCTACTACGACATGGTGAAATACCATGAGCAAGCGAAGATCACTGTTAAATTTAACCAGTGGAGTGGCACACCTGGTGACACTTACAACGTCTATTTTGATGGTGTAAAAGTAGCAAGCGGCCCTATCACTGGTAGCCAAACGACAGCTTCGTTTGAATACGGCCAAGGTGGCTTATACCAAATGGAAATCGAAGCATGTGATGCGACAGGTTGTGCGAAAAGCGCACCAGCTGAAATCACAATTGCAGATACCGATGGTTCTCACCTGAAGCCACTAACGATGAATGTTGATCCAAACAACAAAACCTACAATACCGATCCAAGCGTCGTGATGGGTACGTATTTTGTTGAATGGGGCATCTATGGCCGTGACTACACAGTCGATAATATGCCGGTCGACAACTTGACTCACATCCTTTACGGTTTTATCCCAATTTGTGGCCCAAATGAGTCTGTGAAGTCTGTTGGCGGCAACAGTTTCAACGCGCTACAAACTGCTTGTACAGGTGTGCCTGATTATGAAGTCGTTATCCATGACCCTTGGGCTGCTTATCAGAAGAGCTTCCCACAAGCTGGTCATGAATACAGCACGCCTATCAAGGGTAACTACGCAATGCTAATGGCATTGAAACAACGTAACCCTGATCTAAAAATCATCCCATCGATCGGTGGTTGGACACTGTCTGACCCATTCTTCGATTTCGTGGACAAGAAAAACCGAGACACATTCGTCGCATCAGTTAAGAAGTTCCTGAAAACTTGGAAATTCTACGACGGTGTTGATATCGACTGGGAATTCCCTGGCGGCGGCGGTGCAGCAGCCGATAAGGGCGACCCTGTAAACGATGGCCCAGCATACATCGCACTGATGCGTGAACTGCGCGTAATGCTTGATGAATTAGAAGCTGAGACAGGCCGTACTTACGAGCTAACGTCCGCTATCGGTGTCGGTTACGACAAGATTGAAGACGTAGACTACGCAGATGCAGTTCAGTACATGGATTACATCTTCGCAATGACTTACGACTTCTACGGCGGTTGGAATAACGTTCCTGGTCACCAGACTGCGCTTTACTGTGGTTCATTCATGCGTCCTGGTCAGTGTGACGGTAGTGGCGTTGATGAGAACGGCGAACCGTACAAAGGTCCTGCTTACACAGCAGATAACGGCATTCAACTTCTTCTTGCTCAAGGCGTTCCTGCAAACAAGCTAGTACTTGGTACAGCAATGTACGGTCGTGGCTGGGAAGGCGTAACTCCAGATACGCTAACCGATCCAAACGACCCAATGACGGGTACTGCTACAGGTAAACTGAAGGGCAGCACAGCGCAAGGTGTTTGGGAAGATGGCGTAATTGACTACAAAGGCATTAAGTCATTCATGCTAGGCGCAAACAACACTGGTATTAACGGCTTCGAGTACGGCTACGATGCACAAGCAGAAGCACCATGGGTATGGAACCGTACTACGGGCGAGTTGATCACATTTGATGACCACCGTTCAGTGCTAGCAAAAGGTAGCTACGCGAAGTCTCTTGGTCTTGCTGGTCTATTCTCTTGGGAAATTGACGCGGATAACGGTGACATTCTAAACGCGATGCACGAAGGTATGGCCGGTGGTGTGGTACCTCAACCAAACCGTAAACCAACCGCAGCCGCTGGCGCAGATCAATCGGTAACAGGTCCTGCAAATGTGGTTCTAGATGGCAGCCTGTCAAAAGACTCTGACGGCACCATCGCAAGCTACGCTTGGGAACAAGTATCTGGCACAGCAGTGGTACTAACAGGTGCAAACACAGCGAAAGCAAGCTTTGATGCAGCAGAAGTTACTGTTGAAGAGCAATTAACTTTCAAGCTGACGGTGACTGATAACGAGGGTGCAACGGCATCTGACCTCGTTGTAGTAACAGTGAAACCAGCAGGTGTTGTTGACCCAGTGAACAGCGCACCAGTAGCGCAAGTTGTTGCTCCAGCAACAGCAAACGCTGGTGACGTTGTGGTTGTAGATGCAGCTGCGTCTAGCGATGCAGACAACGATACCCTGACATTCAACTGGACTCTACCTCAAGGTCTGAATGCAACGGTTGAAGGCTCTAAAGTCACGTTCACTGCTGCGGAATACCCGCAAGACACAAGCTTAAGCTTCACTGTAAGTGTGAGCGACGGTAAAGCGTCTTCATCGGCAAACGCGACAGTGGTTGTTGCACAGCACACAACCGATCCAAACCCTGGTACTTGTGACAACGCATGGGATGCGAGCGCAGTGTACACAGGTGGTAACCAAGTGACTCACGCAGGTAAAACGTGGGAAGCGAAATGGTGGACTCAGGGTGACGATCCTAGCCAATCTGGCGAATGGGGCGTTTGGAAAGAAGTTGGCGTAGCTAACTGTAACTAATTTCAGCCTTGCAGACTTTCTGCTAAATAAACAAAGGACAGCTTCGGCTGTCCTTTTTGGATTTAACCTCTTAACGAGGAGAGCAACACCAGAGACGAAAAAATCTGAGGTGTTACTTTCAAATCGAATTAGCGCAAAACGGAGCGAGTCAATCAGTAAAAGTAAGGGTTACCAAGCACTATCGAGCAAACGGTCAAAACTACTGAAGACTTGCTCACACTTCATCACTCGACCATGCCCCTGACCTTGTGTTGTCACTAACTCAACGTTTTTAATCTCTTCAGCCGCTTTTGCCGAGACACTGTATTTGGTGAACTTGTCTTGCTCATCATGAATAATAATGGTGTGAGACGGACGCTCAGACAAACGCTTCATCGGATCAATGGACTGTAACGGATAGCCAAATTGGTCTTCAACTTCTGAAACCACAGCATTAAAAAGCTTCATCGAGTAACCGGAACGCGCAATGCTACCGAATAAGTTCTCTACGTAATTTAATACCGGAGCAATAAGCAGCAAAGGCTTGTTTTCTAATTTACTGTGCCTACACTCAAGAGCAGAAGCGGTGCCCATGCTGTGCCCAACTAGGCCAACAATATCCTCGACCGTATCCAACACATCTTCTAATCCTCTGACAAACCCCGGAATGTGCCCATACTGCCCCTCACTCTCACCATGTGCCGGATGATCGTACGCCAAAGCAGTAAACCCTTTCGACGCAATATGTTCCATCAGTGGATAAAACTGACTTGCCGTTCCAGACCAACCATGAGTTAGCACCCAAATAGGTCCAGAGCCCAAAGTATAGGTTTTGATGATGCCTGCATGCCCTTTAATTTCACCTTTGATAAGCCCTTGAGGCTCAATATTTTTAGGTTGCGTACGAGCAGGTGTCAGAAGAAGCTTGCGCGCGGTCTTCTTTGCATGTGACGGGGCCAGTGTATGGTGTAACCGAGTACTAATGTTCACCAAACTGCGCTTAATACTGAAACGTTGCGATGTATTAAAGTAAATTTTTTCACTCATAATCATGTCCTTAACTATCAGCTTTGCACAAAATAGAACGGTCGTGCTTTTTACGCTGATAAGAAAGAGCGAACTCAGCCGCTCTTTGTGATTTTATGTCTACGAATCTGGGAAGCGAATAACCGATATTAGCCTTTCCAGCGAGAAAATAAGTTGTCGATCCCTTGCCAAAACAGACGCAAGCTTTCTTGCTCACCTTTAATTGAGTAAAAAACATGCGCACTCAAATAGAGACCGTACAAATCAAACGTTGCTTGGCGTGTATCTAAGTCTGCTGCAAATTCTTGCTTCTCTTTGCCTTTCGTTATTTGGATCTCCAAATAGCTCAGCCAAGTGTCTATGGATTTACGCAGCCCGGCCTGAAGCGGGCAATCTTTATCTGCCGTATCATTCCAAGCGTCAAGAAACATACAACTTCCTTGGAATGCGTGATTCCAAGTCATCCAAGAGTCGAGCAACCCTCGAATTTTACGCTCGATATTGCCATCCCCGAGTTCTCGAGCAGGCTCAATAACCCGATCAGCGAACACTTTATTGGCGTGATCAAGCACCGATAGCTGTAAATTCAACTTCGAATTAAAGTGGGCAAACAGACCACTTTTCGACATACCGCATTGCTTGGCTAACTCTCCAATCGTAAGACTTTCTAATCCGTCTTCGCTGGCGATCTCAAAAGCCCGCTGCAGAATAAACTCTTTTGTCACTTTTCCTTTTTGCATAGTCTTATTTTTAGCACGATCGTTCTTTTTTGCAATCTCGAGTTAACTGGTCTAACCATTATTCAGTGCTATTTTCGACTCACGAATCAGGTATTGATTGCGTTAATAGGTTAATAATTAAGAAGTTTGAAGTAAGTCTTAATTTTCAAAACAGCTTCAATGTAAGCGCAAGTCTGTTGACTTTTTCACGTATTACTTCAGTAACAACCTGCTATTTTCACCTAAGTTTTTTACTTAGGTAAACAATGTAATGGCAAAGAAACAAAAAATAGCCAGCTTAGAGTTTGCACGTATCATTGCGATGCTTGCGATTGTGGGTTTGCATTGCCAGATGGCGTTGACGTACTGGCAGTGGGATGGGATACCATGGGTTGGCTATATGCTCAACCAACTGGCTCGTTTTGCTGTTCCGTTGTTCTTTCTCATCTCGGGTTATCTAATCCAGCCGAAGTTGAGTCACTCACCTATTGATACTCTTAAGAACTACGCCAAACCGTTAATGAAGGTTTGGCTCATTTGGAGCATGATCAGTTTACTGATGCCATTCCAATGGCAGACGGTCGCTGAGGCTTGGTATCTCGCCGAAAGGCAAGGTTATTGGGGGTACTTAATGTCAACCCCGATCAATTCACTCATCGAAGGCGGACTCGTTCATCTGTGGTTTATTCCGGCTCTGGTCATTGCCGTAGCGTTAATTGCCTTTCTCGTGCATATCAATATGGCGCAACTGATACTGCCAACCGCAGTATTGCTATACATATACGGGGTCTTTGCTGGCAGTTACGCGACCATTACCGACCTGCCAGCGCCTTTCTTTACTCGTAACGGGCCTTTTTTCAGCACGTTGCTAGTTGCTCTAGGTTATTTCGCACGAGAAGCGCAGTGGCGGTGGTCGAGAAACAATACGGTTCGATGCATTATTCTTGGCATGGCACTGCATTTTGGTGAAGCTTACTGGCTGATGCAACATGACATCGCTTTCAACTCGCACGACTTCCTATTCGGTACCGTTATCTGGGCTGTAGGTGTCTTTATGTGGCTTTTGGCTCACCCTCATTTTGGCGACATGCCTTGGGTCTTCAAACTATCTCCTTGCGTGTTAGGAATATATGTTAGCCATCTGCTTATCATAATTGTCATGATGAATGTCGCTGAATTTATCGGGCTGCAACACCTCGCGAAAGATGTGTTTATCTATCCCGCAACGATTGTTGCAACCATACTGCTTGTGAAAGCAATTGATGCTTCACCGTTGAAAAAATGGCTCCTACGCTAAATGCATTCAGCTCTAGATATAGCTAGCTTTAACTCAAAAGGGTTAGAGCTAGCCAGTTAAAAATGAGATTTCTCTCTCACTGACCAATTTTTGACTTTCTAATCCTTCAGAATTTGCTTTCACTCACAAAAAACATTGTTCATTTCCTTTAAATTGGCTCGACTATTACAACATTGCTCATTAAACGGAGGCTGTATGTGGGCAGGTCAAGGACTCGTTCCTTTTTTAGAGATTAGTCACTGGTTAACTTACGGTTTATATGCCGCTGCGGTTTTATTCGGCGCAGCAAGCATTGCGTCACTCAGAAAATAGTGGCGCACACTATCATTTCCTAACTCCTACTGTTAATTCGAGCTCTCTCACAACTAACTCATTCATTTGTGGCTAATATTTCTCCAACCAGACAAAGGAGAAATGTCTATGCCGATCTATCCAATTGTGGCTTTCTGCTGTTTGTTGTTCTCTAGCGCCACCTTTGCTGCATCAACCAATGAACTGAATCTTGTTAATTCTGGTGTCGGTTACGCGGCTCTGATTATCTTTTCGTTCGCTTACATACTGGTTATGTTGGAAGAGTATCTGAAAATGAGAAAATCCAAGCCTGTGCTGCTCGCTGCAGGGTTAATTTGGATTCTGATTGGCTACACCTTTGCTCAGCACAACCAGCCTGAAATCGCCAAATCCGCACTAGAACACAACTTGTTGGAATATGCCGAGTTGCTGCTGTTTTTGCTCGTGGCGATGACTTACATCAACGCAATGGAAGAACGCAAACTCTTCGATGCCTTACAGGCGTGGATGGTTGGTAAAGGTTTTGGATTCAAAAAGTTGTTCTGGCTGACGGGGTTTCTCGCTTTTGTCATTTCACCGATTGCCGATAACTTAACTACGGCCCTTTTGATGTGCGCTGTAGTGATGAAAGTCTCTGGTGATAATCCTAAGTTCGTCAATCTTGCTTGTATCAACATTGTTATCGCAGCCAACGCTGGCGGTGCATTCAGCCCATTTGGTGATATTACAACCCTGATGGTGTGGCAGGCCGGTCATGTCAGCTTTGCTGAGTTCATTCCGTTGTTTGTACCGTCATTGGTGAACTACTTGGTTCCCGCATTTTTGATGTCACTTTTTGTTCCAAACACAAAACCGAATACGATTCACCAACACGTTGAGCTAAAACGCGGGGCAAGGCGTATTGTCGCGTTGTTCATTTTGACGATTGCCACCGCAGTCTCTTTCCATGCTGTGCTGCACTTCCCACCCGTTATGGGCATGATGATGGGCTTGGCGTACTTACAGTTTTTCGGATATTTTTTGCGCCAAACTCTCAAACACTCACTCGCAAAAAAAGCAGCTATGGCAATTGCCAATGGCGATGATCAGGCATTGAAGCGCTTAGGCTCAGTGGTTCCGTTTGATGTGTTTCATCGTGTGTCTCGAGCCGAATGGGACACCTTGTTGTTCTTCTACGGTGTTGTAATGTGTGTTGGCGGTTTAAGTTTACTTGGCTACCTCGAACTGGTTTCAAACGTCATGTACACGCAATGGAACCCAGTCTGGGCAAACGTAATGGTTGGTGTCCTATCTGCAATCGTCGATAACATTCCGGTTATGTTTGCTGTACTGACCATGGAACCAAGCATGTCGATGGGCAACTGGCTACTGGTCACATTAACCGCAGGTGTCGGTGGCAGTTTGCTTTCCATTGGCTCCGCGGCAGGCGTCGCTTTAATGGGAGCCGCGCGTGGACAATACACCTTCTTTGGCCACCTAAAGTGGGCTCCCGTCATCGCCTTGGGTTATGCCGCCAGTATTGCGGTACACTTGTGGATGAATAGCGGCTTATTTACTTAAAAACACCGATAATCAGGCACTTAAATCGCAATATAACCTAGCGGTCAGATGGATGGTTAACGCCATCCATCACTTCAATCGCTCCCAACTCATATGGGTTGACGCCCTCTAAGCAGCCGACATTATAGCCATACTCACTCGGGTCAGAACGACGCTGATGGTGCGTATAAATACCGCACTCGCCACAGAAAAAGTGCTTCGCAGTGTGTGTATTAAATTGATACTGCTTCAAGACTTCTTCGCCTTGCACAATACGAATACCGTTCAAAGGTACAGACGCGACAATCGCGCCACGACGTCGACACATAGAACAGTCACACCGTCTCGGCTTCTCAATACCATTGGGTAACGCCAGTTCCAGCTCAACTTTTCCACAGTGACAACTCAGTCGATGTAATGTGCTGATTTGGGTGTTGCCAACTTTCTTAATCATAACTTTTCCTTGTTGTTTTTCTATCTGTGTACATTATGTTAAACAGGTTAATATCATCATAATCTCGTCCAAAAACTCGACATCCATCACTTTTCGCGACATTTTATTGGCCGATTTGTTAGTTGCTATTTTGGCGACTGTCTATCGCGTCCGTGAGACGTGTTGTCTCCGGCGCGTTTTTTAAACCAAGGAAATTAATTTATGGACAAAGATCATAGCCTAAGAGAGAACCTCTTGGCTCTGACGCTCGGCAGTGCGTTGGTGTCACTTGGGGTGATATTTTTTAGCAAAGTAGGATTGCTCACTGGTGGTACGGCTGGTTTGGCGATCTTCCTAACCAAAGTGAGTGACTTCAGTTTTGGTCAGATATTTTTCGCTCTTAACCTCCCTTTTTATATTTTATCTGTGATGCGCATGGGTTGGCGCTTCACTATCAATACCTTTATTGCGGTTTCGATTGTCTCTTTTGCGGTCGATCATCTGCATCATGTGATTGAGATTTCACGAATCGAACCTTTCTATGCGGCACTTTTGGGTGGTGGGCTGATTGGAATCGGTATGTTGGTAATTTTCCGTCACAAAATGAGTTTGGGTGGCTTTAACATTCTTGCGTTGTACCTTCAGGAACGTTTTGGAGTTCGAGCGGGTAAAGTTCAAATGGCGTTAGATTGTGCCATCGTGGTGATGTCACTGTTCATTGTAGATGTGCACCTTATCGCTCTATCTGTTCTCGGTGCCATCGCAACAAACTTGATTTTGGCGATGAACCATAAACCAGGACGATACCAAGCAAAAGCGCAAGCAGCATAATCATCGCTGCATAGTCAACAACCCTAAAGCCCCCAGCCAGTCGCTCGGGGCTTTTTTCATTCAACGCTAAGATCACGTCAACGAGCTCGTTTTGCAGTGCTGCTGCATCTCTTCATCCAATTTAGCTTTATATTTCTGGCTAAGATGGAAGTGTACTTGCATCAACAAGTCATGTGCGTGGAACAGCTCAAACGCGTCGCTACCATTTTGCTGACAAATAGCCTCACAGCGCTCAGCATGCACTTTGGCTTCTTGCGGTTTATCCGCTTTAAGCAAGCTCATCGCTAAGCGATACTCTGCGCGCTCTTCTTGCATCCAACCCCCTGCCACTTTCCAATAGTCTAGCGCGAGTGTTGCTGCTTCTAACATCTTCGATTTTTCCATGCACGTGCGCTCAGCCAGCGCTTCGTACTGACATGCTAAGTTGTTTGCAGTGATCGCGATAGCGCGCGCTAATGGCCCTTCTGCATCGTTCGGCGTCATTCCTAACGCTGCCTTCACCAACCATTGACTCGCCAGTTCAAGCTGAACAAGTGCAGAAAGTTCATTCGAAATCAAAGCGTAAACTCGGCGTTGCTCTTGCTCTTCCAATGATTCCATATTGTCAGTGCCATCTACGAAATAGCGCGCAACGGCAATACTGCGTTGAAATGCCAAACTCTCGGCAACCTTGCGTTCATCAAAGTGCTCTAAACAAGTAAGAAACTGTTCTGGGCACTGGAGATGCCCAATAGCGGTATGCAGCATCAATGCGAATATTCGCTCGATTTGGGTAACATCTTCCACCTCGCTCATAGCCGTTTCTAACTGAGCATAAATTTGTTCGGGATTTTCCTCGTGATGCTGCCAACACTCACTCATGAAGGCATCAAAATCCGTTTTGAAAGGCATGTCCTTATTGTCCTTTTTCTGTTCGTATAACGAATATGAAACTCTACACTATCGTTCCCCCTGTGTAGCACGCTTAATCCCAATATGAGAATCGCCTCACTTAAAGCGGTGTACCTTGCTCCAACGCGAGCAAACGTTGCTTGCGCTCCACTCCACCTGCATACCCAGTCAGTTTTCCGCTTTTGCCAATAACGCGATGACAAGGCACCACGATAGAAATCGGATTCTTCCCATTTGCTAACCCAACAGCACGCACAGCTTTAGGGTTACCTATCGCATTCGCGAGATCTTGATAGCTCCACGTTTCCCCATATGGAATGGTCGTTAGTGCCTGCCAAACTTGATTTTGAAAATCAGTGCCTGTCGCAGCAAGGGGCAAGTCGAATTCGTTGCGCAGACCAGCAAAGTATTCATCCAGTTGGGTGACAGCTTGGCGCAAGACCGGATGCTGCTCGTCTCGCACCCCCAGCTCACTCGGCTTAGTGGTGCATGTTTCAAACCAAATGCCAAGTAAGCCCTCAGCGTTCGATTGGATAGTCACCGTTCCTAGTGGACTCGGCATTTCGGTATAAAATGTTTTCATGATTGATTCCATAAGTGAAACGTCGCGTAGCTTCCCCAAGGGGCCGCAGTGTGCGTATTCAGTGATGGGTAACGCTGCATCGCCTTTTTCACCACTAAGTCTTTATCTAGAAAGCAATCGGGTTGAGATTGCCCTCGCAGTTGAGCATAACTGACGGTCCAAGGTCCAATGCCTTTCAAAGCTAGCCACTGCTGGGGGTCAGCTTCTGAGTTGTCCTGCATAAACTGGGCGAAGCGCACTAGCGTCTCTTTACGGCTTTGCGGCATGCGCAAAAAGCTCACGTCGGCGTTCGCAATATCACTGGGAGTCGGGAAACAACGTTTTTCTGACTCTCCACTAAGTGTGGCCACCAATAAGTTAAGTTGACCAATCGCAGCTTTAACCGACACTTGCTGGCCTAAAATAGCTCTAACCCCTGCTTCCCATGCATTCCATACACCAGGAATACGAATACCTTTACTCGACACGAGCCCAGGCGCGACATACTCCAAATGCTGCTCAACAGTACAAATATCAGCGTCAAGATCGAACATACGACGAATGTCAGACACCAAGTTTTGCAGCTTCGTTACGTCTTCAATTTCAAACGCCAGTTCTAAGTATCCTTCACCTTTTGTCGCTTTAAACCAGGCTTTGCTGTCATCCAAAAAAACGTTGCGCTGATAACTCTCATCACTCACCAGCTCAACTCCCTCAACCGCTCGCAAACGATAGAAGTCCAACATGTGCGACCAATTCAACTCACCTCGATAAGGTAAGGCAATTCGATTGCAACCCGCACCATCAAACTCTTTACGGCGTACTTGAGAAGGCGTTAGTTTGAGAAACTTTTGAAAAGCATCGTTAAAGCGGCGCGTACTGTTAAAACCTGACGCAAACCCCACGTCGGTGACCGACATAGAGCTGGAGTGAAGCAACTGTTTGGCGAACATTAATTGCTGATATTGCGCATACTGCTTGGGTGACATACCTAAATACTGCTCAAACAACATACGTAAGTAACGGTCAGAAATCCCAACACGCTCAGCCAACTCAGACACCGAATGGTGATGCAACTCCCCTCTATCAATTAACGAAATCGCTCGTTGAAAGGTCGTCTCGACACCTTTCCATGCCCAAGATCCAGGCGCGCTATCAGGTCGACAGCGTAAACACGGACGATACCCTGCTTGAAGGGCTTGCGTCTTATCAGCGAAATACTCAACATTTTCTTCTTTAGGCAAATTTGCCGGGCAAATCGGACGACAAAAGATTCCCGTTGTTTTTACCGCCACATAAAATCGCCCATCAAAACGACTGTCTCGCGCGACTCGCGCCTTGTGACACTGCTCGAAGGTCAGTGAGGTATGGGGGTGAATAAACATAGTGCTTTCCTTGCTCATGCCTTTTGTCATTTATTGTTCATAGGCATCGTTCAATATAGTGTTATTGTAGCTTGCTTAAGCGCCCACAATTAGCCATTTTCGGAACTCAATATTGAGATTTATTGGCATTAGCGCTTTTGTACACTAAAGTTAGATCCAGAACATCACAACAACGTCGGCTAAAGGGAATTGGCATGGACTTACATACTTGCGTAATTGTATTAAGAAACCAAAAGGTTATTACCAGTAAATCCGTAGATCATTCTATTGGAATTATCGAACGAGACTCAGATAACGAGATCTCAGAAATTCAGATTAATGCGACGGATGGACGTAATATTCGAACTTATCACTACAACAATGTAGAGGAGTCATTAGAGAGCTTAATGAACCTCTGACGGTTTTCTTTAACACACCTTTCTCCCTTGTTAAAAGCGAAAGCAATAGAGCACAGTACATGTGCTCTTTTTTTGTTTAACAGAAAAAATGTTTATCGAAAATAATGACAGACCTTGATTTAAAACAGACAATAATCTGCAAATAAACACTCGAATATAAAAATCAAGGCATTGATTTAAATAAATAAAAACCAACTATTCAATTTTTTAGAACGAGTTTATCAAAATCCTCCCGTTATTTTTATGTTCGCCTCTACCTAAACTGTTCTCAACAGCACGGGAGCACACGCTTCCCACTCATTGAAAAGAGTCAGAGGACAGAATCATGAAAGCACTATTACAGAAAATTACCACGTCAAACGCAGGTTACAGCGCACTATCACTTCGCGTTCCAATCGGCATTATCTTTATGGCGCACGGCGCACAAAAACTATTTGGCTGGTTTGGTGGCTACGGGCTAGAAGGCACAGGTCAGTGGATGGCATCTATCGGTTTAGGTCCTGGCGTGCTCATGGCGTTACTTGCGGGCAGCGCAGAGTTCTTTGGCGGCTTGTTCATTTTACTTGGTCTGCTAACTCGACCAGCAGCGGTTGCTTTGGCGTTCACGATGGTGGTAGCGATATTCTCTGTCCACTTTGAAAATGGCCTATTCATGGCAAACAACGGTTACGAGTTTGGCTTAGCATTACTGGCAGCAAGCGTTTCTCTGGCGTTCTCTGGCGCAGGTAAAGCAGCGTTAGATAACTTTTTAAACAAAAAGCTCTCTTAAGGAGGCCTTATGATTACGGTAAGACATGCAGCAGACCGAGGTCGAGCAAACTTTGGCTGGCTTGATAGCAAACATACGTTTTCTTTTGGTAGCTACTACGATCCTCAACATATGGGCTTTTCTGAGCTGAGAGTCATTAATGACGATGTAGTCAAGCCTGGCGCGGGTTTTGATACACATGGCCACCGTGATATGGAGATCATCAGCTATGTGTTGGAAGGTGTTATCGCACACAAAGACAGTGAAGGTAACGTCAAAACACTACCTGCAGGTGAATTCCAACTCATGTCGGCAGGGAAAGGGATTTACCACAGTGAGTACAATGCATCGAACCAAGATACGCTGCGGTTTCTACAGATTTGGATTCAACCGAACACATTTGGAACCAAACCAGGTTATCAGCAAAAAGATTTTGGTCGCAATCCTGGGTTAACGACTATCGCAACTCCAACTGGAGAAAACGGCACGCTACTTATTAAGCAAGATGCGACTTTGCATCAGTTAATTCTTGAGCCAAGTAGCGAACTAAACTTTGAGATTGAGTCGGGCCGAAATCTATTCATCCATCAAGTGACTGGGAGCCTTAGTGTCGACAATACCACTTTGACGGCTGGCGACGGCGCGAAGGTTGAACACCAGAGTAAGGTTGTTTTGCGCAATACATCAAACGAAAGCACAACAGCCCTGTTGTTTGACTTACCATAACTATCGATTCATCGAGATAAAAACAAAGCCGCCTTGATTTCTCAAGGCGGCTTTTTCGTTTTTCTGACTTTTCATTCAACGCTATTCGTCGGAAGTGCCAGAACCAATTTGCTGAAAACTGTAAGCGGTCAGTGGATCGATCTCTTTGACAATTTCTTCCACTTGCTTAATCGCGTCTACAGACGAGCTAGCTTTACGATAGCTCAAATAGATAGGGCGACACCAATCTTCTACTCCAGACACCTTGTGAAGCTGCCCATTAGCGATAAATGGCTCCACGAGAGAGATTGGTAAGTACGCGGCTCCACCCTTCTCTAAAATAAAGTCCAATGCGATACGCGCTGTTGAAGTGCGTAAATATGGAGCCGGAATCTTAGGGTGACGCTCAGAATGCTCTGAGGAGAAACGCGTCCCCCAGTCAACGTACACATATTTGTTTTCGAAAACGGTGTCTAAAGAATCTTTCTCAGTTGATACCAGAACGAGAACAACATCCGCCACTTTTTTACAGTTAAGCTCATCAGCTTTGATCTGATCGAACGCAAATGCCATATCTAACGTGCGCTCTAGCAAGCTACGACTGAGCATCTCACGTCCCATCACTTCTGCCATGAAGCCATAACCACCAAACGAATCTGTGACGACACTTAAACAATTCTGTAAATAAGCGTCCCAAATGTTTGGCGTGCCACCTAACGTTAGTTGCAGCGCTTTGCCATCTTCAAGCGATAATTCTAGCTTCGCTTGTTGCAATGTAGTGACCATTACCTCGGCATAGCTGATTAAGCGCTCACCTGCAGAGGTCAACTTTATGTTATTTCGATCACGAATAAACAATTGCGTATCGAAGTAACTTTCCAACTGTTTGATACGTGCGCTCACAGCGGCTTGGGTAATATAAAGGTTCTCAGCAGCACGTCCGAAGTGACGAACTCTTGCCAGCTCTAAAAATGTTCGAAAGACTTTTACATCCATAAACCATCTCCTGGTTAATATAAAACCAGATTAACAACTAATTAAAATCATGACGACAAAAAAGTTTTGTTTTTCTTTTGTTAGATTTAAGCCTAATTTTCGCCGTAAGTTCACTACATTCATCAATAACGGTTACAGAGGCTGTTGACATGTCTGACACTGAATTCCGTCATGGCAAAAAACGTTTTTACGATAACGTAAAATTCCCACGCGGCTTTGCAAAGTCTGGCGATTTTACTCTTTCAGAAGAGGAAATCCTAACAATTTATGGGGATACAATGCTTGGCTTAGAGTCAGGCGAATTAACACCTGAAAACAGCGAAGAGAAACACTTCATCAAGGTGTTAGAAAACCCGGGCAAAGCAAAAACAAAACTTGAGCGTACGTGGCTAAAGTACACCCAACTTGCTCGTGGTCGCAAGCGCTTCCATACGCTAAATGGTCGTAACAAGCCTGACGCCACAGAAGAATACATTGAAGAGAGTTTGGTTGAAGACGATTAATAACCAATAACCTAGTTCTCGCCTTTTTCTAGCAGTAGGCGAAAGCTCGTTTGACTTTACTGAGCGAGCAATACAAGCTCATTTCTTCTCCTAAAGCCCAAGGGGGCATTCTCCCAAGGGCTTTTTTAATATTTGGGTGATGACCGTTTACTTGGCGAGCGTCGCAATCTTTTTCAGAAAGCTCTCTTTCAAATGCTCTTGGTCATATTCCAAGTGATAGGTGTTGTGGAAGCCAATTTTTAGCTCAACACCATTTCCTCTCAAGAAAACGTTGTACCCATCGTAGTCAGAAAACGCTTCTACACCTTCATACATTTTACCAAATTCGGTTGGCGTACCGTTGTTCATCACACATTCGTAAGCCTGTAGTACTTTGCTCGGATCTAACTCATTTTTCATACCGAATTCCTCACTGGTTTACACATTTCAATTATGGTTAAAGAATGAGCGCCATGCCATATCTAACCCATAATATTTGAAGTTCGTGTGCGATTTCGCACTCTGTAGGTTGTTAAAAAACAAGGTTAAGTGCGAAGGCAGAACTTAATTTAGATCATAAATTTTATCTATTGATTCGTCAGTTTCATAATGCAATTTCTTTGTAAAAAATCGTCTTATAAAAGCATTTAGATATAAAAATCGTCGACAAAACCAACATTGGTTAAAGAAAAAGCAAAATTTTGACCTAAAACAATAGCAGTTCGCCATTACTTATTTTATAATGCGAATTAATGTTTCAGTACATCGTCAATTCCAATAACTAGGGGCACAAAATGAGACTTATCCCGTTAACTCGAGCAGCACAAGTAGGTAAGTGGGCAGCTGCGCATATCGCTAAGCGTATCAACGACTTTAAACCTACTGCTGAGCGTCCATTCGTTCTGGGTCTACCAACTGGTGGCACTCCTCTAGCAACCTACAAAGCCCTAATCGAGCTTTACCAAGCCGGCGAAGTCAGCTTCAAAAACGTCGTGACTTTTAACATGGATGAGTACATTGGCATCCCTGCGGATCACCCAGAATCTTACCGCTCGTTCATGTACAACAACTTCTTTAATCACATTGATATTCAAGAAGAAAATATCAACCTACTGAACGGTAACACAGACGATCACGACGCAGAATGTAAGCGTTACGAAGACAAAATTAAGTCTTACGGCAAGATCAACCTGTTCATGGGCGGCGTGGGTAACGACGGTCACATCGCGTTCAACGAGCCAGCGTCATCTCTTTCTTCTCGTACTCGCATCAAGACCCTCACTGAAGACACTCGCATTGCGAACTCTCGCTTCTTTGACGGCGATATCAACCAAGTGCCTAAATACGCGCTGACTATCGGTGTTGGTACGCTTCTAGACTCAGAAGAAGTGATGATCTTGGTCACTGGCCATAACAAAGCTCAGGCACTTGAAGCAGCCGTGGAAGGTTGTGTAAACCACCTATGGACAGTTTCTGCTCTTCAACTTCACCCTAAAGCGGTGATCGTATGCGACGAACCAGCTCAACAAGAACTGAAAGTGAAGACAGTGAAGTACTTCTCTGAGCTAGAAGCAGAAAACATCAAAGGCTTTTAACCCATAGGATGGCAGCCTAGAAACACACTAAAAATACAAAACCCGTGTTGAACACGGGTTTTTTCTTATCTGAACAGCGGGCTTAAGTCGTCAATAAGCTTTAATACCAAACTGACGAAGACGCTTAGGAAGCACTTCATCCAACTTGTCTAGTTCACTCGGTTCGACTTCGATAAGGTTGAAATGATGCTGCTCATAAACAGTACGAATGGTCTCACGGTCGGCCTGAGCCATCTCCCCATCGTCACTTCCCCAAAATTGCAAATAGACTTTACCGCCTGGTAAGTAAAAATCGCTAGTGACATCTTGGTCAATCGGCAACTGACGCTCATAAGCGTGCACAACACCAGCCAAGTACAGCCAGTTGTCGATGAGCAACTCCCCCTTAGAGCGCACGTAATGCCCATCTAATGTTCGGTGCTTGGCTTCAAATTTTTGGCGAAAGCTTGAGTACGATTTATCCGTAGAATGTGACTCCGCGTCTTGCCCTAAAAACTCAATGACAGACTGCTTAAGACGCTTGTTACGCAGCACCACATCGTGCCATACGACAAAGGTATTTTGTGTTTCTTTATCGGTTCTTTGCTGTCCACCAGCGCGCACACCAGCTTCAGTGACACTCCATCCCTCTTCGGATTTGGTCAACCAACCCAGTTCACTCAAAAGCTGATTCATGCGCTTCGCATTCAATTTCAGCTTTTCACCCAGTTGTGTCGCGCTCAATGTTTTCCCTGAGCTGGGAGTCAGCTCAATATGTAAGTTGGTCGGCCAGACGATGAACTGGCCAAATTTAGGGTGATCCACATACTCACCGCCAAACTTTGCCCCTTCTTCGGTCAAAATCCACTTTTCATCTTGGCGAACGATGTAGCCTGCACGTTTGAGATCGGCAAACAGCAGCTTAGCTTCTACCTTGCGCATTTTCGCTAATGCCGACGTCGATATTTTTTCAGACATGTGGGTACCTCATGCTGCTGCAAAATTGAACACTATGTCGTCATAGTAACGCATTGATTTCACGGCTTGAAGTCAGGCAAACAAGATTTCGTGTTACAAATAGCAAAGCCAGCGTATAGGTGCTGGCTTTGTTATTTCGGTAAAAAAGCGAATGTTACTTAATAAAAGCGATGCATCCTTGCAAAATCACTAAATTCACAATATCGATGAAGAATGCACCGACAATTGGAACCACCATAAATGCTTGTGGTGATGGACCATATCGACTCACGATGGAGCCCATATTCATGACCGCAGTCGGTGTAGCACCTAACCCAAAACCGCAGTGTCCGCTAGCGATCACCGCCGCATCGTAGTTGCCTCCCATCATGCGGAATGTTACGTAGTAAGTGAACATCGCCAACACTGCCGACTGAATAGCAAGAATAATAAGGAATGGGATCGCAAGATCGAAAATATTCCACAATTTCAAACTCATCAAGGCCATGGCAAGAAATAGAGATAGTGCAACCGTGCCAAGAATATCAACGGTTTCTAAATCAACCTTGCGCGCCTTCGTCACTTCCATGATGTTAGTGATAACAACACCAATAAACAGCGCATAAACAAAATCGGGAATCATTAACCACTTGATGTCAAAACTGCTTACCCAACTCTCGAGATACTTCGCGCCTGTCACGCAAAGTAGAATGATGGACAAGCTTTCAACGACTCTTTTCGCTGTGACACGATCTTCCTCATGTTCGTTGTACGTCACCAGTTCAGGGAAACTCTGATGACTTTGATTGGTGCGTCCGTATTCCGATTCCAAGTTGTGTTTGTTTAGTAGCTTTTGTGCAACAGGGCTGCCAATAATCCCACCCATCACCAAGCCAAATGTAGCAGAAGCCATTGCCACCTCTAGAACATTATGCAAACCATACATTTCTTGAAAAGTTTGCGACCACGCAGCTCCAGTTCCATGTCCGCCAGAAAGCGTAATGGATCCGGCGATCAACCCCATGAGTGGATCTAACCCCAACGCTGTTGCTAAGGACACGCCGACCGCATTTTGGATAAGAATGTAGACCGATGCCACAACTAGGAAGATGAAAACCTTCGCACCGCCTTTAATCAGTTGGGTGTAATTTGCCGCTAAGCCAACGGTTGCAAAAAACATCAGCATAAAGACGTTTTGAAGTGGTAAATCAAAGGAAACATCCACACCGTTTAAGTGCATCGTCGTGATGACGCAAGCGACCACTAGACCACCAACAATTGGCTCTGGAATATTAAATTTTTTTAAGGTTGGTAACTTGGTATTGATGAACTGCCCTAAAAACAACACGCAAATTGCGACGAGGAACGACTCCTGTGGGCCGATAGATATTACCTGATTCATGAGACCTCTTTACTCTACTCTTTCTCATTCATTGAGCACGCGCTCAACGTGAGATAGGTGCCTAAGCCAGTCAGATTGCCTCTCGAAACTTTTGTTTTCTAGGCCTCTTTGACCATTGATTCTCATCAAGTAAGAAATAGGCAGACCTAAAATTATGCTAATTATCATTCAGTGAGAATATTCATTTAGAACAGGCGATAAGTGTATTGATGGGAAGAGAAAAACAACACTTCTCAACTTATGAGAAGCAATTAATTTCCATATTAAACAAAACCTCAAAACAACGACCACATAGGTGGATATTTAGAGCGAATGAGACAGGCGGATACACTAGGTTTTAAATTATTACTTTCTCTCTAATGCACTAGGTGTTATACATATATATAACACCATCTCAACCAAGAGATTCACTCATGACTAATTGGCATGATCGCCAACCGATATTTCGACAGTTGGCAGACCAGATCACGCAGCAAATACTGCAAGGTGTCTGGCAAGAAGGCGATGCTCTGCCCTCCGTCCGTAGCATCTCTGCAGATATGAAAATTAACCACCTCACCGTTATGAAAGGCTATCAATTGCTTGTTGATGACGGGCTAGTGGAGAAAAAACGCGGTCAAGGTATGTTTGTCGCTTCAGGAGCAAAGCTCAAATTACTCGCAGACGAGAAGGCACGTTTTCTTCAGCAACAAATTCCGCAGATAGCCGACACAATACAGCGTCTGGATATGTCACTCGACGAATTCATTCAACAACTAAAACCACACTTGAAAGGTGACCAATGAGCGCATTAGTCAGTGTAAACAACGTATCCAAGCAATATCAGCAACAAGGAGAAGCACTGCATGAAGTGAGTTTCGACCTACATGCAGGACAAGTACTTGGCTTACTCGGCCATAATGGCGCAGGTAAATCAACGCTTATTAATGCCCTACTCGGTGCACATGAATATCAGGGCACTATTCGTATCAACGGATTTGAACCCATTATGCAACGCGACAAGATAATGCAGAGCTTATCCTACATCTCGGATGTCAACGTTCTGCCAGATTGGATGACCGTTGCTCAACTGCTTAACTATACCGAGGGCGTGCATCCAGGGTTCAATCGCGCCCAAGCAGATACGCTACTTCGTCAAACGGACATCAAACCTCGTGCGCGCATCAAATCTTTATCCAAAGGGATGAAGGTGCAATTACACCTCGCGATTGTGATCGCGACCAACACCCAAATCCTCATATTGGATGAACCGACACTCGGGTTAGATCTCGTGTATCGCGAGACGTTTTATCGTCACTTATTGGAATGGTTTCACGACGGCGAGCGCGTGTTGATCATCGCCAGTCATGAAGTATCAGAGATTGAGCACTTGCTGACAGATGTTCTGATTCTTAAGCATGGTCGCCCCGTTCTGCAAACCTCGATGGACAGTATCAGTGAAGACTATTTCATTCTTGAAGCCAACGACGAGCACCGCACACAAATTGAAGCGATGAACCCACTCTCGTCACAAAAAGGCCTCGGTTCAACGAAATGGTTCCTCAAAGCCCAGTATGCCCAACAAGCAGAAACAATGGGTTCCATCCATGGGGTGAAGTTAGCGGATCTATTTTTAGCATTGCAGAAGGAGGCAGCGTAATGCGTTCAGTTGTCGCGATGTTGCAAAAAGAGTGGTTAGAAAACCCTCTTGTTTTACGTATTCCACTGTTTGTGTTGGCGTGTGGAGTTATTCTCTTTGTGAGTTTAATGAGTAACGATACTCTACAACACAATATGTTTTTCCAAATGAGCTTTGGTGGCGATGTCAGTGACATTCACAAAGAGCTTGGTGATGACGTCAATATGTTGATTACCGGAGGAGCAGGGCTGCTGTCTATCTTGTTAGCCGTTCAGTACTTCCCAAGAACGCTACGCAAAGAACGGGCGGAAGGCAGCATTATGTTTTGGCGCAGTATGCCTGTCAGTGACATAAAAACCCATTTAGTGAAGCTAGGGTTTGGCTTATTGGTGATTCCGCTCGTCTGCTCGGTGCTCGTACTCGCTGCAAATTTAATGTTGTGGTTGCTGAACATCTCTACTGATCACCAATTGGCTTTATTGTACCGCCAAGCCTCGTTAGGTTACGTGCTGCTGCATTGGGGAGAGTTTTTAATCAGAATGTTGTTCGCCGGTATTCTGCTGTTACCGCTGGCATTAACTGCGATGGCTATTTCACAAAAAGTGAACTCACCACTGGTCATTTTGTTTATCGCCATTTATGCGCTACGTTGGATGCCTATCGCACTTTTTGGTTACTACGGGCTAGATCACTTTTTCTCCGAAGTGCTTTACCTTCCGCTGCACGCCATTATTACACCAAACCCATTCAATACCATTCCTCAAGCGGGTTGGTTAAACGTTGGCATTTACGCCTTCATTGGTATTCTTGGTTGGACAGCTAGCCTCAAGTTCAGCCGAACCATTCAATAATCCGTCGTCCGATAAACGGCCAAAATCGAGCCATAAAAAAACGGTCACAACCTGTGTTGTGACCGTTTTTATTTCGACCTTAGGAGATCATGAACTTAAATTTAACCAAGGAATGAAATGTAACCTTGTAAAATGATTAAGTTAACGATGTCGATAAAGAAAGCCCCCACAATTGGCACCACCATAAATGCCTGCGGCGACGGGCCAAATCGGTTAACGATCGAACCCATGTTCATTACGGCTGTTGGGGTTGCACCCAAGCCAAAACCGCAGTGCCCCCCTGCAATAACCGCAGCATCGTAGTTGCTTCCCATCACTTTGAACGTAACATAGTACGTAAAGATAGCTAAGACGACAGACTGCACAGCTAAAATAACCAAGAATGGAATCGCTAGATCAAAGATATTCCATAACTTCAAGCTCATCAGAGCCATCGCTAGGAACAGAGATAGCGATACCGTACCTAACATATCGACCGTTTCGGCATCTAACTTACGAATCTTGGTCACTTCCAAGAAATTCGTAATGATCACACCAATAAATAGCGCATATACGAAGTCTGGAATCATCAGCCATGAGATTTCATACGTGCTTACCCATTGCTCGACATACTTGGCCCCAGTAACACAGATCAGTAGGAAGAAGAGTTTCTCAACCACTTTTTTCGCCGTTACTTTATCTTCTTCGTATTCATTGTAAGTCACCAACTCCGGGAACTTCTCGTGAGTTTTGGCATCTCGACCACCACGACCATACTCAGACTCTATGCTGTTCTTTTCGACCAGGCGCTGCGCTACAGGGCTACCAATGATACCGCCGATGATCAAACCAAAAGTCGCTGATGCCATTGCAATTTCTAAGACGTTATCCAATCCATACACGTCTTGAAAGGTTTGTGACCACGCAGCACCTGTACCATGACCACCTGACAGAGTAATCGAGCCAGCAATTAACCCCATCAAAGGATCTAAACCGAGCGCCGCCGCGAGTGAAACGCCAACGCCGTTTTGTATGATGATGTAAAACGATGCGACAGCTAAGAAGATAAAAACCTTCGCACCTCCTTTCATCAACTGAGTGTAATTTGCGGCCAAACCAACTGTCGCAAAAAACATTAACATAAACGTATTTTGTAATGGCAAGTCGAACTCTAAATCGATGCCGTTGAAATGAAGAGCAGTAATCATGCAGGCCACAATAAGGCCACCTACAATCGGCTCAGGTATGTTGAATTTCTTTAAAATCGGTAGCTTAGCATTAATAAAATGCCCCAGGAAAAGCACACTAATTGCGACCAAGAAGGACTCCAGTGCACCTACAGATATTAAATGATTCATATCGCCTCTTATTATTGTTCTCTTCATTCTCCGTAATGAATGAGTGTTAGTTTAACCTTCGTTCAATAGCAAATTTTCTCGCTTTATTGTTTCGAAAATACTCAAAAAGTTGGTGTAGATGCGCCTTAGGCTAGTTTAAGGGGCGCTCCTTAAGCGATGTGTCAGTTTTTACGCTGTTAGCAAGCCCTTAAATGTGAAAGGAGCTGATACAGCTCCTTCAAATGGCCCCTCGCAATACCTGTGCGTTATCGCTTGGGGTGTCGTGTTGTGAGTAAATTCTGGGTGACACTTTCTGAACCACTTCGGGCTCCCTTACTTAAACAGAATGTGTCAATTACTATCAAACAAAGTTCCTTCCCGTTGTAACCGCTAAACGCCGAGAGCGCGTTCAAAACAATTGGGTTTGCCTGTTCCTGTCGTAGCTTTTCAACTCTGACTCATGGTGTATAAACGAGCCGAATCCAAGGAAACTCTCAGGCTGCAACAAACGTTTTCGTCACAACGGAGCAGAATTATAACATATCGCTGATAATTTTCTTCAATTCAGTGACATTCACCAACCCCATAGTTAAACCTTGCAATGATTAACTGCCTATTATCATTTTCACAGATAAAGATCGAAGCACAGTTACTCAGTAAGCTTCTTAGAAAACGATGCATAGCTAATAACTTCACCGCCGTTCTTATCCAAGAGGTCTTGATAAACGCCCTAGAGAACCAAGCAGCCGAAATATGCGATGTTATCATGATTGCTTTTCGAGACCGACGTCCCGACTTTGGCTGATGAGTACAACCCCAACTATGCATCAGACAAAAACATGTATAATTTTTTATACAAGTTATTCAATAACAAGAGTCCCACATGAACATTCATTCGCTTTGCCCTGCGCTATTACTCAGCATAGCCTCATCAGCTACAGCAGCTGAAAACATTCGTATTCAATATTCTCCCGTAGAGACAACTCATGAAAAAATAGCCCAACAATCTATTCAAAGCAGCGATGTAAACACCATCTTTGCTGAGCTATCTCAGGCCTACTTTCCATTTGATAAAGCTCTCACGCTGGTTTACGGCGGAGAAGATGGTCCAATGTATGACCCTGATACACACACAATATACGTTCCTTACACTTTTTATTTGGAGTCGCTCAATTACTTCTCCAATAATCAGTATGAAGAACGCTTCGGAAAATCCCCAAAAACAGGGGCGCTAGATACGTTATTGCACACTTTACTTCATGAAGCTGGACATGCTTACATCGAAGATCAAAGCATCCCTGTTCTCGGAAAAGAAGAAGATGCGGTCGATAATTTTGCCACTATTTTAATGATTGACTTCCTAGAAGATGGCGCAGATATGGCCATTAGCGCCGCCGACATGTTCGCATTCGAATCCGACGACAGACCGGACTACTACGATTTTGGCGAGTACATTGACGAACACAGCTTTGATTTGCAGCGTTACTTTTCAACGTTATGTCTGGTGTACGGTAGTGATCCTGAGCAATACAAAGCCTTACTCGATGAAGTAGAAAAAGACTACCTGCGTGATCGCAAAGAGTTCTGCCAATTCAATTACGGCAACATTCGCGACAATTGGCTGCATTACTTGCAAAACAATGAACCAAAAGAAAATTCGCCACGTAAAAGCGATTAGAAAATCTCAAACAAGAAAACCGCAATGACAAAACTCACCATATTTTATGACGGAACCTGCCCGCTTTGTGCCAAAGAGATGAAGGTGCTAAAACAACGCGATGCCAAGCAGCAAATCAAAACCGTCGATATCTATAGTGATGCATTCGCAGATTATCCTCAGATCGATCCTGAACAAGCCAACACCATTTTGCACGCCCTCAACGAAAAGGGGGAGCTTCTGCTTGGGTTGGACGTGACTCATCGTGCGTGGCAATTAGTTGGTCGCGGTTGGCTCTACGCTCCACTGCGTTGGCGCCTCGTTAAACCTGTTGCTGACTGGCTTTACCTGAAATTCGCAAAGAATAGGTATCGCGTCTCATATTGGTTAACGGGGACTTCTCGTTGCAATAGTGGGTCGTGTTCACGTTAATTGTGATCCCGCTTAAAAATGCTACGACCTTCGTCTAGATTTACAAATTTCCAGTACTTCTGATTGAGTAACTCGGTTAATCTCTAAGCATTACAACAATAAGTATTAACACTTTTATCAGGCAAGCTTATTCAGCTTGTCACTTGTAACGCTGCGCCGAGAGAAGGACGTCTCTATGAATCTGACGATCAGAAAACGACTATATATCCTTTCAATAATTCCAATTCTAACTATGGCAATAGGCATGATGTGGTTCACCTATGTACAAACCACGGCCTACAACGAGCACGAGATTGAGCAAACTCGAAGTCGAATGATGGAGATGAAAAAAGCCGAACTCAAAAGTTACGTACAAATGGCGCGTTCCGCTGTCGAGCCGCTACTCGCACAAAATGCCCCACTGGAAGAGGCTCTGCCTATCTTGAAACAACTAGAGTTTGGTCAATCCGGCTACATCTTTGGTTATGATTCAAAAGGCGTTCGCGTCGTGGTGGGTAAAAACACCAAAGGCATCGGGGAAAACTTCTATAACTTGCAGGACAAGAAAGGCAATTACCTGATTCAGGATTTGCTAAAAAATGCCAAAACTGGTGAGTTCACGACTTATTACTTCCCGAAACTCGGTCAGAGTGAAGCACTACCGAAACTCAGCTACTCAGTCTTTATTCCTGAATGGGACTTGATGTTAGGAACGGGTTTCTACACGGACGATATCGACGCCATTGTGGCAGACATGGAAAAAGCCGCACACGAAGATCTCAACACCACACTAACTGCGATAGCCCTGTTTTGTGCCTCGATTACAGCGATAGTTGCAGTCTTTGCCGTGTTTGTTAACCGCAGCATCATGAAGCCTATTGAGCAGTTTGATGCTTCAATTCACTCTTTCGCGCAAGGCGATGCAGATTTAACCGCGCGCATGGAAGAATCGAGCGTGCCGGAGTTCACCCAACTTAGCCGTAACTTCAATATCTTCGTTGAAAGCCTGCAAGGCATCATCAAGAGTGTTAGCCATGTCGGACAAGAAGTGGTTTCAGAGACCAACGAGATGTCACAGCGTGCATCGCAAGTGGATGAGTTAGCTTCAGGTCAACGTGAAGAAACCGAACAGGTCGCTGCGGCAATGACCGAGATGACAGCAACGGCGCACGAGATTTCAAACAACGCTAACCAAGCAGCGCAATCAGCCAGAGACGCCGATGAAAACTCACAACAAGCAAAACACATTGTTGATTCAGCAGCGAACTCTGTCGAAGCGCTCGCGCTAGAAGTGTCAGAAGCCAGCACGGTGATTTCTCGTTTAGAGAGCGACGTAAAAAACATTTCTTCTTCTCTAGAAGTGATTCAGGATATCGCCGAGCAAACCAACCTATTGGCACTGAACGCAGCCATTGAAGCAGCCCGTGCTGGTGAACAAGGTCGCGGCTTCGCAGTCGTTGCCGATGAGGTCCGTAAACTGGCGAGTCGCACTCAAGACAGCACAGGCGAAATTCACCAAATGATCGAGCAGTTGAAGTCTGGCTCGGATGCGGCAGTGAAAGCCATGGGTTCAAGCCAAGCTCGTGGTGAAGCAACAGTGGAAGAAGCACGGGCAGCCTCTGCCGCACTGCAAGAAATCCAAGCCGCGATTGCTAACATCATGGACATGAACACGCTGATCGCAACGGCAACCGAAGAACAAAGCCAAGTTGGGCAAGAGATTTCACAACGCATCGAAGTCATCTCTCAACAAAGCAGCCAATCGGCGCACCTTGCGAATCAAAACCGCGCAGGCAGTGGCAACCTCAACCACAAAGCTAACGAGCTGTACGACTTGGTCGGTCGCTTTACGGTCTAGAGCTTTCCTCAAACACTCAACATGCAAACAGCGACGCCAAAACGTCGCTGTTTTTATTTCTGCTATCATAATGCGACTTAGCTATAATGCCGCCAACTTAGCACCCACAAGGGCAAACAAGATGATTATTATGACCACCAATTTCGGTGACATCGAAATTGAATTGAACCTAGAACGAGCGCCAGTTAGCTCAAAGAACTTCAAAAAATACTGTGAAGATGGCTTCTACGACGGCACCATTTTCCACCGCGTTATCGACGGCTTTATGATCCAAGGTGGCGGTCATACCGAAGACATGGCAGAAAAGCCAACACGCGCCCCTATCGCGAACGAAGCAAACCGTGGTCTAAAGAACCTTGTTGGCACTATCGCAATGGCGCGTACCGATGCTCCGCACTCTGCAACAGCACAGTTCTTCATTAACTTGGAAGACAATGATTTCCTAGACCACACCGCAACTACCAACCTAGGCTGGGGCTACGCCGTGTTTGGTAAAGTGACCGCGGGTATGGATGTCGTAAACCGCATCGCGAAAGTGAAAACGACCTCTAAGCTTGGTCACGATGATGTGCCATGCGATCCAATCATTATCGAGAAAGTGACGATCAGCGAATAAGCCCATTCATCTCTTCGGAGAAGTCGTCGCTATAAAACGACAAAAGCGCCTAACGTCTGATGACTTAGGCGCTTTTTGTTTTCGTTGCCGAAACAAATGAGCAGCGAGTTTACAGTGTAAAGAGTGAGCAGTTCTAGCGATTACATCCCTTTGAACAAACTTTGAGATGCACGACTCACAGGGAGCTTAGTTTCTCCAACATGCACAAACATTCTTCCAGCAAAGTCTTTGTTTACTTTGTTAATTTTGCACACTTGCACCACGCTTGAACGGTGCACTTGCCAGAACTGTTCTGGGTTAAGCTGCCCTATCAACTCTTTCAACGATGTACGAATCAAATACTCCTGCACTTTGCCTTGTCCTTGTTGGGCATACACAGAAACGTATTTTTCTTCCGCTTTGAAATACAACACATCAGACGTGGCGATCAGATGAATATCTTCCCCTTGCGTCGCTTTAATCCACTGTAAATACTGCGGCGTTTGTGGCGCGGATAATTGCTGCAACTGCTCTAACAGGCTGCTCATCTGCACATTACTGCTCTCTTGCTCTCGCTTAGCAAGGCGTATTTTCACTCTTTCACACGTCGTCAGGAGGCGCTCATCCGAGATAGGCTTGAGCAAATAATCGGCGGCATTTTGCTCAAAAGCTTTGATGGCGTAATCATCGTACGCGGTGACAAACACAATCAAAGGTGGATTGGCGAATTGATTGAGTTTTTGCGCTAATGTCATGCCATCCAAAACTGGCATACGAATATCGAGAAACGCAATATCAGGTTGACTTTGCTCAATGGCTTGCAACGCTTGTTCACCATCGGCGACTTTGGCTATCACCTCTAGCTCTGGCCACACTTCAGCTAGGCTTTTATCAAGATGACGCCTCAATAACGGTTCATCATCAGCAATAATGGCAGTAAACCCTGTATTCATTCCTTTCTTCCTTGATTACGATTCCATTGGCCAGCGCAAGCGAACACAAACGCCACCCTGAGCAGACTCACTGATAGAAACCTCTCCTTGACCTGCGAACAAAGCTTCAACTCGCTGCTTGAGATTACTTAGACCCACGCCAGACCCCATGTGCCCACTCACGTGATTCAAGCCAACACCTGTGTCTCTGACTTCAATCTTCAAGTTCTGTTGTTCGCGCTTAATGAGTAAGCTGACTTCGCCACCTTCTCGCTTCGGTTCAATACCATGGATGATGGCGTTTTCGATTAAAGGTTGGAGCATCATCGGCGGTAACTCGGTTCTGCCTAGTCCCTCTTCAACCTCAATCTTGTAGCTGAGTCGGTCACCTAAACGGGTTTGTTGGATGCTTAAGTAAGCCTCAAGTAACGCCGTTTCATTGTCTATGGTGGTGTGTTCTTCGCGTGAGCTTTTTAGCGTTGCTCGCAGCAGCGCGGTCAACTGTTCTAGCATCAGCTTGGCTTTATCGACATCTTGCGACATGAGCGCGCTGATATTCGCCAAGGTATTGAATAGAAAATGCGGTTCAATCTGGCTTTGCATCTGCTTAAGCTGACTCAGCAAGAGCGCACGATCTTGCTCTGCTTTCTCGCGCTTGATGGCTTCCAACTCTCGTTGAGCAACCGCCTCTTTCTCACGCGAGTAAAAATAGAAATAACACATACCGCTAAACAGTAATCCCATTAAGCCAACAGGGATCATATCGGAGATACCAAAATACTCTCCGAGCCAAAATTGCGCATTAATCACCCCAAACAATAAACAGGCAACAAGCGAACACACCACTTCTATCATACGTGGGATGGTTGGAAACAAACGGTCAATCAACCATGAGAAGAAGATAGCCGAATAGCCAAATCCAAAGCTAACCGCCACATGAATGTAAAATGGACCGCCCCAAACCGAGAGCGTCATTGCTGCGATAAAGAGACAAAATGCCGTGGTCACTAATAAGCTACGCGGCCATCCACTTTTCACCACTGATTTTGCTGAACACATTTAGAATTTCCCTTTGATGTTAAATACAATCATATGCTTATCATTGATTTGTGCGTAAGCAGATTGGTCGTCTCCGGTTAAAAAGCGTGCGGCAACTTCCACTTCTACACTTTGATCGCCAGTATCAATCCATTGGTAGTTAAGCCACTGCGTGACAATCACACCACCATCTTGTAGCGACAGCATCACATCCAACGTAGGGGTTACATCACTTAGCCAGCCCATATCCGCTTTGCCGTTCCAAGAAGCCCACGCTTCCAAATCCCAACTCCAGTGCAGCATTACGTTATGCTGAACGATATTGGCATGCTGAAACCCTTGGGCGTAGCTTGTTGCAAGCAGAGACGTTTGAGGATTAAGGGTTTGAGAGAGTAATTCTCCACGCTCTATTGCTTGCTGCCATTCGCTTTTCGACCATGATCGGCTGTCGTACCAATATTCAGCAATCACGTTGTGTCCAGCTTGGTTTGCCCAGTTCACCCCAACTAAAGCTTGGAATGCGTTTCCCTGCTCCTCAACTGAAACGGGTTGGTAAAGATCATCCTGCTGAAAGTGATAGCCGACACTTTGCTTTTGCCACAGCATGGAACCGTGCATGGCGATGGATTCATCCCACACGGCAATGGCACTGGCTCCGAGTAAACCTCGGCGCACATCATCGTAATAACCAATAAGTTGATACTCGGTGTCACCCACCAGCGCATAACGACGAATACCAACACCTTGTTGCTCTGCGGCTTGATCAAGTGCACTTTGGTCTTGTTGCCCCCAGCTTGAATCGGTCGCAATGACGGTCCATTCGCCGGCCATATCGTAGTGTGAAAGTGAAAACACGCCCGCGCCCTCTTCTGCGACTAAGCCAACCGGGTTTTGTCGATAAGGCTTAAACAGATCCAAAGGTCGATAGCCATAACCTACGCCCCAATCCACGCGCAACTTACCCAAACTCACATCAAGAGTGGTATCACCGACTTGCCACTCCCCTAGCCAAGCCAGCTCTCGAATCAGCAGTTGGTTATCAGCTTCACTCCACCACTCACTCTCTCCTTGTTGATTTAGGTACAAACCTTGGCTGTACAGAGCAAACAAGCCACTGAAGTTCTGATAATTCACCTGCACATCCAAGAGTGCATTAAGTGAATCACGAGAACTGCTCTGCGCTTGTATAAATGCGCTGTCACGCTGCTTGGCCGTTTCGTAACTGACAGCCCAATCCCACTCAAAACTCAGTTCATCATTGGCAAAAGCAGGGGCTGACGCGCCCACACACAATGAGGCAGCAATCAACAAACTGGTGCTTTTGTTAAGGTTAGGCTGATGCGATTTCATGTGACTTCCTTGCTCGTTTTCATGGTTCTCTTTACAAAGCTCAGGCTAAAGCTGAGTCGTGTTGGCTTTCGGCAAATAGCTTGGGTTGTAGAACTTGTTATCCAGTTGCCAAGGCACGATTTCTTGATACTCGATAACGGTCTTTTTGCTCGGCTGAATGCTATCAAGCAAGGTCATCTCACTGACGTAGTCTTCACCGTTGTCGCTTGCACGCCCATATTGCGCTTGCTTGGCGAGTTTGCCAGAGCGCAAGTAGAGATCGGCTTTGATTGGAAACGCATCTTGCTCAGACAACCATAAGTCGATCTTCTGATAACTCGCCCCTTTGGTTTTCGCGGTTAAAGCTAGGTGATAAGCCGCCACACTTTCCCCGTTTACCGAGACAGTTTCTGTCGCTTTCCATTCTCCTTGATAATCTTGGCTCCACGTCAGGGTTGAGATGTCACCGATAGACGCTTCACCAAGCAACTTCTGCATTGGCGTAATGCGAATCGGACGGCGGCTCTTTGGCATTTGTAGCCAGTAGTTATCGCCCATCATCAGCATCTTTTGCCCGGCTTCGACTGCCGATTTGAACACCACCAACGATTCACGATTTGGACGTGTGTACACGTGGTAGAGACGGGTTTTATCTAATTCTTGGTCTTGATATAGGCGCACTAATGACACCACTTTGGAGGAATCATCTTGCAAGCGGTAGCTATCCGCTTTTTCAATCAATTGCGCGACTTGCTGTGCATCTAGCGCAGTTTCATTCGCACTGGCATTCATGCTTGCAACGCCGATTGCCGTCAGCAATGCAATTGGTAATAGTGATTTGAAATTAAACATAAATCAGTGCCTCCGTAATTGGCTTGTTCACCCCTTTGCGCGCCGAGAAAAACGCCGCAACCAAACAAATCATCAATACCGCGAATCCTGCGACAGCCACCAACTCCCAAGAGAAGTAAATCGTAAATGGGTAACCTTCTGTGCGTCCTGGCGGTGGCGGCATTTGCACATCCACGACCATCAGTAAAATGGTGACTAATGCAGTGAACAAAGCGCCGATTAAGCTGCCAATCACCGCTAGTAACCCTGCTTCGCGCAAGAACCCAGCAATGATTTCGCGAGGGTAGCTACCAAGTGCTGACAAGGTGCCAATTTCACGAGTGCGTTCTGTTACCGACATGGTCATGGTGTTGAACAGCGCGACAAAGACCACCAGCGCCATTACTGCACCCATGATGCCGAAGATGCGGTCGTACAAATCTTTCACTTTGAGATAGAAGAACGCACGTTCTTGCCAAGGCGTAATCTCAATATCTTGATCACCAAAGTTCTGTTTTTGCTTACTCAGAACCGCAGCCACTTGTTGCTCGACTTGGCTCGTTAAACTGGTGTCGAACAAGAAGACAGATAGCGCACTGACTTTGTCTGAACCGAGCAACGATTGCGCGCTGTTGATGTGCACGTAAAGCTGACGTTTATCAAGCTCAGGCACGCCGGTTGAATAGATGCCACGAACTTTGAAGTCATACGCGTTCAGTGCACCGTCGGTTGTGGTCGCCAGCAAGGTAATCCAATCGCCAACGTGCACGCTTAGGTTGTTCGCCAAATCAACGCCAAGCATCACTTCCGGCTCTGCAGGGTCATAACGCGATGCGTGAATGTTGGACAGCGTCTGCCCTTCGCGCACATCCAAAAACGGTCCTTTCATATCGAATTCTCGTTCGTTCACGCCAATGCCGATAAAGATCGAGGACTTGTTGCCGTTGGAAATCAAACCACTGAACTCAACTCGTGGTTGAACGCCTCGCACTTCGTTTAAGCCAATCAATTGCTTGGTAATGTCGTCTGCATGAGTTAACCCGTTACTCAGCGGCATCTCTTCTTCTTTAGCGAAGTAACCTGGCGTGGTTAACGTCAGATGCCCCGTGTCACGCGCTGTCGATTCTTTCAAACTGTCATAGGTGTACAGACCAAAACCACCCGCACTGGTTAACGCAAACACGGCAATGGCAATGATCAGCATCGACAACAAACTGCGGCGGCGATTGCGTTGCAGGTTCAACCAAGCAAGGCGAACCGAAACAGGAATTAGCTTGCCCATGAAACCTCCTCCACACTTGCGTGCGTTTGGGTAATCTTGCCATCCACCAATTCAATGGTGCGATCACAGCGGGATGCCATACGAGGGTCGTGTGTAGCGACAATAAAAGTGGTACCAAGCTCGTGTCCAAGTCCTTTCATAATGTCGATGACCTTGTTGGCAGTTTGGCTATCAAGACTTGCGGTTGGCTCATCCGCAATCACCAGCGCCGGTTTGTGCACTAAAGCACGAGCAATTGCCACGCGTTGTTGCTGACCGCCTGATAGGTTATCGGGCATGTGATGAATAAACTCGCCCAAACCAACGTGTTCTAGCATTTGTGTGGCGAGCTCGGTTTGTTCTGCTTTTGAAAAGCCGTTGAGATGCAGCGGATACGCCACGTTCTCTAACGCTGTCATCACGGGCACAAGATTGAATTTTTGGAACACAAAGCCAAGCTTTTCACGACGCATTTTCGCCGCCTGCATTTGTCCAGTGGGATATGGGCTGCCTGCAAATGTCACCTGACCTTGGTATTGAGTATCCAGCATGCCAAGCACGTTAAGTAAGGTGCTTTTGCCTGAGCCAGACGGTCCACACAGAGCCACCATTTCGCCGGCAAACACTTCACCAGACACGTCTCGCAATGCACGCACGGTTTGGCTGCCAAGGGCGTAATCGCGACTAAGTTGATTAAAAACGATCATGACGCCTCCCTAATATTTCGCTAGCAGCGCTTTCGCGGTTTGCGTTTCTAAATTGCTGTCATCCAACTGCTCCATTTGCGCTAACCATGTTTTGGCTTGTTGAACATCTTCAGCACGCAGTGCCGCTTCAATGGCGTAGCGATAAATCCACGACGTTGCCGCGAAAGGTTGTTGGCTAAAACTCGGCTCATCGAGCAATGAAAGGTACAGCTCGTAGCCACGCTCAAAGTGATTGAACATGTCAGGTAAAGAGGTAAACGTAGTGGCTGCCATAGCGGTGGCTAATTGGTATTCCGGCAAGCCTTGTAAGCGTTGTTGTTCTTGCAGTGGTAATGGCTGATTCGCCATTAAGTCCAAGCCTTTTTGGATAGTGGCAAGACCGCGCTCGGTGAATTTCATCTTGTTCCAAGGCATAAACGCCTCACGACCTTGCAACGTCTCAGCACTGCCTAAGTAAACCAAGGTCACCGGCGTTGCGCCCTGCTCTTCGAGTTGTTTGGATAATTCGCCGTAAACGGTATCAACTAAGCCAGAGTCACCCTGCGCTGCTTGATTGAATTGACTGAGTGTGCGCTCACTTGGATTAGCCAGAGCCAAATTGCTGCTGAGTGCAAATGCGGCGATAAATGTACTTGCCAGTTTAAGAGCTTTGATTGAGCGAGATTGAGAAACCATCATGTACTGTCCTTAGTTGAACGTGATTTGATGGTTTCAGATTAAGAGAGAAGATCGCACGCTGCTTTTGCATGCGACCAATGGCAATTATGCGGAGTGAATGGTATTGAGAGAGGATGAATGACATTCACTTAAACAGAAAATACAATTCCGTTCATTCGTAACGCTACATTTTTACGGCAGTCACAATAAAAACACTGGCTTAAAATCTGAGGCTAGTGTATTTATCCATCCCACAACTACCCATAACAGACAGTGCGCACTCTCCTTTCTTACACACCTTTGCATGGTGTCTGTTGTTTCGAAATCGAGATTCTTAGCATCGGAATAGTTTGAACTCTTCGAGTTTTAGTTGTTTTCGCACTCAAAATAGGTGCGTTATTAGGTCGTTGAAAATGAATAAGCGTTATTTCCCAAGAGTTGATTTGCCACTACTCATGGCGATCATTCCGATCATGCTGTTAAGTTCGCTCACTCTCTGGAGTGCCAGTAGCTTTAATGAGGCGATGCTCTTCAAACATTTGGCGCGCTGCGGACTGACATTAGTTTGTATCTTGGTCATGTCCTCGATTCCAGCGTCCAGCTATCAGCGCTCAGCTCCATATCTCTACATTATTGCGGTTGCTCTGCTACTTGCTGTCGCTTTATTTGGTGATAGCACCAATGGCTCTCAACGTTGGCTCGATATCGGCTTCTTCCGCTTTCAACCGTCTGAGCTAATCAAACTTTCCATTCCAATCATGATCGCCTGGATGCTGCATATTGAAGGAGGTCGACCAGACAGTCGGAAAATTGCGTTTTGCTTACTTATTACAATGATTCCTGCCGGGTTAATCGCGCTACAACCGGATTTAGACGGTGCAGTTTTTACCATCATTTATGCATTGTTCGTTTTGTTTTTGGCTGGCATGAGCTGGAAAATAATCTGCGGGTTTATTGCGAGCATTTTAACGTTAGCACCTATTTTATGGTTCTTCGTTATGGAAACCTATCAAAAGAGCCGTGTAACACAGTTCTTGCACCCTGAGTCCGATCCACTGGGGTCGGGCTACCAAACAATCCAATCTTTGATTGCGATTGGCTCAGGCGGTATGAAAGGCAAAGGTTGGATGAATGCAACGCAGGGAACACTTGGCTTTATTCCAGAAAGTCATACGGACTTTATTTTTTCGACCTATGCGGAAGAATGGGGCTTTGTTGGCAGTTTAGTCTTACTCGCATTGTACTTGTTTATTACTGCACGCGTTATGTTGCTTGCATGTCAGTCTGACCACTTTTTTAGTCGGCTGGTAAGTGGCGCATTAGCGATGAGCTTTTTTCTGTATGCTTTTATCAATACGGGCATGGTGAGTGGCTTGTTGCCAGTAATGGGTAGCCCACTTCCCTTCTTTAGCTATGGCGGCACGGCGATGCTAACTCAAGGTATCTGTTTTGGTGTAATCATGTCGCTGTGTTATTCCAAATATCGTAACGCATAGCTCTGCTTGAGAAAAAGCGATCAAAAAAAGGCTTCCCTGAGGAAGCCTTTTTACAACGATATGAGCGAATTAATTACAGCTCTGCGTTGTGGTAAACCTGCTGAACATCATCACAGTCATCTAGAAGATCTAGGAATTTCTGGAACTTCTCAGCATCTTCACCCGATACAGGCGTATGAGTTTGCGGAACGAATGTGATTTCTTCAACATCGATCGTTAGATCTGGGAATGCACCGTTAAGCGCAGTTTTTGTTTTGAAGAATTCTGTGTGAGGTGCGAATACAGTGATAACACCGTCTTCTAGCTCAACGTCAGTAACGTCTACGTCTTCCATCATTAGCGTTTCTAGGATGATTTCATCATCGTCGCCTTTGAACTGGAATACCGCTTGGTGATCGAACATGTGAGAAACCGAGCCCTCAACACCAATTTTCGCACCGACTTTCACAAAGCATTGGCGTACATCTTGGAAAGTACGGTTGCCGTTGTCTGTTAGACAGTCAACGATAACGCTAGTACCGCCAGGGCCGAAGCCTTCGTAACGTGCTGGAGTGTAGTCTTCACCACCGCCACCGTTCGCTTTGTCGATCGCTTTATCGATAACGTGCGCAGGAACTTGGTCTTTTTTCGCTTTTGCGATCAGGTGTTTCAAAGACAAGTTCATGTCTGGATCACCACCACCGTTTTTCGCGCACATGTAAATTTCTTTACCGTATTTGGAATAAACTTTAATTTTCGCGCCTGCAGTTTTCGCCATAGAGGCTTTGCGCACTTCAAAACTTCTTCCCATCGGGATGTCTCTCTAAATTCAAATTTAATGCGAAGGATTTTAGCAAAAAGCGAAACCTTTTCAATTTCGCTTAGCAAAGGAATAGGGAGGTTACCTCATTCGTCACATTGGATTGAACCATTGCCACGGTTCGCGTTAAGCGACACCCATTACTCGTTTGTACTTTTCGACCGATTGCTGGAAAAACGCCTTTTCATCAGCATCGTTAATCTTGGACAACTGTTCTTCTATTGCTTCAGGACCAGATTTGGCCTCTCTGAGCTTCCAAACCAAAAACGACGCCTGCTTATCCAGTTCGATTTTGTTTTTTTCGTCAGGCGGCAATAGGGATAGATTAAACGACATTCACAGCCTCAAGGTACTTTAAATACTAGCCGGGCACTATATCACACAGAGTTACAATTACAGAATAGAAACGCACTTAACTTGATCGATTTCAAGTTAACTATTTAGGCACAGCGCTGATTTTCAGTGCTTTTGGTAAATGCTGTTCGAATATTTGTTGTAATCGAGTCTTGGTAACGGGTTTAGCCACGAACTCGTTCATCCCGACATCGAAGCAATGTTGCTGATCCTCTTTAATGACATTGGCACTTAGCGCAATAATTGGAACGTGTTTCCCCCACTCTCCCATTTTTCGAATTCGCTCCGTAGCAATAAACCCATCCATCACAGGCATTTGGCAGTCCATAAAAATCAAATCGAAAGGCTGCTGATCACACAGCTGCAATGCTTCTTCGCCATGGTTGGCGACACTCACTCGCACACCCAGTTTTTCTAACATGATGCGAACTACCTTCTGATTGACGATGGTATCTTCAACAACCAATACCCAAGGTTTATCATTATCTTGAGGGCTGATTTCGTTGTCTTCCGCTTTCGGGAAATCTAATACATTAAGTTGGTCGGTATAGGTCGATTGCGCATTTATTACAGCAACAGGAATCGAAAATTCAAAACAGCTTCCCAGCCCAAGCTCACTTGTTAGTTGTATTTCCCCTCCCATCAAGTTAACCAACTGTGCAGCTATCGCCAAACCAAGCCCTGTCCCACCATACTTTCTGGTGGTACTACCATCAGCTTGTTGGAAGCGTTCGAAGATTGCTTGTTGGTGCTCTTTCGCAATACCAATACCAGAATCCACAACTCGAAACCGGATATGAGCGGTCTCTCCATCAAGTCGAGATAACGCTACAAGAAGCTTCACATGGCCGCGCTCGGTAAATTTAATCGCGTTGCTCAACAAATTGTTCAGAACTTGTTTCAATCGTGTGGCATCACCTTGCACTTCCATTGGCAAGTGAGGATCAATATCGCTGAGCAGCTGTAAGTTTTTCTGCTTGGCTTTGACACTATGTAAACTGATGACATCGTCAAGTAGCTCGCGAAGATCATAGCTCGTGTATTCCAGCTCTACTTTGCCAGCTTCAACTTTAGAGAAGTCCAAAATGTCGTCGATGATCGTCATTAGTGAGTGAGAAGAACTGTCAATGATCTCTACAAACTCTTTTTGCTGGGGATCGAGGTCGGTGTCATTGAGCAACGACGACACACCAATAATGCCATTCATCGGTGTGCGGATCTCATGACTCATAGTGGCAAGAAACTCACTTTTCTTACGATTAGCGACTTCTGCCCTATCGCGTTCAGCCTCTAACTCAGTCTGGTGCTCTTTCACTTTCTCAACACTTCGGTTGTATTTCTCTGCCAAAACACTCACTTCATCAAAGCACCATCGTTTAGGGAGAGTCACTTTACTCGGCACTGTACCGCCACGAAAATCGCTCACCGCACCAGACAGCAATTGTAACGGATTGACCAACAAGCGAAACGCCACCCAAAGAACACCAATGATGAGGACAAGAATTTTGATCGCTTCTGTCGTAAGTAGAAAAAAGAACTGCTGCCAAAGATCTTCATATATCGCGCTAAGATCCGATTGAACCGTTAATATCGCGAGATCATACGTTTTATCGCCGACCCGATACTGCATCGGCCAGCTTCTCTCGACAACATCCTCAGAAAGCGCCGAACCTAATTCAATGATAACTTCGTCTTCACTAGCAATACGTAAGTAGTCCACCGAGGGCATACGCATTGCACCTTGAGCTTGTGTCAGCAACAGCTCCCTATCCTCTACCCACAAACTCGCAGAAAAACTCGATAAATAGCTAGACTCAACCTGCTTTAATTCAACATCTAAATGGGCTAAATCTTCGTGAAAAACTCGATATAAGCTCACTGTAGAAATGATGACCGTAAAGATTAAACTCAACGTTAATACCGCCAACATAAGTTGGTTGCCGATACTAAAACGACGTTGAGATCGCTCTTTTTCATCCATATGAAACCGCTCCGATAAACTTGCGCTACTCTAAATATAGCTACGCACAAATAATAATCGAGGATACGATGAAAAGACTTCTACTTAGATTGGCTTTTAGCTTAATTGTTGTAAGTTCTCATGTGACCGCAAATCAAGTGAACTATTACGTCATTGCTGAACAAGCTCGACCATTTCAAATTGAACAACAGGGACAAATGCACTCCGGAATTGTGACCGATATCGTCAGCGCTATCTTCGCGGAGTCGGATTACCAAGTGAATTATCATACTTATCCATTTAAACGTATGATTTCCATATTGGAAGAAGGCGCTGAGCCAAACTGGTTAACTTATGGCAGCCCGAACTGGGGCAAGGTGCAATCGGAAAATTTATCTGAGGAGCCCATTTACACTGTAAAACATGTACTGGTGTCTAGTAGCGAGAAGCCTTTAGAATTCAAAAATATGGATACGATGCATGGTCGTTCTATTGTATTACTGCTGGGGTTTGATTATCCAAATTTAACACCGTTCTTTGAAAATGGCAGTGTCAATGAAATGCGCGTGAAAGACTACAACGCCGCATACCGAGTGATAAGCCGAACCCCTGGAGATACAGCTTTTGTCGAGATGGAATCCCGAGTCCTTTACAACTTAAAGCGACTCAATTTGCCGTTAGAGAATTTTCAGATACAGCCTTTCAGCTCGGTTATTCCTGACTACTCAATCTACCTGGCTTTTTCACCTCAAATGCAACCAGAAACTCAAAATTACATCAATACACGACTCGTTGAATTAAAAGCCTCAGGGGAAATTGATGAAATCATTCAAAAGTATCAATGAATCAACTCATTAACAAAAACGCCAACGATGATACGTTGGCGTTTTTGTTTCTGTAAAATCTGTAGCACTTACTTAGTGTGGTTAACAAACTTAGGATCAAACATGTGCCCCAATTTACTCGCCTTGGTTTGCAGGTAATGTTGATTACTTGGGTTATTCCCTTCTTGTAATGGCACTCGTTCAATGACGTTAATATCAACCGCTTTTAAGGCGGCGAGCTTGCGTGGGTTATTCGTCATTAGACGCACAGCGTCAATCCCCAAATGCTCTAGCATTCCTTTACAGAACGCGTAATCACGCATATCAGCGGCAAAACCTAAACGTTCATTTGCTTCCACGGTATCTGCGCCATCATCTTGTAAGTGATAGGCACGAATTTTATTAATCAAGCCGATTCCACGTCCTTCTTGACGTAAATAAAGCAGCACGCCACATCCCTCTTTGACGATGTTTTGTAGCGCTCTATTAAGCTGAAAACCACAGTCACAACGCGTGCTAAATAGAGCATCTCCGGTAAGACACTCCGAATGCAACCGAATAAGTGGTGCTGCACTTTTTGTTGGCTCGCCATAGACCAGAGCAAGATGCTCTTTATTTGTCGCGGCTTCAATAAAGCCGTACATCATAAATGTGCCCCACTGGGTGGGCAATTTGGCTTTATCGATAAACTTCACGAGATTGTAAGGCTCAACATGTCTCAGCTCTGCCCGCACATTCATCAGAATCTCTCCTAGATGATTTTCTCCTTTACCATCTCCCCCGTCTCCCCAAAAGGCATCTTTATGAGAATGCTCTGTTAGGCAAGCGTTACCCGTTCTCATTAATTGCTGCGCTAATGGTGGATTTTGTAGAAACTTTTCCCTAACGATGAAAGCCATAACAGCCAACTTTATATCGTCCCAATCGCTTCTGACAAAGTGTTCGTATTTACGGCTTAAAGCAAACGCTTCATCAGGGGTGCTTGCGTGCTGAATTTTACTTTGCAACTGAGCATCGAGAAACTTTTGGGCTTGGTAATAATGTTCGCTGGTGGGCCAAGTTTGGGAGGAGATATTGACTGGGGCATGGCAAAAATTTGAGAGAAAACCGTGGGGCTCATCGGGCTCATAAAAAAGGATTTGATCAACCATACTTGCGCTCCTTGCTTTGTGGTTGCGATAATCAACAAAAAGCATATCGCTACTGATATATCTAGTAACACAAGGTCAGATTGTCAAACTTCTTCGGGACGGGACGTGAGTGTGAAACTCGTGCTTTTGAGGCGCAAGACAGATAAATGGAGGTTTTGAATAAGAGAGTAATAGAGTGACAAAATAAAAAGGGCAGTCCGTCGACTACCCTATGGGTTGCTAAACCAACCTGAGGCGATCAGTGTATCAAGCCAAGCTCCCTTGCTTCTTCAATGGTCAACCCACTTTCACGGATCTCACGTAACGCTTCAATGCGTCTTCTGGCTTCTGCTGATTTCACTGTTTTCTCTGGCTTCACAACGGTTTCCTCATCAGGTAATTCCCATTTGTGAGCGATGTTGGTCATCTCGTCATGGTCGATAGAATTAATGGACATATTTCCTCCGAACACACCATGTTTTCGATGCGTAATCTATAGCAAAACCGGAACAAGGTGGTAAGAAAAACTGTAGGGAAATGTGACCCCTCCCGCCCTTTCGTTAACTCCTTAATAGATTCATCATTTAAGTTTTGCCAAGGGACAAATTTACGATTAAATTTGAGTAATTCCCCCTACGAAAAGTGTGCTGATCTAGCTCTCAATTCTGCTCTTCTTTAGTTTTATCAACGACGCATTACACCACTTCCTGTTTCACCTAACTTTCGAGTCACTTCACTGATTCATGGTTTGATACTTTCTAAAAACCGCCACACCTGATAATGATAATAATTATCCTTTAGATTGATAAGGTGTTTATATGGATGGTATTAACTTAAGTCATGCATACCACAATGACCCGGTCATCCAGATCCGAGATTTGTGCGTCGATTACATCACTGATAATGGTGATTTTAATGCGGTAAAGTCCGTCAGCTTTGATATCGGCAAAGGCGAAGTATTTGGTCTTGCCGGTGAATCTGGATGTGGTAAAAGCACAATCGCATTCTCAATAAATCGTCTTCATAAGCCGCCAGCGTTCATTTCTGGCGGTAAAATATGGTTTGATGGCAAAGATATCCTTAGTATCTCAGACTCTGAACTGACCGCTCTAAGGTGGAGTGAAATCGCCATGGTGTTCCAGAGCGCGATGAACTCACTCAACCCTGTCTTAACGATACAAGAGCAATTTGCAGATGTGTTACGACATCATCAAGGCCTCACTAACGCTCAAGCAAAAGATAGAGCAGAAAAGTTGTTGGACTTGGTCAATATTCCTCGAGAACGCTTAGCAGAATATCCTCATCAATTTTCAGGAGGAATGCGTCAGCGCTTGGTGATAGCCATTGCTTTGTCTCTAAATCCAAAACTGATCATTATGGATGAACCCACTACAGCATTAGATGTAGTGGTACAGAGAGAAATTTTACAGCAAATTTATCAGCTTAGAGATGAGTTCGGTTTTTCAGTCCTCTTTATCACTCATGACCTGGCACTCATGAGCCAACTATGTGATCGAATTGCAATCATGCGTCACGGAGAAATCGTCGAAGTCAATCGAGCATACGATATACGCAATCATCCTCAACACCCCTACACGCAAAAGCTATGGGCTTCTTTCCCAAACATCCATGACGTCCACAAACAACCAGAGTTACAAGGAGCGTAACCATGAGCCAGCCTATCATCCAAATGAAAAATGTGATTAAAGAATTCAAAGTGGGCGGTGGTTTAGCGAAAGAGGAAACCTTTCGTGCGCTTCAAGGAGTGACTTTTGATCTGTACGCAGGAAAAACCTTGGCTTTGGTTGGAGAGTCAGGCTGCGGTAAGAGTACTTGCGCTCGTTTAATAACCAAAGTCTATCCTGCAACGGAAGGCGAGATCCTTTTCAATGGCACTGACATAAATGAGATCACGTCACGATCGGCTCTACAAGAATATCGCAGTAAAGTACAAATGGTGTTTCAAGATCCGTTTGGCTCTCTCAATCCAACTCATACCATTCGCCATCACCTAACGCGTCCTTTGAAAATTCATAAACAAGTCAAAAACGAGCGCGACATCCCAGCCCGCTTGGAAGAGCTTCTAAAGCTGGTGGAACTACCTGAAGAGACATTGAATAAGTTCCCTCACGAACTCAGTGGTGGGCAACGTCAGCGAGTAAACTTAGCAAGGGCTTTAGCGGTAGGTTCGCAAATCATTCTTGCGGATGAGCCTACGTCTATGCTGGATGTTTCTATTCGCTTGGGAGTGTTGAATTTAATGCAACGAATGAAGCAAGAACTGGGAATTGGTTTTTTATACATCACTCATGATCTGGCGACTGCGCACTACATCGCGGAAGAAACCGCAGTAATGTACAAAGGGCAAATCGTTGAATGGGGCGACACTCATTCAATACTTAAGAATCCGCAGCATCCTTATACTAAGCTGTTGATTTCTGCCGTTCCTGATCCTGACTTACCTTTTGGTAACTTAGTGAAAAATGAGCCAAACTATTCGATAGATGCCGATGAAATTCGTCAACGTAGCAGCATAATTGTCGACGAATTTGATCAAATAGGGCCAAATCACTATGTAAAACAATGGACTGAGGCAGCGTAATGGATTTGAGTACTTGGCAAGATCAAATCGCCATGTGGTACGAACAGCGGAAACATGATCAAGTAGAAAAATTGGAAACGATCTTATATCAGGTGCCTGATGACGTGTTTGGACCCGAATTGAGTGATCTTCAAAGTAAAGCGATTGCTTGCTGGTTGGATGGATGTTTACGCGTGTTTCAACATGCAAGCTACCAAGACCCTCAGAAAGCATATCAAACCTTGCTTTATACGAGTGCAAAGCTTGAACAAGCAGCATGCCAAGTCTCGACTGATATTCTGATCAAAGATTGGTGTTTGAGACGACTTCAGCATCTCACCGTTGTGGCGTTAGAGTTTTGTAATCAGCAGTGTGATCAAAACAAGTGGCAGGAACAAGCCCATAGCTTAATCGAATCACATGTTGCGTTGATGCGTTCATTACATTGGAATGAACCCAAGAAGCATGATCAAGGTTTACCTCATTAGTCCGGAAAAATGATCAAGGCTTAATTAGCGGAATTTTAGGCAAAAAAAAGCGAGTTTCCTGAGGAGAAACTCGCGAAGTCTATTCAGAATGAATGTAACAATATGAGCCAATCTATTAATCATCAGAAAGGACAAAAGGTTGTCTATTCGGGATAAATAGTAGTATTAGGCTTGGCTTCTAATGTCAGTGGTTTGTAAGAGTTAAGTCTGTTTTTTATCATCGAAAGACATTGTTACATTTCAAACCGATACATCACACCTATAGCTTGATACACATCAAGCGACACTTTTAAATCGCCATTTCATCCAAGGCACGAAATACCATTTCATCCATGTGACCATCGAAGATTTGACGACAAACTTTCCGACGCACCGCTAACCCCGCAATCAAGCGCTCGATGGTAAGATGCTTAACATCGTTCTGGGTGTTAAACAGCTCGACGGTTTTACTTAATGTCTCATAAGGAATCGGCTCATCCCCTACCCTTAGCCAATCGAGCTTCTCTATGTAATCTGAGCACTCTTCTTTGATTGAGGCATACGAGTGCCCTGTCATCGCAGACAAAGCCGTTATACTGCGTTCTAGAGCCTCTGGTGAGGTATATTTAGATAGAGTAATGGTGATCTCATCAGCATTGATCTCTACCAAATGTTTTCTTTGCTTCACGCGTCGCCCTAAATTTCCTCTTGGAGACGGTGCTTTGCGTTGAATGGGCTCAAATTCGCCGTCTATGATGCCTGAGAGCTCCTCAAGCTGCTGTCGGGTTACCATCTCATTACGAAGCGGGTTTGGCAGCGTAGGCGCCATGTTGCGCTTACCTGCGTTGGTTGTACGCGCTCGCGAATAACGTAAGACCTCTTCGACATCACATTTGATGTCGATCTGGTAGTCCATCACTTTGTCATTTTCGATCATGGTTTCGATCGTCAGGTGATAACCCCACAAATTAACGACGAATAGATCATCATTCCCTTTTCCATCAGACAAACGCTTTAGTTCTCGGATCAAATCCATGGAGAAACGTCGCCATTCAATGTTACGTGCAAGTTTCTGGTTTAACTCACTCAGTAGCATGCAATCCGTGTGACGACGAACCATGCGACTACGGAAGAAAGAGTACAGTTGAAACACCAAAGTATGTTGTTTCAAGATCTCTGGCGGAAACAAGAAGAAATAATCGCGCGTTAACAGCTCTTCATAGAACGAAGGTTCCCAAACTAAAATATATAAGTTTGGCTTGATACGAATTTCACCATCGCTTCCCTCCACAGGTGCCTCTTCAGAGGCCGTGATGGTTCGAGCAAGAAAACGAAAACGATCACTTTTGAAGCCCTCTGGCATGTTTTCACTTAGCCAACGTCCAGTAAGTTCATGGAGCTGAAAATCAGTGAATTCAATGCGATCAATGCTATCGCGAATGGAATCACGAGCTGGACCACTGTCTTTTTTGCCTCTGAGCGACAAAATATCAGTGATGTATAGCGGCGTTTTGTTTGGTACGTGAGCCGCATCAAGCTGATACTGATCTTTGTGATGATCATGATACTGAACCGTTAACGTGAAGAGAGCGAACAGGGTCATGAGATCATCCACAGTCATGATATTTTTGGATGATCGCGTCTCGATAACGGCTTTTGTGCCAGAGATCGACACCATGGATTTCTGATAACTTTTTCGAGTTCTTGGTGGCGCAAGTGCTTGGTCAATGATCCCAGCCCAATTTGTTGGAGATACAACAAATTGATCGGCTTCATCTTTCATCGTGGGAGGTGTGTTTAACCCGTGCTCATTCAACAAACGTTTGTTTACTTGAGTCTGAGCCAATGCTTTCGAACGTTTTTGTTTCTCGTTCTGGCGAACTTTGTCGGTAACAAGACTTGTTGCTCCCAACACAGATATAAGCTGATTGGGATTCACAAATTTATGTAGCATCGTTTTACCAGCAAGTCCCTCTTCAAAACGCACTGGAGTTTGAGTAAATAAACCAATATTTACTGCCGCGCGCAAACGTTGTTGCAGGGCTGCGCGTGTGAGTTGCCCATCTGTTGCTTCCACAATCTCTGTGGTTGAAACCAAACCATCCTTGCTGCTGAAGCCTCGTAATGAGATCAGATTAAGCAACTCTAAGATGCTTTTGGTCACCCCTTTGAAATGTTGGTACTGCTCTACCCAATCCGCAGAGGATTCATGTACCTCAAAAAGATGGCCATCTTTGTGGCTTCTCGGTGCTTTAATCAGAATTTTTTCATCAGCCGTCATTTTAGATCCAGATCACACTAGCCGTAGTTGTGCTATGGTTCCGAAGAATAAAGAAAAACAGATCATAAATAAAGAAAAAAGATTGTTTTTTAAATAACTGATCTTTTTGATTAATCTGATCTTAATTGATTATATGATCTAATGATCTGGCTTGGAGTTTTTCTCTAAGCTTTTGTTCTATAAGGCTATTATTTTCATGTATTTCGGAACTATGATCATAAGAAGTCTGAAAGTATGATCAACAATAACCTGAAAGCATGATCATATTTATTCGTAAGCATGATCATTAAGGTTATGAAAAGATGATCAAAAGAGTCTTGAAACGATGATCATGATGTTTTTACAGGTTATCCACAGATGCAGTATTTAATAATGATCTTCACGATGATTATATTGTGCATTGGTAATGTTATTTATACTCGGATCGATGATCAAGAGCCAATATATCTATCGTTCTGGCACCCATATTGATGAGATATCACTCATCTGATTAAAATACATTCAAGTCGCTCATATTTAGAAGTAAATCCTAGTCTCTGCTTATTTACAGGAAGCATGATCATGAGAGTGTGATTTATCATAGCAACTTGCGCAATTTCATTGTTCCGGCTTCTATACCGTCAATTTCTGCTCAATCCCCCATTCTGTCTGCACTCAACCGTAAATCAGAGAAGAAAACTCATGCTTCCGAGAGATTCTAAGGCTTGATCATATTTCCGATTAATGGATCTTATTTTATTTGCGTGTTTACACCGTACTCTGCTCAATTTTGCCATGATCATGCTTTCGGATTTGTTTATTAACACGGAAGCATGATCATAAGTATACCTTGATCATACTTCCATAGATGTTTCGCTAGAACTGCCCTATTTTGTTCGGAGACATGATCAAGGTGTTCAGGTCTTTATTGTTCCGATATTACTTACTATTTTTCGTTTAAATTAGGTTGGTCTAACATAATCCGTAATTTAGCTTAAGATTATAATCGTTCCGGTAGAAAATTGATTTACATTGTAAATGAGTGACGCTGTAACACTTTTTATTTTTAAGTTTAGGTGTCCACTTATGAGAAGATTATTTGATTAAAAATAGTTATCTTTTTGACCATAAATCATAAAAGCGTCGATTTGGGTGTTTTTTTATGTGATGGTTATTCAAAATGTTTGTGCACCTTTTTGTTGTTTTTGGTCTTTACTGCTGTACAATTGCAATTATAAATCCTTCCAACGGAATTTGGCATGAAAAGAGAAAAAACGATTGAAAACCTTCTTGAGTTAGCGGAGCTGACTCAGCAGGTTCAAGCTGACCGTATTGAAATTGTTTTAGAAGAGCGAAGCGATAACTACTTCCCACCAATGTCGAAAGCGATGATGGAAACCCGTTCTGGTCTAACTCGCCGTAAGCTCGACGACGCGATTGGTAAAATGGAAGCCGCTGGGCATCAATTTACCAAAAACAACGCGAATCATTATTCAATTACGTTAGAAGAAGCACACATGCTCATGGATGCGGCTGAAGTGCCTAAATTTCATGAGCGTAAAAAGAATTCAGGTAACAAACCTTGGATTATTAATGTGCAGAACCAAAAGGGCGGTACAGGTAAATCAATGACCGCGGTTCATTTAGCAGCATGTTTAGCGCTAAATTTGGATAAACGATACCGTATTTGTTTAATCGACTTAGACCCACAAGGCTCGCTACGTTTATTCCTCAACCCGCAAATCAGCATGGCAGAGCATGATAATATCTATTCTGCGGTAGACATTATGTTGGGTAACGTGCCTGATGGTGTGGAAATTGACAGTGAATTTTTACGTAAAAACGTATTGCTGCCAACGCAATATCCGAACTTAAAGTCGATTTCAGCGTTTCCAGAAGACGCGATGTTTAATGCGGAAGCATGGCAAACGCTATCTGAAGACCCATCACTCGATATCGTCCGTCTGCTGAAAGAGCAACTGATTGATAAAATTGCTGATGACTTCGATATCATTATGATTGATACCGGTCCACACGTTGACCCATTAGTATGGAATGCGATGTATGCATCAAATGCCTTGCTAATTCCTTGTGCGGCTAAGCGTCTGGACTGGGCTTCAACAGTAAACTTCTTCCAGCATTTGCCTACGGTATATGAAATGTTCCCGGAGGACTGGAATGGTCTTGAGTTTGTTCGCTTGATGCCAACCATGTTTGAGGACGACAATAAGAAGCAAGTTTCTGTTTTAACTGAAATGAACTATCTTCTAGGTGACCAAGTTATGATGGCTACTATTCCTCGTAGCCGTGCGTTTGAAACCTGTGCCGATACCTACAGCACAGTATTTGATCTGACAGTAAGCGATTTTGAAGGCGGTAAGAAGACACTAGCTACCGCGCAAGACGCTGTTCATAAAAGCGCACTGGAATTAGAGCGTGTGCTGCACTCTAATTGGCCGTCATTGAATCAGGGGTAATAAGTAAATGGCTTTGAAAACGTCTGAATTAAACGCGAAATTATTTGGCAAAACGAATAAGCGTCGTGTTGTGACTCCGCAAGAGGCGCAAACTGCGGCAAAAGAGAAAGCTCAAACGATTGAACTAGCAGTTGCAGGTGAAAATATTGTTCAGTTTGAACTTGTGCGTATTCCTGCAAATAAAGTTGCGACAGAAACAACAGTATTTGTTGATAACGCTCGTGAGCAATCGTTCTTAAACGAACATGCTTTATCTGATGTTTTAGTCACACTCAAAGAGCGTGGCCAACAATATCCAGCAGTGGGTCGTAGAACTGAAGATGGCAAGATTGAAGTTTTAGATGGTAGCCGTCGTCGCATGTCTTGTATCCTCGCTGAACAAGACTTTTTGGTTTATGTTGCTGACAACATTAATACTGACCATGCTAAGTTTTTGTCTGATGTGGCAAATGCTCACAAGCCGCTCTCTTTATATGAAAAAGGGAAAGAGATGCAGGCTAAGCTTGATAGTGGTGAAGCTGAGGATCAGAAAGCATTGGCAAAAATGTTCCAGTGCAGTGAAGCGTTGGTAAGTGGCGCTTTAAAAGCCGCAGCATTACCGTTAGAACTGCTTCAAGCGTATCCGAATGTTGGCGATCTCGGTCGCCCAACAATCGTGAAACTGCACAAACAGTTTTCAACGCTAACGCCAGAGCAGCAGCAAGAGCTGTTAGATAAATGTCGCTCTAGCGAAGGGTTTTTGTGGCAGCGAAGCACTGCTCAAGGCGTTGCTCGTCTGACAAAAGAAGTCACGGAAAGCATCGAAAATTGGATTACTGAACTTGCACCAGCAAAACCTGGTAAGAAGACGGAAAAAGTCGACTTAGTTAAAGGTCGAGCAAGCTATAGCCGAAAAGGTAGCAGCCTGGCGTTGAACTTGAAGAAAGTTGACGACAGCTTAATGGAAGAGATTCTTGCGTTTGTACAAACCAAACTGCAATAACAAATGATGATTGAATCAACCGCCTCCGGGCGGTTTTTTTATATCTGAGAAGCGTCAAATTAAAGATGTGATACCATTGCGTCAGTTCAACGTTGGATAGACAAAATGCAGACACAATCTGATTTCCTTTCATCACTTCAACATCAAGCTCACCAATCTTTCCAAAGGATTGGTGTTGTCATTCAAGGGGAGGCTTCTTGGCAAAATGCGTTGATGTCAGAGTTCCATAAAACGCAGCGCCATCAACGTTGGTTTTCTGTTGGTTATTTTGGTTTGAAAAACGTATCCAGTGTTTCGTCTAAACAAGGGCACATGTTGCTAGGCAGAGAGTGTGACGTTCTATTGTTTGATGCTCGAAATGGCTTTGACGCCAATAGTTTTACCGCCGCGCTTGGCTCATTGGTTGGCGGCGGTTTTCTTATTGTCATTACTGAGCTGCGACAAAATGCGAATTTTGCTCAGCAATGGATGCACAAACAATGGGAGAAGTTCGTTGTTATTGAGCAAGACAAACCATTGCCAACGGCTCCAGACATCAAGCAAGCAGAAAAAGAAAGCCACTACACGGAACAAGAACATGCCATTTCTCTAATTGAAAAGGTGGTGACAGGACATCGAAAGCGACCATTAATTTTGACCGCTGATCGTGGACGTGGAAAAACAAGTGCCCTCGGAATTGCGTGTGCGAACTTATTACAGCAGAAGCCGCTTAGAATCTTAATTACGGCACCATCTATAAAAGCCGTTGAGCCTGTTTACCAACATGCTTTACGTTTACTCCCTAGCGCACAGCGTATTAAGAAGGACAGATTAGAATCAGGGCAGGGAGCCATTCAATTTATTGCTCCAGATGAACTATTATTGAGTCGACCTGAATGTGATTTGTTACTTGTCGATGAAGCGGCTGCAACTCCAGTTCCTATGCTCAAAAGCATTACCGAACATTATCATCGACTCGTTTTTTCTACGACTGTTCATGGTTATGAAGGTTGTGGCCGGGGCTTTACGATTAAATTTGTTGATTGGCTTCAGAAACAGCGTTCGGGAATGAAAACATGGCACATGACACAGCCCATCCGCTGGAGCATGAATGATGCGCTTGAATCATGGCTCTATGACGCGTTTTTGTTGGATGCGGAGTTAACGCACCATCAACTTAAACAGGTCGACTCAATTTCCCTTTCTAAAGCCGATAAGAACAATTTGATATCGCAGCCTAGTTTGCTGCGTGAGTGCTTCGCTCTTTTGGTGAATGCTCATTATCAGACCTCGCCGAATGATTTGATTCACCTTTTGCAAGACGACAACAGTCAGCTCTATTTTGCTAAGCAAGATAATGCGGTTGTGGGGGTGATATTAGCGGTCGAAGAGGGGGGCCTTGACGATGAATTGATTGAAGAAATCCAGCTTGGTAAGCGTCGTCCTAAAGGACACTTAGCCCCAATTACGATTGCAAACCACCTAGGATTCCCGAATGTCGCGAATCTATCGACGCTGCGAGTCATGAGAATTGCGGTTCATCCAGCATTGCAAGGCAAAGGCATTGGTCAAAAAATTCTGCAGCAACTTGAGCAAATGGCTGCTAAACACATTGCCTACTTATCCACGAGTTTTGGTGCGACGGAAGAGTTGCTCTATTTCTGGCGACAATCGAACTTCCGTACAATTCGCTTAGGGTCAATGCGCGATGCTGCTAGCGGTTGTTATTCAGTCTTGATGGTCAAACCTTGTGATTCCCAACAGACGGCTTGGGTCGACCAATCTCAGGCGCTATTTGAAGAAATGTTGTCTAACAATGTGGCTGACGTCTATCCAAAATTAGAAGCCCCTATTTTTCGAGCTCTATTGCCGCAACCTTTGGGAATGAGTCCACTTCATCCCGCTAAGTTATTACTAATTGAATGTTATGCTGATGGTGGTAACAGTTATGAGTCTGTGTCTGTGTGGCTTCAACAGTGGTTACTTAATTTAGGTTTGAACTCTGTTTCCGACTTGATGATTAGTAAGCTTTTTCTTAACCGTAGTTGGACTGAATGTGCTCAGCAATTTGGTTTACCTGGAAGAAGGCAAGTTGAGCAGCAGTTAAGGGACGAAGTAAGACACATTTGGAGCGATTTACACTGTAAACAATAAAGGGAAATTTACACTGTAAATGAAATTATTGGGAGCTGATTTTACACTGTAAATCCAGCTCCTTTTTGTTTCAGCGTGTATTTTGATTGAGCTTTAGGTTAAATCGAGTTTTCTCTTAATATGCGGTTTAACCGTTATTGATGGATTACTTTCTTTAGTGACGTGAGCCCTATAATAAGAAATGCGAGGTTTGTTCAGAAAACGGATTTGGTTAGACTGAAAGTGTTGATGGGAAGCAAAGTGGTAAGGGTATGTGGAAGCTGTGTCTTGAGTTATCTGAAGATAAGACCAAGGTGATAGCCCGTCTTCCGGGAGAAGTGGACCTCGGTGGTGAGCTAAATCAAAATGAATTAAACGAGCAGCTCGTCGCAATGAACGCTGAAAGGATGTTTGTTGTTGAGGGGGAAGTCGTTAGGTTCATTAACTGCGCCAAAGAACGTAAAGCCGAAGCTTACGAAGGCATCGTCATTGCGGAAAAACGCAACGCGCAAGTTGAGGTCGAATTATCGAATAATGACATGCTCGCCAGTATGAACGTTGTCGGTGCGTACGGAGGCCGAGGTTTACGTGGCCCCGAGATTGTTCAAGCCCTTGCTCAAGCGCGAGTTTCGAAAGGCATCAACAAACTGGCTTTGAAGAAAGTGTTGGTTGTCAGCACTCAGCTCAAACCCGGCGAAACTTTTTCTCAACCTGTAGCGGTTGGTAAGCAACCTATCAAAGGCAAAGACGCTCTTTTTACTCCTCTCGTTAAAGACATCACCAAACGCATCCTCAAACCCAAAGACGGCCAATCTGCTAGCGACAAAATTGATTTACGTAACCTCGGTGAAACTATCGCGGTTGACGTAGGCGATGAGGTGATGCGCCGCACGCCTGCGACCAAAGGTACGCCAGGTTTTACTGTTCAAGGGCGAGTGATTCCTCCACAAGCTGGAAAAGACAGCCCAATGAAGCCAGGCAAGGGCACCGAGATAAGCAAGCACGACCCAAACCTATTGATTGCATCGGTATCCGGTACGCCTCTAATTAAAGACAAAACCATTGAAGTTGATAACGCACTCTGTCTCAATAGCGTTGGCGTGAATACAGGTCACGTGAAATTCAAAGGGAATGTGATTATCGGTGGCAACATCGAATCCGGAATGATTGTTAAAGCGACGGGCTCTATTACTGTAGGCGGCTTCATTGAATCGGCTGAAGTACAAGCGCAAGACGACATTCAAGTTGGTAAAGGGATCATTGGCCACACCGTGAGTGATGGCCAGCCAAAGAGTTGTCACGTCAAAGCCAAAGGTTCGATTCGTGCCAGCTACGCCCAATATTGTGATTTGCAAGCCGGCGAAGATATTGAGTTGGCGGTGCACAGTATGAATAACGATATTGTTTGTCGGCGCAATCTGACGGTGCTGGATGCGAACGGTAGGAACGGTACGCTCAGCGGCGGAGATGCAAAAGTCGGTGGCAAAGTGGTGTGCTTACAATTGGGCGTAGAAGGCGACACCGCCACAAAGGTAGAAGCGTTTGCGCGCTATTCTGCATTTAAGGAGCGATTAGCAGAGCTCAAAGATCAATACAAACGCGCTCAAGAAGGAACGATGGATGTGATTCGTAAAGAGCTCGAATTTAAGAAACGTCCTAAAGCCGAACGTACCGACGAAGAACAAGCTCAGATTGACGTGATGAAAACACAAAACAACGAGCAGCTTGAAGCGATAAAGCAAAAGCTAGAACAAACGGAACATGACTTTGAAGTCGCGTTAGAAGAAAATATTGTCGAAGCCAAAGAGCGTGTCTTCACACGCGTGACGGTGCAGTTTGGCGACGAACAAGTAACGACAAAGCGCACTCATGGCGGTTGTTCGTTCCGTTTCAATCAATACGAAATTAAAGTCTCGGCGAACTTGGAAGAAGAGGACGTCGCTGCGGTTTAAGCTTTCTTACTCATTGAGCCCACACGTCGCAACAAGATGTGTGGGCTTTTGTTTATCTACAAATCGACAATGTGCTCTTGATAGTAGTCCGCAAGCGCACCGGCTTGGCTGCTACACATTACTTTCATTGCTTGTTTAATGTGTTCTATTGGCCAGTTCCACCAATGGATATTGAGTAGAGTCTCAATCTCTTTATCGCTAAATCGTTGACGTACGACTTGGTTGTTTCCAACCACCACCGAATAAGGTTGCACGTCTTTCGTCACTACGGCGCGTGCTCCGATGACGGCTCCATCGCCGATGTTTACTCCGGGCATGATCATCGCCTCACTGCCAATCCAAACATCGTTCCCCACCACTGTATCTCCGGCACGCTCGAAACCGTCTTGTACGCCTTCTCCAAATTCTTCAGGAGAGAAGGGGAAGGTCGAAATCCAGTCAATGCGATGACCTTGGTTTCCTGCCATCATGAAGGTGGCTCCAGAAGCGATGGAACAAAACTTGCCAATGATTAATTTGTCGATGCTATCGGGTTCTCTACTTTGCCATTCTTGAAGTGTGACGGGGTCACCCAACAAGTAGCGTACCGCTTGCTCTTCGAAGCTTTTTTGATGATAGAAGCCCGAGTAATAGCTGTAATCGCCAACGATGATATTGGGATTAGTGATGTGATCTTTAATGACTTGACCTTTTAACCACGTGTCGAAAACACTCATAACTCATCCTTTCAAATTTAGGTTGTACAGAGTTTAGAGGCTTTCTATTATTTCCAGTAGTTTGATTTTAGAGATTCAGAATTACTGTATGGAAATAAAATGGCTCAGCTACGTACCACTTTACGTCGCTTTGTGTGAGGAACGAAGTATTGCTGGTGCAGCAAAGCGACTGAATTGTTCGAATGCGCATGTAAGTCGGCAACTTAAACAGCTTGAAGACATATTGTCGGTGCAGCTTATTCAGCGAACTACGCGCCAGTTTAATTTGACCTACGATGGTTTGCGGTTTTATCAGCAGGTAAAGCAACTGCTCGAAGGCGCTGAGCAGATCAATGAGCAAGTCATGGCAAACGAGATCGTATCGGGAAAATTGAGAATAGCGGCGTCCGCTTCTTTCGGAGCTGCGTTACTCAGCCAAACATTGATCGAGTTTCGATTGCAACATCCACAAGTGAGTGTTGAAGTGATCTTCACAGAGACACCTCTCGACTTGATTGAGGCTGGGTTTGATATCGCATTCTACTTTACCGATACTCCCCCAGAGGGATACGTCGGCCATCAGCTACGCACTTTACACTGTAAACCGATCGCTCATCGCTCGTATTTAGCTGATAAACCAAATGTAAGTACGCCAGAGGAGCTTGGTGACTTAGAGCACATCCTTTATAAAAGTCGTGACTTGGTGTTAGACAAGTGGACGTTTACGCATAAGCAAACTCAACAGCAGTGCAGCATTGAGTTAGAAAGTACGCTGAGTTTTAATCTTGTCCAGTCCATGTTGGATGCTACTTTGACTGGCTGTGGTGTAGCCATGTTAGATGAATTTGCACTGGCTAAACTCGACCCTGCACAAAAAGAACAACTCGTGAGTTTGCTGCCAGAATGGCAAACGGATGCGATTTTGCCGCTTTATCTGCTTTACCCAAAACGTGAGCACTTACCAAGAAGAACGCGAGCGTTCATCGAACACTTTAGGAACATATATTCTGTCGGCGAATAGCGACAACAAACTTAGCAACAATTGAGGAAGCAAAGGAATGCGAAAACACTGTATTGCGATTGGCGGTGGGGGCTGGATGATGGGAGAGAATCCGAGCCCGCTCGATCAATACATTTTGTCTTTGTCTTGTAAGGAGAATCCAAACATTTGTTTTATACCTACAGCCACGGGAGATGCTGATGAAGTGATTGAACGTTTTTACGATGCGAAGCTTAGTGAAAACGTGACCCATTTTCCGCTGTTTAAGTTTGAAGCTGGTTGGAAAGAAACGCTATTTGAACAAGACATCATTTACGTAGGTGGCGGTAATACGCGTTCGATGTTGGCCATTTGGCGCGAATGGGGAATCGATAGAATACTCAAGCAGTGTTATGAACAAGGCATCATCATTTGTGGCATGAGCGCAGGTGCAATTTGTTGGTTTGAGTTTGCGGTGACAGACAGTGATCCCGAAGCATACCAAGTTATGCGTTGTCTTGGATTTATTGACGGTTTGGCTGCGGCACATTTTTCTCATGTAGGTGAGAAGTTCGAGGTTTTCCAAGCCTTTGCTCGTTCTCAACCGAGCATCACTTGTTATGGCATTCACGATTATGCGGCATTGCACTTTGTTGATGGAAAATTGTTAGCTACTGTCACCAGCCTCCCTGATGCAGGCGTGTTGGTTAAAACAGGTAACGAAGAAAACATATTGCGAGGGTGAGCTTCTTCAAATCAGCATTAAAGGCAATAACTACTGACCGGACATAGAAGAAGCTCATGGATTCAGCTAACTTACATTAAGTATCGTGCTTACAGCTCGTAACGGAGACCTAAGTGGTAGTAGCTTTCGTCTGCGTGTGCACCGCCAAACGAGACTTCTTGTCCATTGCTGTAGCCACGCGAGCCGTTACGATCAACGTAGTTTGTGTAGATAGAAGAACGAGGCGTCAGTTTGTATTGCACTTCTAGCGTTGTATCTTTCAGCTCTAGCTCGTCACCATCACTATTTTCTAAAGAACGATAACCAGCACGCAGTGCCCATTTGTCATTTACACTGTAAACCGCCGTTAGTTCCATCACTTTGTCGGTACTGGTTTGTGAGTAATAGCCCTCTAGTTCATCTTCCGAGTACAACGCACCCAACATCAAATCACCTAGGTAGTAACGCGTACCTGCACCCCAGAATGTGTAATCGGTGTCGTTGCTTTCACGTGCATCACCTTTATTCTTCTGCATCGCTATCACTGGTGCCAAGGTACCCAAATTCCCCATGTCTAGCGTATAACGCAGTGCAGCGTTGTAACCGTAGTCGAGCTCAGAAGTGTTGTTTCCTAAAATGTACGCGACAGAAAAATCGACATTACCTAGGCTGTTTTGGTATTGCAGCGTGCCATCTTGACGGAAAACTTGCGTTGCGGTTTTGTCGACTTTATTCGCTTGGCGCGCCATAGAAACATCGGAAGAGGCGAACACATCACCAATGTCGGTAAACATAATCAACCCAGATGCCACGCGACCACCAGTAATGCGACCATAATCTTTCGCATCAATACCCGCCCATACATAACGTGCGGTCAGAGACGGTTTGTCGTTTACTTGGTTTGCGTATTCAGCGGCACCCACTTGGTATTGCGCTTGGCCGATGATCGACGCGTACTCGTTGATGGTTTGTGAACCGTTTAAACCAATACGGCCATCAAACTCGCCATTTGCATCGCCGTGCTCGTTATTTTTACTGGTGACATTGAAACCAAGACGAGAGTAAATATTTAAAACTGACCCATCTTCCGCTTGATACAGCTGCGCTGCCATTGCGTTTGATGCCATCAATGTAGGGAGAAGTAGAGTCAAAATGTGCTTTTTCATGATTAACGACCTTTCATTTCTATTGTTTTAGGTACGACAAAGCCCCTTCCGAGTAACGGAATAAGAAAAATTATCGTGAAGTAGAGAGAGGGTGCGCCCTTGTTTGCCAAGGGCGCGAGCTAGTCCATTCCTATAGGGGAAGAATGATTTAGCTTAAATCGACGTCTTTGCAGCCAAAGAAGTAAGTCGCGAGGAAGCCAACGATATAAGAGATAAGCAGGCCAGCAACAAACACCATCATGCCCGGGAAGATGCCATTTTCAGATGTCATGAGAGGAATCGCCACGATACCGGACGGGCCAAACACCGTATTAAGACCAACTGGTAAGCCAAGGTAAGAAACTAAACCGATAAAGAAGCCGCCCGCAGCACCACCAATACAAGCGGTAACGAATGGTTTTACACGTGGTAATGTCACGCCGTAAATCAATGGTTCGCCAATGCCTAGAAGACCCGGAATAATAGCGCCTTTAACTTGAGTGCGCAGTAGAGCGTCTTTTTTGGCTTTGAAATACAGCGCCATTGACGCGCCAACCTGACCGCCACCTGCCATCGCCAGGATAGGGAATAGTGAGTTAAAGCCCTGTGCTTCCATCAATGCGAAGTACACTGGAACAAAACCCTGGTGGATGCCAAATACCACAGAAATTAAGAACAAACCTGCCAAGATTGCAGCGCCTAATGGGTTATCGTTCAAGTTGAGGAATAACCAAGACATCCCTTTAAACAGCTCGCCGCCGATTGGCATGATGATCAAGAAGGTTACCGCACCCATGATCAACAGAGTGATAACGGACGTTAAGATCATGTCCAGATCATCTGGCATGTATTGACGAACCTTACGCTCGACTTGTGCACCGATGATCGCTGCTAAAAGTACGCCGATAATGTTGCCGCGCGGATCAATCGCAAAGCCGAAAAACTCGTTCATGCCAGAGTAAATGCCGGATGTCGCCTCTGGGTTGTAACCCAGCACAAACAAAGAGGCGAGAATGGCACCATTAACACCAGAGCCGCCAAATGCTTGCTGCGCGTTGTAACCAATCAGAATACTTAGGAAAGCAAACAGACCCTTACCAAAGACTTTCATGTAGGCGATCAAATCCAACATAAACTGGCTTGGTGTCTGGTCGAGAACAAACATTTGTTCCAATAACGTCGCAAAACCTAGCAACAAACCAGCGGCAATAAAACCAGGGATCAACGGCGTAAAGATAGTGGCAAACTTGCTTAAAAAACGCTGAACCGCACTGGTTTGCTTGCTCTTCATCTGTTTTTTCTGCTCGGCCGCGACGGCAGAAAGATCTTGTTGCGGCATATCTGGTTCTTCACTGTCACCAGAAGTTAAGCTGTTGATCAATTGATTCATCATCTCAGCCGCTTGTTGAGCTTTTCCGGGACCGAGAATGATCTGAAATTGCTCATCGCTTTCCACCACACCCATTACGCCGGGAATTTGCTTGATAACAGACTGATCAGCCAAACCATTGTTGGCGAGCGATAAACGCAAACGCGTCATACAGTTACCACATTTGCTTACGTTGTTACTGCCACCCACTGCGGACAGCAACTGCGATACTGTGTTTGAAGTTATTTTTGCCATAGGGTCTATCCTTCAGAACTCGGATTATTTAGTTATTATTTAGTGCTGCGCGAATAAAGCCGTTGTGCGCGGCGAGGCGTGATTTGGCTTGTTCGGCATCCAAATCGGCCAAAATCATTAAGATGGCGGTTTTGCAGTGGCGACCGCAGGCCTTTAATGCTCGCTCTGCTTCTTCTTTTGATGCGCCGGTTGCTTCCACAACAATGTTGGTTTGGCGTTGGATGAGCTTGGCGTTAGTGGCTTCTACATCCACCATTAAGTTGCCAAATACCTTACCGCTACGAATCATTGCGCCTGTCGTGAGCATGTTTAGCACCAGTTTTTGTGCGGTGCCGGCTTTCATGCGAGAAGATCCAGTGACAACCTCTGCGCCAACTATCGGCAGAATCGCGATGTCGGCTGCTTCTGCCATGGCACATTCTGGATTACAGGCGATAGATGCGGTCGTGGCTCCGATGGATTTAGCGTAGTCCAAACCACCTAGTACATAAGGTGTACGGCCACTCGCTGCAATGCCTACAACCACGTCATGCTTGGTGAGGTGAAGTGCTTTTAAGTCGTCTTGACCCATTTTCGCGTTGTCTTCTGCGTTTTCTACCGCTTTTAAAATCGCTTGATGCCCACCAGCAATTAAGCCAATCACCATATCTGGATGCGTGCCGTAGGTAGGAGGACACTCGCTTGCATCAAGAATGCCTAAGCGACCTGACGTACCAGCTCCCATGTAAATTAAACGGCCACCATTTGCAAAAGCTTGGGTAATTGCGTCAACTGTCTCTGCAATTTGTGGTAGCACCGCTTTTACCGCGAGCGGGACTTTTTGATCCTCTTCATTAATGACTTGCAGCATCTCGATGGTCGAAAGCGTATCGATCTCGGCACTGGCTGGGTTACGGCTTTCTGTCACCAATCTGCTTAAATCAATTTTCATGTTTTGCACTCTTCGTAATGTTCAATCTGAGGGCGATTTTATGGAATAAAATATTCAGGTTTGGTGATAAAAATCACACTTGAGGTTATTCTTTATGCAGGAGAAATTTGGAATAATGAGAGAAAATATACGTCTATTACATCCAGGATTAACTGCCTTGGTTAGAATAATCAGGGGGTTAAATCAAACTCTTATTATTTTTGTTTTGGAATAATTTATTTAAAATTTTTGAGGTTTTTGTTGTGTCAGTTATCAATAAGATAGTCGCGAGGCGTACTCAGCTTTCGCAAAGTGGTCGTTTGGTCGGCGATTGGATTGTTGAAAACGCAGAAAAGGCAGCGCAGCTCACCAGCCAAGAACTTGCGGCGCAAGTAAAAGTGAGTCAATCGAGCATTGTGAAATTTACTCAGCGTATTGGCTTTAAAGGCTACAGCGAGTTTAAGTTAGCTCTGAATGAAGAGATTGGCCGTAAGCATGCGATGCAGTCGACACCGTTGCACAGTGATATTTTGGCAGATGATCCCATCGCGGTTATTTCACAGAAACTGGTGAAAGCAAAAACCGACGCTATGTTTCAAACCACCAATGCGCTGTCTTATGAAGCGTGTCACCAAGCGGTGAAATGGTTGAGTGAAGCGCGTCGAGTGCAAGTGGTCGGGATTGGGGGCTCTGCACTGACCGCGAAGGATTTAAGCTTTAAACTGCTTAAACTTGGTATTACGGCGCTTTCTGAACAAGACAGCCACGTGCAGATTGCTGTTGCCCGCACGCTCTCTCCAGAAGATGTTCAGATCGCAATCTCGTTTTCGGGTGAGCGCAAAGAAATTCTCGTCGCGGCAGAAGCGGCAAAAGAACAGGGCGCGAAGGTGATTGCGTTATCTGCGCCTGGAAGAAGTCGCTTGCGCGGTATTGCCGATATTACGTTTGATACGATTGCCAATGAAACGGAACATCGCAGCTCATCCATTGCTTCGCGTACCGCGCAAAACGTGATCACCGATTTGCTGTTTATCATCTTGGTTCAGCAAAGAGACGACAGTGCCCGTCAGTTGATCAGCGATATCAGTACCGACATCAAACAGATCCTCACATGATCGCTTGTTTAACAGCGGACTAGAGATCCGGATCGTGCCTCAGCAAAGCAATAAAAGCAGAGAGATGTTTTTCAATGGTGAGATCGGCAGAAATCGCTGGTAACTCCAACGTGATGCAAGGTAAATCACGTTCACTACACCAAGTGCCGAATGAGCCGGGTGTTTCGTAGTCGATATCGTCAACGATTGGCAGTTGGAACTGCTCGCCGAGCCATTTGGCAAGGTCGGAATGTTTGGGATCATCCACAAAAGCAAGCGGTTCATGAAACGACACCACAAACTTTGGCTTGCGCAGTTCAATCAAGTTAATTAATGCGCTAACTTCAGGCTCTAGTTGGTTTTTAGTGCCAGTTTTCACCTGTACGTCTCGAACGGGTGTGTGAGAGCTCCATCGATACACTGTGCCATGCTCAGTCCAATTTTGGGTTGGAAACGCGCGATTGAGATCCACTTGGTTTGCATTTGCGCGTGTGCCTAGTTGGTTGCCGTCAGGATTCATTGACAGAATCACATCATGTCGTAAGTTTTCAGCAGGCAAGCTTCTTAGCGCGCAGGACAAACCTGCAATCGAGGCCGTCTCGTCCCCGTGAGTGCCTGCCAAAATCAAACCTCGCGAAGCACTTTCGACTTGAGCCGGAAAATACAGTAATGGCGCACCAAGCACGGATTGACCGTATGATGTTGGCCGAATTAAAAATGCCGCTCTTTCCGTTCTTGGAATTAGACTCACCGTAATCTCCTGATTGATGAAGTAGTATCAATATCTAAGCTAATTACACCTAGCTAAACTGAACCGTTTAAACTCGTCAACGGTTGAAATGTTAATTGTGGAATTTGCTTCACAAGACTCGTTAGGAGAACGAAAAACGATATGGATTTTAAAAAACATTCAACGGCGTTGCTGATTTCCTCTTTATTCACCCCTTTTCTTGCTACATCAGTTGCTGCGGAGACCTTACCTAAAGGCATTCAACTTGCCGCAGAACAGCATTTAGTACGTGCGAATGACGCAGAGGCGGCGACGCTTGACCCAGCGAAAGCCGAAGGTCTGCCAGAAATGCATGTGATTCGTGACTTATTTGAAGGGCTTGTGATTCAAGATCGTGACGGAAACATTATTCCCGGTGTGGCAGAATCATGGGAAACCAACGACAACCAAACCTTTACTTTTCACTTGCGCAAAGACGCGAAATGGTCGAATGGCGAGCCTGTGACAGCGGATGATTTTGTCTATTCACTGCGCCGAGCGGTAGATCCGAAAACCGCTTCTCCAAATGTTTGGTATCTCAAACTCACCAAGATCAAAAACATCACCGATGTAGCAGAGGGCAAAAAGCCTTTGGACGATCTCGGTATCAAGGCAGTGGATAAATACACCCTACGTTTTGAGTTGGACAGTCAAGTGCCGTACTTTGTTGCTATGACTGGGCACACGTCCATGATGCCAGTGCATCAAGCGACAGTGGAAAACCGCGACAAGCCGTGGAGTGATCCAGACCAATTTGTTAGCAACGGTGCATTCACATTGGATGAGTGGGTCGTGAATGAGCGCATTGAACTGGTTAAGAGTCCAAGTTACTGGGACAGCGCAGATACGCATCTAAACAGAGTGACTTATATTCCGTTTGAAAACCAAAACGCGTCGATCAATCGTTATGCGGCAGGAGAGCTGGATATCACGTCAGATGTGCCGACTCATATGGCGCAGAAGCTTAAACAAGATTACAAGCAGGCTTACACGGTGGTGCCATTATTGTGCACGTATTACTACGCGTTCAATACCACTCGTCCGCCATTTGATGATGTGCGAGTGCGTCAAGCGGTGTCGTACTCCATCATGCGCGATGTGATTACGAATGGTGTCACGCAAGTGGGCAACCTTCCTGCTTATACTTTTGCGCATCAGTACACCGCAGGGTTTGATGCGACGCCGCCTGAATACAGTAAGTGGAGTCAGCAACAACGTGACGAGAAAGCGCGTCAGTTGTTAAAAGAAGCGGGTTACAGCCAAGACAAGCCGCTCGATTTTAAATTGTTGTACAACACCAGTGAGGCAAACAAATCGATCGCGGTTGCGATAGCGTCGATGCTACAAAAAAATCTCGGTGCACACGTGGAGTTAGAAAACCAAGAGTGGAAGTCATACTTAGTGGCGCGTAAACAAGGCAATTTCGATGTGATGCGCGCTTCCTGGTGTGGTGATTACAATGAAGCGTCTACTTTCCTGAGCTTACTTCGCTCAGGTTCTTCGGGTAACTTTGCACGTTACAGCAGTGAAGCGTACGACAACGCGATGAACAGTGCATTGGCTGCAACCAATGAGAAAGCACGCCAAGGTTTCTATGATCAAGCCGAGCAATTGTTGGCGGCGGATATGCCAATCGCACCGATTTACTACTACATGCAAGCGCGTTTGGTTCGTCCTACGGTTGGCGGTTTTGCCAAGAACAACGTAGAAGGTCGTATCTACTCGAAAGACCTCTACATCAAGAAGTAGCGCTCAAAACAAGCGATAAATATGAAGCCCCGAAGATGTATCTTACGGGGCTTCTTTTTATTGTTAGCGAGTGGAGAGCTTATTCACGAGCATAGCGACTCGTTTGCCAAGATACTCCGCCGTTGCAACATCAGAAGCATGCAACTGACCACCTTCACCACCTTGTGCAACAATACCACCTTGTACACCATAACGATTCAGGTTTTGCTCCCCAGAATTGCTGATCTTATCCAACCCGACCCACATCATGCCGTGTTGGTTAGCGAGCGTTTGTAGATATTGTAATGTGCAAGATTGGTCGCCATTCATTGCCCCACCACTGGTAAAGCCAGCCGCGATTTTGCTCGCCCATTTTTGGTAATACCAAGATTCACTGCTTGCATCTGCAAATGCTTTAAACTGCGCTGCTACACCGCCCATATAGGTCGGTGAGCCAAAGATAATCGCATCACACTCAGCAAGTTCATCCATTAGTTTAGGGTTCACAAAACGTCCCTCAATAATCTCACTGCCTTCAATTCGGTGAGAGAGGATTTCACATTCATCTTGCTGCTTAATGCCTTGTTGTTCAAGGCCTGCGGCAATCGCGCGAGCAAGCTGACCAGTAACGTCGGTTTTAGAGAAATAAATAATCGCAATTTTGGACACAATGGTTCCTTTTTTCATTGTTGATTTTTAATCGTGCGACTAAGGCTAAAACCTCAAGCTAAGTTGAGGTCAACACTAAAACTTAAAAAGAAGTGTATTAAAAAAGCCGATGTAGATACATCGGCTTTTTAGTGGGTTATTGTTCCGTCCTAAATAAGGTTGACACTTTCCACACCCAAAATTGGAGAGTGTTATGAAATCAACAACTAAAAGAACTCAGCGCGATTACTCCCTCGCTTTTAAACTCACTGTAGTTGATGAGGTTGAAAAGGGAAGCCTCACTTACAAACAAGCCCAAGAGAAGTATGGCATCCAAGGTTGCTCTACGGTTTTGGTTTGGCTTCGTAAGCATGGTCGACTAGATTGGTCTAAAGGGACACCTAACTTTATGTCCAAAGGAGACTCTATGGCCGAGTTCAATTCACCTCCTACACCAGAGCAACGTATTAAAGAGCTTGAGAAGCAGCTCGAAGATGCTCAACTCAAAGCCGACTTCTTTGAAGCTGTCGTGAACGTTATGGAACGTGACTATGGTGTTAGAGTGACAAAAAAGCACAAAGAAGCGTTGTCCAAGAGAAAACCATAGTAGGTTTGAGCGTTACGAAGTTTTGTCAGTTAGTACAAATCTCTCGCCAAGCTTATTATAAGCAATGCCAAACTCAATCTCGTTGTGAACATCATGAGCATGCTGTCATTGGCTTTGTCCATGAAGTCAGGCTGAAGCAGCCACGCATTGGCACGCGTAAACTGAAGTTCTTAGCAGCAACAAAGGGCATTCAAATAGGTCGCGATAAGCTCTTTGAACTTCTCAGAAAGCATCGGCTGTTAGTGAGAGCAAGACGAGCCTATCACCGAACGACTGACAGCCGTCATCGATTTTTCTGTCACCCAAACAAAGTGAAAGATGGGCTGACACCAACGAAGCCAGAACAACTGTGGGTTGCTGATATTACTTACTTGCCAACTCAAAATGGAGAGAGTTATCTCAGCTTGGTTACAGACGCTTATTCAAGGAAGATTGTTGGTTTTTATGTGGATGACAACATGAAAACTCAATCAGTTAAGCGGGCATTTATCTCAGCTCTCAGGCAACGGCAGAGTGAAGAAAAGCTAATACACCACTCAGATAGAGGTTCACAATACTGTTCGAAGGAATATCAAGATATCCATAAGAAACATAGAGTGACTTGCTCAATGACTGACGGGTATGACTGTTATCAGAATGCTTTAGCTGAGCGTGTAAATGGGATACTCAAAATGGAGCTCTTGCTGAAGAAACCGAAAGATCTGAAAGAAGCAAGGACGATGGTAGCAGAGTCCGTAGATATCTATAATCAAATGAGGCCTCATACGGCTTTAAAATACAAAACGCCCGATGAAGTACATCGAGCGTTTTAGTTAAAAAGTGTCAACCCATATCAGGACGGGTCATATTTCTTTCTGCGAGTATAAATCCGAGATTTTACTTTACTTGGCTCTAGCTTGTTTTTCGCCAGTTTTAGCACTGCTTTTTGCAAAATCTGGTTGTTTGGGTAAGTGATCAAGTTACCGTTGTCGTGCTTAATTAACACGTGAAACATGCTGATTTCTTGAATCTCACCGCAGATGTCTTCATCTTTGTCTACGACTTTAATTCGGTCACCCACTCGGTATGGGAAGACAAAAAAGATCAAAAAGCTGGCAGTGATGTTGCTCAGAATTGACCACTGCGCAATAAACGCCACACCTAATACGGCAAAAATGGACGATAGGAACAAAGACACATCGCCATAGCCAATACCTGTGATAATGGCAAAAATAGAGGCGGTCAAAAATAGCAGCGCGACATTGAAACAGCGCTGAATAAAACTCAAACGAGCCTTTTTTACACCTTTCGTTGTTGCCAAATTTAGGATGGCTCTATTTACAATCCTCTTCAGGATGCGATACGCGATCAGGACAAAAATGCCCATCAATAGTTTGTAACCGAGGGAGCCCGTAGTGAAATACTGGCTCACTTGCTCTAATTGGATCCAATCATTCATTTCTTCATCTCGACGATATCTAGAAAGCGGCTTTTATAGCTGATTTTTTGCTGTAAGTAATCACAATTTTTCTTTACACCATTTGTCTCTGTGTTGAGGTACCACAGAGTACTATATTGGTTAATCAAAGACTTAGTGAGCATTGCGAACTCTTTGGCTTCATTACTTATATTCAACCAAAGCAGACGTGATTTTGAAAAGAGCAATCTTTGAGCTGTATCCCATATCCGACATTCTATGACGCTAGTTCCTTATAAACGAGCTGAATATGACTTTTGTCCTGATAACCTAAGGTGTATTAATTGAAATAGCTTTTAGGGCGTTGAAAAATGGAAGAAGATGAAAAGGCGATTATGATTTTATTCGTGATTGTTGGCCTTGTACTCGTTTGGGTCGCGCTTGAAGAACTTAATTATCTCGGGCTCACAATAAAATAAGCCCCGTTAAACACAAGTTAAACGGGGCCCTTGTCTTTTATCAATGTGAATTCAGGCTAGCTAACCGCACGCACTTTGCCTTGTTTCAAATCGTTCAGCACTTGCGCTTTAGGACCATCTGCAATGATGCTGCCTTTTTCCATCACAATTACGCGATCAACGATGTCGAGCATAGACGTTTTATGCGTAATCAGAATCAGCGTTTCACTAGGTTTCAACTGTGCTAATTGATGCTTAATGTGCATCTCTGAGCGGTTATCCATCGCACTGGTTGGTTCATCCATGAGTAGAACAGGAGGACGACCCAAAAATGCACGAGCGATCGTGACTGCTTGACGTTGACCACCCGAAAGCATTGCACCACCTTCACCAACTTGGCGTTCTAAGCCCGCTGGGTCAGATTGCGTAAACGCAGTAACACCGGCACGATTCGCTGCGTCTAGTACGTCACGGTCATCGGTTAATGGGCGACCTAGCGTAATGTTGTCGCGGATAGAACCAAAGAACAGATTCGAATCTTGCGGCACACAACCAATATTACGGCGAATGTCGACATGATGCAGTTGTGCGATGTCGGTATCATCAATGCGAACATGACCTTCCGTCGGCTGATACAAGCCCATGATGAGACGCTCTAACGTGGTTTTACCCGAACCGATACGGCCTATGATCGCTACTTTTTCGCCTGGGTTAATGGTCAAGCTCAAATCTCGAATCGACGCCACCGGTGAATCTGGGTAGTGGAAGGTCACGCGTTCAAGTTCAATTTTGCCTTGTACTATTGGACGGTGAATGTAACGTTTACCTTCTTCTTGTTCATCCGGCATTTCCATGACTTGATTGATAATTGTCATAGAAGACTTCGCTTGGTTGTAGCGCGTAGAGAGTAAGGATAACTGAACCAAAGGACCTATCGCGCGGCCGCTAAGCATGGTTGCGGCAATCAAACCACCCATGGTTAAGTCGCCCTCTGCAATCAAGTAAACGCCTAGGATGATCATCCCTACGTTACTACTTTGCTGCACAAAACCTGCTGCGTTTTGAATGCTATCCGTAATTCGGCGGCTTTTTATATTCCAGTTCGCCATGTGCGCAACTGCCTCTTCCCAGCGGTATTGGAATTGGCTTTGCGCACTGAGCATTTTTACGGTTTCTAACCCAGCCAAGCTCTCTATCAAATTGGCATATTTTTGCGATGCTAGGCGTGAACCCTCCTCAATGGAGCGGCGCAGCGGCCCTTGTATCAGTAGCGAGTGAATAATCAAAATGACCACGCCCACCATCGGTACATACACAAGATCGCCAGCCATTAGCCATATAATCACTAAGAACAAAATGGCAAAAGGCAAATCAATGAGAGCACTGACGGTCGCTGAAGTAAAAAACTCTCGAATAGATTCGAATTCTTGTAAATGGCGAGCGAAGGCACCGACCGAAGGCGGCTTCGATTCCATTCTAATCCCCATCACTTTGCTGAACAGTTTGGATGAAATCAGAATGTCAGACTTCTTGCCCGCCACATCAATGAAGTAATTTCTCAGCGACTTGAGAATGAAGTCGAACAGGAACACGACAAAGATGCCACTTGCTAGTACCCATAGGGTTTCAAACGCAAGATTCGGAACCACTTTGTCGTACACCAAGCGAGTGAATAGCGGAGCGGCAACCGCAAAGAGGTTGATGAGAAGTGATGCGATTAAAACATCACGGTAGATGCGTTTTGACTGCCACAAGGTGGACCAGAACCAGTGGCCTTCGTTGGTTTTGAGCACTTCGGGAGAGCGCTCATCGAAACGGAATTGCTTTTTAACTAAAAAGTACCGACCAGTGTATTGCTCAAGTAGGTCTTCTAATGGAATAGAGATCGGCACCATTCCACTTTCTAGGGTGGTGACTTCGGCCTCGCGTTTCTCCATATTGATGCTGTTGAGAACGCAAGAGTCACCGCCTTTAAGAACTAAGATTGCCGGCAGAATTAGGCTGGAGATGCTCTCCAGCTCTGCGCGGTTTTCCTTGGCAACCAATCCGGCCCTTTCCGCTGCTCTTGGTAGCAAAAATGGGGTCAGTTTACCGTCAGATAGCGGTAGTCCGTTGACTAGCGCTTCTGGCGAGTTAGCTAACCCATAGTAACGGCTAACGTAGATGAGCGAATTCAGTAAAGGGTCTTTCATCGTTGATAAACCTTTTTATTCCTTGTCGACGATGAATCCTTGGAATACCTCAACAAAGTGTTCAGTGAGGAAATCCAACTGGATTTGAGTTTCGATACGCGATGCGATAGTCGTAATACCAAGGTTGTGGGCAGTACGAGAGATCGACGTTAGCGTGAATTTCTGTTTTTCGTCGTGCAAGTTGTGTGTGAATAGGTAATCGAGCTTCACATAGTTCGGGCGGAACTCTTGGATGTATTCCAAAGATTGGAAGTTACGTCCGTAGTTATCTACGCCGAACTCAGCACCTGATTGGCGAATGGCATTACATAACAGTGCTGCGTGGTGAGGCTGATCGATAAAGCATTCCTCTGGAATTTCAAAGTGTAGCTTAGAGGCGACTTTGGCGTGTTTTTCCAGCATGCTAGTTGTCCAGCGAATAAACGATGGTTGAGACAAGCTGCTTTGCGCGATGTTAATCGCGACTGGGTCATTAAGTTCACCACTTTCTAGCATCTTAATCATTGATTCAATGACATACTGGTCAAAGATGTTGGTGGCGTCTAACTGTTCTAGTGCGAATAGGTATTGATTCGCACGATACGTTTCACCATCTTTTTCGATGCTTGAAAATACTTCGTTGTGGAATACTTTACCCCATGTGTTTTTCGCAGCTTGGAAACGGAATTTAACCCAATCACTATGAATGGCTTCTTCAACCAACGCTTTCCATTGCTGTTTACCCATCAAACTAGAAGGTGTATCACTGCCAATGAAGCCGTATGGCTTGTCTGGTTGCGCTTTGGCTTTCGATAGTGCGTTGTCCACCATCGAGAGGATTTCAGAGCGCGTTTTCTGATCTTTGCTGTGTGCAACCCCTAGTGACGCTTTAGGTTTTGCTAAGCCTGTTGGGTCAGTATTTAGGCCGTTCACACAATTGACGATGCTGTCCGATAAAATGCGTAACTCGCTCTCATCCATATGAGGGAAAAGCAAACCGAACTCATCACTAGATAAGCGAGCAATAGTGGCACCCGGTACATCAATGGTGTTTTTCAAACGTTGAGACAGTTCTTTAACGTGGGCATCTGCGCGTTGGTAATCTTTGGTCTCGTAAATGTCCCCAATGTATTCAGCATGGAGTAGCGCGATACCCCCTTGCGTTTGCTCTGCAAGCCATTGGTCGATTTGGTTGATGTAGAATGAGCGGTTACCCAATTTAGATATAGGATCGAGGTAAGCCTGAGCACGCAGACGTTGCGCCTCTTTGGCTTGCTCTTTGAATGATAGCTCGATTTGAGCAGACATCATGTTAATGCCATCTACCACCGCGATAAGATCTTTGGTTCTTGGACGAGCAAGCGGTTCACCAAATTGGTTATTCGCGATTTCATGCATTTTATTCACGATGGCCGTTAACGGCTTTAGCGAGCGACGTAGGATATATGAAATTGCCACTAAACCAGCCAGAAAAATGACACTGAATACAGACAGCAACCCAATAAAACCTTGCCAGAGCTGCTCGTAAGCTGCGCCTGGGTGGCTAATGATTTCTACTTCGGCGAGCTGCATCCAACCACTGGTCACAACACGCTTATCGTGAATCGCTTTAAATAGATTCATGTCGATAAACCATTGTGGCACCGTACTTGGTTTAACTGGGTAGGTACGCACGATCTGGTAGTCAGAATCTAATGCTGTAAGACGAACAACGGAGTAGGTGCTGCCGTCAAACAGAGCATTAATCACGGACTCAACCGCGACTTTATCTTTGTCCTTTAGGTAAGGAGCCAGTGCCAAACCTACGGTGTTAATAGTGTTGTTGACCTCTGAACGTTGCTGTTGCTCCAAGCTGTCTCGAGTCGTGTTGAATTGGATTACGAATACTGATGCCAACAAGAGTATAAAGACCGTAACCATCCCCACCACAAGCTTCTTATATAGGGTCATGTTTCTCACTCGTCATAGTTAATTTTAGGTTTATTTAACTGCAACTTACGTTCGCGCGAGCGTAAGTCATTCCAAAGGCTCAACCGTGATGCTTTCCCTGCCAGCTCTCCAGTGCTAGCAGATGACTTCATCAACCACAGGTTTGTACCATTAAAACTGTATATCGGTAGCAAGTCGCTACGCTTAGAGGCTCGGACAATGTCAGGATTGATATTATCGAGAATGAGCGGCTCAGAACTTGGGGTAGGGTAGTAAGCTAATACCATGTGAAACTGATTCAGTTCGATGGCTTTTACGTATATTAAGCGCATCTTTGAATCTGGTATTCCTAGCTCGAGTAAAGAGAAGTACTTAGCAATAGTGAAATCTTCACAGTCTCCTGCGTTACTCCCTAAAAATTCGAGTGGCGTAGCCCAATAATCTGTCTTTCCCCACAGTTTTATGTCGTCAACGAAATACAGCTGATTAAAAAAGTCGTTAACGCCAGCGAGCTGTTCATGAGTCTCTAATTGTTTAAATAAGTCGAGGTTCTTTCGCCATGTATTTACGCGCAATCCCGCACGTTCGCCGTACACCGCTGTGACCGTATTGACCCATCGTTGTTCTTTACTGTTCAGCGCACCAAGTTGGAACGACAAACAACTTAAGCTGATTAATAATGTAACTTTACGCTGCAAATTGGATCGCATATTCGACTCGTATCACAAGTATACTCTTCTAGAGAGTTCGTCAGTGAGAAATAAGTGCTTTTTATTTAATCACTTATCGCTCAATACTCTCTATCGCGAGTATCTTAATGTGGTTTACTCCTTCAAGGCGTTAGTTTTGGCACTTAAGATAGGCTTAAGTAGATACTCCAAAACGGTTCGCTTCCCTGTGATGATATCGACCGATGCTGTCATTCCTGGAATGATTGGTAAATCTGCATCTTGACCAAAGTTTGTTTTTTCGGTGCGTACACGAACAATGTAGAAGCTGTTGCCTTCTTCATCTTGAGTGGTATCCGCGCTGATATGTTCCAACTCACCCTCTAAACCGCCGTACTTTGTGAAGTCGTAAGCTGTAAACTTCACGATAGCATGAAGATCTGGGCGTAAAAATGCGATGTCTTTTGGCGCAATTTTCGCCTCTACCAATAGTGTGTCTTCTGTTGGTACGATCTCGACGATATCCATACCAGGTTGGATAACACCACCGACAGTATTGATGTTCAGTGTTTTGATTTTGCCTGTTACTGGCGAATTCACAACCGTTCGGTTTACTCTATCTTCCAAGCCCACCGCTGATTCAACCAAAGCAGATAATTGGTCTTGGGCGCTGTTGAGTTTCTCTTGCTGTTCAGAGCGGAATTTGAGTGCAACATCAATACGGTTGAGCATGGATTCTCGAATCGCTGATTGCAATACGGGAATCTTGAGCTCACTGGACGTCATTTCACGACGGGTATCGTTGACTTGGCGCTGTAATTTGAGCAGTTCAATACGAGGAACAACGCCCTCGTCTGCCAAAGGTTTGGTGATATCGAGTTCTTTTTTCGCGTATTGGTAGCTTTGACGCAAGTTCCTTACTCGTGCTTGGATCTCTACCAAGTCCTGCTGCTTTTGCTGCACTTGTTGGTCAATAACAGAAAGTTGGTTGCGCAAATTATCTAGATCTTCGCGATATTCTGCTTTTTGACGCTGTGTGAGTTGAGGTCGAGTCTCTTCCAAGGTTGGTGGGAAGGTCAGTTTACCGTAATCAAGTAGTACACTTTGACGCCAGTTTTCCGTTTCAAAATCACGATTAACGGCAACACTGTTAATAGAAGCGGATAGTTGCAGCACAGATGCGGTAAGGTTGGCAACTTGTTGCTCACGTTCACGAAAATCTGAGCGAAAGCGGGTGTCATCAATAAGCAGTAACTGTTGGCCTTTTTCAACCAACTGACCTTCTTTGACCAAGATTTCTTTGACTAAGCCACCTTCTAAGTTTTGGACTACTTGTATCTGTGAGGAGGGAATCACTTTGCCTTGACCAACCGTGACTTTGTCGATTTCAGCCCAAGATGCCCAACCTATTGCTGCAATGAAAAATAGCACCATAACCCAGAGCATAAAACGCGCGCTGTTGGGGGTATTGAGGAGCAATGCTGCAGTTTTGTCATCAACAAAATCCAACTCTTCATCGTTGAGTTTGTTGTAGTTATCTCGGCTCATCACAGTCCCTGCTTATATAATTACGGATTATCTTTTTGATCTTATTATTATTAACCGATCATGTCAGCATGCTCGGCTAATAAAATATGAGAAGAGGGTTATTCTCTCTTCAAATGAGCTTTCTTACACTTTCTAAATCAAACAAAAGCATAATTAGCGCCGGAGTATAGCTATTACGCCTTGAACTTGGCTTTATCCAACTGATGTTTTTTTAGTTTGTCGTACAAGGTTTTGCGTGATACCTGTAATTCTAGTTGAACCTCTTTGAGTCTGCCGCGATGTCTTTGCAATGCATCGAATAACAAGCAATATTCAAAGTATTCTGTGCGCTGAGTCATACTCTGAATTTCAAGACTTTTCTCACTGTTCCAATCTTCCATTCTAAAAGTATCTGGCTTGAGGGCACGAAGTTCAGCAAATTGGCGTAGCTGCTTAACGTTTTCTGGCCACTCGAGACTGGTGAGGTGTTTGACCTCTTCTAGGCTGATATGTGGCGGCTGTAACTGATATCGACTCGCTGTGTGGCGCACAAAGTGCTTGTATAAAGGCCCTATATCTTCCTTTCTTTCATCGAGCGTCGGTAAGTGAATTAGAGTCGCCAGGGATTTTAGAGGTGGCTCGGCTTGGGTGGTCGCGCCAAAAACACGTTCAAGTTTCGGGTGCTTGAACAAGTATTCCCATTGTTCAAATGATACATGCTCTGCGCTATGTAAGTACAAACTGCAGTGGCGTTTTCCTTCACTTAAGCGGTGTATGGCTTTGTCGAGAGCTTCTAATGAAAACTCATAAAGGTCTTCACCAGAAGCGGCGATTAACTCACTATCCGGTGTTGCATGTATGTCGTGGGCGAATTGTGCAGCGAGTCGCCGACCCGTACCATCTTGACCTACAAAAATGAGCGGCTGGCTTGTAGGCGCACTGATCAAGGCGCGACGAATACTAACCATGGCCTTACTGTGACCAATCATTTTCGGACCAACATGAGTTTGCATGTCGAGCTCTTTCTTAAGCCAGATGTTTTCTTGCAACAAGTTCAGTTTATCGCTGGCATTGTTGAGCGATTTCATGAGCTGTTCCGTTGAAAACGGTTTTTCTAGAAAGTCGTACGCGCCGCTTTTCATCGCATCTACCGCGGTTTTCACATCTCCATGTCCAGTAAGTACGATGAATTGAAAGTGATCGTTTTTGCTTCGCAAAGTTCGCATAAACTCCAAGCCATCCATCACGGGCATATGGATATCGGTAATGATAATCGCAGGTGTATTTGAGTCGATTACGCGTAAGGCTTCTACTGCGTTTGGTAAGCAGGTGACGTCTATCCCTTCAATCAGCAGGGCTTGAGACACGGCATCACGAATGTGTGGTTCGTCATCAACAAAGAAAACTGGGTTATTCATGGTCGTTTTCCACTTCTGGGGTACGTTTATTCTGATTGACTATTGGTAGCGTCACGATAAAGGTCATCCCTCCTGCTTGTTGTTCTGTGTTCTGATGTTTATAGGCACAGAGGGAGCCGTGATAGCTCTCTATAATCCGCTTGGAGATTGTTAAACCTAATCCAAGACCCTCCGGCTTAGTCGTAAAAAATGGGTCGAACACTTTTGCTAGGGCTTCGTCTGACATCCCTGGTCCGTTATCGGAAACAAGAATGTCGCAACTGTCATCATGACACTGAACAGCAATGGATATTTGCGGATCGATACAGTGGTTTTCCATCGCTTGTGCCGCGTTGTGGAAGAGATTGATCAGCACTTGTTCTAATTCAACGCTGTGAATGGCCAGCTTCACATCATAGTCGATGGCCGGAACTTTTAGTGTTACTCCTTGCTTAATAAGCTTGTTGCTCAAAATGCTGGTGGCAGTATGTACCGCGTCGTGCAGTACTGAGATTTCATTGTGTGAATCGTGCGTGGCTTTCCGAGTAAAGACTTTTAAGCGGGCAATGACTTCCGAAATGGTGTCATTAAGTGTCAGCATTTTGCCCAAATTGTCGGCGACCATTGGGTATTTTTCCATTGCCAACAAACGCTGCGAGTTTTCGGTATAGGTTCTTAGTGCGGAAAGTGGCTGATTTATCTCATGATTAATACTGGCTGATAGCTCGCCCAACAGTGCCAATTTCGCGGCTTGCGTCAGCTCTTGTTGTGTTTGTTTAAGCTCTTGTTGGCTTTGTTCATATTGGCGGATGGTCTGTTGTAGCTTTTGGTTGGCTTCACTCAGAACTAGTGTCCGTTGCACTACTTTTTCTTCTAGGCTCACATTGAGATGGGCAAGGCGTGCTTTGTTAACTAGGGTTTGGAACCACGCTAACGCAATTAGAGCAATGAGCGCATATAAGATCAGGAAGACGATATCGGCCTGTAAAACGGCGGCAAGAACGCTGTTGTGGTTAATTAAGGCAACGACGCGAAACCCTTTATCCAATAAGTGTGTTGCGTATGCGAGGTAATTCGGTGATAGAAGCAATTGATTGTCATCAAACTCCGTGACACCACTGTGTGCCGTTAACTCACCAAAATATTCGGGTAAGGTATCGCCATATTGACGCGTTTCGGTAAGTTCATTTATTGCACTCGATGACAGTGGGAAAAGTGCACGATAGCGCCAGTCTGGTAAATTGCTCATAAACACGACATTGTGTTTATCTGTAATGAGTACGTCAGTCGTGGTTTGCGAAAGGCGCTGTTCTAATTGCTCCAAATTCACTTTTACTGTGATCACGCCAACGACTTCCTCATTTACCCACAGCGGAGATGAGAAGAAGTACCCACGTTTATTCGAGCGCACGCCTAATCCAACGTATTGAGCGGGCTCACCGCGTCGCGCATTTTTAAAATAGGGGCGATAGCTAAAGCTAGAGCCAACAAACGTATCTTCTTGCTGAAAGTTACTTGAGGCTATGACTAACCCGGTACGGTCATGAACGTAAATCGTATCGGCCAAACTTTGCTTCAACCAATCTGATAACAGTAGGTTGAGCTCTTGAGAGGGCGTTCCGCGCTCGACTGCTTTGAGTAGTCTTGGGTCGTGACTTAATAGGTTTGGTATCTGTTCAAACTTTGCCAGTTCGTAGTCCACTTCTTGTGATACTTGCGCGGCTTGTATCTCTAGCTTTTGTTGCCATTGATCATGTTGGTATTGAGTTGCGTAATGATGAGTAAGCGCAAGCCCTGAAATGCCGACGGCACACAGTAGCAGTAAAAAATGACGTAGGGCTTTGGGGTTGAGTAAGTTCACGATCGGCTCACTGGTTTTTTGTGTCATGGTATCAAATGACGCACTGTGATGCTGTGAGCGGCAACGATAACAAGCACAATGATGTCCTTGTATTTCCTCAGTATCGGGAGCACAATCGACAAAAACGAGTGAAGGAGTAAAGATGGAACTTGCTGATATTCGTCGTGAGTACACCAAAGGTGGGCTGCGTCGTAAAGATTTGAAAGCTGATCCTATTGATCAATTTAATCTGTGGCTAGAGCAAGCAGTTGAAGCGGGTTTAACGGACCCGACTGCGATGACAGTTGCAACGGTTGATGAAAATGGCATGCCGTTTCAACGCATTGTTCTATTGAAAAACGTCGACAAAGATGGTTTTGTGTTTTACACCAACCTAGGCAGTCGCAAGGCCCAGCAGCTAGAGCATAACAGCAATATTAGTTTGCACTTCCCTTGGCATCCGTTAGAGCGCCAAGTTCATATTACTGGTGTGGCTGAAAAGCTTACCGCCGTAGAGAATATGAAATACTTTACTTCTCGTCCTAAAGAGAGCCAGTTGGCCGCAATCGCGAGCAAACAAAGTAGCCGTATTTCTGCCAGAGGTGTGTTGGAAGGTAAGTTTTTAGAGCTAAAACAGAAGTTTGCTAAGGGTGAAATACCAGTACCAACCTTTTGGGGTGGCTTTCGCGTAAAACCAAAGAGCATCGAATTTTGGCAAGGTGGCGAACATCGCCTTCACGATCGTTTTCTTTTCTCCCAGCATGATGGAAGTTGGGACATTGATCGTTTAGCGCCATAGGCTTATGGTCCCTCATGAATAAACAAACACCGCCGAATTGGGGCGGTGTTTTTGTAGGTGGAAGCGATGTGAATTATCGCTCTCCATTCAACACAACCGATAATTGATGCTTAAGCAGGGTTTTGGGTACAACAGAGCCGTAGCCTGCTTCCATTGCTTTATCTATTAGCTCGTTCTTGCTGTTCGCTGCAAACTTATTACGTAAGCGTGCGACGTGACCTTCAACGGTTTTTGTTGATATGCCCATGACCTGAGAGATAAATTGAGGCTTTTTGCCATAGAGCAAGAGGAAAAGCGTTTCTTGCTCGCGGCATGTGAGCTTCTCTGGTTTTGGTTGTAAGTCAGAAAAACGAAAGATGGATTGTTGATTTGGGTTGGTACTGATTGCACGACAAACCCAATACCCGACTTCAATCACGGCGGTGTCGGTGAGTTCCCTTCCGTAGAAAATGGTGCCTACAATGTCGCCTTTGTCATCTCGCCACGGTGTTTTAGTAAATATATGTGCTCGCCAGCGGCCATCTGGATAAGGGTGGATATCCAGAATTTTTAGTGACTCGCCAGTTTCGAGAACGTGTTTATCTTGGCGTTGAAATTCTTGCGCGCATTCAGTGGTTGGGCTGGCCATATCAAAATCAGTTTTACCCAAGCACTCCTCGGGCGACGTGTGCCCTAACAGTTCTGCGTATTCCTGGTTTACGTATAGGAATACCGAATCTTTATCTTTGCATCCCCAACAACCTGGTAGCTGTTTAAGGAGGGATTGTTCTATGGTATCGACTGAAATATTCACAAAAGGACTCACTACATACTGCTTTTACCAATACAGAGACGTCCGTGTTACATGGCTCGTATTGATGTTGCCAAGTAGGCAGTTACGTTGCTAGAACACGTTCGTTGATTGGCGCTCAATCCAATTAAATTCATGGTGTTCGATGTTTTCGTCAGGTAGTCATAGACAACGACGAAATGGAACGAAGAGTTTAATTGGGAAAATGGTCTGTTTCATTACAGATATGTGCGCTCACGGATGTCCGCCTAATGTTCGGCTTACAACTCGTATCGTCCTTGATCATGCTTCCTACAACTCAGTTGTAATGTGTTTGACTTTCATATCACTTGTGAGCGAAAGAGCAGCACCTAAGCATATGAGAGGGACAGTGAGACAAAAGCTATGATATCAGCTTATGCCATTGTTTTCATTGTTGAGAAGCGAAAAAAAAGCCAGCCTGAAGACGGGCTGGCAACACAAGATATAATCTTGTCGACGTGTAGAAGAGGTTCTAAATTACCTAGCGAGGGTCTGCTAAGTAAGTTAGAGGTATCAATGAGATACCGAGAGCTTTAGATCGTATGCATCTTAAAGCTCGATAACTAATGTATTGAATCAGAGGCATATTAGTAAGGGGGGAAATCCCTCTATGTTGAGCTTAAGAGTGGGTTTCGATCCGTTTCAGGGGCGACTTATCTAATATGGAGCACGGTGTTTTACAAAATAACAGATTGTTCGGTAATAAGGATCTTTACATTGATTGATTATGTATACGTAAGGTGTTGCCTATATATCCGTTTTTGTTAATAAAATTGGTTGCTCACTGACCGTAAATTAACCTCGCATGATCATCGTTCCGGAACTATGATCATGTAAATGAACTTGATCATGCTGGTTTGATCTTGTCGATTGAGTTGGGTAAAAGTTGCAACCCAACAAAGAAGGTATATGATGCGAAGACGTAAGCTGACCGTGTAAAGACGACTGTTTAAAATGAGTGATTCAGATAACCAAAAAATCCTTTCATATCAAGATATTATGCTGCCAAAGCCGGCGGAGCTGATCACACTTCCGTCTTATATGGATTGCCACGATCATTCTTATACGCAGATCGTGATTGGTTTAAAAGGGCAAGCCGAATTTGAAGTGCGCGGGCGAGGTAATCTTGTCGGCCCTGGTCAAGGTTGTGTGGTTACCGCATGCTCTGATCATGCTTTCGGTGGCGTCATCAATCAATCGGATATTTTGGTGCTGAATATGCCCAAACCGACAAATGATGATCCTGAAATGCTTCAAAAAATCAATAACCTGGAGAGAGACCATGTCTACTTCCAGTTAGATAGTCAAATTCAGAAGCTGATACAGATGTTGGTTCAGGAAATGCGAAACCATCCGGATGACCTGCTGTTAAGTCGTGCGTGTAACGACACTGTGATTGCGTTAATGCAGCGCCATATCTCGGCATTTGAGACCAGTCGAAAAGAGTCGCGCTTTGATTTGGAGGCGATTGATCGTTACATTGAGCAGCACCTGAGTCATAAGATTAGTGTGGCTCAATTGGCCGGGCGAGTGTTTCTTGGGGAAAGTCAGTTCCATTGCTTGTTTAAAGAGCAGATGGGGATTACACCTCATCAATATGTTCTCGGAAAGCGAATCGACATGGCTCGCGAATTAATCGAGCAAGGTCACCTTTCTTTAGGGCAAATTGCCGAGTTTACTGGCTTCTCAAGCCAGAGTACTTTTACTCATACTTTTACTCGCTTACAGGGAATATCACCTTCCCGTTATAAAAAACAAGTTGGATAACAACGCGTTTTTTTAGGTCAAATAATCATCAATTAGAATAAAGCCATGCACTATGCATGGTTTTTTTATGTTTTATTCACGTGATCTATCTCTCGTTTTTTTAAATTCTCTGTTCTTTGCAGTGGTTGATATGCCACTTGATCCTACATTTTCTCTTAGAACGAGCTCTTCACAAAAATCTTATTGATATTCTTGATATTTTGTTGTGAATGCAATGAAAAAATTAAAATTTACAACACAAAATATTACCTATTTGAATGTGACTATGTGGATGTTTTGTTATAAAAGCGAGTTTTTGGCAAAAATGTCGTAGTTTTTGACAAGTATTCTTATCGGCCTCAAAATACACTGCCAGCCATTGATAATCCTCGAAGCGGTTTTCGAGGAGTGAGATTGAGGAACACACATGTTTACAGCTACGAACGTGTTGACACCGGAATTTATCGGGCAGCCGCTTGATAAGTTGTGGTCACTGATCTCGCCATTATATATGGTGGACGAGTCTCAATGGCTAGAGCAACTATTGCCACTAGCGACGCCGACAGAGGATGAAAAATCGGCGATCACTACCCAAACGACCCACCTTATCGAAGCCATTCGTGCCGATAAGAAGTCAATCCAGATGATTGATGCTTTATTGCTGGAATACAGCTTAGATACTCAAGAAGGTATCTTGCTGATGTGTCTTGCAGAAGCATTAATGCGCATCCCAGATGCCGCGACAGCAGATTCTTTGATTAAAGATAAGTTGAGTGTCGCAGACTGGAAATCTCACCTGAAGAACTCTGACTCTGTGTTTGTTAACGCATCAACATGGGGCCTCATGCTAACAGGTAAAGTGGTTGGTCTTGGTGAGCAAGGCACCCAGAGCCCAGGTCAGGCTGTAAACCGTCTGGTAAATAAATTCTCTGAGCCCGTGATTCGTAAAGCCATGTATCAGGCAATGAAGATCATGGGTCACCAGTTTGTTCGTGGTCGTACGATCGAAGAAGCGCAAAAGAACGGTCGCCCAATGCGCGACAAAGGTTTCACCTACTCGTTTGATATGTTGGGTGAGGCGGCGTTAACGACAGCGGACGCGAACAAGTACTTCAAAGATTACCTAATGGCGATCGAAGCGGTGGGTCGCGAGACTTACGGTAACGACACCAGCCCTGCGCCTTCGATTTCCATCAAGCTTTCTGCATTACATCCGCGCTACGAAGTCGCAAATGAAGAACGTGTAATGACAGAGTTGTATGACTCACTAATGCAACTACTAAAACGTGCTATTGAAGTCGACGTTGCAATCACAATCGATGCAGAAGAAGCGGATCGCCTTGAGCTTTCTCTGAAGCTATTTGAGAAAGTGTACCGTAGCGATCTTGTGAAAGGTTGGGGCAAGTTTGGTTTGGTTATTCAAGCCTACTCAAAACGTGCGCTACCAGTCTTGGTGTGGCTAAATGCACTCGCAAAAGAGCAAGGTGACGTTATTCCTCTGCGTTTGGTTAAAGGCGCGTACTGGGACAGCGAAATCAAGTGGTCTCAACAAGCGGGTTATGCAAACTACCCAGTATACACTCGCAAAGAAGCGACGGACGTTGCATACCTAGCTTGTGCTCGTTTCCTACTTAGCGAAGGTGTTCGCGGTAATATCTACCCACAATTTGCAAGCCACAATGCTCACACAGTTACGGCAATTGCTGTCATGGCGGAGCACAAAGAATACGAGTTCCAGCGCCTGCATGGTATGGGTGATTCACTGTATAACCATGTTATGAAAATGTACGGTCAGCCAGTACGTATTTATGCTCCTGTCGGTAGCCATGCTGATCTTCTTCCGTACTTGGTTCGTCGTCTGCTTGAAAATGGTGCGAACAGCTCGTTTGTACACCGTCTAGTTGATGCGCGTTGTCCGATTTATGAGTTGACCCATCACCCTGTGGATGTGTTGACGGGTTTTGACACGCTACACAACGACAAAATTCCATTGCCTGCCGATATTTTCCCTGAGCGTAAGAACTCATATGGCGTCAACATTGACATCGACAGTGAAGCGAAGCCATTTGAAGCTCAGGTCGAAAGCTTCATGGACAACCAGTGGGTTGCAGGCCCGATGATCAATGGTGAACGCTTTGCCGAAAGCATGATCAAGGAAAATGCGGCTGAGATCATCACCGCACCATACGATCGCCGAATTGAAGTCGGCAAAGTGGCATTTGCAACACTTGATCATGTTTCCGCTGCAATTGATGCGGCGCAAACTGCTTTCTCTGATTGGAAAGGTGTTCCTGTAGAGCAAAAAGCGGCTTGTTTAGAAAAGCTTGCTGGCTTAATGGAAGAAAATCTGGCTGAGCTGGTGGCGATTTGTCACAAAGAAGCGGGCAAGACGATTCACGATAGTATTGATGAAGTTCGTGAAGCAGTGGATTTCTGTCGTTATTACGCGAAACAAGCGCAAAACCTACAGCCATTTGAGCTAGAAGGTTTTGACGGTGTGAAACGCATTTCTAGCCGTGAAGGTCTTGGTGTGTTTGTGTGTATCAGCCCTTGGAACTTCCCGTTGGCTATCTTCCTTGGTCAGGTAACGGCAGCACTGATTGCAGGTAACACTGTGGTTGCAAAACCTGCTGAGCAAACAAGCTTAATTGCCGCTCGCGCTATTGAACTAATGCTTGATGCTGGCTTCCCTGCAGGTGTGATTCAGTTACTTACTGGTCGCGGCGCTGAGATTGGTCATGCACTGACTTCTCATGATGCTATTGCTGGTGTGGCATTCACTGGCTCAACGGCAACGGCGCAACGCATTAACGTCACGCTCGCGGAGCGCAGCGCGAAACCGGTTCCGTTTATTGCGGAAACAGGTGGTCAAAACGCAATGATTGTGGACAGTACTGCATTGCCAGAGCAGGTGGTGCGTGATGTGATTCGTTCGGCGTTTGCATCTGCTGGTCAGCGTTGTTCTGCCCTTCGTGTTCTATTTGTACAAGAAGATGTAGCAGACCGTATGATCAACCTGATTCAGGGTGCGATGAATGAACTGCATGTTGGTTTACCTTACCTACACAAAACAGATGTTGGTCCGGTTATCGACAGCAATGCTAAACAAAAACTCCTCGCTCACCTTGAGCAAATGAGCAAAACACAGACTAAAGTCGCTCAGCTACAGCTGGATGAATCGTGCCAGCATGGTGACTTTGTCTCACCAAGTGCGTTTGAAATCTCGGGCATCGATGTGCTGAAAGAAGAACAATTTGGTCCAATCTTACACATTGTTCGCTTTAAAGCGTCTGAATTACCGAACGTGGTTGCGCAGATCAACAAAACGGGTTTTGGCTTGACGATGGGTATCCATAGCCGTAACGAAACCACGTACCGTTGGATTGAGAAACATGCTCGAGTAGGTAACTGCTACATCAACCGAGACCAAGTTGGCGCTGTGGTTGGTGTACAGCCGTTTGGTGGTCAAGGCTTGTCGGGTACTGGCCCGAAAGCTGGTGGTCCACACTACCTCTTCCGCTTTACTCAACATCTTCTTGCTCAAGCAGAAAACGCATAAGGAGTCGCATAATGGTTCATCAGATCACCTATTTTAAAGATGCATTCTCTGCGTGGGAGCAGTGGAATCTGACTGATTTTGATTACAAATGCGAGCATGTTCTGGCATTTAAATCTGCACTAGAAGGGCAGCAGTCTACCGTTGCCAAAGTGGTTTCTTACCACTTGCAACAAGCATCAACTCTTCTTGCAGAAACTCACCAGTTAGTTGGCCCTACAGGGGAAACTAACGAACTGTATGCCGCAGGACGCGGTGTGGCTTTGGTGATTTGTGAAAACAACATCGAGCCTGCTGATAATGCGTTATACAGTGCTTTTGCGATGATCACCTGTGCCTTAATTGCAGGCAACAGTGTGGTCGTTTGCAGTGACAATGCAGAGCTAAACCAACTGGTTAAGCAAGCTGTAGCGTTGGCAAACTTCCCATCTAACTTAGTCCAGGTTGTTGCGTACGATGCGTCTGCCCCGTTGCTTGAGAGCGATGTACGTAGTGTGGGTTATGTTGGGCGTTCACAGATTGAGCATGCGCTCAATCTTCAACTAGCTAAGCGTGACGGTGCAATCGTCGGCTTAGTTTCTGAAACGGATTTAGAGTCACCGAAATTGGCTCATGATCCTCATCTCTCGTTGCGCTTCATTACTGAGCGCACTCGAACGATAAATATTACCGCGGTGGGTGGTAACGCAACTCTACTCGAGTTGGGGAACGAAACTCACTAACCTGACTTGTAATGCCAATCTGGAGTAACTGGACTGAGAGCCGGTCCAGATTGGTTTTTTATACTCTGATGTATTGCTGAGACGGTAAAATATCAGGGCAGGCAAGGAAGGAAATAATTATAACGAGGACTATCTAATGATAGAAAATAGCTTTGCTATCACGTCCACTTTTGTGGCGTATTTACTGATTATGGTTGCTATTGGCGTTTACGCGTATAAGAGGACTTCCAATTCATCTGACTACTTCCTAGGTGGCCGTAGCCTAGGTCCGTGGCCTGCTGCATTATCTGCAGGTGCTTCAGACATGAGTGGTTGGTTGCTGCTAGGCTTGCCTGGCTATGCGTACGCTGCGGGTATCGAGGCCTTCTGGTTAGCCGGCGGTCTACTTCTTGGTACATGGGCAAACTGGCTCATCAGTGCAAAACGCCTCCGTACCTACAGTATCCAAACTGACGCGCTAACGTTGCCAGAGTTCCTGTCACGTCGCTTCAACGATAAGTCGAAACTGATTCAGACAATCTCTGCGTTTTTCATTCTTCTATTTTTCCTTTTCTACACCAGCTCAGGTTTGGTCGCAGGGGGCAAACTGTTTGAGACGGTATTCGGTCTAGATTACACCTACGCTGTTATCATCGGTACGGTGTGTGTCGTTTCTTACACACTATTCGGTGGTTTCCTAGCGGTATCTTGGACTGACTTAGTGCAAGGTCTGCTAATGGCGGCTGCGCTAATGATTGTTCCTATAGCGGTAATGGACGGTGGTTTAGGTCAGCTAAGTTCTGATCTACATGACATCAACCCAGAACTTGCAACGCTATGGAGTGACGCGAAAGGCGAACCATTGTCTGCGATTGCCATTATCTCTCTAGCGGCGTGGGGCCTTGGTTACTTTGGTCAGCCACACATCCTAGCGCGTTTTAAAGCGTCTCGTTCAAACAAAGATCTAACGACTGCACGTCGTATCGCAGTGATTTGGACGGCACTATCTATGGTTGGTGCAATGCTTGTTGGTCTTGTTGGTCTGGTTTGGGTTACGGGTCATCCGGGTACTCAACTAGAAGACGGCGAGAAGATCTTCATGCTATTGGTTAACGCAGTATTCCACCCTGTCGTTGCGGGTATGTTGTTAGCAGCAATCCTAGCGGCGGTAATGAGTACCGCTGACTCACAGCTCCTTGTTTCATCTTCAGCGCTTGCAGAAGATTTCTACAAGCAAGTATTCAAGCCAGAAGCGTCTTCTGAAGAAATCGTAATGATTGGTCGTATCGGTGTTATCGTTATTTCGCTTGTTGCGCTATTCCTAGCGATGACGCCTGATAGCTCAGTACTTGGTCTTGTATCTTACGCTTGGGCTGGTTTTGGTGCGGCATTTGGTCCTGCGGTTGTACTTAGCCTTTACTGGAGCGGTATGAACCGTAATGGCGCGTTAGCAGGTATTCTTGTTGGTGGTATCACTATCGTAGTTTGGAAGCAGCTAACAGGCGGTTGGTTTGATGTGTACGAAATCGTACCGGGCATCATCTTCTCTACGCTTGCCATCATTGTGGTAAGTAAAGCAACGGGTGGTGCTGCGCAAGACGTGTTAGACCAACACCAGTCGTTCGAGAAAAAACTGGTTGAACTAGACTAGTAACTTCCCGTATATGAACACAAAGCTCGCTATTTTAGCGGGCTTTGTTTTATCTGAAACTTAATTAACGTTAATGGTGGTAGCTTGAGATCAAAGCTTAGCATTGCTCGGTTAGATTGGAGTGTTAGTCGCGACGAATTTTGGCGTAAATAACGGTGTTACTCAGCTCTCCCGATGTAGTCAGACGTTCGTTTCTGAGCTCTCCTTCGAACTCATAACCACAGCGCTCGGCTACAGCCCGGCTCTTTTGGTTGGTGCTATCAGCATGAATTGCGATTCTCTTGGCGCCCAAGTCATCAAACGCATAGCGCTCAACTTCGAGCACAGCCTCGGCAACATAACCATTGCCAACGGCAGCATTATCTAACCAATAACCTATCTCAAAGGATGGTACGTCGGGATCTCGAATCATCAAGCCGACCGCACCCAGTAAGCGATCGCTTTCCTTTTCAATGATGTAGTAACGCAGCTCTTCTTCGAAGTTTTCAAAGTTTGCGATGGCTTTCTCTGTCCCTTCTATCATCGCTTCTAATGTCAGCACATGAGGCACCCACGGCAGATAGACTTCGAGAGTCTTTTGGCTGCGAACGACAGCTTGATGCGCCTCTTCGGCTCGTTCTAAACAAGCAGGGATGAGTTTGAGACGTTTCGTTTCCATGCCGACTCTCCTATGGGTGAAAAATGAACGGAAAATCATTTAAACAGATGTACTTAGAATGATCTAGTCAACGCCGTCATATTATTCACTTGGTTTGCCAGAGAGAAACTGAGAGAATCGAACCGTTATCAAACCAACTAGGTTCATTATGAAACTTTTAGTAAGAAACTTGGCTCGTCACATGACCGAGCAAGATATCCGCAAATTATTCTCAGCGTACGGCAAAGTAGAACTGTGTTCGCTAGTGCTTGATCAAGACACGGGTTTGTCGAAAGGCTTCGGTTTTGTCATCATGCCGGACGAAGCAGAAGCCATTTCTGCTCTTGAAGCACTGAATTTGACGAACGTAGAAAAAAGCAAAATTCGCGTGAAAGTCGCACAAGACTAATACAGAGAAAAGCCAGCGTTATTGCTGGCTTTTTTGTCTTTCTATTTAGAGACCAAATTGGCAACATTCTAGAATGTCTTCTCTTTTCGTTTTAGCGAGATTGATCATCAATTCTCTCTTCAAGTAGTTTCATTAAATCCTTTAACTGTAGAGAATCGAAATTGTCTGAATTCGGCACTTGGTAAGCGTCGTTGACTGTGTAGAGCATCAAACTTTTGCTAGAGAGGAACTCTTTCTGTATTTGGACTTTGACAATGTCATCAAGAGGTAGACGGAAGTAAACCGTTGAGCCCTGGCGGTACTTCAAGGTGTTGGTGCTTGCATCGACATCTAGCGTTTTAGGATTGAACGCGCGGCGCGTGAAGTACGTTGAGAGCAGTTTCAATCCTATTATTGTGAGTGCTACGAGTCCAAACTCGACGATCTTGTCTGCTAGGTAGGAAAAATAGAACAGCGACAACAATACAGTTCCTAGCAAGAAAGGGTTGTTCTTGGGCAGATTTTGTGAAGTTTCATGGATGATCATCCGACATATCCCTCGACTTTATTCAGAAGCGACGAACGTGAGTTGGTAGACACAAACCTTTCGTTCTTTGCCTTGCATGCGCAATGTTTTGTCACCGATGTAAGGGATATTTAGTTTTTGGATCACCGATTTAGAACGCTGATTGTCCACCAAATGCATCACGGTTATTCCGTTTAACTCAAAGTGCATTCGAGCAAATTCGAGTAAGGCTTTGGAGGCCTCGAATGCATAGCCTTTCCCCCAATGTGGCACGCCAACCCAGTAGCCTAATGTACCGTAGCCCTCTTCGATACGCGGTAAACTCACTGCACCAAGTAACTCCCCAGTGTTTCGCAAGGTAATAGCGTACGCCACGCCTTGATGCTGCTGATACATCGGATCGTGCCTATCTATCCATGCTTGCGCCATCGGTCGCTCATAAGGATGAGGGATGTTTGCTGTCATGTCGGCAATTCGCTTATCTCCAGCGAGTAAAGACACTTGTTGGCAGTCATCGATATTGAATGGCCGGAGGACGAGTCTTTCGGTAGTGAGAATCGGTTGTATCGTCATGCATTTCTTCCTTGATGAGACGGCTATAGCTGCGAGCAACTGGTTTGCGGGGTAAATCAAGATAACAAGGCGTCTCGAAAGCTCGATCTAGCCAGCTGTAAAGTTGTCATGCGCCTTACTAAATAATAAGCCCGAACAATTGCTTATGTGTAATGTGTCGTATTATTACACACATAAGCACGTTTGCTCATATTGATGGTACAAAAGTTGAGGTCTGACCAATGTCTCAGTTTTTTGATACTTTCGTTCAATTTTTTGAAGATAGGGCACAAAAAATTAAAGGAGCTTTTTAATTGTGGAATTATTTTGAACAAAATATGTCAATTGTCAGTAGGACGAAAAAGTAGGGAGAAGAGAAATGCCGGATATATATTGCGCAGCTTGTAGAAAATCAACGCAACATAAAGTGATTATGAAGCGTTGCGAGCCTCAGTCTGTTGACTCGTTAACAGGCAAAATGGTGAGTTTTACACAGCTGATGGCGAAATTTGTATCAGGTGAACATTATTACGAGATGGAGCCTCAATACTACTGCCGTTGTTGTAATCATCGTGCAATTGGAGAGGTTGTTCCACATCCTACACGGCATACATCGGCCGCACTCTAATTCTGAGTGATAGCCATGATTAATGGCTAAATAGGGCAGTGTTGCCCGAACGACATATCTATACAGGCGTGTCATGCGCTTTCAAATTTGCGACTCCGCGGGAGCCGCTAGGTTGCTTTTTCTCTTCATATCACGGTTACTAAGTGAGCGGCAATAATCATAGCTCTTTCCCTCCTTCGTTGTTTTCTGGTTATTCTCTGCTGAATTTCACATGCTGTGCATTTGATGGTTTGCAATTTTTTGAGCAACGATTAATGTGATGCTTTCTAAGTGGTTACAAGGAAGTGGGTTAATGAGTTATCAATTGGACCGGATTGATTTACATATTTTGAGAGTGCTTCATTCGAGAGGCAGAATTCCAGTTGTAGAACTAGCAAAGCTGATTAACTTAACGACTTCTCCATGTTCTGATCGTGTAAAGCGACTAGAAAAAGAAGGGTATATCAATGGTTACCATGCAGAGTTGAATGCGGAAAAGTTGGGGCTGGATGTGCAAGTATTCATCCATATTCGTTTAGACCAAACCAGTTTTTCTATTTTTGAAAAGTTTGCGAAAGCGGTGGAATTGATGCCTGAAATTGAAGAGTGCTACTCGCTCTCTGGAGATTTCGATACCATGATAAAAGTTCGTGTTAAGAGCATGAAAGCGTATCAGGAGTTTATGTCGAGTAAGTTAGGCACGCTTCCGGGCGTGATTCAAACTCGTAGTGAAGTGGTCATAGAAGAACATAAAACGGGATTTGGTGTTAATCCCGAGCTCCTTGGTTAGGCGAGGCATGTGTTGAGCCTCCTTATTTAGCGTGGCTTGGTATATTACTTTTTCTCGATTAAAAAAGGAGCCGAAGCTCCTTTTTTAATAAATCGGTGAGCGATTATGCCCCGATAAAGGTACTGATGACGCCAATTAAACCACCAAAAACACCGCCCCAAACGACTAGCCAGCCAAGGTGCTGTTTAATCATCTTTTGCACCATTTCTTTAACTAATGCCGGTGTTAATTCGCTTAAACGTTGATCGATGATACCTTCAATGTTCTGCTTTATCTCATCCATCATTGCAGGAGATTCGAATTGCTCTTTCAGTGCTTCTTTGATGTTATCGCTCTTGCTCAACTCAATGATGGATTCTTGCATCTTTTCGACGAAAGGTTGGCGCATGGGTTGTAGCGCTTCCGAGCCGCCAAACATCGCTAGCATGCCACCAAACTGAGAGCCTTCAATTACTTCCACTAGGGAATCAAATGCTGGATTTAAATCTACTTTCTCAATTACTGGTTGAAGATCGATGTTCACACCGCCCGCCATTTCTTTATTCAAGAATCGGTCAATGTTCGCTTCAGTAAAAAACTGTTCCATCATCAGGTTTTTGATAGCCAGTTTAAACTCTTCAAATCGTGCGGGGATCACGCCAGAACCGTATAATCCAGGCACTTTCTCAAACAGCATATGGATGGCAAGCCAGTTGGTGATGGCGCCTGAGAACGCAAACAGCCCTGCATACCAAAGATAGTCGTTTTGTAATTGATGACCTCCAGCTATCAAAGCGATAGCGAGGACATTCGTTAGCAAACTTTTGTTCATAGTGACCAGTTATATATGAATATCGGAAAGAATAAGTGGGCCTGATTCTATACCTAAGTCACATTAAGATGCTAGGTTTTGCCGTGATGAGTAGTCTTGTAGAGAAGGGACAAAAAATGAATGTTCAGAAAAACAAAACCCGACAATCATTGTCGGGCCACTGCTTTTTCTTAGAAAAACTAAGATTCTATTTTTAATTTTAGATGCGGTAGATCTTACAACAAAGTTGGCATTTCCATCTTTCTGAGTAGCCAAATAGCTTGTCAGCCCAACTTGGTTTGAGTTGTACGATCTGCATTGAACCACATTTACACATAAGCTAATTACCTTATTGTTAATATAATAACTAAGCCATCTATTGAGTATAGCTGTTTCTCAAAAAGTGAAATGACAAATGAAGACGGCTCAATACTCTGTATTGTGTTCATTGCAATGGATACGCAACGAGGCGGTATATTAGCAGAAAAAGTGTGAGCTTTATCATGGAGAGTGTTTCATATATGAGAAACCACAATGGCTATATGAGCGTCTAGCCATGGATTAAAATAAAAAACGGCGCTTAAAGCGCCGTTTTTATTGAGCTTATCACTCGTTAAGAAGCGTGTTGATTGTCTAGTTCTTCAGCGATAAATCCGCCAGTTTGATGCGCCCAAAGCTGGGCGTAAATGCCGTTATTCGCAATGAGTTCTTGATGAGAACCTTGTTCAACGATGCTGCCTTTATCTAGCACGATGAGGCGATCCATTTGTGCGATGGTCGATAATCGGTGAGCGATAGCAATAACCGTTTTCCCTTGCATTAATTCATTCAAGCTTTCCTGAATCGCTGCTTCGACTTCTGAATCCAGAGCCGATGTGGCTTCATCCAGCACCAGCAATGGTGCGTCTTTGAGTAGCACACGAGATATTGCGATTCGCTGACGTTGGCCTCCAGACAGTTTTACACCACGTTCACCAACTTGCGCATCGTATCCGACATTACCAAATGGGTCGGTCAGAGTTTCGATAAACTCATGGGCATGCGCTTGCTTAGTGGCTTTCAGCAAATCTTCTTCTGTCGCATCTGGATTGCCATACAAAATATTGTCTCGAATTGAACGGTGTAACAGAGAAGTATCTTGGGTCACCATACCGATCTTTGAGCGCAAAGAGTCTTGTGTGACTTCTGAGATGTTCTGTCCATCGATCTTAATGCTGCCGTCTTCGACATCGTGGAAACGAAGTAACAAGTTCACCAAAGTCGATTTCCCGGCGCCGGAGCGCCCAACCAAGCCTACTTTCTCTCCTGGTTTGATGTTGAGGTCGAGATGGCTAATCACGCCTTTGTTCTCACCGTAATGGAAGCTGACGTTATCAAAGTGAATGCCTCCTTCAGTGACAACCAAGTCTTTTGCGCCTGGTTTATCTTTAATATCAATAGGCTTAGAGAGCGTTTTCATTCCATCGACAACGGTTCCCATGTTTTCAAAGAGGGCGCCAACTTCCCACATTATCCACATAGACATACCGTTTACGCGCAATGCAAGACTAACAGCAATCGCAATCGCGCCAACGCTAATGGCACTATCCAACCACAGGTAAATCGATAAAGCAGCAACGGAAAATACCAAAATATAGTTTGAGATCTCTACAGCGACGTCGAAGCCGGTCACTAGGCGCATTTGACGATAGACCGTATTCAAAAATCCTTTCATGCCTTGCTCGGCATATTGGGTTTCGCGCTGGCTATGAGAAAACAGTTTGACGGTTTGAATATTGGTATAACTGTCGACGATACGCCCTGTCATTGTCGAACGTGCATCGGCCTGCGCTGAAGCGACGTCTTTGAGCTTAGGGACAAAATAGATTTGGATAGCGATGTAAGCGAGTAGCCAGACGATCATTGGGATCATCAAACGCCAGTCTGCCGTCGCTAACATAATGATCATGCTGGTGAAGTAAACCGTAACGTAAACAAACACATCCATAGCTTTCATCACGGTTTCGCGCACAGCTAATGAGGTTTGCATGACTTTCGTTGCGACTCGACCTGCAAAATCATCTTGATAGAAGTTCAAGCTTTGATTGAGCAAATACCGGTGTGCAAGCCAGCGGATAGACATTGGGTAGTTGCCCAATAACGTTTGATGAACGAGCAACGAGTACAAGATCACCAATATAGGCATGACAACCAGCAATAAGGCTCCGTAGAAAATCAAATCCGATTTATTGTCTTGTAAGAACGTTTCTGGATTGCTGGTAGACAACCAATCAACCAGTTGTCCCATGGCGCCAAACAACATTACCTCAACAACAGCCACAATTGTGGCCATCAAAGACATGATGATCAAAGGCTTTTCATAACCACGAGTGTAATAACGCAGAAAAGCGAACATCCCTGAAGGAGGCTGATCCGGTGTAGATTTGGGGAACGGCTCTGTAAAGCCTTCAAATCGTTTAAACATAACTCATCCTAAAGTTAAAACAGTGCCATTTGGGGTGGCTAAATCCATCGATTCACGCTGCTTTGGACGAAACCGCGTGTATGAGAGTTTCTTGCCTGCTCCTCGATAAAGCAGACCGATTGACGAGAGGGGCGAAAAAATAGTCTAACCGATTGTGTCTTAAATGTAACTAGTTGGTTATGAGTGTGATTGTCTATGGTTCTGATTCTTATGATGAATTCTTATCATGTTCATCACGGTGCCATAAAATCTTAAACCTGCAAAGTGACAATAAAATTTAGGGAAAAATAAACTTAATGCAGCAAAAAACACTTTTGTGCAATTAAATTAATTGTCAAAACAGCAAAACTGAAGTTAACAATAAATTTACAATCTCCTCATTCTAGTGATAAGGAATATATTGGATGCTATTACACGAATCAGTGACCCAATTTGCTAATGGGAAAGAAGAAAGCACGCAAAGTGCTCAGCGCCAAACCGCAAACTGCGTAGTGATGGTGCCACCGAAAGAGTTTCGTTTTAATGAAGAAACCGCACAAGATAATGAGTTCCAACATAAAGTGTCACTCAGCCAAGAAGAAGTCTCACGTCGAGTAATGGCCGAGTTCGCGAGTATGGTTGCAACGCTGCGTCAAGAGGGCGTTCAAGTTGTTGAGTTTGATTATCCAACTTCAGATGTTGCGACGCCAGACGCGGTATTTCCAAACAATTGGTTTAGCACTACGCCAGATGGCACGTTGTACACCTTTCCAATGGCCTGTGAAAACCGTCAAAAAGAAGTACGTCCCGATGCGCTTGTGGCAGCACTAGCGCAAGCAGGGCGAGAAGTTCATCGACGCAGCAGTCTAACTGAATATCTTGACGAGCAAGCGTATTTAGAAAGCACGGGTGTGATGGTGTTTGACCACCTAAATAAAACGGTCTATGCCGCACTCTCACAACGTTGTGATCGTCTGGTTTTAGAAGATTACGCCGATCGTATTGGCTATGAACGAGTGATTTCTTTCCAAACTCGTTTGCCGTCTGGTGCGCCGATTTATCACACCAATGTGATGATGGCGGTTGGCGAACAGTTTTGCGTGATTTGTGACGAAGTGATCCCAGAATTTGAGCGTCGTTTTGTAATGAAGTCACTCGCCAAAGACAAGCAAGTCATCTCAATTTCGCTTGATCAGATGAACCAGTTCTGCGGTAACATTCTGCAACTAGAAACGATCAACGGCGACAAGGTGATTGCGATGTCGCAATCGGCGTACGATGCATTTTCACCAGCACAAAGAAACCAATTGGCAACGCACGGTAAATTGCTGCCATTCGACGTTTCTACCATAGAATCTATTGGTGGTGGTTCGGTTCGTTGCATGTTGGGTGAAGTGTTCTTACCGAATCGTAAAGCTGTGCTTTAATAAACTGCACATTTCTTTTCAGCCGCAGTGAAAGGCTGATGAAGCGTTCTCTTCAAGGGTTTTTAGCCGTTAGCTCTGTGGCAGTACAGACTAACGGCTTTTTTGCGCTTTTTAGTTTTCTGACGATTTGCGTAGGCGACGCTTGGTTTAAGCGCCTAAAATAGGATGGTTCACCTAGCAGATTGTGGTAAAGTCCGCGCCTGCGTTTTACCGCATCTTCATTATTTTTATTGCTTCTTCAACCCAAAGCACAAGGTTTTCGTTAATGCCATTTTCTACTCTCTCATTGAGTTCTGAGCTGATTCACGCACTGCCAAAAGATTTCAAGAAACCGACCGATATTCAAGCGTTGGCCATTCCTGAGCTGTTGGCTGGTCAAGATCTATTGGCTTTGGCAAATACAGGCAGCGGCAAAACCCTTGCTTATGGTTTGCCTTTGTTGGAAAAGCTGAGTGTCAATCCAGAGCAAAAAGCGCTGATTCTTGTGCCAACTCGTGAGCTGGCAATGCAAGTGAGTGAAGCAATTAACCAAGTTGGTCAAGTTCTTGAACTCAACGCAGTGTGTTTGTGTGGCGGCGTTGATAAAGAGCAACAACAGCAGGCGCTAGCGACAAATCCTCATATCCTTGTCGCGACGACTGGTCGTTTGGTTGACCTAGCAAATAATGGCTTGGATTTGAGCAATGTTCATTATCTAGTATTGGATGAAGCGGATCGTCTGTTGGATATGGGCTTTTGGCCTGACGTACAAAAGATTTCGATGCAAACCTTCAATCAGCGTCAAACCGCGATGTTCTCGGCAACGTTTTCAGATGAGTTGAAGGGTAAAGCGAAGCTGCTTATGCAGGCACCAAAGCAAGTTGCAGCGCATCAAGAAAACAGCACCAACCAAGATATTGCTGAAACGCTGTACCTCGTCAACAAAGGCAGTAAAACCAAGGCATTGATTGAACTGATTCAAAAAAAAGCGTGGACTCAGGCATTAGTCTTTATTGGTGCGAAAGAGAACGCCGATGGCTTAGCGAAGAAGCTGAATAAAGCGGGTATTCTGCCCAATGCGCTGCATGGCAATAAGAGTCAAGATGAGCGAGAAGAAGCACTGGCGCAGTTTAAATCTGGGCAAATTCAGGTGTTGATTGCCACCGATCTACTAGCGCGTGGCATTCACATTGAGCAATTACCTGTAGTGATCAACTTTGAACTGCCAATGCATGCAGAAACCTATGTTCACCGAGTAGGACGTACCGCTCGCGCAGGCGAACAAGGTGTGGCGGTGTCATTGGTTTGTCATGGTGAAATGGACGCACTAAACGCGATTCGTCACCTGACTCAACGTGCATTACCAGTGCAAGATCTGGCAGGTTTTCCAGTAACGGATAAGCCATCAACTGGCGAGAGCAAACGCGCGCCACGCGATAAAAAAGCCAACCGCCGAACTAATGCTAAGAAGAGCATTAAGCAGTTCCAAGGTAAGTCGAAACGCCCAGCCCCGAGTGCGAAGTAAACCAAAAAAAACACGCTCTGACGGCATAGTCGGTTCAGAGCGTGGCTTAAATTTTACTTTGGGGTGTTAACCCACAGTTGGGCCAACCAAGCGCATTTCCCAATCTTCAACTTCGCCAGTTTCTAGGCGGCGCTCGACCAACTTGCCCCAAGACTCGACTAACGGCAGCTCAGACAGCTTAGTGAGTTCTTTTCTATCTAAACAGCCAGTGAAAACCGCGCCCATGATGCGAGCCAGTGGCCATTCTGGATAAGGTCTTTCGCACAGAATAATCTCGTCACCTGCACCGATATCGCCTTCTTCCAACACTCGGAAATACCAGCCTGTTCGAAGCGTATCTTGCAGTCTTCTCGCCATGTCGTGTTGGTCAAAACGTACGTTAAGTTTCCAACAAGGCATGCGACCTTGCGACACTTCCAGTAGTGTTGAGCCGATGCGAATTTTATCTTTCAAGCAAATCGTGGATTCGGTGACGCCTTCGGAGCTGATGTTTTCGCCAAAGCCGCCGGCGGATTGGAAAATTGGTCTTTTGCCTAATTCTTGTTGCCATATTGGGTAGTGCTCGCTTGGGTAAATATGAAGCGCTTTTTGAATGCCACCATGAAAGCGCGGATCACCTTGCTCATCACTGGTAAAGCCAAGCTCTGTTGCGTGCTGGCGCTCAGGTAGCACTTGTTTGTTGATTGCGCTTTGCACTCCATGAGCATAAGGGACGGTTTTCCCTGCTAGCACAGCTTTTACGACGCCGATTTTCTTCATATAACCTCCTTATTATTTGAATGAGAGATAAAGTGTTTACCTTCATTCGCGATGCGGAGCATGATAGCCTAGTAAACTTGTGTCGGTGTAGGGATGAAAAGACAACTAACAATGCTAACTCGCCAAATTGATTCGAAGTCAGGCGTCGTCACCTCCAATGAGATGATGGCCGCGAATCCCCATTCTCCTGTTTTAGTGAAAACCATCGACATGCCAAAAGGTTACATTGATGCGCTGCATCAACACACTTGGCATCAAATCATCTTTCCTATCAAAGGGTTATTGCAAACACAAACGGAGCATTATCAGCACTTGGTTCCACACACCTCTGCGTTATTTGTTCCTGCGGGTGTTCAACACGAGTCGATTGCTCTAAGCAATACGATATTTGTTGGCATTTACCTCAACCCTGAGTTTGGTGCGACGTACGAGCCACAAGTGAGAACCATTGCTTTAACGTCGTTTTTAAATGAGCTTTTACAAGAGATCCGCAGACTGTGTGAAGGTGAGACAAGCCACGAAGAAGTGTTGCATTTACTGGCGGTGCTGCATGATCAAATTTTGAAACGCAACGTGCAGACATTTCAGTTATTGCTGCCACAAGACAGACGACTAAAACTGATTTTCGAGCGACTGACTGACGAGCCAGCGTTGAGCTGTTCGCTAAAAGAGTGGGGGGAGAAAATTGGGGCGTCTGAGCGTACTTTATCACGGCTGTTCGCCAAGGAATTCAACACTTCATTTCTACTTTGGCGGCAACAAATTCGGCTAATTTACTCGCTTTCTTTGTTAGATGAATCGTTGCCAATCCAAGCCATTGCAGACCTAGTGGGTTATCAAAATGACTCATCCTACATCAAAGCATTTAAAGCCTATTTTGATATGACGCCACAACAGTTTAGAGTGAACGGCGCATCGCGCAGGTAGAAATACAGAGCTTCGACTTCACTTAATGCTTTTGAGTAGAAGTCGCGAAACTTCCTTTTTGAATTTCAATTACATGGTATGAATAACAATGGCACCAACGATAAATACTCGAGTGAATCAATTCTGTTTTGGTCAACCCAAAACGTCGCTGTCGTTGGAAAAAGAGCCCCTCAAACCGCTTGCTCAGGGCAAGGTTCGGGTGCGACTGGAAGCCACCAATATTAACCCAAGTGACTTGCTTTCCATTCATGGTGTTGGGCAATACCGCCGCGTTCACGTACCACCTCGCGTGCCGGGATTTGAAGCGGTTGGGCGTGTGGTGGAAGTCAGTGCAGTTGGTCAAACTGGCCTTCAAGTTGGGCAAAAGGTGTTGGTGGCGATGAGTGGTACTTGGCAATACTACATAGATGCCTCGCCTGAGAATCTTTTTCCGCTACCTGAGAGTTTGGAGAACGGCTATGCCTGCCAATTGTACATCAACGCGCTAACCGCGTGGGTTATCACCACTAAAGTGGCGAAGTTGAACAAAGGCGATGTGGTGATCATCAATGCGGCAGGGTCAGCGATCGGTAAGATATTCGCCCAGCTTGCTCACTCACTGGGTTTTACACTGATTGCTGTGACTTCAAAGCCAGAAAAGTATCCGTACGATACGATTCCAGTGTTGGACGCAAAACAAGACTTACACGCGCAGCTGCAAACGCGCCAACTGCCACAACCAACGGTCGCTTTGGATGCGATAGGCGGTGAGGCTGGCACGGATCTCATTCGTACCTTGAAAGAAAACGGCCAATACATCAACTACGGAACATTGTCGTTAACGCCTTATACGCCTGAGTTTTTTGAATCGATGAAGGCCAACAACATCGACTTTAGTACATTCTTTTTGCGGTATTGGGAAGAATCGGTAGGTAAAGGCGGGAGAAAGACGGTGTTCGCTGAAATGTTAGAACACTTTATTAGCAGCGACATAAAGTTAAACGTTGCATATGATCTGTCGTTAGAGGACTTTCAAACAGCGATTGAAATGGTTGAGCGACGCTCGTCAGCAGTGTCAGGTAAAATCATTTTGACGCTATGATTTACAGTGAGTCTGTTGAGAAAAGGGAGGATAAAATCCTCCCTTTTTTATGGGTTTATTTGTAATGATAGGGCTATTTTAGATGGAAGATTTGCTCTGTTTCGAGCGATGTCATCGCACGTACTTGACGCCAAATGTAATAAAAAATACCGAACATCATCAACATACTTGGGATGGCAATCATTGGGTAACTGTACAGCGTCATTTTCCCTAACTCTTCGTTAAAGGCAGCAGTACCAGAAGGGCTAGTCACAATCCAAGTCGCAAGGAAGTAGTTCATTGCAGATGAGAACGCAAAAGTACTTGCAAACAGGTAGTTAGAAGACATAAGGCAACGTTCGAACGCATCGGTTTTACCATTTTCTTTTAAACGTTGGTTAATCAACGCGAGATTCAACACTGTGTCATTCAGTACTAACTTCTGCATCAGTGGGTAGCGGGTAAACGTTGAACCCAAAACCGCTAAACCGATCAGGCCAGGAATCAGGGCTTCTTTTAGTGCTAACCAGCGTGTATCAAGCTCTAACAAGCCGATGCCACCAGTTAGTAGAACACTGATAAAGCCCAGAGCAGAAATAAAGTTAAATTTCTTGTTACGGACAAGGTCCATACCGCCATAAATGATAGGAAATAGCAAAGCGACAACCAGCGCCATTGCTGTCCCTAGATGCTCATCGCCACTAAACTTCATCAAAATGAAGGAAGGGATAAATACGTTGAAAAGGATTTCAAATAAGGGATTCGGCTTTTTCGCCGTCGTGTTACTCATAATGTTTTACTGACTCTACTCTATGTCGGCTGTTATTGTACTTTGACAAGAAGTGTTCATCTAGTCGCGCTTGATGTAAAGCGTTAAAGCGTCGAGTTGTGTAACGACTTATGAAATAGACCGGAGCATAGCCAGTTAGTTTACATGGTTGACTACTTTTTGTGTCTTAATGACTTTCCTTCTGTGCGATGATCTGATTACGCGCTCTGAATAATCGAGTCGCCACTGTGTTGTGGTTGAGCCTCAAGGCTTGGGCAATTTCATCATGATTCAACCCAGCCACTAAGCTCAAGAGCAACGGCTCTCGGTATTTGGGTTCGAGAATCATCATTTGTTTTTGAAGCCAATCTTGGGCCATGTCGTAGTCACTGCCAGGGTAGGTTTTTGTCTGTATTACACACTCATCAATGTCGACAAAATCGTACTGTTTTCTATCAAAGCGCCGAGCATTCTCACGACGCAAAATAGTAATGAGCCAAGACTTCGCGGCGTTGGGGTCATTTAATTTATCAAAGAATCGCCACGCTTTCAGAAAGGTTTCTTGCGCTAAATCTTGAGCAAGGTGGTGATCTTTGCATAACCAATACGCGAGACGGTAAATCTCTTGGTATCGATCTTTCGTCAGTGCTTCGTAACGTTTATGTTTTTCCATAGCATTAAGATAAAAAGTTTGGAGAGCACGTTGTGTCTGCCAGATGAACGACAACCCTTTTTATCGCTTTTACAGTGATAAAAAGGGTTGTTCGATTAGGAAGACAAATTCGAAGAGTTAACCTTCCAAATATCGAAGGGTGACTCTGATTTCTTTCTTACACGCTTAAAATGGTTGGTTGGAAAAACGTGAGTACTGGATGGCATCTGCGACTTCCTGAGCTTTAGACTCTGAAGTCATAAGGTGAAGTAGCTTAAGAGCAGCTTGATAGCTAACTAGGCTACCGTTCGAAGTGATAACGCCATCATCAATGACAAAATTCTGGTCGACTTGTACTTTGACTGCTGGGTAATCTCTTTGAAAGCCGTTTTCACCTCCGGCCCAAGTTGTTGCTTTTTTGCCGTTTAAAAGGCCAGCTTCGGCTAACAAATACGCGCCAGAGCAATTACTTGCCATCCAATCTGCCGCCTTTGAGGTAGTTTTAATAAAGTGAATGAGATCTTTATTTTCGATTAGTGCATCCATGTCATAGCTGGATGTTAAAACCAATACGTCGAGTTCCGGCAGATCACCAATCCAAGCATCCACCCCAATTTTTAATCCTTCTTCAGTGGTGATGGTTTTCTGATCGGAGACGGAAATGGTGAGCACGTCATAATCACTAAACCAAGTGAGACGACTTGCGACGCCAAAAACCTCTAAAGGCGCAGTAACATCAGAGGTCAGTACGCCATCGTAAACCAGAATACCAATTCGTTTATCTGCGGCATGTGCTGTTTGAAGCACCCCAAAGAATAGGACTAGTGTCGCTATCAATAGTTGTAGTGCATTCTTCAATCCGTTTTTACCCATGGTTTTTTCCTCGCTAACAGAGCATCAAGTTATTGAGGTTCATTATATTTAGGCTAATTAGTGATTGAAGAGCCACTTGGTCTTTACTAAAGTGAATAAAATTCATGAATAGAGTTCATTGGTTATATGGATAAGATACGGTCCCTACGATTTTTTATTGCCACTTTAGATGGCGGTAGTTTTGCTGCGGCTGCCAAAGTGTATGGCACTGACCCTTCGACCGTGAGTAAAGCCATACATCGTCTTGAAAGCGATTTGGGTATACAGCTTTTTCAACGTTCTACGCGACAGAGCCGCCTGACAGAAGCTGGTCGTAGGTACGCAAATACTGCTAGGTTTGTACTGGAGGAGCTGGCGGCATGTGAGGATTCATTAAAAAGTCACAATGATGCGCTTTCAGGGCAGCTTAAGATTAATGTGCCAGTCTCGTACGGTCGCCTCTATATTCGTCCTTTATTAAAAGAGTTTTGTCGCCGCTACCCTAACATCACTATCGATATTCATTACGATGACGCCTACGTTGATATTATTGAGCAAGGTATTGATGTGTCGATTCGCTCTGGTGTCGTTCACGATAGTCAATTGATTGTGCGTCAGCTGAGCCCTATCGATTTTATCATTTGTGCCAGTCAGGATTACTTAGCGCGCCATGGTGTTCCGAGTGGCCCGGGTGTATTCAATGACCATTCTTGGGTTCGTTTTCGTTTTAAACAAACGGGAAAACTGTTGCCGATTCGGATGCCAGAACCAGACGGTGCGAGTGAATATGACCCCGAAAGAAACTACATTGTAAATGACGGTGAATCCATGGCAGAGCTTTGCGCAGAAGGCTTAGGATTAACTCAGATCCCTCATTTTATCGCGAGAGACTGGCTTAAAGCGGGGCGTTTAGTGCCGATATTTCCGAGCATGCGCCAAGCAGGAAATGGCGTGTATCTTCTCTATGCCAACCGGGAATATGTGCCTGCCCGAGTGAGGGTGTTCATCGATTTTATCACTCAAGCAATACAGGATATGGATGAAACGCCATTCCATACTTGGGCTGAAACGTTGCCGATTTATCGACCGAACCAAGGCGATTGAAAACTTCATGTGAGTCTTTGGTTAAAAACCCCTAAGCTATATGGTGCTTTTATTGGTTTTTGTTAGTTTATTGGGCGTTATTATCGAAAAGCGCAGTTTGCTCTTCGTCACTCATAAAGGAAAGACAATGCCAACTAAGATCTTAGTGCCTGCTTTGGCCCTACTTCTCAGCGCATGTGGCGGCGATGGGGAGTCGTCAGCCCCAACAGAAAGCGGCTCACAAAACACAGGTTCCACATCGTCACAAGGCACATTTGCCGAGCAGATGCTTGCAGCGGTCAACAGCGCCCGCTCTACTACACAACAGTGTGGCGCAACCACCATGCCACCTGTTGGGGCCCTGACTTGGAGCTACGATTTGGAAAGCGCCGCTTATCGACATTCAAGCGATATGGCGAACAGCGATTTCATGAGCCACACAGGCTCTGATGGCAGCAAAATGTCAGATCGAGTTAACGCAACGGGTTATGCTTGGAGCGCCATTGGTGAGAATGTCGCCGTAGGGCAAAGTACCATTAACGCCGTCGTTAACGCGTGGTTATCGAGTGAAGGTCACTGCCTTAATATCATGAGTGCGGATTTTGATCAGATGGGCGCGTCGCTTGTCGAAAATCACTCTGCACGTTACGGGTATTACTGGACTCAGGTTTTCGCCAAACAGCGCTAATGCGATAAAGAAGCCTGATAGATAAAATAAAACGCCAGCAGTCACTATCTGCTGGCGTTTTATTATTTACATCTCTTTTAGCTTGTCAGGTTACGAAGTTTTGGGTCATCCACCAGGTATTCAACAAATTCAATCTCAAAACCTGCAGGGTCAATAAAATACACATTTTTGCGGTATGGTTCATCAGCGCCAGGTTGGGCAATCGGATAACCTGCATCGGTTAGTCTTTTGATGATTGCATCGACGTTGTTGGTCACATAAGCAAAATGCGCTAGCCCAACTTGGTGCCCGCTCAACTCGCGGTTTTCTCCTTCGCCGTGGTCACTCATGGCTATGTATTGATACTCGTCGCCAAAATGTAGCCAGTTTCTTGGTTTGCCACTCCATTCGCCTTTACCTTCATCACGCACGTACCAATGTGGAAATGCAGTTTGGTAAAACTTCAGCATTTCAGGGATATCTTTCACGACTAAGTTAATATGTTCTAGTTGGATCATGATGTGCTCCTTTTTGTCATTTTCTAGCCAACGATGAATATGCTAAAACCTCAAGTTAAGTTGAGGTAAAGGGCTTTTTTAAAATTTTTTAGGGTGACCCCGTATTTAACTTAGAGTTCGGGATGTGGATGGCTTTAGAGTAGGAGTCAACAGGTTGCGTATAACGGACAGTTTGAAAATAGTTAGTTTATAGATGGAAATATATAATACTGTCATTTTCAAGAATATTAGACTGCTTTTGTAGACTTACTAATAAGCATTTTAACAACTAGATTCATAGTTTATTTTTTACACTTATTTTATTGCAAAGGGTTTGTTTGTGAGTGGTGTGAAAGAAAAATGTGTGTCGATTAAAGAGTTAGAGATTGATTTGCTTAATTCGACAGGTAACCCTAGTTTGGCTAAACAGCAGGCTCAAGCCTTTGCGATTCACTATGCAGGACGAGTAATTGACGCTGTAAAGTTTAGAAAAGGAAATATAAGTAAGGATGATTTGCTGCTGAGTAGACATATACGGTGGGAACATCACAAGAGACATAGTCAAAACTTAGCCAAAAACATGCTTTCGGCAAATCGAGGACCAAAGCCTAGCAATACTTGTGCTCACCATATAGTTCCTTGGTTTGATGATAAAAGCGCGGCCTGCTCTCGTTCGAGATTGCGTTTAGCTGCATGGGGAATAGATATTGACCATGAGGCGAACGGTGTTTGGCTACCTCGTTTCAGGTGTCATATACCTCATGATGGCATTCCAACAAAAGTAGCTCATAGCCAAACACATACTATGGTTTATTATCTCAACGTGGACTCTCTCCTTCGAGATACGATCGCAGAAGGACTTGGTCGTACTGGTATCATTGATACCTTGCGTGAAGTCGGAGAAATGTTACATGATGGGGACTTCCCAGTTAACCGTTTGATTTAAGTAAGCAAAAGATGAAAGTTTTTAAACTAAATCATGATGTTGAGAATTTCCCTTTTTTACAAGAAACTCAACTAGAGATTTCTATACAATACTCGGATGGCGATTTGCGGGAGTTATATGGTGAGCGTGTCGCTGATACTTGGATGATTATTGATTTGGAGTGGGTGAGTGATAACCACATGCTTACAACAAAACCTGATTTTGCAATCTGGCGTGCAGGCGAGTTTGCTTGTTCTGAGTCCGCATATAATCAAATAAACGAAGCTCTTGATTCCAGTTGTGAGTTTTTGCCATTACGCGTCGCTGGCGAGCGTTGGTATGCTATAAACATACTCAAAACTTGCGATGCCATTGATAAGGATCGCACTGTGTTAAATGTAAGAGCTAATGGTAAGCCAAGTCGTGTAAAGCGGTTTAAAAAATTAGTGTTGAGTAGTAAATCAATCAAATCCGGAGGCTTGTTCAGGATTGAAAATAACGGAAGCGGTGTTTACTGCAATGATGAATTAGGTGGTTTGTATGAAATTTACCATCGTTGTCAGCTAAAAGGTCTGATATTTGAAGCAGTAGAAACGAGTTAAAGCCCGCAATGTTTCACCCTAAGTGTATTTCGGCAGCTTTATTTTACTCTGTTATTTCTAGTAATAATTTGTTCCCCCCCCCCCAAAAAAAAAACCAAAAAAGCCAGCAGTTAGTACCTGCTGGCAAAGTCTTTGGGCTTCTAGTTTTTTGATTTTATTTCTTGTTACTCATCGCTGTCACGGTGCCCCGATTGGTTTTCCGGGGAAGAAAACACAGCACCGTGCGCTTTGTGTCCAAGAAATTTGGAGATTAGCCTTGCTTACGGATTAGGTAGTCAAATGCGCCTAAGCTTGCTTTTGCACCTTCACCCATCGCAATGATGATCTGCTTGTAAGGAACGGTTGTTGCGTCACCCGCTGCGAACACACCTTCTAAGCTAGTATCGCCACGGCTACCGACTTCAATCTCGCCGCGCTCAGATAGGGCTACTTCTGAATCTTTTAGCCATTCTGTGTTTGGTACTAGACCGATTTGAACAAAGATACCTGACAATTCAATCTCTTTGATCTCATCTGTGTTGCGATCTTTGTACTTCAAGCTTGTTACGCGAGTACCGTCACCCACTACTTCTGTTGTTTGCGCCATCGTGATGATGTCTACGTTTGGTAGTGAGTTCGCTTTGTCGATAAGCACTTGGTCTGCACGAAGTACGTCTGCAAATTCAAGAACCGTTACATGTTCTACAATACCAGCAAGGTCGATAGCAGCTTCGATGCCTGAGTTACCACCACCGATAACTGCGGTTTTCTTGCCTTTGAACAGTGGGCCGTCACAGTGTGGGCAGTACGCGACACCTTTGTTGCGGTACTCTTGCTCACCCGGAACGTTCATTTCACGCCAGCGTGCACCAGGGCTTAAGATGACACTCTTACTCTTCAGCGTTGCGCCGCTTTCAAGTTGGATGTGAATCAAACCATCTTCTGTATGTGCTGCGCCCATTAGCTTCTCAGCTTGTTGCTCAGTCACGACGTCTACGTCGTATTCTTTTAGGTGTTCTGCTAGGTCAGTTGCTAGTTTTGGACCTTCAGTACGTTTTACCGAAATGAAGTTCTCGATTGCCATGGTGTCCATAACCTGACCACCAAAACGCTTAGCAACAACGCCAGTACGAATACCTTTACGAGCAGCGTATAGTGCAGCTGCGCTACCACCAGGACCACCGCCGACAACAAGCACGTCGTATGGGTCTTTTTCGCTCAGTGCTTTCGCCGCTTTCTCGCTCGCGCCGTCATCCACTTTGTTTAGGATTTCAGTCAGAGACATACGGCCTTGACCGAATAGCTCACCGTTCACGAATACACTTGGTACTGCCATGATGTCGCGTTGTTTCACTTCATCTTGGAACAAACCACCGTCGATCATGGTTGCTTTTACTTTCGGGTTGATCGCCGCCATCATGTTGAACGCTTGAACCACGTCCGGACAGTTTTGACACGACAATGAAATGAAGATTTCTACGTCTAGATCTTTGTCTAGTGCTGCGATTTGCTCAATCACTTCTGGTTCTAGTTTGATTGGGTGACCGCCAGAATGAAGCAGTGCCAATACTAGAGAGGTAAATTCGTGACCCATTGGCAAGCCTGCAAAGCGTAGTGCTGTGCCTTTTGCTGGGCTAGTTACCGCCATCACTGGTTTACGTGCGCTTGCGTTGTCGTCACGTTCAACGGTGATTAGGTCGCTCATCTCTGCGATTTGGTTCGCTAGAGACAAAATGTCATTCGATGCTTTGCTTTCATCTAGACTAACCACTAAACGAACTTCTTCTTTTACATTAGCCAGATATTGTTTGAGTTGTTGTTGGATCGCTTGGTCTAACATAGTTGTTACTACCTTAATTAAATAGTTACCAATCAAAACAAGTATTTGTTCATTCTTGCTAGCTAAAATCGTTGATAACTGCGTTATAGATTTTGTAGTTAGAGTAACTAGCTATCGAAAATCTATGCCTGGTTCTAAACGATTTTTTCTACGCAATTACTGCACACCTACTTATTCAGATAGGTAATAAAAAGTGGTTACTGTAGATAAAACCTGAGGGGGAGAGAGCAAATCAGGCAGAAGGTCGTCAAGGTATCTAACCTGAAGTGCTCTCTAATTCAGTTCTAATCAGAAAAAGGAAATCGGAACTGATTAGAACTTAAATTTCAGTGGCTTAGATTTTGCCAACTAGGTCTAGTGATGGAGCTAGTGTCTCTTCACCTTCTTTCCATTTAGCTGGACAAACTTCGCCTGGGTGCGCTGCTACGTATTGAGCTGCTTTCACTTTGCGTAGTAGGTCTTCTGCGTCACGACCGATACCTTCAGCAGTGATTTCCATTGCTTGGATAGTACCTTCTGGGTCGATTAGGAACGTTGCACGGTCTGCAAGACCTTGACCTTCACGCATCACACCGAAGTTGTTTGTGATGTTGCCTGTTTGGTCGCCAAGCATGTAGTACTGAATCTTACCGATTGTGTCTGAGCTGTCGTGCCATGCTTTGTGAGTGAAGTGTGTGTCAGTTGATACTGAGTAAACTTCTACGCCACGTTTTTGTAGCTCTTCGTAGTGGTCTGCTAGGTCGCCCAGTTCTGTTGGACATACAAACGTAAAGTCTGCTGGGTAGAAGAAGAATACTGCCCATTTACCTAGAACGTCTTGTTCTGTTACTTCAACGAATTCGCCGTTTTTGTACGCTGTAGCTGCAAATGGTTTGATTTGAGTATTAATCATAATTTACTTTCCTTTGAATGTTTTAAGCTGAGCTGTTGTTGCTTTCGGAAAGTATATTCTCATCGGAGTGTGTTTAAGGAAAATCGCTTGTAACTATCCTATTGATAGCCATTTCCTATTTCACTTGATAGGGTAATCCGATGTAAGTGAGTTTGCTTTGATAGGTTTTATTGAAGATGAAGGCAGATTAGCAATAGAGAATACCGATGATGACTTTGAGTAGATCTTCTAGCTAGAGATCGAAAGAGCCTGCATCTCGGCAGGCTCTTTCTAATAGGAAGTGGAGAAGCGGATGCTTCTATCTTGTTAGCTCAGATTGTCGAGCACTTTGCCACACAGCTTTTTCAGCATGATCATTTCATCTAGCTCTAAGGTGATTTTACACATCATGGCGTTTGGCACTGACTTAGCTTGTTCTTTAAGGTCACGACCTTGCTCGGTGAGGTTGAGTACGCGGACGCGCTCATCGGTTTCACTTCGGCCGCGCTCTACATAGCCTTTTGCTTCTAAGCGTTTAAGCAGCGGCGTGAGTGTGCCTGAGTCCAAATGCAGTTGAGACCCCAACTCTTTCACGCTGGCACCATCTTTCTCCCACAGCAACATCATCACTAGGTACTGCGAATAAGTCAGATCAAGCTCGTCCAACAACGGACGGTAAGCTCGGATCACTGCGTTTGCAGCGCTGTAGAGCGGGAAGCAAACTTGGTTTTCGAGTAAGAGTTTATCGTCGTCGGTCATGGTGTTGTCGGTGTAACACTGGCTCATTGGTGTTGCCTACCTGCTTACAGATAAAGAGAGTTATAAAATAAATTGTGCACAATATAGTTGCAAGCTATCTTCACTTCGATATAAGATTGCAAGCAATTAAATTGTGCGCAACTTAAATTAAGAAGGACATTCGCATGACTACTCTATACAAAACTCAAGCTACCGCTTTGGCTGGTCGTAATGGTCAAGTAAAAACTGATGACGGTCTTCTCGATCTAGAGCTGTCATACCCGAAAGAAATGGGCGGCACAGGCGCAGCAACTAACCCAGAACAGCTTTTCGCAGCGGGTTATTCAGCGTGTTTTTCTAACGCGATTTTGCACGTAGCGCGTGAAGGTAAAGTAAACCTGAAAAGCGCTCCTGTAACGGCAGAAGTGGGCATCGGTCCGAACGACAACGGCGGCTTTGCACTAACAGTGAGTCTAGCGGTAGAGCTAGACATGCCACAAGAACAAGCGCTAGAGCTAACGCGCATTGCACACCAAGTTTGCCCATATTCAAACGCAGTTCGTGGCAACATTGATGTGGCAGTAACGGTAAACGGCGAAGCAATTTAAGCGGTTCTTACCACGTTACAAAGACAAGAAAGCCTGCAAGTGCGCAGGCTTTGTTGATTGGTATGAGTCGAGAATACTTAACGCGACTCTAGCGGGTAAGAGCGGTAGCTCCGCATGCCGTAAGTACGCAGTGCATCGCGGTAGATACCAAGCAATTCGCCATCGCTGGCTTTGGTTAAGTCTTTCAATGGCTTGTCTGGGTAGCTCACTGTGTCGAAAGTGATGCCTTGTGGGCCAGTTTGCCAGCTTGCGATTTCAAACAAGGTTTGACCACGGCGCACGTGGCTCGCTGAGCTGATGATGGTTGCGTGCTTGATGTTATGACGCGCCAATGCGTAGCTGCTGAATAGGGCGTTACCTACCGTGCTGGTGGCGTAGTTTTCTTCAATGATGCGATCTTTGCTGATGCCTTTTTCAATCAGCCAATCCGCCATTAACTTGCCTTCGGTTTTGTGGTTCTTCGGTACACCACCCGTCAATACGATCAACGCGTCTGGATTTGCTTTCGCCATTGCTAACGTCGTTTCCAAACGCTCAACTAAGATCTGGTGCATCGAACCATCTGGGTTCAGCGCGTATCCCAATGTGACGATTGCGCCTTTGTCATCCAATTTGCCTTTGTCGGCTTTCTCTTTTAGTGGCGTAGCGAGTACGCGGTCTACGGTGTCGAAGATGCGTTGGATGTCTGCCGCTTTACCTGCATTGAGCTTCGTGAGCGTCGCCATGTGTTTCGCTGATTCTGCTTGGTTGCCCTCAAAGCGTTGCCATACCGCTAAGTAAGCGTGCAAATCCACATCGTCTGGTGCGACAGAAAGAGCTTGTTCAAATAGTTCAATCGCGCGGTCTGCATTCTTGTTGTAGATCTGTGCGTTTGCCGCAGAAATCAGTAGGTCAGTGCGGTACGGCTCAAGTTTGTAGGCTTCTAGTAAGCGGTCGGTAACAATCTCCATGTTGCTCGGCATTTTGGCGGTAAAACCTGCATGCGAGATACGCGCAGGGGATTTGAATGCTTGTACTGCGTCATTCAGCAGTTGGTCGACAACTTGACGTTTAGTGACGATCTGTGAGTAATCGGCGGAAGATTGAACGGCAGCATCGTTAGCCGCGATAGAGTATGGGGCAGCAGTCAGCGCAATTACGCTACCAAGAGCAATGGCAAGTAAGTTCTTCTTCATGGAATGTCCTAGAGGTGCTGTAGTACCTAGTTTTTATTGTGCCTAGCGTTGTAGGTCGAACGGGGTCGATGGGATTTTTTCAGTCTAGGTTCGCTTCATGAATAATCTGTGAAATGAATCCCAACTCAGCCGAGCGAATGAACGCGCGTGGTCAAAACGCGAAGTAGGATCACGAAAATATTGAGGTATTCGTTCGTGTTCTAAGTAATTGGATTAAAAGATAAACAGCGTTTGGAAGAACGAATTTAAGCAACCAGAATAAGAAATGAAAAAGCCTGCAACGATGCAGGCTTTTGGTTTATTTGATGGCGGTGCAGAAGCTAACGTCTGCATGGTGTGTTTGTGGGTCGAAGCTGTGGTAAAGCTCAAAGCAAGGACGATCGTCGTTCTCAATACCGGATTCAATCACTTTGCTCATGACATCATCCCACGCTTTTGAGTATTGGCTCGGGTCAGTAATGTGCTGGCGCATCACCGCATATTGACCACCGGGGAAGTCTTGCAGCTCAATGCCTTTTGGAACTTCCGTATCTTCTGGCACCATCAAGCAGATATCAGTGCGACACTTCTCGTCTGGCGTGATTTCAGGATTATCATGGTAGATGAAGATGCAGGTATTGCCTGCCAAACCTTTCATTCCTGCCCATTGATACAAGCGACCTGATGGCTCTTCATAGCCTTGGCCGTAAGGGCCGTTTACGCGAATGTAAGCCAGTTTTGCTTTTTCAAAGTTTTGCGTTTCCATTGTCATGCTCCATTTGGTGAGTTCAGAGCCAGTATATGAATCGCTTGGTGTTACTTCGTTTCCATTCTTGCGCAACGTGTGTCCAATCTTGCTGTTTCGTGCTAATTCAGAAAACTGCTGGTAGTTCTCACAGTCACGAAAGGCCGTAGGTGTAACGCCATAATGTTGTTTGAAGGCTTTGGCTAAGCTCTGTGAGCTAGAAAATCCGTACTCTAGGGCAATGTTCAATACCGGTTGCTTGGATTTGAACAAGTCATCGGCGGCGGCTTCTAAACGCAAACGTCGAATGAAATCGGCTAATGTCTCGCCTTGCACGGCTTTGAAGGTGCGATGAAAGTGATAAGGGGAAAGGTTCGCCAGCGCGGCCACTTCTGGCAGGTTGAGTGGTTCATTAAAGTGTTGTTCTAAATAACGAATCACAGGAATCAGTCGTTGGTGGTAGTCGACGCGCATCGGGGGATTTCCTTGTTCTGTTCAGCTTGTTTTCTCTGCTCAAAGCCTACCGCAATCCAACAAGCTTACAAGGGAGCAGGGTGAGAAATGCGTGGCGAGATGAGCGTCAATCAGTCACACTCAACGAGCAGATGTTTAAGCAAAAACGTTGCGCTCATTATCTTTATTAACCGCTAGGACAATCATGATAGCTTGGAAACAGTCTCTGCCAGAGTACAACTGGCTCATTCATCAAATTTGGTACTTGGAAGTGCCAGAGGGTGAAGTCATTGACCCCAAGCCGCATCTTATCCCAAACCCGCGTGCTCATTTACTCTTTACGCCACCAGAGCAAGGCTACAGTTACGACACGAGGGACATTAAGCTTGCTGGCAAAGGCTGCCACTTATTAACGGCTAACGAACATTTGCTGTTGTTGGAAGATAGGGCGCCCATCAAGCGTATTGGTATCACCTTTCGTCCAGAGGGTTTGTATGCCATTGAGTCACTTTTTAGTGATGCATCCCAAGTTACAGCAATTAACCAATGCGAATGGTTTGATTGGCTCAACACGGCGTTTGATGAGCGCTTTCAACAAGGTCTATGGCAGTTAGAGTTGCAGGATTCACCGCAATGTTTGCTGGACTATATCAAGCGACATTTAGATGCGTTAGATATCGAACCTTGCCGTATCAAACCGTTTTTGGCATCGCAAAAAGCGGTGTCCGTGATGGATGCTCAGGCGCTACGCTCACCTGAGTTAGCGATGGATATTGATGAGATAGCCAAACAGTGCGCCTGTTCTCGCAGAACGCTTGAGCGCAGTTTCAAGCAGGTGGTGGGGTTGAGCGTTAAGCAGTATCAACAAATGGCACGTCTGGAGCAGATGATTTTGACTCTCTACAAGCAACAAGAAGCGATTGATTGGGCGAGTTTCTCCCAACAATTTGGTTTCAGTGACCAATCGCATTTGATTCGATCCCTCAAACAGCAGCTAAGAAAAACGCCAAGCAAGTATTTGAAAAAGCGCGACTTAACCATCGATATCTATGGCGACTTTGAGTCGTAATACATTGCTAATCAGCCCGAAAGTTGTCGCAAAAATCCAATTTTTTCTTATCCGCTGGGCTACTATTTTCCGCAGATAACGAGGTAACACATGTCATATCAAAAACTAAAACAAGGCGAAGCCATCCCATTTAACGAATCGTTGACTATCCAACTGATTCAAGGCTCTGATCTACAAGATATTATCGAGATGTTGAACGACGATAAGGTCAATCAATATCTGTTCTTCGCACCTGCTGACAACAGCCTATATGAAGGCTTCTTTGGCCCTATTATTGAAAATACGGCACAAGCGATTAAAGACGATGTTTGGCCAGATAGCCCAACGTTCGTGATTCGTGACCAACAAGGTCAGTACATGGGAATGTGTGCAGTGACCGCAGTGATGTTCTTAACTGGCAACTACGAAGTGGGTTATCAGTTACCTACTTGTGCATGGGGCAAAGGCGTTGCGACTCGCGCTTGCCAAATGATGACCGAGATTGGATTTACTGAGCTAAACGCCCATAAAGTCAGTGCCGATTGCTACGCTTCTAATGCTGGTTCTTACAAGACGTTAGAGAAAAATGGTTTTACTCAAGAAGGCCGTCAGAAAGACTACTACAAACTAGATCAAGGCTTTGACGACAAGCTTTACTACGGTATGACCGCAGAACAATTCGCGTCTTTAAATCGCTAATAATTAGCTGACAAAAAGTAGCTAACAACAAAGTAGCCAACAAAAAAGGCCGTTAACCCACATGCTCGGGTTAACGGCCTTTTCTATATTCAGCGCTAAATGGCTAAGACTTAGTTGCCTTGGTTCTGGCTTTGAAGCTTCTCTTTTGCTTCTTCAACCTTTGAGAAATCCAATCCCAACTCGTCTACGGCTTCTTTAATTAGCGCAGGGTTTTGCATCACTTGCGCCATCAGCATTTGTAGCTTGTCTTGTGGCAAACCTAGTTGGCTGATGGTTGCCATTGCTGCGAGCGGGTTTTGCGTCAGAGTCTGGAAGATTTCGTTGATCTGTTCATCGCTGATGTTGTTCTCTTTCAGCAAGGCGATAATTGGGTTCATCATATTTCCTTTCAATCAGTGTATGACTTGGTTGCCAGTATTTGTTCTAGCAGAATAATTGGGGCTCCCGCGCAATATTTCAATACCCTGTTAGCTCCATGTAACCCGTCCCAGAATGAGAGCCATCAATACGCACCGGGCCTTCCCAATAAGGCACAGAAAGGGGCATTTTTGCGTTCGGGTTGAGTGCAGAAACCGTAAGCTCAATTTGCTGGTTCGGAATCGACACTCGCCACTGGGTTGGATACTTTCGCCCTTGGATTTCTGTTTGCTTGGTCGCCTTTAACTGAATGTCTTTTTGAGAAATGGCGATGCCAGCCCCATCTTGCTGCATCAGCCTTGCGCTGGAGTAACTGGCTTGACCGGTTTTGGAATCCCGCAACTGGAACACCACCAAGCTGGTGTCGTCACTCAATCTTAGGGCAAACCAGTCCCAGCCTTGTTGTGAGTCGAGTAAGAATTGCGAGCTCCACTCTCGGTCTATCCAGCCTTTGCCCGACACTTGATGGGTTTTGCTGTCGATCGTGACTTCACCGGAGACATCAATAAACGGTTGGCTGTAGTAATACGAAGCCACCTGACCATCGGCGCTTTTGGTGCTGTACCCTTGCTCTCCTTGTTTTTGATACGGTGCGCTGCTGGTAAGAGTGAGCGAATAGCCAAACTGTTCGGAGTTTGCATTCAATGTGGCAGGGAAGAGATCGGTGGTTGAAGAAGTCCACTGCCAATCATCGAGATAAACCCGAAATGGTGAAGTGTCGACGCCAGCGAGAGAGGCTTGATCGCGCGACCATTTTTCATCGGCGTAGTGTTTGTCTGCGGTCGTCACTGCGCTGTGCGCCATGTAGATTTGTTGAGCTTGCCATTCGGTTTTCTTCACGTCATCTTCGCCCGTTGGCGGCGCAGCAGCAAAGCGAAACTGTGTCCACTGGACGCCAAGTGGAGTGCCATCTTCATCAATTAAGTTAGCGGTTAAGTACCACCATTCATGACGAAAGTTTGGGTGTGCTTGATGGTCTGCAGGGAAGGTGAGTTCAATCCCTTTTTCTACGGGTGTGAATAAGTTGCTCTCGCTTTGTGTATCTCCACTGCCCAGCAACGTGCCCATATTTTGCGTGCCCATATTTTTTTGTTGGGCATCTTCACAACCGAATAGGAATAAGCTGCTTATGAGTAGAGTAAGCTTGCTTGCCAATCGAACCATCACAACACCTCGCTTTGCAAACTGGATACGACAGGCTTACTGACCAATCGCCACAGCGGAATCAAGGTTGCGATCACTGCCACCAAGATGGTGATTGCCGCAATGCTCAGCGCATCACTCCAATTCCACAGATAATTTAAGCTCCAACCAAAAGCGCGCAAGGTGACAATATCTGTCAGCACATATCCCACCATGGCTCCTAAAGGTAGGGCAATAACCAGCGTAAAACTGACTAAAGCGACGATCTGTCCGACCACCATGGTCATTAATTTACGACGACTAACGCCAAGTGCATACAGCCTTGCAATGGCGGCTTTGCGCGCGTCAAGCAACATAAAACAAGCACTGAACAAACCAATCACCGCGACCATCAACGTCACGCCGTTGAGTGCGCGTGTAATGGCGAAGGTCTGCGAGAAAATATCCAACGCGATGGATTTGATTTGCGCCTGGTCGTAGAGTTGACTCGGATGCAGATTCAATTGCTCGCGCAGTTGCTCGTAGACGATTTGTGGGTCCCCTGAGACTTTAATGCCAAGGCTTGTTGGCAGGTCGGTAAAGCCACTCTCTTGCCATAACTTTGGTGCTAATAAGACTTCACCGTTAGGTGAGCCGTAATCATGGAATACCGCACCCACAAGTAGGTTCTTATTTGGAACGGCATCAAGCGTGAGCTCGCTACCCAGTGATAAACCCAGTTTGACCGCGGTTGGCTCACTGATAGCGACTAACTCACCTTGGTAAAAGCGTGGCCAGAAGTTTTCCAACTGCGATTTGAACACCATGGTTTGTTCTAAGGTGTCTTTGTCTTTGGTGCCAAGCAAAATCGGTAAGCCTTGCAGGTTATCGTCGACGTAGTATTGCTTGTAGACGGTCTCAACCTTGTCGAACTGCCCTAACGCGCGCTCTACATCAGCGATTTCTCCTTGGGCAGGACTGACGTAAATATCGGCGTGCAACCTTTGTTCTAACCACTGTTTTAGGGTGGATTCAAAGCTGCCCACTAAGGTGTTCATCCCCATATTGGCAGTAACGGCGAGTAGCAGTGCCATCATGGCGAGAGAAAGCGGAGAAATCAGCTCGCGTAGCTCAGCAAACAGATACTGCATCAAACCAGAACTGGTGCGCTTTTCACACCAATTGGCTAACACGCTGAGTGTTTTGGGTAGGTACAAAGGAATCGACACCACAAGCACGCCGAGCCACGCCATGGTGAAGCGGTGATGCTCACTCAGCCATAACCCTGCGAGTGCGAGAGTCGTCAACGCAGCACCTATCACGAACAATTGGTTTTCGTTAGAAGCTTCAGGTGCTTGATAAAATCCACCATGAGAGGAAAGCGGCTGACGCACTCGCTGTTTAAAGTGCTGCCAACATGCTAATAGGGTGGCGGCTAACGTGAGCAGCAGGGCTTGCGCCCACCATTGCCACTGCCAAGTGCCGGGCAGAAGTGTCGCGCCATAAAGTTGTTCTAGAGTCAGTGCCACGGTCGGGTGTAACCAATGGCTGAGCTGCATGCCCAATACAAAACCGAGGGAAGCGCCGATGGTAACGAGAAGAGTGAGTTCAACTAACAGCGCAGAGAACACAATGCTCGGCGCAACGCCCGCCTGTTGAATCTGCACTAACAGCCGATTGCGTTTCAACAAGCTGTATTTTACGCCGTTGTAGGCAATGAACAGCCCGACTAAAAAGGCAAGTAAGCTCATTGCGGTGAGGTTGAGGTGAAAGCTGTCGGTCAGCGAACCAAGGTCTGTACTTTGGTTATTGGAAATCCATTGTCCTTGCTCGCCAATGATGCTTTGCCAATTTGCTTGCGTGTCTTTATTCCCTTTATCACCCGAATGGAAAACCGCAATGTAACTGAGCTGTCCTTGTTTATTGAGCAGTTGCTGCGCAAAACCAATGTCCATCAACATTCGGCTACCTAACTGCCATTCGTCAGGTAGCACCACCACTTGGGTTGGGATGTCGTCCAGAGTTAGGGTTTCTACCTCTCCTAAGTTTTGATGTTGAGATTGGCTCATCATCACGATTGGCTTGCCAGCTAAAAGCTCAGGCAAAGGTAAAGCACTGTCGAACAAAGACACGTTTTGCTCACTATCCGATGAATAGCGCGAACGTGAAGAGATGGCGGCAATTAACTCGCTACCTTGTACTGACCAACGACGACCTTGTTCGTCTCTCACTCGCCCTTCGATTACAGGTAGTGTTGCACTGAGTCCGTTTTGTCTGAGGGTGAAGTAGAGCGATTCGGGCAGATAGTTTTGCCCTGCGGGTGGAATAATTAAGTTCTGAGCTTGTGCGCTAAGCTGCTCGGTAGACTCCGCATAACTGCGCTTGGCATTGAGGTTGATGGCTTGTACCGCAACAAACAAGGTCACAGCCAGCACGATACCGATCAGAATTGCGGCGGCTTGCAGTGGCGCCTGCCGATAGTGCGCTACAAACAGATTCAGGGCGAGTCGAGTATGAGTAAATCTGGTGTTTGATAGCTTAGCTTGCTTCATGGCGAAGCTCATGTTTGTTTACTTGATGACAGTTCTGTAGCTGACTATTATCCAATCGCAGCCGTGTTTTCATAAATTCAGCGCATTCAGGGCTGTGGGTGACTAACAGCACTGCCGTATTGCCTTGGGTGGTGATTTCACTGAGTAATTTCATCACTTCCAAGCCCGCTTTTTGGTCGAGGTTACCTGTGGGTTCATCGGCGAGTAGAAGCTTAGGTTTGTGTGCCAATGCGCGCGCAATAGCGACTCGTTGTTGTTGACCGCCGGAAAGGGCAGAAACATGTCTATCAAGCAGTTGGCTGATGCCTAGAGTCTCGACCAAATAATCGCACCAGTCATTCCATTTGTGTTGATTCAAATGCAGAGGGAAGGCGATGTTCTGCTGTACGTTGAGCGGTGTTAATAGGTTGAATTGCTGGAAGATAACACCGAGTTTTTGGTGTCGAAATTGGCTCCATTGTGGGTCTTTCCAAGCCGCTGTGTTATCGCCATCTAACCACAACTCACCTTCGGAAAGTGGCTCAAAGCCAGCAATGACATTGAGTAAGGTACTTTTGCCGCTGCCACTTGCGCCCGTCAGTGCAACACTCGCTCCTGTGTTCAACGTAAAGTCGACGCCTTCCAACACGCGATGTGTCTCTTTGCCATCAACAAAGCTTTTGCTGGCGTGTTTGAGTGTGACAAGTGGGCTTTCCATTTCCTCTCCCTGTATTAAAAAGGTGTCGTTTCTTTTGGCAATCGCTATTGCAGTTCGTTCTTTAGAAACTTTAGACAACAATCAGATAAAAACAGCGATTTACATCGAGTTTAGGGTCTGTTGACCTTTCGAGCTGATTTTTGCAGCGAATTGTTGGGTATTTGTGCAAGGCAGAAGCTTTGATGTGTAGTTAGCCTACATGAAAAAGCTGATAACGCAGGAGAAATGACCAACAAACGCTGCCCAAAGGGTTCGGCTAAAATCGTTCTATGCTTTGTTAAGGAGTATTTACTTAGAATGCTAGGCTACACACTCCTTGCCTCGCCTAAAACGATTTTATCTCGAACAAAACTTAATCTCGAAAGATAAACAGACCCTCCTTTGTACTGAAAAGAAGAGGGAATAGATTAAACGAGAAGGGGATATGACAGGCATTAAAAAAGCCCGAGTCAGACTCGAGCTTTCAAAGAAATTCAGCGTGGTTAGCTTACACGTAGTACGCTTCAACTTCGCCTTTAAGTTTGATTAGCATTGGGTTACCGAAACGGTCTTTTGCTTTAGGAGAAGCAATTTTTACCCAACCTTCGCTGATGCAGTATTCTTCTACGTCAGTACGCTCTTGGCCGTTGATACGAATACCGATTTGGTGCTCGAAGCATTCTTTGATGAAGAATGGGCTACGTGGGTTACCTGCTAGGCGATCTGGTAGAGCTGGTTTAGCTGTATCTGTCATGTTTGTGACCTAAATTCCGTAAAAAGTGCGCCATTGTAGTCAGTGCACAGTGAGTGTTCAAGATATGTTGAGAGACTTAATACTAAAGCCTTTTGAAATAATGCAAAGTTTCCCGCTTTCAAAGTGTGGAATAAAAACACGGTCTCGTTGCTCAACGGTGTTTTGCTCTCGAAACTTCTCCTGCCACCCCTTATTTGGTTTTGAATCATGACTATACTCATTACTGGCAGTTCTAACCTTATTCATACAACTTAATGTCTCAGAGCATGCCACTAGTCGAGAAACGATTAACAAGGAAGGGTGAATGAAGACTGTTGAACAGGTTAATAAACGTCATTTATCGGATAGAGATACTACCTCTAGCACTTCTATTTTTCTTTGTATTCTAATCGTAGTGGCTGTAATCGCTCGGTTTTTTGTTGCGTTTAATTACGAAGTAAATTGGGACGAGTTTTATTACCTATCTTTTGTGCATCGGTTTATTAACGGCGAGGTGATTAATAGTTTCCAAACCTTTCACATTCACTTCTTTACTTGGCTGAGTGGTGTATCAGATAACGATGTTGACCAGATCATTGTGGCGAGAGTCGTTATGGTCTTCTTTCAATTACTCACGGGATTTTATCTATACAAGTTATGTCGATTGTACTGCAGCAAATCGGCGGCACTTTTTGCGGTGCTTGCCTATTTTTCTTTTGTTTATAATGTTCGTATGGGGGCCAGTTTTCGTACTGATCCTATCGCGACATGTATGATCATGGCGGCGCTGTATTATGTGTTTAGTACAACATTTTCTTGGCGTGTATCCATTCTTGCTGGTGTCCTTACGGCTGTCGCCTTGCTCGTCACTTTAAAGACCGCTCTGTATATCCCGACTTTTATAGGCATAGTTTTAACCTCGCTTTATTGGTCGCGAAATCGTAAGCGTTATTTTAGGCAAGTTCTCATGTATGGAGTCGCAATACTGGTTGCCTTTGCGATGCTATACAGTTGGCATTACTTCTCTATACATGGAGCGAGTTCGGTTGGTGATGCAGGAACGATGTTCGGTGCTGCGGATAAGACACTAAACCAGCGCGAGCTTTTTCCTCGATTGTTTTACTTTGTTCATTCAGTTTCGACGAACTCATGGTATTGGTTAGCTCTTTTCATTGGTATTGGTACTGCTGTTTATGCGTGTTTTTCGCAAAAGCTATTAAGCCGTGAGTCATCGATTAAGTTTTTGTGCCTAAGTTTATTACTCTTCACTTTGCTCTTTTATCGCAACGCTTTCCCATACTATTACTCTTTTATGCTTGCTCCAGTGAGTGCTTTGTTTGCTGTGGCTTGGGTTGGTATCCAGAATTTCACTAACGCAAGAGTTGCACAATTTTTTAATTTTATTGTTCCCTGCTTGTTTGCGGTATCCATTGTGGTGAATGGTTTTGTTTTACCGATAAAAAGCAACTTGGCCTACCAGCGTCAGTTTCTTGATGAAATACATAAAATCTTTCCTCAGCCTGTTGCTTATATTGATCGATGCTCCATGGTTCCGACTTTTTCAAAACAAGGTTTTTTCATGAGTACGTGGGGTTACGAAGATTATATTGCGAGAAACATCCCCGTTATTCGCAATGCAATAGAGCAAGACAATCCGGCTTTTGTACTGGTTAATTCGCACTATTTAGATGTGTTTGGCCCTGACAAAACCGATAAAGGGCTATTAAGGCAAGATATTCAAGCGTTAAGGCAGAACTACATTCATCATTGGTCGCATCTGTATGTTGCAGGAAAGACGTTTGAACTGACGCCCAACTCTCTTAGTCGGGAAGTTAAGGTCAACATCGAGGGCGTATATACGCTTGAAGCTAGCAATAGTCTTCTGATTAATGGCAAGGTTTGGTTGGCAGGTCAAGCACGGTACTTGGCGCGGGGGGGCTATGAATTAGTGTCGAAAGAGCCAGGTAAAGTCGTTCTGCGTTGGGGAGATAACCTGTACCGACCTCGCAATCTTGAAGAGAAGCAGAGGTTATTTACCGGCTTCTAATACGCACAGTAATGTTGATTCAGAACATGAGGAGCAAGCATGAAGTTAATTGTTCAAATTCCGTGCTTTAACGAAGCGGACAATATTGCTGATGTTATTCGCTCAATACCAAAGCGCGTTGATGGTATCGCTAAGATAGAGATTCTAATCATCGATGATGGTTCTACGGATGGTACTTCAGAAGTCGCACGCAAGTGTGGTGTTGAGCACATTATTACTAACCAGGGCAATAAGGGGCTTGCTTACTCATTTCGAAGAGGGATTGAGGAGTGCCTTCGTCTTCATGCTGATATCATTGTGAACACCGATGGCGATAATCAATATAATGGGGCCGATATTCCGCACTTGGTTAAGCCTATTATCGAGCACAAAGCAGAAATTGTTGTTGGTGACCGAGGAGGGTATAGCAATACACATTTCTCTGTATTTAAACGATGTTTACAAGTGTCGGGGAGCTTTATTATTGCCAAAGCGACGGGATTGGATGTTAAAGATGCTGTGAGTGGTTTTCGCGCAATATCGAGAAGTGCGGCACAACAACTTAATATCGTATCGGATTTTAGCTACACAATAGAAATGTTGATTCAAGCAAGTGCAAAAAGGATTGGTGTGGTTTCGGTGCCAATCCGAACTAATGAAAAAACGCGAGAGTCCCGTCTGTTTAAGAGCATTCCGCAGTTTCTAAAAATGTCGCTCTCTACCTTGGTCAGGGTTTATACCATGTATCGACCTCTGCAAGTGTTTTTGTTTATTGGCTCGGTGGCGATGATTTGTGGTGTGATTCCCATTATGCGATTCCTGTATTTCTTTTTAAATGGAGCAGGAGATGGCCATATTCAGTCATTGGTCTTGGGGTCAACGCTACTTATCTTGGGTTTCATCACTTTATTGATGGGGTTGGTGGCCGATCTAATAGGGTTCAATCGAAAGCTGACCGAAAAAGTATTGCACCGAATTGAGGTATTGGAAGAAAAGCTGGAGCATCAGGAAAAGTTGCCCACTTATCAGTTTGAAACCAAGCGAAAACGATCTGGAGAGTAATAGCGAGTTACCTCGATACTTTAAAGAAGTGAGTTATTTGATACGGCTTGCTTAGGCCTAAATAAACTCGAGATAGCGAAGAACAACATATCCCCTAGAACCGTGACGATTCTGGAAACAAGGACTGCAACTAAGAGTGTATCTTCAATACTCGGCGAATCTAGAAGTGTGATTAAAACAGCCTCTCGGACACCCAACCCTGCAGGAGAACCTGGGGTGGCAAACCCTATTAACCATGCGATGATGAAGTAACAAGATGTATGTAAAAATGTCTCTAAAGTTGGAGTTAGATTGTCGTTTAGCGTAAAAAATATGAGTGAGAAAATGCCGCCCGATACCAAAAAAAAGCAGAGATAAAGCCCACAAGCTTTTAGGTAATTGCGACTGGCTATCAAGCTTAATATTGATCCGGTGATCACGATAAATCCAGCGAATAAAGTCATCTCGTACCCCATTAAACTAGGGAAGTACTCATTCAGCAGAAAGACGCCAAACGAACCAGCCGCAATACCCATCAACCCTATTTCCCATAAGGTCGATTTCAGTAATACATTATTCTTAATTCCGTGTTGTACGCCAATTACTTGTCGGCTAGCGAATTGGAAAATGTTTCCAGGTAGATACTTAGCAATTTGAGATCCGCCAAACACCCAAATAGCAGTTGATGCAGACAAAGTATATTCACTGTTCGCGACTAAAAGTCGCCACGCCATAGAAAGAACATAATTGCCAAAGGCGTAGAGGCCTATGCAAAAAATAAATACCAGATAGGAGTAAGAGGGAATATCCTGAATATTCAGTTGCTGCGAGTATGTAGAGAGCTTGATTAATACAAAGGCGATGGAAAAAATAGTAATGATTCGCCCAACCCAACTTAATATGAATTTACTCTTATTATGTTTCATGATTCACACGCTGGCATAAAACCATGGTCCAAGGAATGGGAGAGCGTACTTCGAGAATCTCAAAGTGTTGATTGAGCAAAGTCAGAAAGGCATTCTTGGACCAGTGTTGGATATGTCCGGGAGTATTGCCCCAACTGTTTAAATATTTACCTCTTGCCATGTTTAACGCACACCACAACGGCTCTCTTGGCACACTAAAAATGTAATAGTCAGTATCGAGATCTTGCAATGTTGCTAGTGCTTGCTCGGGATGCTCTAGGTGTTCCAAGACCTCACAACAAACAACAAGGTCAGCAGAATCAGTGTTTCTAGCAACGTCATACACACTTTTTTGTTCAAACAAAATGTCTTCCAAGTTGTGTGCTTGGGCATTGTCTCTTGCTAGTTGAATCACTTGTTGGGAGAAGTCACTCCCTTTCACACGGATCCCTTGTTGATGCCATTTAAGTGCCCAGACTCCTTCTCCGCAGCCGATTTCGTGTATCGACTTTGGTGTGACCATATCAACCAGTTGCGATAAATGATGATCGAAATTGCTCATCATTTTTCTGGCGATGGGGTTCTGAGTATTGTATTTGTCGTAATAGTTTCCGACAGGGATCCCCTGCTCTTCGATACCTTTAGATATTTTCATGGCGTACTCAAATAAATTATCTCAAATGGCCAGGAAGTTCTTCTATTGATGAACTATGTTCTTCAGCCAACCATCTGACTTACAAAGCGTTACGCTTCCCTCTAGTAGAGTGTAGGATAATTTATTGTTTTGTTTGCCTCGTTAGAAAAATTCTACAACCCCTTTAAATACTGCGCGTTGGCTGTTGGTTGAATCATGGCATTCAGCGTTTGGACGGTTTGTTCGCTGTGTTCTTCAAGTAGAGCTAAGAACGCGTCAATCAACTCAGGTTTGCTCGCTGAGACTTTCGTTTCGGTCTGGATATCACGCAGATCGATCAACACATCGGTAAATAATTGAGGCAGATCGTGCAGCACTTGCAGGTTTAAGACGTTGTGTTCGCTGTAGATCGAATTGTGGCTGCCTTTCTGTTTTTGCACCACGTAAGGATTGTATTTTAAGTTGATGATAGACGTGCGTTTATCACAGCGTTTCAAACAACCTTTGTTGACCTTCACCTTACGGCATCCTTCGGTTTGTTGGAACAAACATTGGCGGCTCGTGAGTAGGGTATTTGGATTATAAATGCTGTAGAAGCTGCGCATGTTTTTCGGACGCTTGATATGGCGCATCTGCTTCATATTCAGCTCGTTAGAAACAAACGCGCCACTTGCCGCGAACTCGTCTTGAAGGCATTTAAACGCGTATGAGTTCACCGTGTTCATTTGTGGGCCTGCCACCCAGCCTAAGCCGAGCTCTTTTGCGATCATGCCGACGCCTGAGTTGTTGGTGATCAACAACTCAGGTTGGATGGTTTCCAAAAATACGCGCGCGGCGTGGTAGTCTTCGCCAATCAAAATGGCTGGGAACCAAGGTTTGAGCATTGGGTTGGCGTGGAACAACTCAATCATCGCGCTCAGTTCGCCAGACAATCCCATTGGCAATTGATAGTAAACATCAATGTCGTGGTATTCGCACAGCATGGCTTCTTGTGCTGACGAGATCAGAACCGATAATTTTGGCGCACCTTGGCGAGGCTCTGGTTGAGGTAACGCTGGCAGAGCTGGCACATCAATCGACCCTTTCAAGCTGCTGCCGGATACTTGTGTCGAAGTGACATCGAACGACTTAGTTTGCTCTGCCACTTTCTCAATGATCGCGGTTTTGTCGTCGTAGAGTTTCTTTTTCACCGCTTGTACATCATCAGCAGACTGGCATTGGTAAACCTTCGAAAAATGCTTTACAGCGTGGTCGCGCGGGTTGTCGATGTACATCGCCTTGCCGAAATCACCTTGCAAAAATGCGTTGGAGAAATCACGGTTGAACACCGTGTATAACTCGGTTGTGTCTTCAGAGAGTTCCAAACCCTCGCACAAGCGATCGATTTGCTGGCGCCAATTGTCGACCACGGTATAGACGTAGTGCGATTTCTTGATTCGTCCTTCCACTTTTAATGAATACACGCCAGCATCGGCAAGCGCTTCCAAGTCCCCAAAGGCGGAATTGTCTTTCATATTGAGTGGGTAGTTGTTGCCCGTTTTGGTCGTTTCGTACTGTTCGCGACAAGGTTGGCTACAGCGTCCACGGTTACCTGATGCGCCATTGCGAGCTGAACTGATGTAGCAAATTCCGGAGAATCCGATGCAGTATGAGCCGTGGACAAACACTTCCATCATTACGTTGTGCTCGCGACCAAATTGCGCCAGATGTTTTATCTCACTGATGTTAAGTTCGCGAGATAAGTTTACTCGGCTTGCGGTGAGCTGGTTGAGAAAGAGGATCTGGCCTTCGTTATGCGTGTTTAGTTGCGTTGAAGCGTGCATATCCAAATCGGGAAAGTGATGTTTGAGAATGTAGGCCAGACCGAGATCTTGCACGATCACGCCATCGATTTTGGTGGTGTTCAGTTGACTGAGTAAGCGAACAATCGCCGGAATTTCACTTTCTAAAATCAGCACATTCAACGTTAGGAAAATCTTACAGCTGTGCTGATGGGCTAACGTTAACACGCCATTTAAGTTATCTAAGGTGAGGTTGGTCGCTCGGTTACGAGCATTGAAGCGGTCGAGCCCACAGTAAATTGCATCGGCGCCAGCGGCAATGGCGGCTTTGATGGAATCTAAATCACCACCGGGTGCTAATAACTCAAATTGATCGCGTGTCACTACTTTTCTCTTTCTTACTAAAATAGGCTGCAAATGTTACGTATTTCACGCTTTTGATGCTCAGCTAGTTAACGCTTTATTAATCTGAATCAATTAATCCGTGTTACACGGTCGACTCTTGAGTGGGTAGAGTGCAGTTCGCGATAGCGGAATCTGACTTCTATAGTTTTCCTACACTTGGTTTTTCTATATTTAGTTTTCGACTCAGAGAGAGGAAGGGACGACAAATGAAAAAAGTAATCATCGGGTTGGTCGTGGCGTTGACGTCATTGAGTGCGTTAGCTGGTGAGGGTGTGGTAACCGTTGCGAGCACGCATTCAGCAAAAGATACGGCGGATAAATTTGTCGCTATCGCGCAAGAAAAAGGGTTGAACGTCTTTGCGCGCATTAACCATCAAGAGAACGCCGTGAAAGTCGATATGACGTTGCGACCAACCGAAGTTATCGTGTTTGGGAACCCTAAAGTGGGCACGCCACTGATGATCTGTGCGCAGGAAGTGGCGCTCGATTTACCCCAAAAAGTGTTGGTGTATGAAGATGCAGAAGGCAAAACGTGGTTAGCTTATAACGATCCGATGTATTTAAAACAGCGCCATCATATTGAAGGCTGCGACGAGGTATTGAACAAAATCAGCGGCGTGCTGGGCAATTTAACCAACGCGGCGGCGAAGTAGGGCTGGTTATTGGCTTCGCTTTTTTTATCCCAAAAACGAAAAAGCCAACCTCACAAGGAGGTTGGCAAATCTTACCTAGACTGGGGGTAGATAAGATCAGGAGGTGGCGAGTACGCTGTGCACTTCTGACTTAATTGAGTCAGACTGCGTGCCGAAAATCGCTTGTAAACTGTCGCCAATCACTAACACATCTCGCGCGCCAAGTGCTTTTAGCTTAGCAACATCAACGTTAGCGATGTCTTTCACCGAGACACGCAGACGAGTGATACACGCATCGACTGACTTAATATTGGCTTTGCCGCCCAATGCAGCGACTACATCCACCGCAATTTCATCAGGCTGTCCGGCAATCTTCACTTCTGCAATGTCGGTTTCACGACCTGGCGTTTTCAGATCCAACTTCACAATTAGGAAGCGGAACAAGCCGTAGTACAGCGTCGCCCAGATTGGACCGATGATGATGAACATCCACGCGTTGGTCGACATTGGGTAGTAAAGGAAGAACTGGATCGCGCCGTGCGCAAAGTCCGTACTGTGTTTGATTTCCAAAAACGCGGTGATCGCAAACGCAATACCGGTGAGGAAAATATGGATCACGTACAGCACTGGCGCGACGAATAGGAAGGTAAATTCGATTGGCTCTGTGATACCAGTCAACCAAGAGGTCAACGCCGCAGACATCATCAAACCGCCGACGATTTTCTTACGCTCAGGAGACGCGCAGTGGTAAATCGCCAGTGCCGCTGCTGGTAGTGCCCACATGGAGTACATAAAGCCACCAGACAGATAACCTGCGGTTTTATCGCCCGCGAAGAAGCGAGTGAGCTCACCGGTAAACTCTTTGCCGGTTTCTGGGTCTACATAGCTGCCGACTTCAAAGAAGAACGGCGCATTCCAGATGTGGTGCAAACCAACCGGGAGTAGTGAACGTTCGCCCGCGCCGTAAACCGCCCACGCGAGTACAGGGTTTTGGTACGCTGCCCAATGAGAGAATGCATCAAGAAGTTGTCCGACAGGTGGCCATGCAAACGCGAGAATCGCACCAACGACGATCGCCGATAAACCGGTGACAATGGGCACAAATCGCTTACCCGCGAAGAAGCCCAAATACTCCGGCAGTTTGATGTTGTAGAAGCGGTTGTACATGATTGCCGCGACCGCACCGATAAAGATGCCGCCAAACACCCCGGTTTGCAGCGTCTCAACGCCCATGATGGTAGCATCAGTTTCTAAGCCGCGTAGGCCAGTCACAATACCGAGCGATGCGTTCATAATAATTAGGCCAACTAAGCCTGCGAGCGCAGCGGCACCGTCATTGCCTTTTGATAACCCGAGCGCCACACCGACCGCAAACATCAACTGCATGTTGCCGAACACGCCTTCACCGGCGGCGAGCATCACTTTGTTGACCGCGTCTGGAATAAACGCAAACCCCGCGTTACCAATACCCAGCATCAAGCCAGCCACCGGTAACACCGCCACAGGCAGCATCAACGACCGCCCTATTTTTTGTAGTTGTCCAAATATACTTGCAAACATGGTTTCCTCCTGACGAATGCCAGTGTTGTAGGACCTGATTCCTTCAGGTCATGTTGTTTCACGTAAGGTCAGGATGATCATAGCGAGCAAGGCGGCGCCTAAGGTTACAAAAGGCAATCAGTTTGTAAGTGGCCGCTTACAAATCTCTTACACCGAGAAGTGAAAATTGCAATCGGCTCGATTGTGCATGGGCGTTTAAGAATGCATCATATTGGCCAGCGCCAAACTCAGGGGCAGGCACAGGGACGGACACAGGGAAAGTAGGATGGAAAACAAGCAGATACTGGTCGTCGATGACAACCTCGACCTTCGCGAAGCATTGTCAGATTACCTTGGTCGCGCAGGGTTTGAAGTGCTTTGCGCAGAAAACGGCGGCGTGATGTGGCAACTGCTCAACGATCACCATCCTGATTTAATCATCCTCGATATTATGATGCCCGGTGAAGACGGCTTTACCCTGTGCCAGAAACTGCGCAAAAACTCCGATATCCCGATCATCATGCTGACCGCCGTCACTGAAGAAGCCGACCGAGTCGCAGGGCTAGAAATGGGCGCTGACGACTACATCACCAAATCATTCAGCCCGCGTGAACTGCTCGCGCGCATCAAAACGATTCTGAGACGCAGCCAAACGACCGCCAATAGCAAACTGACGCGTAAAGTGCGTTTTGACGACTGGTTGTTAGATACCGTAACCCGGCAACTGACCCACGTTGCTAGCCGCGAGGTCAAACAACTGAGTGGCGCGGATTTGTCACTGCTCGGTTTGTTCGTCAACCACGCGCAATCAATATTGTCTCGCGATGACATTGCGCGCGAGATCTGGGGACGCGATGCTGACCCGTTTGAACGCGGTATTGACGTGCAGATCAGCCGCTTGCGTCATCACCTTGAAGATAAAGACCGCTCGCTGATCCTAACAGTGCGCAACAAAGGCTACATGCTGACCACGGACGTGCATTATGAGAATTAAACGCTGGACGGGATCACTGGTCGTTCGTACCAGTGTATTCCTGTTGCTGGTGATCATTCTGGCGCAGGTATTATCCGGAATTATCTGGTATCAACACGCCAGCGAACGCGATAAAGAAGGCCTGACCACCACAGTCAAAAGCTTAGCACTGAGTGCTTCTTCTACCATCGCCTTCTTTCAAACCCTCCCTTCGGAATACCGCCACTTGGTGCTCAATCAACTACGCAATATGGGCGGCACGCGCTTCTTCGTCTCACTCAACAATCACCAGATTAACGTCGACCCGCTGCCGGAGAGCGAACGCAAAACGTTGGTCATCAACCAAGTTCGCGAGGTATTAGAAAGTGAGTTGAGCGGCATTCCTAATATCGAGGTGGAGTTCACCCAGCGCGACAAACTCAAAGTGTTCAACAACGAGCTACCTATCGACGAACTGCCGCTATTGTGGGCGCATTATTCGCTTTCGTTTGGTGACCTCAATCCGCCTATTCTGGTGATGCAGGTCGAAGTCGCGCAGAACGAATGGTTTTATCTCGCGGCGGTGCTACCCGCGCCTTACATCAACCTAGAGACTAACTATTTTGAGCTGCGCCAATGGCTGACACTATTGCTGTCCGCGCTAATGTTGTTGCTGTGTACCTGGTTTATCGTTCGCAAAGAGATTCAACCCATTCGAGAGCTGGCAAAAGCAGCAACCCTGATGTCGAGCCGACTAGACGTGCCCGAAGTCTCTGAGCGAGGCAGTAACGAACTGAAAGCGGCGGTACGTGCGTTTAACAAGATGAATCGACGCATCGACAGCCACATTAAAGACCGCGAGATGCTGTTCAGCGCCATCTCCCACGATCTGAAAACGCCGATAGCCTGCCTAAAACTGCGGGCGGAAATGCTGGATGACGACGCCGACCGAGAACGCTTTATCCGCCTGAGTAACGACCTAGACTTGATGGTCAAAGGCGCATTGCAATGCATTAAAGAGACCGATATCCACGAGGAAATCGAGCCGATCAATTTCACCCAACTGATTCAGCACATTTCCGCCAATATCGCCGATGCGCCAGACACAATTCGCATCCACGGTGAAATCCGCACCCACTTTGCTGGTAAACCGTTAGCGATTAAGCGCTGCATTCAGAATTTGGTCGATAACGCGCTCAAATACGGCCATCAAGCGGACATTACGCTGAGTGAAAGCCCAGAGTCGATCCAGATTGAAATTGAAGATCACGGTGATGGTGTTGACGATTTATTACTTGAAAAGCTCTGCCAGCCATACTTCCGCGCTAGCAACGATAAAGAAGGCAGTGGGCTGGGGTTAACCATTTCACAGAGCATTGCAAAGGCTCACGGCGGCAGTTTGTCGCTGAGCCATTCTCAGTTTGGCGGCCTCTGCGCCACACTGACTTTCCCGAGAGACTGACTATGAACAAACTGGCATTCTTGTTCCCACTGTTGCTCGCCCCTTGCGTCGCTCACGCTGAGTCGCCACAAGGGGTAGAGTTTTTACATTGGTGGACTTCTGACGGCGAGCAGCAAGCGCTGCAAACACTTAAAGCACAACTGAAACAGCACGATATTGAGCTGCTGCAAAGCCCGGTGTTAGGCGGTGGTGGTGACAGCGCGATGACGGTACTGCAAGCTCGCGCGCTGGCGGGTAATCCACCGAGCTTCGCGCAAATCGAAGGGCCAAGTATTAAGGCGTGGGATGCCATCGGTATTTTGCACAACGTCAACGCGGTTGCCGATGAGCAGCTCTGGGACGAGGTGCTCTACCCGCTATCTATTGAAATCAACAAAACACAAAACGGCTACATCGCCCTGCCACTTACGCTGCACCGTTTGAACTGGCTGTGGGTCAACTACAAGCTGCTTAAACAACTGAATCTATCCGCGCCGAAAAACTGGCAAGAGATGTTCGCCGCCATGGAGCTTGCGAAGCAAAATGGCATCGTGCCGATCGCAGTCGGTGAGCAGCCGTGGCAAGTCGCCCAACTTTTCGAGAACTTAGTGATCTCCACTGGCGGCGTTGAGTTCTACACCAATGCAATGGTTAAACTTGAGCGAGACAGCATCGACAGTGATACCCTGCGCCAAGCGTTGACGCAATTTCGTCGCCTCAGTTTGTTGATCGACAACCAATTACCCGACAGTAAGTGGGATACGGCGACCCAAGCGCTAGCCGACGGTCAAGCGCTGTTTCAAATCGGTGGAGATTGGATTTTAGGTGAGCTGCTCGCCAATCAAGTCTCAGTCCCGCAAGAGGTCGGCTGTTACCCAACGCCTGACAGCGATGGTGTATTCCTCTACAACATGGACAGCTTGGTGTTTATGTCGAGCAAGTCGTTTTCTGCCGAGGCGGCTCAGCAAACCGCAAGCGCGCTGGCAGATGTCGAGTTTCAAGCTAAGTTCAATAAGGTAAAAGGCTCGATTCCGGTACGTACCGATATCGACATCAGCGATTTTAATCCGTGTCAGGTCCAGTCATATCAAGACTTTCACTACGGCGTTAAACACAACCTCGCTGTGCCGAGTATGATTGATTCGATGGCGGTCAATCCGGTTGCCCAGCAAGCGATAAACTCGGAAATCTTCCGTTTTTACCGCAATCCCAAGATGGAACCCGACGAGCTGATAAAACGCATTATTGCTATTTCGCAAAGCGGTTAATGGCAATGAATTTGTGCCGAGTGGAATAAAAAAGCCCCAATGATTGGGGCTTGAGTAAAGCGAAGTGTGCCGTTTAGAAATAGTGGAAGATCGGCGGTTCATGCATCAAGAAGTTTTGATGGGAGATGTTCCACGCATAGGCGCCCGCTAAGGTAAACACAACATAATCACCAATATCGACGTGGGCGACGTGTTGATTGCGTGCCAGCACATCTTTGGGCGTACAAAGCTGGCCGACAAAGGTCGCTTGTGCATGCTGAATTGGGTGAGAAATCTCATGGTGTTGCTCGCTTTTCAGGATGACGAATGGATGATCATGGCTCTGCGCTGCTGGCGTGCGGAAATGGTGAGTCCCCCCGCGTGCGATGACAAAGTTTTCGCCAAGATTTTGCTTAATATCCAGTACTTCCATCACGTAATAACCGCATGCCGCCGTGATGAAACGTCCGCATTCAAAACGCAGTGTCCAATCTTGCACTTGCTCTTTAGCGATGAGGAATTCCAACTTGTCGCAAAACTCCATCCACGGAAAGTGTTGCTCAGGGTTTTGGTAGTTAATCCCCATGCCTCCGCCTAAGTTGATCATCAGCTCACCGAGTTCGAACTCCTGTTGCCACGCCTTCACGACTTGGAAATAGCGCTGCATCAACGCTAAGTGACGTTCAACATCGAGCTGATGCGACATCAAGTGAAAATGGAAACCTTTCAGTGACACTTGCGGGAAATCGCGCAGCAACATTAAAGCATTACTCAGTTCGGACTCGTCCAAGCCAAATGGAGTCGGCTTGCCACCCATCGCCAACTTGCTGAGCGTGATGTCGCCAATATCAATGTTCATACGCAAAAAGATCGAAGTAGGGCGGTTGAGGCGCTCGGTTAGTGCTCCAATGCGCTTTAGCTCGGTGAGGCTTTCGACATGAATTCCATCGACATCCAGCTCAATCGCTTGTTGCAATTCACTTAGCATTTTTCCGGGGCCACCGAAGATCAATGGCTTATCGAGTTGTTGCTGGTGGAGGTGTGTCAACTCCCCGCCAGACGCCGCTTCAAAACCATCGACATACGGCGCGAGCGTTTTGAGAATAGGGCCCGATGGATTGGCTTTGGCTGCGTAAAATAGCTCGACATTTTTCGGCAAAACGTGACGCAGTTGTTTGATGTGTTCTTCTAAGGCGTTTAGGTCATACACGTACGCGCACAAGGGTTGATTTTGCTGCTGTGCGAGCGTGTGAACTTGCTGGCTAACGCGTGTCGGTAGAGAGAGTGAGTTAGGCATGTTGCGCTCCTTTTTCGTGTTGTTGCCAAGGTGCGGCGACTTGGGTATAGCCCGACTCCTTATCGGCTTTTTGCATCAAACGTGTGGTGAAATTATTTTTGCTTGGGAAGTGACCGCCATTCAGCAATGCTTCTAGTTCCGGCTGTTTCCCATTCACTGATTGCCAACGCACAATGGCACTTTGCACCGCATTCCACAGCGTTTGCTCTAGTGGCTCATCACCTTCTGCGATGAAGAAAATCGCTTCGCTGATGTTGTTGATAAAGGTGCAGTATCCGATGCGATTCCAGCCTTGTTCGCGACTGTAGTAAACCGATTGTCGCGCGCGTTCAGACAAGTCAGTTAATGTTTCTGCTGGCCAAAACTCCGGCAGTAACTTGGTGCCTTCCAAATCACGAATCCAAACACAACACGGCATCTCTTGTTCAAAGCCAATCAAGGTGTTTTGCAAATGCGGCTCAAACGCCACCCCGTGTTTGAAGTAGTAGTTAAACACACCTGGAATTAGGCAATGCAAATAGCGTTCAAACCACAGTGTCGCGATGTCGGAATAGCGATTTTGCGTAGTACGCGCTTTGTTTTTAAGGCGTTGAGCAATGCAACTGTTGCCGTTTTTGTCGTAAGCAAACAGAGCGCCAGCGAGGGTTGGTTTTAAGATGTCGACTTCGCTCAGCGAGAAATTTTCGCGGTATAAAATCCCAAACGATTCGCGCGCTTTGGTGTTGTCGTCCCAATTACGCTCAGCGACACTTTCTAGATTCAACGTAGTGGCGTAAGGCTCTGTCATCACTTTAAATACGGGGTTGTGCAGCTGTTCGTTTTCTCTTATTGGTTTGAGAATCGACGTGAGCTGCACGGCGCTGTCGAGTTCGTACCACGCGTTTTTACGCACGCAATTGGTTAATCGTACGTTGATGGAGAATTTCGCAAACCAGTCCATATCTGGGTGGTAGAGGGTACGAACTGAAGAGGTCGGCTGCATCTTTTCACCACCTAAACCCAGTGGCGTGATTTTGCCTTGTTCAATGGAGCGCTTCACGCTTGGGTTGCTCAAAATGGTGTAGCTTTCCCAAGGATGGCAAGGGTAGAGGGTCTTCCCATTGCTGGTGGCGTGTTGTGGCGCGAGCTGTTGTAGCATGTGCTGAGCAGGGTTAGCTTCTCCGTCGGAACTCAGCACATCAAGTAAGGACGTATCCACTTCAAACCAGTACAACGGGACTTGCGCGCCGACTTCTGGAGAAAACGCCAAGAGATCATCCATGGTGACGCCCGAACGACTTTTCGGGGTCGGATGGAAAGTATGCCCCCAAATCAGAGACTGTTCCGAAGCGATAAACTCGTTGTGATGCGATTTGGGCGCGACGTTGAGAAACTGCTCGGTAACCAGCACGCTATTTTCTAGTTGTTCGATCAGCTCATGGTTAAACGGGATCGCCAACACCTGCTTGAGATAGTTAAGCAAAAGCGTAAGAGTTTGCGTGGCATCCAATTTCGCCCAACCAGATCCCGGCATTTTCGCCCACGGCAGTTCTGCCAATTTGATTTTGCCCAGTTTGCTCGCGTAGTGAATCGGCAAAACCAGCACGCCATTTTGTTGAGAAAGATGAACGGCTACCCGCTGCTTGGCGGAATAGTTGCGTTTTAACGTTTGGGGTAGCGATGTCGATTGGTAGTGCCATTCCACTTGTTGATTCGGTAGCGCAAATTCACGTAAGTAACAATTAAGAACACCCATTATCGTGTTGAGTTGGGCCTTCTCCCGATTGAGCTGCACATCATGCGCGCGCAACTCGCTAGTCTGAGAGGATTGAGTTTGTAACATGTTGATTTCCAAATTTTGAATGGAGAACCAGCGCGATCAAGGTGATTACGCTGACTATCGCAGAAAGTAGGAAAGGAACCTCAAGTAGCCCCAAGCTAGAAATGAAAGAAGCGCAAAATCCCGCCGCCACGCCACCCCATTTGGACATGGCATCAAAGCGAGAAAATACTTTGCCACTGAGTTTGCGATCCAGATTGCTCGCAAGATGCTGATGCAATCCGTGATAACAACACACCATCGCGATGCCAAAGATAATTCTCGCAGCAATGAGTGCGGTTTCGGACGCAATCAAATGCAAGGCAGAGCTCACGGCAAGCAATGCAAACCCGAGCCACAACGTGCGCAGCGGTTGATGGCGATTCAGCCCATCTGACAACACGTGGATTTTGCCTGCCAGCAACAGATAGACGCCATGCGGCAGTGCGTACAAAAAACCGATCCATGCGTGGTGAGTGATGCCATATTGCTGCACAAACGGCGAGAAATAAGGAAAGGTCACCACCATGGAAAACGCAAACCCGAACTGAGCAAAGAAGATCCAGCGAATGGCATGCATTGCGTTTTTCTGTGCAACCGGTTTTTCTTGCTGAGATTCTGAGTTTGGCTTTTCGAGGTTTCGTTCGGCGGGTTTATCCGCAGGCAGTGTTAGCGTGATGCCCATAGCAATTAAAGGCAAAACGCATAACCACAGGTACGCGTTGAGTGGGTTGGTTTCGGACAAGCTCCAGCCGAGCCCAATGGGCGCAACGATCAGCGCCAAGCGAGCAGATAGCTGGGTTTTATTGAGTGACTTGCCGAGTGTTTTGGCTTCTTTAATTTGACTAGATAAGTAGCTGTTCGAGGCGGCCATGGTGCCGCCAAAGGTTCCTTGAACAATAAGACCAAACACAAACATGGCGAGGTTGTCTGCCAAGCCGCACAGCGCAAAACCTGCTGCAAGGCCAAGTTGCGCACGCAAGAGTGAGCGGCGGCGACCGTAGCGATCGGCAAAGTTGCCCCAAAATCGCGCCGCCAACGCAGTACAAAACGTAGGTAGGATAAACAATACCCCTGCCCAGTCCGCATCAATGCTTGCGCCTAATGTTGGCAACACGACGGGTAGAAATAGCGGCATACCTAACGCGGCAAACGCAGCGATAAAGTGGCACAACAACACACTGTAGATGAGTTTGGTCATAATCGTTTAACGTACGCTTTTTTTGATGGCTTCTAAGTAGGCGCGCTGCGCTTCTTCGCTAGAAAGCAGCAAGAAGTTCGGGGCCGACAAACCATAGAACTTATTGATGTCACTCGCGCCGGAGGCTTCTTTCGAGAGCAAACTGCCAGAGCTCAACAAGTACTTGGCGTACAAATCAGGCGCCTCTTGCAGTAACTCGCGTGCCAGTTTTGTTTCTAACCCTTCGCCTTCCAATCGGTTGAGTTGCTCAGCAATGCTTTTGGCCACGATGGCGTAAAGCGATGTTGAAGAGGCAATGCCCTTTGTAGCCATGGCTTCTACAATCGCTGCGATATCCAATTGTAATGTGATGGTGGTAAACATCTGACCGAGCGCCAATTCATTGTCGACTTTGATGCGTTGGTCGAGCAGTTCATCGCAATCCACTGGAATTGTTCCTGCGCCCTGTTTTTGGGCGGCATGCTCTGTTGCAAAGTGGAAGCGCTCTGGCCAAATTCGCGCTGCGTCGTTGTCTTTCATCGCGAGCGTCATTTTGCCCTGTTGATCAAATGCAACGATGGCGTTTTGCTGGTTGGACTCCAATGCAATGCCATAACGAAGCCACAAGGTAAGGTGTACTTGGCATAATAGGTCGACGTAATCTTTGAACCACGCCAGCGTATCTTGTTGATAGTACTGCTCTGCCAAGTGTTCTAAGAACAATCGGTCGTCAGGCATTGGGCTAGCCAGTGCTGCAACCGGAACTAACGCTTTATCTTCGCAATGAGTAAGTGGGTACTCACGTACGATGTACGCGAAGGTTTTATCCTCGCCGACGTGCCCACCGTGTTTTTCGTTGCAATGGAACAAGCGAGTGTTTAAGTCTGCGTCCGTTTGTTCAAGGTGGTTGAGTAGGCGTTCACACCAGTGGCCGTCATACAGTGTTGAAGGCTTGATTAAGCGAATGTTTTTCGTGCCTAGCGATCGCATGATCAGCGGAACTTTGATGTGAATGTGCGGTGCGTCGTTCACGACCACCGTACGAACGGAAAGCGTCGGCGTCACGTCTAGATACGTTAAAGGCGCTTCTATCATACCTTCGGGTAAGGCTTCTAAAGATCGCAGGGTGAGCGGATGCGCAGGGAACAGTACGTGGCTCAGTGCAAAATCAGCAGGAAGCCCAACTTGCTCCATGGTTGGCCAGCAATCAGGTTGTTCGCTGGTTAATGTCACCAGTGATTTTTCAATCGCAATCCAATGCAGAGCAAAGCTTTGTGCAAACTCGGGCGCGTACTTAGCAAGGTCTTTATCGCTCAGACCAAACTTCGCCCGCGCAGTTGGATAGTACGGATGGTCAAGGTAAGAAGCGATCTGGTCGGCTAGCAGCAGTTTTTGATGCCAAGAACCAAGCTCGGATATTGGTTGAGAAATGTGGTCTGCGTGATGATGAAACGCTTGGTCACACAGCGCTTTGTGTTTCTCTGCACATTCCAGTTCTTGAAGGTATCCCGCCAGCAACTCGTGAGAGCTCTCATGCGCCAGTGTCGTTAGTAGCGCAATCCACTCTTTGTAATGCTGTTGATGCTCGATTTGGCCATTTTTCTCCACCCACCAACCTGGTGGTGTTTCGTCATTGGCGTGACCGTAGCGCCAGTGCTGCATGTAATACGTTGGCGCAACAGGTAAATACAACGTGAAATCAGAGTTGGCAAATATCAGCCAGACTTGCTCGTCTTGAGGAACAATTACCCCTTTTGGCGCGTCTCTACTGAACTTGGCCTTCGACAAAATGCCAAACATGTCTTCGCGCAAGCAAGTGTCGATCAATCGTTGCGTTAGATACAAAGCGTTGTCATTCATGCTGCCACCTCACGAGTCGGAGCGAGATCGAAATTGCTAAGCGCGTTCTGCAGCGCTTGGTCGAGGTTTCGCCCTGATGGTGAGACAATCGAAATTCGGGCGAGATAATCCTTATTGGAATAACTCTGTTGGAAGTGTTCTCCAGCGGTTTTTAGTACCTGTTGCTGGGTGATGATATCGTCATCGTGTTGGATGAACGACGTCGAACCTCCGTCAATCACACCACTGTGTCCCGCAACTACGTAGTGCACGTGCGCTGACCCATGAATTTGGTAATCGCCGTCCAATCTTCGACCCAGATGCAGACCCAAAATCGTGCTAAACCAGCCGAAGTGAGCGAGATTGTTGAGCAAGAATTCGCGGCCATCTCCAATACTGCGGTAGTTGATTTCCACCAGAACTGGGCCGTTTTCCGTGATGATAAATTCGCTGTGGCAAACTCCAAAACCAACGCCGAACGCTTTCAGTTGAGCCAAGCAAGCTTCTCGGTGAGCAATGCCGTTTGGTCCGTTCCAGTCTGCGGCGGTTTCGATAAAGTAAGGCGGCTCAGAGAGCGACACATCAAAACCGCCCACGGCGATAAGTTGGTTACCGTCTCCTAAAGTTTCGAGCGTAACCAACGGTCCTTGAAGAAACTGCTCCACCAGAATGGCGGCGTTTGGGTGCTTTTGCCAAAACGCCTCGCAGTAAGCATCGAGCTCGCTTTGGGAGTCACAGCGCTGTACATCTATACTTGCCACGCCTTCTTTGGGTTTTGCTACGACAGGGAAGGCCATGCCTAATGCCACATTCGAATGGCGATGCAGCAAACAGCTTTGTGTGTTGGGTAAGGATTTTTCATTTAACACTTGTCGAGTTAAGTGTTTGTTTTTGGCCTTTAACGTGACAGACCAATCTTTGGATGGGAGGCCAAAAAATTGCGCGCAGATGGCGGTGGAAGTTTGTAAGTGATCACTATTGCTGAAAATAGCGTCTGGCTTTAATTCATGCTCCGTGATGGTTTCGATGAGTTCTAATGGGTTGAAGACATCACATTCTAGAATGGTATCCGGATTAAAGTGACTATCACGACTCGCCAACTCTAAATGGCTGAGCTTATGGTCGGTGATAAGAACGACGTGAAGGTCCATCGCTTTAGCTGCAGGCACAAAGCCGTGAGTGACTGCATCATTAACGACATGACTTACGATAATCATCGTAGATTTCATGAGCTTTCCTAATTTTCTAACATTTTCTTCTAACGTTGATAAAGTCGCTCACGGTCGTCTTCCAATGTGCCTCTCTCGAGACGGAGGGCAGAAGTTTTAGTGTTTATTGTTATGATATTTGGTTTTTTTTGTTGTTAGTTGTGTTTTTAGGGTAAATAAATATAGAGCATAAAATTAATATTGCAAATAGAAATAATATTTGTTCTTATTTCCATCCGTTGGCTTTATAACAACTAAACGGAATTATGGAATGAATAAATTATTGACCCTGACCCCCTTGGCGGTCGCGATTGGTTCTTCATTAGTAGCACCAAGCGCAGTGGCTTCAGAAGAGACGAACTCAACCCCATCAGCAACTGAAACGATTCAAGTCTTCGGGCATCAGTACGAAGGTTATGCTGAACACATGCCTCAATCAGGCACCAAAACCGATGTGGAATGGCTTGATGTGCCACAAGCGGTATCCGTAGTAACGAAAACAGAAATGCAAGACCGAGGCGCGGTGCGTTTAGTGGATGCGCTAGATGGGGTAGCCGGGGTCAATAACACCTTGGGCGAAGGCAGCCGCGATCAGTTCATGATCCGTGGTTTTGATTCACTCAACGATATGTACCGTGATGGCTTGCGAGATGACGGTACGTTGCAGTCTTACCGCAGCTTAGCAAACGTTGAACGCGTTGAAATTGTGAAAGGCCCTGCGGGTGCTTTGTATGGCCGCGGTTCGGCTGGGGGCATCATCAACTTGGTGACGAAACGCGCTAACGGTGAGAATTTTACTCACGTAAACGGTAGTGTAGGCAGCAACAACCAGTATGTTGGTCAGGTCGACAGCTCAATGGCGTTTACAGATAAGGTCAACGGGCGTATTAACTTGGAATACCGTCAAGCCGACTCGTACGTTGATCATGTTGATTCAAACGATTTCTTCATTGCACCGACCATTCGTGTGTTACCAGCGGAAGGTCACACCATTGATATTGACGTGGAATACGCCCATCAAGAACTAGTGCCGTATCGTGGTGTGCCATCAAAAAATGGCAAGCCAGTTGATTTGCCAGTAAGCACTTACTTTGGCGGCACAAACGACTATCAGGAGTCAGACAGTCTCCGTATTGCGGTGGATTACGAATGGCGTCTGAATGATCAATGGGTATGGAACAACCGAGCGGCATTCAACCATATCGAACTTGAGCAAAAAGGCACGCGTCAGGGCAAAGTGACGGGTAATGAAGTGTCTCAAACCGTCAACAACTTTGGTTACGATCCACGTACTACGACCACTTTACAATCTGAGTTGGTTTGGGAAACCAGGGACAATCAATTGATGGTGGGTGCAGATTTCAACCAGATCGATATCGACCTAACGTTGGCAAGTGACAAAACGCTTCCTCCGCAAAATATCTACGACCCAGTCGTTGGTCCAACGCCTGATCCGGGCTTTAAGCCATTTCGTGACAATACCACCACCACGACAGGTTTGTATGTGCAAGACGTCTATACGTGGGGTGACCTTTCTTTGATCGGTAACGTGCGTTACGACTCGATGGAGCTCGAACAACAAAAAGCGGGCTCAGATAAGGAAAAATTGGATGATGACAAAGTCAGCTACCGTGCTGGTTTGGTATACCGCATCAATTCCGACACATCCGTATACGCCAGTTTAGCGCGCTCTTGGCAGTTACCGTACGCTGGTATCTACATCAATCCAAAATTGGCGGAATTCTTCCACACCGACTTAAAAGAGGTGGGTGCGAAAGCGTACCTTTTGGATAACGCATTAATGTTGAATGCGGCACTGTTCCAGATTGATCAAGAGCAACCACAAACTAACGTGGACGGCGATGTGATCGATAAAATTGAAGTGCGTCACCAAGGCATTGAATTAGAGGCTCGCGGCCAAATCACCAAACAGTGGGATATCTCTGTTGGTTACAGCTACTTAGATGCGGAAGACAAAGCCACAGGCAAAAAGCCTAACGATGTATCAGACCACTTGTTCTCTCTTTGGAGCACTTACCAATTGGATGACAACTGGCGTTTAGGCGGTGGTGTGAAGTACGTGGGCGACCGTTACGCAGGTAACGACGAAGCCGTCGCACTTGGCGATTACACAACGGTGGATTTGATGGCGGCGTACACCACTGGTCGTCACAAAATCCAAGCGAACGCTTACAACATTTTGGATGAGAAATACATTCTTGGCGCAACAAACGGCACGTCTGGCTTAAACCAGATTGGCTACGGCGCACCAGCCGAGTTCATGCTCAGCTACGGATATCAGTTCTAGGCTTTTTGTGCGTAGTTAGCGCCTGTTAGCCGATTTTTTCCTCATATTGAGGATGTTTAGCCCCTAGAGCCTACGGGATGTATTCTGCCCGAGGCTCAATTTCTCGCAAAGGAGATCTTAATGTCTTACCAGAATTTGGATGGTAAAGTGCGTGTACGTGCTGGTTTGTCTACCACTTACAGTGTGCTTGCGATTGCAATCGCTTCTGCCACATCCATGAGCACGGTTGCTGCTCCTGCTAAAAAAGAACAAACTACCACGATGGAAACCGTCGTTGTCACTGGTAGCGTGATTGGTAAATCTGAAATTGAAGACGTCAAAGAGTACCCAGGTGCTCGTACCGTCATTACCCGCGATCAAATCGAGAAAACCGCCGCAGGCTCGATTGATAACGCGCTACAGCGCGTGCCGGGTATTAAAGTTCAGGATGAAAGCGGAACGGGCGTATTGCCTAACATTTCCGTACGTGGTTTGAAAGCAAGCCGTAGTGGTCATGCTCAGTTCTTGATGGATGGTGTACCGCTAACACTTGCGCCATATGGTCACACTGGTCAGTCTATCTTCCCAGCAACACTGTCGATGCTTGATCGTATTGACATTGTACGCGGTGGTGCCGCAGTACAGTACGGCCCAAACAACGTCGGTGGTGTGATCAACTTAGTGACCAAACCGATTCCACACACGTGGCAAACTGAAATCAGTAACCGCCTTACCGTGTTTGATGGCGGTGATGCGCCGCTGAATGATTTTTACCTACGCACGGGCGGCTGGTTAAGCGACACATTTGCACTACAGTTGGAAGGTAACTTCCTAAAAGGTGAAAGCTTCCGTGAACATTCCGATACGGACGTGAAGAACTTCCAAGCCAAAGCACAGTGGCTACTGAGTGACACTCAAGAGATTCAAGCATTCCTGCAACGTTACGATGCTGAAACGCAAATGCCGGGCGCACTTTCGCCACAAGATTACGAGCAAGATCGTCACCAATCGAAACGTCCTTACGATGATTATGAAGGTAAGTCGACACGCTGGAGTGTTAAGTACATCCACGATTTGCCATTTTCCGACAGTGCTGAGCTAGAAGTGCTAACGTTTGGCCATAAGTCAGAGCGTCTTTTCAAGTGGGGCTTTAACAGCGCGGGTGGCCATTGGGCTGATCCGGCTTTGCCTTCTACGAAAGTAAGTACTTCACCACGAGAGTTCCGTGTTTATGGTATCGAACCAAAGCTTGCTGTTTTTGTTGATGGAGGTGCCATTACGCAAAACTGGATTATAGGGACTCGTTACATTAATGAAGACATTCAATATAAAGTGACACAAACACCAGTGTCAGGCGGAGCCACAAATGTACCGCGAAATTGGCACCTTGATACCGATGCGTACGCAGGCTATGTGAGCAACGAAGTCGGGTTGTTTAATGGTGCGTTAAAAGTCACGCCCGGACTTCGTTATGAATTTGTTGATATGTCCTATAAAGATTTGGGCAGCGGGCAAGAATCTGGAAATAAGGTGACTGAATTATTGCCTGGTGTGACGATCGCATATAACTGGAATGAACAATGGCTGAGCTATGCCAATGCCCAGAAATCTCTTCGCGTTCCTCAGCTTGTTAATGTTCGAGGGGTCGGTGAGGAAAGCAGTGAGTTGGCATGGAACTACGAATTGGGCGTTCGGTATGTTCAAGATTCAACAAGCTTCAATGCAGCTTTGTATCGCATTGACTTTAAGGATCAGTTGCAGTGGCGGAGTGCGACAAATACGTCTGAAAATATAGGTAGAACCCTTCACCAAGGTTTAGAGCTTTCTGCTCGTTACGTGCCTGAAGTTCTACCTGCTCTGAGCTTGGGCGCAAGTTACAACTACCTCGACGCTACGCTTGAAGAAGAGGGCGAGAATAAAGGTAATCAACTGCCTTACACCTCTAAGCATCAGCTTGGTTGGGATGCAACCTACGCATTTTACGGCATGGATACCACGCTATCGGGCTTCTACTTCAGTGATTCGTATACTGATAACGCCAACACTAGTGACGAAGACGCAACAGGTGCAACGGGCAAAGTGCCGTCTTACATGGTGTGGAACTTCAACTTAGGCACGGATTTATACAAAGACGACAAAGGCAAGTTACGCATGAATGTTGCGGTGAACAACTTGTTTGACGAGGAGTATTACTTCCGCGGGATTGATACCAGCCCAGTTGGTCGGTACCCAGCTCCGGGACGCTCTTACACACTGGATCTGAATTATCAGTTTTAAGCGTTTCGTTCACCGAGTTTGAAAAGAAAAGTCGCCAATTTACCTTGGCGACTTTGCCGATCTTAGGTACTGGAAAACACTTAGCACTGGAAAAAAGCAAGATGAAAAATAAAAAACAATTTACGATCAAACACTTTTCAACCGTTTTGCTGATGCTGTTGAGCTCAGTTTTTATGTCATTTTCCGCAAGTGCTCAGGTGCGCAGCGTGCAAGATGAGCAAGGCACTTTTGAGCTAGAAGCGATACCTCAACGTATTGTGGTTTTAGAATTTTCGTTTGTCGATGCATTAGCGGCAGTCGATGTCTCACCTGTAGGCGTCGCCGATGACAACGATGCCACACGAGTCATCCCTGCTGTTCGCGCCAAGATTGAACCTTGGCAATCGGTCGGCATGCGTTCACAACCGAGTTTAGAGGCGATTGCGGTGCTCAAGCCGGATTTGATCATTGCCGATGCCGAACGTCATCGCGCGATTTATCAAGATTTGCAGCGAATTGCGCCAACCTTGCTGTTAAAAAGCCGTGGAGAGACGTATAAAGAAAACCTCGAATCTGCACAGAAAATCGGGGTTGCGATTGGCAAGCAAGCGAAAATGACACAACGAATTGAGCAGCACAAACAGACAATGGCGGAGTTCAAACAGCATTTTGCGACACAAGAAACCATTCAGTTTGGTGTGGTTTCTGACAAAGGGATGTGGCTGCATAGCCCGGTTTCTTACGCTGGGGGCGTTTTGAGTACGCTGGGCATCCAAAGCCCGCTGGCTCCATCTGAGCAAAAAGCGTATATCCCAACCAGCTTTGAACTTTTACTAAAAACCAACCCTGATTGGTTACTAGTTGGACTTTACTCTCAACCAAATATTGTGGATGAGTGGCGCAAAAACCCATTATTTAAGCTGCTAACCGCTGCGAAAAAACAGCAACTTGTTGAGGTCTCTCCTGAACTGTGGTCGTTAAATCGCGGCATGTTGGCGGCGGAAGAAATTGCCCGCAATCTTGAAGCGTTATTGGAGCGCTCATGAGTGCGGCGATAATCTCAGAAAGCCCGACTTCGGTTAGAAAACCGCATTGGAAAGCGAGCTTGTTTGTCTGTGCTATGGCGTTGTGTACGCTGTCAGGCTATACCGCCTCAATGATTGGCTGGTCTAACTTTTCCTTGAGTGTTAATGATCTGACAAGCTATTGGTTTGCGTTTGATGAGGGCAATATGCTTCATCAAATTCTTGCGACGTTGCGCGCTCCTCGCACCTATGCTGGGTTATTGATTGGTGCTTCGCTTGCGGTATCCGGTGTGCTGATGCAAGGGTTAACTCGTAACCCTTTGGCGTCGCCATCTATTCTCGGCATTAATGCTGGTGCGGCGTGTTTTATGGCCTTGGCCTCCATCGGCGTACCATTCTTTAGTCAATTGAACCCCATCATCAACGCAGTATTCGGCGCGCTACTAAGTGGTGGTGCGGTCATGTTGTTGGGTGGTTTTTTCTCTGCGCGTTCTCACCCGTTGCGTTTGGTGTTGGCGGGCATTGCCATCAGTGCGCTACTGATAGGGTTAACTCGTGCGTCGGTAATTTTGGCAGATGACATGGCTTACAGCGTGTTGCATTGGTTAACGGGTTCACTCTCTGCGGTAGATTCTCAGCAGTGGCAGCAACTGTGGCCTTTTGCGACTTTAGGTTTGGTGCTCGCTATGGGCTTAGCGCGAAACTTAAATTTACTCGCGTTGGGGGACGAAGTTGCTGTCGGGTTGGGTGGTAACATTCGTCTTACGCGATTAATCAGTGGTTTAGCGGTTGTGCTGTTGGCGGGTACTAGCGTGGCGATTGCTGGGCCAATTGGCTTTGTCGGGTTGTTAGTGCCGCACTTAGTACGCCCGATTGTTGGTCACAACTATCACATTCTCATTCCGGTTTCCGCTTTGTGTGGCGCGGCATTGGTGACGTGGTCAGATGCTTTGTCACGCGCGATTGCTTTTCCGGCCGAAACGCCAGTGGGCGTGATTACCGCACTGTTGGGCACACCTTGCTTTATCGCGATTGCAATGAGGAAATCATCATGATGAATCAAACCAAACTGATGGCACTGCTTGGGCTTTTGCTGATTGCGTCGTCTCTCACGCTGTTTGTTGGCGCGGCGAATCTGTCGGCTCAACAGGTTTTTGCATTGCTGTTTTCTTTCTCTGATTCGGACTTTGTGATTCACCAATATCGACTGCCGAGAATGTTGCTCGCTATTGGCGTGGGCGCTGGATTAGGGCTATCAGGCGTTTTAGTGCAAGGTGTCATCCGCAATCCACTTGCCTCCCCAGATTTAATGGGGATAAGCGCAGGGGCAGGGCTGGCGGCTACCGCTTGCTTGGTGTTGTATCCGAATGCGCCGGTGGCAATGTTGCCGATGGTCGCTATGGCGGGAGGTTTGCTTGCTGCAGGCTTTATTGCTGTTCTGGCTTATTGGTTGAAGCCAACACCTGCGCGTTTGGCGCTGATTGGCGTTGCTGTCAGCGCATTTTTAGCCAGCGGTATCGACTTTCTTCTGATTGTGCACCCTATCGAAATCAACACAGCGATGGTATGGCTAACGGGTAGTTTGTGGGGACGAAACTGGCAACAAGTGCCGTTTATTTGGAGTGCTCTAATACTGCTATTGCCATTGGCGTTTTGGCTGGCTTGGCGGTTAGATGTGATGGGGCTGGGAGAAGAAAGTGCCACTACACTTGGCACGAAACCAAGACAGATCCAAATTCTTGCGTTGATTGCTGCCGTGCTATTGGCGAGCATCAGCGTGTCTGTGGCAGGCACTATCAGCTTTGTTGGCCTGCTTGCGCCGCATCTTGCGCGTTTGCTGTTTGGTCACAACCACAAGTTATTGATTCCTGCTTCTGCAACCCTTGGCGCGCTGTTGGTGATTTGCGCCGATGGTCTAGCGAGAGGCTTACAGCCACCAATTGAGTTGCCAGCGGGTGTGCTGACTTCTGTTATTGGCGCACCATATTTCATTTTTCTTTTGTATCGTTATCGAGGTTGGTAAGCATGTTACGAACGCAGAACTTATCCGTCGCGTACGGCAAACAGACCATCATTCCGGATCTCTCTTTGTCGATTCCTCAAGGTAAAATTACCGCGCTTGTTGGCCCAAATGGTTGCGGTAAATCGACACTATTAAAAACCTTGGTACGCATCAATAAACCAGCTTCTGGCGAAGTGTTGTATGACGATAAGCCGCTAAGCAACTACGGCGATAAACGCTTGGCGCGTTCGTTGTCTTTACTGCCGCAGATTCTTGTCAGTCCTGAAGGTATTACAGTCAGAAAACTGGTCGAATATGGCCGATCGCCTTATCTCTCTCACTGGGGGCGGTTAAGTCAGCAAGATAAAGCGTTGGTCGAGCAAGCAATGCAAGATACTGGCGTGATTGAGTTTGCTGACAAGCCAGTTGAATCGTTGTCTGGCGGTCAAAGGCAAAGGGCGTGGATTGCGATGGTAATGGCGCAAGATACCGACGTAGTGATGCTTGATGAGCCAACCACTTACTTGGATCTCTCTCACCAAGTTGAGCTGATGAAACTCATGAGGCAGATGAACGACAAAGGCAAAACAGTGGTCGTAGTGCTACACGATCTAAACCAAGCCTGCCGTTACTGCGATCATTTGGTGGTGTTGGAAAAAGGTCAGTTAGTCACGCAGGGAACGCCGCAAGAGGTACTGACAGAAGGCATGTTGGCATCGGTGTTTGATTTACAAGCGAGAGTATTTAACGACCCAATCTCAGGCACGCCGATGTGTGTGGCGGTGTAGGTCTTACGTCTTTCGAAAGCTATCTGCAGTTAAAACGCTGAGCCATAAAAACAAACCCCGTTAGCAACTCAGTTACTAGCGGGGTTTGTTGTTTTTAAGAGCGTTTCTAACGTGGCGCTTAAGCCAGTTTAAACGTTGCCACTTTCGAGTTGAGATCCTCGGCTTGCGATTTCAGCTCAGCAGATTGATTCATCGATTCTTCGGCACCAATCACCAAGTGATCGGTCACATCTTTAATGGACGTGACGTTTTGTGTGATTTCATTGGTTACGTGCGTTTGCTCTTCGGCTGCGGTCGCGATTTGTGTTGCCATATCGCTGATCAGCGCAACGGCCGCGTTGATTTCATCCAGAGCCAGTGCTGCGCGATCAGCATCTTCTACCGAACCTTGCGCGAGCTGGGAGCTTTTATCCATGATGGTCACAGCGCGTTGTGTGGTTTGCTGCAAAGTCTCGATCGTCGAGCGAATCTCTTCGGTTGAGGTGTGTGTGCGTTGTGATAGCACGCGAACCTCGTCTGCAACTACGGCAAAACCGCGACCTTGTTCACCTGCACGCGCCGCTTCAATCGCCGCATTCAGAGCCAATAAGTTGGTTTGCTCTGCGATGTCTCGAATCGTTGATAGCACGGTTGAGATGTCTTGCGCGTGCTGGTTGAGCTCGCCGATGACAACGCTCGCTTGGTTGACTTCAGAAGACAAATTGTTGATGGACGACTTGGAGTTGATCACCAATTCATGACCATTTTGTGTGCTCGCTGAAGAGTCTTGAGCGGCTTTAGCCGTCTGCTCTGCATGCGCTGCAATCTCTTGCGTTGCCGATGCCATTTCAGTCACAGCGGTCGCCACCATAGTAATTTCTTGTTGCTGATGGTTCAGATCAGAAACCGACTGATTCGCGCGAGTCGTGCTCAGTTCTGATTGTTGGCTTAGCTCTTCCGCTTGGTGACGAATGTGACCTATAAGCTGCTGTAAACTTTCGACAAACTGGTTGAAGTTTTCAGCCAGCTCACCAACTTCGTCACGGTTTTCTACTTTGATGCGTTGAGTCAAGTCGCCGCTACCGTTAGCGATTTGCGAAAGCGCATTCGAAACGTTGTAGAGTGGGCGGAACAAGATGTTACATAGCAGGTTAAACAGCGCCACACAGATGATAACCACGATAGCCGTCGCGATAATTTGATCCCAAACGGCATCGTAAAGTGGTGCAACCAACGAGTTGTGATCCAACACAGTTACCGTCGTGAGCTTGGTGCCCTCAATTGGACGCGCATAAATCACATAATCGGTGCCGCTGATCGATACGCGACGTTCAGTGCCTGAGCGTGCAGCGTTGGTGATGTCGTTGTTGTTTAAGCCCAGTTTGCTAACTGGTTGGTTTAGGAGCTTGCTGTCGTTATGGGTGAAAATATTGCCCTGATCGTTGGCAATAAACATGTAGCCTTCACCCGGTAGGATCACTTGGTTGAGGCTGTTTAAAATATCTCCAATTTCGACATCTGCACCCAGTACAGTTGTTTGGCCGTGCAGTTGTAACGCCTTACCGAGCGACACCACATTCGCACCAGTTGCAGCAGCAACGGTCGGGTTATCCATAAAGACTTTCGATGGATTGGCAATGGCGTTGGTGTACCAGCCCCACTTGCGAGGGTCATTATTGCCTGGCGGTAAAATCACCCCATTGGCGTTGTTTTGTGAGCCGTCTGGGTAAGCGAGGAAGACGTTATCGAACGCGCCAGAATCTCGTACCTGCTTCAAGTGCGTCACGATGGCTCGTTTTTCTGACTCAGCAGAAAGGGAGGTGAGTGCTCGCTCTTTAGAGAGTAGCCAATCACTTACGTACTGGTTGTATGACGCGCTGGTGCTTTCCAGACGCTGGGCAACTTCCGCATCCAACCGTTGTAACGAATCTCGAAAAGACAAGCCTTCGACTAACACGCCCCCAAGGATGATGGCAGCACTGGCCGAGATAGCCAGTTTATTCTTCAGTGATAAATTTTTGAACATAGCAGCGATTAATAGATTTTTTGTACCCAAGCGGCGTTAAGTGTCGGGCTTAATGCCCATTGACCTAAAAGCGCGGGGTAGTTTGTTATTGGTTATTTTCATTCGTATATGATCCGGCGTCGTCGCTGAAAAGCGGTTTTGACGCCGAAATCATCGATTGATTATATTTTACTGCTCAAAATAAATACTGGCGCTATGTCGCGAATTTGAGCTTTATAAGAAATAAGAATCTAATACGAGAGCGGCTTGTTTTATGTATTTGTAAAGTAAGGATTTGTCGTGTTTTGTAAATGATAATTGATTTCATTAAATAGTGATAAAGATCACATTTGAGTAGTAAATAATCCATTAAAAATGTGAAGGTCATGGAACGAGGATTATATTGATCGGCTTAATCATAGTTATGGACAATAGTTATGCGCAGTATATTGTTAGTCCCCGCGTTATTGTTGTCAGGGTGTGCTCTGACACAACAATCCACGCCGATTCAGCCTGATGCCAACTGGCACGTTAATCAGCTATCCAATGGAATGAAATACCACATCTATCCAACTCAAGACCAAGAAGTTTCGGTTCGTTTGGTGATGCACATTGGTTCGTTCCAAGAAGAAGCCAATCAAAAAGGCTACGCTCACTTCGTTGAGCACATGGCATTTAATGGCAGCACACACTTTACCGGCAATGACGTTGTTAAGCTTTTTGAGCAATCTGGCGGCAGTTTTGGCGCAGATATCAACGCGTTTACCACCTATCAGCAAACGTCTTACCAGCTTGACCTTGCGAATAATACGAAGCTAGAAGATGCCCTGAAGTGGATGAGAGATATCGGTAACGGACTTGAGTTTGCTCCTGAGCAAGTAGAGAAAGAAAAAGGGGTGATTCTTGGGGAATGGCGACGTGCTAATCCGGATGATAAGTCCTTTTCTATGCATGCTTACCAAGCCTCGATTGAAGGCACTATGTATGGTGAGCATGACCCAATTGGTACTCGCGAAGCGATTCAAAACGCTTCCTCGAGTAAGTTAAAGGCGTTTTACGACAAATGGTACCAGCCACAAAATGCCGAGTTGATTGTGACTGGTAATATCGACGTAGATTCACTGTCCAAGATTATCAAAAGCAAGTTCTCGAACTGGGAAAGTACCTCGGATACGGTAATAGAGAAGCGCCGTGATATTCGAGTGAACAACGAAAACAGAATCTTGCCAAGTAACACGATGGAATCACCAAGTCTTCATTTAGTGATTGAGCGTGGTCTAAGTGGCGGCACGACGATTGAGCAACAACATGAAGTGTGGCGTGATGAAGTCGCAACACAACTCATTCAACAGCGTTTGATCCGTGTACTCAGTGATGCCGCTGAACCTTTTCAATACGCTTATGCAGAGCCCTATTACTCTAACTATCAGCGTATGATGTCGGCAGGGATTTCGTTTGCACCAGATCGCCGCGAACAAATGCACCAGACTTTCATTCGTACCTTGGCGTCGTTGAGAGATTATGGTGCGACTCAATCCGAGTTAGATAGCGTTATGTCAAATTGGCAAGGTGAACTTGCAAATATTGATTCAGATTGGAGTCAGCGTAAGCCAAACAGTTACGCAGAAGCACGTGTTTTTCAAATTGGACAAGACAGTGTCAGCCAATCAAAAGAGAATTATGCCCAGAGTTTGGCAGAATTCATCAACAACGAGAATTTAGAGAGCATTAACACACAATTGGCGGCTTTGTTATGTCAGCAGCCAAGCTTTTTTATTGGTTTGGGGAAAAGCGAAACGTCAGAACAGTTCAATGGTGTATTTGCCGCTCTAAACAGTGCCTATCTTCAAACTGGCGAAAAACCGTTAGAGATGTATGACAAAGTGGATGGATTCTTAAAGCCTACCCAGGAAGGCAGCATCACGAGCATGCGTCAGGAAGCGGGTGGTTTTCAAGTCTATACGCTATCAAACGGTATCGAAGTGTGGTTCCAAAAAGATACTAAAGCGGGTGGTCGAGCGTATATTTACTATGCGAGCCAAGGTGGTAAAGCCGCTGTTGATCCGACGTTGTATGCCGCTTATGAAATCGCAGCAACAACGGCAATACGCAGTGGGTTAGGGGCATTTTCTGGTTCAGAGCTAGATAGCTACTTACGCAAAAACAACATTGCGCTTGGCGCGATGCTTGATGCGACCAGTCACGGAGCACAAATTACGGCGCCAAATACGCACCTAACTGATGCTTTGAATGGACTATACAACCTAGCGACGGAGATTAAAGTCGACGAGCGCCAGATGGCGGCAGCGAAGCAAGAGTTTAAACAGCAGAGCGGCGCTTTTTTTGAATCACCGATGGGAAAACTGATTCAAAAAGCAAACGGCAATTCTTATTTGCCGGGTAGTCGTCATCGTATAGTGTCCAGTGATGATGTTGAACAAGTGACTTCCGAGCAGATACTAGCGGTGCATGAGCAACTTTTCAAAACCAATGATGGTTTTAAGATGGTTATTGTTGCAAACGTAGAGCCGGAAGAAATTACACCACTTTTGCGTAAGTATGTGGCCTCTATCGAAATGAAACCGAGTCGTTCGATTGATTATCACGTTGCGTTTAACCCGGAAGTGCCGGAGCGAACTGTGGTTGCGGATGGGCATGAACCTTCATCGTTGTATGTAATGCGTTTGACTAATACGAGCGATTACCAACGTACGGCAAGAGACACGGTTATCGAAGATATTTTGCAACGTATTAGTAATGCACGTGTTTTGGATATTGTGCGAGAAGAGTCTAGCCTTGATTACAGCCCGAGCATTTACACCATGACACAAGATCGCGAACCCATCTCTGATTGGCTCTTGGAGTCTCAAGTCGAGCCCGAAGACGTGGCACTTTTAGAGAGTAAACTGGGCAAAGTGTTTGATGATTTAGCATCAAATATTACCCAAAAAGAAGTGGATACGGCCGCGAAACAATTGGCAGTCGCGATGCAAGGATTGGATGACAACCCAGCACAGAGATCATGGGCATATACTCGTTATTTGGTGCATGATTACGGCGTCGATGTGTTACTTGACGTTGAGAAAGTGGCTAAAAGTGTGACGTTAGATGAAGTGAAAGCGCATGCAAAATCAGCTTTTGGTCCACAAGCAAAACGCTCGGTGATGGTTTTAAATCCGGCCGAATAATCACGTAGTTTCTGACGAAAATCGTGGCAATAGTAATAAAAAAGACGGCGTGAAAGCCGTCTTTTTTAAGCACTTTAATCAAAGCGTTTTATGCTGATTTACGCGCAAGTCGCTTTTCATTGTTGGTGTTGTTTTCTTTTGTGATCGCACTGTCTTGAGCCTTACCCTTTAACGTTACCACTTCCTTTTCAGGTAATTCGGCTGCTTCACCAAAGAATTTGCCACCAGGTTCAATGCTGAGGTTATTGCTCCAGATCCTACCGCTTACGCGTCCCTTGGCAAGCACTTGAATGTGTTCTGCGTGACAGTTTCCGTCCATCATGCCGTTAATGATCAGCTGTTTAGCGTAGATTTCACCGTTTACTCGCCCGCTTTCTGCGACAACGAGAGTGCCTTCCACGTTAATTTGACCATCGACGATGCCATCAATCTGGACATCGTTTTCTACTTTGAGTTCTCCGCTAAGAGAACAGCCTTTGGCGATGAGAGTTGAAGCTGCTGAGCTACTCGTTGTTCCACTGTTTTGATTAAAGATTCCCATCGTATTCTTCGCTCCTTAGTAAAAATGTCTTCGAAATCATTAAGGCTCCAATCGACAAATGGTTTCGGATTCAGTGCTCGCCCAACAAATCGCACCTCGTAATGCAGGTGAGGGCCAGAAGAGAGCCCACTGTTGCCGGAAATTGCAATCAGCTGCCCTTTTTTGACGAACTGACCACTTTTTACTTTGAACGCTTTCAAGTGCGAATAAGAACTCGAAAAACCGAAAGAATGTTGCAGCCTGAGGAAGTTACCAGAGCCTTTATTACTGCGGCGGGTGACTTCCACTACCCCATCGGCAGGGGCATAAATTTTGGTGCCGATATTTACGGCAAAATCGAGCCCACGATGCATCTTGGCAACTTTTGTCACCGGATGGATACGCTTACCGAATCCGGAAGATAGCCGTACGTTGCCGACTGGAGAGCCACTTGGTATTTGGTTTAATAACACCATGCGAACGTTTGAGGTTATCGCCGCTGCATCGAGCCTAGCATCCAAGTTATTTGTCGAGGTATGTTCTCCAACCCCAAGCACTTTCTCTAATTCACCCAAACGTTCCGAAACAAGTTGTACCCGTTCTTCACGTTCTGAAAGGTCATTTTCTAGCTCTGATTTAAGTGTTTTCAGTGTGCTGAGTTCTTCACCCATGGTGCGTGAATGCTCTGTCAATTCAGCTTGTTTTAACGCTGCATTATCAACGCGAGTGTACAAGTGATGAATTAAGATTACGGTCGCGGCCAGAGCAACAACAAAAAAAACGAAAAACGTTTTTATGTTGCGTTGCATCCTTTTACTGAAGTACCAATGTCTTGAGCCATTGATAGTTGATATAGAGATCGTCAACTGGTCTTTCATCGTCTTCTATTGCTCGTATTTGGTATACGTCTCGTCACTGAGTTAGTAGGAATGTAAGGAAAACGAGTAGGGACCGCCAGAGGCAAATTGGAAAGAAGTGTCAGGTCGTGAGGCGTTTTCAGATATTAGATAAAAGACTCAATAAAGATTTAATATTCTGCTGATTTTGGTCGTAATTACTCCAAATCGCTTCATTTAACTGAATATTATGATTTTTAAGGCGGTTATCCGAGAAATTGGATTGTGAATATTGCCAATAGCATCCGCACGCAATTCAACTTACTTCACGGTTTGCCTTATAAATGTTGGATAATTTATCAAACCGACATTCATTACATCGATAACTTGTTTATGATAGCGGTTGATATAAAGCACTATTCATTGGCTTTAAACCTAAGCGTTACATTTCGTTTAGGAACACATAACTATGACAACGGAGTTGGTCGTGAAAAAACTACTATTGGCTACAGCAGTGGTCGCAGCTGCAGGGGGCGCTGGCTACCTGTACCAAAACAATACTACCGCAAGTGATGCAGGCTCACTGTTAACGCAAGTTCCTGCAGATTCACTTATGGTGACGTATCAGACTGAACCTTTTAACCATTATAAATATATGAACGCATTCGGTACGGCGAACCAAGGCTCGATTGCAGAACTTTTTGCCGATGAACCACTGTCTCCACAACAGCAGTTTGCAGTTAACTTATTCGATGGGTACCTAGAGAGTGCTGCGTCGCCAGAAACATTAAAAGCTTATTTGGGCACCGGGGAAAACATTAATCCTGTGTTGTACACAATTGGTATGGTACCGGTGTACAAAGTGGATATTGAAGACCCTGCCGCGTTATGGAAAACACTGGATCATGAAGAGCAGATGAGCGGCGCTAAGCATGAGTTGGTTAAGCTTGGTGAAGTCGAGTATCGTCGTTACGAGATGACTGATTCAATTGACCCGCAGGACGGTATTGGCTTGGTTGTAGCCGTGGTTGATAACGTGCTTACGTTAACGATTGATGTTCCGCAACTGGGCGTTCAAAACCCGATTAAAATGGCACTAGGGCTTGAAGCACCAAGTCAAAATATTGCTGACAGTGGACGCCTTGAGGCGTTGCAAGCCAAATACGGTGAAAACAACAACTCTTTTGGTTACTTTGATCATCGCGAAGTGATTAAAGGTTTGACGACGAAAGATGGCAATATGTTTGCTCGTCAAATCAGCACGTTGGATGCAATAGATCCTGAACCAACTATTGAGGAAATGCGTTCACCAGCCTGCCATACTGAGCTTACTCAAGTTGCAGAAAACTGGCCTCAGTCCGTCGCGTTTGCAGAATACAAGATGAAAGGCGATCAGGCGTTCATTAAAGGTTCTTTTGTTGTTGAGTCCAACAATAAAGTGATTCTAGATGCGCTCAAGTCGATTCGTGGTGTATTGGCAGAGTCTAAAAGTGATAAGAGTTTCTTTAGTATGGCGCTTGGTTTAGACATTAATACGCTAGCGCCATCGATTGGTCAGATTTGGGCTGACTTGACTCAGCCTCAATACCAATGCTCTTTATTGACGCAAATGCAGCAAGAGATGGGTGGCCAGAATCCAGCAGCCGCTGTAAGCATGGGGTCAGGCATGGTTAACGGCCTCAAAGGGTTAAGCCTGCAAATGTTTGATATCAAAGTAGATACTAATGCTCAGCATGGTGAAGTATTTAGCCAGCTAGATGGTATGTTGTCTCTTTCTGCCAATGATCCAATGATGCTTATTCAAACTGCGCAAATGTTCGTTCCTGAACTTGCTCAATTGCAAATTCAACCGGATAACCAACCTGTTAATGTCAGTGACCTATTAGAAATGCATACTGGCATGAAGGTGGACGTGTTTGCTCGTCTAAACGAAAACCATTTCACCCTTTACAGTGGTGATAGTGCTGCGGAAGCAAGCAAAGAAGTGATGGCGCAATCACTTTCTCCAAATGGCTTGTTCAGCTTTGATTTTGATTCAGAGCGTATTTTGGAAGTGTTAGAGAGTGCGTCGTCAATCACTGGGGAGCCGGTTCCGGATGATGTTGTCAAAAGCTTACAAGGCGAGCTTGTTGGTGGTATGACGATGGACGTGACAGACCAAGGTATTGGTTTTGAGTTTGATTACCGTGGTGCAACTAAACCTGTAACGGTTGCACAACAGTAACACATTGAGTAGAAAAAGGCGGCATATGCCGCCTTTTGTTTTCAGCCCTAAACCACCTACTTCAGTAGGTGGTTATCATCCGTTTCGGCTTTGCCTGTAAAACTACTCATGCTAAATGCGTCTTTGATTTTTCCAGAAGTCAAAGAGGACAAATAACATGAGTAGATACAATCAAGCTTCCCACGTATTTTGGCGTTGTCAATACCATATAGTGTGGACGCCAAAGTATCGATTTAGGATCTTGAAGAACAATATAGGTAAAGAAGTTTATCGATGTATTTATGTTTACTGTAATCAACTTGGATGTGAAGTCGTAGAGCTAAACGTACAAGTTGACCACGTACATTTAGTTGTAAAGGTCCCACCAAAGCTTTCGATATCCAAGTTGATGGGGGTATTGAAAGGCAAAATAGCCTTAAAGCTATTTAGCAAGTTTCCTCACCTTAGGAAGAACAGGCTTTGGGGTAATCACTTTTGGCAAAGAGGCTATTTTGTCGATAGTGTTGGAATCAATGAAGAAATAATACGCCGATATGTAAGACATCAAGAGAAGCAAGAGCGAGTAGAGCAGCAGCAATTGGCGCTGGACTAAACAAAGGCCCCCTTTTAGGGGGCTCACACAAAGCCACCTTCTTTAGAAGGTGGTAATTTACTATTATGTACCGCATTAAAAAGCGAGTGGGAAGAGCGACGCTTACTCATCTATTTGAGGATGAGAGTATTGCTGATATTCAGGTAACTCTTTTCTTAAGTTACTAAATGTCGCCCATGCACTTTCTTTTGAAAGTTTGTTGATCAGCCAGTTTGGCAATAGACCTCCGGGATCAGCAAACGCCTTGTATTCCACGAGTGTTGTATCGTTTGTGAGTTTTTGTAACTCCCAAGTCGCATCAACCGAGCGAATTCGAACATAACCATTTTGTTCAGCAAGATATGAGTCAGGTGCGCTTTTGATTTCTATCGTGAATCCCAGCTCATCGACCCAGTACTTTGAGTAGGTGACCATATCCCGATTTTTGGCAGGCCATGGCGCTTTAAACTGGGTGTAAACGATGTTCTCGGTGGCCGATATTTGATTTAAAACCCGGCTATGACTGGCATTGTCAATCCAGTTCGGGATATTGTCACTGTCTTCCAGTAGCGTTAAAAATGCACCATAGCTGGTGGGTGTGAACATCCGAGCACGGATCTCAACTAAACCGTTACTATGTTCTCGGGAGTAAATTGTGATTCCATTCTTGTCACGCTCGAACTGCCAGTTCTCGTTGGCGCTCGCGTCAGTACCAGCGGATATCAATGTGGCGAGTGTTAAGGCGCCAATTCTTAAATGCAACATCATGTTAGTATCCGCCAACTTTTCCTAAATTTAAGTTTATACGATTTGTCGTAACTATAAGGACAATAGTATGTTTTTTGTTATCGTTCTGAAGGTTGCTCTGCACTGAAGCCACGTTGAATGTTGGTGAAGGTAAGCGATGCAAATATTACGATAACGATCGCTAGATGCCATGCTTGACTCAATCCAAGCTGCACCAGAGCTAAGCTGACCAATGAGGAGACGACCATTTGTCCACCACCAGACATTGCCGCTGCGGCACCTGCTTGCTTTTTATAAGGTTGCATTACCATCGCTTGTGCACAAGGTAGGGCAATACCATTACCCAAGATCATTAATAGCTGTCCTAGCATCAGAAATAGAGGCTCAACAGGGCAGAAAAATAACCATATTGCTGCAGCGAGGTGAAGAAATGGGGTGCAGAGCAGCATTTTCTTATTGCCAATAATTGGCCTTACTCGGTTACAAATCGTGGTACCACATAACATACCCAAAGCGGGAATGAGTGCCCACATCGCATATTGAGCGGAGGTCATGCCAATTTGATCTTGCATGATAAATGGCATCACAGAGACTGTCGTAATCATTAAGCTGAAGTTTAACCAACTGATACTGGCGAAACTCATAAAGTAACGAGACGTAAGTAAGCTCTTGTATTGGAGCAACATTTTTCGGGGTGACGGAATGACAGAACGTTTTGCGATGGTTTCTGTGAACTTAAAGGCGATGATTACCCAGGCCAGCGAGACATAGCCCAACAGAGAAATAAACACCATACTCCAACCGAAGTGGAAGTTGATAAAGCCGCCAATCACAGGTGCAATAAGTGGCGTGATTGAAGCCGCCATGGCGATGTAAGACATTGCCACTGGGAGTTCATCCCCGCTAAATCTATCTCGAGTCGACGCCCTCGCGAGTACCGCGCAGCATCCTGTACCTAACCCTTGTAAAAAGCGCCCCATCACCATCCCTGTAAATGTGTCACTGAAGAAAATAATCATCAGCAGACCAGACATCGCGATGAGTAAACCGGTAAGTAATACTCTTTTTCGTCCTAAAGCATCTGACACTGGCCCGTAGATAAATTGAGAGGGGCCAAAGCCGAGCAAATAAATACTCACAAGTAGTTGAGCTTGGTCGAGGGAGATGGAAAAGTCTTTTGCTATCCATGGCAAAGAGGGCATGACTAGCCCCATGCTCAACTGGCCAACGCTAATAATAAGACAGGCGAGTAGTATAGTATGAAAGTTGATTGGGCGACTCATGACTGGTCTCCATTCAAACAACCTTTTTGGCGTCGTGATCTTAAGCCGCCTTCGTCATCCACTTCATTTAGCTTTGCTTTGACCCGCTTCACAGTCGATAGACTGACTTCGCATTGCTCTGCTACGTTTTGCAATGTGTAGCCTTCTAGCAGTAACGTTGCGATCTGTTGGTGTTTGGTTTTGTTTGCGGGGCGGCCGCGAAACTTCTGTTTCCATAATTCTGGCTGCTCTTTAATGGCCTGTCGCCCTTGCTCTGCGGCAAACAGGCGATGTTCAGTCTGCACTTTCCCATATCCAGATAACACTGTGAGTAGTGTTTGAGTTTGAACAGAAACTGGCTCAAAAGTTATTGATTCACATACGGTTTTCAATGTTACCCCTTTATCGAGTAGCATTTTTATCGTGTTCAATGCTTGACTAAAGTCGCGACCAAATGCGGTCAGCCACCAGAGCACAATCGTATCCCCAGCTCTGACGGAATCGAGCAGTCGTAAGAATGCCTCTCTCTCGGTTGGAGGCATGCAACCACGAACCTTATCCTCAAAATGCTGAGCTTCGGGCGCAAAAGCTTTTAGAGTATTAAGGTGCTCTTGGTAAGCTCGATTTTTTGGCGAATAACGAGTGTAAAGATACGTGGTCATAAGGATTATGAGCCTTTTTTTGTTTGGTTCATATAGTGTAATAGCTCATAAATATACATGGGTTCATTAATGCTTACAACACTAAATGAGCCGTTTGGGAGTCAGAGGCAAATAAAAAAGCCAACCGAATGGCTGGCTATAGCTATTTAAGCTTTTGTTGTCTGGCGCTCGATTAACTTCACTGGCACCATCATTTTTACTAGGCTGCCGTTTTTCGTATTAATTTGATCAACAATGATCTTCACGCACTCGCGAGCGAGGCGACGGAAATCCTGGCGGAACGTGGTTAATTGATAGCTTAACCATTCTGTCTGAGGAATATTATCAAAACCAATGACTTGTAAGTCCTGAGGAATCCTCAACCCGCATTCTATACGGGCGATATCCATGACCGCCATCGCAAGGTTATCGGTTGCACAGAACACTGCTTCAGGCCGATTTTTGTCTGCCAGTATGGCACGGACTTTATCAAGTGAGCTCGCGTAGTCATAGCTGGCTTCAATGATGCGTGGCGTCTTGCCGGTTAGGTCTTCAAATTCAGAGCAGAAGCCGCTTTGGCGTTCGTCATTCGTAAAGGTTGGCACTTCTCCCGTCAAATAAACCGCGTTCTTCACGCCACTTTTGTGCAGAAGTTGCGCGGCTTGTTGGCCTGCTTCGTAGTTGTCACTGATAACGTAGCTACTCCTAGTACCTTCAACAACTCGTGCGTATTGAACAATTGGGATATTAAACTCTTCACATTCTTCATAAAGGGACTTATTGAAGGTTGCGGAAGCAGCAATGACACCATCGACGCGATACTGGAAGATATTTGGGATTGAGTGGCCCTCTTCTTCATCCACTTGCCATGGAATCAATACGGCAGAATAACCTTTTTTCTGTAACTCACTGGAAATTAATTGCATTGTTTTCATATGGATAGGGTAATCCGCATCAGGAAACACTAAACCTATCAATTTCGATTCGTTTGTGGTCAGGCTACGTGCAAAGGCGTTAGGGCGGTAGTTAAGGGCTTTAGCCGCTTCAAAGACTTTTTGCTTGGTCTTTTCGGATACTGAGCTACCCGGAACAAACACGCGCGATACAGTAGATTGAGAGACGCCTGCCATCTTTGCCACATCTTTTGATGTGACTACGTGTTTAATTGATTTCATGAATAAAACTTAGTTGCCAGTAATTGAGGTCATAAGACTAGCATAAATAGGTACGTATTCATAAATGTTCTGACGGGGTATCCTAAGTAGAATAATGGCTTTGGAGTGTTAAAAAGCAAAATGTGGGTTAACCCATTTAGTTTGCTTTGAGCTAGCACTAGATTCTAGTGCGTAGATACTGTCCGTTTGTTGGACGTACAGTATCTACGTAAAGAACATTAATTTGCTTGTTTGACTGCAACTTTACGTTTCGGGGAGAGGAGTGAATACCCCATGTATCCGATGCAAGCGGTTGCGACAAGAATAGAGCAGCCACGCATAAAGTTAATCAGCATAGGAGCGTTGTCGGTAAACGCGTTGATTCCCCATAGCATCACGAGTGAGAATACAAACATTACTAGCAAGCCATAACACGGTGCATCGATTTTACCAGGAATGACGTACCATCCATCTTCCTTAATCGGCTTGTTTAAACGAGCGTACTCCGCTTGCTGGCCTTTAATTGTGTAAAGGTGCATTTCTTCCTGTTTGCCTGTTAGGAGAAGGCTTGCGGCGTAGGCGACAACGGCATTCACAAGGACGCCAATCACGCAATACCAAGGCCACGCAATATCGGTCGCGACGGCTACATACCAAATCACCAAGAAGCTAGCAGCAACGCCAATCAACAAGCCTTTTTCCGTAATGTGTTTTGAGTAGAACCCAAGGACAAACATGCAGAAGCTCGCACCGACAAAGTAAGAGCCTGCCTTACTCAGCACTTCCAGTACCGAGCCTGTGCTGGTGGCAAACATGATCGCTGGAATGATGACCAAAATCGCCCACGCCACCGTGAAGAAACGCGATACCTTCAAGTAATGCTCTTCCGACTCGTTTTGCTTGTAGAAGCGTTTGTAAAAGTCAGCCACAGAAACGGTCGCCATTGAGTTGAACGCAGAATCGAGACTCGACATACTTGCCGCCAGAATCGCAGCGGCAATGATGCCCATCAAGCCTGGCATTCCATATTCACTCGCATAATGAAGAATGATGGTGTTGCCGTTTTCGAACTCTTTACCGTCGTAATAAGCGTTGAACAGGACGCCAAGCAAGATAAAGACAAAGTAAATAAAGAAGGCCACGTAGCCCATCATCAGCATTGCCTTTTTCGCATCGCCCATGTTTTTCGCGGCCATACATCGTTGTACCATCATCTGGTTACCGCCATACACGGTGGTGTGGAACATCGTCATTGCGATAACACCAGCCCATACCGTCGTTACTTGGCTTAGGTCAAAACTTGTCTGTAGGGCATCGGTCATTCCTTTCGCTTTGAGTTCTGCCATGACCTCCGTCATTGGAGCAGGCATGCCATTCCAAACGGCTTCAATGATGATGAATGCGCCAATAAATAAGATTACTGCTTGAATCACATCGGTCCAAATGACAGCCGCGATACCGCCCATTACGGTGTAGATAAGGGCAATTGCAGTGACGATCATGATGCAGTACATCACGTCGATACCAGTAATGAACTCTAAAATCATTGCTGTCGCGTAGAGTACGGCTGCCGAGCTCAATGCTTGTTTGATAAGGAAGATAAACGACAAAGTCAGTCGTGAAGCCTTACCGAAGCGTCGTTCTTGATACTCGTAGATGGAGGTTAAACCGTTGTTGTAGAAAAACGGCATAAACACAGCCACGATGAAGAAGATCACCAGCGGATAATTGAGGTGAATCGCGATAACCGACAGGCCTTCTTTGTAAGACCAAGCTGGCCCACCAAGGAACGACATGGCACTCACGTAAGTACAAACGACAGAAATACCGATCGCCCACCAAGGGATGCTCTTATCACCCAAGGCGAATTGACTAGCTGAAGTGACTCGCTTTCCGATTACTGCACCCAGTACTAGCGTTAGGGCAATGTATCCGCCAAGGATGCTCCAGTTAAGTGCGCCAAACTCATGCATAATTAGGTCCTTCTAACTGTTCTTTCATTTGTGCAAATACGTCGTATCCAAGTTGCAGCAGGATATGAACGATGTCGATCGCCACCCAGTTTTCCTTCAGTAAATCGCCTTCGCGTCGCCAAATGTCCATAACGCGAAGTTCGATGTGTTTTCCTGTCGGAGCAAGACCGAGCCAGCCACTGTGACCCGTGTGAGTACCATGCATATGTGGCCAGCCACCTGTGGATACGTAGTCATTTTTGGCCAAAAAATTGACCTCAATATCGACACTTCGATCAGGGAAGGCGAACACGAATGGTGCTTGATGGTGGTTACGGAAACCTTTGATACCGCGCGTAGTGCCAATACCTGCTGGGCCGTACCACATAAAGTCACTGTGCCAGTAGTTTTCTAAATCCATCGAGAAGAGATCTTGACCATCAAAACGACCCAAGCAAGACAACATATCTTCGACTAATTGGGCGCTCTTCTCACTTTCTTTCAGAGACACAACAGAATGTTGGATACCGTTTGACGTCGCAGGCGAAGGGACTAAGCCATCGTGGCCTAAGCTTTTTCTAAGAGGGTTGCTTCCCGCTTGATTCATCGCATCGATGAAGTCTGGAATCATATATGATTCGGTGATTTGGTCGTTCTCCACACACACCATTTCGGTGTAACGTAAGTAGAGTGTTTTCCCTGTTGCAGGGATGCCAAACAGTGGCTGTTCAAACGTACCGATAAAGTAACCAGTAGAGTTGTACCAAGTGCGGCCTTCGTATTCGCCGTGCATCACAATCATTGGTCGGCGCTCGGCATCAGGTAAAGCATTAACAAGTGGTGAGAGGAAAGATTCGTGGGTTGCATCTGGGCCATTAAGATCGTTCACAGGGTGCGCCACGCACCATTTTACGTCAGGGTTCAAAGCTTGCAGAGCGGCCTGTTTTTGCTCTTTGTCTGCGGCTTTGAAGTAGTTCTGGTAGAACTGTTCGATGATGTTGAGTGACATGTTGCTTCCTTACTGTCTGTGATTTTAATAAATAGTGTTTAGTCAGCCGTTAGCCTTGCTGAAGCAGGATTTGCTTCCAGATTGCGGTCTCGTCAAACAAAGTGAATTCGCGACGAAGACCCCAAGGGCCAAACTCAGCGTGGCTGATCCCCATGATGTAAACCTCTTTTCCTGAGGGTTTACCAAACATCCCATATCCCTCATGCTTACCGTGCAAAGACCATCGAATTGCAGCGCGTGGTGACATCATGTCGTCATCTCGGCCAATACGATGGTGAACGGTAAATTGAGCATTTGGGAAAGACGCGCGAAGTGCCATCCAAAAATGATCGACTTCCGAGTGTGATAGGGCAGTTTGACCTCCAGTGTATTCGCCGATGCAAGCGCGGTCGTACTCTTTCGGTACTATAGAGAACTCGGCATTCATAAGGCTTCTGAGAATTGCTTCATAGCGCTGACCATATTCGTTGTCGTTGCCTACGCCCAAATAAGGTCCAGGAATGTCGACTTCAGGTGTGAACGGAAATGGGCTTGATTCCACGCCACCTTCAAATTCGATTTGTTGGCGTGCAAACTCTTCTGACGTCATACCCAGTTGTTTCGCGATATCGGCTTGATCGCGAACCAACCATTCGTCATTGATTTGGTTATTGATAGCGTGGCAATCTGCGATAATACGGAAACGAATTTTGCGGTTCGAGGCTTGCCCGTAGAAGCCGTTGCCACTGTGTGTTGCAGTAGAGATGATTCGATGAGAAGAAAGCATGCCTTGTTCCGGGGTGCCTGACCAAATGACGTCTTCGCCATATAGCGTGCGATCGGGAAACTCGGCCAGTGTCGCCATTGTTGCACTGATCACCCCTTCGTTTCCTTGAACGATAGAGAGTGGAGTACGCACAACAATGTCGGGAGAGTAGTAGTGTTCTAAGGTGTTTAAACCTCGGTCTTCCCAAATCTCTTTTGTGATACCAAGAATGTAGTCGGGAAAATCACGCCACTTTTCATCGAAGCCAACCATGGCCATAAATCACCTCCGTAATTGAATAATTATGTTTGAATTATGTTTTGATTACGTATTCAAAATATATCATGTTGCCATTTTGTCAACGGATTGTTTTTCGGTTGTTTAAATAGCGTGCTGATGATCAGATTTTTAACAATTGAGCGGAAAATAAACTAAAAAAGTACAGGCGAGATGGAAGCTATCTCTTATCGAGACGTGTTAATAAGAAAGGAGGTCAAAGTTTTTTGTATGAATTTTCTAGTATCTTATTGTTTTTTAATCGCTTAATTTATTTTGATCTGTTTGAATGGAAACAAATGATTAAGCCAAAACTGATAATCATGCAGATCAAGGCACCCAAATAGACTTTATCGCTAATATTCAGCTATTTTGGTGTCAATTATCCTAATATCTTTCAGATTTTCCCTTTGCATACGAATGCTTAAAGGCTTTTTTATTAAATCGGAAGTAGATAACGAATAAGCCACTAGAAAGGTGTTTATCTAGTGGCTATAACAGTCATAAGCGCTCTATGAGTGCAACGATCAGGATAAAAGCGCAGGTAATGATAGCGAGATGGCAGGGATGAAGGTAATCAACATCAAGGCCACTATCATTGCACCAATCCAACCCATGATGGCTTTAGAGAGCGACTCTATCGGCACTTTGCCTACCTGACTTGCCATAAACAGGTTGGCACCCAGAGGAGGCGTAACAAAGCCAATGGCCAAGTTCACGATCATCACGATCCCAAAATGAACGGGATCCATGCCGAGTGCTGACGTAATGGGTAACAGAATTGGCGTGAGAATAACAATGGCTGCCAGCGTTTCCATAAAGGTACCGACAAGCAACAACAGGACATTGATGCAAAGCAGTATCAGAAGTTTGTTTTCAGTAATCGATAGAATGAACTGAGCAATCTCGGTCGGTAGACGTTCTAGGGTCAATATGCGGCCAAACGTCACGGACGCACCCACAATGACGAGTACTGCGCCAACTAACAGTGACGACTCTAGAATGATTTTCACAACTTGCGCTGGTTTGAGCTCTTTATAAACAAACATGCCAAAGAATAAGCCATAGAGCACACCAATGGCGGCTGATTCGGTAGGTGTGAAGATACCGGAATAGATACCGCCGAGAATGATCACGGGGAGTAGCATTGCCCAACTGGCTTCTTTTAGCGCATCAAGACGCTCTGCCCAGGTCGCTTTGCGCTCGTTACCTGTGTAGCCCCGCAATTTTGAGACAATTAGACAATAGCCGATCAATACCATACCGACGACCAAGCCAGGAATGATGCCCGCCATGAACATCTTAGTTACCGAGACTTCAGCTGTGATCGCGTAGACGATCATCACCACAGAGGGTGGAATAATGACGCCAATTCCGCCGGAGGACGCGATTAAAGCACCTGCAAAGCTGCGGTCGTAGCCTTTCTTCACCATCGAAGGAATCATCGTCAGGCCGATAGCGGCAACAGTGGCAGACCCTGTTCCAGAGATGGATGCGAAGAACATACACGCCACAATGGCCACGATACCAAGCCCGCCAGTAAAGTGGCCAAAGAAGACCTCCGCCACATGCAATAATCGTTTTGAGATCCCTCCTTGGCTCATAAGGTTACCTGCTAAGGTAAAAAGAACGACGGCGAGGAGAGGGAAGGAGTCGAGCCCTGTCACCAAGCCTTGTACTAAAAACTCGATGTTAAGGAATGGCAGGCTTAATATCGCGACCATACTGGCTGCCGCCAGAGCAATACCGACCGGAACGCCAATGAGCAGAAGCAGACCAAAGCTGCCAAACAAAAGTGCAGACGTCATGCGTTAAACTCCAATAGTCGGTTAGAAGTACGATACTTTGCTTTGATATGGCGATAGCGTTGGCGAGAAAAGCGAACTCGTTCATTGCTGGTGGAGCACGCGTTCACACGTTGATAAATGCTTGTCACTAGGCGCGCGCAGCTTAATAGTGCGCAAACTAAAACAGAGGCATACAAACACGCAATAGGAATTTCCATTGCGGGTGCAATCTGACCGAGTTGCAGGCTGCGGTTTATAACCTTAAATCCAAACCAGGCGACAGTGGCACTAAAGGCAAGGTAGATAAGATCAGAAACAATCAAACTGAATTGCGTCCAATTGCCCGGAAGTTTATCGATGAACACACGAATGCGGATGTGCCGATCATCTCGGATACAATAGCTGATACTCAGGTACATCGCCCATACGAATAAATAACGAGCCAGCTCTTCAGCCCACGCGATCGTTGCATCGAACAGGCGTAGGGCGATTTGCAAGCACAGTAAAGTTGTCATCGTTGAGATCGCGATAACGATAAGGGTTGGTTCTAGGTATTTGCCTAGTAAGCGAAACCACTTCATGTTCACCTCCAAAACGAGAAAGCACGACCTGTTGCCAGATCGTGAAAAAGAGTGGGAGTTATAGGCGTTCTATCTCGGCCATCACGTTGTCAAACAAGTCTTTACCCGTTTTACTGCGCAAGTCCTGGTACACGGCCGCATTCATTTTCTCTTTCATGATGCTGCGTACCTCGTCTGGGACGATGTTAACCGTCATGCCTTTTGCTTCGAGCTCTTTGATTACTTCTTGGTTTTGCTGCGCGGCGAGCTCACGCTGTTTTGCGATGGTTTCTTTGCTTACTTCACTGATCAGCGCCTGTTGCTCTACAGGCAGTGAATCCCAAAACGATTTGTTCATGAACAGCACGTAGTTAGTGTAAATGTGGTTAGTCAAAGAGAGGTATTTCTGCGCTTCATAAAAGCGTTCGGCATAAATTGAATAGATGCCGCTTTCTTGAGCGTTAATCAGACCTTGTTGGAGCGAGGTAAAAATTTCTCCCCAAGACAGAGGTGTTGGCGCAGTACCAATAGATTTCCACGCGCTTATTTGAGTGGGGTTAGATGCCGAGCGAATCTTTAGCCCTTTCAGGTCCTCAATACTATCAATTGGCTGTTTGTTGTTGGTCACGCTACGAAAGCCGACCTCCATAAAGCCAAGTCCATGAAAGCCTTTTGATTCCATAGCATTCAACAATGGTTGTCCGATCTTCTCACTGTCGAGCGCTTTGTGTGCTTGCTCTTCGCTATCAAAAAGGTAGAACACGTCGAGCACGTTAAACTCTGGGACGTAGGGAGAGAGTAAAACTGACGCACCAAACGTCATTTGTAAGTTGCCTTGCTGTACGAGTTCAGTCGTCTCACGCACATCGCCTAGTTGTCTCGCCGGATAGATTTCAACTTCTATCTCACCGTTTGAGCGAGCTTCCACTTCTTGTTCGAAATAGAGCATTGCTTTGTGTACGGGAGAGGTTTCTTGACTGTCATGAGCAAGACGAATAACACTGGTTGCAAACGTATTCATACTGCTAAATGCAAGCCCCAGTGCGGTAAGTGAAGTCAGGATTACTTTCTTCATCGTTCTTCCTTGTTTCTGGTATGACCTGCCATTGGCATTCGTCGGCAAGTCACACAACTTTTTATGTTTTTATAAATTAGTTGAGCAATTCATATCCATTTTGCATACGAATCCAAAATAAAACATTAAAGTAACAAGTCAATAACAAGATTGATGAATTGATGAGGAATTAAATAACGATTGGTGAAAATTTAATCGTGATCACAGAAAATGCCTTACTCGAAAGCAAGGCATTTTGTTTATGAAGAATGAATAAAAATGGATTTATTAAATGGTGCTACTACGTTCGATCAAGGTGCCTTGCTCGAAAAGGTATTCGCCAGTTGCATCCAGGTTGCCGTTGATTCGATTCATCAAATCTTCAACCGCTCGTTTAACAATTTTGTCGACTGGTTGAGCAATGGTGGTCAAATCATAGCTCGGCCATGCAGACATCGGAATGTTATCTACACCCATCACAGAGAAGTCTTGGGGGATCTTTGCTCCGGCTTGTCGCAAGCCATCCATAACGCCCATTGCTAAGATGTCGTTTGCACAGAAAATCGCATCGGGTTTGCTAGTGTGAGACAAGATCGCTTTCGCCGCTTCTAAGCCTGCTTCAAAGCTGTACTTGGCTTGGATAAAGGTTGGTGACGGGGAGCCGAGTTCTTGCAATTTTGAAGAGAAACCCAGCCAACGCTCTTCACTGGTCATGGAGCCAGCATCGCCACTGATGTAAGCACACTGTTTTGCGCCTTTCTGCGTTAAATACTCGGCTGCTTGTTGGCCCGCCAAGCGGTTATCAATACCAGAGCTGTTGGCATTAATGCCTTCGGCGTAGCGGTTGATCAAGCTTAAGTGAACGCCAAACTTTTCGCATTGGGCAAACGCGCGTGAAGTTAAACGGCTGGTGGCGATAACGAGTCCGTCCACTTGGTATTCAATGGCGCGTGAAATGGCGAGATCGAGGTCGTCCTTGTCGATAGGGCAAAGCACAACTTGTCCGCCACGCTTTTGAATTTCGACAGCCAAAGCACGAGATTGCATGTCGTACATTGGGTTTGATTCGCTATCTAACGCAATCGCCACTAAGCCTGAACGATTCGAAATCAGACCTCGGGCGATGGCATTCGGTGTGTATCCGAGCTTAGCTGCGGCATCCATCACCATTTTGCGTTTCTTCTCGCTAATACTCGCAGTCGGGCTGAATGCTCTAGATACCGTCGATTGAGAGACGCCGAGCATCTTCGCGACGTCGATCGAAGTTACTTTCGCTTTAATGGTGATACTCCTTATTTAAGGCCATTGAACCTGCTCATACGTGCTGAGTGTATGGGCTAGGGGATTTCTGTGTCTAGAGCATTACATTGATAAGGCGTAAATATCAGAGAAAACTCAAGAATTCATCACATTTCTCTCTTGTTTGAAGCCATCAATGATCATTTTGTGTTCAGACCCAACACAAAAGAAGCTAACGCCGAGTTCACGCCATTCCCGAGCTTGTTGAGCCGTCGCGACAAACATGCCAACAGGTTTATTGGCGGCTCTGGCCGCTTCGATTACTCGCATACTTGCTTGTGCGACTTTCTCATCATGAACGCTATCAGCACCATAAGCGACAGTGAGATCAACTTGGCCAATGAAGAGCGCATCAATACCTTCAACATTGGCAATCGCTTCAACATTTTCGACCCCTTGAGGGTCTTCAATTTGTGCAATGACAATCGTATTCGCACGGCTGTCTTTTAAGTGTTCAACCATGGGTTTAGTGGCGTATTGCGCTGCTCGACTGGAACCAGCATACCCTCGGCCACCTTCGCCGTAATGGCAGATTTTCGCCAGTTGCGTCGCTTGCTCAGCAGTACAAACATGGGGAATTTGTACACCCGCCGCGCCACAGTCAAGCGCGTTCAAAATGGTTGAAGGGGCGCTGTCTTGTACTCGTACCACGCACGCGAGGTCATTCGCTCTGGCCGCCATGATGCACAGATCAAGCGAGGAACGATCGAAAGGTGCGTGCTCTGCATCCAGTACCACAAAAGGCAATTCTGCCAGTGCCAATACCTCGATAATGTGAGGATGAGGGGTTTTAACAAATGTACCTAATAGCGTTTCTTTAGTCAGACGTTGCTTAAAATTGCTCATAATTCTCTCCTTTGCAAAGGTATGCAAAAACTAACACGGAGAAATGTAAATGATGAGTAAAAATGATGTGATCTAAAACTCATTTTTGATTAAAAATTAAACTCATCAAGGTCCTTATTACTTGCTTTTATTTATTTAAATTAATTAATACAAAGGCTTAAGGATGGTTTTCGTTGTTTGTTGACTTAACTTGTCAAATGTTAATTAAGTGTTTAATCTTATTTTGCATTCGTATCCAAAATCATAAAAATAACCGTTCGTCAGCCTCAATGTTCAAGGAGAAACCCAATGGCACGCATTTTAAAAAACGGAATCACTGAAGAAGCATCAGCATCAAACGACGCAAAAGTGCGTCAGATTGTTGAAAACATTCTTGCTGATATTGAATCGAAAGGTGATAGCGCTGTACGTGAGTTGTCTGAAAAGTTTGATAACTGGTCGCCGGAGCAATTCCGCCTGTCAGAAGAGCAAATCCAAGCCTGTGTGGATGCGCTTGATGAATCGACTCGTCATGATATCGAGTTCGCTCAGCAACAAGTTCGAAACTTTGCTCAAATTCAACGTGACTCAATGAAAGACGTCGAAGTAGAAACCATGCCTGGTGTGGTACTGGGGCATAAAAATATTCCAGTCAACAGCGTGGGTTGTTACATCCCTGGCGGTAAATACCCATTGGTTGCATCCGCTCACATGAGTGTACTGACGGCGAAAGTCGCGGGCGTAAAACGTGTTATTGCTTGTGCGCCACCGTTTAATGGCCAGCCGAATGTGGCGATTGTCGCTGCGATGGCAATGGCGGGTGCGGATGAAATCTATTGCTTCGGTGGTGTTCAGGCGGTAGGTGCAATGGCTCTGGGGACGGAGACTATTGCACCGGTCGATATGATTGTAGGGCCGGGTAACGCATTTGTAGCAGAGGCAAAACGTCAGTTGTTTGGTCGCGTCGGTATCGATTTGTTTGCAGGCCCAACGGAAACCCTAGTCATTGCCGATGAGAAAGGCTGTGACCCGGAATTGGCAGCGGCAGACTTGCTTGGTCAGGCTGAGCATGGTTACAACTCTCCCGCTGTATTGTTGACCAATAGCGAAACATTTGCGCAAGAAACCATCAAAGAGATCGAACGTCAGTTAACCATTCTCCCAACGGCTGAAGTTGCGGGTAAAGCGTGGGCAGATTACGGACAAGTGATTGTGTGTGATAGCTACGAAGAAATGGTGGAAGTGGCAGACGATATCGCTTCTGAACACGTGCAAGTGATGACGGAAGATCCTAAATACTTCCTAGATAACATGACCAACTACGGTGCCTTGTTCCTAGGTCGTGAAACCAACGTTTCTTACGGCGATAAATGTATTGGTACCAACCATACACTGCCAACGAAGAAAGCGGCGCGATACACCGGTGGTCTTTGGGTAGGTAAATTTATCAAGACCTGTACTTACCAGCGTGTAACGGAAGCTGCGTCGCTAAAAGTCGGTGAGTACTGCTCTCGCTTGTGTGCACTCGAAGGTTTTGCTGGCCACAAAGAGCAAGCGGATATTCGTGTGCGCCGTTACAAAGGCAAAGTGGAAGAGGCGTAATATGTCGAAACTTGCCTTAGTCACAGGCGGCAGTGGCGGACTGGGTGCCGCCATTTGTCGCAAGCTAGCTGAATCGGGATATCGCGTAATTCTGACTTACAACAGTAATCAGAAAGCGGCCGAGGATGTGCTTTCTTCGCTGCCACGTAACGAGCATCTAGCATTCAAACTGAACGTGGCAGATTCTAGTGCGATTGAACAGCTTAAACATCAAGTCAGTGAAATAAGCGACAAGCTGGATCTGTTGGTCAACTGTGCGGGGATGACGAAATTCGTCGCGCACTCTGATTTGCAAAGCTTAGATGACCAGCTGTTTGACCAAATATTCCAAGTGAATGTTCGTGCGCCTTTTGCCATGGTTCGAGCGTTTGAGCCTTGGCTTAAGCAAGCCAATGGTTGTGTGGTGAACATTACCTCTATCGCGGCACAGACTGCGATGGGGAGCAACATTGCTTACTGTGCAAGTAAATCTGCCGCGGAGAACATGACCCGTTCTTTAGCTCGCGCTCTGTCTCCCGAGGTTCGCGTTTTGGCTGTTGCTCCAGGGCTTGTCGACACTGAGTTTGTCAAAGGCTTGGATGACGCATGGCGTAATCAACAAGAACAATCCACACCGCTTAAGCGTTTAGCCAATGATGAAGAAGTCGCTCAAGCCGTGTACGCCGCGGCAGATCTTCTGACCTTCTCGACAGGCAATACCATCGCGGTTGATGGTGGGCGACCTTTAGGTCTGTAACACACTTTCGGTCTGTAACTAACTTTCGGTCTGTAACTAACTTTAGGTTTGTAACTAACAATTCAAAGGCTAGGTCCAAACAAGGACAACAAGGATTTACAATGACTCTACAATCTAAAATGAATAATAACCTGGTCCGCTACATGGAACTGATTCCGGGTACGAGTGCGTTTATTGATGCGCGCACGCCAGGCAGTGATCTCAAAGATAACTTTTGTATTATCGGTGCAGGGGTGGCAGAGAGCAGTCGTCAGCATGTTCATATTCGCGATACGGCGGGCTTTAATATTGGTGCCGCAGGCCAACCGCCGGGCATCAAAAATTCGTTACATTCTCATCGCACCGCTGAGCTTTTCTTGGTGTTCAAAGGTCAGTTCCGTTTTTATTGGGGGAACGATGGAGAGCATGAGGCGGTGTTGTCTCACGGTGACGTCATCTCGATTCCAACCAATCTCTTCCGTGGATTTGAAGTGGTTGGCCGCGATTACGGCTTTATGTTCTCGGTACTTGGCGGCGACGATTCAGGTGGCGGCGTTATTTGGCATCCAAACGTTATTAAAGACAGTCAAGGTTATGGTTTATACCTCAAAGCCGATGGCACACTCGTGGACACCATTAATGGCGACCCGGTGCCACAAGAATCAGAATTGATGCCGCTGCTTACCGAAGAAGAGCTCGCGACCTTCGATACCTACACCGCAGAAGAGATGATGCCATTTGTCGCTCTGCAAAAAGATTATCGTGAAATCAAAGGCGATTTCGGCGGAAGCAACGTGAAACAATACGCCTTAACGGGTCATCCTTTGGCGAGTTATGACTTCCAAGTAAAGAGTGAAGATGAAGTGAGCATCATGGCTTATGAGCTTTCTGAAGGTGGCTCGATTCCTCAACACTGCCGAGAAGAAAAACAAGTGCTTATCAACTTTGATGGCGATACTGAAGTGGTCCTCACGCATCAAGGCGAACAAGCGAGTGTTGTTTTAACGCGCGGTGATGTGCTGAATGTTCCAGAAGGTGCGTCTTATTCACTGACGAACTTGCGTGGTAATAGTTTGACGTATTGCATTCTTGGGTCTGATCAACCAAAGCCGCTGGCAGGAGAATAAAATGACGCAACCCACCTCGTTAGTTTGGCTACCCGGACTACTTTGTAATGGCACATTGTTTGAGGAAGTCAACCGAGCGTTGCCAAGTTGGGTTGAGCCTTCATGCCCGACGCTGGCCTCATTGCCGTCAATGGAACAGCTGGCGCAGAAAGTGTTGCAAGACGCACCGCAGGAGTTTGTCTTGGGTGGCCTATCAATGGGTGGGATTCTTGCCTTTGAGGTGTACCGTCAAGCGCCAAACAGAGTCAAAGGCTTGATCCTCATGGATACCAATGCAGCAGATGAAAAGCCAGAGGTGACACAAAAGCGTGATGCACTGGTTAGTCAGGCATTAAATGGTGAGTTTGAACGCATTACGCCTGACACTCTGATGCCTGTGCTGATTCATCCAAGCCGTTTGCAAGACAAAGCGTTAACTGAGCGTATAGAAGGCATGGCGGTCAATGTAGGTTTGGAGGCATTTGAAGCACATGCTAAAGCGTTAGCAACTCGCCCGGATGCTCGACCTTTATTGGCGGACATTCAAGCTCCTACGTTGGTGATAACAGGTAAAGAAGATAAGCTTTGTCCGCTAGACAATCATCTGCTTATGGAGCGATGCATCCCAAACGTCACGCTTCATGTTATCCCTGAGTGTGGGCATCTATCTACGCTTGAGCAGCCTTTAATTATTAGTGAAGTGATGACTACTTGGCTTCAAGATAACTTTGCTTAGTGTTGATAAGAACTTCATCACTCACCACCTTAAGGTTACTTGGGTATAGGTGGTGAGCGATGAGTATTATCAGAAGTAGTAGCGAATACCTGCCGCGAATTGATCATCACGGTTTTCGAATTTGCTGCCATCGTACTGATCTTTACCTAGGTCGAACTGGTATTCAGTCCAAACTAGGAATTTGTTCTTCTGGAAGTGGTATTCAAGACCAGGAATCAGCAAGTTACGCTCGTAGCCTTGTGTCTCGTCACCGCGATCTTCCATGTAGTTGTAGTTCAACGTTGGGCGTAGGCCGTTATCGAAGTGGTAGTAAGTGTAGATTTCGCCACCTAGGGTATCGAACATTACGTCCGTACCGCCTTGGCTCACTGCTTCCCAGTTTTCGCCAACGTGGAAAGTCGCACCCGCGTAGAAGCCGCCGTTGCTGTAGTTCGCGCCCAATAGCATGATGCGCATGTTGTCGCCGTTTTCTACGCCAACTACGCTTGCGTCTAGATCCGCAACTTCATTTTGATGGTAAGCCGCACCCAGTGTTACGCCATCAACGGGTTTGTAAGTGATCGACGCACCCATGCCGTTTTTCAGTGAGGCTGTCGCATTGCCTGCTAGAGCAACATCTTCACGCGTGGTTTGGTAAGTAAAGCCGTAGCTCACTTTTTCATTGATTGAATTACGGTACGTAATTGAGTTTTCTGCACGACCAGCACCGGATGCGATACCCCAGTCAGCTAGGTTGTAAACACCTGAGCCACGAGTACCGAATACACGACCTAAATCGGTGTACCATGCTACGTCGTAGAAGGTAGACCACTGCTTAGTACCCGCAGCAATCTTGCCGTATTTTTCGTGATCAACACCTGCGTATAGCAAGCGGTCGTAAATGTTGTCGCCGTTCGCGCCAGAGTTGTAGCCCCATTCCGCGTGACCGAAACCAGTCCAGCCGTTATCCAGACCCATTTGGCCTTTCAAACCGAAACGTGAGCTGCCGCTGTTCCATTCGCCGTTGTCATCACCGCCACGGTCTTGGTAGCGAAGATCGAAACGGCCATCGATGGTTAGGCTGTCGCCAGCGTCATTAACAAAAGTGTGTGCAGCAAAGGCTGAGCTAGAAGTAAGCGCTGCTAAAATCACTGCAGAAAGGGTCGACTTTTTCATCATCAATCTCATTATTCAGGGCGCAGAAAGCCACCGTGCGTTCATGCCCGTTTTGAATAAGGGTTCTATCTTGAGGTTGTGCCCCATCCTTGAGGCACGAGTTGGGAGCATGTCACCTGAACCGAGAGGGGATTCAGGCAACATAAAGGCGGGTTGACAATCCGCCCCTAGGACTTCTTATAGAGAAGGGTTTAGGATCTGTTGAGTACGCTCGAACACGTCTAGACCTTGCTGTTTTAGCCAGTAAGGAAGGTCGATCAGTACCCAGTTCTCAGATAGCTTGTCGCCGTCACGGTAGTAAACGTCAACCACTTGCATGTCTGCACGTACTTCACCACCTGTCATACCTAGGAAACCACCGATTGGCGTGTTAGATAGGTTTGGCCAGCCGAAGAAACAAGAGAAGTTACCTTCTGCGAAACGACATACGTGGCCGTTAAACTTCTTGTCTTTCAGGTTGTTACGGAACGGCAATTGGTGCTGCTGTTGGTAACGAGGAATTGTGTAAGACGCACCGATACCACATGGACCGTACCAGATCATGTCTTTAGACCAGCTCTTCTCAAGAACTTCTGGTGGGCAACCCATAGCGCCGCTGTCGTTTAGTGCAGATAAGTCATCAACCATCTTGTTCACTAGTGCTAGTGTTGCTACGCCTTCTTCTGGTGCTGCGTCTTCGAACAGTAGACCGTCGTGGTTACGAGGACCAGGGTATACGAAGTGCTTACCTGTTGATGGTGGTAGTGGGTAACAACCCGCTTGGTCCATCGCGCCTAGAAGGTCTAGGAATAGGCCAGTCTTAGTGATCTTGCCGTTTTCAACACAGTTAAATTCTGCGTAACGGATGTTCATGATTTTGCCAGTTGGGCGCATGCCTAGGTATTCAGCGTCGAATAGACCCATGAAGTGACCCATGCTCATTACCCAGATTTCACCTGATGTTACTTCGTTCTCACCACCGATGAAGATGTCTTGACGACGCTGCATGCGAGTCATTGATTTCATCAAAGGAGCCCAGAAAACGTCAGCCGCTGCTTGAGCGCCTTGTTGCTCACGGAATGGGTAAACCCCACGCCATAGGTAATCTTCTGACGTGTGTGCTTTTAGTACTTCTGCTACGTTCTCGTGAGTTGCGTTTTCCATTGCGCTGAAGTATTCACGTACAACGCGTTTCGCTTCTTGATATTTAGACATAATAAACTCTCTTATTTGCTGTCGAGTCGGCTTTGGGAACAGGACTCGAAATTAAGTTTTTTCATCCGGCCGGGGAGCCAGCCGGAGTTTTTGAAATTCAGTTACGCTTTTACTGCTTCGGCTTTTTTGCTCTTATCGAACACGCCGCCTTTTAGTGTCTCTGGCAGTGATAGCCATAGAAGACCTGCAAGGATCCATACGATTGGTGAACCCCACATTGCGGTTTGTAGGTCGGTACGCTCTTGGATGAAGATAAGTACCATTGGTGCCCACATACCGAGGATACGACCGCCGTGGAATAGCGCCGCGCCGTAGCTACGTAGGTGTGCTGGGAACAGTTCTGAGAAGTAACCACCCCATACCGCTGAAGAAGACAGACCGAAGTTGTAAATCAGACCAAGTAGAGCCAGCATGTTTAGGCCGCCAATCACCATGTCGCCAGGTGCAACAAAGAAGATTGAAACCATGATGCCCGCTAGGATGAAGCCAAATGCGTTCACCTTACGACCGAATTTGTCAGCTACCCAACCCCAGAACCACGCACCAAACAGTGAACCAAATGCTGAGATAGAGAAGATGAGACCGATGGTTGCACCGTCGAACATACGTACATCACGTAGGTAAGTGGTTACGAAGCCACCAAAGAATTGGAAACCATAGAAGTTAAGGCCAGCCAGTAATAGACACGTTAGAGTGATCTTACGGTAAGGCTTGCTTAACATTTCGCCCCAAGAGCCTGTTTTCGCTGGTGCGTCTGATTCTTCCGCTTTTGCTTGTTCTTCTTCACCGTAAGCGATCACTTTGCTGTCGCTAGGTAGCACAAAGATCATGACCACAGCGGCTGCCAATGGTGGGATACCACCAACAAGCATTAGGCTTTCCCATGGTGCATCAATGCTTGCAATAAATGCTGCATACGCACCCATTACCATCAGTGCTACAGAGAACATAGAAGACGCGAATGCCGTCAACTTACCACGTACCGTTGGCGTAAATAGGCCGATCATCAAGCTTACTGCCACGGTGAAGTAACCACCCAGTGACAAACCAATGATGAAACGCATTGCTGCCCATGTTGTGTAGTCGGTGAACATCATATTGATGATCGTAGCGCCACCGTTTAGGGCTGTGATGGTAATAAGAGTGGATTTCTTACCAAATTTTGTTGCGAACCAAGCACAGCTCAATGCACCGATAAGTGCACCAACCGACTGCCATGTATAGAACTGGGCAGTGTCTGACAGGCTAATACCATCATACGCTTCAACGATGTATGGGCGTACGTAGTCAATAATTACAAAGTTATAACAATAGAAAAAGTAACCAACCAGTATCGCTAGATAGGCAGCTACCCTTTGAATCATAGGAACTTCGCTCATGTGTCTTTTGGCATTCATGACCGATAAACCTCTATTTCACTTAGGATTTGTTGCTATTCAAACTCAATGAACACGATCTTATTGGGATCATCTTCGATTTCGTGTCGGTGTGAATCATAGTTTTTTTAAGGTCATTAGATCCGTGATCAATATCAATTTTAAAATGAATGCGTACCCAATTAGTGGTTTTTAGTGATGGGAGTCTCATTAAATCGGTCTTTTTGGCATTTTTGAATATATAACCGTCTATATTGGTGATTGTAGTCACAGTTATGGCGGGATTATCGTTTAGATATGCTTTTTTAAAGTAATATCCAAGCACAAATAATTAGCACCCAGAATTATGGAAACCCTGAAATGGTTACGTACTCAAGTTTTGTGGTGATTGCGTTATACGTGTTAATCACCATATTAATCAGCTATTTAGTGAATAAGCGCTACAGCAATGGTGGCGACTTTTCTACGGGTGGAAAGCAATTTGGCTGGTTTACGGCAGGTGTTTCGATACTTGCGACTTACATTAGTGCGATGACGTTTGTAGGGATGCCAGGTTGGGTTTATAGCTCTGGCATGGAAGCGATGAGTATTCACCTTAACTATCCCATCGTTATTTTTTTCACTGTCATTTTCTTTGTGCCTGTCTTCTATAAGCTGGGCCTGACTTCGATTTATGAATATCTTGAGCACCGCTTTGGGGTGTATGCAAGAACCATCAACTCGATTGTGTTCATTGTGGTTCAATGTATCTCTGCGGGTGTGATTCTGTATGCCGTGGCGCTGATCTTAGTGCAAGTTCTGCCTATCAGTATTTCTGAAGCTATTATCTACATTAGTATTTTCACCGCTTGCTATACCTATGCGGGTGGGATTTCCACGGTGATCTGGACCGATATGTTGCAATCTGCAGTATTGGTAGCAGGCAGCATCGCTATCTTTGCCATTCTAATGACAGAGATTAATGCGGCAGATTACCTTTCTCGTGATCACCTGAATATCATCAACTTAGATTTTGATTTGGGCGTAGATACCACACTCTGGGCTGGCGTGGTTGCCGTGAGCTTTTTGCATTTGAGTGTGTACGGCACCAACCAATTGATCATCCAACGCACGTTAGCGACGAGATGTGAAAAGACGGCGCAGAAGTCGATGCTGTTGTGTGGTTACGGTGCGTTTTTCGTGTACTTGTTCTTCGCGGTACTCGGTGTTCTTTTGAGTGTTTTCTATCAAGATCAATCGTTTGAAAACAGCAATGAAGTGATTTTGGATTTCGTCTTCAACCACACTAACCCAATCGTCGTTGGTTTGATCATTTCCGCGTTGGCGGCGGCCGCAATGTCGACCTTGGATTCGACCTACAACTCAATTGCGACTGTCGCAACGTTCGATATCTACAAGCGTTTCGTTCGCAAGAGTGCCGATGATGAGCACTACGAAAAAGTCGCAAGAAAGATGAGTTTGCTAGCTGCGGCTATGGTGGTAGTGCCAGCTCTTCTGGCGGTATCGAATGAATCGGTACTCAAAACCATCGCTAGCCTGACTTCCATCTTTGTTGGTATCCGTCTTGGGTCATTCGTGCTTGGCTTATTCTGGGCAAAAGCCAATGAGAAAGGCGTGATCGTTGGCAGTATCATGAGTGTGATTGCGGTGTTTACTGCAATGTATCTCGACGTGGCTTGGCCGTGGTTCGCGCCAATTGGTACGTTCGTCTTCCTTTTGTTTGGTGTGTTAGTGAGCCGTCGTTGGGGCGCTGTGACTGCCGAGCAACAAATTTTTATCAATAATCAAAAACATCTTTTTGCAAAGCCAACCGCAAGCCATTATGGGCTGTTGGTGTTCGCCGTGGCGACCATCGCTGCTTGTATGGTTCTCCCTGATTGGCTTTATGCTGCATTGTCGTAATAGGTGAGTTTATGCTGTCCATCTTTGATATTTACAAGATTGGTGTGGGCCCTTCTAGCTCTCACACCAATGGTCCAATGATCGCGGGTTACCACTTCACTCGTTTGATTGAATCGAACTTGGCAAAAGTGGTTCGTATTCAAGTCGATTTATACGGCTCACTCTCGTTAACAGGGATTGGTCACCATACTGACCGTGCAACCATTTTGGGTCTGTTGGGTAACAAACCAGATACCATCAAAATCGCTTCTGCGAATAAAGCGATGCGCAAGGCGATTGAAGAGGGCATGATGTCTGTCGATGGCCGTCATGAAATCGAATTCAACTACAAAACGGACATGTTGTTCCATGAAGAGAACCTTCCTCTGCATGAGAATGGCATGACGATTACTGCGTTAGATGCGCATGGCAATCAGGTTGGGTTTGAAACTTACTACTCTATCGGTGGTGGGTTCATCGCAACGGCGGATGAACTGCAAAATGGCAGTGCGACTGCACCCGTAGAAGTAGAGTTTCCATTCTCCAGTGCAGACGAAATGTTGGCACAGGCTGAGAAGAATGGCATGAGCCTCGGCGGCATGATTCTGAAAAACGAACAAGCGTTTCAGGATATGGAAGCCATCAATCAACGTGCAGAACAGATCTGGCGTGTGATGACGCGTTGCATGGAGCGCGGTTTCGAGACAGAAGGTATCTTGGATGGCGGCTTGAACGTGACCCGCCGTGCGCCTAACTTGCTGAAGAAGCTTGAAGCAAATGCAGCAATCGAAAACGATCCGATGGAAATCATGGATTGGATTAACCTGTTTGCTTTTGCTGTGAGTGAAGAAAACGCGGCTGGTGGACAAGTCGTAACGTCGCCAACTAATGGTGCGGCGGGTGTGATTCCGGCGGTATTGATGTATTACCATCGCTTCATCAAAGAGCTCGATACCAAACAGCTTAAAGACTTCCTTGCTGTATCCGGTGCGATTGGCATCTTGTACAAAACCAATGCGTCTATCTCGGGTGCCGAAGTGGGTTGTCAGGGCGAAGTTGGCGTGTCTTCTTCCATGGCGGCAGCTGGCTTGACCGCGCTGCGTGGTGGTAGCAATGAGCAAATTTGTATTGCGGCCGAGATCGCCATGGAGCACTCACTAGGCATGACTTGTGACCCAATTGGTGGCTTAGTGCAAGTACCATGTATTGAGCGTAATGCGATGGGGGCAATGAAAGCGATCAATGCTTCTCGCATGGCATTAAAGCGTAATAGTAAATGTTTGATCTCGTTGGATAAGGTGATTGAAACCATGTACCAAACGGGCAAGGACATGAACAAGAAATACCGCGAGACGTCACTGGGTGGGTTAGCTTTGATTCACCTAGCGCCGCCTTGCGAATAATGAGTTAGGCACATCTAACCAAAAAAAAGCCGAAGCACTGAGATGCATCGGCTTTCCTTTTTTGGATCGTTTATAACTTAGCTATGCGTTTGCTCACCTTTTGGTGTGCTTTGGTTTGGTTGATAGTGCAAAATCACCATTGAGGTGGGTGACAGCAAGACTTCGCCTTCAGCATGTCCTGGGTTGAGGTTACGTACGTTTGTATCACAGATCGTCACCCACTCTTGCTTTCGCTCATTGGGGAGTTTAAAGCGCGCTGTGGCGTTAGTTTGGTTGATGAGGTAGACCAGTTCTTGTCCTTCTTTACCGATACCAAGGTGAAGTGCGACAGAGCTTAAACGGTTCCAATCATCGTGCTCCATTAAGCGACCGTCTGTACGGCGCCAGAAAATACGGTTGTTATTGCGGTTTTCGCCACTGAAAGCTCGGATAAATGGCACCATGTATTGATTTCGGTTGGCGACCATTTGTGACATCCATGCTTTGAAATGTTGCTTACGTTCTGTCTCTTCCCAGTTCAGCCAACTGGTTTCGTTATCTTGGCAATAGGCATTATTGTTACCGCCTTGGGTGTGAGACAGAACATCAGCAGTGAGAATGTGTGGGATACCGAAGGCAAACAGCAAGCTAGCAATAAGGTTGCGTTTTTGCTTCTCACGCGTGGCGATGATCATCAGATTTTCGGTCTCGCCTTCAACACCGTAGTTTTCTGAACGATTGTCGCCGTGACCGTCGCGATTTTCTTCGCCATTGGCTTCGTTATGTTTGTGCTTGTAAGACACTAAATCTTGCAGTGTGAAGCCATCGTGATACGTGATGTAATTTACGGTGAGTTTGTATGGCCAGTTCGCTGCACTATAAATGTCACGAGAGCCCATTAATCGAGTGGCAAACTCTTTTAAATAGCCTTGATCACCGCGCCAAAAACTGCGGGAAATATCACGCAGTTTGTCATTACATTCGTTCCAACCAAATGGAAAGTTACCCACTTGGTAGCCATTTGGACCAATATCCCAAGGTTCGGCAATCAATTTGGTTTCACGCAAAATTGGGTCTTGCGCAACGGCTTTAAAGAAAGCTGCTTCTGGGTTGTAATCATCGCCCTGTCGACCTAACGTTGCAGCCAAGTCAAAACGGAAGCCATCGACTTTAAATTCGCTAACCCAGTAGCGCAATGTATCCATCACAAGGTTTAAGGCTGGTTGGTAGGTGAGATCCACTGTATTTCCGCAGCCAGTGTAATTGGCGAAGTGGTTGCCATGTTTGATGTAAAAACAGGAGTCGAGGGCTTTCAGGTTGAAAATTGTAGGCCCTTCACCACCTTCAGCAGTGTGGTTGTAAACCACGTCGAGAATCACTTCGATGCCGTTTTTATGCAATTCGCGAATTGTTGTTTTTAATTCCGTAACGGCGTCTTGTTCTGCGTAGCGCGGATCGGGCACCATAAAGAGATAAGGGTTGTATCCCCAATAATTGACCTTTTCCATCTCTAGTAGGTGAGGCTCATGCATGCATGCTGCGACAGGTAGCAATTGCAGCGTGTTGATGTTTTGCTGTTTGTAAAAGGCCAGCATTTCAGGTGATGCAAGACCTAAATAGCGCCCCTTCAGCTTGTCCTCAACCTCAGGGTGGCGTTGGGTAAGCCCTTTGACGTGCGTCTCAAACAACACCATCTCTTCTCTGGGTATACGCGGGTGATCCGTGTTTTGCCAGTCAAAATCATCTTCGATAACGACGCACTTCGGCATATCGAAACTTTTGGCTGGAGAGTAGGGAGGGTGATAGTGGAGGGCTTTATCTATTGATTTTGCGTACGGATCAGAAATTAACAGTGGCTCGTCCTTGTGGGAGACAAGATAACCGTATTTTTGCCCTGGCTTAATATCTGGAATAAAAGTATGACGTATGCCAGCGTATTCATTCGGTAAACCGTGAAGCTCGTAGCTGCCATCGTCTGCAAACAATGCCAGTTGAATGTCTTTTACGCCCGGAGCATGAATAGAGAAGTTACAGCCTTCTTTATTCAATGTTGCGCCCAGGGGGTAGGGGCGAGAGAGAAGTCGTGTCATCGGAGATACTTTATTTAATATTTATTGCTACCTTTAGGAAACTATAAGTTAAAAACTTTGTCTTACTAAGGTCAACCACCCTAAATATAAAAATATTCGTGTAATTTAATTACTTTATGTGACGGCTTAGAGTCAAAAATATGAAATGGCTATCACTTTGTAGCGGCTCAAAACCGAACAAACTTACTAATTCCTCCCTAGATTGGTGATCTGACTCGAAAAAACACCATTCGGTAAATTTTCTACTCCCTTCTCATCCCCCTTAAATTAGTTTAGGGCGGAGGAAGTCATCCTTGTACGCCTCGGGTAATCTCACAACTGTTGAAACAAACGGGGATTCGTTCCCATCTTACCTCTCTTTCTTTAGGTGTGTTTTTACTGCCTATATTCACCTAAAAGAGTGAGCAGGGAAGACAGAATTATAAATACCCTTAATGGAGTTAAGAATGAAAAAAGTAAGTGCAATTGCTGCTGCTGTAGCTGCAACTTTAGCTGCTGGTTCTGCATTCGCAGTGGATTTCCACGGTTACATGCGTGCTGGCGTTGGCGTGAACGCTGACGGTGGTCAACAATTAACATTCGAAAAGAACAAGATCGGTCGTCTAGGTAATGAAAGCGATATCTACGGCGAGATTCAACTAGGTAAAGAAGTTTACAACAACAACGGCAAAACGTTCTACGTAGACTCTATGGTTGCAATGACTTCTAACGGTTCAAACGACTGGGAAAGCACTTCTGCTAACTGTGGTTTGGATAACGGCGAAGTGAAATGTGTAGACGATGCACAATTCGCACTACGTCAGTTCAACGTTCAAGCTAAAGGCCTACTAAACTTTGCTCCTGAAGCAACGCTTTGGGCAGGTAAACGCTACTACCAACGTCACGACATTCATATCTCTGACTTCTACTACTGGAACATCTCTGGCGCGGGCGCTGGTGTTGAAGGTATCGAAGCTGGTCCTGGTAAAGTTTCTTTCGCTTGGGTTCGTAACGATCGCGGCGATATCGCAGACCCAGGCAACGATGGCGGCGCAACAAACGTAAACACTCTAGACGTACGTTACGCAGGTCTTCCTCTATGGGACAATGGCTCTCTAGAAATGGGCTTGAACTACGCAATTCTTAACGAAACTGACGCTGCGCCAAACGGCACTAAAGATGCGAAAAACGGCGTAATGTTCACAGCAGAATTGACTCAAGGTCTAGACGCTGGTTTCAACAAAACAGTGCTTCAGTACGGTACTGAAGGTTACTCTAAAACAATGGCATTCTACGGCGACGGCAGCTGGTACGGCGCAGAAGCTGACAACGGTGCATCTGGTTACCGCCTAATCAACTGGGGTGTAATCGGCATGGGCGACAGCTGGGAAATGGGTCACCAGCTAGTGTACGGTGTTGGTGAAGACATGTGGGCTGGCCAAGACAAGTGGGAAACAATGTCTGTTGTTGTTCGTCCAATGTACAAATGGGATGACAACCACAAAACTATTTTCGAAGCTGGTTACGCTATCGACGATAACGACGGCGAAGAAAACAAATACGGTAAGCTAACTGTTGCTCAAGCATGGTCTGCTGGCTCTAGCTTCTGGGCTCGTCCTGAGATCCGTGTTTACGCTTCTTACCTAACGGCTGACAAAGAAGACAACTCAAACACATTTGACAACGGTCGTTCAGACGATACGTTCCAGTTCGGTGTACAAGCTGAAGCTTGGTGGTAATCATCTAACCACTAAGTCCTAAATTGTCCTAGAATGATACAGCCAGAACTTATCTGGCTGTATTTATTTAAAAAACAATAAAGAGTCGAGGTAGACAGTAATGAAAAAATGGCTTGCTCCCGTACTGCTGGGCATGTTGGCTACTGGTTGTGCGTCTGTAGAACAAGTAGAGATGAGTCCAAAAGGTCAGCAACAAGTGATCACGCAATCGGGTGATATTCAATGGGTACCGCTTAACGTGCCTGTGGTTACTGAATTCGCTTTGACTGATAAAAGCCAAATGTTGTTGGATGGTAACAGTGCTGGCGCTATTGCAGCGTTTGCTCTTCCAGGTAACCGTGGCAGTCTCGATATCAAATTAGAGACATTCGTAAGTAAAGAACTTCAATTTTATGCTCCTAATGTCGCAGTGATGAACTCGGCAGGAGAAACCATTTACCAAGCAGATTTTTCAAAGTTTAAGTATGAACCAGCAAAACTGTTGGACAACGATAAATTCGTACTTGATCTCAATGTGATTCCAGACATGACAGGTAACGATCTGCATGTGTTGGTTTACACGACTTCCGCCGATCTAAAAGGAAGTACACAAGTTTTACACCCTGCAAAAGCCTTCGCCATGGCGCGTCACACTCAGCCGCCAGATATTGCAGACCCTCTAGCGAAACATAGCCCACTTGGTCAGTTCCGCTTTTCGGTATCCGCGAATGATATTGTGAATACTAAGATTGTTGCGAAAAACGATAACATTCCCCAAGGTACGGACCTTACTAGCTACTACTACAGCTCAATTGAAGCAGCAGTCGCAGCGAATGATATTCCGAAAGCGCTCACTTTGCTTGATGAAGCAAAAGAGCTGGGTATCGAAGGTGCGCAACAAGTGTTTGTGAAAGCCGTAAATAGAAAATAATCAGATAAAAAAAGGTCAGCGAAATGCTGGCCTTTTTCATAGAAAATAAACCAATAAAAATACCCCTACATAGAGTTACCTTATTCACATAATTATTTTTATTACTTTGTTTTTTATATAGGTTGGATCAATAATTAATGGCAGTTCCTAATTTATTTTTTGTACTTAGGAAATAAACAAACTTCTCGAAGTGATTTAAATTCGCAATCCGAAAATATTTATTTGGCGTTTGATATTTCCATTTTAATAACGATTAATATTTCTTTTAACCGTTGAGTTTATTTTGCTTTGGATATACTAAAAAGGAATTACGTGAAATGAACATGATGAAGACCTCTCTTGCTGCTGCCCTACTTGTTGCCTTAGTAGGTTGTCAATCGACGGCAGAACCTGAAGCGGCCACAGAGCCAGTTGTTAATATGTCTCAAGACGAAGTGGTTGCTTTCATGAAAGCGTGTGACAACCCAGACAGCACGGCGAAAGGGCCTATTTCTAAACCACTATTTGTGGTGGGTACTTTTGCGGATTCCGATTGGAAACACGTGCCTCAGCGTCAATACACCTACAAAGGGAATAATTTCTACCAAGCCGTGGTTCAAGAAAAAGTAGGCTCCTACAAAATGCAGTATGCGACCGAATTATGGTTCCCACAATTTACCGCAAAAGGCAATCGAATGAACGTTGGTGAATTAACACCATTAACATTTGGTGGTTACGGTACGGATACTTCGGTTGATATTAAAGAAGATGGTAAATATGTATGGAGTCTTCAGTTTGAAGGAAAAGGCAAACCTGTTCATGTCATGGTAAATAAGTGCCAATAATATTCCATTCAGTTATTTAAAATCTATTTTTATTTATTAACCCCTGCATGAAACAAATGTCGGGGTTAATTTTATTACTCAAATGTCATTAGTTTATTTGAGTAAGTTAGGGAGAGTAAAATGCGTAATACCCTACGTAACCATCACCTGTCTCGCTCGTTGCTTGCGTTAAGTGTGATTGGTGCTTTATCTGCGTGTAATTCTTCTGGTGGTGGCGACACTAATAGCAGCACTCCGCTACCGGATACCAGTTATGCTTGCCAAGCCAATGTCATGGCGCAAAGTAACCAACTTCGTACTTATCAAATCATGGTAGAGAGTTTTGTGGATGGTGATGCGAGCATTGGTCACGGTACAGGTTATGGCACCAGCCATCATAACGGCGATTTGCAAGGAGTGATTGATTCACTCGATTACATCCAAGATTTAGGGATGAACGCGATTTGGTTGACGCCAGTTTTTGAATCGGAAGCGATAGCGGGCCAAGAACACTGGGCCGATCGTCTGGATGCCACGGGCTACTTTGCAACGGATTACTTCACCATTGATCCACGTTTTGGTGATTTAGAAACGGCGAGAACCTTGGTCGAGGAAGCACACAAACGCGGCTTATACGTGTTTTTTGATGGTGTATTTGGTCATCACAAAGATGGTTTGATCAAACCATCTCCCTCCGGTTTGTTGCCATCGGGAGCGAGCAATCCCGTTGATTACCCGGCCAGTCTCGATTTCTACAAAGAAGTGGCAACGTATTGGATCAAAGAACTGAAGATTGACGGCTGGCGTTTAGATCAAGCCTATCAAGTTCCGACAGACGCTTGGACACAACTTCGTAAAGCCGTCGATGAAGCCTCACAAAGTGTGACGTACACCAATAGCAAAGGCGAACAAGTGAATCCGTTGGGCTATATGGTGGCAGAGATTTGGAAAGGGGAGTCTGAAATCGCGAATGAGGCGTATGGATCGAACAGCGATCCAGCATTGTGCTCTGCGTTTGACTTCCCTATGCGATATCGCATCGTTGAAACTTTGGCCGTGAATGAGAGCGGCGTGGGTGGTCACGGTGCGGATTGGTTAGACAACGGCTACAGCACACACAACCAATATCCAACACATGCGCAGTCGAATTTGATGATCGGCAACCATGATTTAGTGCGCTTTGGTGACTTGTTACAGCGCGGAAACTTGGCGGATGTGAATGATGCAGAATATTGGTTACGCCATAAAGCCGCGTTTGCTTTCCAAGCGGCGTACACAGGGCCAATCACGTTGTACTACGGTGATGAAATCGGGGATCAAGTGGATGGTTTTGCCGTAAAAGAAGACAACAGCACCTGCGCCATTCAAGGTTTGTGCGATGATCACGTTGCGCGCAGCAGTGCGAAAATTGAAGGCGTGACGGCGACGCTTGATGCAAACCAAGCCGATCTCAAATCTTATGTGACATCGCTGATGACAATGCGCGATGCGCATCCTGCACTTTATCAGGGGTCACGCACGAATTTAGTTGCGAGTAACGGCAGTTATGTGGATTTGAAACAATCTGGTTCGGACAAAGTCTTGTTTGCGCTAAATACCTTAGAGAGCGCTAGAAGCGTCACTCTTACTCAGGAGAGTGTTGGTACTGGTGAGTTGGTGGATTTGCTCACGAATGAAAAAATTACTCCGAGTAATGGTCAATATCAGATTCTGATGTCGCCACTACAAGGACGATTCTTTGCGGTAAAACCTTAAGGAATTATTCAGAATTGATGCTCACCAGTTGAGCTGACCACAAGCTTTCTTATAAACAAGCCAAGTGTTGTTGCTGACCCCCATAGGCGCACACTTGGCTTTTTTCTGTCTGTTTTACTTTTCCCTTAATGGTTTTGCGACGATGTAGCCAACAAGTTGCTTCGCTTTTTGTATTGGCGTTTGTTTTCAGCAGATGGATATTTGTGAGATAAGCTGCACATTAAAAAGTAAATTAACACTTGTGCAACGTAAAAATGTGACTGAAGGATTACTTATGCCCCACTAATATGTTTATCGTGTTTGGGATTTATATAACTAATGGAAAAGTATAATGAAATCCATAACGAACTCCCTCTGTCTCCTTGCTGCTGTTAGCTCGCCGTTTGCATATAGCCAAATTATCAACGGTGACTTTGAACAGTGGAATGGCAATGTACCTACGCAGTGGTCAGAGATTGACGCTGGCATTGCAGTGTCGCCAAGCAGCGAGCAAATCAAATCGGGTGGTCTGGCTGCCCAGGTCGTCGTGAATACAGGTACCCAAAGCAACACCGACTTTTTGCAAACCATTAATGTGGAGCAAGGGAAAACCTATCCGTTTTCTGTCTCGGTTTATCATACCGAAGGAAATGTAAAAGCACGTCTGGTGGTTGATGGTTATCACAATTACTCGAACCCACAACAGATAAACCAGTGGCAAGAGCTTGCGCACAACTACACAGCGAGCTCGAACAAGACCATCAACGTCGGTTTGCGTTTTTACGATGAAGCCAGTTTTGATGGCTCAGAAGTTGTCTACGTCGATAATTTTCAACCGACTGAGACGAGTACACAACCTCCTGTAGAAAGTTGTAGTGATCACCAAGTGGTCTTGACTCTCACAACAGATAATTATGGTTCAGAAACTAGCTGGACGTTAAAAAACAACCAAGCTGAAGTACTGTTTTCTGGTCAGGGATATGAGTCAGCAATCACCATTGAAAAGAGCATGTGCTTAGCTGACGGTAACTACCAATTCACGATTCAAGACGAGTATGGTGACGGCATTTGTTGTGGCAGTGGCGCGGGGTCGTACACGCTGACTGAGGGAGATAAGACTCTTGCTTCTGGCGCTGAATTCTCGAAAAGTGAAACCACCGATTTTAACTTAGGTGACACAACGACGACCCCACCAGTGGTTGATGGTTACTATCAAGCGGCATCTGGTAAGACGGGATACGCTCTAAAAACAGCGTTGTTTAACATTATCAATAATCACTCCAGCCGAGGCTATTCTGCGGTCTGGACCTTGGTAAAAGATGCCGATATTGATCGTTATTATGAAAATGATGGCTCTATTCTCGATATGTACTCTGAAAAGCCATCTGCTAGCGATACAGTAAGCTTTACCAAAGTCACAGACCAATGTGGCCAATACAAAACGGAAGGGGATTGCTACAACCGTGAGCACTCTTTTCCGAAAAGCTGGTTTGGCGGTAAGGTTGAGCCGATGAACTCAGACGGTCATCACTTGTTTGCGACTGATGGTTATGTAAACGCGAAGCGCAGTAATTGGCCATTTGGTGAAGTGGGCACCGCGACCTACGTGTCTAGTAATGGCTCTAAACTTGGCCAAGCAAGCACTAGTCTGGGCTACTCCGGTACGGTGTTTGAGCCGATTGATGAGTTTAAGGGCGACTTCGCCCGTGCTTATTTCTACATGGCAACCCGCTATGAAAATATTGTAGGTAACTGGGAAGGCAATTCAAGCAATGCGGATGCTGTCCTTGATGGTTCAAGTTCGACGGTTTTTGAACCTTGGGTGTTAAACATGCTTAAGCGTTGGCACAAAAATGATCCCGTTAGTGAAAAAGAACGAAATCGCAATCAACAAGTGTTTGATTTTCAGGGCAATCGTAATCCATTCATTGATCATCCTGAGTTTGTTGAACAGATTTGGGGAAACTAACACCTTTTTGATTTTGGTATCCACCATTTAGTGACGCCAACAAAACAAAGGGGAAGCGTGATGCTTCCCCTTTTTCATTACGGATGTTTTTAAATGAAACTAGTTTTTGGTTACCGTCACGATTGGCGCCGACTTGTCAGCCGCGTTGAAGTGGAAGTTGTAATTTCCTGCTTCTGCAATCGCAATTTTCAGGTTTGCACTACCGCCACCGACTTCCATCGTTAGCGCTTTACCAAGCTCAACACTGCCTTCGCCACCGAAGTTGGTGTCTGCTGCCCAGTCTGCGCTCGCAACTTTCATCTCGTAGTTGCCCGCCGCTAGGGTAATGTCTAGCGAGTAAACGTCATTTGCTACATAGCTGAACTTCGCAGTTGAGTCTTGTGCTGGAGCATCCCATGTAGTGATAGTGCCACGTAAGTAAAGTGCTGTTTCACCGAATGTTGGTGCATCTGCTGACTTGGTCACTGACACGACCGGTTTTTCTACGCTTTCATCTTGAACATGTAGCGCGTTCAGAGTGAAGTTGTACTTACCTGTTTCAGCAACAGACAGCTTACAGTTACCTTCTGAACCTAAGTCTAGTGAACCAGAAGCTATATTCGCAATATCACAACCGATGTTTGGATTTGCCCAACCAGAGTCCGCGAATTTGAACTCGTGTTCACCAGCTTCAAGAACGCCAGTTACAGAGTACATACCGTTGCCAATAAAGGTCATCGCCCAATCACTGCTATCAGACCACTCGTTCATCGTGCCTTTCACGTAAACAACGGTTTCGCCGTAAGGAGGAATGCTCGATACGTCTTTGTTATCCGTGTTTACTGGTAGGCCAGCACCTTGTGCGCCGTTTTGTGGCTGCACGAATACCGCTGTTGTCAGTGCTGGTACTGTGAACGTTTCATTGGTGAAGCTTGCACCTTTCACGATGTCATCCGCAGAGTTTTGTTGAACTTCATGTAACTCGAAACCAGTTGCGCCAGCAACTTTGAAAGACTTCTCAGTTGATGTTGAGTTCACAACGGCCACGACAGCATCGTAGTTCGAATCTAAATCGGCACCTGCTGATGTACCATCGTCGATAGACATCACAATCAAGCCTTCCACTTGGTCTTTCCCTACGTTGCGGAAGTCCACACGGTTCATCACTTCTTGCGCGGTATCTAGGCGGAACAGTTCGCTTGTGCTACGGATTTTTAGTAGCTCTAGGAATTGTTGCTTAGTCAGCTCGATGTCGGTTGAATCTGGTTTCGCCGTGCTGTCACCAACGATGGTTTTGATCAGCTCCCAGTTTGCACCGTCTTTGTCTTCACGTGGTAGACCAACGTTCCAGTTATTGTCGCTTCCGTCGAAGAATACACGGTTGAACCAGTCACCAGAATCGTACGAGTCGCGCTGCATGGATTTAGAGCGCAATAGCTCAGAACCCATGTGGATGAATGGAATGCCTTGACCAAGCATCACCGTTGATAGGGACACAGCCTGCATACGTGCACGCTCGGCAGATGAAGTGCCAGTCGCAATCTTGTAGGCGTTGTTATCCCACAATGTTTGGTTGTCGTGCTTAGACACGTAAGAGATGTTCTCTGATGGCACTTTTGTGTAGCCTGCAGGCGCACCATTGTAATCAACGTTCTTACCCAGTTTGGTTTCGCCTTTGTAATCAAGAAGGATGTAGTCAGCCAAGTTACCAGCCATACCTAGACGAACCAGATCTTGGTTGTGTAAACGACCATTCACCGATTCTGCGTCAGTTTTGGTTTCTTCGTTAGGGTAAGCAGCATTACCAAAGCCTTGGTTAAAGCGAAGTGGGTGCTTACCTTCAGAATCTACACCGCCATCAAACGGGCTTCCGCCACGAACTGCGTCACGCAGACGATCAGAGAAAGTACCGATTTCTGTCCCTGCCATGTTGACTTGTGTCGCCTGATCGAAGCGAGCGTTTTGCGCGACTTCACCAAAGTCCCAACCTTCGCCGTAGAACAAGGTATTCGGGTCAATTTCACGGACTTTTTCAAGTGCGTAAACCATCACATCTTTCGGCTGGTGGCCCATAAGGTCAAAACGGAAACCATCGACTTTATAGTCATCCGCCCATACCATCAATGAGTCAACCATTAGTTTACCCATCATCAAGTTCTCGGTTGCGGTGTTATCACAACAGGTTGAGTTTTCGACGCCGCCAGTGTTGACGTTTAGGCGGTGGTAGTACCCAGGGACAATCTTATCCAGTACTGATTTTTCGTTCACACCAGATGCATTTGTGTGGTTGTACACGACGTCCATGACCAGTTTCAGATCCATTTTATGCGTCGCTTGAACCATTTCGCGGAACTCAAGAATACGCTTAGACCCGTTAGGATCGGTCGCATAACTGCCTTCCGGCACGGTGTAGTGGTAAGGGTCGTAACCCCAGTTGAAGCTGTCTAGCATGCGAAGATCGTTCATCAACGCTTGTGCTTTGCCCGTTGTTGGGTCGTAGCTATTTAATACCTCTTCAATTACTTTGCCGTCATCTTCGGTCTCACAAATGGAGGCTTCTGGCTTGATGCCACAAAGTTTACCCACGGTGTCGGTGATATCGACTCGCTGGTCAGCGTCTTCATCCACGGTTGCAATATCAAATGCTGGCAAGATATGTAGCGTTGTTAGGCCAGCATCTTTTAAAGCTTGTAAGTGAGATACAGACTCACGCTCAGGTTCTGTAAGCGCCAGATATTTGCCATCAAGACTTGGTGTGCCTTTGCTGTCGTTAAAGCTGAAATCACGAATGTGTGACTCGTAAAGGACGTGGTCTTCGTCTTTTTTAACCGTTGGGCGTGCGTAGTTTTTCCAATCTTGAGGCATTAAGCTTGGATCATCTAAATCAACCACTTGCGAGTATCGTGAGTTCTTAGACAAGCTCATTGAATATGGGTCTGTTACCAAACGCGTTTCAACGACGCCAGTTGTTGGGTGGTATACCTTAACTTGGTAGCGATAGTATTTGTTGACAACGTTGCTTTGTGCCTCAGAAACCCAGATACCTGTTGCTGGGTCTTCCGTCATGGCAACGGTCGCTTCTTCTGCTAAGTTTTCATCGTAGATTATCAGATCAACATCTTGGGCAGTTGGTGCCCATAGTTTGAAGGTTGCGGCACCGCCTTCCACAATCGCACCGAGTTCTTGACCGATCGCGTTACCTGTCTTGGAATCGGCAAACACCGCATCCAAAACGCCCGGTTTTTGCACTTCAGTTGCAGAAATGACGTCACCATTTGCGTTGTAAGCCACCATAACGATTTGTGACTTCAGGATCGTACGCAAGGTCGCGTCATCGACATCGATACCCGCAGCTTGAAGGCTAGCAAGGTGACGGAAGCGTGATTTCAGACCATCAGACAACTCACCAGCCTTTGTCAGCTCAACCGCTGTACCGCCAGAGATTTGCTTATCTTCATCCATTTTGATGTCATTGCTAAGGCTGTAGAACAGCTTCATGGAATCCGCATTGGCCGCCGCTTCCCACGCGATGGTGTTGGCATCTAGCCAATGCGCTTTTTGACCATCAATATCAACAGGGCGTTCTTCGATTGGCTCGTAGTAAAGCTCACTGCTGCCGTGGAAGCCAAACAACCCTTTAGATTCGCCGATTTTCGTCAGCTCCACTTTTGAGTTTGCACTGCCGAATGCTTTCTCATCACCTTTGTGCAGAATGAAGTTCATGCATTCGTGTGGGTCAGAGGCATCTGGGTTCACTTTCAGTACGTAGTAAGCACCGTAGGTGTCGTTGATGCCATCGAATGGGTGTGGCGCAGACCAATCCGTTCCTGTTCCCGGAATGCCCATTGCGTCTAAATCTGTGCTGGTACAGCCCTCACCGTTCCATAGGTGCAAGCCCCAACCTTCGTAGTCGCTTGCTGTTGAAGCTGATGCTACATCACGTTTGTAATAAATGACGACTTCGTTCTCTCCCGCAGGGTACAAGCCTGAGCCAGGGTTCGTCGTATCTTCGTTCGTGCTATCACTACCACAACCGCTGATTACCGCGACGGAAATCAAAGGCAGTACGGTTTTGGCAATTGTTGATAATTTAAATGTCTTATTGTCCACGTTTACAAATCCATTGTTATTGAATTGATATTGAGCTGCGCGCTGCCTTCGCTGACTCAATCATCAAGAAGGTTTTGCACACGCTAGAAAGGCAGATGCCAAAAAAGGAAATGTTCAATTAGATGCTAATACACTGAATCATCAGCAAAATGTGAGAGCAGGCTGTTAAGTTTTTTACAGATGCAAATTTTCTGTCACAGTCGATTTTGTTCACAAATTAAATAATAAAACAGGCGCATAGTGAGAGATTCTGCACATCATTAAAATGTAAATTTTTATGGGATGAGTAAGGGGGGATGATAGGGGATGAGAATGCCTCAGCCCCAAAACCGTGATTAAGTTCTATAAAAATGAGGGCTATATTTTTCTTTTAAAAATAAGTTGCAGTGATGTTGAATAAAATACCGCCATTAAGTCTTCGCAAGCTTCAGATTTTCGCTAAGTGGTCGTTATATAATGAAGGTAGTCGGCGTTATGTCGGCGCGTAATCATAAGATTTCCCTGAAAGGGAGTTGAATTGGGCCCTGAAACCAAAAGAGGCTATTTATGAGTAGTATGGGCATTGCCATTGCGGCAACTGGCCTTTCACTCGTCCTGATATTTGTGTGGATGATCTCGTTGTCGATGCGGAAACAGAGACTCGAGGCAGAGAGGAAAGCTCGCGAAGCCGCTTATCGAAAGGCGATGCATAAAGCGCGAGAGCAAGAGCGTAAAGAGCGAGAGTTCAAAGCAGAAACCGGGCATATCCCCACCATTTTATTTCTAGCGAAAGAAGCCGAAAAGGACAACATTCGTCAAGCGCTGTATTGGTATGATAAAGCCGCTAAACTGGACAATGTGACGGGGATGTACGGCATTGTTCGCTTAAGTGAACGCATGCGCGAAGATGTGATTTTAAAAGAGCAGGCAAACTTCTGGCGTACCGCAATTGCGGGAATGGAAGGGGATACCGAAGCGAAATTTTCGACGGGCAAGGCCTTGGTCTTTGGTCGAGGAACTGAAAAAAATATCCCAAAAGGTAACCAACTGATTGAAACTGCCGCCGAAGAAGGCTGCATTGATGCCATGATTTATATGGGGGAATGGCAGCTTTCACCAGACAATAGTGCAGGACGCAGTGCAGATGCGCTTTACTGGTTTATGAAAGCGGCGGAAAAAGACAGTGCAGATGGCAAGATCCAAGTCGGCTTATGTTACCTAAATGGCATTGGTACAGAAAAAAGCATGGTTAAAGGTTGCTACTGGCTGGAACGGGCCGCGGAAGGTGGCAGTGCTAAAGCGATGTATCATGCTGGCGAAGCGTGGAAGGATAAAGGTAAAACGGGTAATGCAATTGCTTACGTTTGGCTGTTTCTTGCTGCCAATATGGGCTACCAACCTGCGCGTACGTTACGTGATGAAGTGGCAACCAATATTGGTGTTGATGTTGTCGTTGGATTGCAGTCCATAGCGAAGCCGTTGCAAAGAAAGCTGGCCTCAGGAATGGTGAGAAAGCACTCTATTATTCGAGCCCTTAACAAAGTGTACAAACGCGAAGCGTATTTTCCTGCGGAAGAGGAGCTCAATGCGGTGTTGAATGATGAGAATAAAGACGCCTCCGAAGCTTGGGAGGAGGCATCAACACTAGATTTTCAGCCTAACATGACAACGGTAACAGCAGAAGACCAGGCAAGCACATCGCCCAACGAAAAAAAACTCTCTAAAGAGGCGCTCGATTTCACTCAAAACTTCCTTCAGCCATAACCTATCTTATCCAGAAGCCTCAAGATTGAGGCTTTTCTTTTGTCTTTAAAATGTTACGCCAATCCAAGTCAGCTCAACGTATTTGAGGCTAGACATCCAATGACGTGAAAACTCATTTTCGACATTTGGAGGACGAAAGATGATAAGTCAACCTGTTAAAATCGGTGACGACACCGCCGTAGTCATTCCAAGCGTAATCCTGGCTCAGCTCGGGATAAGGGAAGGAGATACCCTAGAAATCGCACTGAATAAAGACAAAATGGAAATTAAGAAGATGGTGTTGAAAACCAGCGCGCCAACTTACTCTGAAGATATTGAGGAGAATTGAGTTAGAGAATCTTGGTTTGTCGGATACACTACTGGTTTCGCAAAACTGGCGCTTGCCGCTGTCTTTGAACTATCGATAACTACAATAAGAGGTAAGGTACTATGCAAGGTATCCTCTCTATACAATCTCATGTTTCTTTTGGTCATGCTGGTAACAGCAGTGCCGTTTTCCCAATGCAACGCATGGGTTTCGAAGTATGGCCGATTCATACCGTTCAATTTTCTAACCACACGCAGTATCAAGAAGGCTGGACTGGGCGAGCGTTTGCGGCTGAAGACATCAGCGAGTTAGTTCGTGGCCTTGGTAACATCGGTGCATTGGAAAAGTGCCAAGCGGTATTGACGGGCTACCAAGGTAGCGCAGAGCAGTGTCTTGTTGTTGAAGATACCGTGACGAAAGTGAAGCAAGCGAACCCGAACGCACTTTATGTTTGCGACCCTGTGATGGGCGCGCCAGACAAAGGCTGCATTGTGGCTCCGGGCATTGCTGAAAATCTTCTAACGCGTTTGATGCCAATGGCGGACGTGATCGTTCCGAACCAATTCGAGCTAAGTCAATTTGCTGAGATGGAAATCCACTCACTAGACGATGCGATCACCGCATGCCAACGTGCGCTAGAGAAAGGTCCAAAGGTGGTGCTAGTTAAGCACCTTTACTGCCTAGAAAATGGCAGCTTCAACATGCTATTGGCTACGCAAGAAGGTATTTACCTTGCGAAGCGTCCTCAATTTGAGTTTGCTAAACAACCTGTTGGCGTGGGCGATCTTATTTCAGCTATCTTTACCGCGGGACTCTTAAAAGGCTGGTCTCCTAAGCAAGCTTTCCAACATTGTCATGACGCATGCTACGGGGTGTTAAGTGCAACGTACCATGCAGGCGAATGGGAGCTGCAAACTATTGCGGCGCAGCAAGAGTTTGTTGAGCCAAGCAAACACTTCCCGATTGAAGAAGTGGCTCTGGTCACCGCATAATTGAGCGCAATTAAACAAAAAAGGGGAGCCATCATCGGCTCCCCTTTCTATTTGTTCTGTCAGTCTTACTGAGCTTTTTGCTGCTCTGATTTACAAACTGCTGCCGTAAAGACAACGTCTGTTGAGCTGTTTAGCGCAGTTTCTGCAGAGTCTTGAATCACACCGATAATGAAGCCAACCGCTACAACCTGCATTGCTACGTCGTTTGAGATACCAAACAGGCCACACGCAAGTGGGATAAGTAGTAGAGAGCCACCTGCAACACCTGATGCGCCGCATGCAGAAACCGCAGCTACAATACTTAGAAGTAGCGCAGTCAGTAGATCAACTTCGATACCCATAGTGTGCACAGCTGCAAGCGTTAGTGTTGTGATAGTGATTGCAGCACCAGCCATGTTGATGGTCGCACCTAGAGGGATAGATACTGAGTATGTATCCTCGTCCAGTTTTAGCTTCTCACATAGTGCCATGTTTACTGGAATATTCGCCGCACTTGAACGAGTGAAGAACGCAGTTACACCACTTTCACGTAGACAACGGAATACAAGTGGGTAAGGGTTTTGTTTGGTTTTAGCGAACACGATCGCTGGGTTTACAACGAGTGCGATGATCATCATTGCGCCAAGAAGAACCGCCAGAAGGTGTGCGTAGCTTGCTAGTGCGCTAAAGCCCGTTGTCGCAAACGTTGAAGCAACCAAGCCAAAGATACCAAATGGTGCAAGACGAATGATAAAGCGCACAATGTGAGACACGCTGTGGCTTAGATCTTCAAATACGGCCTTCGTTGTTGCCGATGCGTGGTGTAGTGCAAGACCCAGACCCACACCCCAAGCAAGAATGCCGATGTAGTTTGCTTCTACTAGTGCATTTACTGGGTTGTCGACCAGTTTAAACAACAATGTGCGTAGAATTTCAGCAATACCTTGAGGAGGCGTTGCACCTTCAGCGCCGGTGACAAGCGTTAAATTGGTCGGGAAAAGGAAGCTTAGAACCACTGCTGATAGCGCCGCGAAGAATGTACCCATCAGGTACAGTACAACGATTGGGCGCATGTAAGTGTGTTGGTTTTTCTTTTGGTTTGCAATTGAAGCGGCAACCAAAATAAACACAAGGATTGGCGCGATCGCTTTAAGCGCACCGACAAAAAGGCTACCAATTAATCCCGCGCTTTCGGCATGGCTTGGAGAAATTGTCGCGAGCAAAATACCAAAGACGATACCGACAAGGATCTGGACGACGAGGTTACCACGAGCATATCGGGCAACGAGGCTGTTGTGTTGCATACATCATTCCTGCAATTTTATGCCAGAGTGGCAGGGCAATAGTCCATCATTACACGGCGATAATGCCCTTATATTACAAGGGGTGAGCATTGCTTCTGGTCACTAAGACACATGATTATCAATTATCCTGTTTTTATAAATTCAGCCATTTTCTTGCTGAATATCACATATCTTAGCTTGGTAATATTTTGTGTCTAGTTTTAGTTTGTTTTTGGATTAAATGTTTGCTCAATGTTATTTAAATAAGATTTTTATGTTGAAAATTATCATTAGTTATGAGTAATGGTTTTTAATAAAGTTGTTAAAAAGGAGACTTTCGTCTCCTTTGATTTTATTGACAACTCAAACGCAACAAATTAATAACTTTGTTGGCGCCTGCGCTTATCACTCATGGCATTTCGAGTGAGTTTCCCGAATTGTCGACTTTGAGCTCGTTGCTCTGCCAAAGTCGCACCGTTAAAGGCTTGTTCTCGCAATAGTTTTTGATAGTTATTGAAACGACGAACTTCCAGTTTGCCATTTTCAATCGCAGTTTGAATTGCGCAACCCGGCTCAGTTTGATGCTGGCAATCACCAAAGCGACAACGCTGAGCGAGAGCCTCAATGTCAGAAAATGCCTCACTGACCCCCGATTCACAATCTACTAGTTGAAGCTCGCGCATTCCCGGAGTATCAATCAAGATGCCGCCATCAGGTAATAGATGGATAGAGCGCGATGTAGTTGTATGTCGCCCTTTGCTATCGTCTTCACGAATATGCCCAGTTGCCTGTTCTTGTTGCCCGAGTAATGCATTAACAAGAGTTGATTTGCCAACGCCTGAAGAACCGATAAAAGCGAGGGTTTGTCCTTCTTTGCACCAGGTCATGAGTTTAGAAGCACTCTCTATTTCTAAGCCGTTGACTGTCTCTATAGCTAATAGAGGGTCGAGCTTCTGTACTTGGCTTTTTAGTTCATCAGTATTGTCACACAAATCGGCTTTGGAAAGCACGATGACGGGTTCGACTTCGGCTTCATGAGCCAAGGCAAGATAACGTTCAATACGACTTAAATTGAAGTCGTCGTTAAGGGAACACACGATAAACACTGTATCCACATTGGCTGCGATGAGTTGCTCTGCCACTTTGCTGCCAGCGGCTTTGCGGCTAAAGAGGCTCAAGCGATCCAGTAAGCGAACAAATTGCTGATCTTCATTTAAGATTACCCAGTCTCCGACGGTCATATTGGGTAAAGAATGGTGGGTATTAAGATGAACTTGCCCAGTTTCTGTTGCCAATAAATAACCACTTCGGTGATGCGCAATTACACGAGCAAAGATAGTGTTGTCGTAATCGTCTAATGTCAGTTGTTGCTGAAAAAATGGTTTCCAACCCAATTGTTTTAGAGGGTTTGAAGTTGAAACTAATGTGTCACAAAAAGTATGTGTTTGATTCATTATTGAATTATCCCAGACGCAACAAAGCGCCTTAATACAAATCGCATTAGGGTCTAATTCGGATAGAGTTGACCCCGGTGAAGACCGGGCAGAGAAGGGGAGTTGTGGCTATGCCACAGAGTTGGTGCTGTTAGGGTTACCCTTGCGATGCCCAGTTAGTGTTATTCAATACAATCATCTTGTGTCCTCTTCGTTGGTTAATAAATAAGTGAGTTAATTAAGCCAAAAGAGTATAGCCGCCGTTTTTTAAAGAGGGTAGCTATACTGCAAAAATATTAACTTTGTTTTGTGATGCGCTCTTCCATAATCTGCGAATACGTGTTGGCTTTTAAGCCGTATATGATTTGGACATGACGATCATCCAATATCACGACGCCATGCGCGCCATGATTTTTGAGTGCGTTCTTATCGATGACGGACGTCGCTCTGAGGGTAAGGCGCAGCCGAGTCGCACATGCACCAGTTTCTAGCAGGTTCTCTATGCCCCCAATGGCGTCAATGATCGTATCGACGTCTTGTTCGACATTGGGGTTGGTATGAGTTAGGAAATTGAAAAATTGCTTCAGCACTGACTTAACCGTCATTTGAAGAGCCTTCGGTCGTTAGTTTTGAAATGGCTTCAACAATCGGTGCCGGTGAGAGTGTATGCGGTACTTTAGTGATTAACGTGCCATCCGGCTTCAAGAAGTAAAAGTAAGAGCTATGATCCAGCGTGTACTTTAGTTCCGAGCCTTCCAATTCTGTCTTACGGAAAATGACACCATAGTTGTGTGCCAAAGGTGTCGTTACATCAAGTGGTGCCGATAGGCCTTCAATCATTGGATGGAAGTAATGGGCATATTTTGCTGATGCATCGGCCTCATCACGCTCTGGGTCTAAAGAAATGAACATCGGGCGTAGTTGTGCTTTTTGCGCGTCGTCAATTTGATTCAGTGCCCCTGCCAGCATTGCAAGAGAAGTTGGGCAAACGTCTGGGCAGCGAGTAAAGCCAAAATAGACAACTCGGATGCGAGGGTCATTCACATCGAAGATATTGACGGCTTGGTTATTTTCCCCAAACAATACCGTTTGTTGAGAGGTGGAACTGTCCACTAGCTCTGGCTTCGTGTTCTGATTATCTAAATAGCTCTTTACGCCAAACCCGAGTGCGAAAGCAGCTACGAGAAATAGGGACCAATTGCGGCTCATAACGATTCCTTATCTTTGCATTTTTATAGCAGGGTAAACGGTATTCTCTCCATCACTGAGTTCACCAACCCAAGTCATCGCATCCTCCGTGCAAACCGGGAGAATGATGTCACCTTGATATTGGCCAGGAGCGATTTGCTTCAGCAAAAACTTAGGCTCACCCATCTCCATTTCTCTTCCTGAAAGACTTAGGATGAGTTGCTTAGCATCGCTTGTATGCCACTCAACATTTAGAGTGGTAGGAACCAAGGGTTGAGCAGTTTCTGAGTTTAGTGTCATCGTAACATTTTCTTGGACGCAAGAGGTTGTAGAGAGAAAGCAGTATTCATCTATTGACTTGCTTTGAGTGGAAGAAGAAAAGCTTTTTATTAGAGTCGGGGCATAAAATCCCGCAACTAATGCGGCTGAAACAGCGGCGATTTGTAACACTTTCATGAAGGTTCAGCATTTATCACTTAACATTACGAGCATCGTAGCACAGATGCGCCGCTCGCCAACTCGTGACCTCGGTAAATTGTGCGTTATACCTCGGTGACCAGCTTCCTAGTAACGCGACGGACTTTATTGCATCAAATACAGCAGAGTTTTCAATTGAGATGTTTTGCCCTTAGCCAATAGATAAAAACGGAGCCAATTGGCTCCGTTTTTATTTGGTTCAGTATGTGTTTGATACCAAAGTTATTTATCTGAATCTGCGAATTTCTCTAGACCCAAAACCAGAGCAATGGCTGCAAGCATCATTACGACAGCAAGTACTAACTGAGAAGGTTGTGATGTCACGTGTTCAAATTCAAATGGTGATAGGTTGTGCTGTAGCAATGGCACTTGTTCGCCCTTCGAATTGGTGCGCCAAGTGATGGTTTCTTTCCATGGCCAAATCTTTGGCAACGTACCAATCATTAATCCAGTCAAAAACATCAGGGTGAAATCACGGAACTTGCGTAGTAACCACGACAATAAGTGAGAGAAGGACAGTAAACCGATCACGCAGCCAGACAAAAATAGCGCTAATGTATCGACTTGAAAACCTTTCACTGCGGCTAATACAGGAGCATACATGCCAATCAGCAGCAAAATAAAACTGCCAGAGATACCCGGCAAGATCATCGCACAAATCGCGATAGCTCCAGCGAATAAGGTGTTAATGGCCGTTGGTTCCATGTGTAAAGGTTTGAGCACAGTAATACTATAAGCAAACCCGACACCAACGAGCAGAATGACAAAGCGGACAAGATCGCGTTGCTCAACCTGACGAATAATGTGATACACAGAGACCAAAATCAGACCAAAGAAAAATGACCAAAGTGGGATCGGGTGTGTGTCAAGAAGCCAAGTAATCAACTTTGCTAGCGTTGCAATACTGGTGAAAATGCCGGCAAACAGAGCGATAAGGAAGAATCCGTTGATGTGATTAAACGCGGCTTTAAACCCTTCTTTTCGCCAGATAGAGAAAAGTGAGGGGTTAATGCGTCGAATGCTTTCAAGCAGCGTATCGTAAATACCAGTGATAAACGCGATGGTGCCGCCAGATACACCAGGTACAACATCTGCTGCACCCATGGCGATTCCCTTGAAGAAAGTAATTAAGTAGTTCATTGCTCTAATGCTAAGTCGTTTCGATGGCAGAGAGTATACAAACATTGCGATGAAAAAAGTATGAAATAGTGCTGTAACTACTTGGTTTTATATCCAATCTATTGCCTATCTTTATTACCCGCCAAGAGACAATGCCGCCGTAACGAGCTTTTAATGCTTGGTTTACATTTTTGAGATGATTAACTCTACTATCAATTATCAATCTTGGTTGCATTATGCAATTGCAATTTGCATTATAAAATTGCATTTTGATAATTTGCGCGTGAATAAATCCAGCTTATATGAGATCTTGTGCCCAAAAATAAGTCTTTGCTTTTTGGCATGATTAATGCATAATACTGCTCGACCCTTCTTAAGCCGAGGGTCACCTAGCCAACTGACGTTGTTAGTGAATACAATTTGTTCACACTAAATATAAGCCAATCGCGATTATTGCGGTTGGCTATTTTTTTATATGAACAACGTTACTTACGTGCTTTGCAAATTGCACTTCTCTTTCTGTCAGTCATAAAAAAGGGCTGACGTGTTATGTCAACCCTTGTGTTTTACTTTACGTTTTAACCCGTTTATCGAGCAGTTCAGTATCCCATTAACTGTAGCAAATTTTCAGCTGTCACAATGGCTTCTTTACGATTAGCAATATTAAGCTTTTGGTACAGGTTGCGAATGTGGGTTTTAATTGTCGTACCTGCCACATCCAGCTCTTGTGCGATTTGCTCGTTACTAAAGCCTGAATAAATCAGTCCCAGAACCTGCCATTCGCGTTGTGTTAATGGGCTGGTACGTACTAGCTCTGGCACATTAGGGTGATTCACCAACTTTTCAATAAAGTCTTCATCAAAGTGAATTGACCGGCTACGTTGATTCGATGAAATGTCCTTCATTAACTGTTGAGCACGGTGACGCTCAAGATCGCCCAGTTCATGGCGGAGGCTCAACTTCTCCAGCAGACCGCCAATGGTTGCACCATCAATCAGGAAGTTTCCGACCATGCCAGTTTGGTTCGTCATTACTAATGCTTCTTTTAACAGAGCCTTGGCTTGCTCCTCATCTTTTTGGCGAGCAGAAAGGACCGCTTCAACCACTAAGTTGCGATTAGTATCTGTGATTAGGTTAGTGCGACGAGCTTCACCTTGGAGGAAATCTAACGCAGCACGAGCGTCGGTATATTGGCCTAAGTTAATGTGGGCGCGGGCAATGTTACGCCATTGCAATTGAGAAAAGTGGTTGCATGCCGATTCAGGACGAACCGCAGTGTTGAGCCATTCTTGCATTGCATCGGTATTCCCGCGCGCTTGCCAAAATAGAATCAACGATAGTGAAGCGTTTGCAGTCCAATCTACGTGGTAAGTCGACTGTTTCATCAAGTGTTGGATGTGCTCAATGAATTTACCGGCTTTGTCTAATTCACCGCGTCCAATCGCAATACGCGCCAACATCGAATAGCTATGTAAGTGCTTGCTTGGTGAATGGTTTTCGAGAATTTGCAGACCTTTGTACGCGCATTCTTCCGCTTCATCAAGTCGGTTCCAGCACCAAAGTACTTGCGCGCGAATACGCAGCAAAAATTCATGAAGAGGAACATGCTGAAGCTGCTGATCTTCAATCAGACGAAATGCGGAATCTTGTAGTTCAAAGGCAGCTTGCACGTAACCTTGTGCAATTAAAATCTCGCTTTGCTGCAATATTGCCCATAACGCTTGGTGATATACTTGATACTGACGAGCTAGCTTTTCAGTTTGTTGCATCATCGGCAAAGCACGGTCTAGTTTACCTAGCACGTGGTTAACTTCACCAACAACCGAAGTCGCCACAATTCGGCTACGGTAAATAGTGTTATCAAGTTGGCTAAGCGCTAGCTCCGCTAATTCGAGAGCTTTTTCTGGTTGGTTACTGTTGATAGCCACTTGAGCAAGCAACGCGTTTGCTTGACCTTGATAATGAATATCTAACGCAATGTTACGCTTTTTGTGTTCCTCTTCCGCTTCTTCAAGCAGGTGGCCCACTTGGTTATAACGATGCTGACTTTGAGCCAACCATGCTCGGAGCATCGTAAGTTTTGGGTGGCTGAACAACAGATCATCGTCCAACTTGTTAATTGAGCTTTCCAGTGTGCTGAGTTCGCCTTGGTTAAACATCTTCCAGCCGAATTCGTTTAGGATCTCTACCACTAAGTCCTTATCATTCGATTTTTGTGCATGATGAATCGCTTGGTGTGGTGCTTTTTGCTGTAACCAAGCGATAGCAGCATTGCGGTGGAGATCTTTTTCTTGCTGAGGAATACGAGCTTGGCGCTCATGAGATAAAAACTCGCCAAATAAGTTATGGAACCGGAACCAGTTCTGTTCCCCTTCGAGCGGGTAAATGAATAAGCCGTAACGGTTAAGCGATTCAATCATTCCCAGTGCGTCTTCGCGTTGGGTAAGGGCAAACACTAGCTCATCATTGAAGTGGTCAAGCACGGATACTTGCATTAAAAAGTGACGAGTTTCGTGATCGAGTAAGTCAAACACTTCTTCGACCAAGTAATCCCACAAGTGCGCGTGATTGAACTGCGATACCGACTCTACAGTTTGCGCCAATGTGCGGTTTTGATGTTGGGCTTGTAATGCGATCAACTGCATCGCCGATGGCCAACCTTCAACATAGGTTCTTAGGCTGTTCGCCATGTCTTCATCAATACCATCGGCGATACGCTGGTTAAAGAAGCGAGTGGTTTCTTCGGTATCAAACGCCAACATCTCGTTGCCAATTTCGATCATTAAATCACGAACACGTAAGTTTGCAGTGCCTAGAGGCGGCGCTGCACGACTGGTTACCACAACGGTGAGGTTGTCTGGCATGTGCTTTAAGAAGAAACGCATGGATTCATGGATTTCATCATTCGTGATTAAATGGTAGTCATCAAGCACCACGTAGCATTCTTGATGAAAGTCAGCCATTTCAGCGAATACTTCGCTAAATAGGGAGCGTAAAGACGAGATCTGACGTTTTTCCGCCAGTTTTTGTGCGTTAGCGCAACTGAAGTTGGTGGCTTTGTTTAATGCTTGAAGCAGATAGTTTACAAAGCGAAAGCCGTCGTTATCGCTGTCATCAATGCTGTACCAACCGACGTTTGGCTTATCGGATAGCCACTGCGCTGCCATTGTTGTTTTTCCGTAACCTGCTGGGGATCGGAATAAAACCAATTTGTAGTAAGGCGCTTGCTGTAGTAAGTCCAACACTCGTGGGCGCACGATGGCATTGTGCAGGCGTCCTGGTCGAGTAAGCTTAGATGGAATCCACATTAGTAGTTATGTCCTTATTTATGTATACCCAAATGACAGCAACGTGATCATTCTAGTAAAGCCCCCTTGAAAGCCGTCTTACTGAATGATGTCATCAGCATCAAAAACACTGTTTGAATACCGGATAATGTCGCTACTGTTGGGGCTTGCGTCCGTCTGAAAAACCATTCCATACGGTCACTTAGATATAAAAGCTAGCGAAAACTAGAAATAACTCACATCGCCTAATTCTAGTTTGTATAAAAAGCGTACAATCCTGTGAGCTGAGAGGGATGTTACGACATCAGAAATGTTCGTTACTTTGATCCACTTCCTAATTCTCAAGGGTTGATGGATTTACCATCAACTACGCCCTTTATTTGTGATTGTCGTCACTTAAATGTCGTTTGTTTCGTTAGCGTTAAGATCGCGTTGCACATAGATTACGAAAAGTTCTTCTACGCTGACCGAGTTAATGTGACCGATATTACAATTTTCACATCATCAGATGAGTGGACTATAAAAAGCGTCATGAACGGGTTTTAACCTTTCTCACATTCCATTGTGATCAAAATCACTAAGAACTGGTGCAAAGTTCACTTTGTTGAGATTTGGATCACTAACCTAGCAATGGTACCCCCTCTACGCCCTCAGCCCTCCTCCTTCAAAGGATGAGAATTAGGAGGATGTTTATTCACAGAGGTAAATGCACGATGTATGGCAGATGAATTACCAAAAGACGTGAGAATTTCGTAATGAAACCTACTCAACAAAAACAATTTGACAAGAAGTCGTTCCAAGAAAGCGTAAAGAAACACCTATCTGTAACTTACGCTCATACGATTGAAAACGCAGACAGCCGCGCATGGTACCTAGCAATGGGGCATGCTCTGGCTGAATTTACTACTCTAGATTTGCTTGCGACAGAAGAAGATCCACGCATTAAAAGTGCGAAGAGCGTTAACTACCTTTCGCTAGAATTCCTTATCGGTCGTTTGACTGGTAACAACCTAATCAGCATGGGTCTGTACGAACAAGTAACAGAAGCAATGGCTGAACTAGGTTACAACCTAACTGATCTGCTAGAAGAAGAGCGCGACCCATCATTGGGTAATGGTGGCCTTGGTCGTCTGGCTGCGTGTTTCATGGATTCATGTGCGGCACAAGAATTCCCAACTGTCGGCTATGGTTTACATTACGAATACGGTCTATTTAAACAGTCATTCAAAGATGGTCGCCAGCAAGAAGCACCTGACGCTTGGCGCGGTGTAGAAGGCTACCCTTGGGAAATTGCGCGTCCAGAACTTGCGCAAGAGATCGGTTTCTACGGTCACGTTGAAGTGATTAACGAGAACGGTAAAGAAGTTCGCAAATGGGTACCAGGCATGACAGTAAGAGCAATGCCTTGGGATCTTCCAATTGTGGGTTACGAATCAGACACGGTTTACCCGCTACGTCTTTGGGAATGTCAGGCGATTGCACCATTCTCACTAGCAAGCTTTAACAATGGTGATTACTTCGAAGCTCAGCACGCACTGATCGACGCAGGTAACATCACTAAAGTGCTTTACCCGAACGACAACCACGAGAAAGGTAAAACACTGCGTCTAATGCAGCAGTACTTCCACTCAGCAGCGTCTGTACGTGACATCCTACGTCGCCACGAAGCTGCGGGCTACTCGCTAGCGGATCTACCTAAGCAAGAGACTATCCAGCTTAACGATACGCACCCAACGATTGCGATTCCTGAACTAATGCGCATCCTGATGGATGAAAAAGGTTTAGCTTGGGAAGCGGCTTGGGAAATCAGCTCTAAGACATTTGCGTACACCAACCACACGCTACTTCCAGAAGCACTAGAGACATGGCCAGAGTCGCTAATCCAGCACCTGCTACCACGTCATATGGAGATCATTTACGAGATCAACCACCGCTTCCTACAAGACGTACGTGCAATGTGGCCGGGTGATGTCGCGAAGCAACAGAAGCTTTCTATCATCGAAGAAGGTTTCCACCGCATGGTTCGCATGGCAAACCTATGTGTAATCGGCTCTTACGCAGTAAACGGTGTAGCAGCACTTCATTCTGAATTGGTTAAGAAAGACCTATTCCCAGAGTTCCACGAAATGTACCCGACACGTCTACACAACGTAACGAACGGTATTACGCCACGTCGCTGGTTGAAGTTCTGTAACCCAGGTCTGTCTCAGCTTATCACTGAGAAAGTCGGCCCAGAATGGCCAGCGAAACTAGAGCAACTTGAAGGTATTGCGAAGTACGCCACTGACGCGACATTCCAAAAAGAATTCATGGCAGTGAAGAAAGAGAACAAAGAACGCCTAGCAACTTGGGTGAAAGAGAACATGGGTATCGAGCTCGATACTAATGCAATCTTCGATGTTCAAATCAAGCGTCTACACGAGTACAAACGTCAGCATCTAGACTTGCTACACGTACTGTCTCTGTACCACCGTATTCTTAATGAACCAGGTTTTGAGTGTACGCCACGCGTTGTGTTCTTCGCAGCAAAAGCAGCACCGGGTTACCACCTAGCGAAAGAAATCATCTTCGCAATCAACAAGATTGCAGACAAGGTGAACAACGATCCTCGCATCGGTAACAAGCTGAAAGTGGTATTCATCCCTGACTACCGTGTGAGCATGGCTGAAATCATTATCCCTGCGGCTGACGTTTCTCAACAAATCTCGCTAGCGGGTAAAGAAGCATCAGGTACAGGTAACATGAAGATGGCGCTAAACGGTGCGCTAACTATCGGTACAATGGATGGTGCAAACGTTGAGATTCGTGAGGAAGTAGGCGATGAGAACATCTATATCTTCGGTCTAGATGTTGAAGGTGTGAAAGCGCTGAAAGCTCAAGGTTACAACCCATTTGATTACTACAATGCGGATCACTTACTCAAAGCGTCAATGGACTTGCTATTGGGTGAAGAGTTCACACCAGGTCAACCAGGCTTACTGCGTGCAACGTATGACAGCCTACTAGACGGCGGTGACCCGTACTTATGTCTTGCGGACTTTGCATCTTACGTGAAAGCGCACGAAGACATGAGCGAACAATATAAAGATCAAGCTGGCTGGGCGAAGAAGGCCATTCTTAATACCGCCCTTGTTGGCAAGTTCACGTCAGACCGCTCAATCCGCGACTACGTGAACAATATCTGGAAACTTGAAGCGGTGAAACGCTAATAGAACCTAGTTAAGACCAAGGTAGCCAAGCGCTACCTTTGGTCATTTTCCAAAAGAAGTTATTGATAACAATAAAACCCTACATGGAAGGTGTTGGTATTACCTTCGGAGAAAGCGATGAAAGAACAAACAGCATTAAAGAAAGTCGCGGAAATGGCGAGATTGGCTGATAGCTATGTCAGTGCTTGGGGAGATGAGGCTAAAGTGTCTGAGGAGACGCTACGCCGCTTGCTCGCTTCGCTTGGCTACGATACTAGCAGTGATGAAAAACTACTGGCTTCTGCTGAAAAGAAACATAAAAAAGACGTACTAGCCCCTGTTCTTGTTTTACGCGACGGCGAACCAGTCGAAGTGGAACTAAACCTAGGTACGAGTGCTCGTGAGAGTGAATTCAGCTGGCGTTTAGAAACAGAACAAGGAGAGGTACTTGAAGGCTATCTTCAGTCCCAAATTGTTCGTGATGAGCGTGCTGAGGGTGGCCCTCTAGTGTTTGCATTGCCAAAGAACTTGGCTTGGGGTTATCACAAACTGATCATCAGTCGTAAGCGTCGTAAAACACCTTACGAGATGTCATTGATCATTACGCCGAAAGCGTGTTTCAAACAAGACGATCTAAACCAACACAAAAAGCTATGGGGTCCTAGTATCCAGCTTTACACACTGCGTACTCAGCATAACTGGGGCATCGGTGATTTTGGTGACCTAAAACAACTGGTGAGTGATATTGCCTCTCGTGGCGGTGACTTCATTGGCTTGAACCCGATTCACTCGCTGTTCCCTGCGAATCCAGAAGGGGCAAGCCCATACAGCCCGTCTTCTCGTCGTTGGTTGAACATTATGTACATCGACGTAAGCTCTGTACCTGAATTCGCGCTAAGTGCAGAAGCACAACAGCGAGTGGGTAGTGCAGAGTTCCAACAACGTTTACAAAAAGCGCGAGACTCTCATTGGGTGAATTACACCGAAGTTTCGCAACTAAAAATGAGCGTTCTTCCGTTGCTATTCAGTGAGTTTAAAGCTCGCCATTTAGACAAAAACACCGATCGCGCTCGTGCCTTCTTGGACTTTGTTGAAAAAGGCGGCGACAGCTTGCTACACCAAGCTGCATTCGATGCACTTCATGCTGATTTACATTCAGAAGATGCAAACATGTGGGGCTGGCCAGTATTCCCTGAGAAATACCGCACATTCGACGCAGCTGGTACTCAGAAGTACATCAAGGATAACCAAGATCGTGTTCACTTGTACATGTACCTGCAATGGATCGCAGACGATCAAATCAAAGAAGCGCAAGCGCTAGCCGAAGAAAAAGGCATGGCTGTGGGTTTGTACCGCGACCTTGCGGTTGGTGTTGCAGATTCAGGTAGCGAAACATGGGCCGACGACGGTAACTTAGTGTTAGACGCAAGCATCGGTGCGCCGCCGGATGTACTTGGTCCTCTGGGTCAAAACTGGGGTCTGCCTCCGCTTAACCCTCAAGTTTTAGAAGCGACGGGTTACGACGCGTACATCAAGTTGTTACGTGCCAACATGAAGCACTGTGGTGCATTGCGTATCGACCACGTACTTGGTCTGCTTCGCCTTTGGTGGATTCCAAAAGGCGAGAAGGCGACAGAAGGTGCGTATCTGTACTACCCAGTGGAAGACATGCTAGCAATCTTAGCGCTTGAGTCGCACCGTCATCAGTGTTCTGTGATTGGTGAAGACTTAGGTACTGTGCCAGATGAAATCGTCGATATCCTACGCGATGCAGGTGTGCACTCATACAAAGTATTCTTCTTCGAAACTTCGAAAGAAGACGGTGGGTTCATTTCTCCGAAGCACTACGCAGAGCAATCGATGGCGGCACTGTGTACGCATGACATGCCAACCCTCCGTGGTTTCTGGCACTGCGATGATTTGAAAATGGGTCGTGAGATTGGCCTTTACCCAGATGAAAAACAGTTGGAAGGCTTATTTGCTGATCGCTTGAAGTGCAAGCAAGGCATTCTAGACAGCGTTCGCTGGCATGGCTATTTGCCAGAAGGCATTGGTCATGATGCTCAGTACGTGCCAATGGATTCATACCTAAGCGAAGCGCTGCAACTGCACGTAGCCGCGGGTGACTCTGCACTGCTTAGTGTTCAGCTTGAAGACTGGCTAGAAATGGATCAACCGGTCAATATTCCTGGTACGGTGGATGAGTATCCAAACTGGCGTCGTAAATTGTCGATGAACCTAGATGAAATCTTCAGCCGTGAAGATGTGAATCGTATTTCTAAACGCCTTACTGAAGTTCGTGCACAGGCGAGTAAGTAAGATGCCTAGAGTGGCGTAGATGGACGAGCTGATTACCAATTTTGTTAGCTCAGAGGTACGAAAGTTCCGTCTAGGTCACTCATTCCTAAAACACAATCCGTTAGGATGAAGTACCGTTATTATGCCCGCGACAATAGCGGGCATTTTTGTATTTTGACGCCGTTTACGCAACGAACGTGAGAAGCGGAGTCTTTTTGTGAGTTCACAACGTTGGCTGTGGAGAAACCGATGTTTGATTCAGATCTCTGGTCTTGAAAAGGATGTTGGCTCTAGGGAGAAAGATTTGAAAACCACCAAAACCAAGAAAATAAAGAAACAACACGAACGCGCATACGAACTGCTTGCTGAGGCGGCTTACTCAGATCCATTTGCGGCGCTGGGTCCATTCATTGACGACGAAGCTTCGCTGAGAGTTTGGATGCCGGGCGCAAACAAGGTTGAACTACTTGTTAATGGTGAACCTCGCGTGGCGCTTGAGCGTGATGGCGACAGCGGTTTCATCTTAAAAGAGCAACGCGATTTACACCTGACCCACTACCGTTTAGCGGTCGATTGGAATGGTGTTGAACAAATTATTGATGACCCGTACCAGTATCACAATATCTACCAAGAGTACGAGCATCTGCATACGCCAAAAGACATGTATCACTACATGGGCGCACACTTTGTCACGCTAGAACGTGGCGGTGAAAACATCTCTGGTGTGCGTTTCCTTGTTTATGCACCACATGCATCGGCTGTTAGCCTTGTGGGTTGCTTCAACCAATGGGATGGCCGTCGTCATCCAATGCAACGCCTAGACTACGGTATCTGGGGCCTATTCATTCCTGGTCTGGAAGAAGGGGTACAATACAAATTTGAGCTCAAAGGGCCAAATGGGGAAGGGCTTCCTCATAAACAAGACCCTTGGGGTTTCTACTCTGAGCAATACCCATCGTTCGCGTCCATTACTTACGATCACAAGCGTTACCAATGGCAAGATGCGAAATGGCAAAATCGCGCAGTGACGCAAAAGCGTGATGAAGCGTTATCGTTTTACGAGCTGCATGCTGGGTCATGGAAGCGCAACGAGAAAGGTGATTTCCTGAACTACCGCGAACTTGCGGAGCAGTTGGTGCCATACCTTGTGGATATGGGCTACACCCACGTTGAGCTGATGCCTGTGTCTGAGCATCCATTCTATGGTTCATGGGGCTATCAACCTGTTGGCTTGTTTGCACCAACTAGCCGTTTTGGCTCACCTGATGATTTCAAATTCTTCGTGGATGCGTGTCACCAAGCTGGTATCGGTGTAGTGCTCGATTGGGTTCCTGCGCATTTCCCATCGGATGATCATGGTTTAGCGAACTTTGATGGTACGCCTCTGTTCCATGATCCAGATCCGCGTCGCGGTTGGCACCAAGACTGGAACTCCTACATTTACGATTTAGGCCTCGAACATGTGCGTCGCTTCCTTGTCTCGAATGCGCTGTACTGGTTTGAACAATTCCATATTGATGGTATTCGCGTGGACGCAGTCGCATCGATGCTTTACCTCGACTACTCACGTAGCCACGACCAGTGGGTACCAAACGTCGATGGTGGCAACGAAAACTACGACGCAATCGCAACCTTAAAATGGATGAACGAAGAAGTGTACAAGCACTTCCCGAATGCGATGACGATTGCGGAAGAGTCAACGGCGTTTCCGGGGGTGTCTGCGCCAACCTTTATGGGTGGTTTAGGTTTTGGCTTCAAGTGGAATATGGGGTGGATGCACGACAGTCTTTCATACATCAAAGAAGATCCTGTTCACCGCAAATACCACCACAATACCATCACCTTCCCGCTGGTTTATGCGCACAGCGAAAACTACGTCTTGTCTCTCTCTCACGATGAGGTGGTGTACGGAAAAGGCTCTATCCATAACAAGATGCCAGGTGATGAATGGCAGCAAACCGCAAACCTACGAGCATACTACGGTTATATGTATGGTCAACCGGGCAAAAAGCTGAACTTTATGGGCGCGGAAATTGGCCAAACGGCGGAGTGGAACCACGATGATCAGTTGCAATGGTTCTTACTGGAATATGAGCGTCATCAAGGTGTCCAAAAGCTGATGCGAGATTTGAACCACTTGTACCGAAATGAAGCGGCGATGCACGATCAAGATTGTGTTCCTGCTGGTTTTGAGTGGCGTCTACAAGACGAAGCGGATGCGAGCATCCTAGCGCACGAGCGTATTAGTAAAGAAGGTGAGCGTATTCTGATCATCACCAACTTTACGCCCGTACCACACGAGCGCTTTCGTTTAGGCGTTCCAAATGCAGGTCAATACGAACTGCTACTGAATACAGACGATAGCAAATACGGCGGCAGCGATTTTAAAGTGCTGACCAGTGTGAAAACGGAAAAAGTTGAAAGTGAATCACTGCCTCAATCACTTGAGCTTCGTTTGCCTCCACTTTCAACCGTGTTCTACAAGCTGCACAAATAATTTAGTCTAATCAAATTCTAAGCCCGTTTTACATTGTAAATCGGGCTTTTTTGACCTATTTTTTACCTCTAAAACTTGTTGTTCTTGATTGAATCAGGCAAGCTCACGGGTTTGTTTATCATCAATCGCTAATGCATTGGGGAACTACACATGTTGAAAAGGCTTAAGTCATTTCTATTTAAAATGGTGTTGATATTGCTGATCGCCCCAGTCGTTTTGGTTGGTTTGGTGAAATATGTCGATCCACCAATATGGGGATGGAAGTTAAGCCGCATTGTTGCGCCACCAAAGAACTATCCAGACAATAGTCAACACGAATGGGTATCCTTGTCGCGCATTTCAAAAAATATGCAGTTAGCGGTGATTGCGACCGAAGATCAAAAATTCCCTCATCATTATGGTGTCGATTTCGAATCGCTATTCGACGTGATTTCCGAGGCTGGTGATAATGGTCCGTCGAGAGGCGCGAGCACCATTACCCAACAAGCCGCGAAAAATGTGTTTTTGTTTCCGTCTCACTCCTACGTTCGCAAGGCTTATGAGCTTTACTTTGCTTTGCTGATGGAGCTGATGTGGAGCAAAGAGCGCATTCTCGAAGTGTATCTAAATGTGGTTGAATTTGGTCCCGGTATTTACGGCGCTGAAGCGGCGGCGCAGAATTATTTTGGTGTCAGTGCAAAGCAACTCTCGAAGTGGCAAGCAGCGCGTTTAGCCGTGGTGTTGCCAAATCCATATCGAATCAAAGTCTATCCACAAAGTGATTACACTGCTCGCCGCACAAGATGGGCGATGAATCAAATGAGCAATCTTGGCAGCGTGCAACTTTAACTCCCTCAATCTATTGCGCTTAAATAGAACTACGCCCCTATATCAATAAAATGTGAAGCGTCACAAGCTTTAGGGCGTAGCCTTTCAGAATGATGTGCTCAGTTTTTCATCCATTTACTATTAGTGTGAATAAAAATACAACACGAATACTGCGCCTATGCGCAACCAATGGACTGAACGATGAAACTGAATCTGATTACGACTACCTTATTGCTTGCATCGGCAAGTGCCATCGCCGAGCCAAACATCACCATTTCGACCACGACCAACAGCCGTGACTTTCCTTTAAATGCAGAGCAGCCTTTGGTTGTGCCCTTAACCAAAGATGGATACACGCTCAAAATTACGGGTGTTGAAGGCGACTGTGTCGCGCCTGATGGCCAGAAGGTCAAATTCAATAAACCTATCGCGCTGAACTGCGGAAAGCCAACGGAACTGCCGTTAAAAATCCGCTTTACTGGCGATTACTCTTTTGCTTTTGATGCGGAAGCGAAAACACTGCGCTTCAAGCGTGAACCTAAGAAAGCCGCGAAGACAGAATTCAAACGCCCAATCCCACAAGTGCAATGTGAGGTTTATCAAGGCGGCGAAGTCACCATTGCGCTGGGTGACAGTTTCCCCGATGGCACCAAGTTGCGTGATGCTTACTCTGGGCAAATGGTCGAAGTAAAAGATCAGCAAGTATCGCTGACGCCAAGCAAAGATTCAGGCGGGTTGGTGCTACTAGAGCCAGTGAAGAAAACCAAAGAAGCAGTATCGTTTGATTATCGCAATGCCAACATTTACTTCGTGATGGTCGACCGTTTCAAGAATGCTGATACGAGCAATGACAACAGCTATGGACGCAAGAAAGACGGCAAAGAAGAGATCGGCACCTTCCACGGCGGTGATCTAAAAGGCGTGATCGAAAAGCTAGATTACATCAAGAGCCTAGGTACAGATGCGATTTGGTTGTCGCCAATCGTTGAACAAGTGCACGGCTTTGTTGGCGGCGGCGATAGCGGCTCATTCCCATTCTACGCTTACCACGGTTACTGGACGCGTGACTTTACCAAGATTGATGAGAACTTCGGTAACGAAGCTGATCTGAAAAAGCTGGTGGAAGAGGCACACAAACGTGGCCTTAAAGTCTTGATGGACGCAGTAATCAACCACACCGGTTACTCAACGTTAGCCGATTTGCAATTTGACGGTATTGAGGTGTTAAAACCAAACGCTGATTTACCGAATAAGTGGGGTGACTGGCAACCAAAAGCGGGTGAAAATTGGCATAGCTATCACCAGAATATTGATTACCAGAGTCCAAACTGGTCGAAATGGTGGGGCGGTGACTGGGTAAGAACAGGTCTACCGGGATACCCAGCTCCGGGCAGCAGTGATATCACTATGTCATTGGCGGGTTTACCTGACTTTATCACTGAATCAGACAAAGCCGTGAAGCCAGCTCAATGGCTATTGGATAACCCTGGCACTCGCGTTGAGGAGCGTGATAATTACACCGTCTCGGACTACCTAATTGAGTGGCAAACTGATTGGGTGAAACGCTTTGGTATTGATGGTTACCGTGTCGACACGGTGAAGCACGTTGAAGGCGATGTGTGGAAACGCTTGAAAGAAGAGGCATCAAGCAGCCTTGAGCAGTGGCGTAAAGAGAACGGTAAGTCAGGTCAGCCATTCTGGATGATGGGTGAAGTATGGGGACATACCGCATATCGCAGCCCTTACTTCGACGACGGCTTTGATGCGTTGATTAACTTCGATATGCAGAAGAAGTTAGACAAAGGCGCGGCGTGTTTCAGCCAAATGGCAGACACTTACCAAAGCTATGCGGACACTATCGCCAATGAGAAAGACTTTAACCCTGTGAGCTACATGTCTTCTCACGATACCGAGCTGTTCTTCTCTCGCTTCAAAGATTACGGTATGCAGCGTAACGCCGCGAATGCACTGCTTCTGAGTCCTGGTGCTGTTCAGGTTTATTATGGTGATGAAGTTGGTCGTAACATTGGTCCTTACGCGGACGATTTCCACCAAGGCACTCGTTCTGACATGGTATGGAAGCTATCTGATGAGAAGCAAGCGCTGCTCAAACACTGGCAAACTCTTGGTCAGTTCCGTAAAGCGCACCCAGCGATTGGTGCGGGTCAGCATCAAGTAATTGAACAAGAAGGCGCGTACGTGTTCTCTCGCTCGCTTGGCAATGACAAAGTCGTTGTGGCGTTTGTGGGTCGCGACAAGTAGTTAGAACTTCGTTTTAAGCCTAGATAGAAAAAGCCCTTCCTTGAGTTATCAGGGAAGGGCTTTGTTGTATTAGTTCGCCAGTTCTTGGTCGATGACTTTTTCTAGCTCGTCAAACGGCACATAGCCAGGAATGACTTGATCATTAATGATCAACGCGGGCGTGCCGCGTAAACCAAGTTGCGTGAAATACTGATAGTTTTTATCAAGCAACGCCTTGGTCTCTTTGTCGTCGACAAGCTGTGCTTCTGTCCCCGTTTTTTTCGCGATTTGATTTAAGGAACGTGCGTCATGTGCGCCCGGTTTTTTCACCAATAACTCATGCACTTGTTCGTACTTATCTCGCTGGTTTTGCCAAACATTTAATGCGTAACTTGCCGAGTTGTAGCCGTTTTTCTCGTATTGTTCTTTAAAAGAGACATTGAGGTTAAGCACTTTTACCTGCGGATATTCCTTACCAACTTTGACCAGCTCTCCTTCTAAACGTTTACAAAAAGGGCAGCTGTAGTCTGTTACGTTAATAATGGTTAACTCAGGGTTTTCAGCACCAAAAGAGGAATGTTTGCCATCACTTAGATATTGACGAACCTCCTTCAAGGTGTCGCCAAATGACTGTTGATACGCAATGTACTCTTGAAGGTTTTGGTGCAATGAATCAAGAATTTGAGGGTTTTCTTTTAGTATCTGAGTAACTTCCTCTAGCTTTTGTTCTGCGGTCTTTTCTGATGCGAAAGATACGGCAGGTACGATAGCCATCGTTAACGCCAAAAGTGTACGAGTGAATGTCATAATATTTCCTAAAACTTTTAAATTTCGTTGTTTGTTATGTGAAGTGAATAAAATATGTACAAAAGTCAGGCAGAAAGGTCTCTCGCCTTGCTGGCTTTATTCTCTAAATACGCAAAGTTTTAGGTGAACCCGATACTTTTCCGGTATCGGTTCTGTGTATTCCAGATAACGAATTGCTGTGGTTGTCATCGGCAGCGCCACAATCAAAGCAAATAGAAAAAATGGAATAAGAATATGATCAAACTGATGTTGGTACGCTTGAACCAGCTTTTCTGAAAGGTCGCAAGATGGTGATAAATTCACACTCTCATCTTGCTGACTCTGTATTTGGTGAGCCTTCGGGCAGCTTTTCGAGAAACCAGAATTTTGGCTTAAGCATATCATCACCACCCAAAGCACGAGGGCGAGTGTCCATTTGGCTATTTTATATTGTGAGCGTAACAATGGGTCGTATAGTCCTGTTAATTCTGGTTTATGCCGTTTACATATGACCGGGCCATCCTAACCTAAATTTCGTGGCTGAATGTTACTTTCGAGTTAATCGATATTGCCTCAATGCCAAAGTATGAAGTACGTCATGAATGTTGTAGAAAGCAATATTCGTCAGAATCATTTGTTGAGTTGATGAAGAAGTCGTGAGCTATCGACATAGATTAATATACCTAATTGTTAGCACAAATTTTTATTATCTTTCAATTGTGATTGGAATCATAAAACAAAACTTCATAACTGAGTCGCGATAATGTTCGGCAGGCGGATTGATTTTGATCATCTCTCTAGCACATTATTCAGGTGAACATATGTGTTAAGTTCCACATGTGTAGGTAATGTTATGAAAATTCCTGTTCAAACTGAGCGTAAAGTTACACTGGGGTGCTACGTTGCTCTGGCGTTTGCGGTTGTGTTCTTTTCTGGTCTGATGCAATCCAACGAATGGTACGGTGTATTCGACTTTACAACGCTTAATGGCTCTTTCGGTAAAGTGGCTTACGGCGTAACGGAAGGTGCGGATGGCGAGGTACAAGCTGCGACCACATCTTTCCGTGGTACTGGCGGTAGCGGTGCTCGTGACGGTTTCATTTTCGCACTTACTTTGATTCCAACCGTTATGTTCGCATTAGGTATGATCAACGTACTTGAGCACTACGGTGCACTTGAAGCAGCTCGTAAGCTTCTTACTCCTCTTCTACGTCCTCTAATGGGCATCCCTGGTAACTCTGGTCTGGCTTTAATTGCTTCTCTACAAAGTACCGATGCAGGTGCGGCAATGACGCGTCAGCTAAAAGACGAAGGTCACCTAACTAAGCGTGAAACGGACGTATTTACCATGTTCCAGTTCACTGCAGGTGCAACCATCGTGAACTTCTTCTCATCGGGTGCTGTGCTGTTCACACTGACGATGGCTGACGGCTCTCTAGCAGTAACGTCTTCTATTGGTTTAGCAGTTGTGGTGATGTTCGCATTTAAGATCATCGGCGCGAACCTGTTCCGTATCTACCTGAACATGACGGAAGGTAAAGAAGACAAGCAAGACCAAAACAAATCAGAGAACCTAAAAGAGGAGACGGCATAATGGGTGACGTTAAAGCGAAAAAACCAATGGTGACGGATATCTTCGTCGAGGGTGCTAAGAAAGGCTGGGTAATTGCGACTACCTCTACGGTGCCTAACGTATTGATGGCGTTCGTTATCATCAAAGCGCTTCAAATCACTGGCGCGTTGGATCTGATGGGCACGGTGTTTTCTCCAATCATGGCAGTGTTTGGTCTTCCGGGTGAAGCAGCAGCGGTATTGATCGGTGCTTGGATGTCGATGGGCGGTGCGGTTGGCGTAGTGATTACGCTGTTTGACCAAGGTATCCTGAACGGTACGCACATTGCGATTCTTGCGCCTGCTATCTACCTAATGGGCTCTCAAGTTCAGTACATGGGTCGTATCATGGGTCCAATTGGTACTGAAGGTCGTTACATCCCAGTTATGATTGCAATCTCAGTATTGAACGCGTTTGGCGCAATGCTGGTGATGAATCTGTTTGTCTAGGAGTGAGTCATGCAATTCTCTCTAAATGAATATCTAGAAGAGCTACGTCCGCTGATTAATGTGGATTGTGGCACTTACACGACTGATGGTATCGAGTTTATCGCTTCTCAATTTGAAGAGAAGTACCAAGCGATGTCAGGTTGGAGCGTAAAACGCATCGACTGTGGCAGAGCGGGCATCGGTCTTGAAGTTCGAAACAAGCCGGAAGCTGAGCAAATCGACGTAATGCTGATTGGTCACATGGATACCGTGTTCCCTGTGGGTACTGCTGAGCTTCGTCCAATGTCTCAAGATGCAGAGAAAGCCTACGGTCCGGGCGTCTCGGACATGAAATCTGGCTTGCTGAACATCGTATACGCGATGCGCAATCTAGACCAAGCGGTGTTGGATAAGTTGTCTATCGCTATCTGCATGAACCCAGATGAAGAGACGGGCTCTCTGGACTCTGTGGATTGGATTCAATCAGTAGCGAAAAACGCTAAGAATGTGCTGGTTGCAGAAGCAGCACGTGCAGACGGTGGTTTAGTGAAAGCGCGCAAAGGCATGGCTCGCTACAAAATGACCTTTAATGGCGTTGCTGCTCACGCAGGTAACGAGCCAGAAAACGGCCGCAGCGCAATCACTGAGATGGCGAATTGGATTCTGGCTGTCAATGCAATGACCAACTTTGAATCTGGTACTACGCTGAACGTCGGCATTGTTTCTGGCGGCAACGGTGCGAACATCGTCCCTGAGCACGCGGAAGCGATCGTGGATGTGCGTTTCTGGAGCAATGAAGAATACGATGATGTCGACAGCAAGCTAAACGGCATGCTGGAAACACCATTCGTTGATGGCGTGAGCATTGAGTTGGTTCGTGAAGCGTATAAGCCTTCTATGGTGCCAAGCCCACAAACAGAAAGTTTAATGACATTAGTTGAAGAAGCGGCAAGTGAACTGGCTATCGACATCAACTGGAAAGAAGTGGGTGGCGGCTCTGATGCAAACAACACGGCGATTCTTGGCGTTCCAACTTTGGATGGTCTAGGGCCTATCGGTGCAGGCTTCCACAGTGATCAAGAGTACTTGTTGCTTAAGTCTATTGAACCACGTATCAAAATGCTGATGCGTGTACTGGAGAAGATTGTTCAATAAGGCATTCTGCTTTTAAAGCTTGGTTCCCAAAGCTTTCGGCTTCAACTTTTTGGTTTCCAAGACTTTTTTTTCAATGCAATAATCCCCGGACTTCGGTTTGGGGATTTTTCTATCTGTGTTTCACTTTACTATCATTTCTTGTTATTAATCTTGCGTTCAGGTTCGATTAATTAATATGTTGGACATAGTCATAAATTTCGGAGGCAACGATGACCACAACAATGTCTGTAAAATCGGCGCCGAAAGACGCCAAAGATCAAACGATGCAAGCGCCAGATGAGAAAAACTTCTGGCGAAAAATGAAAGGGTCGGTTAAGAAAGCGGGTGAAGAAATTGCCGTAATGGGCATAAAATCATGGCTCGCGATGGCAGATTCCAACACCTCAGTTCGCCACAAGGCTATACTAGGTGGCGCGCTGGCTTACTTCGTCCTACCAACAGATATGGTGCCAGACGTACTAGCTGGCGTCGGTTTTACCGATGATATGGCGGCACTTACCTTAGCCGCGAACTCAGTCGGTAATGCCATCACTAAAGAACACGAAGCACAAGCCAGAGAAAAACTGAATTCGATGGCGGATTAGAAAGAGTATTTCTAGACGCGGAGAAAACAAAAGCCCCGATGTTTCCATCGGGGCTTTCTTTTAGACAGGACTATATAATTTCAGAATGGTAATCGTAGAACGATTTAGGCGTCAGCGCGTTTAAGATGCACTTCTTCTTCGGCTACGCCTGCCATTGGGTCGTTGAAGCGAGCTTCATCCAATGCACCTTCTGATTTCGCAACGATGACGGTCACAGCACTATCACCAGTGATATTTACCGCGGTACGAATCATATCAAGAAGACGGTCAACACCCATGATAAGTGCAATACCCTCTAGAGGCAGGCCTACTTGGTTCAATACCATTGCCAACATTACTAGACCCACACCAGGAACACCTGCGGTACCGATAGACGCCAGAGTTGCCGTCATGATAACCATTAGGTAATCGCCCATAGTTAAATCAATATTGAAAGCTTGAGCAATAAACGCAGTTGCTACGCCTTGCATGATCGCCGTACCGTCCATGTTCACGGTTGCACCAAGTGGTACAGTGAACGATGATACACGGTTCTCAACACCCATGCGGTGCTTTGCTGTTTCCATTGTCACTGGAATCGTCGCGTTCGATGATGCTGTAGAAAAAGCAAACATGATCGCGTCTTCCATCTTGCGTAGGAACGTAATTGGGTTTAGACCAGTGAAACCTTTTAACATCAAGCTGTAAGTGACTAGACCGTGTAGGACAAGCGTACCAGCCAGTACTAAGAAGTACTCTGCCAGATTGACGATCGCGCCCAGACCAAGACCAGTGAATAGCTTCGCCATTAAGAAGAACACCCCATAAGGCGCCAAGTTCATCAAAATCGCGACCAGCTTCATGATCACTTCATTCAGATCAGAGAAGAATGCTGCGATGCGTTCGCCTGGTTTACCCGCTGCACTGATCGCGATACCGAATAGCACGGCGAACACGATAACTTGCAGAGTTTTACCTTCTGCCATTGCGCTGATTGGGTTGGTCGGGAACATATCGATGATCACCTGACCTAAAGATGGCGCTTCGGCTGATTTGAATGAACTTGCTGCCGTTAGATCTGCCCCTGCCCCTGGCTGGAATAGAGTACCCATAGTTAGAGCAAGCGTAATCGCGATAGCCGTTGTCGTAACGTAGAAAGCGAGGGTTTTACCGCCCATGCGACCCAGTGTAGAGAGGTCTTTGAGAGAGCTAGTACCACAAACTAACGAAACAAATACTAGCGGTACAACAAGCATTTTTAAGCTGGCAACGAAGATCTGTCCACCAACTTCGAATAATCCATTAACAATGTATGCGTCGACAAATCCGTTGTCGGCAAAAAGTGTGCGAATTGCAAATCCTGTCAAGATACCCGCAACCATACCTAAAATTACGCGGCTGGTAAGCGACATCGGTTTCTTGGTATTCATGAGAACACTCCTTATAGTTATGCACCTTGAGTTCACTTCAAAGCGGCGAGCAGATTAGCAGCGGAGTGAGAAAATACGAAAGAATAATCCTCTAAATGGTTAATAGATGTGAACTTTATCACTAATAAAAATGGAATTTTAACCAAATATTAACGAATTGGCTGGATAAAAAGTTTGTATTTTAACACTTTTATCGAATATACAACCGATAACAAAGAGGATTTACAATAAATTCTAATAAGAGATAGAGTGCATACTCTCTTTGAGTGGATGCATTTCTGCATAACTATTTAAGTTATATTCAGGCTAGCGGTCGCTTCTTTAGGGATAATTTAGTATTGAGTGTTCATCAGAGCCAACGAACCCTTTATGCTTTCATATTTGTCAACTCAATGATGGTTGGCAAGTGTAGTTAGTTGGAGGTGATCCCAGCTCCAATAACTTTGACTGGTATTTTTAATCCCTCCAACCCAATAGCATTGTTTCGCTCGTATTAAGCCTTCCAAACACTGCTTGCCAGCCTCAGTGATACGGACGCTTTGTTCCCACCAGTGCCTTTCACGTGACTCAATCGTGATCAAAGGTGTTTGACACTGTGCTAGAGGGAGGAGTAACGCGTAAAACATCACGTCTCCTAGGTAAGGAAGAGGTTCTAGTTGTTGATATTGCTCAAACCAATCTTTGATGGGAATTGAACGATTTTGCGAGCTCAAGACCTTTAGTGCGAGGTGTTGTGTCAAGCTCAATCCAGTTTGTGAATTAGGTAACTCTTGCAAATGGCGTTTAAGCACGTTGAATATATTGGGCAAGCAATCCAGGTTATGCTGCTGAATCAAATTAACTATGGAAATAGGTGTCGGTGATGTAATAGCGTGCCAACACCGTTTAGCCTGACTGAATAATTTTGCTGTCACAGGTTTACGGTATCGCCAACAAGAACGAATAGCTTCTTCAGGCAACTGCCCAAAGCCGATGAATCGTTCAGTGCCCGGGAACTGGTTCAACTCAATGATCTCTATCACTTTATTCTCTACATTCTCTAACTGTGTTAGAGCACGAATTAGCATCAATTGATCATAACTGTCATGTTCGACCCAAAAGACGATTCGTTCAAATACATCACTTTGCAACAGATCGAGGTTTGATTGTTCCAATGTGACTATATCTTGAACCGAGTCTTCACGCTTCATCACAGGCAGCAGAGTCTCTACGACATATTGGGCACGAATGGCAAGGAAGTTCTGCGGTGTTGCTGGTATGGGGCCAATACAAAGCGGATCGATCAGGGCTAAAAATGTCCCTTCAAATCCACTGGTTTTAAGCTGTTGTTGTATATCGTGACCGCAACGAACGTGTAGCGTTTTTACTTTCGCATCTAGGGGCGGTTTTTGTTGTTTGATGGCTAGTTTGTGCGCTTCTAGCTCTTCGACATGAGCTTTTAGTTTACTCCAACTGGATAAGCCAAGTTCTCTTGCGAGTGCATGTTGAACGTCAGCCAATTGAATTGTATTGGGAGCCAAAGATTCTGGTTTGGAGTGAAATCGCTTAACTAACTCCAACATGGCGTCATCGTATAGGCGGATAGCTTTGAGCCTTTTTTTAGCAATGGATTTTTGCTGATTGATATTGATCGAGAAGCTATTTGTAGAGTTCATATTTCACCTTTCTTATTTCTTCCACACTCGCCTATATAGAAGCAAAAAAGAAGGTAAAAACAGATTGTGCCTGCTAAACCAAGCAGGTGAGGATATTGCCGTGAACCGAGTTCTTTCCGCGAGTGTTGGGTGCTTTAGGCATGAGCAGAGTGATAGTAGGTGGTCGCTATCCTTCGTGCAACCTTTTGTGAGAGTGTAGCGTCACAAAATGGCCGTTTCTCTATATTTAGGGAGAATCAATAGCCGATAACACTAGCGATTCAACTCAATACCACTGTTGCTAGACTCGAGTTTCTACACTTTTGAGTAAAGTACGATAAAGCGCTTGAGTCGCAGGACCACTTTTGGCTCCTTTGGGCAAAGTGAGGTGCAGCGCAACTTGATATTGATGGGAGTGTTCGATCTCCAATACGTTAATTTTATCGCTCTTGCGGGTTGCGACTAAGTGCGCTGGTAGCCGACAAAATCCAGCGCCTTGCTCTACGGCGTGAAAAGCGTGGTCGAAGTTATCGACGGTAATACGCTGACGTGCGCGTAACCAACCCACATCTCTTTTCGTTTTGTCTGAATCACCTAAGTCACGGATGACAATTTGGCTGGTGGTTGCAAAATCGTCGATGGAAACATGCGGCTTTTTAGCGAGTGGATGGTGTGCTGCGATTACAGGCAGCATGGTTGTTACGCCAAATGCTTCGGCAGGGTAGTTGGTTATCGGTAAGTTGATGATTGCGATGTCAGCGAGCTCATTTACGACCATTTCGGTTGTTTTGCTCAGTGACGTTTCAACCACTTGAACGGAGGTCGTGTTGTTGTCCTCCAAAAATTGACTGAGTGGTGCATAAAGCCAACAAGGGTCACAAAGATGATCTATTGCGACCGTGATTTGAGATTCCACCCCACTTTTTAACTGCTCGCTGATGACTTCTAGTTCCCGCGCTTGTTCAAGCATGGATTGTGCACGACGCAGTATGGTTTTGCCGTGCTCTGTCAAACCCACTTTGCGCCCTCGTACTTCGATAAGTTGAATACCAAGTTGGTCTTCTAACTTCCTCACCGAGTAGATCAATGTGGTATGGCTCTTGTTGAGCAGTAAAGCTGCGGATTGAATGCTGCCTTCTTGATTAATCGCTTGTAGCGTTTGCCATTGTTCTAAGGTCGTTTTTAGTCTCATGAGTCAATTTTTTAGACAGTTAATGGCGAAATTATGAACTTTTCTGTCAGTTTTATAAAGGTAATAATCTTGTCATCGAAAACGAGTCAATAAGAAGAGGAGACTCAAGATGGCGAAATTATTGCAAGTTGATTTTGAATTTCATGGTCCGTTTGGTGACGAGATGTCGAATGCTCTGGTCGACTTAGCTAAGTCGATTAACCAAGAGCCGGGCATGATTTGGAAAATCTGGACGGAAAGCGAAAAAGACAAACTCGGTGGCGGTATCTATCTTTTTGAAGATGAAGCCACGGCGCAAGCTTATCTCGAAATGCATGCCGCACGCTTACGAAAAATGGGCGTAGTCGAAGTACGAGGTCAAATTTTCGATATCAATGTGCCGTTAACGACGCTCAATCAAGGGCCTATTAGAGGATAAGGAGATGATGACCAACCGCACTTTTCTAACCGTTCATGGTGTCGTATATACGGTATTCGCTTTTGCGTTGTTTTTTGTACCAACCATAATGTGGCCGATGTATGGAGTACAAATTAACGACCAGTACGCGCTGTTTTTATCGCAGCATACTTCGATCTTTTTAGGTGGAATCGCAGCGGTGAGTTTGATGTTACGTAATGTGGAATCAGGGCATACTGCGAAACAGCTGTTTAAAGCATTATTGATTACTAATGGCTTAGGGGCAGTGATTACTACCTATGCCGGCATTATCGGAGTATTTGTCGGTTTTGGTTGGAGTGACCCAATATTCTTTGTCTTGCTTAGTTTGATTACGTACAAGCAATTAAGAGTGCAATAGAAAAAGCCCTGCTGTTTCTAGCAGGGCTTTGTCATATTTGGTTTAATTAGCGATCTAAATTCAACTTATGATTCGCTTTTGTACGCGTAGTTATAGTAGCCGTATCCATAGCCGTATGAGTTAGATGCTTTTTTCTCAACTGCATTGAGAATCACACCTTTAACTTCAACGCCTGATTGCTCGAAGCGACCTTGCGCGACTTCAATCTCCTTCAAAGTCGTTTGATCAAAACGAGCGACCATCAGAGTTGTTCCTGCAAGCGCGCCAACAATGCTTGGGTCGGTAACTGCGAGTACAGGCGGCGTATCGATGATGACTAGATCGTATTGTGCAGACATCTCGTCAACAAAGCTCTTGAAGCGAGGGTGCATAAGAAGTTCTGACGGATTTGGTGGTACTTGGCCGCGAGTCACAACATCTAAATTATCAATGGATGTAGATTTAATGATGTTGCTAAGGGATGTCTTACCGCTCAAGTAATCAGAAAGACCGTTGTCCCAGCGTAGACCGAAGCATTGCTGCAAATAACCTTTACGCATATCCGCATCAATAAGCAGCACTTTCTGACCGGTTTTCGCAGCGACGGCCGCAAAGTTGGTCGATACAAATGTTTTGCCGATAGATGGTGCAGGACCTGAAATCATAAGAACGTTATTCTTCGCTTCCATCATTGCAAAGTGCAAGCTAGTGCGAAGACTACGTAGAGCCTCAATGGAAAGATCGGCTGGGTTAGCTTCCGCTAGAAGGACTAGCTCATTGTTGCTGCCTTTGTTGCGCTTAAGCTTGTTTGCAAATTCCAGTTGTTGAATAGATTTTGGAACGCTTGCGTAAACTGGCATGCCAATCTGTTCAATTTGATCTGGTGTTTCCACACCACGGTGGAATGCTGCACGAATTAATACGAAAGCCACGCCTGCCATACCGCCAAGCAGTGTTGCTAGCACAACGATAAGCGCTTTTTTCGGCTTGATTGGCTTAGAGAAAGATTGAGAGTTATCTAAGATTCGAACGTTGCCAACTGTTCCGGCTTTAATAATGTTGAGCTCTTGAACCTTGTTCAATAGTTGGATGTAGATTTGTTGGTTTACTTCTACATCGCGTGTCATACGTAGAACTTCACGCTGTGTTTTCGGTAACTTTTGAACTTGTTTATTAAGACGTTCTTTCTCTTTTAGTAGTGTTTCACGTTTATCAAGTAGCGACTTATAAGCTGGGTGATCCTGTGTGAAGCGTTGGCTGATCTCACTTTCTTTGAATGTAAGCTCATTTAGCTGTGCTTCTAACTCAACCATTACTTTCAGCGTTGACTGAGCTTCAAGGCCTAAATCGATAGATTCATTTTCTTGACGGAATCGATTTAAAACGTCTTCAGAAGCGGTCAGTTTTGTTTTGATGTCTGGGAGGTGACCTTTCAAGAACTCGAGGCTTTGCTCTGCCTCTGCAGAATTTCTTTGAACGTTTTGTAAGAAGTAGTTTTGGCTAATGTCGTTCAAGATATCTTGAATCTTAGCGCGGTCTTCACCAGAGAAGCTTAAAGATATAATCCCGGTTTGCTTACCACGTTCGCTAATCGATAAGTTTTCTTGAAGTTTATTAATTGCATCTAATTTACTGATTTTGCTGACCGTGAATGAGTCACCAGTTTGAGCCACAAGTTCAGTCGCCAAAAATTGGTATCCATTCTTCTCAAGCAGTTCACCAACTTTACCTTCTAAAATGACGTTATTGTCATCTTCTAAGAGCCTGAACGTCTGTTTTTCAGAATCAATAACTTCAAGAGTTAAAGGAACGCCAACTGCGTAAGAAGGAGCATTAAATCGTGAAACGCTCAGACTGATTTGCTCACCTTGTAGTCGAGCTAGGCCTTTACCAATAATTGGCATGTAGTTTGGAGAAACGACAGTCGTTAAGTTGAACTTATCAACAGTACCGCCCAAGATCATACGAGATTTGATGATCTCTATTTCTGTTGTCGCTGATGATTCTGCTGAAAACAGCTCTCCCATATCACCAACCATCGCTGAAATACCACCTGAACTCTTACTTTCGATTTGGATAAGAGCGTCAGCTTTATAGATAGGTGTTGATAGAATGGCAACGCCGACGCCTATAATCGAAAATAGGACTACGGTACATAGAATGAGCCATTTGGCATCGAGAATGATCCCAAATAACTTTCCCAAATCGATCTCATCGTCGGCTTGACGTGATTGCTTAATAGTTTGTGTTGTCATTACTTTAACTTCTTAAATACCTTGCCATTGGCGTTTATTTAGCCTTGCGGCTTATAGTTTTTGAGACCACGCTTTTGCTGCTTTTTCTATAAGCGTATATGCATGTTCGAAAGCTTCTCTACTTTGTCTGTATGGATCAGGGATGTTTTGTTCATTTATCCACTGTCCAAACAGCATCGTTTTACCTCGTGCCTCAGGAGCGATTTTGGTTAAGGCTTCTAAATGACCTTTTTCCATAACCAATATCAGATCGTATTGAGCGCAAAGCTCAGGTGTTAATTGTCGTGCTTCGTGTCCATCTAAGCTTACGCTATGTTCGTTCGCGATAGTGGTTGCCATCTCGTCAGCAGCTTTTCCCGTTAGATGGCTCTTATCTACTGCGATTCCTGCTGATGCGACATGTTTGTTTGGTAGTAAAGACTGCAAAAGCCGCTCTCCTGTTGGAGAGCGGCAAATATTACCGACACAGACGACAAGAATATTAGAAAACAAATGCTTACCCTACTTTAAGTTGTATGCTTATGATCTCAACTGAATTGCTGGTTTCTTTATATTGCGCAATTGAGCTGAGTAGCTATCGATTACGTGCCGCAAGAGATAATTTTCTTGCGGCACGTTGTTTTACGGCCAAGTGCGTACTCGTAGTACACCTTCAGTTAGTTCATTAAAGCCGGAAATGGTTGGAACGAGCTGAGCAATCACACGATTCCAACGACTAACAGGTGCAGCCGTCACATAGACTATGTCGTAAGGGTTGAGATCAAACTCAGTACCAATCACCAAAGCAGAAGCGTCAGAAACATCTAGCTGATAAATGTCCGCCATTTTAGCTTCTTCTTTTGAACGTCTGATGACAAACACACCGGTAGCATCTGCGGAGATTTCACTGATACCACCAACGCTGCTAAGAGCCTCAGTAAGGCTCATGCCGCTACGATCAATTTTGAGTAATTTCGGATCGTTAACCTCGCCCATAACAAATACTTTTTGCGCATCGTTTCGAGGAATATGAACAATATCGCCAGGCTTTAGAAGGCGGTTTTGAGTTAAATCGCCTTGTTGCATCAGAGCATACAAAGAGACGTTTTCAACAACGCCATTGCGTGTCAGTGTCGCATTACGCCAATCAGCCTCGGCAGCCAGTCCGCCAGCTCTATTCACAGCATCTAGAAGTGTAAGGGGGATGTTTGTAATTGGTTGTTGTCCTGGCTTGTTAACTTCGCCAGTTACATAAGTCTTTTTAGAGCGAAATGCCGCAACGCTTACATCGACCTGTGGGCTCTCAATGTATTTTGCAAGGCGGCTTGCAATGTCTGCACGAATCTGACGTACGTTTTTGCCTTCAACATGTACGACACCTATGTAAGGGTAGAAGATCGTGCCATCCGAATGCACCCAGTTACCCGCTTCGGCTGAGCTTCGGTATGAGCCCGCTGGGATCGTTAGCTCTGGGTGATCCCAAATAGTGATATTTAGGATATCGCCAGGTCCTACTTCGTATTCATATTTTGCGATTTCAATATCTAACTCTGGGTTTGGTTTTGAAAAAGGGTCCACTGAATTTAAAGACGTTACGCGCTCCAAAGTTAAGGGATAAACGGTAACCTGAGACTCTATATCACTCGATTCAGTGCTCATGACTGTTTTGTCACTGACCGAAAGGTGGCTACCAGGCAAAGTACACCCTGTAAGAAGGATAGGAAGTACTGATATCCCCAAAAATTTATTAAATGTGTTCATTGGTTTATAACTACCGAAAGAAAGTTTGCCGACTGAAATTGATTCATTCTAATTGAACTGCATTTCATCAATATTGATGATTTACTGCAGTTTTAAGCCTTTAGAAAGCGAGTCCATTCAGAATTATTTGTGTAATAAACACTCCAAATGGCTGCTAGCGACTTAGAGCTCTTAGTTTCATTAATGAAGGTGTGAAAATCCGACCCACAAAAAATAGTCAACTATTATCCATCTGGTTGCAATAAAGGCAACAAGTTACTTGAAAAAATACTGACGAATACATGACAAAATTGTGTCTATTTAACGTTAATGAGATGAATGCATGATTTTGCACAAGCAAACAGGCAAGAATGTGAAAAAACTCATGCCAAAGTTGTATGCATCCTATTTACACTATATGCAACTGCCGTTATGCTTCCTGTTGCGGTCGGATATAACAACAAATATTGGAGCTAATTTTGAAAATCAAACTTTTAACGGCAAGTGTGGCAGCAGTCCTACTAGCAGGTTGTGGTAGTGACAGCGATCCTGAGGTAAAAAGATACTCAGTTCAGGCTTATGACCCAGCTGTTATCGGCATGAAAGTTCAAGCAGTATGTGGTGGTGAGACATACGACGCTATTGAAAATACAACAAACTATGAAGGTATGGTTGGTAAAGCGCGTTTTGAAAATATCAACGTTGTAAATGCGCCAGGTGATTGTGCTTTCGTATTAACGCACACAGAAGATAGTAAAGACGCGTCAAATGGTAAACCTATTACATCTGACTACAAAATCCCTCAAGGCCTAGCCCAGACGGATTCATTGGTAACAGGCTCTCCATTTACGACTTTGGTTGCTAACTCTTTAAAAGATGGTGAAGTATACTCTTCTGATATCGCTGAAAAAGTATTCGAGAATTTGGGTATCGATATCAATGCAAGTGGTAAAACAGTTGACGAAATCCTTCGTGATACAGAATCTGTAGTAGCAGGACTTGGTAGTGAGGGTGGTAACAGCGCACTTGCTACTCAGCTAGTTGCAACAGCAAACGTTGTATCAGATATCATCAAAGCGAACCCAACAGCTTCGCCTGAAGCTGTAGCTGTTGCTGCAAAAGCAATAACAGAAGATGTAATCGCGGCGAACCCAAATTATCCTGAGAATGATTCGGGTGATGTTATCTACGTAACGATTCCAGCTGAAGATACTCAGAAAGTTGTTGCTGATGTACAAGAGGCTATTGATAACGACACTCCACTAGAAGATATCGAACCTGAAGTACCACAAATCCCAGATGCGGAAGTCGGTGAGCCAATTGAACCTGAAGATCCACCGGGTCCAGGCACTGGCGCGACAGGCGGTAACTAAGCAAGTTTTTGCTGATAAATTCTAAAGGCCTCTTCAGAGGCCTTTTTTGATCCTATCGTATTGTAGTCATCACCTTTTAGTGAGCCCTTTTCTGTTTAAGTAAGGCAGGATGTGCGGACGTGATTCGCCAGCCAGTTTACTGGTGACTTCTTGCGACCAAGTACTCTGTTTTTGATTGCTCGAACGGTTTGCATAGTAGTTTTGCATGGTTTGGTCATACGTCTGAATATCATCCAAGTTTAGGTCTTGATACTGATTCTCATGCACCACGACATGCTTAGGTAGGCGAGGTTTTACTTCAGGGGCTTGATCTGGATGACCAAGACACATACCAAATAAAATGGCGGTATTTTTAGGTAAACCTAATAATTCGTCTACTTTTGGGGCATTGTTTCGTAAACCACCAATATACACGCCTCCTAGTCCCATCGACTCCGCCGCAAGCAAGCAATTTTGTGCCATGATCCCCGAGTCTACAGCGCCTATTAGTGTTAACTCGGTAAAATCAGCTTGAATATCTGGGTTGATACTGGCATGGCGCTGGTAATCAATACAAAACACCAAAAACTCAGCCGCGCTTTCAACGTACCCTTGATTTCCGGCATATTGAGCTAATAGCGTACGTTTTTCTTTGTCGGTCACGCGGATAATTGAAACGACTTGCAACATGCTTGATGAGGACGCCGCAAGGCCGGCTTGAAGAATGGCATCTAATTGTTCGCTCTCAATCGGTTGTGAGGTGAATTTTCGAATTGAGCGGTGATTGAGAATTGTTTGAATCGTGCTGTTCATGGTGACTTAACATCCCCTGTTACGTTAAAGGCTGAAGACTCACCTTAGCGACATTTGATGAGTCGGTAAACTATCTCAAAAGAAAAACAATGCTTGGCGCATAAGTGTGAAGACGATTCGAGATTACACCACTCGTTCTGTTTGAGAGCGTATATACTGTTTTTAGAATCAATAATTTAAATGCAGTGGAAAATATGAAAGAACTCATTGTTCATACAGTTACGGTGTTTATGGGCTTCTTTGCCATCATGAACCCTATCGCCAATATTCCCATCTTTTTGAGTTTAACTGCTGATGAAGATAAAGAAACCATCCGTTCCATTGCGCTCCGCTCGGTTTTTATTGCATTTATTATCATCGCGATATTTTCTATTGCCGGTAAGTTAATTTTTGATTTGTTTGGTATCACGCTTTATGCATTGCGAATAACAGGCGGCATTTTGGTGTTTTTGATAGGTTTTAACATGCTTCAAGGTGATTCGACGCATCAGAAAACCAAAGAGAAGGCGTATTCACCAGCTCAGCAACGGGCGGCATTGAGTATTGCAGTGTCTCCACTGGCGATGCCAATATTAGCTGGGCCTGGAACGATTGCTACCGCGATGAACTTTGCGACAGCGGGTGGTTTCGATCAAACCATTATTACTATCGTTTCTTTCGCTGTCCTCTGTGTGATCACCTATGTACTGTTTTTATTTGGAGACAAATTGGTCAAAGCGGTTGGACCAAGTGCTCTAAATGTTGTGACTAAAATGATGGGCTTAATTCTAGCGGTTATTGGTACTCAAATGTTCATTGATGGCGCGGGCGAAGCCTATAAAACGGTTTTCTCCTAGATTTCTCTTAGACCTTGCCACCTTGGTTAAGCCCGCAATTACATTTCTAACGGGTACGGATTTTTTGAACTTTAGTTTTCATTTTCTAAGAGAGAAATAAATAGACTTCACCTATTTCAATAATAAGAATATTCAATTGTTGTGATTGCACGAATTTCATTACTCTTTTGGCAAGGAGAATGGGGGAAATATGGCAACAAAAGCAATTGTAGTAGAAGGTGGCGCGATGCGAGGCGTCTTCGCAAGCGGAGTGTTAGATGCGTTTTTAGAGCAGAGTTATAAACCGTTTGATTTTGCAATCGGTGTATCTGCTGGTGCATCAAATTTGATTGGGTATTTGACCGACTACCCGCATCGCAGTATTAACGTCATTACTAAGCTGGCCACAAGCAAACGCTTTTTTGACCCGACTCGCTTCGTTAAAGGTGGAGACCTCATCGATGTGAAGTGGTTGTTTGAAGAATCTAATCGCTTGTATCCCGTCGATGAAAATAAACTGTTTAATGGCGTTCCTTTTCTCGCAGCGACAACAAATGTAGATACAGGGCAAGCAGATTACTATCGCGTGACACGTGATAATTTTCAACATGCGATTGAAGCGACAACAGCATTACCGATTGCCTACAAGCATACCCCTTGTTTTTCTGGTGGTTGTTATACCGATGGTGGGGTCGCTGATTCTATCCCAGTGCGTGAGGCTTATCGTCGAGGGGCTCGCGACATAACCGTAGTACTCTCTCACCCGCTGAATTATGCCAAAAAACCAGTTAAGACCACATGGCTGATGAAGAAACTGTTTGCGGAGCACCCCAAAATGGCGGATGCGATGTTAAGACGTGCAGATAACTATAATCAATCATTAGAGTTTATTCGTAACCCTCCACCAGGAACACATGTTAGGGTGATTGCCCCACCAGATAATTTTCATGTTCAGCGCTTATCAATGCGACAATCCGTTTTACTAGAAGGGTATGAAATGGGGCTGATTGAGGGGCGAGCGCATCTCACTAGTTTATCTGGTGTTTATGGTTTAGACCGGGAAAATTGTCATTTTTGCGTTTGATTATAAAAGAGCCTCATAGTGAGGCTCTTTTTACTTAACGTTCGAAGGGTGATTTAGTTGACTTTATCCCAAGCCATCTCCCAGTGTGAACCTATTCCAGGCTCGTAATGGTTTGCGCTTTCTTTCCACTGCATACAGTAACCAGAGTATGGGAAAGGTTTACATTGATAAATGCCCCCGTCGCTGGCAAGCACTTTTGTGCCCGCCGTGTAGCTAGATAGTCCTTCAGGGAAGACAAAATCGTACTCATCAGATGGTGGTGGAGTAACTGACTCTTCTTTTAAGTGAAAGTCGAGTGTTTGCTGATCCACCAAGTTGCCATCTTTATCCTTAATACGTGTTACGAGCATATGGTGACCCGGCTCCGATTTACTTAAAGCGAGCGATATCGCCTCTACCGAGCCGTCTTTCATTTCGTTTGCCCAACTTGCAAGTGGTTCGCGATGGTGATTGTAAACGGTGAGTTCTGCATTTAAATCGCCTTCAGCAGTTAGTGTCAGATCCAACGTTGTCGGTGTTGACTCAATGATATACTCGTCTGCTAAGCCATCTACTGTGAGTGAGTATTCTGGGACAGGAGTTTCAATGTTATAGCCGATCTCTACTCGCTCAAGGCCGCTATTTGCTTGCAGATACACCGGATTAGTACCATAAACAGGAGTGAATTTATCCTCTGCATACTGCCCGGCTTGCAGTTTTGCTTGTTCTTGGTTTAGCTTAGTCGCGAGTGCGTAAGACCAGTTTTTCGCTTGGCCCATTGCTGCATCGGTAATTTCTAGTTCAGTTCTATACGCCAAGTTTTCACCTGCTTGATCAAATACGCGTGTATAAACCGAATCCCCAATATTTAAATCCATTGTAGGAATAATTTGACCGCCTTGCTTCCAATCTGGAATAACGGGACTGTCACCATCAAATTTCACATCGATCACGTTATAAAATGAGGCTGCAGTGTCGCCAACATCCCATACTGCCAGGATGACATGGTATCCCTCGCGAGTAGGCACATTACATTGATGGCTTACCTGTTTCGGGGGTTGAACCATATTGCCGTCGACGACACAGAAAGGAGTTAGATCAAAAGAGTCTCGTGATAGTGAAGCGTTTGGGTTCCAATCAGGCTTGGTGATGTAATATTTCCAGTCGCGCGTCACGTGGTTAGCGGTAAATGTCCATTCAAAAGTTTGTGTACCTGCTTGAATAGTGCGTTTTACCCAACGGTCGGCAGTTTGCTCATCAAGGGCAGCTGCTAAAGCGGTTTCGGCACTCGCTATTTTACCATCGCGAGGCCCTGTTTCGGGAAAGCCATCAGGGCCTTCAACGCTTTGCGGTTCATATTGAATCGCACCGCAGTTATTATTTTTTTCGTTAGTATCTGGCGTTGGATACTTACATAGTGCCGAGCGACTTGCAGCGACACCACCATTGGTTTCTGATACATAACCGTGAGCCGCAGCACCTGAGCTAATGCTTGCAAGTGCTAACGCGAGTACGGATTTGGTTGGAAATGATTTCATCACATGTCCTCTGTTATGGCTGACAAACTAGTGTCACACCCCGGCGCATGCTGAGCATAAAGCAACGCTACAGAAATTGGACTTCTGTAACACTGCGTCATGGTAACCCCGCTATCATGAGCATTCTTTTAGATTTTTAAATGCTGACAGACCGGAAGCTTTGCGTCCCACCCTTTCGAATGGTTTGCCGAAATGTGATTGAGCAGCCAAAATTTAGCTTAAGAATTTACATGTGGAAAAGTAAACGTCACTGACATGGAATCCTGTTCTCAAATTGAAAGATAACGATATCTTAACCTCGTCAATATTGTGCAGTGTTGTCTTGCAAGATATTGATTTTAATTTTGTTTTTATCTTTTTTTATAGTCATCGTGAATGAGTGGGGGTTTGTTGGAGATAAGTGGAGAGGAATCGTGCTAAGGGTGGAAGAAGTTCTGTCTAAAGGGCGGAGTGTACCGCCCTTTGAATGGTGTTATTTCGGCATGATGACAGTATCAATCACGTGAATGACACCGTTTTTAGCTTTCACATCGGTTGCAATGACATTTGCATCGTTAACCATGACTTTATCGCCCATGGTTGTAATCATCACATCTTGCCCCTGAACCGTAGTCGCTTTGTCTAGCTTAACAACATCGGCAGCCATCACTTTCCCTGGGACGACGTGATAAGTCAAAACAGATACTAACTTGTCTTTGTTTTCCGGCATTAAGAGCATGTCGACTGTGCCGTCTGGCAGTTTTGCAAAAGCGTCATCCGTTGGTGCAAAAACAGTAAATGGGCCTTCCCCTTTGAGAGTGTCAACCAAGCCCGCTGCTTTTACCGCAGCAACAAGCGTATTGAAAGAGCCGTTTTCAGCGGCAACGTCGACAATATCGGCTTTCATCATGCCATGCTCATGAGCCTTGACGGGAAGCATAAAAGATAACGTCGCCATCAGTGTCGCCGCGATAACTAAGATACGTTTGAACATAATGTGTTCCTTACTAGTTGAGGGTACAACGGGTTCCCTGGAGTGTGTTTGCATTTGTACGCATTGTGATTGAGAGATGATCATCGCGTCCTACTTTCTTTTGAGGGTCTAACATGTCGCGCAAGAATTCGTCTGCCTTCTTGTTTCACATCGGCTCGTTTCCGCCACGTCCATAAGCGCTCTCTTGCTGCCTTAGCTGCGTTGTCTGGTGTGATAATAGGTGCAAGGTAACGGCTATCTGGCTGCAACTGATACATGACAGCTTCCATCTGGGTCATTGTCCAAGGCTCGAATAAAAGAGGGGGAGGAACCATTTGCAATTCAGGTACCCACTTGTAGATGAACGTGCCGTCAGGATCATGTTCTTGGGCTTGCTTGATCGGATTATAAATACGGATTGTGTTAGTCCCGGTTACTCCTGCTTGCATTTGGAATTGTGGGTAATGAATTCCGGGCTCAAAGTCGAGAAACAGTTGCGCTAAATGCGTTACACCTACTCGCCAATTCATGTTCATGTGGTGAGTAAGAAAGCTAACCAGCATGGCACGCATGCGAAAGTTAATGTAACCAGTGTGGTGCAAACAGCGCATGCAGGCATCAATCAAAGGTACGCCAGTATGCCCGGATTTCCATGCTGCTAACTTTTCTTCATCGAAAGTACTACTTTGTTTAATCAATGGTTCGTAAGCCCGATTAACGCAGTAAAACTCCATGTCGTATTCCGATTCGAATTTTTGGATGAAGTGACAGTGCCAATGAAGCCGTGAAGACAATGCAATTAAGCTGCGACGAAACCCAGCGACTTGCCAGTGTTTCAAAAGGTATTGATAAACTTCACGCAAGGATATGTTACCCCAAGCGAGATATGGAGAAAGTCGAGTACAGGCTGTGCGTGAGGCTGTGGGACTAGAAATGCTTCGATAGTAATCACGACCTCGACGATGGAAAAAGTCCTCTAGTGTTTTCCAAGCGAGCCGGCTTCCTCCCGTTTGCATTCCTTTGCATTTTGATAGCCAGGATGATGGTGGCGAAAACGAACAGCCGAGAGCTTCTGCATCCAATGAATGCAATAAGTCGGTTTGGAGCTCAATAGGGCTTATTGAGGCTCTCATGACAGAGTCCCAATGTTTGTCCCAACCTTGCCGGTTTTTTGCACCTCTGATAACAGCACCGTGTTCGAACTCAAACCAGTCGATGTTCTGCTCATACAGCCAAGCGGCAACTTGTTTGTCGCGCTCAAAGGTGCAGTTGAGTCCTATTTCTTGGTGAGAAAAAACAGCGTTGATTTGATATTGCGCTTGAATTGATTGAAAACATGCTAAGGCATCGTCAAACAGCACCGTGATTCGATGCCCATATGCTTTGAGCGTCTCATCCATGTCTTGCAGTGATTGCCAAACAAATCGCCAGTGGCGCTCAGAATAGTGTGGGTTGTTCAATAGCAATGGTTCAACAATATATAAAAGCACAGTTGGGTGCTTTGTTGATAATGCTTGAGTTAGTGGTTGATGGTCAGTCAGCCTTAAATCTCGTTTTAACCACACGACATTGATTGTTTGCATCGGAATCCTCTTTAGTTTCCGATGTTGTACGCAAGTAAACCGAAGAAATCTCATCCAATGATCGGTTTTATTCTACAAAACGTAGAGGTAACTTTTAGGGAGGTGACACATGGCAATACCATTGAGTAAGTTACAAAAATACTTCTATGTAGACAAATTGGTCATTCATTCGCTTGATCTCGCATTGTACCAGGCATCTGTCGTGATTGATGGAGAAGCGCAATTTATCACTGATGACAACGGTATCTTTTTGAGGGCTCACTCCCTGATCGAGATGCAAAAGAAGTGCAGGAATATCAAAGCAAATAAGCAGGTTTTAGTACATCAAAGTGCTTATGATGAAATGGTGGGGCTACCCGAAGGCAAAAGAGACAATCAACTAGAGGTATTGGTGAGGGATACAAAATTGTATTGAAAGAGTATTGGTGCGTAGTAAAAGCGAGCCACCTTACGGCAGCTCGCTAAATATAAGGAGAGTTGGGCTTAGTCTTGTTTACGCTGCGCTTCTTTTTGCGCGTACTTAGCGGCACGTCGGGCTTCTCTTTGCTTGGCACTTTCACCACCAACATGCTGCTCGCCTCGCTGCTCTGCAAGAACAACTTGTTTTTCACGCTCGCGGAATCGAGCAATTTGTTCTTCTGAGTGTGTGCCGTGACATTTTGGACAGCTCACGCCTTGCTCGAACAATTCTGACTGTTTGTCTTCTTCAGTGATCGGTAGACGACAAGCGTTACATAAATCGTAATCTGCTTTTTCTAGCTGGTGGTTCACTGCAACACGACCGTCAAATACGTAACAATCGCCTTCCCACATGCTCTCTTCTTGAGGAACTTCTTCAAGATATTTAAGAATGCCGCCTTCTAGGTGGTAGACCTCATCAAAGCCCTGTTCTTTCATGTAAGCCGTTGATTTTTCGCAGCGGATACCACCGGTACAGAACATCGCAACTTTCTTGTGTTTTGCCGGGTCCATGTTTTCTTTTACATAGTCTGGGAATTCACGAAAGGTTTCAGTATTTGGGTTTACAGCGCCTTTGAATGTCCCGATCTCGATTTCGTAATCATTACGTGTATCGACAACAAACACTTCAGGATCAGCAATAAGATCGTTCCACTCTTGAGGTTTCACGTAAGTACCCACTACGTGGCGAGGGTCTATACCTTCAACACCTAATGTTACGATCTCTTTTTTCAATTTCACTTTGGTGCGATTGAATGGCTGGGTCTCAGAATACGACTCTTTGTATACGGTGCCAGTCAAACGAGGTTCGTTGTTTAGCCACTCCAGTAGCGTATCAATACCTGCACGATCAGATGCAACAGTACCGTTGATACCTTCACTTGCCAGTAGTAATGTTCCGCGAATATGGTGTTTTTCCATCAACGCAAGTAATGGCTCGCGTAGCTCTCGATAGTTATTCAGCTCAACAAACTTGTACAGCGCACAAACTACATACTGACTCATGAGGTTTCCTTTAAAAATACAGGTGGTCAACGACCTTAAAATTTTAGCGGCACGAAGTATACCTGACTAAACTAGTCGGAAATACGGACAAATTATACGGATATTATGAGTAGGCGGGGCCTGGCGGTCTTTGATAGGGGGAGCATGTCCGCAGGTGAAGCCGATATGTGTTCAATTTATAAGCATTAATTATAGTGAGTTAGGTAGGTTGGAGCCGATACTTTTGGCTTAAATTTATGCTGTTATTCTGTTTTAGGCCCTTCAAAAAAGTTAGGCGCAAGAAGCACCAAATAATCACCGGAGTCATTGACAAGGAAAGGACATGTCGCAGTTTTATACATGAGGTGGTGAGGGATAAAGGTTTAGGGACAAAGAGTGAATGACTGATCGCCATTGTTCATAAACCGCTATAAAACGCCTTTTCACCACATACTGAAAAGGCGTTTTTCTAACGTCTGCCGTGCTTATTTCAACGTAGCTGCGGTCTGTTTGCCCATGGCGATGAGCCTGTCGAGAATACGTTCACCGTCGGCACGTAAGCCGTTGTGCTCGTACTCATTGGTGATCCACGCTTTTGAGTTTGGTATTAACGCGAGCGTCTCTCGGCTGATATCCATTTCAACAAACATATCATCGGCGTAAACGGCGCAACTGACAGGCACTTTATTTTGAGCCAATTGTGTTTGATCGTACAGCGCAGCCCAATCGTCTTTCGCGGACAATATTTCTGCGGCGTCTTTTAGTTGCTTGAGGTTGACGTATTGGTCGAACATCCACGGGAAGACCATTTCCCCCGTAAAGTAAAATGGCTGGCCAGGTTCATAATTAAACTCTGGTCGAGTTTGGCGAACACGGTGTGCACTCCAATTCGACGCAAAGCCTTGGCAGTAAATCGATTCATGCAAAATGGCGTAGATCGGGTTGGTTTGGAAGTTTTGCTGCGCCAACATATCGTTCAAGAACTCATAGCGAAGTTGTGGTTTGCCGTCCACTTCAATCAACGCGCTTTCTAGCCAATAGTAAGTCGGCAAGAAAGTATCACTCACACCAAAGTTGATGCCGATTTGTTGAAATTGCTCCACCGTGAAGCGTTGACCATTTGGTAGGTACTCTTCGTTTTCCAGCAAGTGATTCGCAATGTTTTGGCAAAGTTGCTGTGCACTTGGAAATTGTTGGAAGAACGCTTGGTTTTTCTCCATGGTGCGTTTGAAGGTGGCTTCATACACATCGTCGGCATGACGCGAGACAGGTGGCACGCCACCTGTAATGTAGCTTTGTAGCAAGCTGTCTGGGAACAAAGACAAATAGGTGAGGGAACAAAAACCACCAAAGCTTTGACCTAAGATCGCCCATTTTTCGACGCCAAATTGCTTACGAATGTACTCCGCGTCGCGCACGATTTTATCTGCGCGGAAGTGGCTCAAGTAGTCTGCTTGTTGCTGCGGTGTGAAATGAGCCAGAGTCTGATGATTAATCACCGAACTATTGCCCGTACCGCGCTGGTCGAGGAGCAAAACTCGGTACTCTTGCAGCGCGCGCTTTACCCAGCCGCTATTGCCGTTTTGACGCGGAGAGGGAAAGCCCGGCCCGCCCTGAAAGTAAACCAACCAAGGTTTGGTCGATTCTTCATCGCCAACTAGGCAAACCGCACGGGCGAAGACTTCAATGGTGCCTTTGCTCGTGTCTTGGTAATCCAGAGGAACGGTAAAACTGTGGGGAGTGTAATGCAATCCTGCGTCGATAAATGATTGAGCGTTCATTGTTATCTTTATTTCCTTATTGAGGGGTAGCGCTACTTTACGGCGAATGGCATGAAGAACCAATGCTATTTCCCAATCGCCTCTTCAGTTCTATACCTTGGTCAAATCAATGTAAGTTCAAGAAAATGAAACGATTAGCGACTGGTGCAACTGGTTGAGTGAGCTATGCTCAATAGAGTTGCGACAAAGTAAGAGCATGGAGGAAGTCGGATGAAAGTGTCACTGGCTCGATGGACAATTGTGACTTGTTTAATAAGCGTACCTACTTTTGCCGTTGTTACGCCCAACCCACCTCAGTTACAGGCAAAAGGCTACGTATTAATGGACTTTCAATCCGGTGCCATTATTGCCGAGCATAACGGGCGAGCAGGCCTTGCTCCAGCGAGTTTAACCAAGTTGATGACCGCTTATGTAGTTGGACAAGAAATCAAAGCGGGGCGTTTGAAATGGGATGATGTTGTCACCGTGAGTGAAAACGCGTGGTCGGCCAAGTTTCCCGGTTCTTCTAAAATGTTCATCAAACCGAAAGATGAAATTAGTGTTGCGAACTTAATGCGCGGCGTGATCATCCAATCAGGAAATGACGCGTGCGTTGCACTGGCTGAGCATGTTGCAGGCAGTGAACGCGGCTTTGTCGCCTTGATGAATGGTTGGGCGGAGAAATTAGGACTGCAAGACACCTATTTTGTGAACTCCCATGGTCTTGATAGTGATGGCATCCAAACCTCACCAACCGATATGGCAAGACTCATGCAGTCGATCATCAGCGATGTTCCTGATGTGTACGCGCTATACAGTGAGAAAGTCTTCAAGTGGAACGACATTACGCAGTACAACCGCAATAAGTTGTTGTGGGACAATTCCATTGATGTCGACGGGGGAAAAACCGGCTACACCAGCAATGCCGGATACAGCTTGGTGAGCTCGGCCAAAGAAGGAAGAATGCGCCTTATCTCGGTGGTGATGGGTACGCCAAGTAAACAGGCTCGGATCAGCCAATCGAAGAATCTACTCAGCTATGGTTTTCGCTTTTATGACACCAAGCAAGTTGCTAAACAGGGGGAAGTTGAGTCTAAAGTTCGCGTTTGGAAGGGAAATGCTAATCAAGTTGAGGCGATCTTTGCTAAAGATGCCTATCTCACTCTGCCTCGTTCAATGACGGCTGGGCTTGATAAGAGTGTGGTGTTAAATGAACCGTTGATTGCGCCGATCGCGCAAGGAGACGAGATTGGTAAGGTCGTTTGGAAAAGCGATGACAGTACCGTGGCGAGTTATCCCTTGGTCAGCAGCCAAGCGGTAGAAGAGGGCTCGTGGTTCGGTCAGCTTTGGGACAGTCTGGTGCTGTGGGTGAAATCGTTCTTTAACTAGAATAAAAACGAGCAGAAGTGTCTTTCTGCATTTTTTTGTTGATGTCCGCCCAGCTAAACGCTGGGCGGTGTTTTATTTAACGGTTTATTCCGACAAGGTGATGATTGGTAAATCGTCCCAAATCTTACTTTCACCCGATGCGCCACCGGAGAAGTTCCAAGGGCCTTTGTCTTGTTCTAGCGGACGGTAAGTTGCCGAAAGGCCGTCTAAGTCCCAAGTCGTGACATAGAAGCGGATACCATCGAGCGAATCTGGGCGGCCTAGTGCATCGCTAGCAAAGTCCATCGAAATGGTGTTGTTGGCTTTGTCTACCGTGACCATTGGTGCTGGCGTTACGGCTTCTCCCCATGTCGTCGCATTTGCTCTTTTGGTGTTGTAAATCGAGCTTTGCCAGCCAAAAACAACCGCATTGCGACTCCAGGTTCCGTTTGGCATAGAAGCGTTGATCTTCGGTAGCTCAGACAAGTTGGTTGCGGCTTCTTCCGGTAAATCAATAAAGATGGTGAAACCCACGTGGTCGAAACCGTTTGGTGGCAACCAAGTGTCGGTAATTTTGTCCATAGTGAAGGTCAAACGTACGTTACTGCCAACGGTAAACACTTCTGCTTTGTTGATCGCGAGTTGGCTGTTGTCTTTGTCGAACGTTGGATCCGTTGGTAATGAGTAGTTGCCATTAGGGCCGCCCACGCCGTCTTGTGCATCGCCCGCATCATCAATGGTGTCGTCCGGCGTGTTTGACCAGCTTAGGTTGGAGACAAAATTCACGTCCTCGATGCCTGCTTTTTTCTCGGTGGAATAAATCGCGAAGCGGTGCTGTTGCTCGCCAATCGCAAAATGACGAGTCGACAGCGTGACACTAAACTGACCATCAGCACCTACAGTAATGGTTTGCGCTGTTTCCAAGTTACCATCGACGACGAGGTTCAACTTCTCGTTGGCGTTCGCACTACCCGCGATAACAATATCACCAGTGATGGTTTTTCCTTCCCAACCCTGCGCCAGTTGGATGTTGAGGTCTGGGGTATCTACCGATTGGGTATCGTTAGTTTTTGAGTAAATCACGGCAGATTTGGCTGGTAGCTCAAGGGTTACGTGACCGTTTTCATCTGCGATTAACTGCTCTGGAGCGTCTACCCAGTTCGACATGATTTGTTGTTTGAAGACGGTGCCACCAACTTGTTCTACATCGAGTTGGTTCATCAACATCGGGGAATTCGATGTGTTCATCACAACCAAGACTTCGTCGTTATCCAACGTTCGGGTAAAGGCGAAGACGCCCACGCCCGCTTTATCGCTGCCAATCACTTTCATTTCGCCGCGTGTCATGACTTTGTTTTCAGTGCGTAGCTTGGCAAGTTCTTGAACAAACAAGTACATCTCACTGTTTTGGTCGAACGAGTCTACGTAGTTGCCATCTTCACGGTACCCTCCGGCGAACATAGCATCGCGTGCCGCTGACATCGCCTGTTCTGTACCTTGGTAAATCACAGGAATACCCGGTACGCTCATCATGGTGATCAATGCTTGTTTCATGTCATTCACGCTGCCTTGCGATAGAAAACGTGGCATATCGTGGTTATCAATGAAGTTCGGCATGATGTATGGATTTGGGAACATCTCCATCATTTTCTCAAGACGGAAGCGTAAGTAATCGGTCGGTTGCCCTGCTGCAAACACGCGAGTCATGGTTGCTTGCAATGGGAAGTTCAACACCGAGGTTAACTGCTCCGGCGAGCCGCTTTCGCCGATGTAAGTCAGCATCTTCTCTTCGCCTTCTGTGTTGTAAGGCGTAGATGTTTCGAAGACTTCACCAAAGGTCAGGAAGTTATCGCGACCAGTATCAACCGCTTGAGTCATCACACCATCGTCGGCGTGCAGGAAGTCGTTCCAGAAATCGTGCTCAACAAACTTCACGGTATCGATACGGAAACCGTCAACGCCCACTTCGCGGATCCATTTTCGGTAGCTCTCTTTTAAATAAGCGCGTACTTCAGGATCGGACGTATTCAGGTCATCCAGATCCGACAGTTGCCAGGTTTTTTCTTGGACGGGATCGTTGTGGTCGGTGATGCTTGGTGTCCAGTGGTAAATGCCAGTACCGTCTTCTTTACACTCATTCATGTTGAGCGGATAAGGCAGTTCTTGCCCTGCTGGCAGCGCATTTTCAATCAAGCGAAAACCTTGGCAAGGAAGGCTAGGATCGTAACTGTATGGGTCATCGTAAGTGAAGAAGTTACCAACGTGGTTGGTCACGATGTCTTGGATCAAAAACATGTTACGAGCGTGCACTTCTCGCGCTAACGCTTGGTAGCTTTCCATGTCACCAAAGTGCTCATCCACTTTTTGGAAATCACGCGCCCAGTAACCGTGGTAGCCGCCGTAGTTTTGTGCGGCATCCCACCATTGGTTTGCCACTGGCGGCGTAATCCAGATAGAGGTAGCGCCTAGGTCTTCGATGTAGCCTAGCTTGTCACTGACACCAACAAGGTCACCACCACTGAATTTTTTGTCTGAGGTAGGATCGTACTCATTCTGACCTTGATTGTTAAGCGTGTTGTCGCCGTCGTTAAAACGGTCGATCATCAAGAAGTAAATGATCTGGTCTTGCCAATCAGGAGATGCCACGTGGCTTCCTGTATCGGTTGGCGTAGTTTCATCGCTACCACAGCCAGAAAGAGCTAGGGCGATCGCTATAGGGAGTATTTTTATTTTATTCATAGGGTTAGGTAAGGTTTCAAACACGGTTTTTGTCTCCGTTGTGCAGCAATGCGGAAACGATAAATCAAAGGTTTGAAATTGAGAGTGTCATTTCACGCCAAAAAAGACGTGAAATGATGTCACGAAGTGCTGAATTTGAACTGTGCTACATATTTAACTGAGTGGTTGCATAATTGGGTATTGAATCGGGTAATGGTCTTTGGCTAACTCATTACCAGAATGATCATAGAGTCGAAATCGACACTGTTTAGCCGTTTGGGTGAGGGGAAGTTGTAGCGCCCAGCATGTGTAATCTTCTGCATTCTGAGTTTGGCTCATTGTGTGCGGAGCTGGCGCATCACCCACGTAGCAATCGATCTTCGCCACGTCTTTTAATCTACATGCGAGTTCCACAAACAAGGTGTACTGTGTACCGAGTTGGATAAGTTGTTTTGTCGGGACAATGTATTCCGTTGCGCCAATTAAAAGCCCCTTGGAGACCACGTAATCACGCTGGTGGTTGTTATCAATGTAGCGCTCACCATCGACTTCATAACACAGTCTAAAGGTCAGTGGATGTGCGACAGGAAGCTCTGTTGTCGCCCATAGTTCGGTGCCATTATTCAAAAAACGCTCGAAGAAGGCTGGGTAGCGACGCCACGTGCCATCACGGTCTCGACATTCAACGGAGACCACTTTTTCAAACGCAATATTATCCACTTCCATCCAGATTTTACCGACGGGTTGGTCAATGTCGTTATCGGCTAAAGTATTGGCTTTGGCGTAGTATAAGCGGATGGGTTGGTTATTGAGGTGAGTGCGATTATCCAAGCATTGCTGGCGATATTGCATTGGCGAAAACGGATACCAACGGCGAAAGGTTCTATGGAAGTTGGAAGGTTCTTCATAACCAAGTTGATAAGCGATTTGCTGCGTTGTGAGTTGAGTGTCGGCAAGCAAAGTGAGTGCTTGCTTTCTTTTCGCGAAATCAACGCATTGAGAGTAGCTCATTTGCTTTTCTTGCAGTCGACGTTGCAAGGTGCGTTTGGAGACGCCCAGTTGCCTTGCCGCTTGCTCTAACTTGAGCGCGTAATTACTGTTTTTGATGAACAAGGCGTTCAAAACACTCAGCAATTCTGGCTGTTCAATTGGTTGGTGAGACAGCAGCAAATAAACATGTTTCCCCAGTTCAAACACGCTTGAACTCGTTTTAGAATCTCGCGTTTCCTTTAGAAAAATATCGGCCGTGAGTGGATTGTTGGCGTGAACTTGTACCTGTATTGATTCGCTTAACTCAAGCATTTCCAACTGCATTTTGAGCAAGCCAAACACCGACTCCGCCCAATTTGGCATACCGCCCGTTCTACATTCGACTTGCAGATGGATTTGGGCATCATCATGTTGCAATGTGACGTACAAACGGCGGTCGAATAATGAGACACTTTTGCTCCACCAAAGCAGCCCTTCTTGGAGGTTAGGCGCTTCTTTCAACATCATGCATTGCAAGGCCACCAACTTCTCAATGTGCCAATATTCGCCGGCAATTCGAAGGTGATTGTGACCGAGCTTTTTGCACAGAAAGGATGTAACAACGTTATCTTGAGGCAGCATGAGTTGAGTTTGGTTGCGAGCAAACATGCATTATTCAAACATGCATTATTGCCGAAAAGATGAAGAAGTTCAGTGAGAACGCTCAAAGCCTTTCTTGTCGTTTTATTTTCAAATTTATTTTGAAAATGTTTTTAATCGAAATCGGTTTTTCCCTTTATCTCATGAGGTTATGCTGTTACTCAGCTTAAACTCATTAATTGGAGAACCTCATGGATATCATACAAGCTGCAAAATCTCGTTACTCAACGAAAGTGTTTGACCCAACGCGCAAGCTACCTCAAGAAAAAATCGACGCAGTTAAAGAGCTGATTCGTTTTAGTCCATCGAGTGTGAACTCCCAGCCTTGGCATTTCATTCTGGCAAGCACAGAAGAAGGCAAACAGCGCATCGCTAAAGCGGCGCAAGAGAACTACGCGTTTAACGCGGCGAAGATTCTCAACGCTTCTCACGTATTGGTGTTTTGTGCGAAAACAGGCATTGATAACGACTACATTGAAGCGCTAATCGTGCAAGAAGAAAAAGATGGTCGATTCCCAACTGAAGAAGCGAAAGCGGCTGTACGCGGTGGTCGTAGCTACTTTGTGAACATGCACCGTTTTGATCTGAAAGATGCAAACCATTGGATGGAGAAACAAGTTTACCTCAACGTGGGTACGTTGCTGTTGGGTGCTTCGACGCTAGAAATCGATGCAGTACCAATTGAAGGGTTTGATCCCAAAGTGCTGGATGAAGAATTTGGCTTGCGTGAAAAAGGTTATACCAGTGTTGTGATCGTGCCGCTTGGCTACCACGCGGAAGATGACTTCAACGCGAAAACGCCAAAGTCTCGCTGGGACGCAGAAACCGTATTCACCGAGATCTAATTCGAGCTTACTTACAGGTGACGTAGAACCCTGTAATCAATATATAAATCGCAAAAGAGTGATAAAACGATGATCCACTTAGTTGCAGAAGTTAAAGCCTATCCAGACCGTAAGGATCAGGTGGCGAATTTGCTTTCTGGTTTACTAGAGCCATCTCGCAAAGAAGAAGGCTGTTGCCAATACGAGTTGTATCTCGACGAAAAAGTTGATGGCCTATTTATGTTCCAAGAAATCTGGGCATCGCAAGAGGCCTTGGATAAGCATTTGCAAAGCCCGCATATGGCGACGTTTCTTGAAACATTGGAAGAGAATGATTGGGTTGAATATACCCAGATTCGTCCTCTTCGATTTATCGCCTAATGACAGAAGGTTGCCAGCACGTTGGCGCGTTGCTGGCAGCATTTTTGTTGGATAAAGTCGCGGAAAGTCCGAATCGTTGGCGTCAATAATCGACGATCGGCACATACCATGTAGAGCGGCACTGGGCCGCAATCCCACTCTGGTAACACTCGTACCAATCTTCCCTCGATTAAGTCTCGGCTAATGTCCATCAATGATTTATTCGCAATGCCTTTGCCTTTGATCGCTAACCGGTGTGGCAAGTCACTATCGTTGCTCATTAAGTTACCGCTGACCACGATTTGTTCTTTCTCGCCGTCACGCGTGAGCGTCCATTTGTTGTAGACCGAATCCGCGACCATGTAGCACAAGCAGTTGTGTTGCGTTAAATCGGCAGGAGAGGCGAGTTCTGGATGTGTAGCTACGTACTCTGGCGATGCACATAATATCCGTTCATTTGACCCACATAATGCCAATACGACCAGATTGGAGTCGGCCGGCTCGCCGTAGCGAATCGCAATATCGACAGGCTTGGTGTACATATCCGTCAAGCTATCGGACAGCTCTAGTTTAATGGAAACATTTGGGTAGAGACCGATGAACTCATCCACCCAATCGAGCAACATATTGCGACCAAAATCGGAGGGTGCAGTAATGTGCAGCTGACCAGACAACTCCCCGCGCGCACTTGAGATCTGATCCAACCCCTCTTGCAATGTTGCCAACGCTTGCGTGGTTTTGTCTAAAAACAGTTCGCCCTCTGAGGTTAAACGCAGGCTTCGGGTGGAACGCACAAACAACGGGAAACCGATTTGCCCTTCAAGACGCTTAATCGATGCGCTAATGGCGGCAGGTGTCATGTCCATGCTGTTAGCGGCTTTTGAAAAGCTGCCTTGGCGCGCGGTTTCGACAAAAATATTGAGGTCGTTGAGGGCTTTCATCGTGAAAAGGATGTTTGTGAAGTTTGAGCTACTATAGGGGAGATGAGCAAAGTAATTCAAGCTAAACGCCTTTGAAGGTGAAAACATTAGGTTAAGTGGTCACTTTGAGTTAGATTAGCCCGCCACTTACATCGTTACTGGATCAACAACATGAGCAACGAACAGCCGAATAACCCTCTGCATGGGTTGAGTTTAGAAAAAATCGTCACCCGACTAGTTGAACACTTTGGTTGGAATGGCCTGTATGAGCGCGTTCGAGTGAACTGTTTTAAAAAAGATCCGTCGATCAAATCTTCTCTGAAGTTTTTGCGTAAAACGCAATGGGCGCGAGACAAAGTCGAAGCGCTGTATATCGAGACGTTCTGCTAACCGCTCTATGGTCTGCAGCAAGCGGTAAGTAGATTCTTAGTCTCGCTTTGGATCGCTAGAATGACGCAGCTTTTCTTATCGCGTAGGCTGGAAGAGTCGCTCTGCTGATGCGTCTAAAGCGAGATTCCGGATGGTCAAATAGGCTCGTCTGGAATCGCTTTTTTAGATGGTTTTGTAGAGGTCAGAGCCAAACTCGAACCGTCATTCTGAACCGCGAGGAACGAGCGTGATTCAGAATCTACTCTCAGATTGTATTGAGTTTATTCATGGCTTTATGGTCTGCAGCAAGCGGCAAGTAGATTCTTAGTCTCGCTATGGCTCGCTAGAATGACGCAGCTTTTCTTATCGCGTAGGCTGGAAGAGTCGCTCTACTGATACGTCTAAAGCGAGATTCCGAGTGACTCACTTAGGCTTGTCTGGAATCGCTTTTTTTGATGGTTTTGTAGAGGTCAGAGCCAAACTCGAACCGTCATTCTGAACCGCGAGGAACGAGCGTGATTCAGAATTTACCCTCAGATTGTATTGAGTTTATTCATGGTTCTATGGTCTGCAGCAAGCGGTAAGTAGATTCTTAGTCTCGCTATGGCTCGCTAGAATGACGCTAGTTTTCTTATCGCGTAGGCTTGAAGAGTGGCTCTGCTATTACGTCTAGCGAGATTTCGGATGACTCGCTTGTGCTCGTCTGGGATGGTTTTCTTAGATAGTGTTGTAGAGTTCAGAACCTAAACGAGGTTCGTCATTCTGAACCGCGAGGAACGAGCGTGATTCAGAATTTACCCTCAGATTGCATTGAGTTTATTCATGGTTCTATGGTCTGCAGCAAGCGGCAAGTAGATTCTTAGTCTCGCTATGGCTCGCTAGAATGACGTAGCTTTTCTTATCGCGTAGGCTGGAAGAGTCGCTCTGCTGATTCGTCTAAAGCGAGATTCCGAGTGACTCACTTAGGTTCTTCTGGAATCGCTTTTTTAGATGGTTTTGTAAAGCTCAGAGCCAAACTCGAACCGTCATTCTGAACTGCGAGGAACGAGCGTGAATCAGAATCTACCTTCAGATTGTATTGAGTTTATTCATAGCTCTATGGCCTGCAGCAAGCGGTAAGTAGATTCTTAGTCTCGCTATGACTCATTAGAATGACGCTAGTTTTCTTATCACGCGGGCTGGAATGGTATCTCAGCATCATTCCCGATAGCGATGAAGAAGCGCTGTCGGGAACCTTGCCTGTTTCTTGCTACTCCAAATGATGCGTACTACCCACGGTTCCTTCCAAGTCTAAAATCGACTGGCGAACGTGATCTGGAATCGCAGCTTTAACGTTGTTCTTAAAATCAAACATCACACCAGTGGCGGTCGCGATGGTCGCAATTTTACCCCACTTCTTACTCAGCACTTGGTACTCCATCGTGATGCGATCTTCTTGCATGTCGATTACGCGAGAACCGACTAATAGCGTGTCTGGGTAAGTAACAGGCAATTTGTAGCGGCATTGAGTCTCGCTCAGTACTGGCCCAATTTGCGAGGTCTGCAGGTCGACCAGCAGGTTAATTTTGTTGAAGTAATCTAAACGTGCGGTCTCGAAGTAGCGAAAATAGACCACGTTATTAACGTGTTGCAGAGCATCCATTTCACCCCATGCGACTTTTATCTCTGTGATAACGGGAAAGTCCTTTAACAGTGTGTCCATTTTTATAGCTCCTTTTTCATCTGCTTTGCCACAAATTGCGACGCGACTTATCACTTTGAGCATTTATTCTAGATGTAATCATTTAATATGTAATAAAATTGTTTTAAAAATGTGAAATGAAATAGTGGTTTGATTATGTAAACTAGAAACTTTACATAATCGAGTTGAAGGCGTAAGTTTAACTAAGAGTAACCAGATAGGAGGTGTCTCATGATTGAACTCAAAGGTTTCAACCTCGCAAGAGTTGAGAAACGCATTGATTGGACAGGTGAGCTGTTCAGTTTGAGAATATCTGGCGCGCCTCTTTCCTTTAAAGCTGGCCAATTCACCAAGCTTGCTTTGCTTGATGATGAAGGTAAGCCGATCAGCCGTGCTTACTCTGTGGTTAATGCGCCAAGCGAGCAATTCGATTGGTTGGAGTTTCTAATAGTAGCCGACCCTCAAGGACAACTTTCTCCACGGCTCCAAAAGCTTAAATCTGGTGATAGCATTTATGTCGGTGCCACCGCACATGGCGATTTAATCCATGATTCTATTCCTAAACAGGCTCATGACCTGTGGCTGCTATCTACAGGTACGGGGATTGGACCGTTTTTATCGCTGCTAGATGATATAAACTTACCGCCTCACAATGAGCGCATTGTTCTGGTTCATGCCGTTCGTTTCGAAAAAGATCTGGTTTATAAATACCTAATTGAACAGCTTCAGCAACGATATGAAGGCAGATTAAAGTATATACCGATAGTCAGCAGGGAAGTGGTTGATGGTAAATTACAAGGCCGAATTCCTGAACTCATCGAATCGGGTTTACTGTCCAACGCCGCTGATGCGCCATTCTCAGCTCAGCGTAGCTTTGTCATGATGTGTGGGAATCCACAAATGATCAAAGATACCGTGCCCGTCTTACAAGAGCTAGGCTTGGAAAAGTATCGCCATCAAACAGGGGGAAATATCATTTACGAACGTTACTGGTAGCGTTTTGTTAAATTGATACGGTTATGCTCAAGATGTAATGATTACTTTTGAGATACGACCGCGATTTAGTATGTTCTTAGTTGAATATTATGTTGGCAATACCTAAACTGCGCTCACCATTGCGCGTCTGTACACTCAGTCATTCTCGCTTAACCAATTACATTGAGGTGACTGAAGTCCATGTATGCTTTTATCGCGAGCAAGCAACAGAGAATCATTGCTGGTTTTATCGACCTGCTCTTTACGATGGTGGTCGTGTTAATAATTGCATTGAGTATTAACTCTTTTCTTAACGACTTTCAGCTCTCTTTAGCAGATAACCTCACGCTTGTTCGTGAAACTCAGGCGTTTTACTTGCTTTCTTTACCAACGGTTTTAATGATCAACTGGAATGCATTGAGTCATGGGCAAACCATTGGTATGCGCATGATTGGTATTAAAGTTGTAATGAAAAATGATAGTAAGGCAACGAAAGTTACAGCAGGGTTAAGGCTTGTTATTAGCTACTTACTGGAGATGCTCATTCCGGGGATCCCGTTGGTAAATTTGGCATTGTTGTTCTTTCATCCGGAGCGACGTTTGTTGCATGACTTGATCGCCAATACTAAAGTTGTCCAAGCTTCCTAATTTTTGATCAAAAAAGCCACGTGAAGTGGCTTTTTTAATATCGATAAAGTTAACCAGATTTACTGTTGATTAACATATTTCTTAAAGCGAGCTTTGGTTTCTGCGTCTGCTTTTTGGTACCAGAAGTGCAGCATCTCTTCAGCTGTCGAATCCGCTTTAACCGCAGTTGCTCTCACTTGCTTCATATCCGCAGGAACCTTTGCAGGAAGCGTGACTGGCTGCATGGTTGCTGCGCCAGCAAAAGCCACGGCTGCTGCACCGCCAGCTTGGTTATAATCTTCGATTTCACGTACGTAATCACGACCGATTTGCATACCCGGTTTGAGCAACTTGTCCTGGTCAACCGCGATTGCGTTGCCAGAATCATCAACCAGTTTCCAATCTAAGTCTTTGATCTTCTCTTCCGCATCACGTAGGTTGCGGTATTCTGGCATTTGTAGAGTGAGTTCGGCATTGGTCGCGTCAAATCGTGTAACGATAACATCGCTTTCAACACTTAAACGGTCATTACCTTGGTTGAAGTAAGGGGCGAAACGAAATACGACTTGGTTAAGGCCATCAGGTAACGTCAGTGTTCTTTCAGAGGCGAAAAAACCACCCGAAAGATCTGCTTTTTCACCGTTAGCCGCCAATACTGAAACGTTGTCAGGAACACTCACGGTTACATCTGCGAATGCCATGCCACTCATTGCGAGAGCAAGCGCACAAGTTAAAGGCTTGATCAATTTCATTGTTTTTATCCTAAGCAAATTAGTGGTCATCGAGAGTGCATCGTTCATTGCCCGATTGCAACTCCCAAGTGTAATAAGTATGAAAATTTAACAAGAACGTCATTTTTATCGCATTTATTACGACGAAACTGTGATCCAAATAGAATCAAACCGCTGAAATGCAGCGGTTTGATATCATAAGTTATAGATTAAATTTCTTTCTAACTTATTGATTTATTAAATACCAGCACCGTGTCCAGGTTCTGATTGGTCATCAGAAGCGTCTTGTTGTTCTGCCATTTCTTCTTGCTGTTGTGCTTTCTCAATGCTCAACCACCAAACAAATAACTCATACCAAATTGCTAGGATAACGGCACCTAAGAACAGACCAACGATGCCGTAGAAAAGCATACCACCGATGGCACCGAGCAGAATCACAGGCATTGGCACGTCGACGCCACGTCCCATTAACATTGGTTTGAACAGGTTTTCAGAAAGAGCCGCAACTACGACCCAAACAGTAAACATGGTTGCTGTTGAGGTGTCTTGGGTCATGTACATGAAGCCAATCACAGGTAGCACTGCGAGCAACGCCGGGAGCTGAGCGATACATAAAATCATTAGAAGCAGTGTGAGTAAACCTGCTGCCGGAACGCCAAATACGAAGAAACCAGCACCGATCAACAGTGCTTGAATTGCCGCTACACCGACTACGCCAAGCAGTACGCTTTTAATTGTCGCAGCGATAAGCGTGGTCCAGCTTTTTGCGTTTTCACCAGCGGTTCGAATCGCGATGGTTCTTAAGCCTGATGCTGCAGATTCAGAGTACGTCATGAAACCTGCTGCAATCGCAAGTGACAAGATTGAAAGCAGTAAACTTCCCAATACGCCCCCCAGTGTACCCAGTAAAGATGTGAGTCCTGCCTTTATTTGTGGCATAAAGGTTTGAATAGCTTGTTCAAGATTAGTAGCGAATAGGGTCCACACTTCGTAGAGCTTATCACCCACGATAGGCCAATCCGCTACGGAAGGTTTTGGCCCTGGTATTTTCACTTGTCCATTTTGTAGTACTTCAAGCGCGTGCGTTGCACCATCCACAATGGAGCCTGATACCATAACAAGTGGCGTGACAAGGAGGGCAATACCAAGTAAAGCAATGGTTGTGGCTGCCAAGCCTCTACGACCACCATATACACGCTGCAATTTTTGGGTAAGCGGCATTAAAGCGACGGCTATAATAGCGCCCCAAATAACCGGAAGGATGAAGGGTTTGATGATGTCGTACGTAAACATCAGCAAGACAAAGATCAAGCCAATGCGTATTGCCGATTCCACCATATTACTGATGAAAAGCTTACTGTCGATTTTTACCGATTGTTTATCCATTTTTGTTTACCTGATGATCAATGTTAGAACTGACGAGACTTGAAACAACAATCGCCATATAAAAAACACCTGTGATGGCCTCTAAATACACCACGACTTGAGCCAGTGGTGTTAGAGGACTAATGTCGCCATAACCGAGCGTGGTTAAGGTAACGAAACTGAAATACGCTGCATTGGAGAAGTTCTGCCCCCAAGAAATCGCTTCCATACCGGTAAAGGCTTCAGGCGAAAACTCAAGCAGAATGAGGTAGGCAATCGCCCACATCAGACCAAGCAGCAAGAAAAGCGCTACCGAGCCAATGACTTTGTTGCTGTTGACATGGCCGGTGAAAAGAATCTGTCTTGCGATGGATTTGAAAGTGCCGAAAAAGAACGCAAAGGTGAGGGCAAGCATCACCACATTCATCTCTCTGATGTCGAAAACGGTCTTGATCACAATCACAAGAACCCAAACACCAAACAGGCTGTAGAGGAAACGAGACCAGGTTTTGTCAAAGCGAAGGCTCGCAAAACAGACGATAAACGTCAGAACCGTGAAAGCCTGAAGTATGTGTTCAATCGTCCCTTCACCTACTACTTGTGCCATCGCACTCCCTAGCAACAAAATCACTAGCGCTAAGGTTAGATAGAAGAAGTTGTTTTCTTCATTAATGTTTTTGAGGTTTTTACCAATGACCATGGCTCTTCTCACTTAGTTATTGTTCACTGTCTGCGGATGACTCTTTCATCACCATGATGGACGCAGAAAGCCCGAATCGAAGATCAACATCTTCAGGAAGTTCTTGTAGGGAGATTCGCACCGGAATACGTTGTGCTAAGCGAATCCACTGAAAAACAGGGTTTACGTTTGGAAGAAGGTTGTAGCCGACCGTGCCGTCTTTGGGCGCAATACCCCAACCAATCGAGTCAACCGTCGCGTCAATTGGCGTGTCTGGGTGAGACATCAAAGTGACACGCGCTTGGCTGCCAGGTTCGATTTGCGCAAGTTGGTTTTCACGGAAGAAACCAAATACCCAAAAGCTGTTTTTGTCGATCAGTGCGAGCAGTGGTTGGTTTGCGACCGCTTGCGTACCGTTTCTAATATCGAGGTTAGATACAAAACCATCGACGGTCGCATAAACTTTGGTAAAGCTGAGGTTAAGGCGTGCTGATTTTAGTTGTTCTTCTGCAGATTTGATTTGCAGTAGCGATTCTTCGTAAGCGATTTCACGACGAATCAGATCCTTATGAGAAACTGCGCCACGGTCTTTGGCACGAATGTCTTTTAAGCGGTCATATTCGATTTTTTTACCGCGAGAGCTAACAATGGAGCGCTCCAGTGCTACTTCGGCTTGAGATAACGCAACCTGGTAAGTCGCAGGGTCGATTTCAAACAGTAAATCCCCCGTTTTTACTTCTTGGTTGTCTTGCACCGCGACATTTACAATTGGGCCTGATACGCGAGGAGCCACTTTGATGACGTTAGCACGCACTTGCCCATCTCGTGTCCATGGGTTATTAAAGTATTCCTCAAACTTTTGATAGCCGAGCCAAGCTGCGCCACCAAGAATGACAAGATTGAGTGCGATTACGAATAGTTTTTTCATCTTGTTTGGCACCTAAAATTGAATATAAAAGCTGTCGATGGCCACCACATAACCGACCATGATGGCAATAAACGTCAGAGACGGAAAAGCGATGAAGCGAGACAAACGTGTCTTGTTCAATATCATCACCGTTATCCACGTGGCCGTGACGGCGAGAAAGAGCACGAGTAGCGTAGGAGAAAAGTAAACGTCTCCCCAAGAGAGTTCATGAGGCATTACCGATCCTCCGTTTTGTTTTCATCACTGGTCTCAGCCGGAGTTTCGAGTCGCAAAGGCGGCAATACGCGGTTTTCTTCATTTAAATAACTTCCCCAGTCAGTGCGCTCTGTCATCTGCGTGGCAATCGATTCACTGATGAAAGGTTTGCCTGTTTGGGTTTGCCAGCCTCCACCGAGGGCTTTGTAGAGCGCGACAACTTGGTTCGCAACATTACCTTTGATCGTTGCGTAGCTGTCTTCTGCGCGGGTCATTTTTTCTACCGAGTTAAGCAGACGTTCGAATGAAATTTGTCCGTTTTCGTACTGTGTCATGGATATGTTGAACGCACGAATGGAAGAGTTGACCGATTGCAAGCGTAAATCTTTTTGCTGCAAATACAGGTCATATGCTTCGATTGCATTGGTGACTTCATTAACGGCTTGCAGTACCTTTTTGTTGTAGTTCGTCAGTGTTTCTTGGAAGCGAGCATCTTCGAAACGAATGTTATTTTTCACGCGTCCGTATTGGAAAATGTTCCAACTGAACGTTGGGCCAACCACCATGGTGAGCGAATCGCTAAAACTGAAACTGCTGCCATCGGGAACCGTACTGTCGATACCGATGGAACCGAACAACGAAAAGCTTGGGTACAGAGCGGTTTCTGCCACGCCAATCTGCGCACTTTGCGCGCGAGCTTGCATCTCAGAGACTTGCAAATCCGGACGTCGCATCACTAAGTTAGCATTCACTTGCGTATCCAAAAGCGGTGGACGTGGCACAATGGAACGCTCGTCGGTGCCCGATAGCGCCGATTTTCTGCCCGTCGATTTGAACTGGGCTTCGTACTCAGCGATTTGCTTGTGCATCCCATCCGACTGTAGCAGTCGATCTACTTCTTCTGGTAACAGACCCAGTAGCAAAGCCAACACAGTACGTGATTGCTTCATTGCCACTTCGAGGCTCGGTAACGCTGCTTTGGTGGTGTAGAGTTGGTTTTTAGCTTGTTGAACGTCCAATTCTGTAACGTTGCCAGAGTCGAACTGCACCTGAGTAATACGTACGACACGCTCTTGAATCTCGATATTGCGGCGAGACAGCAAAATACGTTCTTGGAATGTGCGATAGTTGATGTAATTGCGCGCCACTTCGGCGGTTATAGTGACCATGATGTCGTGATACGATGCGATGGATGCGTAGTAACCCGCTTCTGCCGACTCAATACCGCGAGCATACTTGCCCCAAACATCCATTTCCCAAGCAGCATCAAACGACAAAGTGGCGTTATTCACGCCCTGATCATTTACGTAGGCACGCGCTAGGTTTCCTGACACGGTTTGAACTTGTGGGTATTGCAAGCCAGTCGAAATACCAAGCAATGAACGTGCTTGGACAATTCGTAGCCCTGCGGCTTCTAAATCGAGGTTTTGTTTGCTCGCCAACTCAACCAGCTGATTAAGAGTTGAGTCATTAAATTGCTGCCACCATTGTTGTAGCTGTTGCTCTGATTGCTGCGTATCTTTGGCTGCTTTTTGCACCGACCAGTCACTTGGCAGTGGCGCCTGCTTTGGATGAACATAATCTGGTCCTACCGTGGTACACGCACTGAGTCCGAGCAAAGAAAGTATGGCGAGGCTTGGTTTGGTTAGTTTTGGAAGCATCATATCCCCACCTTTAAAAACGCTTCTGTTGTAAGTTCACCCAATCGATATCCTCGTAGGTTTGCTTGCAATGCTTGATTGCTTCGAACACGTTCCGTTTTAAATTCAGCAAGATATAAAAACCGGCTATCTCTGAATAAGCGTAGTCAGATAAATCCAACTCACTAAAAAAATCTTCCAGTTTATCTTCGAATGTTTGGTAATCCTGACTGTATTGGTCGAATACGGAGTCGAGTTCTTGTGTTGCTTGATGGCTGGCTAAAGCGCCTGCCATCAAAGGAATGATGGAATCGCGGTGTTGTTGACGAAGCTGAGTAATCAGCGGATTGGCCATCAACTTTTTCTCGGCGGCCATTAAGATGTTGATGTGATTACTGAGTACATCACACGCTTTGCTAAACGCGCCAATCGCTTCTGGCGTGGTTTTATCAAAGTGTTTGTGGTTGATTTTCGAACCCCAGACTTTGAGCTTTTTCGATGAGACATTGAGTGTCACCAAGTGCAAGGCCCGTTTGAGCGGCGTAATAACCGAGCTGGACTGCTGTTGATAGGTAGTGAACAGCTCTCGGGTATGTCGGAAGTAGCGTTCTTTTATGGTCAAAAAGAGGTGTTCTGGTCGTGAGCTAAACGGGAAGTAGTGCGCGAAAATAATCATGAACACCACCATGTAGAACAACAGCATGATCGTCATGAGGATCCCGAAGTGATAAAACATGTTGTTGTCTAAACCAAGAACAAACAAGCCAATCATATAGAAAATCGTCACTGGCCCGTTAAACAGATAAAAGCCGATAAAGGTGTAGATAAAGATGAACAGGCCAAGTTCTAACCCGAGATCCAATTGCGGAAGAATGAAGACGTAAGAAGGCACCGCGAACAAGAAGCCGAAAGTGAACAGCACAAGCAACAAAATTGGGTGCACAGGCACGAACGACAGCAAAGACATAAACATGGTCGAGAAGACCACGAACGAGTAGCCGCCTGGTGGATTGAAATAAATCCAAATCAGTCCTGCAACCCAATAGGTAACAAAGGTTTTGACCGCAGTTTTAAAGTTTTCTGCGTCCCACCATAGAAACTTGCCTTTCGGTTTCGGCAGTGGCACGTCAAAGGAGACATTGTTCGTCACAGAGTCAATACAGCTAATGCTCTCCGCTAAACGCGACAAGTTTTGATGCATCAGTTCCAACAGGTGACCAAGCGTAAGCGCAGAGCCTTTCTCTAGGTGAGCTGCGTCTTCTAGCAACGCTTGGTTGTATTTGACTTTGAATTCCTGAGCACGAAAAGCGGGCTCTTTTTCGTCCCAGACTTGTTGGCAGGTATCAAATAGCGCGTCAATTTCCGCAACGGCTTGATCAAAGTTGCTGATGCTTTCACGGTCTTGCTGGTGGCTAAAGTGGCTGTGCGCCGCAACGGTCAATTGTTGCGTTACCTGCTTGTTCAAATGAACCGCCAAGCGCCACTCTTTCATGTAGGCCGACACGTCACTGCATTCCACACTGACCGTAGCAAAGCGCTGTTCGAGCGCATTTTGGGCGGCAAACATCTGTTCGATGAGAGTGTCCACGCTAGGTTGTGGCTCTTCAGCTTCTGGATTTTCTTCTCCGCCTTCTTGAGGAGAGATTTGCCCTGCCGATTTTTGCTCGAAATTTTGCAAGATAGCGGTGAACAACGCGCGTTGTGCTTGGTTGAGTTGTTCGATGAGCTGTCTTAGGTTTTGTTCTGTTTTGGTCGGGAATAAGAAAGTCCCCACGAGTGTGTAAACCACCACCCCAAACACCGTCATATAGGCGCGGTCAACGCCATAAAGAAACGCACCTTCTGCGTCACCGCCATTGGACATCATCAGTGTCATCACACCGGTCAGCATGAGTAGCGTAGGATCTTTTTGATAGGCATTACGGAAGTAAAAAATGAAAGAGACCACAACCGACACGCTCAGCATGTACAGCAAGCGATCTTGAGCAAACAACCCCACCAGTAACAAGCCAACCACGGCACCAACCAATGTACCTAACACGCGTAAGGTACCTTTGGCGAGGGATTCACGACGACTGCCTGTGGATGCAATCAGCATCACTGTGGTTGCGGCCGTCGATGCTTGCGGCCAACCCATGGCAAACGGGATCAGATAAGCCAGAGTTAGGCTAAGCGATACTTTAATAGCGAATTTTATTTTGTCGTTCATAGTGTCAAAGTTTGCTCAGGCTTATCGTTATAAGTTGATGAATTTCTTATATGAATAATCAGAATCTTGTTCTGAATAAATTCGGGGGGCGGAATATAGCGGGTGAAAAAGTGTGCTTTGTAAACCCTTTGTCAAAACAAAAAGTGCGTATTTGGCTTGATCTCGTGCTAGCCCTTGGCGTTATTGGTGAAACGCCTAAAACGAGCAAATTCGCGATCTGTGATGATTCTCACTTTTGAAACAAAATCGCTGCATTGTGTGAGCCAATTCTCACCTTATATTCTTCGCCTGGTACCAAAGCAGACCACTTGTACCATCTGCAATGAGCTTTAATGCTTTAAAAAGCATAGATGATGAATGGGTACTTGAGAGGGAAAGTTATTACTTTTTATCGGCTTGCCGATTGTTTGTTTATTTTTTTGGATCGAGATAAAAAAACCAAAGCGATCCCACCAAGAATGATGCCGCTGGTTAAAAGAATATGCAGTGAAAGAGGCTCGTGGAGTACGATGCTGCCGAGTAGCAAAGCAATGGCTGGCACGGAAAGTTGGCTGGCGGCGGCTTGAAGCAAAGAGAGCTTAAGTACGACTTGGTACCAAAGCGTATAACCAAGGCCAGAGGCAATGGCACCAGATGCGATAGCGAGCAACACTCCGCTCAAAGAAAGGTGGATTGAGGACAGCATCAATGGTGATAGGAGTATGCCAATTATAGATGCAGCGATGAATCCCCACGTGATGCCACTACTTGGAGAAGGCGCTTGTTTGCCGAGCGCAGTAAACGCAGCCCAGCAAACGCCAGAAATCAACATGAGAAGTGCAGAACTGATATCGGGGCGAGTGGCAGATGGCAACATTAACCAAACAAAGCCAACAATCGAAAGGCCGATACCGATGATTTCGAGAAACTGAAAGCGCTCACCTTGCCACCAATAGATTGCCAGTAACGTCAGTTGCACGGCACCAAACAAAAGCAAAGCACCGGTTCCTGTCGCCAGTTGTAAGTACGCGAAAGAGAAAAGGGCAGCGTAACCAAATAACGCCACGCCAGCAAAAAAGCGAAAGCGAGAAGTTGGCCGATCGGTTTTCCACTGGCCTCTCACGACAAGCATTGCGATTAAGGTAATCGCGCCAGATATCAATCGAACGAGCGTGAAGCTTCCTGCATCAATTAACCCTTCTGCCAAGGCAATTCGACACAATAATGAATTGGCAGCGAACGCCAGCATTGCAATGGCAGTGAGTAAAAAGGTCGACATCCTTGATCCTTAGCGTGTAAATGAACAGCTAGTGTAGATCCAAAAGAACATTTTTATTAGTTGATAAAGTGATTAGTTATAGCTATCAGAGCAAGAAAGTCATTAAAAATAACCAGAGAAAACCTGACCTTAGCCTGAGTCTTACTGTGGTTGGGAAGGTTGTTTGTACAATGACTTAATGGTGTTTTTCAACCATAGCAATTTGGGATTGTACGCATTGCGTTTATGCCAAATCATGGTAAATGGAATCAGTAACTTGTCTTGTTGAGCTTGGTCTAATGGAATTGGCAAGCACACCAAATCGAGATGCAGCTTTTCTGTGTAACTTTTGCAATAGTGCGGCGCGGTGGTGATCATGTCATGCGTCGGCTGCGCTGCCATAAAAAGAGATTGCTCAAAGTTGGACATCGTCAGCCCGATAGAGCGCTGTAGCCCTAGTTCCGTTAATACTTCATCCAACGCCCAAGTTTCACTTTTTTCCCAAACAATATTGATGTGTTGGTAGCTCAGAAAGGTCTCGAGATTCCACTCTTGCTGTAATGCCGGATGATCTTTATGTAAATACACCATCGGCAGGTCATAAAATAGAATCTCAAAATCCAAGAAATAAGGCAGAAGATCCAACGACTCTTTCGATCTAGGGTGACTTTCTCGGCCGGTAAAACCGATATCCGCCTCGCCTCGAATGATGGCGTCGAGTGAGTCGTAATCCCAGTTACTGGTTTTTACTTTCGCTTCAGGGTATCGCTGGTGGATAGCGACGATGAGTCTGTCCAGCATTGTGAGCACTAATGGCGACTCAATCGTGATATCAAAACGCACTCCTTTAGGCGTAATATCGCTGCGTTTTTCTGCAATCTGGCAGCCAATTTGCAGCCATTCTGCAAGATCTTGCTCCATGCTTTGCGCCAAGGGCGTTGGCGCAAGACCTTTAGGTGTTTTGACAAACAAAGGATCATCGAACCAATGACGAAGTTTGTTGAGCGACTTACTTACGGTAGAGGGCGTAACGTTCAGCTTTTTCGAGGCTTTCGAGACGCTTTGCTCTTGCAACAATAATTGCAGAGTGAACAGTAAGTTTAAATCAAGTCGCGCTAGGGATTTCTTCATAATGGGTATCGTGAACAGGCTTTGGAATCAATAGTATTAGAGCAAGGCTGATTACGCTACCTAGCACTAAGATAAACACCAACATATTCAGTGCAGTAACGCCGATGAAACCCATAAACCAAATATAGAACGCGGAACTACAAACTTGAGCAATGCCCAGTAACGAGCTTGCCACGCCAGCTTGTTGAGAGAATGGGCTGAGCGCTTGGCTCATGGCCACGCCAAAGCCACAAGCGAAGCCTGCGCAAATCAGCCCAAGTCCGAAAACATAGTAAAAAGGTTGTCCATCATGGAAATGGGCTGCACTGAGCACGATGGCTGAACAAACGAGCAATCCTTGAGAGCTCATCATTAAGGTTCGCTGCTTGAAAATCCCCAATGCCAATGGCGCCGAGAACGAAATCAACATACTGATCGTCGCAGTCCCCGCCATGATGGAAGAATAGCCACCGCGATCAAAACCAAGCATACTCATCACAACAATTGGTGAAGCGTTAACAAAGGTCAGGATGGTGGTCACTCCAAGTGCAGTAATGATCAGCCTACTGATAAAAAATCGCTCGAAGAAAGTCTCTTGATGGCTCTCTGGCGTTGTCTGTTCTTCACATTGTTGGCTGGGTAGTGATTCCTTGAGAACAAAAATGGCCAATACACTGACGAGAATGCCCATTCCTGCCATCGTGGTAAACAAACTCGGCCAAGGAAATTTCAGCATAATCAAGTGACCAATCACGGGTGCGATCACTGGAATGATACAGGTGATGCCATTGAGCATCGACAATACTTTCGCGCGGCGTTCATCGTCTAACGTGTCGCGTAAAATCGCGAACGCGACGACATAGCAAGATCCTGCACCGATGCCTTGGCAAAAGCGAGCAATCAAGAAAGCGTTTGGTTGTTCAGCCATTCCGCCGAGAAAAGACGCGAGCACGAAGATCATCGCGCCGACGACGGCAACAGGCTTTCGTCCCACAGAGTCTGCAATTTTCCCCGCGAATAACATGGTGGTAGCCATGCCAGCTAAATAGATCGAAAACGCAATATGCAACTGAGATTCACTGGCGTTGAGATCTGACGCAATTTGAGGCAAACCAACAAGATACAAATCAATGGCAGTAGGGTAGAGTAAAACGAGTGCAAAACTACAAAGTAAAAAACGGGACATGGAAACCTCTCTATCGAATGGCGAGGATAATAGAGTGCTAAACGTTTGCCTGCGAGTGGGAAATACGACACTAGGTATTTCTATTTACGACATACCCTGTATGAATTGAGCATAAAAACAACAAGGAAGATTATGATTACTATTGAAAAGTATTCGCCTGAGCGACATGAACACACTTGCGAACTTAGCGTGCTAGAAGAGCAATCGCAGTTTACGGTCGCGGATGTGGGTGAAATGCTTACACGTCTTGAACCCACAGAGCTTCCGCATCTGATTCTGGCGGACGATGACGTGGTTGGCTTTTTTCTATTTGATGCTGCTTACAGCGAGAAATACGATTTTTGCCCGAAAAACAGTTTAGGCGTGCGTGCTTTGCTGGTGGATCACCGTCATCAAGGCAAAGGCATCGCCAAGCGAGCAATTCAACAGTTTGCCAATTTCGCCAAACGCCATTATCCCGAATTTGATGCGCTTTATCTCACTGTGAATTGCCGCAACATACCTGCTTATCAGTGCTATTTAAAATCAGGGTTTGAAGATACCAATGAGCTTTACCACGGCGGCCCTGTTGGACCGCAGCACATTATGAGACAGCCGCTTTAGCTATGAAAAACCAAGGATGGAAAGATGAGGATTGAAATCGACAATTTAGAACGGTCGCAAGTGATAGCGCTGTTGGAAGGACATTTACAGGACATGTACGCCACGTCACCACCAGAAAGCGTGCATGCGTTAGATTTAGATAAGCTCAAAGCGCCAGAAGTGACATTTTGGACCGGATGGAAAGGTGAGCAACTGCTTGGGTGTGCGGCGATTAAAGAGTTGGATGACCAACACGCGGAGCTGAAATCCATGCGCACCACGCCTACGGCAAGAAACCAAGGTGTGGCATCTCAATTATTGATTCATGTGATTGAGCAAGCGAAGCAAAAAGGTTTGCAGCGCTTGAGTTTAGAAACGGGCTCGATGGAGTTTTTTAAACCAGCGCGCCTGTTGTATGAAAAGCATGGCTTTGTGTACTGCGAGCCGTTCGGGGATTACGAACTCGATCCGAACAGTCAATTCATGACCCTAGAACTGAGCTAGGGCCATGAATTTTTAGAAGCTAAATCCAATCGATTTAGAAATTCAGATTCAAGTTGATGGTTGGCGACAAGAGGCTTGAACGCTCGTCAGCCAATCGCTTTCTCTTCTCTTTCAGTCTCTTGGCATTATCTTTGTCTGGATTGCCATCAAGCTGATTATCGATGACCGAGATTTCAGTATCGATTTGTTGGATGCGTTGCTGGCGTTGATATTCTTGATGACCTAACTGGTAGTTCTCAATAAACTCTTTGCTGCTGCATACACCGTAATATTCTTTGCCTTCGATACCGACAGTGTACCCATTGTCTGGTGAGCAATATTGGATAGTGCCTTTATCAAAGCCTTCTTTCCATTTCGCTCGGTCGGGTGTCACACCCGCTTCACCACAGTCTTCGGTATAGCTATTGATAATGTTTGGATCGTTGCCGTCTCGGCCATCTTGATAACCTACGTTGTACCAGTTTGCCGTTTTGCACTCATCCGGAGACATGCTGGCGCAACCTGAGAGCAAAGTCAGTAAAGCCAGGGGGATTAGCGCTCTTTTCATCAGTGACTGTCCTTTAAATAAAATCGAATTGATAACTTGAGTTTAAAATGAACACTGTTCACATCAATGGTTGAAATCATTGTATTCACAATTGTAGTGACTCATCAGCGTGGGTGATAAGTTCACCACGCTGAATGAGAGGGTGTTTGATTAATATTGTTCACGGATTTTGCCTTTGTGCTATCAATCCGATAGCCTTTGCGCCAAAGTAAGTGAACAAGATGTGCATCTAAACAAGTATCGTCAGTGAGGTTAGAACATTGAGCGACCAATCAACCGTCGTCATTATTGAGGATGAATCTGCCATCGCAGAGAACCTGATTCATGTATTAGAGATGGATGGCTACCACGCAGAGTGGTTTACAACAGCAGGAGAGGGCTTAGCTTTTTTGCAGCACAACTCCGCAGCGTTACTTGTCTTAGACGTAGGCTTACCGGATGGCAATGGTTTTGAATTATGCAAAACCATCCGTGAGTTTTCTGATATTCCCATAATCTTTCTCACCGCAAGAAGCGATGAAATTGATCGCGTAGTCGGTTTGGAAATTGGCGCGGATGATTACGTGACTAAGCCATTTAGCCCGCGCGAAATGTTGGCTCGCATTAAACTTCGAATCAAAGCTAAAGCGCCAATGATGGAGGACAAACCAGAGCCTGTAGCTGTTCCAGAACAACCTCATTTGAACCATGATTTAGTTGCGCAGAACTTCGACTACGGTGTTGGCGGGCAAATGCTTGGGTTAACTGCGGTCGAATTTAAGATTCTCGATAAACTGATTTCTGTCTCTTCCAATGTATTGAGCCGAGAGCAACTTATGGTCGCTGCTGACATGGCGCCGGAAGCTGCGTACGAGCGCAATATTGATACCCACATCAAAGCCATTCGCCATAAGTTGAAGCCGTTTGAGATGTCTGAACGCATCTGTACCAAGCGTGGCTTTGGTTACTTTTACTGCATTAAAGGTGAATGATGAATCGCTGGCCGAAGATCCCTCTTGGACTCAGACTGTTTTTTCTCTACTTCATCTTAGTCGGAATGACGGCTTACATGGTGAGCAAAACGGTCGTCCAAGAACTTAAGCCAACCGTGCGTCAAACCACCGAAGAGACGCTGGTGGATATGGCGAACTTGCTTGCAGTATTGGCAGAAGAAGATGTTGCGAACGGAAAGTTGTCTGAAAGTCGCTTCTCCAAACTACTAGCGGCTTATGGGCAGCGAGAGCCTCAAGCGCGCATTTGGGAAATTGGCAAAAAAGCGATTAACCATCGAATTTACATTACCGATAAACAAGGCATTGTGATTGCGGATTCTTGGCAGCAAGACGTAGGCAAAGACTACTCGCAATGGAACGATGTATATCTCACGTTGCGTGGTCAATACGGCGCGCGCAGTACCATCGAAGACCCGAAAGATCCGCTCTCAACCGTTATGCACGTGGCTGCGCCCATTTACCACAAAGGTGAAATCATTGGCAGCGTGACGGTGGCAAAATCCAATCGCTCAGTACAACCCTTCATCGATCTTTCTAAACGCAATGTGCTGTTTTGGATGGTGTGGATGAGTGGTTTAGTGCTATTGGCAGGGGCATTGTTTGCTTGGCGAATTCACTCAGCACTGAACAAGCTAGAAGACTACGCGACCAAAATGGGTGAAGGTGAAAAGGTCTCTAAGCCGACATTTCGTATCTTTTATGAGTACGGCACGCTAAGCGACGCATTAGAGAAGATGCGCAATCAACTCGATGGTAAACAATATGTGGAAGAGTACGTACAGACGCTGACTCATGAGCTGAAAAGCCCGTTATCAGCGATTAAAGGCGCGAGTGAAATATTGCAAATGCCGTTGCCTGCAGAAAAGGTCACGCGCTTTGCTGGCAACATTGAGCGAGAAAGCGACCGCATGCAGTCATTGATTGATAAGTTGCTCGAACTGGCTCGTCTTGAAAAGCGCCCCGAGCTAGAGCAAGTCGAAGCTATCTCGCTAAAACAAATGGTCAATGAAGTGGTTGAATCGGCGGATGCGCGCTTGAGTGCAAAGTCGGTGATTGCCAACATCCAAATTGATGACCATCTCGCCGTGCTTGGTGATGCCTTCTTACTGAAACAAGCCGTTTTTAACTTGATGGACAATGCGCTGGATTTTGTTGATTCGGAGGGATGCATTGAATGGAAAGCTGAGGTCGCGAAAGAGAAAATGTGCCTGTCGATTTTCAATTCAGGTCCTCACATTCCCGACTACGCGATGTCGCGTTTGACGGAACGCTTCTACTCCCTCGCTCGGGAAAATGGCGTTAAGAGCACTGGGCTCGGGCTGAATTTTGTTGAGCAAGTGATCAAGCTGCACAAAGGTCAGTTACAAGTCGAAAACGTCGATTCTGGCGTGAAAGTGACCCTGATTTTACCAACTCCATAGAAACTCCACATTAGCTCCATTCGTTCTCCAAATTGCTGATTTAGATTACTCCCATCAGCAAATGGAGAATGAAACATGAAAAAGATCCTCAATAACCAACTCGGCACGAAGTTCGCCTTCGTGCTGTTTTTGTTTGTCTTACTGCAAATCCCGCTTTCAATGGTCACAGGGCTGATATCAGAACGCTCATATCGCCAAGATGAAGTCAGAAACGACATCGCACGCAGTAGCAGCGGCGAACAGCGCATCATTGGTCCATTCATCATGGTTAACTACACCGAAACCAGTTACCGAGATGACAAAGTACAGATTAAAGAGCGTCGTAAATTCCTCCTACCTAGCACTTTTGATATGAGCGCGAATCTGGACAGTTTTGAAAAGTACCGAGGTATTTACCGCGCGCGTTTATACAAAGCACAAGTGGCGCTGAAAGGCACTTTTGATGCAGACGATCTCGCGGCGTTGCAGGGGCTTGATATTGAAAACATGAGCCTAGTGGTTGGTATTGAAGACAGCCGCGGATTGATTCGTTTGGATGATATGACCATGGCGAGTGCTGGTATCGAAGTCGCACCGGGAACGGGATTAGATCAGTTACCACAAGGCTTCCACAGTGCTCTGACTCTCGCTGACCTGAACATAGAGCAACCTTTGGCTTTCGATCTTAACTTCTTGCTGCAAGGGATGGGTCAGCTTCAAGTCACACCAATCGGCAGTCAAACAACGGTTGAACTCTCTTCAACTTGGGCACATCCAAGCTTTATTGGTGATTACTTACCGGTGTCGTCAGAAGTATCTGAAGATGGATTTAACGCGCAATGGGCGAGCAACAACTTCTCAACCAATATCGCGCAGCTGTTCCAAAGCTGTTTGTCATCGAATCACGCTTGTCACGAGCTTGAACAGCGACAAATGGGCGTAGATTTGATTGACCCCGTTGACCACTATTTGAAATCCCACCGAGCCGTTAACTATTCACTGTTGGTTATCACACTAGTATTTGCGAGTTTCTTCTTACTGGAGCTGTTCCAAGCGCGTCCGGTTCACCCAGTGCAATACGGCTTTATTGGTCTGGCTTTAGCGCTTTTCTATCTGTTGCTGATTTCGATGAGTGAACACCTCGGCTTTAACTGGGCGTATGTGGTGTCAGCAGTCGCATCGACGGGGCTTTTAAGTGTGTACGTGAGCGGTATGTTGAGCAACACCAAACACGGCGCGATATTCGGAGTATGTTTGCTCACTCTCTACGGATTACTGTTTGGCTTGCTACAAGCAGAAAGCTACGCATTGGTTATGGGGACATTGCTGTGTTTCGCGATTTTGAGCTTCACTATGGTCATTACACGCAACATCGACTGGTACGCACGAAATAAGAAAGTAGAAGAAAGTGCAAAGGCGAATCATGAAGACGTTTAAGCGAGCAGTTTTCACTGGGCAGCCAAGCGATATGGTGGAAGAGACGTCCGCTATCCGCCTGCAACTTTCTGCAAAAAATGGACTGAAAAGCTTGGTGTGTTTTATCACATTGGTCGTTATTGCGCTCTATGTTCGAGACAGCTTTATTCGCCCGACATTTGGTGATGTTCTCGTTGTGGTTTGGCTCTACTACTTTCTTGCAAGCTTGTTCTCCATGCCCGTTAACTGGCTGGTTTCACTGGTGGTGTTGATTGCGTTTGCTGTTGAGTTAGGGCAATTTTTACAGGTCGCGGTTTGGCTTGGTATCGAATCTTCATCGCCTCTGGCAGTGATTTTGGGCGCCACATTTGATTGGAATGATCTGCTGGCTTATTGCATCGGAGGTCTACTGTGTTGGTGGATGGAAAAGAAATGAAAACCGAGATGAAAGCCATTGCGCTACCAAACCGATTCCGCCATTCCAAACGAGGTATTCGTAAGAGGTTCAAAATCAGTTTACTCAAGCGCGTGTACCTTTGGTCACTGACCAATAGAGAACTGCTGTAAACCTCACCTCTTTATATGAAATACAAAAGGGAACCTTAAACTCACCGGCGCACAGGGTGAGTTAAGATTCCCTTTATTATTCATTGAAAGGTCTAGCTGCTACTTTTAATTAGCTTTCAAATGAAAGTTTCTCGCCGAACGTCTCTTTCCAGTCTTTATCGAACTGCTCAACCGCCGGTTTTACTGCTGGATGTGCGAACATTTGTGCCGCCACATCAGTTGGCAATGTAATGGCTTCGATGCCTAGCTTCATCACTTCCATCGCTTGTTGAGTGTTCTTGAAGCTGGCTGCCAAAATCTTCGCTGGTAGTTGGTTTTGATCGAGCAACAATTGAAGATCCGCGACCACTTCAACACCGTTGCCGTTCATCGCATCAATGCGGTTTACGTAAGGTGCTAGGTAGTCAGCACCGCACAGTGCTGCTAGGAAACCTTGTTGAGCTGAATAGATAGCAGTAGCAAGAACCTGAATTCCCTCTTTTTTCATTAACTTAATTGCTGCTAAGCCGGTTTCTGTTGCAGGTACTTTTACCACCATATCGTAGGGCAATTCATTCAGTTGGCGCGCTTCTGCCAGCATGCCTTCGACGGTTGAACTCACGACTTGAGCGTGAAAGCGAGGTGTCCCGCCAAGTGCTTCTTGCATGCCTGCTAGGGTTTCATTCAGTCCCTGTTTTGACTTCGCCAAAATGCTTGGGTTTGTCGTCACGCCTTTTAGCGGTAGGCACTGGTTAAAGCGTTTTACTTCTGCCACATCAGCAGTATCTAAATAAAGTTCAATCATGGTTTCTACCTTAAACAAAATCTTCGTTTTGATGATGGGATCACTATAGATCTGACAATCGAACGAGATCTTGATTTTGATCAATTGAAATTTCATTTGAAACTATAATAATTTCATTAAATGAAAGTTAAGTGAAACTTGTAAACGCTCAAATGAAGCTTTCAGTTAGAAGACAGAGAAGCTGCTGATAAGACTTAACCAGCAAGAAACGGATTAAGTACACAGCGGTAGCACAGACCAAGAGGCAAGCAGAGATGTATTTCAATATCCAACGATTCTCTACCCATGATGGCGATGGCATTCGTTCCATTCTTTTTCTTAAAGGATGCAGCTTGTCTTGCCCTTGGTGTCAAAACCCAGAAAGTCGCAGCGAAAAGCATTCACTGTTGTTTGATCAGCGAAGCTGCATGGAAGATTGCCAGCTGTGCGTTTCTGCTTATCAAGCCACAACTCAATCTACAGCGGATAGTGAAACGGTGGGTGATGGTATTCAACGCATCGACAACCAGATCATCATCAATCGCAAAGCCATCAAAGAAGACCAACTGATCGCGCTGCGCAATGTCTGTCCTACGCAAGCACTGACTGTCTGCGGTGAAGAGGCAAAATCAGACATGCTGTTCGACACCTTGATGAAAGACAAACCTTTCTACGACCAAAGCCAAGGTGGCGTGACCTTCTCGGGTGGTGAGCCACTCATGCAAGCGGATTTGGTGGCAGAACTCGCGCAGCGTCTGCATGACAACCAAGTCTCTACCGCTATTGAATCGTGCATGCATGTGCCGTGGAAGAACGTCGAAAAAGCCGCGCCGCATATTGATTGCTGGTTGGCGGATTTAAAACATACCGACGAAGAAAAGTTTCTTAGCTGGGCGAAAGGTTCACTAAAACGCATCAAAGACAATTTCCGAAAACTGGCACCTATCGCGAAACGCATTGTGATTCGCGTTCCAGTGGTACCGGGGTTCAATGACACCATCGAAGAGTTGAAAGACATCATCGATTTTGCGGCTTCACTAGAAAGCTGCCAAGAACTTCACTTGCTGCCGTACCACACGCTCGGCATCAATAAATACCGTTTGCTCGATATGCCTTACGAGTGTTCTGACAAGCCATTAAACAAACCAGAACTGCTAGAAAGCGCCATGCAATATGCAAGCGAAAACACCCAACTTAACGTGATTGTAAGAGGTTAACTATGGACCTGAATTACCTTCCTGAGCGTATCAAAGCGCACAAATCGGCACTGGTAAATATCGTAACGCCACCTGTCTGTACCGAGCGTGCAGAGGCATACACTCGTGCTTATCAAGCAAACGAAGACAAACCTGTAATTGTCCAACGTGCGCTAGCATTGCAAGAGCACTTACGCACTCGTACTATTTGGATTAAACACGATGAATTGATCGTCGGTAACCAAGCGAGCAAAGTGCGCGCTGCGCCTATTTTCCCAGAATACACTGTACGTTGGATTGAAGCGGAAATTGATGAGCTAGCCGACCGTCCTGGTGCAGGCTTTGCGGTCACTGAAGAAGATAAGCAAAGCATCCACAGCATCACACCGTACTGGCGTGGCAAAACCGTTCAAGACCGTTGTTATGGCTTGTTCACTGATGAGCAGCAAGAAATCTTAGCCAGCACCATCATTAAAGCTGAAGGCAACATGACTTCGGGTGACGCGCACCTTGCCGTGGATAACGAGAAAATCTTGAAGCTAGGCATGAACGGCTTGCTAGAGGATGTTCGTCAGCACCGTGCTAACAATGATGCTTCGACCTTTGGAGGCTTGAAGAAAGAGCAGTTCTACAAGTCGGTCGAAATCGTACTGCTTGCGATTCAAGAGCACATGGTGAGCTACGCTGAATTGGCGGCAAAAATGGCGTTAGAAGAGACACGCCCGCTGCGCAAAGCTGAGTTAGAAAGTATTGCGGCAAACTGTCGTCATGTCGCGAGCCACGCGCCAGAAAACTTCTGGCAAGCACTGCAATTGAGCTACTTCGTTCAATTGATGCTACAAATCGAATCGAATGGTCACTCGGTTTCTTTCGGTCGTATGGACCAGTTCCTAAACGAATTTTATGTTCGTGATATCGAAAACGGCACAATTGAGAAAGACTTTGCATTAGAGCTTTTACAAAGCTGTTGGTTGAAGCTGCTTGAAGTTAACAAGATTCGCTCTGGTGCGCACTCTAAAGCCTCCGCAGGTTCTCCGCTGTACCAAAACGTGTGTATCGGCGGTCAGAAGTTGAATGAAAAGGGTGAGCCTGAAGACGCTGTGAATCCACTTTCTTGGGCGATTCTAGAATCTTGTGGTCAGTTGCGTTCGACGCAACCTAACTTGAGTGTGCGTTACCATGAGGGTTTAAACCAAGAATTCCTGATGGGTTGTGTTGAAGTGATTAAATGTGGCTTCGGTATGCCAGCGTTCAACAACGATGAAATTGTCATCCCTGAATTCATCAAGCTTGGAGTAGAGAAAGAAGACGCTTACAACTACGCCTCTATCGGCTGTATCGAGACGGCGGTTCCGGGAAAATGGGGTTACCGTTGTACGGGCATGAGCTTCATTAACTTTGCTCGTATCCTGCTCGCTTCATTGAACGAAGGTGTGGATGCAACAACGGGTAAAGCCTTCTTGCCGCACGATAAGTCATTAGCAAAAGGTAACTTTGAGAACTTTGAGCAAATGACGGCTTCTTGGGCAGAGCAAATCCGCTACTACACCCGTAAATCGATTGAGATTGATACAGTCGTCGACAGCGTGCTTGAACAGCAAGCACAAGACATCTTCTGTTCAACGCTGGTGGATGACTGTTTGGCTCGTGGTAAAACTGTGAAAGAAGGCGGCGCGAAATACGACTGGGTATCTGGCTTGCAAGTCGGTATCGCAAACTTGGGTAACAGCCTAGCAGCAATCAAACACCTTGTTTTCGATGACGCACAAATCACTCAGCCAGAGCTGGCAAAAGCACTAGCAGAAGATTTCGACGGCATGGAGAACGAGCAGCTTCGCCAACGTCTTATCAACTTTGCACCAAAATACGGTAACGATGATGATGCAGTAGACCAACTACTGGCAGACGCTTACCAAGTGTACATTGATGAGCTAGAGCAGTTCGTTAATACGCGTCATGGGCGTGGTCCAATTGGCGGCGGTTACTACGCAGGTACATCAAGTATCTCGGCAAACGTCCCGTTCGGCGCTTCAACCATGGCAACGCCAGACGGCCGCAAAGCGAAAACGCCATTGGCAGAAGGTGCAAGCCCGTCATCTGGCTCAGACCGTTTAGGTCCAACAGCGGTATACAACTCGGTCGGTAAGATCCAAGCGAATAAGATCCTTGGTGGCGTGCTGCTTAACCAGAAGTTAAGCCCAGCGGCGGTTGAGTCTGAAGGGGATAAGCTCAAGCTCTCTATGCTGATTCGCACCTTCTTCAACCACCACAAAGGTTGGCACGTGCAATACAACATCGTCTCTCGTGAGACCTTGCTAGCTGCGAAGAAGAACCCAGAGCAATATCGTGATCTTGTCGTGCGAGTTGCAGGCTACTCAGCGTTTTTCACCGCGCTATCACCAGACGCGCAAGACGACATCATCGCACGTACCGAGCACGAGCTGTAAGTACACTGGCTAACTAAAACAAAAGGCACCGATTGGTGCCTTTGGTTTGAATACTTAATTCGCGAATGACTATCCCTGACCGCATTACAGCTTGTGCAAAATGGTCACGCATTTCTTCGTGACATTGTCGTATTCTTTCGTTATGTAAGCGGTAGTGATCGCGCCTTCTTTCATGATGCAAATGGCATCGAGTAATGAAGCGTTGTCTGATTTGAGATAGCGTTGAATTAGCTCTCTGACTTGCTGCTTATGGTAGCGGCAATACGTTGCGATCTCGCCGCTGTCGTCACTGAATTCCGCGGACGTATTGATGAAAAAGCAGCCGCGAAACTCGCCCAATTTTTCTTCAGAGCCATGAAACCAACCGTTGAGTGCAGTAAATAACTGATCGATCACCTCCGCGCACGTTTGTGCTGAAGAAAGCTTTTCCTCCAACCATTCCATAAATATTTGGTGGCGTTGTTCTAATGCGGCAATGATAAGCGCTTCTTTGCTCTCAAAATGGTTATATAGCGTGCGTTTAGCCACGCCGGAAACATTGAGAACTTCATTGATGCCAATAGAGTTGATGCCTTGTTTATAAAACAGTGACAAAGCTGTGTCGATCAATAACTGTTTCTTTTTCTTCATAACTACGTCCTCAAAAAGTTCCATAAACACATATTGACAAAGGTAGACAGATTTGTCTATTTTATTTTGTAGACAATTCGGTCTACTTTGAGGTGTTTATGAATAATTTAATTTTATCGTTGGTTGCCGGGCTTGGCGCTACGTTGGCTATTGGCGTATTGTCCTACGCTGAGGTATCACTGACGGAGGTTGTACTCCTGATGGCACCATTTGGTGCTACCGCAGTACTGGTGTTTGGGGTGCCAGGCAGCCCTCTTGCTCAACCCAAAAACGTGATCATTGGTCACTTTATCACGGCCTCTATCGGTATTGCGTTTAGCCAGTATGTTGACGTCACGCCGGTCACGCTAGCGATTGCGACGGGGCTAGGTGTGTCTGCGATGCTGATTACGAAGACCACTCATCCACCTGCGGGTGCAAATCCAATTTTGATCATGGCGTCTGGGCAGGGATGGAGTTTTCTCTTCACGCCTGTCCTGATTGGCGCGATAGTGATTGTTCTGGTCGGTAAAGGGTTACAGTTGCTACAAAGTCAGTACTTAAACCCTCGATTGAATGGTCAGAAGACCTAGTCGGATTGTAGTTAGGGCCGCGAAAGGGAGTGATCTCTTTTGCGGTTTTATCTTTTGTAGGTTTGCAAAAACAAAATCTGATTCTCTCTTGGTATTCAGTCGTATACATCAACATGGTAGTTAAATTGGTACAATGCGATGAACAGAATCCACCCTAAGAAACTATTGCACAGTAAATGGACGGCAATTTCACCTAAAAACAAAGAGAAGCATTTTGTTGTGACGGAAATGGAACTAGATGAAGATGGTAACGTTGTGAGATGTGTCATCGAGGCAGTCATGAGTAAACGCGACCGAGAGATGAACTGGCAAGACCTAAAAGACTCTGAGCAATGGATGCAAGGGTGGAAGTGAGTGACGCTTCGTTGTTGGGCGAATCAAGCAGAAACGTGCGTTGCGAGTAGGCAAAAGTGGTGCTATCTGATACGTTGATAATTCGTTCTAACGCCCACTCAAAGGATTAATTATGATTGATTTCGACAATTCCTCTGTATTTAAGCTTAAGCCGATTGACGTTTCTAGTGCCAGAGAAGACTTCCTTAAGTTCTTGATTGATGGTGAGACTATTTTCGCTGCTTTTAAAACAGTTCGTGACCAAGTGGTGTTTACGAACAAGCGAGTGATAGCGGCAAATGTGCAAGGGATTACCGGCTCAAAAGTGGATTACACTTCTTTGCCTTACAGTAAGATCAATGCATTTTCTATCGAGACCTCTGGTACTTTTGATTTGGACTGTGAAATCGAGTTCTTCATGAGTGAGGTGGGAAGAGTGCGTTTTGAAATTAAAGGCTCGTTTGATTTGATTTCTTTCAACCGTATGGTTAGTGAGTATGTACTAGGTTAAGGGATTAGAAATGAGAGCTTCGCTGAGAGACAAAATTATAGAGATCTGTGACAAAAAGATCGCGAGTAAAGGTGAATTGGTTGGTCTCTCATTTTATGCGTTTTTCGCTAATAAAAATGACGACCCAGAGCTGTTGATGGAAGCGGCTACGTGGTGGATTCAGACTCATCAGCTCGACCACTTCGAAAAAGCAGTAAAAATAAAATCAATGGTCGAGTCGGGGAGCTAAATTAAAAAAAAGAAGTAAAGAAAGCAGACAAATGCTAATAACGTTGCGGACAAAACAGGGTAGATAATGTAAGAGTCCTGCTTGTTGGTTCGTTGAAAACATAGCGAAACAAGTAAGACGTTATAAACAACAAGTAACAAGCTGATCATGGTTCCGCTGTTTAGTGTCATACTTGATAGCTGAGTTAAGAAAAACGCCAATAAAAGGTAATCGAAGACAATGAGCCATAAAAAGGCTTTCTTTAGTAAGTCGCTTTTTCTTTTTTCGGATGATGTTATGTGCATATAGAACTCAACTAAAAAGTCACAGTAACAGAGGCTTTGGTTAGAGAGGTCACCATCAGAGTGGTGACCTTTTAAGATTATAATTCTTGAATTTTTACTTCGCTGGTGGCGGTATCGCCGGAGTAATTGATGACTTCTTGACGAATGACTGGTTGGTTGAATTCAGCCTTATCTTTCGCTTTTTGCAGTTCGCTTTCTTGGTGGTTGCCAAAAAGGGTCTCAAGCACTTTAGCGGCAGGAGTCGTTAAAACAAACAGCTCAATACGACGGTTTTCGCTAGAATCTGGCTCATCAGGATTAAGCAGCGCTCTATCTGACATACCCGTTACCTGCATTACTCTATCATCCGGCATACCGCCTTCAACTAACGTATTTCTTGCTACGTCTGCTCGAGAGGCTGATAACGCCCAGTTAGATTGACGACCAAAACGCTTTTTAAATGGAATTGCATCTGTGTGTCCGCTGATGATCAGAGGGTTGTTAACACGATGAAATACAGGTGCTAGTGCGAGCAGTAAATCTTCAAAAAAAGGAGTAAGTTCTGCACCACCACGGCTGAACATATGCTGTTTGTAATCATCTTGAAGGACGATACGCAAACCTTGTGGTGTCACCGTGACGTTTACATTTCCCTGCGCATTAATTTGGGCAGTCATTTGCTCAATTACTTTCGCTAGTGCGGCAAGTTGCTCTTGAGTATCGAAGTTACCAGGAATCAAAGAATCAATTTCTGGTCCATCCCCATCACCTTTGAAGTAAGAGCTTACCACATGGTTGGAGTTGTGTTTACTTGGCACAGAAGAGTCCTGTGCCAAGTCGATAGGAGAAATACTTTGTGACGTATCAAATGGGTTGCCGTAACTCTTGTCGAATACGCTTGAACTATGCAAGTGGGCAACAATCGCTTTACGCTCTTCTTTGTCTACCACCTGCATAACCCAAAGTACAAGAAACAGCGCCATTAGGGCGATCATGAAGTCAGCAAACGCGACTTTCCACGCGCCGCCATGAGACGACTCATCATGGCTGTATACTTTGGCACGTTTGAACACTACATGCTCTTGTTTTTGCATTATCCCTCCTGTTCAGCTAACCACTTCTCCATTTGGTTGAATGTTGGTTTGATGTCTAGCTGAATATGTTTACGACCAGCGTCAATGGCGAGCAATGTCGGCTTTTTCGCTACGTAGGCAACCAAGGTTGCACGAACGCACTCAAAAGCAGTCATATTACGTTTTACTCGCTGAGCCATGGCGTTACTTAGTGGATCTAAGCCACAGTAACAACCGAAAATACCAATGAATGTACCAACGAGAGCTGCCGCAACGTGATACCCAATCATAGCGATTGAGCCATCAATAGCTTGCATGGTGATAATAATGCCACCAACTGCTGCAAGAATACCGAAGCCAGGTAGTGCTTCTGCTGTACGCTGTAGTGAGCGTGAAGGTAAAAGCATTTCGTTCTGTATTGCTTCGATTTCTTGCTCTAGCAGTCCCTCTAATTCATGAGGCGACATCTGTCCCATTGCCATTAAACGTAAATTGTCAGTAATGAAAGAAATTAGGCGATGATCTTCTGCGATCGTCGGGTAAGCGAGGAACATAGAGCTTTGCTCCGGAGCCTCAATATGAGAATCCAGAAACTTGTATCCGCGGTTTCTCGCTGTCTCTAGCAAGTTGTTGAGTAGTGCCATTAATTCCATGTAGTACTCATGCTCTTCTGTTGGACCTTTAATGGTCGCTGGCACTTGGCGACGCATTTCTTTCAGTACATGAGGCGGATTACCGATGATCAAAGAACCAGCAGCGGCGCCAATAATGATAAGGAATTCGGCTGGCTGCCAGATAGCACCTAAGCTACCACCGGCCCACATATATCCACCGAAGACGCACACCAGGATAGTGAGCACTCCAAAAAACTTTTGCATCTTGTGACTCCTAAGAGGACATTAATTGGTTGAGTTGTTTCAGCGCTTGTTTGTGAAGCTGACATATACGAGGTGGTGTCAGATCCAATACCAGAGCTATTTCGTGTAAGTTGAGTTCATGTTGATAGAACAGAGTCAGGAGCAGTTGATCGCGCTTAGGTAACTTACCCAAAGCACTGTCTAAACTACGACGAATATGTTCATGTTCCATGCCATCGTATTGCCCGCCAATGTAGCTATCACCGCTGCTCTCCATCAGTTGGTCAAGGCTTTGCATCTCGCCTGCGAGAGCGGCATTTTGGCGGTTGTAATAATCTTGCTCATTCGTCCCTAAAGCCTGGATGATTTCGGCATCCGTTGGCATTCGACCTAACGTTCGAGTGAGATCTCGAGTCACGTCGTTGAGCTCGTGGGCTTGTTGACGAGTCTTACGTGAACGCCAATCTAGTCGGCGTAATTCGTCTAAAATAGCTCCCCGAACTCGACAAACGGCGAAAGCAGGAAAGTGAGGATCGTCAACATCGCCATATCGGCGTCCAGCCTCGACTAGAGCGATAAGGCCTATCTGCTGCATATCTTCAATACTACAGTGAGAAGTGGCATGAACGCGCAGCTGGTTAACTACGCGTTTTACCATGACCTGATGACGTTGTAGCAATGCGTTTTCATCAATTGGTCGTGACGGTGTTGTCACTTCCTCTTCTGTGGTGTAAGTGTCTTGTACATTCATGTCTAACATGGTTGTGCTCCGTTATTGCACAACATATTTAGTCAACAAAACATCGTCGATTTCTCGGACGATGTCTGTTTTGGCAAAAGCGAGTAGAAGCGTTTGCTTCACTTCGTCTTGCAGAATATCGATGGCACCCGCTTGCTGTAACTGATCAAACGTTTTGTCGCTAAACAGTTTTAATAGAGAGTTTTGTACCATAGGCATGTATTCATCGATCTCTTTGATACGCTCTGGACGGCGTGTCTCAATTGCCAGTTCTAGCATCACAAAGTGAGTCTGTTTCTTGCCTTTAACGGTCAAAACGACTTTGTCCAAAGGATGGAAGCTAGGACCTTTACTTGTCGGTTGTTCTGTGACCAAAAAAGACAGTGGAGAGTCTTCGATCAGTGAACCAGAGTCAGGTGACTCTTGAGCGTGTTTGTTTAAGTACCAGATTCCGCCCATAATTGTGACGGCCGAAACGAGGGCACTGGTGATGATCATGGCGATAAACAGGGCGATCATTTGTTGTTTGGTCATAACCTTTTTCCTCGAAGATTCACTAAGCTTGAGTGCTTAGCCAGTGTTCTGAATAGTTAGTTGTTGTCGTGGTTTGGAATGCACCAGATTCTCGTGCGGCGAAAATATTGGCGTCTTCTTCGTTTGCATGTGGGTCATTTCGACCTTGGTTTTGATCAGAGCCAACATTGACATCGACATGAACGAAGTTTTGCTCTTGTAACTCAGTACGCAATCGTTCCGAAACTTGCATTAAAGCTTCTCGTGTTGCTGCGGCATTGGCGTTGATGTGGACACTCAATCGGTCACCTTCAACACGTACAAGTAAATCCAGTTTCCCCAAGTCTGGTGGGTCTAGGCGGATTTTTGCTTCTTGTACATTTTGTTGAGCTTGGAGCGTCACGCGATCATGTAAAACTTGCATCATTTGCTCCCCCCACTTTCCGGCAGTGGTATCAACACGCACCGCTGCCCACTCAGAGCCTTGAGCTTGAACATGACTCGTCGCAACCGGTGAATGTGCAGGTTGTGTTGTAGGAGCTTGTGCTTGAAGTAGAGATGCGGTTGGTTGGCCTTGAACAGGTTGATTCAAAAGAGTTTGAAACTCAGCACCGGAGATAGGCAAACGCGAACTCGATGAAGTCGGCAGACTTTGCTTCACATCTTGTTTTGATGATGTGTTTAACATAGCGTTAGACGAATCTTGAGTAACAGACTTAACTTCGCTCGCAGTCATTAAAGATGACGCTTTTCCTAGTTTCTCAGCCTGCTTCTCTGCCATGGTAATCATACCCTGGGTTAAAGCTTGAGCTTGCGCTGCAAGATCAGTCGATTCTGTTAACCCTGGTGTACTGGTCAAGTTGGCATCCGGATCTGAAGCTGAGCGGTCATCTGTATCAAAACCATGACTTTGTACTTTGTTTGCGCTGTTCAAAGTAGAGGCCGTAAGGTGAAAACTCGGTACCGCTGACGCAGAGTTAAAGTCTTGCTCACTATTCTGCTTGTTCCCTGATTTAAAACCATGAGAAAAGCCGTGTACCGAGTTCGCTTGCTTGATGTGACCCTCATTGTTAGCTGGCGAATTACCCGAGTGCTGAGTTGAAGAAGGTATGATCATTGAGTTAGCTCCATGGTCATTGCTAATTGATAGGCCATAGCGCGTTCTTGATGGTCATTGACCATGTTCATCTCTTTTTTCAACTCGTTGGTCGACTTCTCTAATACTGCGAAGGCATTAGCGTGCACTGTTTTCGCTCGCTGGATTTCAGGGGCAAGCTTAGGATCTTTCAAAAAAGGCTTGTGACTGATCAAAAGCTCTCGCAACTGCAAGTCGTACCGCTTGAGCGCATGCCAATCGGCCGTTTTTGCGGCGAACTGGATGAGCTGAGATAAATGACGGAATCGCTCTGGCGATACTTTATGCTTGTTGTCCAAAATTCATCCAACCTTCACGAATGTTACCCATTACACGCTCAACGTTAACCAAGCGATTTGCATCGTTTTGCACGCTAGCGTAATAAAGTTCGACTTGGCAGAAGTCATACAGCTGGCGTAGGTTTTCCGCAATTTCACCGCCGTTTTCATCATCTAGAGCACTTGTTAGTCCAATCAAGATGTTCATGCATTTGTTGATTCCATTCCCTTTCTCGGCCAAACGATTTGCGGCTAGGTGGCCGCGAATACGTTCAACTTCATCGAGTAGGCCATCGATTAACATGATGACCAATTGGTGTGGATTTGCTGCTGCCGCTTGAGCGTCGAGATCGACTTGTTGGTACGAATCGTAACCAGAATCCATAAGCATGAATATTTCTCCTAAATTTGGAACCAAATGTCTTATTTTTGAGCTTTAAACATGGACATGGTTTGGTTCATTTGGGTCATAATTGAATTCATTTGAGTGAATTGTTTGAGATAGCGGTTGTACGACATTTCGTACTTACGCTCTAAATTGGTTTGTTTATCTTTGATTCGGTCTAAGCTTGACTGTATTGCGTCTTTACGCGTGCTAAAGGTACCTGATGAGAACTTCAAGAAAGGCTCTACCATTGCGTCAAGAGAATCTAGCAAAGCGTCATCCCCATTAAACAACGCCTCTAAGCCTGCGCTGTTTGTTTGTTGAGCTTCTTTGAACTTTTCTTGATCAACTTTCATTTTACCGTTGCGGTCTAGGCTCACGCCGATTTCGCTTAGGCGCATACCATTGTGTTCACCTCGGATTAACCCCGTTAACTGACTCTCAATAGAACGCAATGTCGAGTCGCTAGCGAGCACGCCGCGTTTCTGATCTTCACCGCCAATTTGGGTGTACTGATCGATAGTCGAAACAAGGGCATTGTAGGTTTCCACAAACTTATCTAGTTGTTCTTTAGTGCCTTCGCTATCAGCTCCGATTTTTAAACCGATTGGCGAATCTCCCGCGGCTTGCGGTTTAGATACGGTAATGTCAACACCGTCGATGACACCTTCAAAAGTATTACTTGCGTTGGTTAGTTTCAGGCCTGAGTCTTTTGCACCTAGCCACATAACCGCATCTTGCGGAGCGTTAATTTGCTTGAGGTTGGTGAAGGCGTCTTCAAACCACGCTTGGCCGGTACCTGTTGCAGATACGTTGATCTTATTTTCGACACCAGTCTCAGTGCTCGATAGCATAAAGTGTGTTTGACCATTCGAGCGAACTAGAGTGGCGTTAACGCCAGGGTTATCCGTGTGATTGTTAATCGCACTTGCTAAATCACTGATCGTTGCAGTGCCGTCACCATTAACATCAACGGAGGACAAGTCTAGAGTCATTGTTTCACCGTTGATGGTGAATTCTAAAGATCCAGTTGTTGGTACTTCTGTCGTCGCCTCAAGGTCTGCAGGCATTCCTGTAGATACTTGATGTGCTGTTGCCACTTTTTCTACAAAAATCTGATAGTTACCCGTTAGCGCTTTAGCATCCGCGTTTGCAGTAAAGTTACCTTCTTGAGAGAGTGTCGCACTGTTTTTGATGATGCTGTTTGTGCTGTTATTCATCTCTTTCATTGCAGTACGAAAATCACGTAGTGCGCTTTCAACTTTATTAAAAGCTGACAGTTGTGACTGGTACACATTAGCTTGCGCTTGGTAACGGTTTTTGAATGGGTTTGTGTCCAATTGTGCGAATTGGGTTGCCATTTTTACTGGGTCTAAAGAACTCATGAGGTGTGCTCCTCTCATCTCTTATTGGCTTGAATACTTTGAATGCTACGCCTTAGTTTAATTATCAGTGGCAAGATACGTGCCGTATATTAAATTCAATTAAAACAAAGGTTTAAAGCTATTTTGTTTTCTTGGGAGGAAGTGGTGTTTCCACCTTGTTTGTTCCGCCTTCCTCCATGGAAAAAGTAATTTCCTTATAAGAAAAGGCGACCTAAACAAAGAAAATATTTAATTGTATTGACGGTTCTAATTAGGAGAGATGTTTTAATTAGACGTTATATTCAGCCTTTACTTCAGCTTGATTCAGATAATTCTTACAGAGTACATTAATTACGTTTTGATATTATTTTTGATAGTGTGACGTGCAAGTGTTCTCACTAAAAATTAAATTTTTTACGTTTCAAAGAATGTCAGTTATGAATGAATTTGCGTTACGATTGATGAAGTGTGCTCGTGCATATGAAGAGTTCATTAACAAAAAACTATTAAGTAAACAGAGCATCAATTCTGATGAGATAGCTAGTATCTTAAAGGAAGCTAAGTTCAATTTTCCTGAACTTAGAGATAGTAAAATAGGAAGCAAATTAGAGACGATAGAATTAGAACTGTTTAATAAGGTTTTATTTAATATTATGTTGAAATTCGGATTCAGAGTGCCTGAATCTCACAAAGATAATACGAGCTCTATTTATATTCGTAGATAAAAATAAAGCCTTCCATAGGAAGGCTTTATAATTAAGACGATTTAAATTAAGCGCACTATTAACTAAGTAATTAGCGTAGTAGTGACATTGCCATGCTTGGAAGCTGGTTAGTTTGAGACAGAACAGTTGTACCTGCTTGCATCAACATTTGGTTCTTAGTCATGTTTGAAGACTCTACTGCAAAGTCTGTATCCATGATACGACCTTTAGATGCTGTAACGTTTTCTACCATGTTACCAAGGTTAGCCATAGTGTGCTCAAGACGGTTGATGTTCGCACCGAAGTCTGCACGAGAGCTACCAATTTTTTCTACTAGACCGTCAGCGCCGCTGATTTTGTCTAGTGCTGCTTTTGCTTTAGTCGCGTCATCGATACCATCTGTAATTGCTGCATCAGCAAGAATAGTAGTGATTTCACCGATACCTGCGCTTGCGCTTACAGTCAATGTTTCAGCAGAAGATGCACCGATTTGGAATGTTACGTCACCTGCACCGAAGCCGCCGCCTTTAAGAAGGTTTTGACCACCGAACTTAGTGTTGTCTACGATGTTGTTTAGTTCTGCAGTAAGCTGTGTGAACTCTTTGTTAAGAGACGCACGGTCTGTTGCACTGTTTGAACCGTTCAACGATTGTGTAGCAAGGTCGTTCATACGGTAAACGATGTTTGTCATTTCATCCATCGCACCTTCAGCAGTTTGCATCATAGAGATGCCGTCTTGTGCGTTACGCATTGCTACTGACATGCCGCGTGTTTGCGCTTCTAGACGGTTAGCAATTTGAAGACCAGCAGCGTCATCAGCAGCTGAGTTCACACGGTAGCCTGTGCTTAGACGTTCCATTGCTGTGTTTAGAAGTCCGCTTGTTGTGTTCATTGTGTTTTGAGTTACAAGCGAAGCGTAGTTAGTGTGCATTGATAAAGCCATCTTAGTCTCCTTAGTTAGTCACTATATCTTTCAGGCCTCGGGATATTCCCTTGTCACTAACTAGAGGCGGTCGGTCGGCTTTAATGATTAATTTGAAAATTAAAAAATTTCTAAAAAAGATAAAAATTGATGATTTTTAGTGATTTGTATTCCATGAAAACCGGGAAAATCATCATATAAGCCTAAATTTTTTAGTTAAGTTAAAGAAACTATTGCCCAATGATCTTGTGGTTATCCGTTATAAATAAAAAAACAGCACGAATAAATCGTGCTGTTTTAAATATAAATGGTTGAGTTTCAACTATTCCTCATCAAAAGACTGAAAGGAGAGAGAGGTTGGGATATCGCTGAAATAACCAAAATAATAACTGGCACCCAATAAACGATAACGGTTAAGTTCCGTTTGACTCGCTACACGTCCGGCAACCCAAGTATATTTATGCTTTCTTAAGAACTTAGCAATAGGTAGGAAAGCGTGTCTTTCTTCTTTATCCTCTAGTGTGACTGACAATTTGATCATATCGGGACTAAAGTCTGCGACGCGCTCGAAGTTCACTTGCGATGTCGCGACTTCAAACCAAAGTGAATATGCATTCTCTTTTAACTTTTTGGTGAGTGTGGCGACTTTATCACGATCACATAACGTTTCATCAGCTTGAAGAGAAGGAATCACATGTTGAAAAGCAGAAGAGTGGAATTGAATCGTCTGTTCGAGGAAATAAACCCCAGGCTCCCACAGTAATGCATCCACGCGAATCGGCACGACAACATTACTAATCAAGTCGTGATGAAAGGCTTCTAACTGAAATTGTGTTTGTCTTAGTGCAAGGTAAAGACTGAACAAATCCAGGCAGTACTGCATTTGTTCAGAGAGTTTGAATTGATAGACACTTTGTTCTCCACGCATACCAAATCTCAACGTCAGGTGTTGGAATTCTACTTCTCCTGATTGAGCTTCCCTAATTGCTTGGCATGCGTGTTGGACATCATTGTGTTTTAAAGCATCAAAGACTAATTGATCGTCATCCGTGACGATATGTTGTACTGCGAGACCAACCAAATGTTCGTACATCGCATGTGTTGAAATAAGATTAACCAAGGTTTCCTACCACATTGATTTGTTTGTTTTCTGGGATTTCGTTGTAAGACAATACTGCCAGCCCTTGTGTAAATGTACGAGCGTAACGCGCTAGAAGAGGGCGCAGCTGTGGCATAACGAGAAGGATCGGAGGTAGCCCCTGTTGTTTAAGCTGTTGTCTGATCAATGGCAAGTTTTGTTGGAACTGACCAAGAATGTTTGGCTCAATTGGGAAGCTATCTAGTGTTACCGTACCAGAAGATTGTGCTTGTTGCAGTGAAGTTAGTAGCATTTGTTCTAACTCATCAGACAGTGCGTAGACATTTAATTCGTTCTTTTGTCCTGCAATTAAGTTAACAAGCGTACGCTTTAGTGCACAGCGTACATCAGATGCAAGTAGGATCGGGTCCTTTGTATTTTCCGCGGATTCCAACATTGTGTTGGCAATCGTGCGAATATCTTTTAGTGGCACTTGGTCCAATAAAAGCTGACGATATACTTTCAGCTGCTGTGCTGGATTAAGTGCTGCTGCTAATGCTTCTGCTAGTTTCGGGGCTTGTTGTGTCAAACGCTGGGTTATTGCTTCCACATCGTCGTGCGTAAACAATTCTGCAAGGTTTGTCTTCATGATTTTACTAATATGAGTGGCAATAACAGTGCCATCATCGACAACTTGGTAACCCATATTAAGTGCTTTTGCTTTATCTTGATGCTCAATCCACACAGCTGGCAACTGATAAGCAGGATCGCTACCCAAAATGCCATCTACCTCACCGTAAGTTTCGCCAACCGCTATCGCCATTAAACGCTCTGGTTCAATAAAACCTTGCTCAATGACTTCGCCATTTAGAGAAATTGTGTATTGGTTTGGCTTGAGGCTCAGGTTGTCACGAATACGAACTTCAGGTAATAAAAAGCCAACTTGTTCAGAAAGGTTTCGACGCACACCGCGGATACGTTGTGATAAAGGAGCCCCTTGTTCTTTGTTGACTAGATGGACGAGTCGATAACCAAGCGCAAGTGATAATGTTTGGACGTGAGGAATATCATCCCATGTCAGCGGTGTATCATCGTCTTGCATTGCTTGTGAAAGTGCTTCGACCTCTTCAATCTGGGAGTCTTGCACTGGCTTCTTGGTTTGACGCCACCCTGCGAACGCTAATGCGCCAGCAAACGCAAAAAAGGCTAGGTGTGGCATACCCGGTACCATACCGATTACCGCCATAATACCTGCGACAGTAAATAGCGTTGCAGGAGTTGCCAGTAATTGCTTTTGCATGGTTTCCGACATGCCATTATCGCTATCATTAATTCGCGTAACGATAATCGCGGCAGCCGTTGCCAATAGTAGTGAAGGAATTTGAGCAACTAGACCATCACCGATTGTGAGTAGGGCATAAGTTTTAAAGGCGTCAGACGCAGCGAGTCCATGCTCGAAGACACCAATACTGATACCACCAATGATATTGATAAACAGAATCAACAAACCTGCGATGGCATCGCCACGCACAAACTTTGATGCACCATCCATCGAACCATGAAAATCGGCTTCGTTGGCGACTTCTTTACGGCGTAAGCGAGCCGTTTCCTGATCGATAAGGCCAGCGTTTAAGTCGGCATCAATTGCCATTTGTTTGCCTGGTAAAGCATCCAACGTAAAGCGGGCTGAAACCTCAGAAATACGTTCACCACCTTTGGTGATTACGACGAAGTTGATGATCATCAAGATGACGAACACCACCATACCAACGACGTAGTTACCGCCAATGACGACTTCACCGAATGCTTGAATGACCTTACCCGCTGCGTCACCACCATTATGTCCTTCTAGGAGTACAATTCGCGTAGAAGCCACGTTCAATGTGAGACGTAATAATGTTGCGACCAGCAAAATAGTTGGAAAAACAGAGAAATCTAATGGTCGCTTTGCGGTTGTGCTGACCAGCAATACTAGGATTGCTAAGACGATATTAAAGGTAAACAGCGCATCCAGTAGCAGAGGAGGCAAAGGAAGAATCACCATTGCTAATATCATTAGCAAGACGATTGGAATGCCAACGTAGCCTTTGGTTGATGTTTGAAGTTGTTTTAACCGGTTAAGCATACTTTCGTGTCCTTGGATAAACGCGGGTTAATCAGTGCTGCAAATGTTTTGGAATCGAAAAATGAGGTAAAGGAATTGGCTCTTTTCCCTCACCTTTACGAAAGGCTTTCAATTGCAAAACGTAAGTAAGAATATGTGCCACTGCGATGTACAGTTGGCTTGGGATTGCTTGTTCAATCGCCGTCGTGTGATAAATCGAACGGGTAAGTGGCGGGGAGTTAATGATTTCCACTTTGTTTTCTCGGGCGATACGTTGAATGTGCATAGCAGTTTCGTCTACGCCTTTTGCGACGACAAAGGGCGCGTCAGAAAGCGAAGGCTCGTATTTCAGTGCGACTGCGTAGTGCGTTGGGTTTGTGATGATCACGTCAGCCGTCGGCACCATTTTATCGATCTTACGGCGCGCAAACTGTTGCTGTATTTGACGAATACGTTGTTTTACTTCCGGACGACCTTCATTATTTTTAAATTCCTCTTTCAATTCTTGTTTCGTCATGCGGAGTTCTTTTAGGTGTTCCCAACGCTGATAAGGAATGTCGATAACCCCAAATAACAACAAGGCGAAGCCCATTAAGAGTAAGCCTTCAAACAGAATTGACATTACTAGAGAAAAACCTTGGCTGAGTGGGAGGTTTTGCATGCCAAGTAATGGCTGTAAGTGGTTGTCTAAATAGCCATATAAGATGCCGAAGATCACGGCTACTTTGAACGTCGACTTTAAGAGCTCAACCACTGAGCGGGTCGAAAAAATGCGCTTTATCCCGCTCAAAGGATTAATTTTGCTGAGCTTTGGCATCACGTTCGCGGGACGGAACATCCAGCCGCCTAGCACAAGGCTACTACCACAGGTCACGATAATAATGACGGTAAACAATGGTAATAGCATGTCGATGATGACTGCTAAACTTTGTCCCAATTGCTCGACAAGTTGTTTAGGATTTTCTAGGTCGGCTCGCGTCAGCATCATGTTGTAGCGAAAGATCCCCGACATGCTTTCCCAAATACTATTAAGCTGAGAGTAAAAGTAGAGCGCCACCGCTAGAAATATAACCGCAGTAGTAAACTCTTTCGCGCGAGGAATTTGTCCTTCCTGACGGGCTTTCTTTACCTTCTGCGGTGAGGCTTTTTCAGTTTTGTCTTGAGAAGATTGATCGCTCATGCTCCCCCCAACATAAAGTTACTCAAGTGTCTAATGGTGTCGTGAACGAGCGCCGTGTAGCGACCAGGAACACCAGAAACTGAGATTAATACGCTGAATAGACCCAGCAGCATCGTCATAGGAAAACCTAACGCATAGACATTAAGTGATGGTGCGGCTCGGTTCATTACACCAAAACTGATGTTGGCTAGAAGCATGGAAACAATAGCGGGCAAAGCCAAAGCGAGTGAAGAGGCAAACATCCAACCGAAAATATTGACAACACCTTGCAGAGAAAGCGATGTGATACCAGATCCGACTGGCCAAACAACAAAGCTTTGAATCACGATATCTATGACGAGTAAGTGTCCTTCTAGCGCAAGAAACAACAAGGTTGAGAAAATCAGAAATATGCGTCCCAAAATGGCGACAGAAAGCCCGTTAATAGGATCATTCATCATCGCCATACCTAAGCCCATTTGCAGAGAAATCACCTGACCAAGCATGGTGAAAACGTTAAAGAGCATGTGCAAAATTAACCCAAACATTACTCCCCAAATAGCTTGCTCAAAAGCAAGGAACAGAGAAGTCATAGAGAATAACTCGACTTGTGGCATGGGTGGCATTAACGGTCCAGTAATGACAACGATCGAGAGGGCCAGTAAAGTACGAACCCAAACAGGAATAATCGCATCACCAAAGAAAGGCATTGAAATAAATACGGCTCCCACACGAAAAAACGGCCACCAGAGTTGACCGAGTATCGCCGAGAGCTCTGCAAATGTGATGGCCATTAGCCAATCATCCCTGGTATGTTGTGGAACAAGAAATCAAACAGTTCCATGATCTTACGGAGCATCCAGTGACCTGCAAAAATCACCATTAATAAGGTAACGAGCAAACGTGGCAAAAAGCTGAGTGTTTGCTCGTTGATTTGTGTGGCAGCCTGAAATACGGCGATACACAAACCGACAATTAAGCCTGGAACAACCAATACGGCAACCATCAAAATGATCAGCCATACTGCATCGGAAAATAACGTTACGGTTAGTTCTGGGGTCATAACTGCTCCTAGTTAACCGAAGCTGGCAGATAAGGTGCCAACTGTCATTGCCCAACCATCCACGAGTACAAATACCACCAACTTAAAGGGAAGTGAGACAATTAAAGGTGATAGCATCATCATACCCATTGCCATCAGGACACTGGCGACAACCAAGTCGATGACCAAAAACGGGATGAAAAGCATAAAACCAATTTGGAAGGCGGTTTTTAGTTCACTAATGACAAATGCAGGCAAGACAACGGCAAATGAAATATCCTCAACGTTTTGGTCGAGAGGCTCATTGGCAATACGTAACATTTGTTCAAGAGAGCTTTGGTGCGTCTGTGCCAGCATGAACTCTCTCACTGGTTTCTCTGCAACAGAAAAAGCCTGTATTAGCGTGATTTCGCCGTTGTCGTATGGCTGAAACGCATTTTCATAAATATCGCTCCAGACAGGGCGCATAATCAGTAACGTCAATGCGAGAGCGATCCCGACCAACACTCTGTTAGGTGGGCTTTGTTGAAGACCAAGAGCTTGGCGCAAAATCGCAAGGACAACGACAATTCGAGTAAAGCTCGTCGCCATCAAAATAAATGCTGGAAGAAAACTGAGCGCCGTCATCAACAACAGAATTTGCAGTTTAACGCTGTATTCTTGTTGTGTGTCGCCATCAGAAACGGACAAGATAGTTAAGCCGTTGTCAGCCGCCATTGTTGGGAAAGCAAACAAAAGTGACACCAATACCAAAAGAGGTAACCAACGGTGCCAAGCGCTCAGATTTTTCATTGTGATGCCTACCTAAGATTATTGACCAACGCCACTCAATGCAGAGTCATGTACATCGATCAGACGAAGTCCATACTTATCATTGACAACGACAACTTCAGCGTGGCCCATAAGAGAACCGTTTACTTTCACGTCTAAAGGCTCGCCATTGAGCTTTTCCAACTCGATAACCGTGCCTTCACCCGCTTTCATTAAGTCCCCAAGTGGGATCTCCTTACTCGCAACTTCCAGCGTGACTGTGACAGGAATGCTTTTGAAAAAGCTAAGGTCACGTTCCGCAGTGGCTGGTTCTTGTTGGAGCGTATCTTCGGCTTCAAAGTCTTCTAATTGAAAATCATCAAAGTTCAGTTCTTCTGCGTCGAATGCATTAGTTTCTAGCGCTTCGCTCATCGCTGCGGTTCCTTATCAGGGTTAAAGATCAAAACAAGTTGGCCGTCTTGCTCGGCAATACGACCTGTAAATAGAGATTGGTTGCCAATGCTTACTGGAACCGTGTTAAGAAGCTCAATAGGTAAAATATCGTTGGGTTGTAAGCCAACCACATCACTTAAAGGCATCTTCTTTTTACTTAGAACAACGTTCAGTCGAACGGGGGTCGTCTCTAAAGAACGACAGAAAGGTTGAAATAAATCGGTATCAGGTTGTAGTTCAAGCTGCTCGATCAGCGTTTGAATAAGATGACCATCTAGCTTGAGATGAATTGAGCCTTGATGATCGTCAAACGCAATGTTTAATTGAACGTTAATGCCAATTCCTCTAGGGGTCTCATACTCACCCGTGTCCCACATTTCACCAGGAGCAAGCCAACCGATGATGATTCGACTGATGCGCTCTTGTAAACGTAAGTCACTGGCCGTCAGAGTAGCGGCTGAACGCTCTGCACTTGCACCATAAAATCTATCAGCCAACTTTATTAGCGTGTGAGGGTTACCATGGATGAATACCATGCCGCCTTCCTGATGTTGATAGGTCGACGTTTGCTCTTTGTCCATCTCAACCGATGTAAAGCGGTGCAAGTCTACTGAGGTTAAGCTAGCTTCCACTTTTCCTGTGCTGAGCCAATTTTGTAATTCAGTCGTAAGGTTTGAGCAAGATTCTGAAATTAAATTATCGAGCTTCTCACGAATGATATGAATAGGTTTGCCTAATAATTCTACATCAAGTAGTTGACTATCAGAAATAGGCTCGCTAACTCTATTTTCCATTTATATTTTACCGTGCGTTAACAATCGAAAGTGTTTTAACTTAATGGCGTGTAGTCTACACAGAAATTTTAATGATCTTTTAGCTCCAAACTCTAAGATTGTGACTTTAGTTCACATGTTGCTTTGTTCATATAGTCATAATCTTTTAATGAAATTTAAAAAGAGTTAGTTTTCGTTATAAATCACTTAATAAATAAAATAACAATGTTGAGCGTTTTAGTTGTTATAGATTTTTTAAATTGCCTTTATGGCGTAACAACCACTTCAAATAAATAAATTATAAGATACTGTTTTTTATGCTTAAAGCTTCCGTTGGAGGCTAAGCGTGCTCTCTTGAGCGTTTTGTAACCAATTTTAATATTCAGAATAGGTAATTAAAATGATTAGCTATGCCAGTTCTCTCGGCTTGGTGGCATATTTAATTAAACGGTTTAAGTCATGGGAATGTAAGATATACATGAATCATGTCCGTTTGATAATTTGTAACACAATTATTGTTATCAGTTTTATTTTTTCAAAAGTGTCATATTCAGAAGAAGTCTTAACAATCCCTATGGACCTCTCTAAATGGACATATGAGGGAAATAAATTCAAATGCAACTTGTTGCAATCAAATAATGACTATGGGAAGTTTTATTTCCTAGCGGAACCTAATAATAAATTCTATTTTATTTCCGATATAGAATATGAAAACAATAAATGGAAAACGATTGCTTTAACAACTCAAAATGCTCCTTGGAGTAATGAGCTTTATAGAAAAGAATTTGGCTCCCTTGAATTTACTAAGCCGTCTCAGCGTTTCATCTTTAATAAAGGCGCTGAAGAATTCATGGATTCAATTGCTTCGGGTAGTTGGGTGACACTGTCACTTAAAGGAAGTAATGCTTCCTCTGTTTCAGAGATTGTGATTCCTACTCTTCAAATTCAAAACGCATTGAAATCATTTAATGCGTGTCGCGCGCGATTGCCTAAATTGTCTTTTTCAGAGGCAAGGGATATGGCGCTCTCATTTGAGTTTGGTCAGAAGACGTTAAGTCGTGGACAGAAAGCAACACTAAAAGCGCTGTATAGCTATGTATCTGTGGATGATCGAGTGACCAAAATCCTCATCGACGGTCACACCGATAACGTTGGTTCAAGTTTAACGAACCTTTCTGTGTCACGTACTCGAGCAGAGCAAGTCACCAACGCTTTGATTGAGCTTGGGGTCGACGAGTCGATGATCGAAACACGAGCTCATGGTTCGCGTTACCCAATTGCCAGCAATAACTCGGTTAATGGCCAAGCAAAAAACCGACGTGTCACCCTGCGTTTAGTGAGGGACAACGAGTATACGGCTACGAAACACTACCCAGATCTACAATCACAAAATCAACAAACGAAAGTTAAGGTTCAATGATGACGAAAACGAAAATTTTGTTGGTTGAGCCAAATGAAGCTCTTGCTCAACCAGTATTGGATGTGTTGCAAAATGCAGGTTACACCGCGAAACACACTCGTACTGGTCGAGGCGCTTTGCTTGAAGAGCGAGCAGAAATCACTTTAGTGAGCTCTACGCTGCCGGATATGTGTGTTCGTGAGTTTGTCGCGTGTCACCAAAAGCAGCGAAATTCGGGTGTTGTTATTGCGATTGTCGACCAAGAACAAGGCATCTTGGCTGCTGAGACGATGAAAGCGGGCGCTACTGATTATCTATTACGCCCATTTGAATCTAATCAGTTGGTTAATCTGCTTAAACGTGTTGAAGCGTTAGGTAAGCCAATGGCCAACATTGTTGCGGAGTCTTGGAGAAGCAAACAAGTTCTGCAATTGGCGCATCGTGCAGCATGTACTAACGCGAGTGTGCTTATTACAGGTGAATCGGGAACGGGTAAAGAAGTGCTGGCGCGATATGTGCATGAGCACTCTCCGCGTATCAATGGTCCATTTGTGGCGGTTAACTGTGCCGCCATTCCAGAGTCAATGTTAGAGGCTGTGCTATTCGGTCATGTAAAAGGCGCGTTCACCGGAGCGACAAATTCTCAAAGCGGTAAGTTTGAAGAAGCAAATGGCGGGACGATTCTGCTTGACGAGATTGGTGAAATGTCACCTGCGGTTCAAGCTAAATTGTTACGCGTCCTTCAAGAGCGTGAAGTAGAACGTGTTGGTAGCCATAAAGCCGTTCAGCTCGATATTCGTGTTATTGCGGCAACCAACAAAGACTTACGTGAGGAAGTTCAAAAAGGCACGTTCCGTGAAGATCTTTATTATCGATTAGATGTGCTGCCTCTGCACTGGCCGCCTTTGCGTGAAAGAAAAGAGGACATTCTACCGATTAGCCAATTCTTTATTGAAAAGTATCAAGATAGCAGCCGCTGTCACCTATCCCAAGATGCGATTAGTGCGCTGAGTCAGTATCACTGGCCGGGCAATATTCGTGAGTTGGAAAATGTCATTCAACGCGCTTTGGTCATGCGTCATGGTGATTACATTACAGCCCATGACCTGATGCTGCCTATTGAGCTTGTCGCGTCAGTTCCTACAGCAGAGCCAACTTCAAGTTTTGGTCATGTAGAAGCGAAGAAGCAAGCTGAATATCAGTTTATTTTGGAAAAGTTACGTCAGTTTGGTGGAAACCGAACGAAAACCGCAAACGCGCTTGGAGTCTCTACTCGAGCGCTACGCTACAAGCTCGCAGCAATGCGAGAACATGGTATTGATTTACAGTCGGCACTAGGCTCGGCTGCCTAATAGGAGAAAAAATAGATGGCAAGTCAACCTACTCATGCGGTCTCGGCAGAGCAACTTATGTTGTCAAAAATGCAGGCGATGCAGGCACAAGTGCAGCCGCCAGAGTTTATCGTGAGTGCAAATCCTTTAGATCAACAATCACTAAACGCACCTTTATCGTTCTCACAAGCGATGACAAATGTGTTGGATACAGTGAATCAACATCAATCAGTGGCTAGTCAAAAAATGACGGCCGTAGAAACAGGAAAAAGTGATGACCTAGTTGGTGCAATGGTCGCGAGCCAAAAAGCCAGCTTGTCCTTTAATGCTTTGATGCAAGTGCGCAACAAAGTCGTGACCTCATTTGAAGATATTATGAAGATGCCGGTGTAATTCATGTCAGAACTAACCCCCCAAGTCGCCGGAAACACAGCTATGGCTACCGGCACAGCACAGACATTTTCTACTGCCAACGGCATGGACGATGTGACAACGAAGCTGAAGCAAATCTGGTCTAGCAGTCAGAGAAACTTAGTGCTATCTGCGGTGTTAGCTGCGATTGTTGCAGCGATTATTGTGGTTGCACTATGGAGTTCCTCGCAGAGCTTTCGTCCGCTATATAGCCAGCAAGAGCGTTTTGATATCGGCGAAATTGTGTCGGTATTAGAAAGCGAAGGCGTAAGCTACCGCATGCAAGAGCAAAATGGACAAGTTCTTGTACCAGAAGGTGAGGTTGCGAAGGTACGCATGTTGCTTGCATCAAAAGGTGTTAAAGCTAAGCTGCCGACAGGTTTGGATTCGCTCAAGGAAGATAGCTCTCTTGGTACGAGCCAATTTATGGAAACGGCGCGTTATCGTCATGGTTTAGAAGGTGAGTTAGTACGTACTATCATGTCTTTGAACTCAGTAGCGAACGCGCGTGTTCATTTAGCAATACCTCGTCAAACTCTATTCGTCCGCCAAAACAGTGAGAATCCTTCAGCATCTGTCATGCTTGAGCTCAAACCTGGTGAAGACTTAAAGCCTGAACAAGTTGAAGCGATCATTAACCTAGTGGTCGGCAGTGTCACGGCAATGAAGCCAGAATTTGTTTCTGTCATTGACCAGTATGGCCGTCTTCTTAGTGCGGATGTCGCTTCCGCGGAAGCTGGTAAAGTAAATGCGAAATATCTTGAATACCAGAAGAGTGTTGAAAAACAGATCATCCAACGCGCAGCAGATATGCTTACGCCGATTGTGGGGCCGAGTAACTTCCGAGTACAAGTCGCTGCCGATCTGGACTTTAGCCAAGTTGAAGAAACACAAGAAATTTTGGATAACGCACCGGTTGTGCGTAATGAGCACACCATTCATAACAACTCGGTTGATCAAATTGCGTTGGGTGTTCCTGGTTCTCTAAGTAACCAACCGCCAGTGACAGGATCTGGTGAAGTGGAAACGAACGATAGCCAAAACACGAATGCGCGATCTGAAGTGAATCGTCAATATGCTGTAGGGAGCAGTGTTCGTCGTACTCAATACCAACAAGGCCAAATAGAAAAGCTTAGTGTCTCGGTTCTGTTGAACTCGAAAGCTTCGCCAGATGGTGTGGCGTGGAGTGAAGCCGATAAAGAGCAAATCTCAAACATGATCATGGATGCTGTTGGTATCTCTGCCACACGAGGTGACAGCTTAAGTTTAATGAGTTTCAACTTCACCCCAATTGAAATTGATGCTCCTCCTGCACTGCCGTGGTGGCAAGACCCTACAGTACAGCAGCCAATACGCTACGTTATTGGTGGCTTGTTAGGCTTGGCGATGATCTTCTTCGTACTGCGTCCATTAATCATGCACCTAACTGGCGTTGATAAACCTGTGCCTGAGCTAAATTTTGCTGAGCCTCAGGAAGAGCCTGACTACGAAAACTTGCAAACGCGTGAAGAGCGCGAGCATGAAGAAGTACTTGATCGCCGCCTATCTGAAAAAGGCATCTCAGCCTCTTCAGGTTTAGATGTAAACAGCGACATGCTACCACCAGCAGGTTCGCCATTAGAAATTCAATTGAAACACCTACAGCTTATTGCTAATGAAGAGCCAGAGCGCGTAGCCGAAATACTGAAACAATGGGTAAACATCAATGAACACAGTTCTATCAAAGCAGACGCTTAGTTATGTTGAACAAACCGCGCTCGTGCTATTAGGCATGGGCGAGGATGCCGCAGCGAAGGTTTTGCAACACTTTAGCCGTGATGAAACCCAGCGTGTGACTCGTGCAATGGCGAAGTTAAATGGCATTAAGAGCGATTCTGCTCGTGGTGTTATTCAAACTTTCTTTGAAGATTTCCGTGAGCACAGCGGTATTCGAGGAGCCTCTAAGGAATACCTATCTAATACATTGCGTAAAGCATTGGGTAACGATTTGGCAAAAGGGTTATTAAATACCTTATATGGCGATGAAATTCGCAACAATATGCAGCGCTTACAGTGGGTGGAAGCAGAAACTCTCGCTCGTTTCATTGTGAATGAGCACCCACAAATGCAAGCAATTTTTCTAGCGTATTTGCCAGCAGACAGCTCTTCAGCGGTATTGAAGCACTTGCCACAAGATTACCATGACGAAATCTTGTTCCGTATTGCTCAATTGCAAGATATCGATCATCAAGTTGCCGTTGATTTGCATGAACTCGTTGAGCGTTGCATCGAAAAAGTATCCGCAAGTCAAAGCACGCCGTTATCAGGTGTTAAGCAAGCAGCAGATATCATTAACCGCTTTGAAGGTGACCGTGGTTCATTGATGGAAATGCTGAAGTTGCATGATGAAGATGTTGTTAATGCAATCGAAGAAAACATGTTCGACTTTATGGTTCTTGGCCGACAACGCGAAGAAACCATGGACATGTTGGTGCAGCAAATCCCGCTAGAGTTGTGGGCAGTCGCGCTAAAAGGTTCCGATATTACCTTACAGCAAGCTATTAAGCGTTCAATGCCGCAACGTATGGTGAAAGCGCTAGAAGATGACATGGACGCACGCGGCGCTGTTGCGTTAAGTCGAGTTCAAAAAGCACGTCAAGACATCATGCAAATGGTACGTGAGCTGGATGAATCTGGTGAAGTTCAGCTGCTTCTCTATGAAGAGCCAACGGTGGAGTAAGGTCATGCTAGAGACAAAATCAAGTACTATGCGATTGCCTCCGAGCGGGTATCGTTTACACCGTTTTCCGCCTTTAGCGCAACCTAAGACTATCGAAGACGAATTCGGGCTAGATAACCAAGGCTGGCAAGAACCTCAAATAGATATCCAACAGCAACTTGAAGAAGGTTTTCAACAAGGTTTGCAACAAGGACATGAGGAAGGCTTACGCCAAGGTATCGAACAGGGGAAGCAACAAGGTCTGTTGGAAGGCCAAAAAGAAGGTTTCCAAAAAGGCTTTGTTTCCGGTGAGCAGTCTGGAAAGCAAGGCTTTTTGGAGGCGGCGAAGCCTGTCAATGAACTTTTTCACGCCCTTTCTCGTTGGCAAGATGAAAAAGAACAGCAACAACGCCATATGATTTGTGAACTGGTACAAAAGGTAGCTCAGCAAGTGATTCGTGCCGAGCTCACTTTAATGCCTCAGCAGATCCTAGCTTTGGTGGACGAGACATTGTCTGCCATGCCTGGTAAAGCGGAAACAGTAACTGTGCATTTAAATCCGCAAGATTTAGAGCGCATTACTCACATCAATGCTGATTTGCCGCAATCTTGGAAACTGGTCCCTAATACGGAGCTTCCTATTGGTGGCTGTCAGTTAGTGACTGATGACGCAGAAGCGGATGCGAGCTGCGACTCTCGTTTGGAAGCCTGTATGGACAATGTAAAGCAACACCTTTTGGATGAAGTCAGTATTCCACAGGTAGAGTCTGAGCATGAGTAATACCCTAAGCCATGAACTATTAAGTGAGCGTTTGAGCGAAGCCTTGGCTTCGCTCGATTCAATCCCTGTTGCTCGCGTAACAGGGCGATTGATAAAAGTAAACGGCTTAATGTTACAAGCCGTAGGGTGTCGGTTTAAGCTTGAGCAGCGTTGTCTCGTAGAAACCGCGGAAGGCGATATGATCGAAGCGCAAGTTGTGGGCTTTGAACACACTATTGCTTACCTCATGCCTATCCGCCGTTTAGGCGGTCTGTTTGCAGGTGCAAAAGTCATCCCTCTTGATGGTGACAGTACCGTGCAGCTAAGCTCTCAGTGGTTAGGACGCGTACTGAATGGTTTAGGTGAGCCGTTAGATGACGGGGCACCGCTTAAGGGGGGTGATCGAGTTTCACTTGAACCAAAACCGATTAACCCACTGAAGCGACGCCCAGTTGATACGCCACTCAACGTAGGCGTGCGAGCGATTAATGGACTATTGACGGTAGGCAAAGGCCAACGTATTGGTTTGATGGCTGGCAGTGGCGTCGGTAAAAGTGTGTTAATGGGGATGATCACCAAAAACACGGAGGCCGATGTAATTGTGGTCGGGCTTATCGGTGAGCGAGGCAGAGAAGTACGTGAGTTCATCGAGAGAAACTTAACCCCAGAAGCGCGCAAGAAAGCGATCATTATCGCGGCTCCTGCTGATGAATCCCCGCTAATGAGGTTAAGAGCGACACTACTTTGTCATCGCGTTTCAGAGTATTTCCGAGACCAAGGCAAAGACGTTCTACTTCTGATGGACTCTCTAACCCGATACGCCATGGCACAGCGCGAAATCGCTCTTTCGCTCGGTGAGCCTCCAGCTTCTCGTGGTTATCCGCCTTCTGTCTTCAGCGTGTTACCTCAACTCCTAGAGCGAGCGGGTAACAGTGAAAATCAACATGGTAGCTTAACGGCAATTTACACCGTATTGGCAGAAGGGGACGACCAACAAGATCCTGTCGTGGATTCCGCGCGCGCCATCTTAGATGGGCATGTTGTTTTATCGCGTCAACTAGCTGAGCAAGGGCATTATCCCGCGATAGATATCAACGCGTCTATTAGCCGTTGTATGAATACTTGTACGCAGGACGCACACAGCACGATTGCGAATAACTTCCGTCAAATGTACTCCAACTACCTTCAGGTTAAAGAGTTACTGCCATTAGGGGGTTATCAACCAGGACAAGATCCTGAGTTAGATCAATCTGTTGCTATGTATCCAAACTTGCGTGCATATCTACAACAAGCTGCCAATGAGTCTGTAGATTACCCAACCAGTTTGACCGAGCTCGCGCAGCTTTTTCAAAGTGCTTAATCAAATGGGAGTGACAAGGCTGAAATGAAATCCAAGTTAAAAGCCGTAGGCAAGTTACAGCAAATGGAAGAAAAACAGCGTGATCGTGTGGGTCAACAACTTGATGCCATGCGTCAGCGTCACTCCCATCTTTCAATGCAATTGGAACAGTTATCGGCGTTGAAAGGCCACGCTGGACAATCAACCCGAACCGGCCCGACGCTGACGAGCGCGGCTTTGATGAACTTTAATCGTGTTGACCAAATGCTACAAAGAATGCTTCGTCACCACGAGCAAGAGCAAGCCGTTATGCAAGCGGAATGTGCATCTGTACAGAAAACACTAGAACACAAGCACGCACGCGTTCAAGGGTTAGAAAAAGTGCTTGAGCGTTGGCGTACTAAGCAGAACTATGAAAAAGCGAAAAAAGAGCAAAAGATGATTGAAGACATCATTAACTCTCGCGTTAAGCGCAAGATATTATGATGTCTTGTTGACGCAACTAGGAGCGCGAATCATTTCTGCGGTGTCTTAGCCAACCAAACCAGCCTCCAAGCATGATCAACCCTGATCCGAGAGCACCGCCGCCGCTGCCGTTATCGTCAAAGCCCGACGTGTTAGTATCTTCTGGTTCAAAGCCGGAATCGCCTTCACTATGATAATCTTCTGTACTTGCTAAGAGGGCGTTATAACGAGTTTTCACTCCCGAACTGGTTTGGGCTTCAATCCACGTTGTATAATTTAGAACCTCAGTAAACACACTCGGAATCGCAGCAGATTCACAAACAGAAGAACCATAGCTAACAATACCGATTTGCTGATACATGCCATTATTGTCTTGATAAGTGAGAGGACCGCCTGAGTCACCGCGGCAGATACCAGTGTAGCTTCGCTCAGGAAATCCATTCGCACACAAACTTTCCTGAGCATTAAACCCTGTTACCAGTGAAGCGCATTGGCTGTCGGTAAGGGGTTTTACTTCTGCCCAGCGTAAATAGTTTGGCCCGTTTTCATCACTAGTCGAGGTCTGACCTAAACCGAATATCTGATAAACCGTCTTGCTGCTGTAGTCTCCAAAGTCTTGCGGTAAAGTGATGGATTGAACGTTATCGGTAATAGGGCGAGTCAATTCAAGGACAGCGATGTCATTAATCCATAAATCGCTAGGCACATAATCAGGATGAATCGTGATAGAGCGAACATCTTTGAATTCTTCAACAAACACGTCATTCATCGTAGGGTTTTTGACTAGCACTCGTAGATCGTTGATTGTCCACCCGTCAGTGAAAACGCTTGGTTCTACGCAGTGAGCCGCAGTTAAAATGAAACGGTCGTTTACAATGGTTCCCCCACAAATATTGGCAAACTGATTAGCGCCAGTTTTATGTAGAATAAGACGTGCAAAAAAAGGAAGTTGGTTTTGGGTCGCCTGCTGCCCTCCAATAATTGCCGTGGAGATCCCTTGTTCTGAAAGGCGGTTATCATTTTCTGCTTCTGCGGTCGCACTCAAAGATACTGCAAAACAGAGTGCGCTTAGCCATATTTGATACTGCTTCATAAACCATCCTTGGATGAAAAGTGCTCCTCTAACTTTATACTAGTTTTTCAGTGAATGTGCTTAACAAAAGTTTCTAATAGTTGAATGATTGTTGTAGCCAAGATCGCAACAGATGAAACGATTCAAGCTTTAGCTTGTGTGGCGGGCATACAAAGTAAAGCTGTTGATGAGGATTAATGACGGGTTCACCCAGCTCGATTAGCTGACCATATTTGATGTCATCCTTCACAAACAAGCGATGAGTGACTAATAACCCCAAACGACGAGTTGTGGCCTGGACGGCTTGTATCGACATGTTAAAAGTGATTGGTTTTTTATTTTTAGGTCGCTGGATACCCGTCGCGTCCAGCCACACGTTCCAGTCATTTTTTCTTCGTTCGTTAGTAACTTCAATGATGGGATACTGCTTTAAGAGTTGAGTGATGTTTGAGTCCTTTGTCTTCGCTATCAATTCAGGACTGCACACCAAAACCAGTTCATCTTCACTGAGCTTTTCGCAGTAGTAATCCTGCCATTCTTCGGGATTTCCATGCACCAAGGCCGCGTCGATACCTTCTTGTTCTAAATTGAATCTGCCAGACAGGTTTGATAAACGAACGTCTAATTGAGGAGCAAACCCTTGTAAATCTGACATTCGAGGAATCCACCAGTGAAGAGCCAATGAATTCACCATATTGAGCGTAACACGCTGCAAGTTCTGATCTTGGATGAGTGCTTCCGTTGCATCGACAATTTGCTCTAAAGCGGGTGCCACCTTTCTGTAATACTTTTTACCGTCTGCATTGAGTTGAACTTGTCTGCCTATGCGATCAAACAGAGGCTTGTTTACTTGACTCTCCAGCGATTTAATTGCCTGACTTACGGCTGAGTGGCTCACACTTAATATCTGTGCTGCTTCTGTCATGCTGCCAGACTCAGCTACTGCAACAAATGCGTAGATGGACTTTAAGGGGACTAGTTTCCGCATAATTTAAAAACCGTAGCTGGTGATAGATAAGTTAAACTGTAAGTTTTTCTTACATCAATGGTTAATATTACTCGCTATTTACGATAAGTGATGTCTTTTAAAATGCTCCATATATTAAGGAGTATTGAATGAATGCTGTAAATAAATCTATCCTTTTCATGTTGATGTCTACGTTAAGCTTATCTGTTACTGGACTGTTAGCAAAGCAGTTGTCAGGCGAACTTTCCGTCACACTATTTAGCTTCTTACGTTTTTTGGTGCCTGCGCTTATCTTACTTATCTTACTTCGTGTGAAAAACCTTACCTTTCCTAAAGCGGGCACGCTAAAGCCTATTTTATTGCGTGCTCTTTGTATCGGTTTGTCACAACTTTGCTTTATCGCGTCATTACAAACGTTAACGCTCGTTGAGGGGGTCGTTTTGTTTGCTACTGGCCCATTATTTATTCCCTTGGTTGAAAAGCTGTTCATGAGGGGGCGCATTCGTGTTTCAACATTGGTGGCTTTAGCAATGGCGTTCACTGGTGTGGTTATGTTGGCGGGCGGTGGAAGTGAGATTACATGGCGAGCGGATTTATTGCTCGGCTTGGCTGGTGGACTCTTCAATTCTGGTTCTCAGCTTACGTTATATAAAGTGAGTAAAACAAATATGTCGCCGCTAGAAATCAACTTTTGGGCGTTTGGTTTTGCTGCCGTATTTCTGTTGCCGCTAGCTTTGTTTAATGACTTCGACGCGTTACTTAATATGAGTGTTATGGCGCCTGAGATTTCTTCAAATACGCTGTGGATCGGTATGATGTCTCTGATGATCATTAACACCCAAGTTTTTCGCTCCAAAGCATATAAACTGGCAAGCAGTGGCTCTCAACTTGCGCCACTCATTTTTACTAACTTATTGTTCACTGCGGTTTGGCAGAGCCTGTTTTTTGAAGACCGAATAAGTCAAAGTCAAATTGTTGGGATGAGTTTAATAGTGCTCGCAATCATACTGAACACATGTTGGGTTCGTTTTACGGCGCATCGCAGTGGCGGTTTACAAGCGAGAACTTCTTAGTCTGTCGGAAAATGAAGGGGGCAGGTAGATAAATTGGTCGTGTGGTTTGATTTTTCCTGAGTATGGGCTAGCGTCAAGAAAGGTTCAGGGAGAGAAATCATGCTTACGCTAAATTATTACGTCGAAATTTCGGCGACACCGCAACGAGTGTGGGAAGTGCTAACCGATGTTGAGTTGTATAAACGTTGGGCACAAGCCTTTTCACCGCAGTCTCAATTTGAAGGAGCTTGGGAAGAAGGAGGTGGCATCACTTTTTTTGATCCAGATATGGGCGGGACAAGGGCGATCATAGATACGGTGCTACCGCTTCAAAAACTTGAATTTCATCATGTTGCCATTTTTAATCCGGATAATCGTCAACAACTCGATGCTGACCTAGCATCTAGGTGGATCGGATCGCGAGAGATCTACCAGATCGATACCAACAACGATCGTTTACTACTCAATGTTACCATTCATACTCACAACGACTTTGTTTCCATGTTTAATCACGGATGGGAAAAAGCTTTACCCTTGATAAAAGCCATTAGTGAAGAGCAAGCTTAGGGTTCTTGCTTATCTTAGGCTGACGATGCGTTGCCGGAAGGTATACAATAGCACGCAAGATAGCGCACCTAAGAGAGTGGATGATGGAATTTAAAGTTGATACCCATACACATACGTACGCCAGTGGTCACGCGTACAGTACCTTGATTGAAAATGCAAAGTTGGCAAAAGAGAACGGGCTGGATATGTTCTGCACGACCGATCACGCAGAATCAATGCCGGGTGCGCCTCATTACTGGTTCTTCTCTAACCAGAAAATTCTGCCTCGTTTTCTTGAAGGCGTTGCGATTATTCGCGGCGTTGAATCTAACATTATGAATACCGAAGGCGACATTGATATTCCACTGAGTGTGGACCGCAACTTAGATTGGGTGATCGCGAGTTTTCATGAACCCGTTTTTCGTCCAGCAAACAAGCAAACTCACACGGAAGCACTTGTTAATGTCATTCAGAGTGGTCGTATTGATGCGCTCGGTCATCTTGGTAATCCAAATTTCGACTTTGATTTTCAGACCGTTTTAGCGTGCGCGAAAGAGCACAATGTCGCGATTGAAATTAATAACACCACGCTGAAAGGCAACAGCCGAGTAGGCAGCGTAGACCGTTGCCACGAGATTGCAGAAATCGGGAAAGATCTCGGTGTTTTCTTCACCACGGGCAGTGACGCGCACTTCTGTCACGATGTTGGTAATCTGGAGTTGGTTGGAGAGTTAATGGACAAAGTGGGTATTGATAGCAAGAAAGTGATTACTCACACCGCTCAGCAGTTTTTGTCTTTCTTAGCTTTGAGAGGCCGTAAACCAATTGCAGAATATGACAGCATTCTCAACGCATAAACTTGATTACATTTAAGGTATGCACCCGACGCCAGATTGCTTTACACTGCGACCCGGAAATACTCAACTAAGCTAGTTTTTCGCCTTTTATGGCGTAGGTTATTTGGGTGAATAAAGCCGACACAGAATTCGGCACTATAAATGGAGAAGTGAAAAATGTTACGTCCTTTAGTCCTAGGGTGTGCGATTGCGTTTGGCTCAACATACGCAATGGCAGAAGCGGTTGATTTAAAACAAAACATGAAACAGATGAAGATGGAATTCAAACAGGCGGCAGAAGCATCTGATGTCGAAACCATGAAATCTGCGATTGATAGCTTGCAAGCGATTGTTGAACAATCTAAGCGTGGTAATTACCCACCAGAGAAGTTTGATACTTACTTAGAAGGCTTTAACAAGCTGACGGTAACGCTAGATAAGATTGAAGCGGATCTTGATGCGGGCAAGCTACAAGAAGCAAAAGACCAACTGCGTGAAATCGATAGCCTTCGTGAAGAGTACCACGACAAGCGCAATCCAAGCATTTGGAGCAAGTTGTTCGGCTAATTATCTACTGAGCGGAGCATTTGCTCGTGGCAGTGGATTACGCGTTATCTCTAAGTAATGAATGAACACATTATCAGCCTGCCATTTCGGCGGGCTTTTTTGCGCCTGTCAATCGATGCATTCAAGAAAACCTGTGAGGTAGCAACCACTTATTGATACTGTTTTTTGAGCTATCACTCAAAATTGGTTACGCTGTGTGAAATTTGTTAAGTCACCGTTATGCGTAGATTAATTTCCTTTTACCGCTCGATGTTATTTGCTAGTGCTCTCAGTTGGGTGCTAGTGACGCTGATGCCTGTTATCAATGCTCATGGTAACAGCATGGGCGTGTGGGCGACGCTATGTACGCTTAACGGTTTTGAATTGGTCCAAATAGAAGAGGGCGACAATTCGGTCAGCCACAAAGGCAAGCCTTGTCCGTTTAGCCACTTCTCGACTTTTCATCACGATACACTTCCAACGACACCGATACTTTCAAGACAGAGCTTGGTGACTTCTGACAGCTACGCTTATTTGGCTCTAAGTGTGCGATTTGAAACACCTGTTCCTCGAGCGCCGCCAGTTTCCCTTTTCTCATAACGAAAACAATTACAAGTAAATAAAGCCAACAACACTGCCACTTCGAGCAGTGGTACTCCCAAATCTAAGTCAAATAACGCCGCATACGAATGCGTATGTGTAGGATGCGTTTGACTGAATTTGGGTGTTCAACAATGAAAAAAGGAAAATACACATGTTGAGAAACTCGGCAAAGCCTCAACTCAAGGAAGCCTCACGCGCAAAATCCATCTACTTTATGACGTGGCGATGGCACTTCTACGCAGGTTTGTTCGTCATTCCATTTATGCTGATGCTTTCCCTCACGGGGTTGGTGATGTTGTTTGATGATGAAATCGAACTGGCTCGATACGAAGCGACATTACAGGTTTCACCACAAGAGCAAATGGTTCCTGTCTCTGCACAATTGGAAACCGTAAAGCAGGCGTATCCCGATTTTAATGTCACTCAATTTGTACCTGCTAAAACCGCCGATATTGCCAACCGATTCTCGATTCAAAACCAAGAAGGCAGCTCACTGATTGTTGCAGTAAATCCTTATACAGGAGACGTACAAGGTACCATTAATCGTGGTGATAGCATCTATGAACTGATGAACAGCATTCACGGTACGTTGCTCATCGGAGACTTAGGCGACCGTTTAATTGAAATCGCCGCAAGTCTGGGGATTTTGCTGTTGATGTCTGGTTTGTACCTTTGGTTACCGAGAGACAACGCCAGCCGCGCCGGCTTTTTGAAAATCCGCTTTAACAATGGCCCTCGAATTTTGATGCGTGACCTGCATGCGAATTTAGGTGGTGTGCTGTCGATTGTTCTGTTGTTCTTTTTGATTTCAGGTTTGTCTTGGGCAGGGATCTGGGGCGCGAAAATGGTGCAAGCTTGGAATACCTTCCCAACCTATTACACATGGGGTGAGAAACCAGAGTCGACACTGACACACAAAGACCTGAATCATGGTGCATCAGAAGAGATGCCATGGAACTTAGAGCTTGCTGCTGTGCCTGAATCGAAAGACAAACCCGCTCATGATCATGCCAATATGAAGGAAGATATGGCATACGCAGGCAACCATGATGCGCTCTCTATTGATGATATTGTCCTCAAAGCTGAAATGATGGGCTTCACTGGCTATAAGCTGTTTTTGCCACGCTCTGAGACGGGCGTTTACACCGTTGCAGCTAACTCTATGGGCGGCGATATTTCCGACCCAAGACAAGATCGCACCAGCCACTTTGACCAGTATTCCGGTCGCTTGTTGGTGGATGTAACGTGGCAAGATTACAGTTTGTTTGCCAAGTTCATGGCGGCAGGTGTGTCATTGCACCAAGGCGATGTCAGTGTGCTTAACAAAGTGCTCAACGTGGTGTTCTGTCTAGCGTTCATTTTAATCTCAATCACAGGTGTGGTGATGTGGTGGATTCGTAGACCAAGTCGCAGTGCCGCATTGGGCGCACCACCTAAGTTTCAGCAAGACGGTATTTGGAAGCTTGGCTTAGTAACGTTAGTGATATTGTGTCTCGCGTTCCCGATGGGTGGTTTGGCAATTGTTACGGTTCTCGCACTGGATTGGCTGTTGTTCAGCCGCGTCGAGAAGCTGAAAACGGCGTTGAATTAGTAACAGACAAAGAATGGAATAGTAAAAGAGCCAGCGACGTGCTGGCTCTTTTTATTTCTGGTAAATCTCAAGCGGCAAGCCATCTGGGTCTTGGAAGAAGGTAAAGGCTTTGCCTGTGAATTCGTCAATACGAATTGGTTCAACTTCAACGTCATTCGATTCTAGGTAGGCTTTTACTTGCTCAACATCATCAACCAAAAACGCGAGATGTCGTAGCCCTTGTGCTTCAGGAAAGCTCGGTCTATTGGGTGCCCCCGGAAAGCTAAACAGTTCCACTTGGCTGCCGTCAGGTAAAGCGAGGTCAAGCTTGTAGGAGTCTCTGGTTTCACGATAGTTTTCAGCAATGACTTTTAACCCCAACACTTCAGTGTAAAAGCGTTTTGACCTTGGGTAGTCGCTACAAATGATCGCGACGTGATGAATAGCATTAAACATGGTTAGCCTCTTCAGACATGGCTCGTATCCTCAAGCATGGTTAGTGTCCTCGGAGACTAAATGCTCCTTAACGAAGTCGATAAACACGCGCAGACGAGCAGGCATGTATTTGGTTTGTGCATACTGCATCGCGATAGCGCCGTGGTAGTTACTCTTTATCATCCAATCCGGCAGAACCTCCACCACTTCTCCTTGCTCTAACGCGTCTTTGATCACGAAGTCATGGAAGATCCCAATTCCCAAGCCAGACTTAACCCCGTTCAAGCGCATTTGAGAGTGGTTGACGGCGTAGCGTCCACTTACTGCAATCGAATGAAAGGCTTCTTCTTTAAAGAATGACCAGATGTTGTCTTTGTCGTTCTCGGCAAGGTAAATACAGTCGTGCTGCTCAAGCTCGGTTGGGTGCTCAGGCATACCGTGTTTGGTGAGGTAATCTGGAGAAGCACACAAAACAAGATTGGTCTTGCTGATCTCTTTGAGGACCAGATTCTCATCAGGTTTGTCGGTGAGCTTAAACGCGACATCAATACCTTGGCGGAACAGATCGATCTCACCATCTGCTGCACGCAGCTTAAGCTGTATATTTGGATAACGTTCTAGGAATGGCAACACAAACGGTTGAAGCACCGAATTAAGAAATGCTTCAGGGGCTGCCACTGTGAGTGCGCCTGTTGGCTCGGCATGATCTTCCGCAGATAGCTCAACGGCTTGCTGCGCGGCATTCACCATTGCAATGCTTTGGTCGTAAACCTTTTGCCCAGCTTGAGTGATGATCAACTTACGAGTCGTACGCTCAAACAGTTTGACCGAGAGGGCTTGTTCCAACCGTGTGATCAACTTACTCAAAGCCGATGGCGTTACGCCGAGTTGTTTGGCTGCAGCGGTAAAACTGCCTTCGTTTACCACTAGGATAAACGAAGCAAGATCAGGAAGTAGGGCAATGAGTTTTGGATTAACCATAATTGTTCAGTTCTGCGCAGCGGAATAACGATATTGTCTGGTACGGTTTCACGAGGTTCAAGTGTCACCGTCTCGCTTTAACGATATTTTGCCAAAAATGCATTGAGTGCAGGCAAGCCAGATTCACCAGTATGGTATTGCTGCCAACAGTGATAAATGGCCGTTTCGTGGTCTGCAATCAACTCGATAGCTTCTCGCTCAGCGTTTGAATACTGCTGTGAAGCGTTCACTTCTTCATGCCACTCTCGATATTTGACCTCATAAGGTTCTACCCACTTCAGAAGAGTCGCTACCAACTCTTGCCATGGTAAACCAATCCACTTGGTTGCATCTGCCAAGCCTTTATCCAGCATCTCTTGGTATCGACTTTCGATATCCATGCCATTTGTCAGCAGTACAGGTTTGAGCTTTTCTGCGGTGAGTTCTTCCACTTCAATCAAGGTTTGCCACAGCGTTTGTTGTTCACTTTGGGCGTAATGGCTCAAGTAGTGGTTGAAAAAAGCGATGCCGTAGATTTCGCCATAGTAGGCAGACAGAACGTTATGAATCATGGTGAGAATCGTGATTTAAACAGAGAATACCGCATTGTAGGAGGGGAAAGCGCGACGTGTAAACACCTGATTAAGAGTAAAAAAGTGCTGCTGACAGAATTCGAACAGAACTTGTGAGAATTTTATGAGAATTCGATGAAGTTGCTGATAGATTTGCTCGTCATTCTTAGAGGCAAGAACGCAAAACGTTCGAAACGTAATGCTTAACCTACTCAAGTCACGAACAAAGAAGTAAAGCCGTACACATGGGCTTGGGTAGTTCAACCCTCATTAAAGGATGGAATCACAATGAAAAAACGTACCCAACTCGGACTCGTCATGACTTCAGTCGCTATGGCACTAGGCTCTGCATCAGTGAATGCGGCGGAATTGGAAATCACCGTGACAAACGCAACCAAAGGCATCTACTTTACGCCACTTATTGTTGCTGCACATGGCTCCGACCTTCAAATGTTCAGAACGGGTCAAGCAGCGACTCCGGAACTTGAAGCAATGGCAGAAGGCGGTGATATCTCTGGGCTTGCTAGTGTGATTGGTAACGCTGGTGGTGCGGTGGTAGAGAACCCTGCTGGTGGCATTTTGAATCCGGGTGTTGCAACCACCTTCACCTTGGACAGTGGCGACCACGGATATCTTTCTCTGAGCGCGATGTTGCTGCCAACTAATGACGGTTTTGTCGGTCTAGATAGTTGGAAGATTCCAACGGAAGCGGGTACATACCGAGCAACGCTAAGAAGTTACGATGCTGGTACAGAAGCGAACGATGAACTTGCGTCTAGCATGCCAAACCCACCTTTCATTACCTTTGGCACTGGCGGCACAGGCGTTGAAGCAACGGTAACTAACGACAAAGTTCACGTGCATCCGGGTAACCTTGGTGATAGCGATCCAACTGGCGGCATCAGTGACTTAGACAGCAGCAGCCATCGTTGGTTAAACCCAGTTGCAACCATCACAATCGTTGTGAAGTAAGGGGGATGTATGAAATACAGAATCTTACTAGTAGCAGCTTCAGTCGGCTTGCTCGCCGGTTGTCCAAGCGATGATGATAATGACGTAGTGAAATCGTACCGCTACACCGTCAACGTGGCGAACTTGACTGCGAATCAACCTATGTCTCCGCTCGCGGTACTCAGTCACAATGGTGATTACCAACTGTTTGAAATTGGCCAAGCGGCATCTGTTGAACTTGAGCATCTTGCCGAAGGCGGTAGTAACGCAGAGCTAATTGAATTGATGAACAGCAATGACAGTGTTTACCAAGGCATTTCGGGTAATGGATTGGTGTTGCCGGGTGCATCGGACGAAGTCACCATCACGGTTGACCCTAGTCGTTACGGTTACTTGTCTGTGGCGTCTATGTTTGTGAATACCAATGATGCCTTTGTTGGCGAAACGGGGTTATCGCTCAAATCGCTCGCAGTAGGTGAAAGCTATGAAATGAGCATGAACGTTTGGGATTCCGGTACAGAGCTAAACGATGAGCTTGCTGCAACCATTCCGGGCCCAGCAGGTGGCGGTGAGGGCTTCAATGCCGCCCGTAATGACAGCAATGACGTTGTTGCATTCCATGCGGGGGTAGTTAGCCAAGATGATGGATTAGCAAACTCAGCACTTTCTGCGAACCATCGTTTCTTGAACCCAGGTGCGAAAGTCACCATCACTCGAGTCGAGTAACACAGGCTCCGATGACGTCTCCTTTCCAAAGCGCTTGTAGCCGAGCGCTTTATCCCTCATGGCGTCATCGGAACCTTTTTTGAAAGAATTTCTAATTTGTTCCGGTCATGTGCAAAGTGAGGATACTCGAAGGCAAGGAAAGGACCATGGAACAACAGGCAATCAATTTAGTCGCGAACATCTTGTTGGTGGAAGATGACGATGATTTGGCAGAACTGGTTCAGATGCATCTCAAGTTTCAAGGACACCAAGTGTCGCGAGCCACAAATGTCGCCGATGCTAAAGCGCAATATCAGCAACAACCCTTTGATTTATTGATCCTGGACCGAGGTTTACCAGATGGTGATGGCTTAGACATCTGCCATTATTTGCGCCAGCAACAAGATTGGAGCCCAGTGCTTATGCTGACAGCCAGAGACGGTGAAATGGACAAGGTTGATGGTTTAGAAGCGGGCGTTGATGACTACATCACTAAGCCATTTAGCGTATTAGAATTCCAAGCACGAGTGCGAAACGTGCTACGCAGAGTCAGCCAAACCGTAGAAGCCAAAGTAGCAAATGAAGTCCTCAATGATGCGATGGATTTTGGTCCGCTGAGAATCATTCCGGAGTTGCACCAAGTATCCTTAAACGACAAGGATGTCACTCTTACCGCGACAGAGTTTACTTTGCTGCAGTTTCTCGCGACTCGTCCGGGCAGAGTCTACAGTAAAGATGAATTGCTCGATCACGTTTGGAACACCAGTCATTCTGGTTATCACCACACTGTGTGTAGCACCATTAACCGTTTACGCAGCAAGTTGTCTTTGTCTGATTCTGATCATCACTTCATTCAAACTGTTTGGGGTGTTGGGTATAAGTTTCAGCCAAGACACTAATGCAAGAAAGTAAGTCAAAACATCAAGCCAAGACAGTAAGTCGGCAGTTGTTTTCACCGTCACTTTTCAATCATCACGGGTGTTTCTAAAACATCGCTGTTTAAGGAGGCGATAGGATGAGCTTCAAATCTCGCTTAGTGGTATTTACTAGCTTGTGGTTCTGCCTCGCGGCGGTGGTGATTGCACTGACTTACAATTGGCAAAAAGAAACCATTGAGTTACGCACCAAGCAAAGCCTGCATAAAGAGCTAGCCAGCCACATGCGTGATGATAATCCGCTGATGATCGGAACGGATTACAACCCTAAAGCGCTCAAGTCGATTTTTCACACGCTCATGCTGATTGGCCCTGATTTTGAAATCTACTTCCTCGATAGCCAAGGCAATATCACCACCCATGCAGCACCAGAAGGAGCGGAGATCATGGGAGCGGTGGATCTCAATCCCATTAAGCAATTCTTAAATGACCAGCCTTTTCCTATTTTGGGTGAAGACCCACGTAATCGTGGTGAGCACAAAGTCTTTTCTGTCGCGGCGATAGAGGAATTAGGCTCAACGGTCGGTTATCTCTACGTGGTGATTGGCAGTACCCGACATGACGCCATTGCCAATGCTCAAGTCGACACCCCTTACATCGCGCTGGCAGGATTGGTCTTAGTGTCCATTTTAGGCTTTGCTCTTGGAGCTTATGTGCTGGTCAAACGTAGTCTGTTGAACCCGATTGAGCGTGTGACCAAACAACTTCAACAGCAAGCTGAACATGATTTCCGCCTACAACCTGATTTCACTCACCAAGTGCCGGAGCTCGTGCCGATTGCGAACTCTTATCAGATGATGGCGAAGCATATTCAGCAGCAGTTTTTACAGTTGGAGTATCAATCGTCTCATCGTCGTCAAAGCTTGTTGCAGCTTAGTCATGATTTAAAAACGCCGTTATCAAGCGTGCTGGGCTATTTGGAAACGTGGCGTTTGCAACATCCGGAATCTGATCCTTTGATTGACGTCGCTTTCCGAAATTGTGAGAAGCTCTCAACTCAATTGCATTCTTTGTTAGACGCCGCACGCAAAGAAGCTCCAATGCCAAACTACGAGTACCGCCCCGTAGATCTGGGCGCTTTGATGGCAGAATGTGCTGAAACGATGCAGAGCCAGTTTTCTCGTAAAGAAGTGGTATTGAAAGTGGATATCGATAGCGAAATCCAAACCGTGGGTGACAAGGGGCTATTGGAGCGATTGGTATTGAACCTGCTTGAAAATGCATTGCGCCACAGCCCAATCGGTTCAGAAGTGCATTGCCAAGCGCATTTGAGTGAAGATAAGTCGCGTATCCACTTTACCTTCGTCAATCACATCGAGGAAGAAGCGGAGGGCGGTTCTTTGGGGATCGGGACGAAGATTGTCCAATCGATCTTAATGCTTCACCACAGCTACCTTGAGACCAATGCAACCTCCTCTCAGTATCAACAGAAGTTCACACTTCTCGCAATCTAAAGAGAAGTGTGAGACATAAGTTAATGTTTATTCAATAACACCACATACGACGCGAGCGCCGCCACCACCTAGCTTACTTGGGTGATCGGAGTGATTGTCACCGCCTGCATGGATCATTAACGCTCGACCTTTTAAATCTGATAATTTTAGGCGAGGAGCGACAACGGGCTGATTGGCATTGCCGTCCATGTCCACATAGAGTGGAGGCAAGTCGCCTAAATGATTGTCATCGGTCCAAGGATAGCCATGCTTCCCTGTGTTGTTAGGATCATAATGGCCACCTGCTGCGCCGCCTAATACGGTTTTGTCATCCTTTTCTATGCTATCGCAAGATGGATTAGTGTGAACATGGAAACCGTGCACACCTGCTGACAAACCTGATAATTGAGGCGTAAAAACAACGCCATAATCACTTTGTGAAATCTCAATGGTACCAGCGCTCTCATTGGTGTTGAGAGCAGTCATTTCTACCGTTTTTGCTAGCGCGTTAGGGGCGGCGACAAGAGCGGGTGCAACTGAAATGCATAGCAATCCTTTTAACATGGGACCTCCTTCTTTTAGGGTGTACGCTCAAGCACATATTAGTGAAAACCTGTTTTACTTATGTCTGTTGAGCGGTGAGTTTATGTCATAGAGTGATGTGTATCACTTTATGGTCTTAAACTGATATCTCGGCCCGAAATCAGCTTTCTTTTATTTAGTCTTAACATGTTGAGATCGTTAAGATATAAAAAGAATAGACGCCAATCTTAAAATAGCCTGAATATTTTTAAATTAACGCAAAGTTAAATTTTTAATGACTTTATAACAAAGCTCATAATTGTTTTATAAAGAATTTGGTGGAATTGTCCGCAATAAAGAATAATCAAATTAACGAATATATTAATGTGAACATTGTTGTTTATAGATTTGTGGTCAAACTGTTGCTTATATCATCAAATAAGATAAAAAATTGGAACTAAAGTCACTTAATGGCAGAGGAAAAAATTAAACTCTGATTGTAATGGGTAATAATGTTTTAGTAACAGATAGTTACGCACTTAAAATTAATAATATGGCTAATTTCCGACAAGGATTGAAAAAGATGAAAGACAAGGAATCTATTCAGACTAATAGCAGCCGCCGTAATTTTCTGAAAGGCGCAACAGGAGCTGTTGTTGCTGGTGTGAGTGCTTCCGCTTTCTCAGGCGTAGCTCAAGCACGAGAACAGAAAATTGATTGGAGCAGCCGCGGGCTAGGTAGGAAACACGATAAGCGCTTCTGGCGTAAAGTGCGAAGACAGTTCGTTTTGGACAAACGAACCACTTACATGAACATTGGTACAACAGGTTCAATGCCAAAACATGTTCTTGAAGATTACGAGCATAACAACAAGCTGGTGGCTAAATATCCTTGGGACATGAAAGGCAAATTTGGCTCTTGGCCGTATGTTTCTGAGATGGTTAAAGACGTCGCACCAGGTTTTGGTGCTAACCCAGAAGAGATCATTCTCAGCCGCAACACTACTGATGGCTTATGCTCGATCATTAATGGCTTACACTTTGAACCAGGTGATGTGATTCTAACGACACACCATGAACATATTGCTGCAACATCACCTATGAACGTAGCGAAACATCGTTTTGGTGTGGATGTGGTAGAAATTCAACTACCAGTATTTACTGGTACCGAAAACGTTTCTGAGCAAGATTACATTCAAGCGTTCCGAGACGCGCTTGATGCGAATCAAAACGTTCGCCTAATTGTTTTCTCTCATATCACATACAAAACAGGAACCGCGCTACCAGCAAAAGCCATTTGTGCTTTAGCAAAAGAGTATGGTGTGCCTACTCTTGTTGATGGCGCGCATACGGTCGGTATGTTTGACCTTGATTTCCACGATATGGATTGTGATTTCTATGCAGGATCTGGTCATAAGTGGCAGTGTGGTCCGGGCGCGACGGGTATTCTGTATGTTCGTGATAACGGTAACCGTTTGAATGAGTATTGGAGTGACCGAGAGAACCCGTTATGGTTGATCAACTCCTCACTTTCTCATGCTGATTACCTGGGTAAACAGCTGCAAATGCAATACATTGGTAACGATAACTATCCTGCGAAACAAGCACTAGTTGATAGTTGCAAAATGTGGGATGAGATTGGTCGAGACCGTATCGAAGAGCGAGTTGTAAGCCTTGGTAGTTTATGTAAAACCTTGCTTCAAGAGTACTTACCACAAGCCAAAATGTATTCACCAAACGTGGAAGGCTTAACCAGTGGCTTAACGACGGTTAACCCGTTCTCCGATGTAACTAATGAAGAGATACTGACGGAATTCCGAGATCGTTTACGTGAAGAATATGGTTACATCATCCGTACGACTAGCTTTAAGCTGCATAAGGATGATGACTTTGATACTTACGCGCTGCGTATCTCTACGCATTTGTTCCATGACGAACAAGATGTGGAAGGGCTCGTAGTGGCGATGACGAATTTGTATTACTCGTCGTTCTAACATCGTTGTTTATCACTCAAGCGCCCATTATTGGGCGCTTTGTGAAAGGTAAGGATATTATTATGTCAGTCATAACATTCAAAAGAACTTTAGCGACGGTGGCGCTCATGGTTACCTCTGTTGCGTCGTCTGCCGCTTGGTCAGACGATTTACAACAAATCCGTGAACGCGGTGTACTGCGTCACATTGGTGTCCCGTACGCTAACTTTGTCTCCTATATTGAACAAGGTGAAGTGGAAACTTTGACTGGCTTGGATGTAGAGATAATAAAAGGTTTTGCCAAGTCGTTAGGTGTTCAGTACCAGTATGTTCCAGCACAGTGGAGCGACGTGGTTGGTAAGTTGACAGGGCAAAATGTGCAATATCACAACAAGCAGGCTGTTGTCGGAGAAAGTGTTCCAATTGAAGGCGATTTGATCGCAAATGGCGTTACTATTCTTGATTGGCGCTCTGAGGTTGTCGATTTTTCACAAGATTATTTTCCTTCAGGTGTATGGTTGGTTTCCAGATCCGACTCTAGTCTGAGCCCGATTAAACCAAGTGGGTCGGTCGATGAAGATGTTAAAAACGTCAAGCAGCTGATCGATGGTCGCGAAGTGTTAGCTTTAGAACATTCTTGCTTGGATCCTAACCTTTATGACTTATATGACACAGGTGCAAAAGTTATATTACCTGATGGGGCGCGTCTCCTTAATGAGATGGTTCCAGCGATAATGAAAAATGATGCGGAAAGCACATTATTAGATGTTGCGGATACGCTAATTGCCCTCGAAAAATGGCCGGGTGAAATAAAAGTCATTGGCCCTATATCTGAAAATCAAAAAATGGCTGTTGCATTCCGTAAAAATTCCCCTGAATTACGCAAAGCATTTGATCGTTATTTAGACTCGATAAAAAAAGACGGTTCATACGAAAAACTAGTAAAAAAATACTATCCATCTATTTACTACTTTTATAACGATTACTTTATAGAAGATAAAAAGAAAGTCCGATGAATAAGGCCGTTAAAAAATTTTCCAGTAAAAGATTTATTACAATAAGCGCAATATTAGTTTCAATTTACTTAGCTATGCTTATTACTGTGACTAGCGTAGGTCAAAATAAATTAAAAGAATCTCAATACAGAGAACTAGATTTAAAAGTAAAAAGTTATGCAAGCACACTCGATAATTTATTTACCATAGCGAGTGAAGATGTTGATAATTTAGCTACAGATAAAACAATACAAACATTCTTTGGTAATTTAGCTTCTGGCATGTCAATGGAGTATGGGTTAGGTGCAAGTTTAATTAATTTAAAGCGTCGCTTCGATGAGAAGATAGACAGTAAGCTAATTAATAGCAGCCAAATCTATAAGAAGCTCACGCTGGTAGGCAGTGATGGAGTCACCATTGTCACCACTGGATCTGAAAACCTTGCCGAGCACAAAATGGACATACAAACCTTAATGACTCAACACGGGCATCCCGAAGAGGTTTGTGCGACGCGATACAATGATGACGTTCGCATTCAAGTCATTAAGCAAGTTAAGTTCTCCGGAAAGCCTGTTGCCTTTTTAATTGCCGATCTTAATAAGAATATTGTTATTGACCAACTTACTAACCAAGAACACGAAGATAGTTATAGCCGAATGGTGCTAAAAATAAAAGACGTGGAAATGGTTGTATGGGATACCATAAATAAAACACCTTCTCACAATAAGGATGAGAACTATTTCGTTTCTGAGGCTATAGACGGAAAAATTTACTTTGAAGTGCCTGTGGATAAACATCACTTCAAATTGATGGCGTGGTTCGAGCCTTTGAGTGAACGAGATATATTTACATCACGGCTCTTTATTATTGGTTTGAGTATTCTCGCCGTTATGATCGTCATTGCTTTATGTTATGCATTCATCACGAACAATAATAGGATTGAATTGAAAATTAAGCTTGAGGAAGAAAAAAAGCGTAAAGATATTCTTTCTAAACAGAATAAAAAATTAACGAACGAAATTGAACGTCGAAAAGCGTCTGAAAAAGAACTCGCCTTCCAAGCTAAATATGACACATTAACCAATTTACCTAATCGTAGTTATGGTTCCGAGCGATTGGCTTTGGAGTTAATTAGGGCATCGCGTAGTGGGTCTAAAGTTTTGGTGATGTTCATCGACTTAGACCACTTTAAGCAGATTAACGATTCAATGGGACACTTTGTTGGGGATGAAATCCTTAAACTCAGTGCTCAGCGACTGTATCAAGTCGCAAGAAAAACAGACTTATTGGCGAGAATTGGTGGGGATGAGTTTTTACTCGTCATCCCAGACTTGCCTGATAATGATACTGCAAAGCGAGTTGCTTCAAGTGTGCTTTCGGCGTTTAACGATCCGTTTGTTTGGAACAACCATGAATTCTTCTTGAGTAGCAGTGTTGGAATGTCTGTGTTCCCGGATGACGGAGACAACGCTGAGCAGCTCCTTGCATGTGCTGATATGGCAATGTATCGGGCGAAACAAGATGGGCGTGATGGCTTTTGTTTTTATAACCATAATATGAACCAAGATTTGCAACGCTATTTGGATCTGGAAAATCGTCTGAGAAGTGCGATCTCCAATCAGTTATTAGAGCTGTATTATCAGCCAATTATTGAGCTGAGTAGTGGTAAAATCGTAGGTGCAGAAGCGCTAATGCGTTGGAATGATGACAAGTACGGATTTGTAAACCCTGAAGAGTTTATCTCTATTGCAGAGAAAAATGGTTTAATTCATCAAATTGGTGAGTTTGCTATTCAACAAGCGTGTCGACAAGCGGCACAATGGCAAAGTCTGACTCCGTTGTTTGTTTCTGTAAACTTTTCTAGTGTTCAATTTAGGTACTGCGAGCGCTTACTTACGTTTATTAAACACAGCCTTGAGGAGTCTGGTCTTCCGTCAAATAAGTTCGATATTGAAGTGACAGAAAGTCTCCTCTTCAATCACGATTCTGAGCTATTAGACATGCTTAATAACTTACGAGCGTTAGGCACCAAACTTACTATTGATGATTTTGGTACTGGTTATTCTGCGCTGAGTTACTTGCAGAAGTTTCCGTTCGACCGCTTAAAAATTGATCGTAGCTTTATGCAAAATATGTTCGAGAACGACTCAGACCGCGAGCTTGTGAACGTAATCATAGCAATGGCAAAAGCGCTGGATCTTAAGATCGTCGCAGAAGGCATCGAAGAACAGCGTCATGTGGATTACCTGAAAAACCTAAACTGTGAGTTCGGACAAGGTTTCCACTATAGCCGACCATTACCTGCTAAGGACTTTGAAGCACTTTTGGCTAAGCCTACCTGGCTATAATTCCTTTTATAACAACCTCATAGAAAAGCATTAATTGAATTTGTGTCTAGGATTCATTAATGCTTTTCCACCTTAAGGTATAATCCTTCCTCCTTCCTTGAATTACACTACAATTAATTGATGAGTGATAGCCCGTGACGCCCGTCACATAAAGGCTAAGCCTAATTCTAAACGAGTAAATACTCGCCAAAATAACTAGGAAGGAATTTCAAATGTCTTCTGCATTCTACCAACAGATTCAGCAGCAAATCGAAGAAGTAAAGGCGGAAGGCCTTTACAAATCAGAGCGTGTCATTACGTCTCAACAGCAAGCGGCTGTTAAAATCTCTACTGGTGAAGAAGTACTAAACTTCTGTGCGAACAACTACCTTGGTCTTGCTAACCACCCGGCACTTATCGAAGCGGGTAAAGCAGGCATGGACGAGCACGGTTTTGGTATGGCTTCAGTACGTTTCATCTGTGGTACTCAAGACATCCACAAAGAGCTTGAGCAGAAGCTTTCTAAGTTCCTAGGTAAAGAAGACACGATTCTTTACACATCATGTTTCGATGCAAACGCGGGCCTATTTGAAACGATTCTAGGTAAAGAAGACGCAATCATCTCTGACGCACTAAACCACGCTTCAATCATCGATGGTGTTCGTCTATGTAAAGCAATGCGTTTCCGCTACTCAAACAACAACATGGAAGAGCTAGAGCAACAATTGATCGCTGCGAAAGAAGCAGGTGCTCGCCACATTCTTATCGTAACGGACGGCGTGTTCTCAATGGACGGCGTAGTAGCAAACCTACCAGCTATCTGTGACCTAGCAGAGAAGTACGGCGCATTGACTATGGTTGACGACTCTCACGCTGTTGGCTTCATGGGCAAAACAGGTGCAGGTACGCACGAGCACCACAACGTAGTTGACCGTATCGACATCATCACTGGTACGCTAGGCAAAGCAATGGGCGGCGCTTCAGGCGGTTACACATCTGGTAAAGCGGAAGTGATTGACTGGCTACGTCAGCGTTCTCGTCCATACCTATTCTCTAACTCTGTTGCACCAGCAATCGTAAGCGCTTCTATCCGCGTTCTAGACCTACTAGAAGAGAGCGGTGACCTACGTGACCGTCTATGGGAAAACGCAGCACACTTCCGTACTCGTATGGAAGACGCAGGCTTCACAATGGGTGGTGCTGACCACGCAATCATTCCGATCATGCTTGGTGACGCAAAAGTAGCAGCAGAATTTGCAGAGCGTGCGCTGGAGAAAGGCATCTACGTAATCGGCTTCTCATTCCCTGTAGTACCAAAAGGTCAAGCACGTATCCGTACTCAAATGTCTGCGGCGCACTCTCGCGAGCAACTAGACCGTGCAATCGACGCGTTCATCCAAGTTGGTAAGGACATGGGTCTTATTTAAGATTCTAGGCCTTAGACAATAGGGCCTTTAATTAAGGTTACATTATGAAAATTAAAGCATTATCAAAGCTAAAGCCTGAAGAAGGCATCTGGATGACTGAGGTTGATAAACCTGAAGTCGGCCATAACGATATTCTGATCAAAATTAAGAAAACCGCTATCTGTGGTACAGACGTACACATCTATAACTGGGACGAATGGTCACAAAAAACCATTCCAGTGCCTATGGTTGTCGGTCACGAATACGTGGGTGAAGTGGTTGCGATTGGTCAGGAAGTTCGTGGCTTTGAAATCGGTGACCGCGTATCTGGCGAAGGTCACATCACGTGTGGTCATTGTCGTAACTGTCGTGGCGGCCGTACTCACCTATGTCGTAACACGATTGGTGTGGGCGTTAACCGCGAAGGTGCATTCGCAGAATACCTAGTGATCCCAGCGTTCAACGCGTTCAAGATCCCTGAAGGCATCTCTGACGATCTAGCGTCTATCTTTGACCCGTTTGGTAACGCAGTACACACAGCACTTTCTTTCGACCTAGTAGGCGAAGACGTGCTTATCACAGGTGCTGGCCCAATCGGTATCATGGCAGCGGCAGTAGCAAAGCACGTTGGTGCTCGTCACGTAGTGATCACAGACGTGAACGAATACCGTCTAGAACTTGCTCGTAAGATGGGTGTAACACGCGCAGTAAACGTGGCTGAAGAGAAGCTTGAAGATGTAATGGCTGAGCTAGGCATGACAGAAGGCTTCGACGTTGGTCTAGAAATGTCTGGTAACCCAGCAGCATTCAACTCAATGCTAACCACAATGAACCACGGTGGTCGCATTGCACTACTCGGTATTCCACCATCAGACATGGGTATCGACTGGAACCAAGTTATCTTCAAAGGCTTGGTGATCAAAGGTATCTACGGTCGCGAAATGTTCGAAACTTGGTACAAGATGGCTTCACTGATCCAATCTGGTCTGGATCTATCGCCAATCATCACGCACCACTACAAGATTGACGATTTCCAAGAAGGCTTCGACGTAATGCGCAGCGGCATGTCAGGCAAGGTTATTCTTGATTGGGAATAACTTATTCAAGTAAGAAATGCGCTCCTTTTTGGAGCGCATTTTTGTTTCATGAAGATTTTTGTTTCGGGAAGAAATGGTCGCCAATCTTTTCTAAACTTCTCGTATCGTTCTGCTACTTTTTTTTAGATTTTTTCCACTCAACTTCGCCCTACCTTCTAACTCATTGTCGATTCTGTATTTGGAATAAGATAATAACCATTTGTTTTTAGTGGTTATTATTTAGTATTACATGCTTAAAAATCGTCATTTTTAAGTTTAATGTTTTTATTTGCTGTTCGTCTTTATCCTTATCCTGCTTCTTTTTATTGTTTTACATTTTATATGCATTTGGTTTGTCATAATTGAGCTATAACTAATAAAAAGGTTACCGATATACAGTGGAATGTAAAAATGGAGCTTTATATGAAAAGATTTTATCTGATGATGCCTCTGCTCTTAACCTCATTTAGTTGGCAAGCGAGTGGAGCGTCAGTGAGCGGTACGATTGATGTTTCAATTAACCTTGTACAAGGTTGTGTGATTAATGGAAATAATGCGGTAGATGCAGCTTCTGGCGTTGGCTTTGGCTCACTCGCCTTTGGAGACGTGCCTGCAATCTTCAGTGAACAAGATGGTGTGGTAAATGGTGGTAGTGCGACGGGTATTGAAGTGCTTTGTAGTAATGGTGTGACACCGACGTTTACATTGGGCACCGGATTGTATGATGCAAGTGCGACCGTTGGTACCTACGCGATGTCAAATGGCGCGCAATTTATTGATTATACGTTGTTTACCGACTCAGACCGAAGCACACAAATTATACAAGGTGGGACGGTAGCTCTGTCTGAATTTACTAGTGCAACATCGCAAACTATTGAGCTTTTTGCGAAAGCTTACGGTACGAGCAGCATTGCCGGTACATACTCCGATACCATCAGTGTGACGCTAAGCTGGTAAAACGTGACGCTGGTTGTTAGGAGCTTTTCACTTGTCGCGATGAGTTTGTGTTCTTTAACTGTGCTGGCTGATGCGACACAAACTTTTCAGGTGTCTGCCATCGTAGATACAGGTTGTTTGATTAACGGCTCAGTACAAGAAGAAAGCCCAACCCAAGCCGGGCAAATAGGTACGTTAGATTTTGGTGAGCATTCTTCAGTTTACGCGACGGAAGTACAAGGCAGCATCACTTACAGTTCATCACTCACATTAAGTTGTACTCCGGGTATTACGATGAATGTTTCCGTAAATGGCGGGATGAATGCATCGGATGGTGTACGTAAGCTAAAGCACAGTGAAGAAGCGACAACGGTAGATTACTTTTTGTTCCAGGATCTAAATTACACGCAGGTGCTTGATATTGACACGCAATATTCCGTCGATACTGACCAAGACCCAGATAATATTCAGTTTCCTATCTGGGCAAAGGCGACAATAAATGGGAATGAAATGGCTGGAATTTATATGGATACGCTTACGCTGACATTAGAGTGGTAAGTGAACTTTGGAGGGGTGAAATGGAATTCATACTCAAAAAACTATTATTAATAACCTTCCTTTTTGTTTTTTTCTCAAATGCCAACGCTAACTCATTATTAATTTGGCCGATTTACCCCAAAATATCAGAGGAGAGTAATGCAACATCACTTTGGATGGTAAATAAAGGCAGTGTTGATTCTTATTTACAGGTGAGAATTTTTAAGTGGGAACAAAACGAAGGAGAAGATAGTTATTCAAGTCAAAGCCAGTTAATTGCAACTCCTCCGTTTGTCAAAATTGAACCAGGTGAAAAGCAGTTAATCCGCATCATCAACCAAGATGAGGCCTCTGCGGGTAAGGAGTATGCATACCGAGTGATCATAGATGAATTACCGCCAACTCAAAACCCTCAAACAGAATTGACGGAAAATGAACTCGCTGTAAAAGTCCGAATGCGTTACTCGATACCTTTGTTTATTTACGGGAAAGGGCTGACTGATACTCAAAAACCAAACCGTGACAGTGAATTATGGGGTGATTTACAGGCACAGTTTATTAAGAAAAATAATCAGCGTTTTGTTCACATTAAAAATTCAGGAAAACACCATGTTCGCTTAGTGAATTTACAGTTGAATCTACCAAATAAAGATCCTGTCGTTATTTCCGATGGACTAGCTGGCTATATTCTTCCTGAACAGTATAAGGTTTGGTCTATTCCCCATAGTAATGTCAGACCCTTGAGTTTGAGCGCGAATATTGGAGGTAAACGTTACCAAATACCATTGAAGCAATAATGAATAGATTTAATACAATGAATGCTTTCTTTTGGTTGGTATTACTTAGCGTAACGTGGAGCAGTATTGGTCTCTGTGCAAATTCAGCAAACCACTTCTCTGAGCTACCGAGTCCTGAAAATTTCTCTTTAGAAAAGTTTGAGAATATTAGCCTCAATCTGGAGTTGGTGATCAATCAAAGAGCAACAGGGCTTGTTGCGAAAGTTGAGCGAGTTGGCGATCAGTTCTTTTTGCTCCGGGAGGACCTCATTTCAGTTGGGGTTACCGCCACGTCGTTGCCTGGAACCGAAGAGAGACTTGAGGTTACGTCTATCCCAGGTGTTAACGTGCGTTACTTGCAATCGTCATTGCAACTTGCAATTGACGTACCGCCTAATTGGTTACCGATGCAGAGCTTATCAGCGCAGGATATGGGGCGATTTTCCCCGGCTCAGTTTGGGCGTGGTGGCCTGCTTAACTACAACGTATTTGGTGTGTACGAGAACGAAAACCGACAAAAGGAGGTTTCTATAAATCATGAAGTCAGAGCCTTTTCTGAGTTTGGCGTTTTTTCTACTACCGGGATATTTAAATCTAACTTTCATCGCGATGTTCAGTCCCAGCAAAGCAGCCAGTACACTCGTTTTGATACGAGTTACGAGTACGTCAATCAAGAGAAGCGAATTCGTATGGAGGTAGGGGACTATATTGTTCGCCCTTTATCTTGGAGCCAACCAGTAAGACTGGCGGGTATTCAGTTGTCGCATGATTTCTCTATGCGTCCGGATGTCGTGACGACGCCGTTACCTGCATTTTACGGTGAGGTCACAGCGCCCACTACGTTAGATTTGTTTATCAATGGCTTTAAAACTGACTCAATGAATGTTGGGCCCGGTCCTTTCATTATTAACGATATTCCAATGCTCTCTGGTGCTGGGGAAGCAACGGTAATTGCAACGGATGCTCAAGGTAAGCAAACGGTCATGACCAGCCCATTTTTTCTCTCTTCCGATCTACTGAAGACCGGATTTACATCTTACAGTGCGAGTATTGGTGCGATCAGAGAAAATTTCGGTAATGCATCTAACGACTATGGAGACGGTGGCGTGGTTACCGCTCTGCGTCATGGCATGACTGATTGGTTAACATTAGAAGCTCAAGCCGAAGCAAAAGATGACCTGATCGTTGCGGGGCTGGGCTTTGTCACCAATGCTTTCAATTTAGGTACGGTGGATGCCTCGTTTCGCGTGAGTAATTTTCAGGATCAATCTACCTCATATGCGCTAGGTTATAGTTATCAGTCTCGGCGGTTTAGCTTCGCTGCTCGAACTCAAGTAGAACAAGCCGACTTTTATACCTTATCTCATTTACCAAATTACGAAATGCTCGATGACGGCAAGGACGCTTCACTCGCGTCGCGCCATCTATCACAAATCAATATGGGAGTCCGTTTGGGAGATTGGGGCTCACTTTCTGGTGGGTACTTTGATATTCAACAATCCGACTCAGATTCACGTACCCTAAATCTTACTTATAGCTACGCTCTGCCTTTTAATATCAATATGTCCCTGTCTTACAACCATAGTATTGGTGGTCAGAGTGTTACGTTGGCGCAATTCTCTCTACCTTTCAGTTCTTTGGGGGGAAGTTCGGGGCTAACGCTGAAAAGAGAGGATGATGGCGATGTGCGAGGGCGAGTGGGTTACAGCCGCCTTGCGCCAATACGAGGTGGGTGGGGCGTCAATTTAGCGCATGATATTAACGAACACCCAGAAAACCGTAAACAGGCTGATTTGACCTACCGTGCGTCATGGGCGCAGTTCAGAGCGGGGTTAAATGGCACCAGTGGCGACTATGATTATTTTGCGGAAATGGCAGGTTCGGTCTCTACGTTGGATGGAGAAATATTCCCGGCGAATGAAGTGTATGACAGCTTCGCTGTGGTGAGCACCAGTGGTTTTGAAGGTATTCCGGTTAAATATGAAAATCAAATTGTCGGAGTGACAGACGATGAAGGTTACTTACTTGTTCCTTGGGCTACGGCGTATTACACCGCCAAATATGAAATCGATCCACTTAATTTACCTGCCAATGCTGCGTTTTCTGCAACAGAGCAGTTTGCTTCGATACATTCGGGCTACGGCTACCTGTTAGAGTTCCCAATAGAGCTACAAATTGCACTGAGCATGACGGTGGTAGACGAAAATCATTTGTTCCTTCCGATTGGTACATATGGCCGCTCAGAAACGGGCTTAACAAGCCAAATTGGTTGGGATGGTTTTACCTACTTTGAAGGTGTTGACCCAGGCCGCTACATTCAGTTTTATCCTCAAGGACAGCCGCCATGTAAAGTGTTTATTGAGGGGTTGTATCAGCGTGAGAGTCAAAAAATACAAACATTGCCTGAGCAGGTTTGTATCAAAGCCGAAGAAGAGACCGCACTATGATTTTGCGCCGCTGGCTTGCTAGCCTACTTTTCTTTTTCTCGTGCTCGACAATGGCTTGTCAGCTCACGGCGGCAACACCTTTAATCTTGTTTGGCAATGTTTCTTCGTTTACTGTTTCAAGCTCTCAGCAGCAAAGCTCAGCTCAGCCTCATGCGGGGATTACGTGTGACTTTTCTACACTTGTGTCTTTGTTAAGTGGCGACTACGTATCAGCAACGTTTAACAGCATAAATAATGGTTTGCTATTAAATGAGGATGATCCGAGTTCGGAGCTCAGCTATCAGATTTTTGGCGATCCAGGTCTTTCACAAGAGTATGTATTCGGCCAAACTTACAATTTTTTTGAAATCGGGTTACTCGATTTACTCGGGTTGTTTGGCACTCAAGCCGAGTTTCCGCTCTATGCTCGGACGGGAGTGGGTAGTAATCTTTCCGCTGGGACTTATAAAGACCAAATCACCGTATCCTGGATTTGGGATTACTGTAAGGGTATCGGGGTTCTAGGGGTATGCATTGGCCGCGCCAATGGCAGCGCTCAAAGCGTGATTACGGTTGAGTTGGAAGTGACCCCTGATTGTATGATCACGGCGCCAGATATTGATTTTGGTTCGTCCCCATTAGTGGCCGGTTTTGAGCCAGTCAGTCAGGTTATATCGTTAACTTGTACCAAGAATAGTTCCTTCTCCATTGGCTTGAATGACGGCCTAAATGCGTCCGGCGGTCAGCGGCGAATGATTTCTAGTGGTCACTATTTGGAGTATGAAATCTATAAGTCATCAACGATGGAGCGCTGGGGAGGAACCAGTTCTGAACGTCGTGAACACAGTGACGTCGATACTGGCGGCTCCATTCCGGATGGTATCACGCCACAGAATTATAATTATCGCGCGCAGATACTAACCAGCCAAACGACCCCTCCTGCAGGTACTTACACCGACTCAATAATCGTTGACGTTCAATTTTGAGCATCATGTCAATTACATCATTAGAGGCTTCTATTCCAAAAATCTTTTGTAATCATAGTTTTCACTCTGTCACTGCTTAATTTTGTGAGATTAGTATGGCTTTATTCTCACGGAATTTAACTTTCAGAAATAAGGAAAATGATGAAGAAGTCACTAACAACATTAGGTTTGGCACTGGTATTTACAGGAACAGCTTATGCAGCAAGCTGGGGCTACGAGGGAAACCATGGGCCAGCTCATTGGGGTGAGTTTGCATCTGAGTGCGCGAAAGGTCAAAACCAGAGCCCAATCAACATTGAATCGGCGACCGAAGCGAAGCTAGAAAAATTGAATTTCGACTACGAAGGTAAGGCAATTTCACTGCTGAACAACGGTCACACTTTACAGACTGGTTTAGAAGGTAAAAACACACTCACCATTGATGGTAAAGAGTTTATGTTGAAACAGTTCCACTTCCATACGCCATCTGAAAACCATGTGGATGGTAAAGAATACCCACTAGAAGTACACTTTGTGCATGCCGACAAAGTAGGTCATCTAGCTGTTGTCGCGGTGTTCTTTAAACTGGGTGACGCGAACCCAAATCTAGCTAAGATGCTAGCTAACATTCCAACTAAAGATCAAGATGTTACCATCAAGGTTCCATTTGATGCGGATGCCCTTATCCCAAGTGATAAAGACTACTACCGCTTTAACGGCTCACTAACGACACCACCATGCTCTGAAGGTGTGCGTTGGTTGGTGATGAAAGAAGCACAAACTATTTCTCCTGAGCAGATAAAATCTTTTTCGGAAGTAATGGGGAAAAACAATCGCCCAATCCAACCGCTGAATGCACGTATGGTGTTAACGCAACAATAACCACTTCATGCGAAGAAAAATAAAAAGCCCGCTTAAACACAGCGGGCTTGATTATTGGGGTATTGGTGAGAACTAGAAGCCGTGATCTTCTTGCTCTTCCGATTTTACCATTTGTATAGGGTCGAGCTTAAGCGTCTGAGTAGGAAACGCGATATCTGCATCGTGCTCTTTAATGATGTTGATTACCTTAAGCAGTATGTCCTGCTTAACCTCATGGTATCTCACCCAATTCACGGTTTTAGTAAAGGTATAGATAAAGAAGTGCAATGATGATGGACCGAATGTATCGAAATTAACGATAAGAGTTTGGCGTGCATCAATGTCTTTGTGATTTTTCAGCATTTCTTTTACCGCGGTGATAATTTGCGGCATTTTTTCAGCATCGTCGTAACGAAGTCCAATTTTTTCGTAGATACGTCGGTTCAGCATGCGAGATGGGTTTTCTACGACAATGCTGCTAAACACTGAGTTTGGTACATACAGTGGACGCTTATCGAAAGTTCGGATAATGGTCATGCGCCAGCCAATGCGTTCTACTGTCCCCTCTATTTGTCGGTCTGGAGAACGGATCCAATCGCCAACTTTAAATGGACGATCGAAGTAGATCATAAGACCTCCAAAGAAGTTAGACAGCAAATCCTTCGCCGCTAAACCGACGATCAAACCACCAACACCACCGAAGGTAAGTAGGCCCGATAGTGACAGACCAAATGCCTGCATTACGGTTAGAATTCCGACGGTAATAAAGAACAGGCGCGCGACCTTAGCTATCGCTTGTACTGTTGTTTCATCTCGGTTCTTTTGTTCGAGAACATGCTCTTCAACATTGGTAATGAGCCGCATAACGGTCCATACGAAGATGCTGATGATTAAAATCAGTTTCAGCGTACTCAACCAGTTTATTTTATCGTTGAGCTCGCTCTCTAATATGATGCCGATAGAGACGGTTGCTGGCCAACACCAAATGAGTGTACTGACTGGTGCTTTTAGCGCATCAAGCAACATGTCATCCCAGTGGAAGGGCGTTTTCTCTACGAGCGCAGCGAGGCGAGAGCGGATCAGCCGCCAAGCTATCCAAGCTATAAAGCTAGCGAGCGTAATGAAAAGGACGCTCCCACTCCAATTTTGATGAGACGTTTCAATGTAGCTTTGTAATTCGGTAAACCACTGTGGCATATGTAACTTATTTCTAGTGAACCATGGAAGGAAAGGTAGCAGATATTACTCCTTCACCCCAGTGATTTCCTTTAAATCATTTACTTATGTCTAAACCGTCCGAGATGGACTTTTCCTTCCGATGACAAGAGAGTCACCTCAATGTTCTGTTGAGCGATCGCTTCATGCATGTTCAGAGGTACGCTACCAATGATTGAGGGTTGATATTTGGACGATCAATTATAACTTCTCTGACTTATCGCTAACATTTATCTTAAGTAAGTGTGAGAGTGTATTGGCTCTTGAATTAGCGGAGGCAGATATGGAATTTACAGAGCTGGATCGAAACGCGCTCTACGACATCTGGATGTCACAAAAAGCCAAAATGCACATCACTCAAATGGAAATGGCGAAGCGCCTTGGTTTGAGTCTACACGAGTTTTCTGGCTTGTTACGTGGTAATTCTCCACTGACGCTAGGTTTTGTAAAACAGCTATGCGAGCAGCTACATGTACGTCCTGGTCAGGTGATTCCGTCTTTGACGGAGCGTGATCTATCTGCATCTGGTACCGTTTATTTACAAAATCGTGTGACGGTGGATGGCGATATCAGTAACGTGTTTATCGACGGAAACCAAGTCGTGATCGAGTACGTTCACCAAGTTAGCTAGCTTGCTCGTCAAATTATCGGGTTGAAGAGCAATAAAAAACGAGCCACTGTTGGCTCGTTTTTTCGTTTTCAGCCCTAAACCACCTACTTCAGTAGGTGGTTATCATCCGTTTCGGCTTTGCCTGTAAAACTACTCATGCTAAATGCGTCTTTGATTTTTCCAGAAGTCAAAGAGGACAAATAACATGAGTAGATACAATCAAGCTTCCCACGTATTTTGGCGTTGTCAATACCATATAGTGTGGACGCCAAAGTATCGATTTAGGATCTTGAAGAACAATATAGGTAAAGAAGTTTATCGATGTATTTATGTTTACTGTAATCAACTTGGATGTGAAGTCGTAGAGCTAAACGTACAAGTTGACCACGTACATTTAGTTGTAAAGGTCCCACCAAAGCTTTCGATATCCAAGTTGATGGGGGTATTGAAAGGCAAAATAGCCTTAAAGCTATTTAGCAAGTTTCCTCACCTTAGGAAGAACAGGCTTTGGGGTAATCACTTTTGGCAAAGAGGCTATTTTGTCGATAGTGTTGGAATCAATGAAGAAATAATACGCCGATATGTAAGACATCAAGAGAAGCAAGAGCGAGTAGAGCAGCAGCAATTGGCGCTGGACTAAACAAAGGCCCCCTTTTAGGGGGCTCACACAAAGCCACCTTCTTTAGAAGGTGGTAATTTACTTCTGTTTTGCTCGATTGCAAAGATTATGGGATTTTCACTAGCGAATCGCGTGAAAGATCCGCGATAGACTTAGCGCCAGTCAGCGTCATTGCTACACGCATTTCTTTATCGTACAGATCCAGTAGGTTTTCAACGCCTGCTCCGCCTTGTGCTGCCAATGCGTACACAAATGAACGGCCAAGAAGCGTACAGTCTGCACCAAGTGCGAGCATACGAACGACATCAAGACCAGTACGAATACCAGAGTCTACGAAGATCTTAAGATCACCTTTTACCGCATCCGCAATGCTTGGTAGTGCTTTAGCACTTGAAAGTACGCCATCTAACTGACGGCCACCATGGTTAGATACCACAATGCCATCTGCGCCGAAACGTACCGCATCTTTCGCGTCTTCTTCATCCAGAATGCCTTTGATAACCATTGGACCATCCCAAAAATCACGAATCCACTCAAGATCTTTCCAGGAGATAGAAGGGTCGAAGTTTGCGCCTAACCAGCCGATGTAATCTTCTAGCTTTGTTGGTTCGCCACGATAAGTTGAGATGTTACCTAAGTCGTGCGGTTTACCAAGTAGACCCACATCCAGCGCCCAGCTTGGGTGGCGCATCGCCTGGAATACACGACGCATGGCTGCGTTAGGACCACTCATACCTGAGTGCATGTCACGGTAACGTGCGCCAGGAACTGGCATATCAACGGTAAACACCAGCGTTGTTACACCTGCTGCTTTTGCACGCTCAAGTACGTTTTTCATAAAGCCACGATCTTTCAGCACGTAAAGCTGGAACCACATTGGACGTTCAATTGCAGGTGCGACTTCTTCAATCGGACAAACCGAAACAGTCGACATAGTAAATGGGATGCCTTTTTTCTCGGCTGCTTTTGCTGCTTGCACCTCGCCTCGGCGCGCGTACATACCAGTTAGACCAACAGGAGCTAGCGCGATTGGCATTGCCAGTTTCTCACCGAAGATCTCGGTTTCGAGGCTCAAATCTGTCATATCGCGTAGGACGCGTTGGCGAAGAGCGACATCACCTAAATCGTCAGTATTACGCTTCAGCGTGCGTTCGTCGTAAGAGCCGCCATCAATATAATGGAATAGAAACGGGGGAAGCTTGGCTTTCGCGGCAGCGCGGTAGTCAGTAGAAGCTGAGATAATCATAATGGTGTCCTAGCGGTTATTCTAAGCAAAGTTGTGGAGCAATTTGCTCTTTCGTTGAGTCTTCATCGCAAAGCAGTGAAGACATCAAAATGAGTATAGTTACCTATGGTTCACTTACGTTTGAACCGGTGATGTTGGTAACCCATTTACATAATTGGTTGAAAAATTTTATTAAATCACTCAATCAGTTATGCAAACTGGAAAGGGTGACACAGCTGTCGGGGGAATTGATGTAGCAAGCTAAATCAACATGTCGGGGTAGTAGTGCAGACAGCTGTGTCAAATTAGGCAGGGTTGTAAACCCTGCGTTTCGCGTTACTTCATTAAGACATCTGTCATTTGGAAGCCATAAATCAGCACCAATCCAATAATGCCTGTCATTACAATGTAGTAGAACGTAGGGATAATCGTCTTACGCAATGTTGCGCCTTCTCGACCAAGCAAACCTACCGTGGCTGATGCGGCAACAACGTTGTGAATCGCAATCATGTTACCTGCAGCAGCACCGACGGCCTGGAGTGATACAACAATCACACTCGAAATAGACAACGTTTGTGCCACTTCGAATTGGAACTGGCTGAACATCATATTTGATACCGTGTTTGAGCCAGCGATGAACGCACCCAGTGCACCAACGGTGGCACTCAGCGCTGGGAACGCAGAACCAACAAGGTCAGAGGCGAAGTTTGCGGTTGTGACGGGCATACTTGCTAGGTCAGCACCGTTGATGCCTGAGTTGATAAAGATACGAACCATCGGAATGGTAAATACCAAGACAAAACCCGCCCCAATCAGTGTTTTGCTTGACTCGCCAAACGCTTCACGCAATGGCTTTACACTACCGCTTTGTAACATTGCAGCAAGTAGTGCGACAAACACCAGAATGCCACCAGGAAGGTATAACGGCTGAATCGCAGCGCTAACGCCAGTCTCACCAAGAATGTTGCTGAACGACAAACTTACGCTTTGTACAAAGCCTTTCAGCTCAGGGCTAACGCGGCTTGCGACGAGAATAACTGCCAGCATTACATATGGAACCCAAGCTTTTACGATGCTCATTGGCTTGCCCGGATTGTCGTTTAGATCGACTTTTAGCGAGCCTAACCACTCTGCAGGCCATTTGTCTTCGCTTTCGAAATCCCACTTAGTCTTTGGTACTAAGAAGCCTTTTTTCGCTGCGGTAACAACGATAGACAGACCAACCAAACCACCGATAAGTGAAGGAAACTCTGCGCCCAAGAATACGCCGGTTAACGCGTATGGAACGGTGAAAGAGACACCAGCGAATAGCGCAAATGGTAGAATATCCAGGCCTTCACTCCAGCTTCTGTTCTTGCCGAAGAAACGTGTTAACATCATCGCCATTAATACCGGGATCATCGTACCTACGACTGCGTGAATGACAGCAACGTGTGCTGTGATATCTTGCAGGTACATTTCCCACGTTGCACCTTGTGCGGCCAACGACTCACTGATGTTATGGGTGTCTAAACCTTTGTTTACACCTACGATGATAGGCGTGCCTACCGCGCCGAATGAAACAGGCGTAGACTGAATCATCATGCCCATTAGGACAGCGGCTAGCGCAGGGAAGCCGATTGCAACCAGCAGTGGTGCAGCGATTGCTGCCGGGGTACCGAACCCAGATGCGCCTTCAATGAACGAGCCAAAGCACCAAGCAATGATGATGGCTTGTACACGGCGGTCAGCCGAAATATCGGTAAATCCATTACGGATTGTGGTGATCGCTCCAGTGTGTTTTAAAGTGTTGAGCAAGAAGATGGCACCAAACACGATCCATAGAACAGAGACAGTAATGCCGAGTCCTTGGAATACGGAAGCCAGTACGCGATTGGCTGACATATCCCAAAACATAAGTGCGATAGCGACGGTTAGACCGAACGCAACAGGCATGGCTTTTTTAGCAGGCCAGTTGAGACCAACCAATAAGATGGCGGCAACAACAATTGGCGAAAATGCCACTAGGGCAAGTAGGGTTTCACTCATTTGTACATCCTTCGTACGCTGACTTCTCGAACGGTGTCAATCCGCTGTAGAGGTGACTTTTTGTTGTAATGGTTTTGTTAATTTGGCGTGAATTTACTCCTTTATTTTTTGTTGATATAGGGAAATAATGAAAATAATTAATTCCAAAAGTGACATAATGGTATGAGAGCAGACGACTTAATCCTATTTTCTCAAGTAATCGAACTTGGCAGCTTTAGTAAGGTTGCAGAGGCAAATAACCTTACAAATTCGGTAGTTAGCAAAAGAATGGCGAGGTTGGAGGAAGAAATAGGGGCTCAGCTATTATATCGAACAACGCGCAAATTAACCTTGACCGAGGCAGGTAAGGTGTTACTCCACAGTGCTAAAAATGTGAAGCAGGCCACTCAGGAGGCTATGGATGCTGTTGCAGGCTTTGGAGAGAATGTGAGCGGTCATATAAAAATGTCCGTGCCGTGTATCTCTGGAGATTTGATACTTGCTGATGCTGTTGCCGAATTTTGTAACCTTCATCCGGGTCTGACCGTGGACATGTCATTGGATAATCGCTTTGTCGATTTAGTGGCTGATGGTTACGATTTAGTCATTCGAACTGGCTACCTAGCCGACTCCAGTTTGATCGCACGACATATTCTCGATTCCCAATGGGTGGTATGCGCGTCACCTTCTTATATTGCGAAAAATGGGAAACCGATCGAGCCGATTGATCTCACCACGCACAATTGTCTGCAATACGCTTACCAAACCACAGGTGCAACGGATTGGGAGTTTAAAGGAGAAGATGGCAATTACATCGTCAAAGTATCGGGCTGCTTTTCTACTGATAACGCGACCGCATTACGTAAAGCCGCTCTGGGCGGCCATGGTATTGCTTACGTCCCGCGCTGCTTGGTGTATCACGATATTCGTAATGGTCAACTGGTGGATATTTTTCCTGAATTAGTAGGTAAAAAGTTGGGTATCTACGCGGTGTATCCGTTTACTCGTCAACCACCGAACAAAGTGAAGCTGCTTATTGAGCACATTCGTGACCGGTACTTAACGATATCTCATTATTTCTAGGTTCTTCATAGATTTAAAACAATGTCGTTGAAATCAAAATTGGGTGCTCTAAGGTAATCACCGCAATAAAACGATTGAAGATAAACAACTTAATAAAAACAACGGAGTAACACGGACGTTATGCATTACCCAAAAACACGTAAAGATTCTGTCGTGGACACTTATTTTGGTCACGACATTGCCGACCCTTATCGCTGGTTAGAAGATGATCGCAGTGAAGAAACCGCACAATGGGTTTCGGGTCAAAATTCGGTCACCTTCGATTTCCTTGGTCAGATACCGTACCGCCAACAAATCCGTGACTTAGTGGCGAACAGTCAAAACTACGAAAAATATTCCCAGCCATTTGTACGTGGTGACTACACCTACTTCTACAAAAACGACGGTTTGCAAAACCAAAGCGTATTGTATCGACGTAAAGGCGAGGGAGAAGCCGAGGTTTTCCTTGATCCAAATACTTTCTCCGAAGAGGGCACGACCTCTCTTGGCGAAGTCAGCTTCTCTAAAGACTATCGTTTGGTCGCGTATTCCATCTCGGAAGGGGGCAGTGATTGGCGTAAGATCTTTGTCATTGATACGGAAACCAAAGAACAGTTAGAGCCTGAGATTGTTGATGCGAAGTTTACGTCGATTTCTTGGCTGGGCAGCAAAGGCTTCTATTACTCAAGCTACGATAAGCCGCAAGGCAGCGAGTTGTCAGCTCGAACTGAGCATCACAAGCTTTATTATCATGAACTCGGTACACCTCAGTCTGAAGATAAAGTGATTTTCGGTGAGTTGGATACGCAAGTTCATCGTTATGTGTCTGGTACGACGACGACAGATGATCGCCTCCTCATTATCTCTGGCGCAGAATCTACATCGGGTAATCGTCTGTTTTATATTGATTTACAGTCTGAGTTACAGGCAATTGTGACGCTGCGCGAGACAACGCAAGGAGACACCTACTTAATTGATAGCCAAGACGCAACCTTGCTGCTTTACACCAACCTAGACGCGCCGAATGGCAAAGTTGTCAGCTACAACACTCAGACAGAACAATGGGCTGACGTGATTGCTGAACAAGAACAGCCGTTAGAAATCAGCAAAGGTGGCGGTTATCTGTTTGCGACTTATATGGTAGATGTGCTTTCTAAAGTGCAGCAGTTTAACTACCAAGGTGAGTGGATTCGAGCTGTACAATTGCCGGGAGAAGGTACGGCTTATGGTCTGGCGGGTAAAAAAGAAGAAACCACACTTTATTACACATTCACTAACTACGTGACGCCTCCGACGATCTTCTCATTTGATGTTGAGTCTGGTGAATCGACACTGTTTCAAGAATCAAAGGCACCGTTCGATCGTAATGAGTATGAATCAAAACAGGTGTTTTACACCTCAAAAGACGGCACGCAAGTTCCGATGATCATTTCATACAAGAAGGGCATTGCACTTGATAGTAGAGCACCAACCATGTTGTATGGTTACGGCGGTTTTAACATCAGCCTCACCCCAATGTTTTCTGGCAATGTAGCCAACTGGCTAGAGTTGGGTGGTATATACGCTGTCGCCAACATGCGAGGCGGCGGTGAATACGGTAAAGCCTGGCACAACGCAGGCACTCAGCAGCAAAAGCAAAACGTGTTTGATGACTTTATTGCGGCGGCGGAATACCTGATTGAAAACGACTACACTAGCTCGGATCGCCTAGCGATTCGCGGTGGTTCTAATGGTGGTTTGTTAGTTGGAGCGTGTATGACGCAACGCCCTGAACTATTCAAAGTCGCGCTGCCTGCGGTTGGCGTGCTTGATATGCTGCGTTACCACACGTTTACGTCTGGAGAAGGCTGGAAGTATGACTATGGCACGTCTTCGCAAAGCGAAGCGATGTTCCAATACTTGCTTGGCTACTCTCCTGTTCACAATGTAAAAGAAAACGTGCAATATCCTGCGACATTGGTGACAACTGCTGATCACGACGACCGAGTTGTGCCAGCACATTCGTACAAATTTATTGCGGAGCTGCAAGACAAACAGCAAGGCGCTAATCCAGTATTGATACGCATTGATGTTAATGCCGGTCATGGTGCAGGAATGCCGCTGAGTAAGCAAATTGACCTCACCACAGACGTGTATGCATTTACGTTACATAATATGGGTATTGAGTCGATTTAATGCCCTAGTTGTTAGAAACTTCTGAGAATAAAAAAATGCCGCGACAGTGTCGCGGCATTTTTCATGGTTGGGGGAACTCAATTCATACTGTTTGCCAGTATTTGAGCCAGGTTGACTAAGTCTGACCCTTGAACCAACCAGTCTCGGCGGCCAAACCGAAAGGCAGCTACGCCATTCTTAAGACAAGATGAATTTATCACCTTTTCTTAATCCTAGTTTATGAATATGAAACTGTGATGAACCTAAGCCGCATTGTGCTGATTTTCACTGTTTTCAAGATCAAATGAGGCATCTATCAGTTTTTTCGTGTAGTCATTTTTAGGGTTTTGGAAAATCTTTTCGGCCGTACCTTGTTCCATGACCTCGCCCTTTTGCATGACTAGAACACGATCAGAGAGTGCTTTAACTACTGATAGATCGTGGCTAATAAACAAGTAGCCAATATTGTGTTTTTTCTGCAAATCTTTCAGAAGGTCAATCACTGTCAGTTGCACCGAGCGGTCTAATGCAGAGGTTGGCTCATCAAGCAGAATAAACGAAGGTTCAAGGATCAGTGCTCGCGCGATAGCAATACGCTGACGCTGGCCTCCTGAAAACTCGTGCGGATAACGGTTGATGGACGCGGGATCTAAGCGGACCTCACGGAGCACGTCGCGCGCTTTCTGCATACGTTCTTTTTTACTCAACATTGGTTGGTGGACAGTTAATCCTTCTGTGATGATCTCGCCGATAGTCATACGAGGAGAAAGCGAACCATAAGGGTCTTGGAATACCATCTGAACGTCTTTTTTCAGCTCAAAACGTTCTTTGTTTGTCAGCAAGGCCATATCTTGGCCTTTGTATTCTATTTTGCCAGTTGAGGGCAGTAGACCTATCAAAGCTCGGCCGAGTGTAGACTTACCTGAACCGGACTCCCCAACGATCCCGAGGGTCTCTCCTTGTTTAAGCTCAAGAGAAATGCCTTTTACCGCTTCGAAGTACTCATTCTTGCTCGCAATAAAATGCGACTTTACCAAGAATTTGACTCGTATATCGTCGGCCTTTAACAGCTGTGTAGCACTTTCGCTAATAGGCTCCTTACTGCCTTTAGGAATCGAGTTGATTAGCATACGTGTATATTCGTGCTTTGGGTCCTCGAAGAGTATTTGCGTTTCGCCTTCTTCGACGACTTCTCCTTTACACATCACAATGACACGGTCTGCAAAGTGTTTTACGACGCCTAAGTCATGAGTAATAAATAGGATTGCCATGCCCATCTGAGCCTGAATTTCTTTAATCAGGTGCAACACTTCTGCTTGAACCGTGACATCCAACGCTGTTGTAGGTTCGTCGGCAATCAAAATATCGGGCTCGTTAATCAGTGCCATCGCAATCATGATGCGTTGCAATTGACCACCAGAAAATTCGTGTGGGTACTTGTTATACGCTTTTTCTGGGTTTGGCATATGAACCAATTCAAACAGCTCTAACACCTTTGCTTTTGCTGTTCGTCTGTCGACCGGGCGGTGACACATGATGGCCTCAGCGACTTGGATACCCACCCGCATGTACGGGTTTAGTGAGGTCATCGGCTCTTGAAAAATCATGCCAATGCGATCACCGCGAATACTTTGCATTTCACGCTCTGTTTTATCCAAGATGGAGCTACCCTCAAACATGATGGATGAGCTTTCATGCAAAATAGCGTTGTCTGGCAGTAGTTTCATCAGTGCATTGGTTGATACTGACTTGCCAGAGCCAGATTCGCCAACGATGGACAGCGTCTCGCCTGCTTTTAAATCGAAGCTAACATTCTTTACTGCATCGACGATCCCATCGTTTGTCGTAAAGCTGACTGATAGGTTGTTCACCGAAAGAATGGTTTTAGAAGACATCACAGATCCTTGTGGTTGATAAAGCAAATGATACTCAAGTAATGGACAGCACAAACCTAGCTGGCCTCAATGCTTGAGCTTTAGATTAATTATACAGGTGAGAAGGCGAAGATTTTGCCGAACTCATTGCTTGCAAATGTAAGAACTGCTCATGCGCGCGCGTTACGTGCTCGAGTTCTATCATCCATTGAGCATTACGTTGGGCAGAGCAAAATGCCGCCATGTGAGCTAACAAGTCTTCGCTCTGTTGACCAAGTAGGTGACCTACGCGCTCAATCAGTTCATGGCTCTCTAGCTGCAAAAATTGAAATAGCGCGTAAGTTTGATTGAGTATTGAGAACGCATCATGCTGTAAGCCGAGTTTGTTGAGAATCTCTGATTGCGTCACGCTGGCATCTCTAAGCCCCGTAATGAGACATACAAACTGGCAAGGTTTAGTTTGTGCATTTTCTAGCGCTAGATGAATGTGGTTGGGTAGATTGTTGAGCACGTCGTCATATAAACGATGAGCTTCTGGCCAATGGCCTTGTTCCATCAGTTGCTCCGCTTTTAAGTAGCGCATCCAGCATTGCTCAATATTCATATCCATCTCCACAACATTTGATTTGTTTAGATATTAAATGAAATTGATTATCAATTGCAAGTGCGTGTTAATATCACTTATGTGTTCATAAAATGTCCAATCAATCTAGGGTGGAAGGTAAATCACTTAAAATTAAGCAAATAATCTCTACACTCAAATAACGAAAATAAGAAAAAAGGAAGTGGATATGGCAATACTAAGATTGGAAGCTAAGCAGCTATATTCTGTAGCAGATCTAGAGAATATGCCATGTAAGTCGACCAAGGAGTTACCTCCAATTGATGAAATCGTGGGCCAAGAGCGCGCGCAAAAAGCGGTCGAGTTTGCGATGTCCATCAAAGAGAAAGGGTATAACATCTACGCCATTGGTCAGAATGGGCTAGGTAAACGCACCATGATCTTGCGCTATCTGAATCGTCACCAGCACGATGCAGCAGCCCTGTTTGATTGGTGTTACGTTGCGAACTTTGAGGATACCCGTACACCAAAGGTATTAAAGCTGCCTTGTGGTATCGGAAATAAGCTACGTGTTGATATTGAAGCTTTAATGGGCAAATTATTAAATGCTTTACCCCTAGCATTCGACAATGAAATGTACTTTAGCCGCGCTGAGCGATTAAAAAATCAATTGGCAGCTAAGCAACAAAACGAGCTGGATCGTATTAGTCGAGAGGCAAAAGAAAAGGGCATCAGCCTAACACTGACTACGCAGGGGGATTATCAGTTTGTCGCCATGAACGGTGATGAGCTTCATACGGAAGAGTCTTTTGATGTACTAAGCAAAAAAGAACAAGAGCAATTCAGCGATGCTATTGATGAACTCGAAGTGCGATTGCGCTCGATGGTTCGTGAGCTTACGGAGTGGGAAGAGACATACAGCGATAAAATCAAAAAGCTCAATGATGAAGTGACGCTTGATGTGATTACTCACTTCATCAAAAAACTCAAAGTGGATTACGCGCAATATTCCGAAATCAAAACCTACTTAACTGAGCTGCAAAAAGATATTGTTGAAAACGCAGATATCTTCCTTGACCAAAGTGGCGAGCAAGGCGAAATTGCGACGGCATCCTTGGATAAAAAATTGCCACGTCGTTATAAAGTGAATGTCTTGGTAAGCCGTAAAAGCAGCGAATTTCCTATCGTTGTTGAAGAAAATCCCAACTATCATTCACTCTTCGGGTCGATTGAGACTGCCACTTTCAAGGGAACGGTGTTTACCGACTTCTCGCTGATTCGTGCAGGGAGCTTGCATAAGGCGAATGGCGGCGTTCTATTAATGGATGCTCAGAAAGTACTTGAACAGCCTTACGTTTGGGATGGTTTGAAGCGCGCATTGCGTGCTCGTCAATTGAGTTTTACGTCTCTAGAAAAAGAAGTCACATTGACGGGAGCGGTATCACTCGATCCTGAACCGATTCCGCTTGATATCAAAATTATCTTATTTGGTGATTACCGAACTTACCAATTACTCCAACATTACGATCCAGAGTTCAGCGAGTTGTTCCGTGTGACGGCAGATTTCGAAGACGAAATGAAACGTACGCCGGAGTCTGAGCTGCATTACGCGCGCTTTATCTCTAGCGTGGTGCATGACAACAATATGCTGCATTGCGATCGCAAAGCCATTGCTCGGATCATCGAATACAGCTCACGTTTGTCTGGCGACCAATCCAAGCTATCTCTACATTCGGCTAATATCGCCAACTTGCTTCGAGAGTCGAACTACGTTGCTCGTCAAGCCAACTCCAACATGATCCGTATTGGGCATGTTGAAGAGGCGCTCAATAACCAAGAAATGCGAGTAAGCCGATTACGCGATAACGTAATGGAAACCTTTATTAACGGCACAACGCTGATTCGCACCGAAGGAGAAGCCGTAGGCCAAGTGAACGCACTTTCGGTATTGAGCACTAGTGACTACATGTTTGGTGCACCGAATCGCATCACAGCGACGACGTGTTACGGTGATGGGGATGTTATCGATATCGAGCGCAGCGTGGATTTGGGGGGCAGTATTCACTCTAAGGGCGTAATGATTTTGTCTGCCTACTTATCTTCCGTATTTGGTAAAACGGCACGAGTGCCATTAACGACAACCATTACCTTTGAGCAATCTTATGGTGGTGTTGATGGTGATAGTGCCAGCATGGCTGAGTTATGTGCGGTTGTGTCTGCTTTTTCAAAGCAACCAAACCGACAAGACATTGCGATAACAGGGTCGATGAATCAATTTGGTCAAGCTCAGCCTATTGGTGGCGTAAACGAAAAGATCGAAGGCTTTTATGATGTGTGTGTAATTAAAGGTCGTCATGACGGGCAGGGAGTCATTATTCCGCGCTCTAATGTTCACAATCTAATGCTTCGTTCCGACATCGTGAAAGCAGTCGAAAAAGGCGAGTTTAATATTTGGGCGATTGACCATGTTACTGAAGCTATCGAATTGTTTACGGGGAAAGTTGCTGGTGAGCCAACCGATGAAGGCTCTTATCCAATCGATACCATTTTTGGCCTTGCTCAAGCTAAGCTCAATTCGTTGAGAAAATAGGCTGAAACCGTCCTAAATGTGAATGTATCTCATCATAAGTGATCATAAGTTATCATAACGACAATATCCCGACGCTACTGTCGGGATATTGTCAATAACAGATTGAAAATGGAGAGTTTTTGTACTAGACAAAAGTGTGATCGACCTCTAATATTCGCCACTTGTTTATTCGTCTGGGATTTATCCCGTCGCAAGGAAGCATAGATATTCAAACTGCCGAAAAGTAACGTTGTTATAAGCACTGCTCGAGTTTGTTTGGATATAGACATCACGCATACAACTGAGGCCCTGTCATGCAGTTATCACTGAAAAATTTGTCAGTACGAACGCAAATTTTGGTTCCGGTATTATTTACCGCTATTGTTTTGTTTATTGCTCTTTGGATTACTAAAAACAATCTTCAAGCAGAGCAAGATGTTATTGCTTCCAACCAAGAATCTTTGGTTTTTCACAAAGACACATTGGCGAGTATTGACGACCAAATTTACCCTCTGCGCATAAGCGCGGTTTACGCTATTTACGATGCTTCTCGTCGTGAGAATTTTCTAACCGAATTGAAAGAAGGCTTAAAGCAAGTTGATGCCGATTTAAGCGCAATTGAAGCCCGAAACCTATTCCGTGACGATGCCGTTAAAGTTCGCCAAGCAATTGAATCCTATGTGCGATATTCAGAGCGCTCAGTTGCTTTCTTCAACCAATACGATCAAGGTTTGAAATCGGATAGCGAGTACCGTGCATTTGTCAAAGAGTATCGCAATGTTGGCCGAGAAATGGTCCAACAAATTAACACACTATCAAAGCATGTAAACGAGCAAGCTGAACAATCTACTATCAGAAGTCATCAGCAAAATGAACGTGTGCAAAATAACGCTATGTTGACGGTTTTAGCGGTATTTGCTTTCTCATTGATAGGCGCTTGGTTCCTATCTGGCATGATTGTTACACCAATCCAAAAGCTGCAAGAAGTGATGCGTCAGTTAGCAATGGGTAATCTATCAGTACGTGCAGATGTCGATGGGGACAATGAGATCTCTAAGCTGAGCAAAGATGTAAACCAAACCGCAGAGCAGTTATACAACACTGTGGACCAGTTAACCCGTATTAGTGAGGAAGTTGCATCTGCATCGACCGAATTAGCTGCGGTAATGACGCAAGCGGAAGCGAACGCTCAACAAGAGTTGGCGGAGATCGAGCAAGTTGCATCTGCGGTTAACGAGCTTGCAAGCACTGCGAATAATGTGAGTGATAACGCGACCTCTGCTGACGCAACCGCGCGTGAAGCTGATGGACTTGCTCAATCAGGTTTGGCTATCTTCCAAGAAAGTGCGGAAGCAAGTGCGCAAATGTCTCAAGCATTGAACGATGCAGCGCAAGTTGTTTTGCGTCTAAAAGAGCAATCTGTACAGATCAACGATGTTATTGAAGTGATTCGCGGCGTATCTGAGCAGACCAACTTGCTAGCATTGAATGCTGCGATTGAAGCGGCGCGAGCTGGTGAGTCTGGTCGTGGTTTTGCGGTAGTAGCTGATGAAGTACGAATGCTAGCAGCGCGTACTCAAGACTCGACACAAGAGATCCAAACGATCATTGAAGAGCTTCAAGCGCAGTCTGGGCTTGCGAATGACAGTATGCAAGTCAGCCTTGATATGCTTAGCCGCAACAACGAGCTGACGCAACAAGCTAATGAAGCGTTGGTTGGAATTACCGAGTCAGTCGCCAACATCAACGATTCAAACACGCAAGTAGCAACCGCAGCCGAAGAGCAGTCTCAAGTTACGCAAGATATCAATCGCAACGTGGTTAACATGTCGGAGCTTGTAAACCAAAACGTAGCGGGCATCAGCCAGAGTGCAAGTGCGAGTACTGAGCTTTCATTACTTGCAGAGAAGCAGAAAGAGCAATTAAGTTTCTTTAAGCTTTAATTCATCATCTACTTATCAAATCTCTAAATCCCTGAGTGAATGCTCAGGGATTTTTTTGTTTGTAACAATCGGATTTATTATCAATAAGTCTATCTAAAACAGTCAGTTAACAAGATTTTTTTGCGGGCAATATCACGTTTTGTGATATTGTTTTTACATTTTTTTCGTCAATTTTTTTTTGACGCGAACATTTTTTTTAACTCAACCGATAACTTGATGGTTGAGAGGTATTCATATCGTCATTTTAAGTGGTGTTTTCTTCTATAAGCGCTGTTTATTCAACACGTTGCGTGAAAAATAACAGCTGCTACTATGCCGCCAGTTTTCTCGTTGGTACAGAAAAGTCCTGTTTTTCTGGTGAGAAAGCACATATAAAACAATGATATGGAAAATAAAAATGAAATTAAAAACTTTAGCTGTAGCAGTGGCGCTAATGGCATCAGGATCTCAAGTTGTCGCTTCAGAACTATACAACCAAGATGGCACTTCTCTTGAGATGGGCGGCCGCGCGGAAGCGCGTCTTTCTATGATGGATGGTAAGGCAGAAGACCGTACTCGCATCCGTCTTAACTTCCTAGGCAAACAGGAAATCAATGAAAACCTATACGGTGTTGGTTTTTGGGAAGGTGAGTTCAAAACAAAAGAAGAAGGTGCTGTAGATAACGATAGTGATCTTGAAACTCGTTACGCTTATGCAGGTCTGGGTGGCAAATACGGTGAAGTAACTTACGGTAAAAACGACGGCGCACTAGTGGTTCTTACTGACTTTACTGACATTATGGCTTACCACGGTAACACAGCAGCACTTAAACTGCCTGTTTCTGACCGTACAGATAACATGCTGTCTTACAAAGGCCAATTCGAGCAACTAGCTGTACGCGCTAGCTACCGTTTTGCTGATCGCACAACAGATGCACAAGGCTTTACAGACAACGAGGAAGATGGCTTCTCTCTATCTGGTGTTTACGCGTTTGCTAACACTGGTTTTGAACTAGGTGCTGGTTACGCAGATCAAAACGACAGCGATGAGTTCATGCTGGTAGCTGCATACTCTGTAGGTGACTTCTACTTCGCTGGTAACTACACTGGCGCGGATATGGATGTTGCAGGCAAGACTCTTGATTACAAAGGCTACGAACTAGCCGCTGCTTACACTATGGGTCAAACTGTATTCACTTCTACGTTCAACAAAGGTGAACTAGAAGACGCAGATACTGTAGAAAACCTAGCTGTTGATGTAACTTACTACTTCAAGCCTAACTTCCGTGGCTACGCATCATACAACTTCGATCTAATGGATAACGAAGGCGCTGATGAAAAAGATGAGCTAGCGCTAGGTCTACGTTACGACTTTTAAGTCATGACTTTTATCTAAGATACTGCCTTATTCTTAGTAAATAAAACCCCTTACTGAAAAGTAAGGGGTTTCTTGTTTTCTAGCACTTCAAAGCTTCTTGATAAGCGATAGGGGTTATCAAATCTATCTTTTTAGTGTGAGCTTAGTACCATCAAATTTGAGGTGACTGAGGAGGTTTTTAGCGTTGTTTTTACCAACCTCATCAAACTCCATTCCGTAGCGAGCATAGTGCGTTGATTTTTGTAAATTACAAATACGACCTCGCAACGGCGCTAGCATACGACTTTCTCCGGGCATCGTTAGATCCAATGAAACGTGGTCACCAACCTGAAGTGGTCGGCTCATTGGTGATGTTACAAAACGACAGCCACTACGAGATAAATCTCTTATTTCGCATTCAGTTCGATAGGCTTCTAAACAAACACGCGCTCTCAAATTTACTTCGTAACGCACTTCTTTGCGAAGCTGAAAGACCTGCATAGTGTTGGGTAGGTCTAGCACCAAAATTGGGTACGGATCGCCTAGTCGATGCTGTAATTGGGCCCGAAATGGGATAACGGCCCCTTCACCTCGATGAGAGTAGGCTTTTACATTGATCCAAAAGCCTTCTTGAAAATAGAACTTCAAGTCTTCATCGGAGATGTTCGGAACCTCTATCAATGCAGTATTATTTGAGTGACAGCCAACAAATGTGCTGGTTGTAATAAACTTTGTACCAACGGGGGTGGTGACGTTTAAGCTCACTTCACTGCCATGTTCGACCATTGCCATTGCATCGGTGCTATTTAATGTACTTGCCTGACGTTCTGGTGCCTTCTTGCTTTGCAGAGGTAGCTTGCCGTCTCTGGCAATTGGGCTCATATTTCTCATTATAATTGTCGTACCTGATGTAAGAAGGTAATCGCGTGAGGCGAAGCAGCACTCTCGCATGGTATCGATTTTATTCAGTGATATAGTTTGATTCAATCAATCTGTAACAAAAATTAGAGAGCAAGATATGCATAAAGTAACTCATGAGACCACGAATAGTACATTCTGGGTTGATTTAGAGCAGGGTTATAAAGCCAAGGTGATTTATCAGCTTAAGGGTAATGTCATGCACATTACATCAACGGTTGTTCCTGAAGCACTGCGAGGTAAGGGGTACGGAAAAGTGATGATGGAAGCGGTGTTGCCAGAAATTGAGTCACTCGGTTATCAAATCAAACCAGTTTGCCCATATGTTATTCACTATATGGAGAAGAACCAAACGTGGTCACATCTGATCGCATGATGAGTAACAACCACCAATGCTACCAAAATATTGGCCAGGAACTCAATCTCGGTAATTACCGCTCTGTAGAAGTCATACAATCGCTATGGGGAGGCTATGGGGAGTTAGTCCGAGTTACTTATTCTACTCGTTCGGTGATCATTAAGCATGTAAAACTCCCTAAGCCTTCAGAGCATCCTAGAGGCTGGAATACGGACCGTTCTCATCAAAGAAAGTTGCACTCTTATCAGGTGGAAGTGAATTGGTATGAGTATTTTTCCGGAGGGGTGGATACTCGCTGCCGAGTACCACAAGGTCTAAAAACGTTCCAATCGGAGAATGAATGGCTCATTGTGATGGAAGATCTCGCCGAGGTGGGCTTTCCAAAAGTCATCACAGATGCACAGCTAAAGCATCTACAAGCCTGCCTCACTTGGTTGGCGAACTTTCATGCGCGATACATCAATGTTCGTTCTGATAAGTTGTGGCATATCGGTACATACTGGCACTTAGCAACCAGACCCGACGAGCTTGAAGCATTGCAAGACACTGAGCTACAAAATGCGGCTCAATTGATTGATCAAACGCTTTCGCAAGCTAAGTTTAAAACACTAGTACACGGTGATGCCAAATTGGCGAACTTCTGTTTTGATGAAGAAGAATCAAACGTTGCTGCGGTTGACTTTCAATACGTTGGATGTGGGTGTGCCATGAAAGATGTGGCACTGTTTATGAGTAGTGCCGTTAAGCCAGAACGTTGTGCAGAGATGGAAGTTTGGGTTTTGGATACGTATTTTGCTCAGTTGCAACACGCGCTAATTGTCTATCAACCGAATCTTGACCCTAATGAAGTCGAGCGTGAGTGGCGTCCTTTGTTTGCTGTGGCTTGGGCAGACTTTCAGCGATTTGTGAAAGGTTGGAGTCCCGACCACTGGAAGATCAATCCCTACACAGAAGCATTGACTCGCAGAGCGTTGGCTTACTTACGAAAGTGAGTCGAAGTTTAAAAAGAAAAGCCTCCAATTAGTAGGAGGCTTTGTTTTATCTTTGGCCTGGTCTGATGCGCGCCATGTAATAGGTATTGATGAATTCACCATCACGGAAGGAACCGTCAATCGCTTCACCTTCAATTTGAAATCCATGCTTTTTATAAAGCCCAATGGCGGCGTCGTTATCGGCATTGACCTCTATCTGAATTCTTCTCACATTTAACCAGTTATCTGCTAGTTCAGTGACTGTTTCTATCAATTTGCTACCAATACCGAGTCCATGGAAACTATCATGTACTCCGATGCCAAACGATGCCGTGTGCATCGTTCTTGGACGTAGAGAGTGGTGAAAGCCAATATTTCCGACGACTTTACCATCAATTTCAGCGACATAGCTATAAACACCATCAGGTATGTTTGACAACCTTTCCACCCACATCGCGAGCGAAGGCTTTGGGAGTTGCAGGGTTTCACGTTGTGCTTTTGGTTGTGAATAGATTTCTACGAGTGCCGCTGCGTCTTCGACGGTCGTTGGACGTACGATAATTTCCATGCCTCTCTCCTTCGCTTTTTAGTTTTAATTTTTAATCTAACCACAGTTTTCTTATTTGGATAGTGTTTTTTTATGTTTAATGGATAAATGCCTTTTAAATTAGCTTGTTATGATGTCATTTTTTGAATTTTTAGTAGTGATTTATCATCGAATTGAGCGAGTAGATTGAAAAGGTGTTGAATTATTGTACTGAGAATGGCGCGTACTGCAGAGTATCGTGGTGAATTTCATGTCGCAGTAAATAAACGCATTTAGTCAAACTGTGACGACGGCACTGTGCGTCAGTTGACTTGAATCAATAGAGGATGGGGTTACCTCCTATGAGGTATAGGGAAACGACACGTTTAGGGCTATTTATGCTTAACTTGATAAGGGAGTTTTGTTGAGGAAATAGCATGAAATCCTCTCAGTCTAAAATATCGCAAAGTCGGCGCCGATTTTTGCGTGATACAGCTCGAACTGCGGCTGGTGTTGGCGCAGCTGCGTGTGTATTGGGCTTACAATCGCTACAAAGCCAAGCTCGAGAAACCAAAGGTGTGCCTATTCGTCCGCCTGGTGCACTGCCGGAAGGCGATTTCGAATCAGCTTGTATTCGATGTGGCTTGTGTGTTCAGGCATGTCCTTACGATACCCTGAAACTTGCGACATTACTTTCACCCGTCGCGACTGGCTCACCTTACTTTACTGCACGCGATATTCCCTGCGAAATGTGCGAAGACATTCCTTGTGTTGTCGCTTGTCCGAGTGGGGCGCTGGATCCGAAACTAACCGATATTGATGATGCTCGAATGGGTACAGCGGTTCTTATTGACCATGAAACTTGCCTTAACTGGCAAGGGTTACGATGCGACGTTTGTTATCGCGTTTGTCCGCTGATTGATGAAGCCATCACGTTAGAGATGGTTCACAACGATCGAACTGGCTATCACGCCAAACTTATCCCTACAGTGAATTCCGAAGTGTGTACCGGATGTGGTAAGTGTGAACAAGCGTGCGTGTTGGATGTCGCTGCTATTAAAGTCGTCCCGACGGATTTGGCGAAAGGCAAAGTGGGCAGCCACTACAATTTTGGTTGGAAAGAGCTCGACAAACCACTCGAAAATATCCTCCCTAGTGAGACGCCTGTGCCGGAAGGTGCGCTTGAATCGCTAAAAGGAGGTAAGTAATGGCAAAGAATTTAGCTCAAAATGCTGGCAAAGAAGCGCTTGAAAAGCTTGGTTGGTGGCGCGCGCATCGGTTTTTGATTTTACGTCGGCTATGTCAGTTCACCATCATTGCGCTATTTATGGCTGGGCCGACGCTGGGAATTCTAACTGGTAATCTGTCATCAAGTATGTTGCTCGATACCGTGCCGTTAAGTGACCCGTTAATCGTGCTTCAAGCTTTGGCGACAGGGCATGTTCCGGAGTTTAATGCGTTGTTAGGCGTAGTGATTGTCGTGGTGTTTTACGCGATTTTGGCGCCGCGCGCATTTTGTGCTTGGGTGTGCCCGTTGAACATCGTGACAGACTTGGCGGCGTGGTTGCGTCGAAAGCTCAACATTAAAGCGAGCTATCGTTGGTCTCCCGTGATTCGTTATTGGCTGATCCCTGTTTTGATGTTGGGCAGTGCGCTGTCTGGCGCAATTCTTTGGACATGGTTAGATCCGGTGGCGGCACTGCATCGCGGGTTGGTGTTTGGTATGGGCGCAGGTTGGGTGTTGATCGCCCTAGTGTTCGTGTTGGATTTACTCTTGGTTGAGCATGGGTGGTGTGGGCACTTATGTCCACTGGGGGCTACCTATGGCGTGATAGGCCGAAAAAGCCTGTTGCGCGTTACTGCTGTTCGCCGCGAAGATTGCACCAAATGCATGGATTGCTTTTACGTTTGCCCAGAACCAGAAGTGCTTCGGCAGCCTTTGAAAGAGGGAGATCGTCGAGTTATGGATCAAAACTGCATTAGCTGTGGTCGTTGTTTGGATGTATGTCCAGAACATGTGTTTGAATTTAAAAATCGCCTATCAGTAAAAGTCATTGATTAAGCCACTGAGCACATTTACTCATGCTTTATTTCTCTTGATACTTGAACATCGCGCTTAGCCAAGGAGTTAAGTGCGATGTTTATCTTCATAACAATATCCCTCAGCCATATCTGCTTGCTCTGGGCTGAAAATAATAATGATATTGCGAATTTGTTACATTTAAAGCTATGATGATGCCTTCATATTTAAAGGATACATCATGACTACCTCATCGCACGGCTGGAGAACGCCGCAAAATTTCCTCCTGTTAATTTCCATTATCGTGCCCATTGCTTTTTCTACCTGGATGGCGTTGTTGAACAACTTTGTTATCGAGAAAGCAAACTTTGATGGTGCCGACATAGGCTTATTGCAAAGTGTGCGTGAAATTCCGGGTTTTTTGGCCTTTACCGCCGTGTTTGTATTGCTGTTTATCCGAGAGCAACGCTTTATGCTCGTCTCTTTGGCGATGCTTACGCTTGGTACGGCATTAACAGGTTATTTTCCCACTTTGTACGGTCTACTTTTTACAACCTTGTTAATGTCCACCGGCTTCCATTACTTTGAAACACTCAAGCAGTCTTTGTCTTTACAATGGCTATCTAAAGAAGAAGCGCCAGAAATGCTGGGTAAGTTTATTTCTGTTGGAGCTTTGGCTTCTCTGTTTACCTACGGCGCCATTTGGGTTTCGCTCGAACAGCTCAAACTTGATTTTAAAACGGTCTATTTAATGGCTGGTGGTTTAGGTTTTGTGCTCATTTTGGTGATGGCATTTGCCTTCCCACAATTTAAGACAAAAGTTCCTCAGAACAAGAAGCTCATCCTGCGTAAACGTTACTGGTTATACTATGCGCTTACGTTTATGAGTGGAGCACGCCGTCAAATTTTTACGGTGTTCGCTGGTTTCTTGATGGTAGAAAAGTTTGGTTACTCCGCCGCAGATATTACGTTGCTGTTCCTGATTAACTATGTCTTTAACTTCTTGTTTGCGAAGCGAATAGGCCGTTTTATCGGCGTTGTAGGTGAGCGCAAAGCGTTGATGTTTGAATACGTCGGTTTGATCTTCGTGTTCGTCGGGTACGGTTTGGTGCAAACGGCTGAGTGGGCGGCAGCATTGTATGTTGTCGATCATTTATTTTTCGCGTTAGCGCTTGCGATTAAAACCTACTTCCAGAAAATTGCCGACCCAGCAGATATGGCGTCGACCGCGGGCGTTGCGTTTACGATTAACCATATTGCGGCGGTTGTAATACCTGTTACGTTTGGTGTGATTTGGCTGGTTTCACCTGCTAGCGTATTTTACATCGGCGCTGGTATGGCAGCAGTGAGCTTGCTGTTGTCACTCAATATTCCAGCGAAGCCGGAAGAAGGCAACGAAACTCGCTTGTTGAAGTGGAGTTAAGTTGGTACTCACTATCTAATCATTAAAGCGAATACCTGTAATTAGACTCGCTAAAAAGGGTGCTTATGCGCCCTTTTCTTTTTATTGCAAATAGATAATCCCTCCAATGGTTGTCAATGCATGCCACGTCCGTTAGGGTTTAGAACTAAGTATTTCGAAATAACTTGGGCATAACTGACGCGAAACAATAAGAGGGGAGCTATACAGTGCAGATACATGGCAGAGAGTTGGATTTAGATTTAGGAAGCCGTCACATCGTTATTCAGCGCCGCTATGAGGCGTTAGGTGCTGCAAACGACCTACTCATTGCTATTTGGTTTTTAATTGGTAGCTTTTTCTTTTTGAATGATTCGTTGATTGAAAGTGGTACTTGGCTTTTCATTGTAGGCAGTGCGCAGTTGATCATTAAGCCCCTGATAAAACTGATGAGTTTAGTTCATGTTGGTCGTTTGAATAAGCAACTTTCTGGCACATCAGCGAGCCGCTGAAATTACCGCTTCTTTTGAATACTTGCAAGCAAGAAGCCAACAGGCGAGTTATCGAGGGGAAAGACGGAAGATAACGTGGTCACAACACTAACCACGTTATGTTCAGTTTGAAGCTTCAGAATTTAAAACGGATACCAGAACAGTTGTGTGTCCATCACACGCTTGCTTATCGCAGCAATCACTATCACCGCAATTACCGCCATGCAGATCATATCGGCTTTGGTCAGTGGTTTTAAGCTGTACCAAGTGCGAGAGGAGTGGCGGCCAAAACCACGTAGCGTCATCGCGTTTGAGATTTGATCGGCTCTGTCCAAACTAGAGAAAATCAGAGGGCCAAGAATCTTCGCCACGTTCTTCATACGAGTGAGCAACGGAGCCTTCTTACTCAGTTCTACTCCGCGTGCTTGTTGCGCGTGCATGATGTTAACAAAGTCCTTTTTCACTTCCGGCAAGTAGCGCAGCGTTAAGCTCACAGCATAGGCGATTTTGTAAGGCACACCTAAACGGTTCAAGCTGGCTGAAAACTCTGTCGGATGAGTGGTAAATACAAACACCAACGCGATTGGGAACATGCTGAAGTACTTCAACGTCACTGTTACTAGGTAAAACAATGTCTCTTGAGTGAGCGAGTAATTACCGGGTAACGAGAGTAAAACCGTTGATGAGCTCATGAACTCAGTACCTTGTTGCGGTGCTAACGCGAACATAAACAGGGCATTGATCAGTAATACCGTGCCAGTACCGAATAACAGCGGTTTGTAGACATGAAAGGGCACTTTGGTCATTTTCAGTAAGCCTAAACCAAGCACGATCAACAGCGCGATGATTCGCAAGTCAAATGTGGTCAACACCACCGTTACCCAAGCAATGAAAAGCAAGAACTTAGTAATGCCATTCAACTTATGAAGTGGTGATTGGGTATCGATGTAGTTGATACCAAACTTCATCTTATTGTCTTTCATGCCACCGCTTTCTCTAGTTGGTTTACGTCGTCGCTTTTTTGTTGGCGGTGCGCTTTTTCTACATTGATAAAGTGCTGCATAAAGCCATTGGTGTCTTCGATGCCAACTTTTGTAGCCAACTCAAACAGACTTGTTGTGGTGAGGTTTGCTTGGTCTAGTAGCTCTGGACTGCTGAATACCTGCGTCATTGGTGCATCCGCGACTAATTTACTGTCTGCAATCACGATAGAGCGCGTGGTGTATTCCAGCACTAAATGCATGTCATGAGAGATGATCATCACGGTTACGCCCAACTCGCGATTGAGCTTTTCGATGAAACTCAGCATAGACGTGTAGTTTCGATAGTCCTGACCTGCCGTCGGTTCATCAAGGATCAGAAGCTCTGGTTCCAATACCAAAATTGACGCAATGGTTACGCGCTTTTTCTGGCCGTAGCTCAATGCTTCGATTGGCCAGTGACGGTATTTGCTCAAACCGCACAGCTCAAGGACTTCAAGTACTTTAGCTTCGATTTGTTTCTCTTCAACGCCACGATTACGGAGGCCGAAGGCCACTTCGTCGAAAATCATGTGATGGGAAATCATGTGATTCGGGTTTTGCATCACCACGCCCACTTTCTGGCTGCGCTCGAAGATGGTCAGTTCGTTAAGATCTTGACCATTCATACTCATTGAGCCGCTATCCGCTTCAATAACGCCCATAATCAGTTTGGTGATGGTCGATTTACCCGAGCCATTTTTACCAAGTACAGAGACAAACTCGCCACGCTTGATGTCAAAACTCACGTCTTCTAACGCGTTTTTCTCACCGTCGTAAGAATAGGTGAGGCCACGGACTTCAAACAAAGTCTCGGCTGGCGTTTTAGGTGGTTGTGCTGTTGAACCATCAAACCATGCTTGTACTGCCGGTTTATATTGCTCCAACGGTAAGGTAGTTAAGCTAGAAGGTTTTGCATCGTCCTCAATCGCGCAGCCTGCTTCTTTCAGTGCTGAAATATAAAGCGGTTCGCGGATGCCGTAATCTTCTAGCAGAGGCGACGCTAAAATTTCATCTGGCGTTGTATCGGCAATGATTTCGCCGCTTTCCATCAAGATAATACGGTCAACTGAGCGATGCAGAACGTCTTCAAGACGATGCTCAATGATTACGATGGTTTTGCCCGTTTCGCGGTGTAGATCATCGATGATCTCGATGGTTTTTTTTCCCGTTTTAGGGTCAAGCGCAGCTAGTGGTTCATCAAACAAAAGGATATCGACATCATCGACGAGAATGCCCGCCAAAGAAACACGCTGTTTCTGCCCGCCAGATAAATCGTGGGGTGAGCGTTCTAGCATCTGTTCCAAGTCGACCATTTTGGCCGTGGCTTTGACCAATGGGTACATGTCGATATTTGAAGTTAGCTGGTTCTCCAGCGCAAATGCAATGTCTTCGCCAATGCTCAAACCGACAAATTGGCTGTCCGTATCTTGCAGTACGGTGCCAACTTGCTCAGTGTATTGGTGCATGTCGAAGGGGGCGGTGTCTTGACCATTGATGGTCAATGTTCCACTGGTTTCCCCTTTGATTGCGTGTGGGATCAGTCCGTTAAGACATTGCCCAAGGGTAGATTTACCACTACCACTTGGACCGATAATGACGATTTTCTCTCCTTTCTCTATCCTTAGATTGATATTTTTTAGCGTCGGTTTGTCCAGCGACTCATATCTAAAAGAGAAGTTAGAAAATTCGATTGTCATTCGACATTAAGCCTCTGTTAAGTTACGGCTTTGCTTGTTACGTTTAGCGACAGATTTAAGAATGAAGAAGCCAACAATAGCAATAAGAATGGTGTTACCGATCGCGATAATAGAAAGCTGGGTAAACACTTTAGTGAACGGTTCTGCGTATAAAATCGTGTCGAGGAATGCAGAGCAACCGTAACCAAATACGTTGCCTAATAGCGCAAGTACTACGAATAACGCGAAGTCTTTCATATTGAAATCACCTTTCTCCAAACGGTAGCGCGTTAGAGAAGGGAATAGACCGATAATCAAACCAACAATACCTGAACCAAGTACCCAAGTGAGCCATACGCCCCAACCTGCAAATAGGTCAGTAACCCAGTGACCAATAAAACCAACCAAGAAGCCAACAAGTGGTCCAAATAGTACTGAGAACAATGCTAATACTGCCATTGCTGGTTTTAGCGTTGTGTTTGCAAACACAGGGATGCCAAACATAGGTAAGCCGCCGATACCGTAAAGAGCAGCACCGATTGCAATAACCACAACAGTTTTAGCGGAAAGATTCATAGATAACCTCAGTTCAATAGTCGATTTTAAAGAACGTTTAATTGTTTTGTCGGAAAGCGTTAGTTATTTGATTGTGTAACATATATTCAAAACAACCAAGCTGCTTATTGTTTGCTCTATTTTTCTTCAGGAAATGTGTGATTTGATTCACGCATCCCTTTGACTGGCTTTGGTTTTAGCAAGCATTAAAAATAAGGCGCGCATTATACAGAATATTAATAAAAGTGGGAATGCTATCTATCTGGATGGCTAGAATGAATCAGGGGCTGATCGTCAGCCCCTGATTACACTGTTTGATGTTATTTTTACCGATAAATGAATGCGCTATATGTTCATTAATGGTCGAGGTATAAATAGTTCTGCCAGCTCTTCATACGAATAAGAACTTTGCGCATCACTGATACGTGAGTAAAGCTGTCTGAATAAACTGCAACTTCAACCGCAGTACCCATTGGTAGGTGGTATCCACTCAAGTCGTCGGTAATTTTCAGCTTCGCAAAAACACGTCCGCTCGTGCGCAAGGCATCAGTCCCAAGCAGAGCGCCTCGCGCTTGAATTTGGCTTTCACCAATGGCTGGAATCACGTCAATGACTTCGCCACGGAACACTTTGCCCGGAATTGCGCGGAACATAAATTCTGCTTCAAAGCCTGGCTTCAAGCGTTGTAATGAGTTCTGTCTGAATGCCGCGGTGTACGTAATGTCTTCGGTATGTACGAAGGTCATTGCCGGGGCAAGTGGCAACGGCACAGCCATAACACCAGGACGCAAAGCCAATTGCGTAACGTAACCATCGGTTGGCGCACGAACGACGGTTTGCTCTAGGTTAAACTCTGCTTTACGCAGCTCGGCAAGAAGTTGCGCGACTTGGGTATTTTCGCCTCCGATTTCAGAGTCCAGAGCGATTTGCGCTTGTTCTTGTTGCAAAATCGCAACGTCTAACATGGCTTCTGCCGCTTTATACGCTTGGCGTCGAGTATCCAAATCTTGTTCAGTAAACGCGCCACGATCAAAGCCCCTTTGATATCGGCTGAATTCCCTTTGTGCTTTATCTCTGTCCGCTTGCGCTTTCAATACAGCAGCTTCTGCCTCTCTTAGATCCGACTCTAAGCCCAACGCACCTTGGCTTGCTTCTTTGACTTTCGCTTCCAGGCGAGCAACTTCTGCTTCAAAAGGCACAGGATCGATTTTGAAAAGAATATCGCCCGTTTTGAGCGGTTGGTTGGCCTGGACTGGCACTTCCACCACGCGGCCACGCACGCCAGAGACGATAGGCGTAGTCGGGAACACTTGGTTACCCAATTGAGTAAATGGGTGGTTGTAGTTCATAAGCAGCACGAGTGTGCCCACTAACACTACGCCGCCAAGTACGGCGGTTGGAACGGTCCATTTGTTTAGAGGAATATTGAAAATTTTAAAAATGGCAATACAAAGAGCTGCGTAAGTCAGAATCAGCAATAAGTCCATTATTCGTCCTCTTTACTTTGTTCAGGCAAAGGCTTTTGCTGAATCTTTTGTTGTTTCAACATCGATACTTCGTTTTTGAGTTCGTTGACTTCATCGATGAGTTCTTCAAGGCGGTGATGAATGTCGTGTGTTTCTTGTTCTAGTTGTTTAAAACCCCAGCCGCGTTCCTTGCGCCATAATGTTGCCCAGATCCATAAAAATGGCCACAGCGCATGCAAAGTGAAAAGGCTGACCCAGCCAGCGTAGTGAATTGCGTCTTGGTGCGGGTGCTCTCTCTCTTTGGCGATTTCATATGGAATATCATGAATGACAATGATTCCGTAAAAGATCACTAAAGCAACGAAGATGAGTAACCCAAGTGCAAAATAGTCTAGAAACATCTTACCTACCTGTGCTTATTGCGAAATGGAAAATCTACGTAAATTAACAATTTAAGTATTTGTCTTAACTACAGATGAATCAAGCGGTTTTTATGTAGGAATTATGTTTATGCGATGTAAGTATCCACTGATGTTTATTGGCAGTTAAGGTGTTGCTGAGTACTTATTTAAACAAACAGTGAAGTGATAGAGGAAGGATAAGTAAAAAGTATAACAAAGCCCCAGATGTCAACCGGGGCATGGTTTAAAGTTCGGTACAGACTTGGTTTCTGCCGTTGGCTTTGGCGCGATAAAGAGCTTTGTCTGCACGATAAAAAGTTCGCTGAGTATTCTCGCCTTCTCGATGCAAGGTAATCCCTATGGATACGGTCAGCCCCCGTTCACCAAGAATATCGTCCCAACCATATTGATAAATCCGTTCACGATAATTCTCGGCATGCATTTCTGCGCGTTCCAGTTGGGTATTCTCAAGGATCACGAGGAACTCTTCACCACCAAATCGTACGCACGATGCGCCTTTAAATCTGAAGTAGGACGCCAGTTCCTGTGACACACTTTTGATCGCTTTGTCGCCCACCAAGTGGCTTAGTTCGTCATTGATGGATTTGAAGTGATCGATATCGATGACCATCAATGCAAATGCAGTATCGTGCAGAAGTAGATCTTTTAGTTTAACTTCTAACCAGCGTCGGTTGTGTAAAGACGTAAGTGGATCGGTAAAGACGTCCTGCTGTAGCTGAGCAACAGTATTTTTATGCTGCTTGGTGGTTTCTTTTAGTTCTTTGTTTTCTAGCTCTGACAAAATGAGTTTGAGTTGTAACTCAAAGCGTGAAAGTCGGCGTAGTTGAGCAGACCCTAACTCACCGATCGGAATATGTTTTACAAGATCAGATTCGATTCTATGCGCTTTTTTTTCACAATTTAATGCTTCTTGATACACCCCTTGAGAGGCGTAAACTTGACTCATCGCGTTATAAAAATGCTGAGTAACGATAGGAGATAGCTGCTTTTGAATCCTTTTACTGATGGAGTCCAGCGTTAAGTTAGCTAAAGAAGTGTGCCCTACACCGTTTAGACAATACGCAGTCTCAATTTTGACCATCGTGGATAACCAGTATGTCGTGGCACTACCCGTTGTATACTGAACATTCGAAATAGCCAGCAACGCACTGGGGTAGTCTTCTTGCAGACGATGTAATTTGGCTCGGTAGAGGTGAATTTGTGCGGCGAGGTTTTTATCACTGACGAGAATGCTCAGTTCTTCACATTCACTCAATAGCTCTTTGGCGTCTGCGGTACGGTTCAAGCTGATATAACAGGCAAGCATGTACAGCTTGTAACGAAGGCGTAGGGATCGACTGCCAATAGCGTGATCGATAGCATCTATTTTTTGATAATAACGTAATGCACGTTGGTGATCCCCATAGGCATCGCACAAATTACCCATTCCAATAATGGCCAATACGTACTCATCAATATAGCCGTACTCGACGGCGATATTGGTTGAAGCAACATACTCGGTTAATGCCGCATTGTAGTCACCTACTTCAACTAAACGCTCACTCAAGCTTGCTTTCACAGAAAGAATATCTTCTACATCCTCTGGTAAAACAAGCAACTCAAGCGCTTGTTTCAATTCACTAATGCTGTCGTTGAGCTGTTTGATCTCTCTTCGATACTCGGCGCTAATGATATAGCAATGCGCTTTCTCTCGGTTTGTTGACGCAATATGTAACCCTATGTGTTCCCATAGCGTAATCGCTTCTTCACCTGAAACGGAAGAAGGATCGATACCTGCGTCAGTCACCTTGCTAAGCAGTTGTTCCATTCTTCATTACCTCAATATAACTTTCTTCGAGCTGTTCTAACGTGAATGGGAAGGTCAGGATATCTTGCAAATACAGTATCGGTTTAGGGCCTTTGATTCCGCGTCGCTTCCATGGATAGATGTCTAACATCGCTTGGACAGTGCGGTAGACCTCTTCTGCTGCTTTACCTTTTTCTGCAATTAACATTGCTAGCCTGTTACTGGAAATTCTCGAGATGAGGTCGCTGGAGGTTGTCAATGCATGAACGAGCTCGGTACAAACATCGAGAACTTCGGGGTTTGAATGCTGAATCATAATGATGGCGTGGTTAGAGCGTTTGAGCTCCGTTTTAAACAAAACTAACTGTTCCCACCAGTAGGTCTCAGAAACGACATTAGAGAACTGTTTTTCAGGGTCGTATTCGTGTTGAGAGCGAATATGATTGATCAGCTTACGTGCTCGCTGCTCTAGTTGGCGTTTAGAGCCTCTTGCTTTATCCATGCTGATTCGGTGAGTTTGTTCTTTGAGCATTTTGAGTGCGTGCTTACGGTATTTCTTGAACGCGTTAAACGCAGACTCAAAGTCTCCTTGTTCTTCAGCGACTCGTGATTGTTGGAAGCAAATTTGGCTGAGTAGCTCACCGTGGTCGAAACTGAGTGCAGACTCTTCTGCTGCAAGTAGCAACTTGGCAGCGCTGTCTGTATTTTGGCGCAAAAGCTCAAGTCTTGCTCGGCTAATAAAAGAGTGTGCTTTCATCCAAACGAGATCATGCTCAATGGCGAGCTGGTGGGCTTTTTGGGTGGCTTCTTCGGCCGCATCAAGGCGTTCTAGTCCAAGCAGTGCTAACCCTTTAAAGTCCCAGATCTCGGCTTGCCACGTACTGTCATCATGATCTTTTAATACTTCGGTTGCTCCATCCAGTACCGTAAGCATCTCGACAAACTTATTTAGTAAGTAATAGTCCCAAGCTAATAGGATGCGCGCTTTGCCTTCTAACCAAGCAATACGAACATTGTTTGCCACTTTAACGGCTAACTCATGAGTTGAAGCGGCAAGTTGGTGTTCATTAGTGATGCGCCATACATTACCAAGCCCAATTAGAGATTCGATTTGAATTTCAACATCATCAACAAGAGCAGATTGTTCGAGCGCATTAATCCAATATTGTTGCGCGGAATAATACTTTGCTTGGCCCCAATATTGGAGTGCAAAAAGATGGAGAATTTCCGGGAGATGATCGTCGGTTTCAAGCTGTGTTTGTTTGCTGTAAGCGTCTTTGACGAGTTTTAAGCCTTGTCGATAATCCATTAGGCACCAACAGCATTGCGCCATGATGAGTAAGGCTTTGATCTCTCCGTCCACAAATAAAATTTGTTCCGCGCGGATAAGATATTGCTGCGCAACATTAAAGGTATGTTTAGGGGCCGATTTTATTTGGCCTTTAAGCTTAGTGAGATCATCTTCTAGCTGAATTTGGTTTTTATCCAACGTTCACATCCATGACTATCGAACTGGAAATCACACCTAATATTAAGTGGTTAGATGCATGTTTCTTTACCAAAGCGATGCGGATAACGTTTTGGTAAACGATCAGGGGCCGTAATGTATACCGTTACAACCCCTAATTACTACATCTAAATTACCAATAGAATAGCTACGATAGGAGCTGTTTGATTGTCAAAGGTGCATCAGAGACTTCTAACCTTTGTGCAGCGGTAAGACCTTGTTTATCCTGATAGCACAAATTATGCCAAGCTCTGAATATATCTAAAAGAGGTAAAATACCAGCAGGTCGTAATTTGCGACGTGGCTCGTTAATGAAGCTTTCGAAAAGAATCTGAAAGCGGTTTTGATAAAACTTCACATGACGAGTTGTCGCAACGTTAAACCATTTTTCAGGCTCATTTTGATCGCCAGCGAGGTAGCAAATGCCTTTGTGGTTTTCGTTTTGACTAGAGATTGCCCAACGATCGCGCCACCAACTCATATAGGCGATATCGACTTTGCCAAAGGGAGTACTCATGTCCCAACTAGCGTCCTCTTCTACGTACATCAAGTCGACACTTTTCTCTTTAATGCGAGGTAAACAAACGCTCAGTGCAGCCGAACGTAGTAGGGGATCTTGAGGCATGTATAGAGATACACGTTTGTTTGGGCAGCACATATCAAGTACGTGCAAATAGTGTGCATATGAGGTGTATGGTGGACGGACTAATGCCCCTTTTGAAGGGTAATGAAATACAGATAGATTACCAAGAGGGTCTTCTACGTTACCGCGAGCCAAAATTGTTTGGTATTTTTGGTCAATTCGCTCTCTGAGGTGATGAGAAGGTTCCGCAAGCGGCTCACTTGCTTCCGCTACGTACTCCTGGGAAACAAAACGAGACACCTCATCGTAAGGATTATGATCGAGCGTTGCGATTGGCTCTTCATCAGCGGAATAATTGACGTGCTGGCAAAGAATATAGCCAGAATGCGCTTCGCCAGAAACAATCCAATACACACCATTATTGCTGTTCGGTTGCAATGCAATATAGTTTGAGGCCAATTCATAATGCGTTGCGTGGTTTACCCAGCGCGCATCAATGGTTGCCAGCTTACGGCGGCAGCGGCTAGCTATATGGTCAACATGGTCGTAAAAGGTTTTTGGGTTAATACTAAGCTTACGGCAGATTTCTCGTACGGAATATCCCGTAAACAACAAGCCCATCAAGTTCTCTTGAAATTGAAGCTTCTTGTTGGCACCAGACCACTTGTCGACAAAGGTACTTTGACACACTTTACAGCGGTAACGTTGGCGATCGCCACTGTAACCGAAAGCGTGATAGAGGTGTTTGTGAGTGTGGACAGAAAGTCCAAAGTTGTCGCAATCATCATTACGGCAAGCAGGCAACCCGTCACTGTGGACGTGCCGCAGGCGATGAAGTTCGTTCACGACATCGCGATTATTAAGTAAGGGGGGGAAAGCTCCACATTCACGGCATACCATCGCCGGACGCTTAGGGTTCGCATGTTGCAGAACGTAACGCTTTGCATCACTCAATCCAAAGTTGTCACACGCCAATGTTTTACAAAAGTTGAGTTGTAACCCATCTGCGTCTTTTGGCAGTTCGCCGTTAGACACAATCGCCCCCTCGGGATAATTCGGGCAGCCAGCATAACTCTGGCTGCAAATTATTACTTACTATTTGTTCTTAGATGTTGATTGCAGTTTCTAGTGCAACTTTCATCATGTCGTTGAACGACTTCTGACGCTCTTCTGAGCTTAGTTTTTCACCACGGATGATGTGGTCAGAAACTGTCAGGATAGTCAGTGCTTTCGCGCCTAGGTCAGCTGCTACGCCGTAGATACCAGCCGCTTCCATGTCTACACCTAGGATGCCTAGTTTTTCCATCTTCTCGAAGATGTCTGCTTCTGGTGTGTAGAACAGGTCAGCAGAGAATACGTTACCTACTTTTACAGGCACTTCCTGAGCGCGCGCTTGGTTAACTGCTTCTTCTAGAAGACCGTAATCAGCGATTGCTGCGAAATCGTGGTTGTTGAAACGGATACGGTTAACTTTAGAGTCTGTAGAAGCACCCATACCGATAACAACGTCCATTAGTTTCACGTCGTCACGTACTGCACCACAGCTACCCACACGGATAACGTTTTTCACGCCGTATTCAGCGATTAGCTCGTGTACGTAGATACAGCAAGACGGGATACCCATGCCGTGGCCCATTACAGAAACTTTTTTGCCTTTGTAAGTGCCAGTAAAGCCGAACATGTTGCGAACGTCACAAACTTGTTTCACATCTTCTAGGAACGTTTCAGCGATGTATTTAGCGCGCAACGGGTCGCCTGGCATTAGAACTGTTTCAGCGAAATCACCTGGTTGTGCGTTAATGTGTGGGGTTGCCATAAGTGCTCTCCAAAGTTTTGTTTTGATAAAACGCCTCTATTATAGAGCGCTATTACCAATTCTGTTGAACTTGTTCGTTTTCGTTGAGGCAATAATATCGGGACGTACAGTAGCCCCTTGAGAGCTTAGTCACAAAAACCACGCATTTAGAAACTGCAACTCCTATTGATAACTAAATCTGTTGAAATCAAAAGAGCAATCGATTTGCTTTTGAGCAGTTTGTCGATTGCGCGCACAAATTCTTTGTTTTTGGGCCAAGCTTTTTTCTGAAAGCTGGTTGATCGAAATACTTTCGAGTGAAGTAAAACGATTAAATTGTACAACTTATTTTCTTGTACAATATGGAAAGGCTTGCTATAAGTTATACAACAAAAATTTTTGTATAGGGATGCGTCATCATGGAATCTTCAATCAAAGTAGGTATCAGTTCGTGTGTTTTGGGTGAACGAGTGCGTTTTGACTCTGGTCATAAGGTGAGCAACTTTGTGACTAAAGAGCTCAGCCCGTATTTTGACTTTATTTCGGTATGCCCTGAAGTCGGCGTAGGTATGCCAGTACCCCGTCCAACCATTCGTCTTGTTTCTAATGAAGAGCGTGTTGCATTGGTTGAAACCAAAAATCCAGAAAATGATCATACCGACAATATGCTCACTTACTCGGCCAATAAAGTAGATGAACTTCAAAGCGAGCAGCTTTGTGGTTACATCGTTTGTGCCAAGTCACCAACTTGTGGCATGGAGCGAGTCAAGGTTTACAGCAAGAACAGTGCTGCGAAAGAAGGTGTTGGCTTGTATACACAAACATTGATGCAAAAAATGCCTTGGTTGCCTGTTGAAGAGGATGGCAGACTTAACGACCCTGTATTGAAAGAAAATTTTATTACTCGAGTATTTTGTCTAAATGACTTTTACGACTCGATGGATGGTGAGCCTACTCGTGGCAAAATCATCGACTTTCATTCGCGCTACAAACTGACGTTAATGGCACACCACCCAGAGTCATACCGCTCCCTTGGCCGCTTAGTCGCTGATGTCGCTAATTATGAAATTGAAGACTTTTACCAAGAGTATCGTTTAGGACTGATGAAGGCGTTAACGAATCGGGCTAGCCGCAAAAATAACACAAATGTGTTGATGCATTTACAAGGGTACTTCAAACGCTCATTAACCAAAGAAGAAAAAGAAGAGTTAGCGACAGTGATTCACGACTACCGTATCGGAATGCTGCCTCTGCTAGCACCACTTACATTGATTAAGCATTACTTAAATACTTACCCAGACGAGTATTTATCAAAACAGAAGTTTTTAGAACCGTATCCGCAGGAGATGAGATTACGCTATGGTTTGTAGTTCAGAAGAAAAACTATACGCGATCCGAGATGTCGCAGAAATCACGGGTGTAAAACCAGTTACGCTGAGAGCTTGGCAACGAAGATACAACTTGATCCAACCTCAGCGAACTGAAAAAGGACACAGACTCTATCGCCAGCAAGATCTCGATACGATTCGCGAAGTCCAGAGTTGGCTCGCGAAGGGGATTTCGATTGGTAAAGTGAAGGGGCTGCTAGGAAAAAGCGCCGATGTCGAAGTCAAAAACGAGGTTCGCACACTCGAAGAAGTTGAAAACATGCTGCTTGCGCTGTCTACCCTGAATCGAGGAAAAGCAGAGAGTTTACTTGCCTCTGTTCTTAAAGAGTACCCACTAAAACTCGTTATCGATCAGTTTATTAGCCCAGTATTTGATGCGCTAGATATGGTAAAAGGATCGTTGCGATCCTTGCAGGTGGGGTTATTTCAGACTTGTTTAATCACTCGACTTGCCCTTGTAATCGATTCTGAAAACAAAGCCGCTTCCAAAGGAAAGTGTCTGCTCATTAGCTTTGAACAAAACAGAGAATCTGAGAGTTGGATTCAAGCAGCGAAGCTTTGTGAACAAGGGTATCACACGACTTTGATCGATAAGGTTGATGATGTTTCTGGTCTACTAGATCATGAGGTCATTGAAAATGGTTCGTTTATCTACCTTTTCTCCAATAAAGCACTAGCTGCTAAACAAGTAGCGTCCATCAAAATGCTTCACGCACAGCTAGGTGATCGGATGGGGTGCTCTGAAGTGATAGAGAAATTACACCTAACTTAGTAGACAAAAGATAGGAGCTACCATGATTTTAGTATGGTTTCGACGTGACTTGCGTACGTTAGACCACACGGCACTCAAAGCGGCATTGGATTCAGGGCAGCCTGTCGTCGCTTGCTTTATCGCGACGCCAGAGCAGTGGCGGGAGCATCACATGGCGCCGATGCAGGCAGACCTCATTGCTCGTCGCTTAGCTTGTCTTAACGAGGAGCTTGAAAGCCTTAATATTCCCTTTTTGTACAAAGAGGTACCGTCGTTTTCCGATTGTACAGATGTGATTAGTGGGTGGGCGGAAACACTTGAAGCCACGTCTGTCATGGCAAACATTCACTATGAGGTGAACGAACGAGAGCTCGATACACAAGTAAGTGAAGCGTTAGCTTCTCACGATATCGAATTTGAACTGTTTCATGACAAATGTGCGCACGCGCCAACGACGGTTCTTAATAAGCAAGGCGAATATTTTAAGGTATTTACGCCATTCAAGCGTGCTTGGTTAACGCAGTTCCATATGCCGACGGTAGTAAAACCTCACGAGCAAGCGCTACTCAATAAAAAGGTACTCGAACAATTAGAGTCGGCTCGATTTAATTCAAGCTTCACATTTAGCTATCCTCGAGAATCCAGTGAAGACTGGCTGGCTTCGACTAATGATATTTTGAAGCAGCTTAGGGAATTTGCACGGGAGCGCAGTGACGCGTATCAAAGCGAGCGAGACTTTCCAGCTATTGATGGCACTAGCCAACTGTCTCCATACCTTGCGATTGGCGCGCTATCACCAAGGCAGTGTATTGCTCGTTTGTATGCTGAAAATCAACAAAATGACCTTACAGAAGGGAAAGCAACTTGGTTAAGTGAGATCATTTGGCGTGAGTTTTATCAGCACCTATTGGTTTTCGAACCAAAACTCGTCAAAGGCAAAGGATTTATCGATTGGGAGGATAAAATCCAGTGGTCCTATGATGAGAAGGCCTTTGAGCGATGGAAGACAGGAACAACAGGATACCCAATCGTTGATGCAGCAATGCGTCAGCTCAATCAAACAGGTTGGATGCACAATCGATTACGTATGATTGTCGCGAGCTTTCTTACCAAGGACTTACATATTGATTGGCGATGGGGAGAAGCGTACTTCATGAGTAAGCTGGTGGATGGCGATTTTGCAGCGAACAATGGTGGCTGGCAATGGTCTGCTTCTACGGGCTGTGACGGGCAGCCATACTTTCGTATTTTCAACCCGATAAGCCAAGGCGAAAAGTTCGATGCTAATGGTGAATTTGTGCGCCACTGGGTACCAGAAATCAAAAGTGTACCGAACAAATACATCCATAAACCTTGGACTTGGGAGGGCTTTTCTTTACTGGAATATCACAAGCCGATGGTTGATCACAAGACAGAAAGAGAGATAACCTTACAGCTCTTTAAAAGTGCCAAGGAATAGAGTGAAATGCTTAGCAAAAAGCGATCAATGAGTTTCGCAAAACGTACCCTGCTATCTGTGTCGTTATCTTTAGTGAGTGGTCTATCATTCGCTAAGATGTACGAATTACCAGAGGATGGCAGCCGTTTAATTGGTCGCCTTGAAAACCACGTCGTGCAAGAAGGCGAAACCATGGCAAATATCGCTAAGCTCTACGATGTGGGTATGCTAGGTTTAATGGCCGCAAACAAAGGCGTGGATCCCTTCTTACCAGAAGAGGGGCATGTTCTTACTATTCCGACACAGCTAATCCTCCCAGACGTACCTTATAAAGGTATCGTTATTAATCTAGCCGAGCTGCGCTTGTATTACTTTCCGAAAGGAGAGGATATTGTCCATGTATTTCCTGTCGGAATTGGCCGAATAGGGCGCGATACCCCAGTAATGACAACGCGTATCAGCCAAAAACGACCGAACCCTACATGGACTCCTCCAGCCTCTATTCGTGCCGAGTACAAAGCAAAGGGCATTGATCTACCAGCCGTTGTTCCTGCGGGGCCTGATAATCCACTTGGTATGTTTGCATTGCGTTTAGCTTACGGGAATGGCGAATACCTAATTCATGGTACCAACAAGGACTTTGGGATTGGTATGCGAGTCAGCGCGGGTTGTATTCGTATGGACCCAAGTGACATTGAGTGGTTATTTGACAAGGTTCGTAACGGCGAAGACGTTAACATCATTAATCAGCCTATCAAAATGACACTTGAACCTGACAGAAGTGTGTTCTTAGAAGCACATGAGCCTTTGACTCGTAGTAATGGCGAGAAAGATGAACTCAAAGTGCCGAAAGAGTTAAAGTGGTGGCTGGATGAATTCGGTATGAAAAACGTAAAGGCTAAAGCAGCAATCGCTGCACAGAATGGGGTTCCTGTCGAAATAACCGCGCCTTAACGGGCGTTAAGACGCGGTATCAAATCTTACTTAGTGTAAGACTGAGCGATGTTATCGATACGCTCGTTAGCACGCTCAGCTTCTTCTTGAGCAGCCATTGCTGCTGCGCCTGATTTTTGAACGTCAGATTGAAGAGCTTGTACGTCTTGGCTTAGTTGGCTAACTTGGTTGCTTAGTTCGTCTAATTTTGCTGCATTTGCTGTTGCTGCGTCATCAGAAGAAGCACAACCGGCTAGTAGAAGTACTGAAGTTGCTGCAGCTGCGATCAACGTTTTGTTCATATAAGAACTCCTTGCTTATAGTGAAAGTCTCGCCACCAACTATTATTTTATACAGTAGCGAGGTTAAATGTGGTTACATTTTATCAGTACATGATGTAGCAAAAGTCAAAAAAACCCAAGAATTTCATGGAGTACCTGACGTCAACTTTTACCTGAGCTTAACAAAGGTGAATAGTCTATCTTCTCCCTCGCTCTCACAACAGTTTTCATAGCAGGTGTATTTGCCACGTTCCTGATATCAATAATTTAGACGATATTGACACAAATGAAAGTTTATTGGCCCAAATAACTGCTATTTACGTCGTTTTGTTGAAGAATAGAAGATATATCTGAAAGGCCTTTCACTGAACTTCACGTTCAGATGCATATCAAAAAGGCTAGGGTTTACTCTGAACTGAGCCACAAATGATGTTTTACCGTCACCACAGGGAATTAGTTTGTGTGATCTCTATCTATACTCCTATGATTTGCGGTATTATACCGAGCTTTATTTTTTTGCTGCGTTAGAGCGGAAACGACACTACAGAGCGCTCAGACGCTGACTGATTTATTGGAGAATACTTTGCAATTTAAAGATCTAGGCCTAGACAACCGATTGTTGAAGAACCTAAAACACTACGATTTTAAAAAAGCGACTGACATTCAGCAGCAGGCGATTCCTGTTGCGATTGCAGGCAAGGATCTATTGGCATCTTCGAAAACGGGTTCGGGCAAGACTTTGGCGTTTGTATTGCCAATGCTTCATAAGTCTTTAAAGACAAAATCGTTTTCTGCGAAAGACCCTCGCGCGGTTATCCTTGCTCCTACTCGTGAGCTAGCGAAACAAGTATATGGTGAGCTTCGTTCTATGCTAGCTGGCCTATCTTATGAAGCAGCACTGATTTTGGGTGGTGAGAACTTTAACGATCAGGTAAAAGCTCTGCGTCGTTACCCGAAATTTATCGTGGCGACACCAGGACGTTTGGCTGATCACTTAGATCATCGTTCGCTTTATCTGGATGGTTTGGAAACGCTGATTCTTGACGAAGCAGACCGTATGTTGGATTTGGGCTTTGCACCAGAGCTTCGTCGCATTCATAAAGCAGCCAAGCATCGTCGTCGTCAAACGTTGATGTTCTCTGCGACATTAGATCATGCAGACGTCAATGAAATCGCGGCTGAAATGCTCAATACGCCAAAGCGTATTGCTATCGGCGTTTCTAACGAAGAACATAAAGATATTACGCAAAAATTTTACTTGTGTGATCACCTGGATCATAAAGAGGCAATTTTAGATCGTGTTCTTTCTGAGGCTGAATACCGTCAAGTTATTATCTTTACGGCAACGCGTGATGATACTGAGCGACTAACAGAAAAGCTAAACGAAAAGAAACTGAAGGCTGTAGCACTGAGTGGTAACTTGAACCAGACTCAACGTAACACCATTATGAGTCAGTTTGAGCGCGCAGTATTTAAGATCCTTGTAACGACTGATGTTGCTTCCCGCGGTTTGGATATTGCAACTGTGACACACGTCATCAACTTCGATATGCCAAAGCATACCGAAGAATACGTACACCGAGTTGGTCGTACTGGTCGTGCTGGAAACAAAGGGGATGCAATCTCTCTTGTTGGTCCAAAAGACTGGGATAGCTTTAAACGTGTAGAAGCATACCTACAACAAGATCTTGAGTTTTCAGTGTTCGAAGATTTGAAAGGTAAGTTTAAAGGCCTTAAGCCACCTAAACCAGATTTTCGCAATAAGAAAGCGACCGCAAAGAAAGCTCGCCCTCAAGCGAAAAAGTCGGCGAAAAAACCAGCTAAGCGTGACAAGAGCTTCTACAAAAACGTATCTGTGGGTGATGATGTCTTCATCCCTAAGAAAAAACCAGCGGCACCGAGCTCTGAAGAGTAAAAGCTGCTGTAGTTTCCCATTGATTTTAGTTCTTAAAAATCCGAGTGTTCGCACTCGGATTTTTTATGTCTGTCGCTAGGTGAAATAGCCTCTTTCCATACTCACTCGTTTGTCAGTTTTTATATTTGTCTGGTTGTATATAAACAGCATAGAACGCTAATTTAGGAAGTTATTAAGTTTTATTACCTCGGTCAAAGCAAACGTTTTTCCTCACACACTAGATAAAAATCTCACATGATTATGAAAATGATAATTGATCTCATTTTTATTTGAGGGCAGAATACGCGCCATTGTATTAATCCTATAAATGAATTCGCTCTCTATATGAAATTTACTCATGTTTTTTTAGGGCTCATAATTACCTCTAGTTCTGGCTTTGCTGCTGATGATTTCAACTGGCTTCGAGATGATGCTCGTAAAGATGAACGAGTTCTTACCTACCTAACAGAACAAAACCACAAAACTGAACAGCACCAAAAAAGTTATCAGACGTTGACAAAAAACCTACTCACACAGTGGGGTACCATGGTGGCAGACAAAGGTGATAAGCCATGGTCGATCGTGAGTGGAAGAGAATGGACGCTAACGCGTCGCGATGGTCGTTACTTACTGTTATCCCGTGCGAGTCAACATGCACCAGAAAACGTGGTGTTCGATTTCGATGAACGACAATCTGCGCATCAGTACTACCAACTTGGTCAATGGCAAGTGAATGGTGACACATTACTTTTCACGGAAGATATCGACGGCAGCGAACAATATCGCGCCGTGGTTGTTGATTTACTCTCCGGCCAATCTACGGAACTGGCGACGCACGTCGATAGTGGCGTATTGTTGTCACCTAACGGGAAAGTGGCATTCCTCGTTGCAAAGGAAAAGCGCACTCAGCGACCTCATCAGATCTTACGTATCTCCACTGAATCTTTGGCAAAAACAGTCCTATGGAATGAACCCAAGTCAGATTGGTTACTTTCTTTCTATCGTGCGGCAGATAGCCGTTATGCTGTGCTGCAAAGCAACAACGAGTCAACAACAGAGCAGAAGCTTGTCGACCTAGAAACGGGCACTGTCTCAGATTCATTGCGAAAGCCTGAAGTGGGTGTGGAATATTACGCGGATGTGGCGAAAGGTTACATTTATCTGAAAAGCAACCTTGAAGGAAAGTTCGCCCTTTACCAAGCCGAACTCGCACCGCTTGGCGCAACATGGCAACGCTTCACCAATCCTCGTGAGCCGCTTGAACAGTTCTACCTTTATGATGCAGGAGTTGTGGCACTTAGCAAGCCAAACAATGTGTCGACTTTGACGGTGTATTCTTACCAAGGTCAGGAAAAAGTGATACTGCCATTGGAACACGATGGTCATGTCGCTTGGCTAAGCACGTTGGGCGATTTTGAATCAAACAAGATTCGTATCCGAAGCATGTCGATGACTACGCCTCCTCAGTGGGAAGAGTTCGATGTAAAAACGCTGAATAAATCCTTGTACTCTCAAGATGCTTACCAAGACTTTGATAGTCAGCGTTATGTATCCCAACGTATTTTTATTAAGCACGACGGGGTTTCTGTCCCGGTCTCTTTGGCGTATCGCAAAGACAAATTGCACCCACAATCTCCTGTGATGATTTACGGTTACGGCGCGTATGGTTTTACGATGAAACCGTACTTTATGCCTCAGGTTATCAGTTTACTCGACCAAGGTGTGATTTACGCTATCGCCCATGTCCGTGGCGGTGGGTACTTTGGCGATGAATGGCACGAGCAAGGCCGTGGTGTGCGAAAAGCCAATTCTATTGGTGATTTTGTCGCGGCCGCGAAGGCGCTGCAAACATTCGAACGTGGCAATAGAGAGGTTTTCGCCATCGGTTCTAGTGCTGGTGGCACGTTGGTGGCCGGAGCGGTTAATCAAGATCCTAAATTGTTTTCAGGTGTCGTACTTAAAGTGCCTTTTGTTGATGTGGTTGCAAGTATGTCGGATACCTCACTTCCGCTTACCACACAGCAGTATGGCGAATGGGGTAACCCAACCAAACCTGAACAATTGGCGTTAATGAAGGCGTACGATCCGATTCTCAATATCCATAAAGACGCTTACCCACCCATGTTTGTTCAAGTCGGTTTAATCGATCAGCGCGTGCCATATTGGGAAGGCGCAAAGTATCTCGCTAAAGTTTCAGCGTTAAGTGAGCGCAACGGGCCGTACTTGTTGCAAACTGATTTTAATTCGGGCCACCAAATGGACCCACGACAAGCGCAAGAACAACAAGCAAAAGAATACGCATTTCTACTATCACTCATTAAAACATCTAAAGCGGAGCAGTAAATGAAGCTTACCCCAGTGTCAGCGGCAGTACTTTCGGTACTTGCTGCCAGTCAAGTGCACGCCGAATCTAAGGTTTTCTCAATGGAAGAGGTGGTGGTAACCGCCAATAAAATCGATCAGCCATTGTCAAAAGTGGCAGGTAGTGTCGCGGTTATCACAAACGAGCAAATCGAAGAAAGAGGCGAGACCGAGCTATATGACGTGCTGCGTAACGAACCTGGTGTAAGCGTGACGGGCGGTGCAGGACGTCCGCAAAACATTACCATCCGTGGTATGACGGGTAACCGTATTATGATCGTTCGTGATGGCATTCGTTCTGCGGATGGCTTCGGTGCGAATGACATTAATGATGCCGTTGGGCGAGATACTTTTGATTTATCCAATTTTGAATCGCTGCAAATCATTAAAGGGGCAAGTTCTTCGGTGCATGGCTCTGGCGCGATCGGCGGTGTGGTGATTTTAGAATCCAGTCAGCCGGGTGATTTCTTAAAAGACAAAGACTTCTACACCGATGTTTCCGGTACTTACACCGATATCAGCAACAAGTACAAAGGCACGAGTAATCTAGCTTTTCGTTCCGGTGATACAGAGAGTTTGTTTAACGTTTCATACTGGCAAGGACAAGAGACACGTAACTTTGATGAAGATTTGTATAACCGCGACCTCGATGGTTACAGCGGTGCTTATACGATCAACCACTTTTTCAATGAAGAGGTGATGTTGAAAGCCAAAGCGGAACTCTACACCCAGAACCAAGAGCGTTTGGAGGGTTCACCGTCCATTCAACCTGATGGAATTTGGCATATTGAAGACTTTGCTGAGGATGAAACCACGGAAGAGTACAGCGCTTATATTGGTGCAGAGGTGACTCCGATTAATCCAACTTGGTTCGAAGAGTTGGATACCAAAGTTTACTGGCGTCACACCGAAGTGGTGGAAGACACCAACCGTTTAATGCGCCAAGTGGATCACAATGGTTTGATCACCAAGCGTCGCGAGCTGGAACACAAAACCTTCATTGACGAAACAATTGGCTTCCGTGGCGATTTCACCAATACGATTTATGCAGCAAATGCTGAGCACCAATTGGCTTACGGTGTCGAGCTTTCTACTGACTATTACGAACGCACAGATAGCGACTCCAAGATTGATTGGAACGGAGTAACACCTTCGACCAAACAACCTTTCGCTCCTGCTCGTGCTTATAACATTGGCTTGTATGTCCGAGACATGGTGGAACTGGATAAATGGACCATCACAGGTGGCCTACGCTTTGATGCGCACCGTCTCACGCCAGACGGTGCGGGTGAAGTGGGCGGCTTCCCATTAAAAGACATGGATAGCTCAGAGGTATCTCCAAGTCTTTCGGTTTCTCGTGAAATGTTTGCCAACAACATCGCTTATGTATCTTATAACCATGGTTACCGTGCTCCGGAATACGATAAAGCGTATGGCTTCGTAAGCCACGACTTTGTGCCGCTCACGCCGTTTGTCATTGCACCAAACATGGATCTAGAAGCTGAAACTTCCGACTCATTTGAAATCGGTAACAAGTTCGATAACGGTCGTGCGTATGTCTATGCGTCTTTGTTCTACAACAAGTTTGAAAACTTCATCGACGTTGTGACCACGGGCTTTGACTCAAGCAATGGTAATTACATTAAACAATACCAAAACCTCGATGGTGTCGAGACGTATGGTGCAGAGCTTTCTGCGGGTTACGCGATCACTAAGCGATGGAACATCAGCACCAAGTTTGGTTACGTAGATGGCAAAGACGCGGAAGGTGAATACGTTCGAAGCATTACGCCATTCGAAGGTAACGCTCAACTGAAATACGCCAACCAAGACTTCAATGCTTACGTGGCTTGGAACTGGGCCGCGGCAATGGATCGCGTTCCTAAATGCCAGACTACGCTTGGCCTAGCGACAGATTGCGCGCAGACAAGTGCGTGGAATACGTTTGATATTGGCGCAACTTACCACGTTTCCAAAGACCTTCGTGTTAGCGCAAACATCATCAACCTGTTCGACAAAGAATACATCCGATACCAAGACGTAGCGGGTATCGCTGAGGAAAGTAAGCGTTACTCAACTGAGCCAGGGCGCTACTTCACGCTGACTGCAAAATACGAATTCTAGGACGAAATCATGAAGCTAAAACCATTGGCGTTTTCACTGCTTATTGCATGTACCCCTGCGGCGCTGGCTGCAGAGTGGGATTATCCCTCAACGGATTCTGTGGTGACCAATGAAGCGCAAGCGAAAACTTATCTAGACAGCCACTACTCAGAAGCGGGCGAGTTTAAGTTCCGTTACAAAACCCAGTCTCAGCTTGGTGAGCATTACAATTTTGATGTTTGGGTAAACGGTGAATATCAAGCACAGCGTGCCCTAGTAGTAACAACCGATAAAAATCATCACGTTGTGCGAGTGTTTAAGAGCCTTGAAGATACGATAATTCGCAACGGTAAACCAACGGTTGCAATGGAATTGGAATCGCCTCGCCAACTGCAAGCACAAGAGCCACCTGCTCTGAGCTCTGGAAGTCTGGTTGATGTTGAGGTTTCTTTATTCAACCCAGATCTTCGTACCATGCAACAGCAAGCGGCACCAGAATCGACGTGGTCAGCACTGTCTGATTACCCTCAGCCGATCGAGTACGTCACCAAGTCGATTGAGGTTTTACAGTCGGGCGGCAAGTTCTATTTGTCTAACCCAAGATTAAAGCAAGTGGATGCGACGGGTTTACTTGCAGCCCCAGCACCTGGTGAAGCGCCTGTACTCGATACGTTGGACTTCCTCAGCGCAGAAGGGGTTCAAGCATTTGACAGTGTTGATGAGATGCAAAGGACCGAGTTTGGTGACAATGCGTTCCCACAGTTGATGGCTTTTTATCATCTTGATAGCTCGATCCAATATCTGACAAGCCTGACTTACGAATTGTTTGACGAACCGCTTCGTTTTGATGCTCGCGGTTTATCAAAAGATAACTCTACTTACTATTACGGTCCGAAAGCACTCATGCTGGGTGTCGGTGGTGTTTCTCCGGATGCAGTCGATGCTGATGTAGTGATACACGAGCTTGGGCATGGCATTCATTACCAAATCGTACCGGATTGGGCGTACGGTCACACTGGTGCTATCGCAGAAGGTTTTGCTGATTACTGGGCGGGCAGCGCGAGCTACCGCACTCAATATTTGGATGCTTCGCGTCGTGGTCAAGAATTCGAGTTAGATACGGTGTTCAACTGGGACGGTGTGTTCGGAACACGCAAAACAACTCGTAGCTTATGGAACCAAAGAGCGCGTTACTTCGAGGGCTCAGAGTATCCAGCGCACGTCAGTGTGGGCGGTGAACTAGGCGACGAGCTATGGTCAACGCCACTGTTCCAAGCACTTAAAGCATCGGTTGAGCGATACGGTGATGATACCGATAACGTATTCCGTGAGTTTGACGCCATTATACTTGAAGGCATGTATGGCATTGGTCGTGGCGTGAAAATGCATGATCTGGCGGAATCGACCGTGTTTGCCGCAAACACCTTGTTCCCAAATAAAGATTACGCCCAACTCCTGACGGACAGCTTCAACAAACACAACTTACTTAAAGCGCCTCTTCGCGTTCGCTATGACGCTCGATACATCGCACAAGGTCAAGACGTGGGTGTGAGCCTGAGCCAAACTGGCCGCGAAGCGAGCATCAAAGGGCAATGGCAGCTAAACAACGCATCCGTTTTCGACTTTGATGAAACGCTTTCTGATTCGACCTCTATGAAGGTGGCGTTACCAAGCGGTCTGACGTGTGGCACGCAATTCGATTCCTCTATTTCATTGGATTACCAATTTGCAGAAGGTTTAAAGACTCACCAGTGGAGTGAACAGGTGATGCTGGTTAATGGTACGCCAGAGCTTGATATCCAGCCTCAATCAGTGAATTCCGCTTTGCCAGAGCAGGGCGACAGGCTGTTCTCTCAGACGCTATCGGACAAGTCACTCACGATTGATGATTCGTTTGCGGTTTACCTGAACATCGAACATGACTCACTGCAGGATCTGCAAGTGACGCTTGTGTCTCCACAAGGCAAATCGGTCGTGCTACTTAGTCATCAATCAAGCAATACCAATGGATTTAAAGGTTACTTCACAGCTCAGTATGACGATGAGTTACAAGCGCTTGTCGGTCAACCGAGTTGGGGTACTTGGCGTCTCGAAGTGTCTGACCGCGTGTCAGGAAACTCTGGGGTGTTGAAAGAGTGGGGTGTGAGTCACTTTGCTCAGTATCAGTGCAGTGCTGATACCACTAAAGAAAGCAGTGGTGGTGGTTCAGGTGGCAGTGGTTCGCCTTGGACCTTGTTAGGACTTTTCCTGCTTTCAATGGTGAGAGTGATTCGCTCTCGTTAATTAAAATCAAAAGAAGATAAAATCTATGAAGTTTCAATATTCTTTCGTTGCTATGTCACTAGCCCTAGCTGGCTGTGGCGGTGGTTCTGGTGGTGACACGTCGGCACCGACCTATGATGTAGCTGGCACCATCGTTTCTGCAGGTACACTTCTTGATACGCCAGTGTGCATCGATTTAAACCAAAACTACGTTTGTGATACTACTGAACCGAGTGCTAAAACGGATAATGCCGGTAAATTTAGCCTGACTTCAAGCGACAAAAACGTACTAACCAGCACCATTCTTGCTCAAGTTGATCAAGGTTCGAACCAAACGTTGCGTCTTGCGGCTCCGGGTCAAAATTTAGCAACGGGTAACACGGTCAATGGTGTAACAACGCTGCTCGCAGGTCTTGTGGTTGACGGTAAAACCGTTGCTCAAGCTGAAGAGATTGTGAAAGCGCAACTCACCGATGCCGGCGTTTCTCTTTCTGGTACGGTGATGTCTAACGCAGAAGCTAGCGAACTAGACAAGCTAGAGCAAAACACGGTTGCGCTATTAGCTGCGATGCAACCAAAGCAAATGATCAAAGGCGTAGCGCTGCTTGCTCAAAATCTTAGCTTCCAAGGTAAATCGTTGGCCTCTGATCTTCTGTCTGAAGCGGAAATAAGTGCATTTGCTGAAGAAATTGTAGCGGTTGCTGAACAAACGGTTGGTAGTAACGATACGGGCGCCGTTCTTTATTTTGCTGAAGGAGCAGCAGACGTAGTAGAGGTTCAAGCGTCTTACCCTGGTCAAGATGCGGAATACGGCTTCGATAAAGAGGACAAGCAAACGTCGACAGGCGCTGGCTTTAAGTTCGTTAAGCTAGATTCACAAGGTGCAGCTTTAGCTGCAGATGCGACTGAGTGGGCTTGTACTATGGACGAGCGTACTGGTCTTGTTTGGGAAAATAAGAGTGCGGATGCGAGCTCGGTTCAATTTAAAGATCGCCTATTTGCGTTTGAGTCTGAAACATTTAAGCCATTTAGCAAAGATGTAGAGCTTGCAGGTTGTAAAGACGCTGGTGATGAAGTTTGTACCACTAGCCAATATGTTGAGTACATAAACAAACAATCGTTATGTGGAATCACTGGTTGGCGCTTGCCTACTTACCGTGAAACATATGACTTATTAGACTTTGGTGAACAAACACTGTTCGCTCCGAACGAGGAATATGCGCCACACAACGTGTATGGTTTCAATGTTAAATACTTCCCACAGCAAACGATAGGCAGTCCTTATTTAGAGTATGGTGCGTTTTGGCATAGTGACTTTACGTTTGTGAATACATCATCACAGCTCGTTGATGCTGAGGTTTATTTTCCTGCAATTATCTCTCGGGGCGCAGATAGAGGCACTATTTCACTCGTCGATATTCGCTCAAGCAACACAAGTGCAGACGCCGATGACTCATACCAATTCCCAATCCGTCTAGTAGCAGTAAAGGGCCAATAAGATGAAGAAATTAATAACTGTACTATCTCTTGCTTTGGCTTCTCAAACTGCAATGGCTGCACAAGAGTGTTCTACTGACTTTGCTAAAACGGCACCTAACACGCGTTATACATATTCTGAAAACGGTACCGTAACTGACTTAAAAACAGGTCTTACATGGATGCGCTGTCCAGTTGGTATGACATGGAATGTAGGAAATCAAGAATGCCAGGGGACACGATCTACAATGTCATGGCAACTCGCTCTCTCCACAGCCAAACAAATTCGTAATAAGGACGGCAACCATCCTCTTCACAATTTTGCTGACAAAAAAAATTGGCGACTAGCAAATATCAAAGAGCTGGTATCTCTAACTGAGCGAGCTTGCCACAGCCCAGCCATAAATAGTACAGGGTTTGCTAGCGGCTATAGTCTGACAGATGGAGATGATGTTCTAGGGCGTTATGTCTGGAGCAACACACCTAATGGCGACGGTAAGCATGTTGCAACTTTTGATACGACTAATGGTGAGGTTTTCAATAGAGATCCGTTAAACTCAAGTTTCAAAAGTTCTCTCTTGTTAGTGACAGATGAATAATAATTATTACGTTAATAAGGGTTGATAGCTTTGCCTTTATAATAAGCTCCGCCAGTGCGGAGCTTTTTCTTTTGTGACCTTTGGAGCTTATCGTGTTGTTCAGAGATTTAAACTTGGAACTGCTTAAGCTGATGTTTTTGGTTTTCCGCTAAGCCAGAAAGCTCTTGAGCGGCAGCAGCGGATTGCGTAATGCCAGTGACGTTCTGGCTCACTAGTTCATAGATGTTCGTTAAGTTGTTGTTGATATCAGCCGTGACCTGCTTCTGCTCTTCTGATGCGGTCGCAACTTGAGTGTTGATTGAGTTCAGATCGGCGATAGCATTACTGATATTAGCAAGTGATTGGCTAACTTCTTGTGTAAGAGCTTGGTTGTCTGATAACATGGCTAAGCTGAAATGCATACTTTCATTTGCGTGACCAGATTGTTGCTGTAGCTCTTCTATAATGGTTTGGATCTCTTTGGTGGACTCCTGAGTTCGCGCTGCCAGCATACGTACTTCATCGGCCACTACCGCAAAGCCTCTGCCACTTTCGCCCGCTCGTGCAGCTTCAATCGCTGCATTCAGTGCAAGTAGATTCGTTTGCTCAGAAATACCTTCAATCACTTCGATCACGCGACCAATGTGTTCTGATTGATCTTTTAGCGAAGTCACGACGGCAGCGGCTTCGTTAAGTTGTTCCGCCATCTTTTCACTTGCGCGAGTACTTTCTCCAAACATGCTTATACTTTGTGAGGTTAACGTACGTGCTTGATTTGATGCACTATCGGCTTCTTGTGCATTGGTCGATACTTCAGCTGCGGTCGACTCTAGCTGATTGATCGCCGAGGCTACTTGCTCAACTTCTTGCTTTTCTTGATCCGAGTTGACGCTGCTTTGAGTCATAACAGTTGCTAACTCGGTTGATGCTGATGCCACATCTTCACTAATGCGAACCAATGCGCTTACAGTTTCACGCAGTTTTTCTATGGTCTGGTTTACATCCCGAGCCAACTGAGACACTTCGTTTTTCCCGATGGCTTCGGCCTTAACTAGTAGGTTTCCCTTCGCGACTTCCTGCATCGTTACTTGAAGGTTACGAATCGGCGCAACGATGTAGCTGGCGAGTACCCAACTAATAAGTGAAGCGGCACTCAAGATCACCGCAAGCGAGACGGCGCTGTAAGTTAGCGTGGTTGAATGTTGTTCGCCATTCGTTTCGACTTCATCGGTGACGATTTGATTCAATTGTTTAGACAGTTTGTCGATGGCGTTGATCATCGCTTCGCCAGCTAATCGATACTCAGCCATTGCAGATTCGTACTTTTGATTGAAATCAGAGGTGGTGTAATCAGAAGAGTGTTTAGTGGTGAGCAGAGGTGTCATGGTAACGCGAGTGAAATCAACATAGTGATTCATGGCCTTACGCATAGCATTGACTTCATTTTGAACGCCAGGGAGATTGTCGATGGAGTTAAGAAAATCGCGGTTTTTGTTTTGTCGCTCAGAAAGCTCTTGGTTGAGAGACTGAACATCTTCGGCTCTAAATAGACTATAAATGGCTTTGATGCGCATGGCGTAAGTGTTGTCTACGATGCCGCTAAGTTCCTCTTTGTGAATGATTAGCTTATGGGTGGAAGCCGAAACCTTATTGAATGCTTGATCGAGTTTACCGATTCCGACACTCAGTCCAATGATGAGTAATATAACTGTGAATAGAACAGGCAGAAAAACCTGAAGTTTAATAGAAAGCGTACTAAGAAATTGACGCATGAGATTGACCCTCTATCGGTTTGATTATTATCTTTTTTATAAATAAGCATTTCGATTTTAATTGTTACATTCGCTAAATCAATGAGTTACTCATATCTAATTGTTATGAAATGTACCAAAATCGATGGGGTTATCATCTTGAACATGAGGCAACTTATAAAAACGTTACGTTCAAATTGAGAGAGGGATAAGTCGCGGAATTAATAGTTAGAAATGACAACGTGTCATAGAGGGTTCAACTAAGTGAAACACAACTGTCATATTCAAATTCTAAAGTGAGCACCGTTCAAGTGAAACACAACGGCAATAAAGCCACTTAAGGAAATTGTGATGAAAAAGACAGTAATCGGTGCAATCGCACTTCTAGGCGCAATGGCAGTGACTCCTGTTTCTGCTAAAGAAACTATCTCTGCAGTGGGTTCTAGCAGCGTAACTCCACTGATGGAAGTTTTCTCTGAAACGTACATGAAGAAGAACCCTAACGTATTTATCGAAGTTCAAGGTCCTGGTTCTTCAGCTGGTGTAAAAGCAGCGAAAAATGGTTCAGCAGACCTTGGTATGTCTTCTCGTAATCTAAAAGACTCTGAAAAAGAATCAACACTAATCGAAGAAGTGGTTGCTCGTGATGGTATCGCAGTGGTTGTTAACCCACAAAACAAACTGCCAGGTCTAACAGCCGAGCAAGTGACTGCAATCTACAAAGGCGAAGTATCAAACTGGAAAGAAGTCGGTGGTGCAGACAAGCCAATCGTAGCCATTACTCGTGACACGGCTTCTGGTACTCGTGGCGCATTTGAAGACATCATGTCTCTAAAAATGAAGATTTCTGGTAAGAAAGTATCAGCTATCTCTCAACGTGCTCAAGTTGCAAACGGTAACGGCGCACTGAAAACAATGGTTGCATCTAACCCATACGCAATCGGCTACATTTCTCTTGGTACTGTAGACAACACTGTTAATGCGCTAGCAATCGACGGCGTTGATGCAACGGTAGCTAACGTTAAAAACGGTTCTTACAAAGTAGCGCGTCCATTCCTTGTTCTTTACAAAGAAGGCAAGCCATCAACAGAAACGCAAAAATTCCTAGACTGGATGCTAACTGACGAAGCGCAAGCGCTAGTTGACCAAAAAGGTTACATCTCAGTTAACTAATCCCATCGGGACTCTAAAGTTTGCTCAGCCCAACGTTTCGGGCTGAGCCTTTTCTATCCATTGTGTTCAACGGCATTGCCCAGAACCGTGAGATTTTTAAATGACCATCGCAACAAATAGTGAAAAGCTTATGAATACTGACGCTAGAGCTATCAGCAAGTCAGGCCTACGCGAGAAGCGTCGTGTAGACTGGAAAGAGCGCATCTTCCACGGCTTGTTCCTAACGAGTGCCGTAATCGGCATTGTTTCATTAGCCGTTATTGCATACTTCATCGTTCGAGAGAGTATTCCGGCATTCCAAGAAGCAGGCGTATCGGGCATTGTCTTAGGACAAAACTGGTTACCACCTGCGCTTTACGGTGTCGCCACCATGATTGTGGCATCTATCGTATCGACGGCTGGTGCTGTCATTGTTGGGGTTCCAATTGGTGTTCTGACCGCCATTTTTATCGCTGAAATCGCACCAAAGCGATTAGCAGACATTATCCGTCCAGCGGTTGAGCTGCTAGCCGGTATTCCTTCAGTGGTCTACGGTTTCTTCGGTCTGGTTATTATCGTTCCATTGATTCAGAAGGTATTTGATGTACCTGCAGGTAACACTATCTTGGCCGGTATTATTGTTCTTGGTGTGATGATTCTACCAACAGTAATTACGGTATCTGAAACGTCTATCCGCGCTGTCCCTCGTACTTATAAAGAAGGTTCTTTGGCACTGGGCGCATCGAAAATCTACACCATCTTTAAGTTGCTCGTTCCAGCGGCTCGCTCAGGCATCATGACAGGTGTGATACTGGGTATCGGTCGTGCGTTGGGTGAGACCATGGCGATTATCATGGTTATGGGTAATGCGCCGGCAATGCCAGAAGGCATCCTTGATTCGGCTCGTACACTAACTGCAAACATCGCTATTGAAATGTCTTACGCAAGTGGTGTTCACGCGAACGCACTTTACGCTACAGGTGTAGTACTTCTGGTCTTCATCATGTCGTTGAACGCTGTACTACTGTACCTAAACCGAGAAAAAGCGAAGTAATCGCTCGTTAAAGGTGACTATTATGGATCGCGCAAAACTAAAAAAAGCACGCCAGTTCAAAGATAATGTCTTTAACGCATTTGTCTGGATCTCGGCAGCACTAACGGTAGGTTTCTTGTTCTGGATTATCTGGTACATCCTATCAAACGGTCTACAACACGTAGATTGGAACTTCATTACTGATAATTATACGCGCACAGGTGAAGAGCACGGTATCTTCCCAATGATTGTGGCGACCATTTACATGGTTATCGCTTCTATCGCAGTGGCAGCGCCACTCGGTATCATGACGGCAATCTACTTGACCGAATACGCGAAAGTGGGCAGTCGTTTGGTGAAAATCATCCGATTCTGTACCGAGTCATTGGCGGGTATCCCGTCGATCATTTTCGGCCTGTTTGGTATGACTTTCTTCGTGGCGATTCTTGGCCTTGGCTTCTCGATTCTGTCGGGTGCATTGACGCTAAGTATCCTAATCCTGCCAGTTATCATCCGTACAACGGAAGAAGCGCTGATGGCAGTACCACAAACGTACCGTGAAGGCTCTTATGGCCTCGGTGCTTCTAAGATTTACACTATCTGGCGTTTGATTCTTCCGAGCGCAATGCCAGGTATCTTAACCTCGGTCATTCTAAGTATTGGTCGTGTCATTGGTGAGTCTGCTCCAGTATTCCTGACAGCAGGTATGGTTGCACGTATTCCGGATTCTTTATTGGATTCAGGTCGTACGCTAACCGTTCACCTATACAAACTGACTACCGAACTGTTTACCGTTGAAGAATGGAATCAGGCTTACGGTACGGCAACAGTGCTTATCGTAGTTGTTCTCTTGATCAACATGGTAACGAAACTGATTGCTAGACGTTTTAACACCGCAACTTACTAACAACACTAATTAAGAACGCACGTTAAAAGACACGAATTCAAGAATTAAGAGATTAAGACAATGAACAAATTTGATATTGAAAACCTAGACCTATTCTACGGTGACAACCAAGCACTGAAATCGATCAACTTACCAATTCCAGTTCGCCAAGTAACTGCACTTATCGGCCCGTCAGGTTGCGGAAAATCAACGCTTCTACGCTGTTTGAACCGAATGAATGATCTAATCGAAGGCGTGAAAATTACAGGTAAATTGGCGATGGACGGCGAAGATATTTACGGCAACATTGATGTTGCTGACCTTCGCATCAAAGTCGGCATGGTATTCCAAAAGCCAAACCCATTCCCGATGAGCATTTACGAGAACGTGGCTTACGGCTTACGTGCTCAAGGTATCAAAGACAAAAAGACAATTGATGAAGTGGTAGAGCGTTCGCTGCGCGGTGCTGCACTTTGGGATGAGGTGAAAGATCGCCTTAAATCACACGCATTCGGTCTTTCTGGTGGTCAGCAGCAACGTTTATGTATTGCACGTACAATCGCGATGGAGCCTGATGTGATTCTGATGGATGAACCAACGTCGGCACTTGACCCAATTGCGACACACAAAATCGAAGAACTGATGGAAGAGCTAAAGAAGAACTACACCATCGTTATCGTGACTCACTCAATGCAACAGGCGCGTCGTATTTCTGACCGCACTGCGTTTTTCCTAATGGGTGAACTGGTTGAGCACAACGATACGCAAGTGATCTTTAGCAACCCTCAAGACGACCGTACTCAAGGCTACGTAAATGGTGATTTCGGTTAATCCACCGTATTTACAAGCATAACTAAATAACTATAAGCGATGGTAACTTTGCCCCTCTTGATGAGGGGCCTTTTTCTTTTTAAGTCGTAGGCTTAAAACATCTACCAACACAAAAATCTTGTAAATAAGTACAACTTTCCTCCCCAGTTTATAAAGCATGTAACTTATGTGAAACATGGCTTTAAAAGTGCTGAAGAGTTCTCGAATGTAACACTAAGTCTGATAATTTTGCGAATGACTTAACAGCTCAAATTTGAACGTATTGATTGCATATCATGGCCTAAGTAGTTTTTTATCGAGGATAAAAAAGTAGATTAGGTTGGTAGGGTGAGTTTAAGAAGTTTTACAAGAAAAGTGTCTTCAACGAGGGACCATCGGTTGCTAGCGGAGGCAATCTTTGATCATTTAGAGAGTCTGTTCTCCCCTCAAGCCCTCGCTATTTTTGAAGATCCTTCAATTAACCCTCGTCATTCGATGAGCTTCTCTCGCGGAGAGCTTTACCCAACCCAAAACTATCCTGAGACATTCTGGGAGTGGGCAAGTCAGTTTGATACCTCTGAAAGCATCATACCTCTGGCGATCAACACTTGTAACTGGAATCACACCCGAGATTTAGGGGGTGACAGTTACATCATGATGCTCGACAACACGCCTATCAAACGTACCTACCTACTGATTCAATCTGTACATGCTCTCACGGCACATAATATCTATGAAGAAAGTTACGACGCAATGCAACTCGCAGCGGCGCGTTGGCAATGTATTCGTGCTGAAAAAAATGCCTCGAAAGAGATCAGGCACAGAGATATTCGTGAAGCGCAATATGTTGATGAGATTAGCCAACGCGAGCGCTTTATCGAAAATATGAAGTTAGTTCAGCAAGTTGCACTCGAAATCTCTAATCCTGATTCTTTAAAGGACTTGTACTACAAAGCCGTCGAAGCGTTACGTGAACGACTTGGGTTTGATCGCTCTACACTGATGCTTCTCGATATGAAAAAGCGCAGCTTCAGTGGTACATACGGCACGGATGAGTCAGGAATTACGATTGATGAATTTCACACACAATACGATTTACACCAACTTAGCGAGGAGTATATCACCGCGTTATCTAGCCTAGAGAGCAACTTAGTGATTGTAGAAGACGCGCCAATATACACAGCAGGCAAGGTCATCGGGCAGGGCTGGAATGCGATGTTGATTTTACGCGATGGCAATGAACCGTTTGGGTGGTTCGCGCTAGATAACTTTATTCATCGTAAGCCGATAACGGCATATCAAAAACAGATGTTGGACTCGTTTGGTTCACTCTTCTCTCAAATTTACATTCGTAAGCGCCAAGAACAAAACGTACGCATGTTGCATTCAAGCATGGTTGAGTTATCACGTTGCACTACTGTCAGCGGAGTATGTAAATCGGCCGTCACTTTCGCCATTAAAAATCTTGGTATTGATCGAATGGCGGTGTTTTTAACTGATGAAAATTGCTCTTACATGCAAGGAACGTGGGGCACCGATATTCAAGGGAACGTGGTGGATGAATCTTACTTCTTTGGCGAAACCCAAGATTTCTCTCTTATAAATTTGGCTCGCTCAATGCCAAACGAAGTCGCATTTGAAGAATCAGTGCCTATTTATCATGACTGTAATATTGTTGGCTTTGGTTGGGCTGCGATGACGGTATTGACTTCAAATAGCAGTGGTCCTATCGCCTTTATCGCTGTTGATAATTTGCTGACACGTGCGCCCTTAACTTCTCAGTTACGTGAAGTGATTCGTATGTTCGCGTCCAGCTTAGCTGAAGTATTGCAACGTACTCAAGCTCAAGAGGCGATTCGCGAACTAAACGAAAACTTAGAGCTGGAGGTTCAGAACCGAACAAAAGAGTTGGAGGAAGCCAATCGACAGCTTGAGGTACTTTCTAAGCTCGATCCTTTGACGCGTCTTGGTAATCGCCGCATGTTAGAGCATGTGATGCAAAAATATTGTGCCCTAGAGTGTGAAGACGACATGTCGTTTGGCCTGATCCTGATTGATATTGACCATTTTGGCTTATTCAATAATCACTATGGTCATCTCGAAGGCGATATTGCATTGATGCGAATTGGCTATATCTTGGATCATCATACCAAAGGTGAAGATGAAGTTTTTTGCCGTATCGGTGGTGAGGAGTTTGCGTTGCTCATGATTGGTTCTGAGCAAGAGGAGGTTCGATTGAGAGCAGAGTGCATTCGTCAGTGCATCGAGGGCGAGGGGATAAAGCATCGACATAACCCAGAAGGAGAGTTACTTACCGTTTCAGTCGGTTACTCTTGTTATAAAGCGAAAGGCAAAGACTTTAATTTCGACCATTTATATCAGTTGTCGGATAAGGCACTCTATCAAGCGAAGAATCATGGGCGAAATTGTGTAAGGCGATACGAATACGAGCCCCAAGTGTTTGTTGAGTGAGTGATGTTCATAAGATCAACTTGATAGGGAAGGGGGCGGCGGTTGGTGCTCTAGATAAAACCGCTAAAGCAAATTTGACCGCATAAGAGAATGGGCAGCTCATGAGAGCTGCCATTGTTATCTAGTTATTTATAGCTTTTCGAGTTGGTGGTCGGTTTTCGTTACGTTTGCTTTGCCAAGGTTTTGAATTTTCGCTAGCAGCGAATCAGGGCTCCAAGGTTGTTGGTTAGCACTAAAATACGCTTGATTCATGGCATTAAGCTCTTGCTTAATTGCTTGTACGTCACCAGGGTTTAACCTGTCTTGATGAGTGGTTAAATACTCATTTACAGAGCGCTCAATTTTCGCAGCATCGCCCTCTTCGATGACTTTTTTTAGCGCGTCGATGCAAAGTGGTTGTTCAGTATTTGAAACCGTTCCACTCGCTGTTATTGACCGCTTTTTCCATGCCCAAGTAGCGATTACCAATGTCATTATCCAAAGCCCTAAGAAAACAAAGGTTAATGTTCGCCAGAGACTGTTTACATCGCCGCTTGATTCAGGACTAGGGGCTGACACTAAAGGCGCTGAAAGAGGCGATTCCGGCAACGTGATTAGCCCAGTGTCATTTTTCTCTACGTCTAATGTTAGCTCTGGTAACGTTGTTTTCTTCGCTTCATCATTTTGACTGTCCCACCAGTTCAAGTCGTATCCTGGTAAGGTATATTTCCCGGCCTCTGTAGGAATAATGACTTGCTTCACCGTCATGGTAACGGTGCCATCTCTCGCGCTATCGAACTTAGGTTGTTCGGGATACACGCGCAGTGAACTCGGGTAACTAATATTGACTCGTGGCAGATATTCGGCTTGTGTACCGCGAGCCTTAACTTGAATGGTTCGAGTGAGTGAAGAACCTTGCTTTACTGTGTTGATCGCGTTAGTCGACAGTAGATTACCTTGATCGTCTTGCCAGCTCTGTGTCATTTCTAACGCTGAAGCAGGAAGCCATTCACCTTTAAATTCGCTCGGAATCGGTTTGACCGTGATTGGCATGCGTTCCGCTTTGGTGTTGATAGGCATTATTTTGGTTGAGCCCGTCAAGCTGTCGCCATAAATATAAGAACCGGTCAGTTTAGGACCTATCAAGGTATAAGTGCCTGGTTGATTGGCCGTTAGGCGAAACGACTGCTCTATGACCGCTACTTCTAACCCATTTAAGATCTTCTGTCTTTGCTGTAAGCCACCCAGTGCCTCAAGCTTCATGCCTTCAATTTGCGGAGGTACTATTTGTGGGTTATCTAGGCGTCGAGTGTCCGCTTTGATTAGAAGCTGTATACGTAATGTTGCAGATTGCTGAGGGTAGAGCGTACTGTTGTCGACCGTAATATTGAAGCTAAATAGATCATCAAGATTGGGGTCTGTTTGGCTCGCGTTGACACGTAGTTTGATCGGCTCCGTTCTCATACCATCAGCGGAAAAACTTGGAATAGTCAAAACACCTTCTTTCATTGGTGCAATTGAGATACTCCACTCGGTACGCACTGATTTTCTTCCGTTAATGTTATTGCTAGAGCGGCCATAACGAGGTTGACCCAAGAAGAAGTCTTTCTCTAGAACGTTGAAGTCGATTGCGTCTGAGCTGAGCTCAGTATCTGAAATGATTCTGAGGTTAATCACTTCATTCTTGGCTACTTGTGTTTTATTCACACTAGCTTGAAGTGTCTGTGCCATCACCGAGAAATTGGATATTAGGCTGGCCACAAAAATAAAGACCAGTTTTACGCCTTTGTTCATCACAGGCTTACCACTCCTTTTGAGATTGTTGTGGAGGTTGTTTTTGTTGCGCTTGAAGTTGCATTTGCGCACGGATCAAAAAGCTTGGGTCGCGAGCACTTTCTACTGCTTCTAGTCGACGAAACTCAGGATCATCCTGATGCATTTTTTCGGGATGCGCTTTAGCCTGTATTGGTTCACCTTGATCCTTCACTTGCTTGTCATCTCGTTGCGGTTGATGTTGTTCCGTTTTTTGTTTTTCTTTTTTATTTTCAGAATCCTGCTGATTTTGTGACTGTTGTCCTTGCGCTTCTTTCCCTTCGTTTTGAGACTTTTGTTGCTGTTGCTGTTGCTGTTGCTGTTGCTGTTGCTGTTGCTGTTGCTGTTGCTGTTGCTGTTGCTGTTGCTGTTGCTGTTGCTGTTGCTGTTGCTGTTGCTGTTGCTGTTGCTGTTGCTGTTGCTGTTGCTGTTGCTGTTGCTGTTGCTGTTGCTGTTGCTGTTGCTGTTGCTGTTTTAGCTTTTCTTCTACAACCGATAGGTTTTTCTTCGCGGCTTCAAAGTTAGGCTTTTCCTCTAGCAGTCTTTTATACAAATCAGCCGCATCTTCTAATTGACCATTTTGAGCGAGCGAGTTGGCGAGGTTATAGCGGCCGTTAAGGGAGGCATCATGAGAAAATGCTTCGATAGCGGCTTCGTAGTCACCTTTTTGATAACTGGCGGCTCCTTTCCAGCTTGGGTTTGTAAATAGGTTTTGCGCCTGTTCATACTCACCTTGCTTGTAGAGTTCCGCTCCTTGTTGGTCGGCATTTAAGAACGGATTAGCTTCTGCATGCGGTGTCCACGTTACTGGGGCTACACTCGCAACTACCATCCAAATCAGGCCGCGTCGAAACAGTAAAGCCGCAGGAAGAAGTAACAACGGCAGTAACCAAAAGCCACTGTTGAGACGAGAATCAGTTTTAACTTCTTCGCTTTGGGTCGCAGAAAGCTGGCTACCAATGTTATTAGTAAAGGCCGCGATATTTTCAACATCACGGTTGGTGTGCTGAATAGGAACAAATAGACCGCCAGTTTTATTCGCTAGCGTCTGTAGGTTTTTCAGGTTTGTTTTCGCTACGACGGTTGTGCCTTGTGCCGTTTTTAGCAGAGAGCCATCGGGCAGCGCGATAGGTGCACCGTTAGGAGTCCCGACGGCAAGAACAGAAATGCGAAACTTTGTACCTTGGACTAAATCTAACGCGCGAGACAGCTCTGACGTATCAAGATCATCCGCTAACACGATGATATCGCCTTGTTGCGTGCCGGCTTGAGAAAACTGGTTGATCGCAAGTTCAATCGCGGCAGGCAGGTTTGCTCCTTGAAAAGGCATCAGCTCTGGTGACAAATTTTCGATAATGCCCGCAAGCGTACTGGAATCAGTTGTCAGTGGACTTAAGTTATAGGCATCGCCAGCGTAAGCAATAAGTCCAGTGGCTCCCTCTTTCCATTTTGGCAGCAAATCGAGCGCCTTATAACGTGTTTGTGCTAGCCGATTGGGTTTGATGTCTGTAGCAAACATAGAGCGAGACATATCAAGTACCAAGATCCGGTTTTGGTTTAACTCAAAGCTTGGTCGAGCATTGGACTGCCAGCTTGGCCCCGCTAATGAAATGCAAGTTATTGCCCAAGCTAAACCCCATAGAGTGAAGTAATGCTTAGACTGCGTGTTTTGTCCGAGCATCCGCGATAGGTGAGGGGCAATCAGTGTGGACTTTTGGGCTCTAAATTTGTGATTAAGCAAGAGTGCTATAGGGATCACGATGAGCCCCAAAAGCCAATAAGGATTGAGGAAAATAAACTCAGCCATGTTTTCTCCTTAATAGGAATAACAATACCGATAATACAAATGCAGCGCTTAATGGATATGGAAACCATTCAGACTGTGGGCGCCAAGTTTGTGTGTCGCTAGATACGGGTTCTAGCTGGTTGATTGTGTCATAAATCTTTTCGAGCTCTTCCGTATCTCGCGCTCGAAAATATTGTCCACCTGTCACCTCTGCCACTTTAGTCAGTGTTTGTTCATCTAAGTCGGCTGCGGTGTTGACTTTGCGAGTCATGAAAAACTCTTTCACCATCATTTCACCAGCGCCCACGCCCACGGTGTAAATAGTGGCGTTGTATTTTTTCGCAATTTCCGCTGCTTTTAGCGGCTCGAGCACCCCTGCAGTATTGCTGCCGTCACTGAGCAAAATCATGACTCGTTGGGGAGCATCACTGTCTACAAAGGTTTTTGTGCCTAAACCAATACCATCACCAATGGCGGTTCGTTGACCAACCAAACCGATGACGGTTTGATTAATCTGTTGCATGACGCTTTTTCGGTCTGCAGTGAGTGGTGTTTGCAAATAAGCATGGTCGCCAAACAAAACAACTCCGAGACGGTCACCTTTTCTCTTTGCTACGAAATCAGACAGAACTTTTTTGACTGCTGTGAGGCGATCGATATATTCGCCGTTGAGTTCCATGTCTTCCTGCTGCATCGAACCGGACAGATCGACGACTAACATCAAGTCCCGATATTTGGGTTGGAATTCAACGGGATCACCAAACCAAACTGGACGCGCACAAGCGACGACAAGAAGGCCCCAGATCGCGATTGAAAGTGCTTTTTGCAGCGCTTGCTTAGGCTTGCTGCGATTCTCATTAGTTGGTAAGTACGCCAATTTGATCTCGGCTTGTTGAGATTCTTGTGGCAGAAACTTGTATACCAGCCAGGGGATGGGCAACAAAAACAGTGCCCACCACCAGACAAATTCAATGTTTAGCCATTGGGCAAGATCGGTTATGAGTGTTTGCTCAGTCACGGTTATTTGCCTTTTTCTTTGGTGGCAAAGCGTAGGTTATCCAAAAGACACAATCGTCTACCAAGCTTTGATGCTGCTCTTGGGAAGAATTCTGATACAACGCTTCTTGCCACTGATGTTGTTTGTCTACGAATCGACTTTCTTTGGTATGGCTATCGAGAAATTCATACCAAGCGATTCCAGTTAATGGTGCGATCTCTTCACGCGGAAAGTAACTCAATGCTGCCTGGCGCAATATTTCCAGAGCAGAGGAAGGGGTATGAGGCGCGGTAGGTTGAGTTAAAAGTGTTAATGCTGTCTTTTTTGCGCGTAAGTGTTTTTTACGCCATCTCACATAAAGACAAATGCCGAAAACGAACAGCAAGGTTGCTGCAAGCACCACCCACCATCCCCAAGCGAGCGGAAACCAATCCGGTGCGTTTGGCAAAATCAAAGGTTCAAGGTCTAGGCTTTGGTTGTTTGTTGTCATTATTATTACTGCTTAATAAATACTGCTTGTCAGTTTGTTAGCTTAATTGTGAAATTAAGGGCCAGCCACTTGATAGCGTGTTAAATGGAATTGCTATCGAATGGCACTGCTGCTTAATGGTTTCTTGATGTTGGGTAAAGTGGTTTTCGAGTTCTCTTCGTTGTCCTTTAGAGCCAAAGTTAAACCATTGACTATGCAGCCCATCCGAAGCTTTCACTTGACCTCTAAAGTCTGTTTCGCCTCTTTCTAACGGATCATAAAATTGAACAGCCCTTACGCTATTGTGTTGTTTGAGTCGACGTAGTTGTGCCAGTTCCGTTGGTATTACGTGGGCAAAATCACTGAGCATAATCAATTCGCTACCTTTTGGGGTGAGCGTATGAAGTGTCTCCAATACTTGTGCATACGGCAGTGTACGAGTGTCGTTGCTTGCAGTACGAGTTACTTGCGCATTATGTATGTCGACTATGGCGTTAAGAATCCGCAGCCCTTGTCTTTGTAAAGAAGAGGGGCGAAATTCAAGACATTGATGTCCGTCATCAATCACTGCGCCGATGCGATCTTTTTTAGCTAGAGTTAGCCAAATTAGAACACTGGCAAAGTGGGCCAATTGAACGGATTTGAGTACATACTTAGATCCAAAATGTAGACTAGAACTTAGATCAAGATAAAGAATGACCGCTTGCTCTTTATCTTCTGCAAACAACTTCGTATGTGCTTTACCGGTCCTAGCGGTGACTCGCCAATCAATGCTGCGAATATCGTCGCCAGGTTGATATTGGCGCACCTCCATAAAATCCATACCTCGCCCTTTTTGGCGACTGGTATGGTTACCACTCATCTGCGACCAGAGACTCTGTGCTGGTGGTAACCAACGTATAGATTGAGTGCGATATTGGAGCAGCTCTTCAAGGGTTAATGTCACCCCATTCGCATGAGGTGGTAATGAATGTGTAGCGGACATATCACTCACCTGTTTATGCACTGCCAACAAGTTTTAGCAGTTTATCGATGACCTGGTTTGCCGTAATGCCTTCCGCTTGAGCGTGGTAACTCAATAATAAACGGTGGCGCAGTACCGGATAAGCCATGGTTTGAACATCTTCCGGAGAGACAAAATCACGACCAGCAAGCCAAGCGTGCGCACGTGCACAGCGATCAAGAGCGATGGTGGCACGCGGACTCACACCCATTGACAACCACTTGTCCAACTCAGTGTCATATTCGTTGGCTTGACGTGTCGCCATAACTAAACGGACGATGTACTGCTCTATCGTTTCTGCCATATGAATATCCAACACTTCTTTACGTGCAGTGAATATATCTTGTTGGCTTAACATTGGGCGTTCAACCTTTACTTCGCCCTTTGCTTCTCCGCGGTTAATACGCAAGATAGATAGCTCATGCTCTGCATCTGGGTATTCCACTTCTAAATGCAATAAAAAGCGGTCTAGCTGCGCTTCAGGAAGGGGGTAGGTCCCTTCTTGCTCTATCGGGTTTTGAGTTGCCATAACCAAAAACAACTCTGGCAGCGGGTAGGTATGACGACCTGCTGTGACTTGTTTCTCTGCCATTGCTTCAAGCATTGCCGCTTGTACTTTGGCCGGTGCACGGTTTATCTCATCCGCAAGAATAAGCGAGTTGAAGATAGGACCTGACTGGAAAGTGAATTCTCCGGTTTCTGGACGGAAGATATCGGTGCCGGTTAAATCGGCTGGCAGCAAGTCAGGGGTGAACTGAATTCGGTGGAAGTCACCTTCAACACAGTCTGAGAGTGATTTTACTGCACGGGTTTTTGCTAACCCAGGAGGGCCTTCAACTAAAATATGCCCATCCGCAAGAAGCGCAACAAGCAGTTGCTTTACCAGATCTTGCTGTCCGATGATCTGCGACTCTAAGTATTGCTGAAGAGTTTCGAAGTTAGATTTATGCATGCTTTGGACTCTCGGTATCCATGTGATTTTCGTGTTGAGTATTGGTCATTTTCCATGTGAAAAAAGTTCCAATGCTCTATTGCAATTTATCTTTTCAATATTGGGACGCTACAGAGAATTGCAAGTACGTGCTATCTCTGAAAGTGATTATTTGACAGTGTGTTACATTTATTTTTCATAATATAATGAGAAATGCCTCTAGTTTTGTACATATGAGCCGATAAAGATTCCGTGGTGTGCGTGTCATGAGATATGCACCTGATTCCCCTTGTGGGGCCAATAACAAGTGATTCTTTTAAAAGGTCCGAATATGTTGAAACTTCATTCCTTGAGCATCAAACAGAAGGTTGTACTTGGCATTACGTTTGCTGTTCTAGCATCAACAATCATTGTTGGTGTTATGGCTCAGCGTCATGCGAGAGATGTATTGAGCCATCGTCTTATTGACATCGAGCTACCTGCGATGTTGCAGCAAATCAATACCGAAATTGACCGCGAAGTTGTCGAAATGCAACAAGCGGCAAAACAGCTGGCTACAAACGAATTTATTGTTGAAGCCCTATCTAATACAGACCGTGATCCGTCAGTAGAAGTTCAGTTGGTTCAGCAGCTCAATAACGTTAAATCACAGTATGGTCTTAATGATGCGTCGGTAGCGAATCGTCAAACGGCATATTACTGGAATCAAAACGGATTCTTACGTCAACTTAACCGAACGCAAGATGCTTGGTTCTTTGGATTTACGTCGTCTGGTCAAGAAACGTCCGTGAGTGTGTTCCAAGAGGCAAATGGCGAAGTGAAAATGTTTGCCAATTTCCAAGATCTTAATGGTACATCAATGTCAGGTCTCTCTAAATCTATGGGAGACATGGTTGCTTTGCTCAATGGGTTTAAAATTGAAGATACGGGTTACGTGTTCCTCACTAATGAACAAGGCCAGATTCAAATACACCGCCAACAAGGTAAGAACCAAACTTCTATCACTAAACTATTTGGTAGTGACGCAAGTGCGCTGTTGAACAAAAATAGCTTCAACCTAATTAATGTGGAGTTTGAAGGGCAGGATACTTTTGTTTCTAGTTTGTATGTTCCTTCAATGAACTGGTTTGTTATTGGCGTGGTTCCCGTTGATGAAGTATTCGCAGACCTGAATGCGACAGCTAAAAAAATGCTGTTTACGACCATCATTGTTGCCGTTGTATTCATCCTCATGGGCGTATGGTTGGCAAACAGCATTACGAAACCAATCCGACTGATTGCCGATCGTTTTACCGACCTTGGGCAAGGTGAAGGCGATTTGGCGCAGCGTATTGAAATTAAGGGTAATGATGAAATTGCTCAGCTTTCAAAAGGCTTTAATGGATTTATTGAGAAGATTCATGCCACGATGAAAGAGGTTGCTTTAACCAGTGGCTCATTAAGTCAAGCGGCAGAAAGTGTGTCAACGAAAGCAACATCCACACACGACAACAGCCAAGAGCAGCGTGATCAAACCATTCAAGTAGTTGCAGCTATCAACCAAATGGGTGCGACCATCAGTGAAATTGCATCGAACGCTGCTACCGCTGCTGATACGGCAAATCAGGCTTCAGATAACACTCAAACTGGTCGAGAAGTTGTGATGAAAGCAAAAGAGGTGATCAGCCGCCTAGCCGATGATGTTGAAACAACCAATATTGTTGTTACGCAGTTGGCATCGACAACCAAAGATATTGGCTCGATTCTGGGTGTAATTCGTGACATCTCTGAACAAACGAATTTACTTGCGCTAAACGCTGCAATTGAAGCTGCTCGTGCTGGTGAGCAGGGACGTGGTTTTGCGGTTGTTGCTGATGAGGTAAGAAACCTAGCTTCACGCACGGCTGATTCTACAGAAGAGATTCAGCGCATGATCAATCAGCTTCAAAGTGACGCACAAGACGCGGTAAGTGCTATGGAAGCGGGCAAAGCGGTCACCATAGAAGGGGTTACTTCTACCGATGAAGCAGTCGAGGTATTAATCAGTATTTCTGAACGAATCACCGACATCTCTGATCGTAATACACAAGTTGCAACGGCGACGGAAGAGCAATCCACGGTGGTGCATACCATTAATCAAAATATCGAAGAAATCAACGCGATAAATGAAATGACAACCGCGACAGCAGAAGAGTTGGCGGATGCAAGTCGCGATCTTCAAGCGCTCTCTTCTCGTTTGGACAAGATGGTTGGTAGCTTCAAGTTATAGAGTTGGATAGAATAGGCGAAGTTTAAAAGTTCAATCATTAATTTTAGGTAAGTACTATGAATGACTTCGAAAAAGAACTAGAGCAAATTTCTCAAGAAACCGCTCAGGAGCCAGAAGTAAAACTGCCGTCGCTAGAAGAGCAAAAAGCGATCGTCGCTGAGCTGAAAAAGCTGGAAGCGGAAGGTAAGCTGACGCCAGAAGTGTTAGAACAACACTTTGGTAAGTTTAACCAAAAAAACGCAGTTCCAATCCACTAAGTTAGGTGGTGTTTTGCCTCTAACGTGCGTGATTAAATCACCTGCTCAAACACAAAAAGGGAGTTTATACTCCCTTTTTTAATGTCTGAAAAATGCTAATACCTCTCACATACTTGCCACTTAAAAATTATTGACACTTCAATGAGTTATTAATTAGTACTAGTGATTTTCATACTTGACAATACTACCGCTCTATCTAAATCTATTGCGTATTTCAATAAAAACGACCAAGGGAATGCGATCAGGATGGAGCAGCAAAAAAAAAGAAACGTTATTTTAATCACGGAGGGAAGTCTACAGTCATCTCTGTTGAAAGATGTATTGGAGACCAAACTCGGTATTAGTGTTGCTCTAATCACGCCAGATAATCTGATTCACGGAGTGTTACATGAATCTCTTGCATCAGCCATTATTGTTGATTGCAGCGTGATCACGGATGAAATTTTTCGCCGTTATGCGGAGTTTAAAGCGGCCAAGCAGAAAGACACGCTTGAAATCTTAATTAATTGTGAGCAATCCATATCGACAGAAGATCTCTTTGCTTGGCGTACTTTGGCCGGTATTTTCTATACCTCTGATGATATAAAAACGTTGCAAGTTGGTATTGGTAAGGTGCTTCAAGGAGATATGTGGTTCAGCCGTAAGTTTTCTCAGCAGTACATTACTTACCTTCGTCGACATTGCAAACCTATAAATAAGAATGTTTCCGCTATTCTGACCAAACGAGAGCAACAAATAATTACCTTTCTTTCCATGGGGGCGTCCAATCAACAAATCGCCGAACAATTATTTGTCAGCGAGAATACGGTAAAAACGCATTTACATAATATTTTCAAGAAGATTGATGTGAAAAATAGAGTTCAAGCACTTATTTGGGCAAAGGAACATATTTCAGACAACTCGTTAACGGTGTAATGCTATTGCAATATTAGGTTGCCTAATTTAGTAAACTCTTAATAATTTCTGTGACCTGAATGTGTTAAAAGTGTTTCTTTTATGAGAAACACTTTTTTTGATTCTCTTTTTAATAACTTTAGAATTTAAAAAAGTAGCAAATAACTTTACTCTGTGAACTAGCACTTACATATCAAACTAAGTGCTGACGATTAACTACTAATTTAAGAATGTTAAGTCACTGAAAGTATGAGAAACATTATGGAACAGTATATGGAAAAGCCTGAAATCCTAATGCTCACTCAACAAAGTTTACAGAGTGAAAACTTTAAGGAAATGCTTTCTAAAAATACAGAAACTAAAATAACGATCATTGATACTAAAAACCCTAGCTATCATGAACTCATTCCGGAACGCTACTTTTTGCTTGTTGATTTTTCAGTTGAGATTCCTTCCGAAACTTTAGTTTATTTAAAAGATAGTAATAAAGTGCTAGGAACCATAATGCTTAATCTAGGTTATGACTTAGACACAGAAGAACTCGCTTCTTGGCCTCATGTAAAAGGTATATTTGGTCCAGGAGATTCAATGGACAAGGTTTGTCAGGGATTAAAAGCAATAATAAAAGGGGATAACTGGCTGTCTCGAAGATTACTTGATCAGCTAGTAAATTATTATCGAGGTAGAGAAGCAAATAACATTATCGAACCTGCTATTGAGGTTGAGCTTACTCGGCGTGAAGTTCAGGTTTTAAAAATGTTGAAAGAAGGTGGTTCAAATATGGAAATCGCTGATTCTTTATTTATCAGCGAGCATACTATTAAATCACATCTATACAATATTTTTAGAAAGTTAGAAGTAAAGAACCGTACGCAAGCTACAAGTTGGGCTAAGAGAAACCTGTAGTACTAGTATTAACTTGCTGTAATAAAAAGAAAATACTCTATAAAGTACTAAATTTTATATTTATTATTAAAATGTCAGTCTGAAATATCATCCCATATTCAAACTTATTCCTATTCAGTTGACTATTAGACTTCTCATGTCGTGACGAATCTAGTCAGACGTGGAACAGAAGGTCTATTCAATTAATAAGCTAAGAGGGAATAAAAATGAGCGCAAGTGACAATGACACGTATTTAGGCGATGCAGGTGTAAATAACCAATTTGCTGATTTCGATGGCGGCGATGATTTGTTTATCGGTTTTGGTGGTAATGACTCGTTTGTTGGCGGTGGCGGTAATGATTATGTGATCGGCGGCGACGGCGATGATCGCCTAACTGGTGGTGCAGGAGATGACATCCTTAGGGCTGGTACAGGAAACGACTACCTCGGCGGTGGTACCGGTAATGACTTGCTGTTGGGTTTGCTGGGCGACAATAAATTAAATGGTGGTGTCGGTGAAGATATTCTTGTTGCTGGTTCTGGTGACAACGTTTTAGTTGGCGGCAGCAATGGCGATAAGTTTGTGTTCACGGATAAGTTTGGTGGCCATGGCGAAGCCAAAGTTGTTGATTTCACCATTGGTGAAGACTCTTTGCACATCATTAGCGACTCTGTCACAGACTTTGGTGATTTAAGCTTTAGCTACGATGCAGTTGGGAATGCAGTGTTTACCGATGGGGCTGATCTAACAGTGAAACTTATTGGCGTGACTGAAACTGACATCAACACCTATGGTGCTGATCTGTTCGTAATCTAAACGACTGAAAATAACTCTGGATGGGAATTAGTTTGCGTGGCTCTGCCATGCTGAGGTGAACTAATCGGACACTCTAGAGCGATTTGAGGTTACCTTAAGCTAGGCGCTAGTATTTCTGGCGCCTACAATTTTCACGTTAAACGGAAGTAGTCGTGCAAAAAACGGTTTTCAAAGAAGTGAAACAAAAACTATGCACGCTTGCGGGCTTGCTGATCGTTTTTAGCCTTTTTATCAACTTATTGGTTCTCTCGATTCCGCTGTACATGCTTCAAGTGTACAACCGAGTGATATCCTCCTACTCAACCGATACTTTATTCTTGCTCACTGTCATCGTAATTGTCGCGCTGTTAACCATGTCCATCATCGACATTGCACGAGCACAAATGAGTAAATCTTTTGGTTATTGGATGGATACAAAACTCTCCGCTTTCATGCTCAAGCGCACGATTCAATATCAATCACATACCGGGAAGAGTTATACCTCGCAAACTCTGAGAGACATTCAGAACATCAAAAGCTTTTTGAGCAGTCAAGCACCTTACCCACTGTTGGATGCGCCCTGGACACCGCTGTTTATTTTATTTGTGTATTTATTGCACCCGATATTAGGTCACATCGCGTTACTTGGATCTATCGTATTGTTTAGCCTAGGTCTACTTAATGAGCTAATGACGCGTAAAACAATGCAAGAGAGCGAAGTCAGAGCGATTTCTCATATCAACAACGCAGAATTAGCCACGCAAAACTCCAATTCAATTCTCGCAATGGGGATGATGAATGCATTTTTAGAGAAGTGGCAGTCGCGCGTGAGCGAAGTGAATGTGCTTGAAGAGCGAGTTGCAGGTAAGTCTATCTACATGGCTAACTTTTCTAAGTTTGTGCGTGGCTCATTACAGATATTTTTACTGGGAGGTGGTGCATGGTTAGTTATCCAACATGAGATAACGGCAGGGGCGATGATCGCGAGCTCCATATTAATGAGTCGGGCATTATCGCCGATGGAGCAGGCGATAGGCACGTGGCGAAGCGCGATGTCTGCTAAAGGCGCCTATAAAAGGTTGAAAGAAATCGATGCGATCGTGCGCCAAGATGAATCAGATATGCCACTGCCTAAACCAAAAGGACACTATGAGCTTACCGGACTGGCCTATCGCCATCCTGGAGCAACCGAACCAGTGCTCTCATCGATCAGCTTATCGATTCCTCCGGGTGTTGCTGTTGGGGTGATTGGCCCTTCTGGTACGGGTAAATCGACGTTTGCTCGGCTGTTATTAGGTACGGTTAAGCCATTAGCGGGTAAAGTGACTCTTGATGGAATGGAAGTCTCCGTATGGGCATCTGAAGATCGCGGCGTGCATTTTGGGTATCTCGCTCAAGAGGTGGAGTTATTTCCTGGCACAATTCGAGAGAACATCGCGCGCTTTAAAGAAGAAGACCCCGCTAAAGTCATCAAGGCGGCTCAACTAGCAGGATGTCATGAATTAATACTCAAGAAAAACAAAGGCTATGATTGCATTATTGGTGAAAATGGCCGTGGTTTATCTGGGGGGGAAAGGCAGAGAATCGCTCTTGCAAGAGCCGTTTATGGCGACCCATCTATTGTGATTTTCGATGAAGCGAATGCCAACCTCGATGGTGAGGGAGAGGCTGCGTATCAACGTTTGATTGCCCATTTAAAAGCACAGAGTACAACGATTATCGTCATTGCCCACAATCCGAGTACGTTACGACAAATGGATAGGCTGTTGTATTTGGCTGACGGCCGAGTCAAGTTATACGGCGCTAAAGATGAAGTATTAAAACGTTTGATGGGCGAAGAAAGAACAGATATCCCAAGGGTAAGAAATGAGCAATCAACTGCCAACCGTTAATCAGAGTTCTACCGAGATCGTATATCGTTTTAGCCCCAAAGCGAGACTAAGCTTTCGAAAACCAATTTTACTCGGTGTGGTGACCTTAAGTGTTTTTCTTGGAGGCCTTGGCTACTGGGCTGCAACAGCCAAATTAGAAAGTGCAGCGATTGCTTATGGTGATTTGTCAGTTCTCACTAAGCGACAAGAAATTCAGCATTTAGAAGGCGGCATTATTGAAAAGCTATATGTACAGGAAGGGGATTTAGTCGAAAAAGGTCAGTTATTAATTCAACTTTCTAAGCGTCAAGCTATGGCTAAGTTGGATTCGTTAAGTGGTCGTTTTATCCATACTCTAGCAAAGGAAAACCGTTTAAGTGCGGAGCTTGATGAGCTTCCAACGATTGTATGGTCTGATGATCTTGAAAGCATTCCCCGTGTCGATATCGTCCAAGAAGCACAACTGGTTCAAAACAAGATCTTTGAAGCGAGAAAGCGATTCTTTGACAGTAAACTGAGTATCATTGAGCAGAGTATTTCTGGAGCAAATTTAGAGCTTGAAAACCTTCAGCAAACCAAAGTGATTGAGACGGAACGGCTCAACTTTATTGCTGAAGAAATAGACAGTAACCAAGCCTTGGTGCAAAAAGGTTTCTCGGGAAAATCTACTTTACTTCAACTCAAGCGCTTAGCAGCGGAGGTGAGAAGTACCTTAAGCCAGTTAGACAGGCAGTCGCTCACCGTTAGAAAAAGGTTAGATGAGAACCTAGCGCAAATTGAAGAGTTGAAGCTTGAAAGGCTGAATGAGATTGTCGAGGAACTACGAAATACCAAAACGGAAATTGTCGCAATTCGGGAAGAATATCGCTCCGCTCAAGATATTGTCGCAAGAACAACGATCAACGCACCTATTTCTGGTCGCGTAGTCAACATGCAAGTGTTTACCGAGAAAGGTGTGATTGGCTCGGGTGAAACGTTACTAGAACTGGTCCCGCAAGACGATAAGTTGTTAGTCGAGGCTCGTGTTAATCCTCAGGATATTGATTTAGTGAATCCAGGCCAGCAAGCGCATGTTCGTCTGACCGCTCTGAATGCACGGACGTTGGCACCTTTAGACGGTACTGTGCTGACGATTTCTGCCGATAAGCTCTCGCAAGAAAACCAAGAAGATTTTTATCTCGCTAGAATTGCAATTTCACCGGAAGATGTGACAAAACATCGTTTAACCTCAGGCATGAATGCCGAAGTGCTTATTTTATCTGAGCCACGAACGCCATTGAGCTACCTAATAAAGCCAATTACAGAAAGCATGAATCGCGCCTTTAGAGAGGAGTAATTTCAAAAAGACTTGAGTGAGCACGGACAACAGACAAAATAATTTGTTATCGTTAGCTGTTACTGGGCCGTATTTTTATTCGAGGGAGCCGTGGAATGGAGAAAGTGCAGTTAGTTGTCGATTTTCTTCTCACTCATAAATTGATTTTTACCGCACTGATCTTTGCGATTATGTGGTTAATTCGTCGTGCAATTTTATCGATGATTCGTGGTGATCACGCTTTTCTCTCAGAAGATCAGCGTAGTTGGATGTCCAGAACTAAAAATGGCACCTTCGCTGTTACATTACTGATTTTATTTATTTTATGGCAATCAGAAATTAACGAGTTTGCTCTGAGTGTAACGGCGATTGCCGTTGCCATTGTAGTGGCATCCAAAGAAATCATTTTGTGTTTTACGGGTTCGATTCAAAGAGCAAGTTCGCGTTCTTTTCGCGTTGGAGACTGGATTGAGGTCGGAAAGTTGTGTGGTGAAGTGATTGAGCACAATATGATGGCGACGGTGATTCAAGAGATCGACCTGCATCACGGGCAATATCATTACACCGGCAAAACAGCGACATTGCCTAATAGTATGTTCTTTACCTATCCAGTAAAGAACCTCAACTTCATGAAGCGGTACGTTTACCACAACTTTTCTGTAGTGGTGAAAGACTTCGTCAATTTGTATCCACTGTTACCGATTTTAACTGATAAAATTGAAGAACATTGCAGTTACTTTGCTGATGTTGCACATCGTTACAATGCGATGATTGAAAAACATGCCGGTGTTGACCTTCCTGGTTCTGAGCCACATATGCATATTTCTAGCAACATTAATGGTGAACAAATTCTGCACGTGATGATTTTCTGCCCAACCGATAAAGCGAACCACTTAGAGCACTTAATTCGTAAGGACTTTATGGAACTTTATGAGCAACGTTTTCCTGTAGTGCGAGAAGAATAGAGCATCGTACTTCGCCTTTAATTTCAAACCCCGCTATCAAAATAGCGGGGTTTGTTTTTCTTAGCGTATTTTTAGGCTGTAACAATATTCCCAACTTAGCTGAATTTACTCTTCAGCATTAAAAATAGGAAGTAAGTGCTGCCTATAATAGCGACCAACGTGCCAGCTGCGACCTGACTTGGATAAATAGCGATTTGTCCTAGCCAATCTGCCCACAACATTAGGGTTGCGCCAATTAAGGCACCGACACACAGTTGCTCTTTCACTTTTCTTGCTCCTAACATCATCGCCATATGGGGAGCGACCAAGCCAACAAAAGATATTGGACCAACTGTAGCGGTAGAAAAGGCGCATAACAAAGCAACGATGGTGAGCATAAGCGTATTGGCTACGGTAGGGTTAAGCCCTCGTGCATTTGAGAATTGTCGCCCGATGGAAATTAGTGTTAGCCAACGAGAAATCGAGAATACAGCGGCAAGCAGAACTATTATGGCCAAACATAGCATCAGTGCGGTGTCGGCTGTGACTCGATAAATTGAACCAGTTAACCACAATAAAATTTTGTAACTGTCACCAGAACCTTGAGCTAGCGAAAATTGAACGAGGGCTTCTAGTAGTGCCGTTAGTGCGATGCCGGACAACACGAAGTTAGATGGATTAAAATGGCTTCGTTTACCGATAATCAGCAATAACATCAATACGGACATACTTCCGAAAAAAGCGATACCCCAGCTAAATGCGGAGAGAAGCGACCCAGCGATGACTCCTGTCGTAATAATGGCAAACGTGGCTCCGGAAGACACACCGAGAATATCGGGACTTGCCAGAGGGTTGTAAACTATGCGTTGCAAAATGATTCCGGCAACGGATAGAGCAATACCGACAGAAAGTGCGGTTAACATGCGCGGCCAGCGCAATTGCCATTGGAACTCACCTGGCACAGACCATTGAACTCCGTTTATACCATGGGTAACGAATGAGTAAGCTAGAATCCCAACCAGACTGAATAGCGCAATGCTGCATACCGCGCGTTTAGAAAGCGCCGTTTTTCCTTGGCTCATTGAAAGGTTAAGTTGATCGGTTGCCGTCAGTTTTTTACGAGTAAACCAAATTAAAGCGGGAGCGCCAATAGCTGCAGCCGCTACGCCGCTAGGAATGGTTTCCTCTAACCATAAGCTCAGCGAGATAGCGGCAGAGTCTGTGATGATTAGTAGCATTGCGCCCAAAAGCATGCTGCTGATCAATTCGTCGCGCGGTGTTCTTGCCCCCATCGCTCTGGCAATATTGGGTGTCAGTAACCCGATGAAGCTGATAATGCCAACTGCGGTGATTGAGGCAGATACCAGCCAAATACCCATCACCATTAACGCACCAAACGCGGGTAATACCGCTAAGCCTCGGGCTGCTGCGCCTTCTTGTCCTAGTTTCATTAAGGTCAGAATACGTGGTGCGACGATCAAAATTACGATTGCGATAGCGCAGCGAGGTAATAACCACTCAAACCAATCCCAGCTGTATTGAGAGAGGTCTCCTGCTCCCCACATAAAAATATTCTGTGCGAACTGGGCGTTTAAAATAATAATGGCTGTGGCGATAGAACCAAGCAAGATATTGATCACCATCCCCGAAACGACCAGCGGCAAACCTGTCATATTACGCACGCCTGCAATTGATACGATCAGGCCAAACGCCACTAAAGCCCCCACCATTGCGGCTAATGCAGAGTAATCGGCTACCCAATCGACGAACCAAATGTTTACCACGACTAATGCAAGCCAAGCACCAGAAGAGGTGCCAAGAGTCAACGGCGAGGTGAGGTTATTCTGCGTTAATTGCTGCATTAAGCTGCCGGTGAGACCAAGCATGGCACCAACAAGCAGGGTCATACTTAACCTAGGAAGCTGCGCTTGAGTAAAGAATACATCACGAAACTCGGTTGCTACCTCTGGTTTTGTTAATAATTGCCATTGTTCGAAAAGTGATAAATTAGTATCAATTTGTAGGCTAAAGACGCTAAGTAACGTAATCAGCGCCAGATAACCAATATAATGTTTCGTTCTCATTGTTCTGGTGCCAACTCTATTAGACTGTCGGTAATCGCTTCAGCGGTGTATTGCAAAGACATGGCACCGCCATACGCCCACACTGCTCTGACTGAATTTACCCGCTGCTTTTTCACAAACGGCATCGCTTGCCAAAGTGGCGACTCTTTCAGTTTTCGTTCTTCTGGGAAAGGTTGTACGTAGAGAACGTAGCTGTTTTGAAGGCTCTGAAGCCGATTGATTCGATCTTGCTTTACTCCCCACGCACGTGGGTCCTCTTTAATTGGAGCCTGTAATCCCAGTTTTCTAACCACGTAGTCAGTGGTGGAGTTTTCGGTTGCAAGTAATACAGTATTCGGGGTTGAAAATCGCATCACAAGAACGCTGAGTGGAGCAGAGTAATAGTGGCGAATTCGCTGGCGCATCTGCGCAAATGAAGCATCTAATTCTGCCAGTTTCTGTTCAGCAAGTGCCTCTTTATTGAATAGCTTGCTGAGCGTACGAAAGTGACGAATGGCCGTTTCAGCTGCGGCCTCATTTTCAGAAAAATTAGGTAAATAGATTACCGGAGCAATTTGTTTGAGTAACGGAATCAAGTCTTGCTGTGGAGACGCAGCAAGGATGACATCTGGTTTCAAACTGGCTATTTTTTCTAAGTTGGGCTCTGCTCGGGTTCCAATATCTTCAATTGACTCTGGTGCAGTTGGATTGACGACCCATTGGCGGTAGCCTGGTAAATTTGGGGCTGCGATTGGTTCTACGTTTAGCGCCAAAACTTGTTCTAAGATGTCCCAGTTTAAGGCTACAACGCGTTGTGGCGCGTGCTCAAAACTATGCTCACCATATTCATCGGTAACGGTGATGACTGCATGTGCATTGGTCATAAAAAATGCGAGGAGAAAAGCAGATTGTGTAACCACAGTAAGTAAACGAGCTATTATGCGCATACAACAGCCACCTTTTGGCTCGCTAATGTGTTAGCCGGGCTTGGGTGTTCAATCAGCTTAATTGGTGACTCATATAGTTTAGAAAGGCGTGCCTCGTCTAACAACATGTCGGCGTTGCCTTCAAAGGCAATCTTACCTTTTTTGAGCGCAACAATGTGGGTGGCGTAGCGCAGTGCTAAGTTCAGATCGTGCAGGATCACGATAATGCCTACATTCTCGGTTCGATTCAGTTCTGCCAGCAGCGCCATTAGTTGAAACTGATGGTGAACATCGAGCGCCGAGGTTGGCTCATCGAGAATTAAAATTGGCGATTGTTGAGCCAGTAGCATAGACACCCAAGCACGTTGGCGCTCACCGCCCGATAAGTCATCCGCCAAAGCTTGAGCAAAAGGTGTAACCCCTGTTCGTTCCATAGCCTGCGTGATGATCTGTTTGTCTTCGGTTTTCCAACGACCAAGTGCCCCACGCCACGGAAAGCGACCTAAGCGCACTAGCTCTTCGACCGTTAAACCAGCTGAAGAGGGCAGCTTTTGTGGCAAATAGGCGATCTGTTTTGCCAACTCTTTGGTTTTAAGTGATGAAAGGGAAGTATCGTTTAGTGTTACCGTACCTTTATCTGGCGACATTTGACCAGAAAGCAGGTTCACCAGTGTCGACTTACCTGAACCGTTATGGCCTAAAACGACCGTTAGCTCATTTGTTGGGATGTTAAGTTGTTCGATGCCGAGGATCTGACGTCCACCTCGCACGATCTCAATATTAGACAGTTGAAACATGGATGGCTCTTAGGAGAAAACTCCCCTCAATAGAGGGGAGTAGAAGTACAATTACCAGCGGTAGTTTGCGTTTAGCATAACAGAGCGAGACTGGCCGTAGTAACACCAGTAATCGCAACCTGAAACAAACTCTTTATCTAGGATGTTGTTCACGTTTAGCTGTGCTTGCCACTGTGAAGTGATGTCGTAAGTGACTGACGCATCCCAAAGAGTGACAGAAGGAACCGTTAGGTTCGAGCTCTTAGGGTTATCTTTTGACTCACCTACGTAGCGCACACCAGTACCGATATTGAGGCCTGGAATCAGGCTGTAGGCGCTGTAGTCTACCCATGCAGACGCTTGATGCTCAGGAATAAGTGCGGCTTGTTTTTTACCTTGGCCAAAGCTCTCATCTGTTTTCGCTTTAGTGTAGGTGTAGCTTGCCATCAGTTTTAGATCGTCGGTTAGCTGCGCCGTGCTTTCTAGCTCAATACCTTGAGATGTCACTTCACCTGTTTGTGTCGCAATCCATGTTGATGGGTTAGTGACCAACGCGTTCTTTTGCGTGATGTCGAACCATGCAAGGTTGATAAAGCCATCCATAAAGCTTGGCTCATACTTTACACCCACTTCTACTTGCTCGCCTTCCAGCGGTTTGTAAAGTTCATTGGTTGCCGCATCAATAGTGCTGATCACTTCAAACGACTGAGAGTAGTTTGCGTAAGGTGACAGGCCATTGTTTGCAAGGTACATCACACCCGCACTTAGAGAGAGCTGACCATCATCACGAGATTCACTTTGATCAACGGTAGCGCCTTTGCCAGAGTTTTCTGTTTTCACCCAGTCGTAACGAGCACCTATGTTACCAATCCACTGTTCATGCAGTTTCAATTGGTATTGTGAATAGAGACTTGCTTGAGATTTCTCAATCTCACGTTTCACGTTGTTGGCAGGATCAAGAGGGGTGAAGTTGCCGTAAACTGGGTTCCACGGGTTGATAGTGCCAAATGCATAGTTGTCTTGCTCGTCGCCATCGGTTTTGTGGAATTGCAGATCCATACCGATAAGCACTGTGTGCTCTGCGTTGTCTGTCATCCAGTTGCCGACAGCATTGTTATCGAACGTGATGCTCTGGTTTTTTCCGTCACGGAATACGATGCCTTGCGTTAACTCTTCTTTCGCTGGATCGTTGTTTGAGAACGCGTAAGAGCTGCGCAAGTACAACTCATTCGAACCGTAGTTGAGGTTTTGCGAGAGTGACCACGTGTCATTGATGTCGTGCTCTAGTAAGTAACCTAGAGAAAACTGCGTGCGTTCGTATTTATCGTAGTTTGGCTGACCAAGGTTAGTCGAAGGATCGATTTTGCCAAAGTTAGAACCAATCAGAGTACCTGCTGCCGGGAAGAATGGGTTAGTTGGTACACCGTCATCATGAAGGTAAGTTGCCAAAACGGTCAGCATTGTACGGTCAGAAATGTCGAACTCGACACTTGGCGCTAGGTAGAAACGCTCGTTATTTGTGCCGTCCAGTTCACCATCTTGGCTTGTCATCAAGCCAACCAAACGATAGCGCACAGTGCCTGCGTCGTTTGCTTCGTCAGCAATGTCAAAACCTACGGATTGGTGTTGGTTGTTGCCAACTTCGACTTTTACTTCGCCTTGAGGCGTAAACGTTGGTTTTTTCTGAACAGCATTCACGATACCGCCTGGTGCCGATTCACCAAACAGAATAGCCGATGGACCTTTAACGACTTCTACACTTTCTAGGCCGTAAGGTTCGACCAACCATGTGTAGTAACCATCGCGGAATAGGCGGTTGCCGTTTAGGTAAGTCGCTGCATCAAATCCACGAACTTTGAACCAATCAGTGTCGTTGTCTGCGCCATAAGGCTGAGCGGTTACACCAGACGTGTAGCGTAATGCTTCATCTAGCTTTTTCGGTGCACGAACACGAAGTTCATCTTCAGAAATGATAGATACGCTGCGCGGCGTTTCTGCTGCCGGGGTTTCTACTTTAAGTGCTTGCGCGGTGACCGTTATGGTCTCCATGGCAATCACGTCATCTTGTACGACGTCTTCTTGAGCTTGTGCTGTGAATGCAACCACTGCTGTAGGTGCTAAAGCACAAACCAACGCGTTGCGGATAGCGATGGTCAGTGAGTTATTCTTTTGCATAAATCTATTCCCGATAATTATGATTAACGCTAAGCTTAATTGTAATTATTATCATTTGAGCTTTTGTTTCGGTATTTTACTGACTTTTGTATCAAAAGATAGTAAAACGTTCGCAAATTCATTCGCGGTACCTAAAGTCATTGTTATGTTCAATTGGTTTGAAAAACTGACCCAACCCTTTCCCCAGATGGAAACCGAAAAGCCACCGAAGACGCTATTTGGCTTTTGTCGTTTTTACACTCGTGGCTTTGAAGCCCCTTTACTCGTTATGGCTGTGTTCAGTGCGCTTATTGCCATTACAGAGGTGACGCTGTTGCGTTATATGGGCGAGCTCGTCGATATTCTCTCTAATCAAGATCGCGCAACATTCTGGCAAGACCAGGGTGATCGCATGCTAATGATGCTGTTCTTAGTGGCGGTTGTGATGCCAGCTCTCGGTTTTGTCCACTCAATGGTGATGCACCAAACGTTATTGGGTAACTACCCGATGTCTATCCGTTGGTTGATTCACCGTTACTTGCTAAAACAAGCGGTTGGATTTTTCCAGCGTGACTTTGCAGGCCGAGTTGCGACCAAAGTGATGCAAAGTGCGTTAGCGGTACGAGAAACGGTCATGAAGCTGGTGGATGTACTGGTTTATATCAGCGTTTATTTTCTTTCGATGCTCTGGATGATGGGCGAAGCCGATGGTTTGCTAATGTTGCCTATTGTGATTTGGATAGGAATGTACGCGGTTATCCAGTTCTACTTTATCCCTAATATGAAACAAGTAGCGACAGAGCAAGCGGATGCTCGTTCTGTAATGACTGGGCGCATTGTCGATTCTTACACCAACATATCTACCGTAAAGCTATTCGCGCACTCGCAACGAGAGTTGGAATACGCAGAAAGCAGCATGAAGCAATTTTTGGTGACGGTTTACCGCCAAATGCGCATGGTGACTTGTTTACTGTTTAGTGTGGATGCCATCAACTATTTGCTGCTGATGTCTATTAGTGCCATTTCGGTTTATCTATGGCTAGATCACGCTGTAACAATTGGTGCTATTGCGATTGCCATCAGTATTGCGTTGCGCGTACAAGGTATGTCGAAGTGGATCATGTGGGAAGTTAGCGCGCTGTTTGAAAACATCGGTACAGTAGTAGACGGTATTAATACGATTTCAAACGATGTTGAAGTGAAAGACGTACCAAATGCTAAGCCTTTGCAAATCTCTCAAGGTGAGATCTGCTTTGATCACGTAGGTTTTAACTACAGTGATGAGAAGGCAGTATTTGAGAACTTGAATCTGACTATCAAACCGGGCGAAAAAGTCGGCATTGTCGGTCGCTCTGGGGCAGGTAAATCCACGTTGGTCAACTTGTTGCTGCGCTTTTACGACGTAAATAGCGGTAAGATTTGTATTGATGGACAGGACATTTCTCAAGTTGAACAAGAGTCGCTTCGCCAACACATCGGTATGATCACGCAAGACACCTCTTTGCTACATCGCTCAATTAAAGAGAACATTCTTTACGGTGATCCAGATGCTTCAATGGATGCCGTTATCGCAGCTGCTGAGAAAGCACATGCTCATGATTTCATTCAATCTCTACGAGACGAGCAAGGTAACGTTGGCTATGACGTTGAAGTGGGTGAACGCGGTGTGAAGCTGTCTGGTGGTCAGCGTCAACGTGTGGCGATTGCTCGCGTTCTGCTGAAAAACGCGCCAATTTTGATCATGGATGAAGCAACGTCTGCACTTGATTCAGAAGTAGAATCGGCAATTCAAGAAAACCTTGAAGTTCTGATGGAAGGAAAAACAGTGATTGCGATTGCTCACCGTTTATCAACGATTGCCGCGATGGATCGTTTGATTGTAATGGATGACGGCAAAATCATTGAGCAAGGCTCGCATTACGAGCTGCTGCAATTGGGTGGTGTTTACGCTCAGTTGTGGAAGCATCAAACCGGCGGATTTTTGTCTGAGCAAGGTGATGCTCAACTGCAAGTCATCTAATATGACGCTACACGAAAGAGGAGCAAATGCTCCTCTTTTTTGTGTCTGTCGTTTATACCGAGTAAGTAGGCGTTAATGGGCAACGTTAACTTGTGATTATTCATTAAGTTAGGCCAACTTAATGATGATTATGTTTATAACTCACTGTCGTTATTGAATTTTTTACGCTTTTTTTACGCGAACTCCGAATGGGCTTTTGCTAAAGTTTTCTACATCGAATTTTGGTTGATGTATTTTATGTTTGTTCAATGGCGAGATAACACCTTTCTCTTTTCTACTACCGTGATTGTTGGCGCGGTTGTCGTCTCATGGTTGTTAGACCAACTGTTTGGCTCTACAGCCGCAGTCCTGCTGATTTTACAGTTAGCGGTCGTGGTAGTGGCGTTTCAATGCAACTCGCGATTCGCTTATGCGGCGGCGGTGATCGAAGCGTTGAGCTTCAACTTCTTTTTCACGACGCCTCGTTACTCTTTGCAGATGTTTCGTCCGGAAGACATTTTTAATTTAGTCGTGTTTATGGTGGTGGCATTTATCACCAGCACCTTTGCGGATCTTTATCGTCGCCAGCAGGGAGAGTTAAAACAAACCAAGCTGCAAAACAGCATCCTGCTATCGGTGTCCCATGACCTACGCACGCCGCTGGCAACCATTATTGGAACACTGACCACACTCAACGAGTACATGCCCAAGCTCAATGACTTAGAGCGCAAAGAATTGCTCGACAGTGCGACTTCAGAAAGCCATCGCTTGCATCAATATATCGAGAACCTCTTACAGGCGACTAAGCTCCAGCACGGCACATTAAAAATTACCAAAAAAGATGAGCTGATTGCAGATATTGTGCGGGATGCGGTTTCTCGTTTGCCAAATTACACCGAGAAAGTGTCCATGAATATGGATGATTCCGTTGATTATTTGTCAGTAAGTCGTTCGCTCATCGAACAAGCGATTTTTAATGTGTTGGATAATGCCATGCGATTTTCACCAGAGAATGAATCTGTTGAGGTTTCTCTTTCTAAGCAGGGGTCGTCGTGCGTGATTGATGTTCGGGACATGGGGATTGGCATCAAAGCTGAAGATGCGGAAAAAATTTTCAACCTTTTCTATTCCGGTGTGAACAACAAATCGGCCGATTCAGGCACCGGAATGGGACTCGCGGTTGCCAAAGGCATCATCACCGCACACCAAGGATATATTCAATCTATGCCAGTATCAGAAGGGACGCTGATCCGCATTCGACTTCCACTCAATCAAGGAGCAGAGCAGGCGTGAGTTACAAAGTTTTAGTCGTGGACGATGAGCCTCGCATTCATACCTTTATTCGAATTTCGCTGTCTGCTGAAGGGTTTGATTACATTGGCGCGAGTACCATTGCAGAAGCCAAAGCGTGTTTCGAAGCGTATTCGCCGCACGTCATTCTGCTAGATTTAGGCTTGCCCGACGGCGATGGGGCGGAGTTTCTCACTACGCTTCGTCAGACGTATAAAACGCCAGTGCTAGTGCTGACAGCTCGCGATCAAGAAGAGGAAAAAATCCGCCTTTTAGAAGCGGGCGCGAATGATTACTTGAGCAAGCCTTTTGGCGTAAAAGAGCTCATCGCGCGCATCAAAGTGCTGGTTCGAGATTTGGTGGATGAGCAAACCGTCGCTGATGAGCTGGTGGCTGGCCGAGTCAAAATCATCAAAAGTACTCACCAATTTTGGTTGGATCAGAGGGAAATTCCACTCACCAAGAAAGAGTTTTCTTTCATTGAACAGTTGATTCTCAAACCGGGAAAACTCATTGAGCAAACTCATTTGCTAGCGGTGATTTGGGGAAAAAGTCATGTCGAAGACACTCACTACTTACGCGTGTTAGTGAGTCAACTACGCAAAAAACTGAACGATAGTGCTGACGAACAGCGGCTATTAAAAACCGAGCCGGGGCTGGGTTATCGTTTAGTGCTTGAGACGTCCAAGCACCACTAAATTCCAAATTTAATCAACGTTAATGCCAAGGTTTAGTGCTGGTTATCAGCACTCGAACAGGATTCGTGTTGCCTATTTTCCGCGACGGAAAATCAGTCTAGCCCTTAACGCATTAGCATTTTCTATACATAAAACACAGTTAGGTATTGATATGGCTCACTTTACAGTAATTGGTTTAGGGCGATTTGGCGTTGCCGCCAGCTTAGAACTTATTCATCTTGGACACACCGTAACGGGGGTGGATAGCGACCCGAAAATCGTCGAAAAATACGTCGAAGAGTTAACGCAAGCGGTCATATGTGACGCAACAGACGAAGGTGCACTCAGAGAGTTAGCGCTAGCGAACAGTGATGTGGTGTTGGTGGCGATTGGTGAAGACATGCAAGCCAGTTTGTTGTGTACGCTGGCGCTGAAAAATCTGGGTGTGAAATCCATTTGGGTCAAAGCGAGCACCAAAGCGCACCATACCATCGTGTCTAAGCTTGGTGTACAACGTATTATTCATCCTGAAGAGGAGATGGGCGTAAGAGTCGCGCAGGCACTCAACTATCCGATGGTGAACAACTATTTAGAAATGGGGCATGGCTTGTATGTGGTGGAAATCCACGTTAAATCCAATCTGCACGATACGCCGCTTTCTAAGTTGATCAGCCGAGGCAGTTACAACATTCAGCCTATCTTGGTGAAGCGCGAAGAAGCCGTCTACACCAATATCAATGATGAGTTTGTGCTTAATGAGTTCGACACGCTGTTGCTTTGTGGTAGTCGCGCTGAGCTGAAATACGTCGCTCCAAGGTTGGTGTAACATGGTTTTGTGGCATCCCTCTATTATCCCAATCGAGCGAAAACCCAAAGCGGGCAAAAAACTGTTGGGCGCACCGCCGCTGATACTTAGCCTCAGCTTTGCGTGCTTGATCATGCTCGGCACAGTTTTACTCAAACTGCCGATTGCCACCACAGAGCCCATCACTTGGATTCAAAGCCTGTTTACTGCGACATCGGCCATTACGGTGACGGGATTAGTTGTGGTGGACACGGGCACGGCGTTTACGCCTTTTGGGCAAATGGTTATTGCTTTCCTGATTCAATGTGGTGGCCTAGGTTTAATGACGTTTGCCATCGTGACCTTGCTGGCTCTGGGCGGAAAAATTGGCTTTTTGGAGAGAGCCGTCGCGAGAGAGGCGTTCAACCAAACTGATTCATCGACACTCATTGCCACCGCTAAATCTGTATTGATGTTCGCTCTGCTCGTTGAACTTATTGGTTTCACTATTTTGAGCGTTTATTGGAGTGAAGAGCTGGGCTGGAAAACCAGTTTGTTCCATGGTTTCTTCTACACCATCAGTGCGTTTAACAATGCAGGTTTTGCGTTGAGTGCCGATAGCTTAATGCCTTACGTGGACGACCCGATCGTTAACTTCACCATTACCAGTTTGTTCATTATTGGTGGTTTAGGCTTCTCGGTTTGGATTGACTTAAAACGCAATCGCCGTTGGCACCGACTCACCGTTTACAGTCGAATGATGATCTTAGGCACGGTGACCATTAACGTGGTGGCACTTATCGCGATTTACCTGATTGAATATGACAACCCCAACACGCTTGCCCCTTTGAGCGAAGCAGGGAAATGGTGGGCATCGTGGTTTCAAGCGGTGACGCCAAGAACGGCGGGGTTCAATACTTTAGCTATCGATCAGTTGGAAGATGCCACAACGGCGATCATTCTGGTGTTGATGTTTATCGGCGGTGGTTCATTGAGTACGGCAAGTGGCATTAAAGTTGTGACATTTATGGTATTGGTCTTGGCAACTTACAGCTATTTGCGTCGCGATGAAGCAACCTATGCCTTTCAACGCGAGATTCCCAAAGAGACCATCAGCAAGGCATTGGCGCTGACTCTGATCTCGGTGGGGGTGACTTGGTTTGCCATATTCACGCTGTTACTGACAGAGAAAGCGTCTATGTTAGACATTATGTTCGAAGCAGTCTCGGCACTGGGTACGGTTGGTTTGTCGCGAGGCTTAACGGGCAGTTTATCCGAACCGGGTGAGTTAGTGATCATCTTCATGATGTTTATGGGACGATTAGGCCCCCTTACTTTGGCGTACTTCTTAGCCAGTCCAAGAAAGAAAAAAGCGCGTTACGCGAGCACTAAATTGGCAATAGGGTAAATGGGCTAACTCGAAGAAAGTGAGCAAAAGGCTAGGCAAAAGAGGAGTAACTGCTCCTCTTTTTGTGCTCGTTGTAGCCACGAAACTGTATACGGCAGTCTCTCTCACAACAATTTATGATTCATCTCTATTTTTTATCATTTATAAATTGTCGTTTTTGGGGTGTTGTCCAGAATGGCATTATCCACGTGCAACATAAGATTGCCGGGAATAAAAATAATTACAATACTGCCTTACTGGAAGATACATGAAAATCAAACCCCTCCCACCTTTAAATAGCCTCGTTGCGTTTGAAGCGTCGGCGCGGCACTTGAGTTTTACGTTAGCCGCTGACGAGCTAAACGTGACCCAAGGTGCTATCAGTCGCCAAATTAGACAATTAGAAGAATACTTAGGCAAGGCTATGTTCACGCGAGCCAATCGAAGCATTAATTTAACGCCTACAGGTCTTCAATATTATCAAGCTGTCAGCCAATCTTTGCTCGATATTGCTCAAATCACGGGTGAAGTGAAGAAGTGGCAGGGCGAACAAAAGATCACGGTTGCGACGACAAATGCAATGGCAGCCTTGTGGTTGTTGCCTAAGGTTGCTCAATTTCAAAATGAACATGATGACATCGATATAAGAATATTGGCCTCAGATAATGTGTTGGACTTACGCCGATTAGATTGCGATCTCGCCTTGTTTTATTGTCGCACTCCACCTGCGGAAATGGATGTGACAACGCTATTTTCAGAAGAAGTATTCCCTGTGTGTAGCCCGCTTTATTTAGAGAAAATCGGCCAGCCTAGTGAGCCAGAAGAAATCTTCAATAAAACGTTACTCTATCTGGAAGAGTCTCAAAGAGATTGGGTGAATTGGGAGCAGTGGTTTGCGAGTGTAGGATTGCCAAATATTTCGCCTCGTAATCGCATGAACATCAATAACTATCCAATGCTGTTACAAGCGGCAATTAATGGTCAGGGAATCGCGTTAGCCTGGGGGTCATTAGTGGACGACTATTTACAAAGCGGTGCTTTAGTTAGGCCAGTCGAACACGTGCTTTCAACACCTTCCAATTTCTCTATGCTTGAACCTAAAAATAGAGGTTTAATCCCAGCAAGCGTCAAGCGTTTTAGAGAGTGGCTTTTGCAACAGTTGCCAGATGAGGTGGGTGATCGAGGTTTAGCCTAAATCAATAAGCAGAGAAAATAACAGAGTTTGGTTGACCCGTCCTGATATGGGTTGACACTTTTTAACTAAAACGCTCGATGTACTTCATCGGGCGTTTTGTATTTTAAAGCCGTATGAGGCCTCATTTGATTATAGATATCTACGGACTCTGCTACCATCGTCCTTGCTTCTTTCAGATCTTTCGGTTTCTTCAGCAAGAGCTCCATTTTGAGTATCCCATTTACACGCTCAGCTAAAGCATTCTGATAACAGTCATACCCGTCTGTCATTGAGCAAGTCACTCTATGTTTCTTATGGATATCTTGATATTCCTTCGAACAGTATTGTGAGCCTCTATCTGAGTGGTGTATTAGCTTTTCTTCACTCTGCCGTTGCCTGAGAGCTGAGATAAATGCCCGCTTAACTGATTGAGTTTTCATGTTGTCATCCACATAAAAACCAACAATCTTCCTTGAATAAGCGTCTGTAACCAAGCTGAGATAACTCTCTCCATTTTGAGTTGGCAAGTAAGTAATATCAGCAACCCACAGTTGTTCTGGCTTCGTTGGTGTCAGCCCATCTTTCACTTTGTTTGGGTGACAGAAAAATCGATGACGGCTGTCAGTCGTTCGGTGATAGGCTCGTCTTGCTCTCACTAACAGCCGATGCTTTCTGAGAAGTTCAAAGAGCTTATCGCGACCTATTTGAATGCCCTTTGTTGCTGCTAAGAACTTCAGTTTACGCGTGCCAATGCGTGGCTGCTTCAGCCTGACTTCATGGACAAAGCCAATGACAGCATGCTCATGATGTTCACAACGAGATTGAGTTTGGCATTGCTTATAATAAGCTTGGCGAGAGATTTGTACTAACTGACAAAACTTCGTAACGCTCAAACCTACTATGGTTTTCTCTTGGACAACGCTTCTTTGTGCTTTTTTGTCACTCTAACACCATAGTCACGTTCCATAACGTTCACGACAGCTTCAAAGAAGTCGGCTTTGAGTTGAGCATCTTCGAGCTGCTTCTCAAGCTCTTTAATACGTTGCTCTGGTGTAGGAGGTGAATTGAACTCGGCCATAGAGTCTCCTTTGGACATAAAGTTAGGTGTCCCTTTAGACCAATCTAGTCGACCATGCTTACGAAGCCAAACCAAAACCGTAGAGCAACCTTGGATGCCATACTTCTCTTGGGCTTGTTTGTAAGTGAGGCTTCCTTTTTCAACCTCATCAACTACAGTGAGTTTAAAAGCGAGGGAGTAATCGCGCTGAGTTCTTTTAGTTGTTGATTTCATAACACTCTCCAATTTTGGGTGTGGAAAGTGTCAACCTTATTTAGGACGGAACAGGTAATGTTAAAAAAGCGGGCTTCCCAAAAGGCACGATTAACTTGCTATGTGGCAAAGGCTCAGTCGTTGGCAGTCATTTGGTGCAGCATCAAGACGTTGATCAAATTGTCTTTACGGGTTCTGTACCGACCGGCCAACGCATCCTGCAAGATTCAGCGCAACGCGCCACACCATCTGTGATGGAGCTGGGTGGTAAATCGGCTGCTATCGCACTGAAAGATGTGAGTCTCGAAACACTTTTGAAAAGTGTCCAGGTCGGTATTTTCTTTAACGCTGGTCAAGTGTGCTCGGCAATGTCTCGTTTGCTGATTCAAAAAGAGCGTTATGAAGAAGTAAAAGCGGCGGTAGTGGAAATGGCAAAAAGCCTAACTATTGGCCAAGGCGAGAGCCAACCAGATATCACGCCACTGGTTTCCGCTGATCAGCAAGCACGCGTGCTTGAAATGATAGAACAAGCAAAAGCCGACGGCGCGAACATCCTAACGGGTGGATACGCCCCTGATTTGTCGGGTTACTTTGTGGCACCGACGGTGATTGAAGCCTCACCAGATATGCGTATTGCTCAAGAAGAAGTGTTTGGTCCTGTACTGGTGATTACACCGTTCGAAACCGAGCAAGAAGCTGTCGCGATCGCCAATGGAACAGACTTTGGCCTTGTCGCAGGCGTATTTGGTGAGAACTTAAATCAGACGTTACGCGTTGCGCAGCAACTTCGTGGTGGGCAAGTGTTCATCAACGAATGGTTCGCTGGTGGCATTGAAACACCATTTGGTGGTGTAGGGTTATCTGGCTTCGGCCGAGAGAAAGGACAAGAAGCGATATATAGCTATGTCCAGACACGCAATATTGCCATTCGTTTGCAGCAAGACAGCAACGTATAGCCACCGTGTAACTGTATTTTCATCACCTCGTACCGGCTTGGACTTCAGACCACAAGCTAGGGCGAGGTTGATGGAATCACAACAAATCTGACAACGGTTTGTAAACACGGAAATTCTGAACAAGGTAGTTGGAGTATAAGTGATGAGAAAGTGGCTCTGTATTATTTGCGGCTTAATCTATGATGAAGCACAAGGTTGGCCATCCGATGGCATTGCACCAGGAACAGCATGGGAAGATGTACCGGATGACTGGTTATGTCCTGACTGTTTAGTGGGTAAGGCCGATTTTGAAATGATCGAAATTACCGACGATGCGCCACTAGAAGAGGTTGCAGCGGTGTCTTCGGTGTCGGTAGAAGCGTCTGTTCAGCCAAATACTGCTCAGCCTCTTCCATCTGAAGTTACTCAACCTGTATTCTCAAATGACCCTATCGTTATCATCGGTAGTGGCTACAGTGGTTACCAGTTGGCGGCGGCACTTAGAGCGCAATCTGAGACGGTTCCGATCACTGTCTTTACCGCTGATGATGGCGCTCTGTACAGCAAACCAGCTTTGTCTAATGCACTGGTCATGAATAAAGACGGCGACGCGCTACAAAGTGAGAGCGCGTTGGAGTGGGAAAGCCGTCTCAATATCCGAGTTTACCCGCATACCCGTGTTGAACAGATCGATCGTGCCAATTCAACGTTACATACCTCCATCGGTAAATACGCCTACAGCCGCTTGGTACTGGCAACAGGTGCATCACCGATTGAAATCCCAATTGAGGGCGATCGCTCTTGGGTTATGAGTGTGAACGACTTAGTTGATTACCGCCGTTTCAGAGCGGAGCTGCAAGACAAAAAGCGCATCGCGATCCTAGGTGATGGCTTAATTGGCTGTGAGTTCGCAAATGATCTGATCGAAAGCGGTTATGAAGTAACAGTTATCGGGTTGGGTCAATGGCCAATGGAGCGTTTGATCCCGCAACAGTTGGGTGAATCATTACAAAGCGCACTTGCCGATCGAGGCGTGCAATGGGCTCTACAAGACAGTATCACCAGAATCGAACCAAGGTCGGAATCTAGTGCGGTTTTACATCTAAACAGTGGCAAGCAGATTGAAGCAGACCTAGTGCTAAGCGCGGTTGGACTCAAACCAAATGTTTCTCTGGCTGAGCGCGCGGGGCTCGAAGTGGGCCGCGGCATTAAAGTGAATCAATTCGGCCAGACGAGTGATGAGAGTATTTACTCGCTAGGCGACTGTGTTGAAACGGAGCAAGGTTGGCAGCCGTATATTGCGCCGATTAATCAAATGATTCCTTCCGTAGCGAAAAGCTTGCTAGGTGATATTACGCCTACCTCTTTAACACCAACTCCAGTGATTGTAAAAACGCCGATTCTTCCACTCACGATTTTCCCGGTAGCCGCTGAAGAACAGGGACAATGGTACATCGAGAACCAAGCAGATGAATTGACCGCTGCGTTTTATTCACCAGAAGGAGCAATGCTCGGTTTTGCGTTGCTAGGAAGAAAAGTACAGTCATTACGCGGCCCTTGGCTAGATCAATTGTCATTGAAACTGTCAGCAGCGTAGCGGAGAAAAAAGATGATTCATTTACCCAATGATGACGTGACGTGTGGTTGGTATCATGCGTTGCCAAGTATTCCAGAAAAATCGGCGTTAAAAGGTAAACAAAGTGCTGACTATGCCGTGTTAGGTGCCGGTTTCGCAGGCCTAGCTATGGCAAGACGTTTAGCTGAACTTATGCCTAATGCACGAATTATACTGATTGATGCGCAACGTATCGGCCAAGGGGCTTCAGGAAGAAATTCGGGCTTTGTTATCGATTTGCCTCATAAGTTTTCACTTGAGCATCCCGACCCTGAGCACAAGCAAAAGTTATTATCACTCAACCGTTCTGCGATTGCTCAGCTAAACACTTTAGTGTCGAAGCACAGTATTTCTTGTCAGTGGTCAGCAAAGGGCAAATATCAAGGAGCCGTAGGGGCGCGCGGTGAAGCATATCTCGATCACTTTGAGCACCTAATGAAAGACCTTGGCGAACCATACTTCCATGTTAATGGCAGTGAGCTTGCGAAAGTCTTAGGGACAAATTACTACAGCCGCGCAATTTACACGCCAGGTGGTTATTTAATGCAACCTGCTGCTCTGGTGCGTGGGCTAGGGGAAAGCCTTCCAGAGAATGTCGAGGTGTTAGAAAACTCGCCAATCCGCAAGCTCAGTAAAGAAAACGGTTGCTGGGTATTACATGGAGATAGTGGCTCTGTTGAAACCCCTGAACTGCTGCTTGGGACCAGCATTTTTACTCGGGAGTTTGGTTATCTTAAAAACAGACTACTTCCAGTGATGACGTTTGCAAGCTGGACGCGTCCATTAACCGACGCAGAAATGCAACGATACGGAGGTGAGCTGAATTGGGGGTTAACTCCAGCTGATCATGCGGGAACGACGTTACGTATGACCGCCGATCGACGTATTTTGATCCGCAATACTTACAAACACGTGCCGAAATATGGCTCAAGCATGAACGATAAAGTCAGAGAACAAATTCGCGACGATCATCGTCAGGTCTTTCTGGCGCGTTATCCCGAGCTGGCCGACGTACCATTTACTCACACATGGGGTGGGGTGTATGCCATCTCTCGTAACTTTACTAACTTTTTCGGTCAATTAGATGAAGGTGTTTATGCCAGCGCTTGTGACAATGGTGTTGGTGCTGCGTGGGGAACCATTTCTGGAACACTGTTAGCTGACTATGTCGTTGGTGCGACATCTAAATCATTGGATGACATACAGCAAGTGACAGGAATGCCTTGTTTGAATCCGCCAGAGCCTTTTTTAGGTTTGGGAGTAAAAACGCGTATCCAATTAGCAAAATGGCAAAGCCGGAGTGAATTATGAAGCAAGTCAAACTTGTTGATAGTAAAAGTCTAGATTTCAATGTTCGTGGTGATACGCCGGGAATGGCGTATGTTGCCAGGGCGTTAAGCCCAGAAATTTCACCAAACATTGGTGTAGGCTTTGCTAAATGGGAAGGCGCTAAAGTGGCTTGGACAGTGCTTTATGATGAAGTTGTTTTTGTGATTGAAGGCTGTTTTGAGCTGACCGCAAATGGTGAGACACATTTTGTGCACCCAGGTCAGATGCTTTGGATACCGGAAGGAACTGAATTGGTTTATGGTGGGCATGCTCTGTTCGGCTATGTGGTTCATCCAGGAAACTGGAAAGAGTTACATGGTATTGAATGACTTTTATCATTTAGTAGTGTCTCGGAAAGGCAAAACAAAAATCCGATTTTTACCCATGAGTTTTCGTAAAAGAACTTAATCTCAATGGAGCAAGGGTTTCTTACTTGCTATGTTTCTTGGTCACGTTTCCAGACGTGTTAGACCTTTCTCAATTGCTATTTTATCTATCAAAAAGGGAAGCCTTGGCTTCCCTATAATGAGTCTTCTTTTGGCTTGGCTAAATCTTTTATTTTAGCTCAAATTTACCCTGCATGATTGCCCAGTGACCCGGGAATGAACAGAAGAATGAATAGTCACCGCCGGCTTTCATTTTCTCAGTACTGAACGTAATGCTGGTGCTTTCACCGCCACCAATTACTTTTGTGTGAGCGTAGACGCGATCATCATTTGGTTTTACGTAGTTATTTTCTGCTCCAGCTGCCATGCCATCAGTACCGACTGCTTGTAGGTTGGCTGTGTCAGAGATGACCACGTTGTGACCCATCGATTGCGCTGGCATCTTACCTGTGTGATTCAGCGTCAGTTTTACCTCTTTACAAGTGGCTGGTACGCTCAATGTTTTAGTAGAAAACTGCATCATATCGTTAGCATCTAATGACACTTCACACTCGGCACTGGCTTGGGCACCAAAGCTCATTCCGACTAATGCGAAGGTTGTTGCTAATAAACGTAAAGACATATAACACTCTCCATTTTGTATTTTAGGCTGACTTGGATTGATCTTATCCAATAGTTCTCATTATCAGCCAATTTTCACTCCAAAAACGTGCTTCAATCGGTATATTGACGTTTTGTTGCAAGCTTGTACTGGTCAGTTCCGCTATTTGATCACTCAAATACCTTATTTCATGCGATTGCGTGAGTTAAATCAAAAGTCGTGATTAGCCAGAGTTAAGGTGAAATTAATCTCGCTAAACGGGTGGAAGAATCGTTTGGTTTTAAGGTATTGGAGAGGTTTCGAGAAAGAAGCTCAGCTAAATTGCTGAGCTTCTAGAGAACAGATGACAAGTAAACCTAGCGAGTTTGTTTTAACGTGTGCAACACATCATGCAGTGAAGGTGCGACAGTATGGCCTAATTGCTTTATTTCGTCACAAGGCTCAACCAGATCAGGAATTTGATAAGTGATCATGTTCGCTGCTACCGCAGCACGTACGCCATTATTTGAATCTTCAAAGGCGAGACATTTGGTTGGATCTACGCTTAGACGACTTGCTGCAAGCAGGTAGATCTCTGGATCAGGTTTGCCGTGTGACACTTCACAGCCTGTCGTTAAGTTGTCGAAATACTTGCTTAGGCCCGCTAACTCCAACTTCTTCTGTGCCACTTCTTTTGCTGTAGAAGTGGCGACTGCAATTGGCAACCCTTGGCCTTTCAACCACTCAAGCAGCTCAATCACCCCTTCTTTTACCGGTATAGCTTGGTGCTTAACCACAGCGTCGTAACGGTCGCGCCACTCTTGGTGTAAGCGGTCAAGATCATCCCCATAAGCTTTACGAAAAATCACTTCAATGCCCGCTGCATTGCGACCAATGATTGAAAGGTAAACATCTTTATAGAAGGGTAGGTTCTGGGCTTCACATGCTTCTTGGAAAATATGCATACAGACGCGCTCAGTATCAAGGAGCAAACCATCCATATCAAAAATAGCAGCTTGGTAGTTCATTACATTAAGACTTTTTGGTTGGGATGGAGCATTTTGACACAAGCAGATCGGTTTTTCTTCTAAAAATTAGAACTTGATTTTGATCCTATGAGTTCACATTGCCTCTGAACACACTATACACAGAGTCTATAAATTAGGTGTGAAATATAATGTTTTTAAAATTATAAAATTCAGTTAAATAGATAAAACTCTATCTTAATATAAGCTAGAGTTTTATTAATATTCTATTGTTATTTTAACTATTGGATAATTTATTAATAGTTAAAATTAATAATAAAATAATACCAAATCACGATTGTTTACGACTGCATGAGTGTACCAGCTCTTGACTTCAGATATTTGTTGCTCTGATAAGCCTCCGAAGTCAACGTTATCTTGGTGAATATCTTGATTTTTTATCATAAAAACAACAGGGAAATCGTCAGGGAATGGGAATTTTATAGGATAATCGGTATTAGTGAATGGAATATCGCAGAAATCGTTTACATCGCAAGGATACCAAGAGTTATTGGATAAGTAATAACCAGTTATCTTACATATAGCTTCAAGCAAGTAAGCATAGGCGTAACCCAAGTGACTGTATTTTATCTCTTCAGACAACATTTGCATAAGAAGCTCTTCAGCTCGGATGCTTTCGCCACTACTTTCCAGCATTTCATTAATCACTTTAAAGGAGTCTTGACACCTTTCCATGATGGCTTTTTCTAGCTCTGGATTACGCTCATTCTTTAGTACGTTAAAAACCTTTTCAGTATCTAATGAATATACTGTCGCCCCATATCCCATATTTTTATTCTCCTCACTTTTATACAGTTAAATTCATTTAAGTGTTTTTATCGAAGGGATTATATTTTGATGTTTTTTGAAGGTAAAGTGTATACATAGAGGTTGTATTTATTATGATGAACTTTGAAAGTTTAGATTCTTAAAATAAATACTATATATTTAATTTTATTAGATCTGGCTCATAAAAATACCTTAACTATTATTGTGTTTATTGTTAAGGGTTATTAAATCTGTGAGGTGGTTCAAGACAATAAAATTTAGAAGAAAATACCGTCAAACTTAGGTGGCTATTCTATCTGAGCACTCAGCTCACTACTTATAGTGGGCTGAGTGAGCGGTTGGGCATCGGCTCTTTATTTGGCGATGAATATGCCATATTAGGTGATATTCGTTAGTGTCTATTTTATCGCCAGCCGTTTTGCTAATCGGTGCAAATTGCCGTTATCTAATTCAAGCTGACGTGCCGTTGCTGCCCAGTTGCCTTGGTTTTTTTCCAGAGCTCGAACAATCATCGCTTTTTGGAAGGCGTCTGTGGCAGGCTTTAATCCGCCTTCTGGTAGCTCAAGCCGAGATTTTTGTTCCGTTTTTTCAACGTTCTTGATGTTCTGATTCGGCGTTCGAATATCAAAATCTTGCTCAACTAACTCAATGTCCATGGCGTGAGTACGCGCCTTTGCCAAAACACCAGCACGTTTAATGACATGTTCAAGCTCTCGCACGTTGCCTGGCCATGAATAGTCTTTGAGTGCCTGCACCAAAGTGGGAGACAAACGAATGCTGTTCAATCCCAATTTGCTTCTTAAGCGTTCGGCGAAAAAGCCCGCTAACAACACCACATCGTCTTCACGTTCACGAAGAGGTGGAACATGAAGCGGGAAGACGCTTAGGCGGTGATATAAGTCGGCTCGGAAGCGACCAGCAGTCACTTCTTCATGCAATATACGGTTAGTTGCGGCGACAATGCGTGTGTTGACTCGAATATGGCGGTCATCACCCACACGTTGAATGTCTCCATATTGTAGAGCTCGAAGTAACTTGGCTTGCAGCTCTAACGACAGTTCGCCGACTTCATCCAAAAACAGTGTGCCGCCATCGGCTTGTTCGAACTTACCTTTACGATTGCTGATCGCGCCCGTAAATGCGCCTTTGATATGTCCGAACAACTCGCTTTCCGCGACTGATTCGGGCAGCGCCGCACAGTTGAGGTAAACCAAGGTATTGTTAGAGCGGCTAGAGCGATGGTGAATAGCGCTGGCAACCAACTCTTTACCTACGCCCGTTTCTCCCATCACTAGCACAGACAATTCCGTATCGGCGACTGCATCAATCTGCTCTTGAAGATTCTTCATCCCCTTAGAGTTGCCAATGATTTCATTACTTAAGGTGCGTTTCTCGGCGTAAGAGTCGCGTGGCAGGCTCGCTTGTGTCTCGAGCTGTTCTAGTAGGAGTGCAGTGTGCAAGCCACCTGCTGCCAATGCGCTGACAAAACGTAACTCTTGGTTGCGTAGCCCATGAAATTGGTTGGGATCGAAGGCGTCAATCGTAATGGCACCAATCAGTTGATCGTCGATCAGTAGAGGTAAACCAATGCAGGAATGGACATGCAGTTTGTCATCGTGGTTTGGAATCAAGCCGTCGTATGGATCAGGTAAGTCGCTGTCAGAGGGAAAGCGCACGATGTCGCCTGCTCGGGCAATGGCTTCTAATCTTGGGTGCTGCTCAATGGAGAAACGGCGTCCAAGCACTTCTTTCGCCAATCCATTGATTGCTAAAGGTTTAAAGTGCTGGTCTTCATACAAAAGAAGGGCAGAAGAGTCACACTTCAATACATCTCGAATCGTGGTTAACAACGTATCGAAGCGAGCCTGTTGAGTGAGCGCCGAGTTAAGGTCTTGCGTGATGTGTAGCCATTGCGCGATTAAAGAAGTCATAGCCAATACCGATTGTGTCAATATGACTATTGTAGTGTCTTAATGACAATTTTCAACTGTGTCTAAATGACACTTGTCAAAGTTGGATTTTAATTAAGATATTGAAATGTATAGTAATTAAAAGTTGGCGCGCCCAGTGCAATACAAGAAGAAATTATTTTTGTTTATCCCGTCATTCAAGGTAGTAATTATGACAATTCACGTAAAAAACAACATCCACTGGGTAGGTCAACGCGATTGGGAAGTTCAAGACTTCCACGGTACAGAATACAAAATGACAAAAGGTACCAGCTACAACAGTTATCTAATTCGTGAAGAGAAAACCGTATTGATTGATACGGTCGATCATCGATTCAGTCAACAATTCATCCAAAATTTAGAGATGGAAATCGACCTTAAGTCTATCGACTTTATCGTGGTAAACCATGCAGAGGAAGATCACTCAGGCGCATTGTCGGCATTAATGGAGAAGATTCCGAACACGCCAATTTACTGTACAGAAGCGGCGATTGATTCGATTGTGGGTCATCACCACCATCCTGAGTGGAACTTCAAAACCGTAAAAACGGGCGACAGCATCGATATTGGTAACGGTAAGCAATTGGTCTTCGTGGAAGCGCCGATGCTGCATTGGCCAGACAGCATGATGACTTACCTAACTGGCGATGCAGTGTTATTCAGCAATGACGCATTTGGTCAGCACTACTGCGATGAACGCCTGTTCAATGATGAGGTGGATCAAAATGAGTTGATGGAACAGTGTTTGCGTTACTACTCAAACATCCTAACGCCATTCAGCAGCTTGGTAACCGCTAAAATCAAAGAAGTGCTGAGTTTCAATTTGCCTGTCGACATGATCGCAACGTCACACGGTATTGTATGGCGCGATAATCCGGTTCAAATCATCGAGCAATACTTGGCGTGGGCAGACAATTATCAAGAAGATCGCATTACGATTTTCTACGATTCTATGTCAAATAACACCCGAATGATGGCAGATGCAATCGCGCAAGGCATTCACGATGTCGATCCTAGTGTGGCGGTCAAAGTCTTTAATGTCTCTAAGCACGATAAGAATGAAATTCTCGCCAACGTATTCCGCTCAAAAGGCATCTTGGTTGGTTCGTCTACCATGAACAACGTCATGATGCCGAAGATCGCAGGCATGCTAGAAGAAATTACCGGTCTGCGCTTTAAGGCGAAGAAAGCCGCTGCATTCGGTAGCTACGGGTGGAATGGTGGCGCGGTGGATCGTATCCATGCTCGATTGACCGACGCAGGTTTTGAAACCGCAGTGAGCTTGAAAACCAAATGGCGACCAGATGGTAAAGCGATGCGTGAATGTCGCGAACATGGTCAAAACATCGCGAAATTGTGGGCAAAGCATGATCTGACAAGTCCTGTTCTTGCTCCGGCGATTGCTGCGTCTGCGCCACAAGTTCAATCACAACCCGCTGCGCCAGCGACAACACAGGCGGTAGTAGATGCTGCTCCTAGCAACCCTAGTACTGAGGCGCATCCTGCAGATTGTCAATGCATGGTTTGTACGGTTTGTAATTGGGTATACGACCCAGCTAAAGGCGAGCCTAATCAAGGCGTTGAACCGGGCACGGCATGGTCTGAAGTGCCAGATTACTTCTTGTGCCCAGAATGCCATTTGGGTAAAGACGTCTTTGTCGAATACAACGGGTAAGGGGGCGAATATGCAAGCACCTATTGTGATTATTGGTAGCGGCTTTGCGGCTTACCAATTGGTGAAAACAGTGCGTCGAATGGACGCACATATTCCGCTGCAAGTGTTTACTGCTGATGATGGCGCGGAATACAACAAGCCCGATTTGAGTCATGTATTCAGCAACAAGCAAACCGCCCGAGACTTGGTAGTTAAAAGTGGTGAGGCGTTTGCACAGGAACACAACATCGAACTGTTCGCCCATACCAAGGTTGAGCATGTCGACGTGCAAGCTCAGCAAGTGGTCGCCAAAGGCCAAACCTATCCTTATTCCAAACTGGTGTTTGCGACAGGCGCGAAAGCCTTTGTGCCACCAATATCTGGCGATGCAGCACCTGAGGTGATAACGCTAAACTCGCTACAAGAATATCAATTAGCGGAAGAGCAAATTAGCCGTGCGAAACGAATTCTAGTAATGGGTGGTGGTTTGATCGGCGTCGAGATCGCCATGGATCTCGCAACCAGTGGTAAAGCCGTTACGGTGGTTGAGCCAAATCCCCGTTTGCTCGCTAACTTGATTCCTGAATTTGTTGCATTACCGCTGGAGAATCAACTTAAGCAGCAAGGTATTCAACTTGCTTTGGAGACTGGAGTTGTCGCGATCAATCACTCGGAAGATTCGCTGGTGGCAAGCTTGAGCAAAGGTAAGGAAATCGAAGCCGATGTAGTGATTTCAGCGGCGGGTTTACGTGCAAACACTTGGTTAGCGAAGGCTTGTGGGGTGAGTGTCAATAAAGGCATCGAGGTAGATGCCCGATTACAGACATCAGCAGCCAATGTATTTGCATTAGGCGATTGTGCTGAGATCCAAGGTCGAATGATGCCGTACCTCCAACCGATCGTGCTAAGTGCCAATGCTTTGGGCAAACAACTACTGGGGCAAGAAGCAGAGTTGAAACTACCGCCTATGATGGTAAAGGTCAAAACGCCGAGCTACCCAATTCAATTGGCAGGCGATTTTAGCTCGGTGACGAACTGGAGCGTGCAGATTTCTCAAACTGGCATTGCCGCGAAAGCAGAAGATGAAAATAGCCGACTCATGGGCTTCGTCGTGACGGGAGAACAAGTTACGCAAGCATTTCCACTACTCCGAGAGTTGTCTCAAGCCGCTCAGGCTTAACCGATTTTAACGAAAAAAATTGTAATTAGAGAGGGTATCATTATGTCGCATCTAAGAATTCCTAAAGACTGGACTGTTCAACGTTCAACGCCTTTCTTCACTAAAGACAGTGTGCCACCAGCGCTACTGACTCATCATAATACCGCTGAGGGAGTGTTTGGACAGCTGTGCGTCATGGAAGGGCAAGTGACTTACTACGGCTTTGCTGATGAAAATGCCACAGAAGCAGAAGTAGTGGTGGTGATTAATGCAGGCCAGTTTGCTACAAGCCCACCGCAGTACTGGCACCGTATTGAGATGAGCGATGATGCTCAGTTCAACATCAATTTCTGGTCGAACAAAGATAAGAGTGGGCAAGCGATGTTCCACGCTAAGCAGTAGTAAACCTTTTTAAGTGCTTTGACTGTTATGCTAATCGTCAAGTAAAGGGGTGTAGAAGGCGCAATAAACGAACTGAAATACTGGATCATTGAGACCGTGGAAAGAGAAATCACGAGTAATGATTTCAATTCTTTAGTAGCATGTTACGAAACATTTCAGTCAGGTGAACTAAGGGAAGCGTGCAATGGAAAAACAACGAGTAGCATTTATTGGTCTGGGTGTGATGGGATACCCAATGGCTGGTTACCTAAGTAAAGCGGGCTTTGAAACCAAAGTATACAACCGCACAAAAGCGAAAGCCGACAAATGGGCTGAAGAATACCAAGGCGTGGCTTGTGAAACACCACGTGAAGCGGCAGAAGGCTGTGACATTGTTTTTACCTGTGTGGGTAATGATGATGACGTTCGTAGCGTTGTTTACGGTGAAGAAGGCATTCTGGTTGGCTTGAAAGCGGATGCAGTGTTAGTGGACCACACAACGACTTCTGCAGACCTAGCGGTTGAGTTGGCTGAAGCGTGTGTTAAGTATGGTAATCACTTCATTGATGCGCCAGTTTCTGGTGGTCAAGCGGGCGCAGAAAATGGTGTTCTAACCATCATGTGTGGTGGTGAACAAAGCATTTTTGACCGTGTGTCTCCGGCGATGGATGTGTACGCGAAGCAGATGACGCTACTGGGTGAAAACGGTCAGGGTCAACGCTGTAAGATGGTAAACCAAATCTGTATTGGTGGCGTTTTACAAGGCCTGAGTGAAGCTTTGCTGCTGGCACAAAAATCAGGCTTGGACATTGCTCAAGTTGTAGAAACACTTAAGCATGGCGCTGCAGGTTCTTGGCAGATGGAAAACCGCGCAAATACGATGGCTGAAGACAAGTTCGATTTTGGCTTCGCTATTGATTGGATGCGCAAAGACTTAGGTTTCTGTCTGCAAGAAGCTGAGCGAGTGGGTCTAGAACTTCCACTGACTAAGAAAGTGGATGAGCAATACGCAGACCTTCAACGTGATGGTTTAGGTCGCATGGATACATCAGTACTGATCAAAGCGGTAGCTAAAAATCAGTAGTTGATGAATCAGTAATAGATAAACAGTTCTTTGGTATCAAAGAGCTTAAAGAAATCTAAGTTAATCATAATGAATCACCTTGAGCATGTTTTGTGACTTGTGATTAAGGATTAGTGATTTGAAATCAGGAGGTGCTGTAGAGTACCTCCTTTTTTCGTCTTTAAATCACACAGTGTAATGATTGCAGCGTTCGCTTACTTGTTTAAGCCTAGTGCAATTTCAAGACCTTTGCCGTACGCTTCGTCCGCTTCGTATGCGTGTTGAACGTGGCGCTGTTGGATGAACTCTGGCACACCGTCCATTGCGCGAGCTGTGTTATCGAACAGAGTTTGACGTTGCTCTTCGCTCATCAGACGGAATAGGTCACCCGCTTGGCTGAAGTAGTCTTCGTCTACACGATGATCGTAGTGATCAGCGTTGCCATTGATGCGTAGAGGTGGCTCAGAGTAATCTGGTTGCTCTGCCCATTCTTGTTTGTAGTTTGGCTCGTAACCCAGTGTTGAACCAAAGTTGCCATCAACGCGCATTGCGCCATCACGGTGGTAGCTGTGAACAGGGCAACGAGGTGCGTTCACTGGGATTTGATGATGGTTCACACCTAGACGGTAACGCTGAGCATCGCCGTAAGCGAACAGACGACCTTGTAGCATTTTATCTGGAGAGAAGCCGATACCAGGTACGACTGCAGCTGGGTTGAACGCTGATTGCTCAACTTCTGCGTAGAAGTTTTCTGGGTTACGGTTCAGTTCGAACTCGCCAACTGGGATCAGTGGGTAGTCTTTTTGAGACCATATACGTGTTAGGTCGAATGGGTTGAAGTTGACTTCATCCGCTTCTAGCTCAGGCATGATCTGTACGTACATCTTCCATTTAGGGAAGTCTTGACGCTCAATCGCTTCGTAAAGGTCACGGTGATGGCTTTCGCGGTCTTTACCTACGATTGCTTCTGCTTCTTGGTCAGTTAGGTTTTTGATGCCTTGCTGAGTTTTGAAGTGGAATTTCACCCAGTAACGCTCGTTTTCTGCGTTGATGAAGCTGAATGTGTGGCTACCAAAACCATGCATATGACGGTAAGAAGCGGGGATACCACGGTCACTCATTACGATAGTCACTTGGTGGAATGCTTCTGGTAGTGATGTCCAGAAATCCCAGTTGTTGGTAGAGCTACGCATGTTAGTGCGAGGGTCGCGTTTTACTGCGTGGTTTAGGTCTGGGAATTTTAGTGGGTCACGTAGGAAGAATACTGGTGTGTTGTTACCAACCAAGTCCCAGTTACCTTCTTCAGTGTAGAATTTTAGTGCGAAACCACGGATGTCACGTTCTGCGTCTGCTGCACCGCGCTCACCAGCTACGGTAGTGAAGCGAGCGAATAGTTCTGTTTTTTTGCCGATGTCAGAGAAGATCTTAGCGCGCGTGTACTTTGTGATGTCGTGCGTTACTGTGAACGTACCGTAAGCACCAGAACCTTTTGCGTGCATACGACGCTCAGGGATCACTTCGCGGTCAAAGTGTGCCAATTTTTCAAGGAACCAAACGTCTTGTAATAGTTGAGGGCCACGAGGACCTGCAGTCATAACGTTTTGGTTATGTGCGACAGGGCAACCTGCTGCTGTAGTCAATTTCTTGTTTGTCATTTTTCTTCCCCCTCCAGGGCTCAATACCTTAGAAACTGTAGAGGAGGTTATTACGGAAAAGCTGGGGGAGAAAACTGATATTGCTTATCAATTCAATAGATGGTGACTATGGTCGAAACTATATTAGAATCAGAAATTTACTACATTAGCTTGATTGACATAACAATCGACGTTCTCGAATGCGATTGACTGGGGGGAGCGCTATCCAGTTAGCGTGTCTGCGATGCTAGTAATATCGCCCCTTAAATGAAGTTTTACGTGTCATCAAAGGGGCGAAAGGGGGGAAGTAATTAAGAGTACTCCACTTCAAGTTGTTCAGCTTTTGCAAATGCTGGGTGTGTCGCGAGCTGTTTCCCATAACGTTCAATATTAGGGAAGTGATTAACTAAACCAAACTTTTGAACCAATTCGACAATGAAAGACATCATGATGTCAGCGCCAGTCAGACGCTCTTCTACTAGGTAAGTTTTGCCTTCTAAGGATTGCTCGAAGTAGCCTAGTACATTCATTGCTTCCTTGTCGGCATAGCCTGATAAAAACTGAGTTTCATTTGGCTCTTTGCTTACGAAGATTTTTAGCAGCATAGGTAAAATTGCGGAGCTTTCTGCAAAGTGCATCCATTGCAAATATTCTGTGTGTGCTTTTGTACCGCGCTCAGGAGCAAAGGCTCCGTCACTGTATTTCTCAATCAAATATTCGGTCATTGCACCTGACTCAATGATAATCTCGCCGTTATCTTCAAGAACAGGTGACTTTCCTAATGGGTGAACACTTTTTAGTTCTGGCGGTGCCATGAAGGTCACGGAATCACGGACATAGGGTACAATTTCGTAATTTACATCTAGCTCTTCAAGTAACCAAATGATGCGCTTTGAACGAGACTGATTGAGGTGGTGAAGTTTAATCATTTACATATCCCTTTTTATAATGGGTCGTTAATCTGTACTACAAGTTTGCCGAAATTCTTACCTTCCAACAGACCGATGAATGCTTCTGGCGCATTATCCAGTCCTTGTACTAGATGTTCGCGGTATTGGATCTTTCCTTCTGCCAACCATTGATTAATATCTTGCGCAAATTCACCGTAACGATGTCCGTAATCATCAAAAATGATGAAGCCCTGCACCTTGATTCGTTTGGTCAGGAGCTTACCCATTAGCAATGGAAGGTGGTCGGTACCTTCAGGCAGCTCTGTCGCGTTGTACTGAGAAATCAAACCACAAAGTGGGATACGCGCATTTGTATTCAGAAGTGGCATTACAGCCTCGAATACTTTGCCACCTACGTTTTCGAAGTAAACATCAATACCTTTGTCACAGGCATTTTTCAGTTGTTCTGCAAAGTCTTCAGCTTTGTGATCAATACACTCATCGAAGCCAAGCACCTCTTTAGCGTAACGGCATTTTTCTTCTCCGCCTGCTATACCAACAACTCGGCAACCTTTGATTTTACCAATTTGACCAACTGTTGCGCCTACAGGCCCCGTAGCAGCTGCTACCACGATGGTCTCCCCTGGTTTTGGCTGACCAATGTCGAGTAAACCCATGTACGCGGTAAATCCTGGCATACCTGCAACGCCTAACGCGTAAGAAGGGTTTTGCGGTTCTTTACCAAGTTTAATGACCATCTCACCAGTTGAGATAGCGTAGTCTTGCCAGCCAACAGTGTAGGCAAGAACCCATTCACCTGCTTCGTAATCTGGGTGGTTTGATGTTTCTACCTGACAAACTGTACCACCGACCATTACGTCATCAATTGCAACAGGGTCAGCGTATGATTCGGCATCACTCATGCGACCACGCATGTATGGATCTAGAGATAAATAAACCGTTCTCAATAGCATTTCACCCTCTTTCGGAGTCGGTTTCGTTACCTCTTCTAAACGAAAGTTTTCTTGTGTCGGTGCACCATGGGGACGTGACGCGAGTACGATTCTGCGATTTGTTGCGTTAGTCATATCTATCTCACTTGTTGATTAGACCGGTCGTCTAGTATTTGTTTCAAAATATCCCGCTTATTTAAAGCGGGAAGGTTTACTGTGTTAACACTGACGCTTTTTCTGACAGTGAAACGTGTGTAGGGTGTTCATTCTGCTTCCACGCCGCCCATTATGGGCAAGTGCGCGTATTCTGCAGTAAGTGTTGAGTATAGGTCAGACTTTGCGTCAATGCTGCCTGATCTTGATAAAGTTTGTTCAGCAAGCTAGCGCCATTCCAAAGGTAGTATATCTGCCTTGCTAATAACGCACTGTCACCATTGGGGATTGAGCCATCTTGAATGCCGATGTCAATGCAATCCGCTATCGCTTGAATGGTTTTGTCTGCTCCTTGGCGTAATGCCAAGCGCATTGACTCTGAGAGATCGGAGACTTCTGCACTTAACTTAACCAATAAACATTTGTTCGCATTACACACGTCGTCTTCTACTTTGACCATTTCTTCGAAATAGCTCATTAGGCGTTGGTAGCCACTCAGTTCAGTATTGGTAAAGCGTGCGTTTAAACGCTCAAAATACTTAGTAAAGTAGTCTTGAATCATCGCTTCACCAAATTGTTCTTTGGACTTGAAGTAATGATAAAACGAGCCTTTTGGCACTGCGGCCTTTTTTAATAGCTCTGAAAGACCAACACTCGTGAACCCTCGGTTTACGATCAACTCGTATCCGACGTCGAGAATATGTTGGCGTGTGTCATTCGTCTTTGCGTTCATGAAGTGTACTATAGAATGAATTAGACCAGTCGTCTAGCCTTTGTTGTGGGTTATTTAATCAGCTCATACTCAATAACAAATAGCGTGTCGGTATTTGGGTAGATTTCTCGAATTAACTGCTTGAGTTTTGGTAGTTCGATGGCTTCTTGTTCTGCATGAAACTCATTAATATCTTCAAAGTGAAGTGGTTCTACAGAACGTATCTTGATATCGCAGACTTTACGATTCGTTTCTAAGGTAAAAACTTCGACTTCTGTATTGGGAACGTAATGGCTTTCTGATTCATCTCGAATCGTTATCGTCTTTTTGCCTGACGTGATCAACGGGGTTAAGAATTCAAAAAAAGTTATCTTGGTTGGATGAGATGGCATGATGTACTCGTTAGTCTGGTTGTTTGGCGTAATTATATACCCAAATCCCCCAGAGATTCCTGTATTACTAGAACGATCGAGTGCGGATGAAGCGAATTAACTTGGCACTAAAGTAACCTGAGATTACGCCTATCCAGTTGGTGCTGAGATCATCAAAACTAAATGATCGATTTGGAATAAAAAGTTGGCTCATTTCTTCCATTGAAACGATAGCCAACAGCAGTAGCAAAAGACGAATCCCAAAAACGTCGGTTTTATTCGAGCTCACCAGAGAAGGGAACGTGAAGACCGATAAAAAGCCGATCAATAAACTGAAAGTAAAGTGAAGCGTACTTGATCCGCCTAAGTAGGTTTCCATTTGTAGGTAAGCAGTATGGTGTAGGTCAGAGCTTTTCCACAAAGAGAGTGAAGCGGTTAGCATCAGGACTAAAAAAAAGCTCGTGCGTGCCAGTATTAAAGCCATAATTAACCTATTGGAAAGAAGCCTAAGTAACGTTTTACAAAGTACAGTGCAGCTAAATTCTGGATAGCCATGCCAATTGCCATTGCCCACGCTGCACCAATCACCCCAAACATTTGGCAAAGCGTAACAAGTAGGCAGATGGACACCGTACCGGAGGAAATTGTAATGTATTTCATGGTTCTCTCATGACCGCTCATTAATAATAAAAACCCTACTGAACCAGTCGCAACATTGACTAACTGCCCCAGAGAAAGGACGACTAATAGTGGCGCCGCGGCGAGAAACTCCTCACCAAAAAACTTCATTACAAACTCGGGGAAGAGGGTGCAAATAATTACGGGTACAATCGCTAAACCAACATTGGCTCGGCACGCCAAGCGGCTCAGATTCTGCAGTTTGAGCATTTGACGCTCTTTGTAGAGAGAGGCAAACATCGGGGCGACCACAAAGTTAATGGTAATCAGCACGAAGCCAATCAGTAGTGATGTGCGTTGGGCTGCGGCTAACAAACCGATTTCCGCTGTTGAGATAAAAAAGCCCGCAATAACAAGGCTTCCCCATTGAAGAACATTCGTGAAGATACTGCCAACCCAGACTTGCTTGGCAGAAGAGACCATTTTTTTGTTTAGTACGAAAGCCGATGTTTGATATTGATCTGAGCCAAGCCAATTGGCACTAGATATGACCGCGACACCTATGCTCGCTAAAAGCAGTGCGGTCATTAGATTGTTGATATTTTGCTGACCGATATAGTCTAGGGCAAAGACAAAAATGACCATCAACATGCTTACCCCAAGCTGCAACGCAAACAGAGATGATACGACTTTTCTACATGCTTGAAGCACCCGACTGTTGGTTTGCGCAAGCACCAAGAAAGGTATGCAAAGCAAGCATAAAATAATCGCATACATTGGTGATTGAGTCTGGTTTAGCTGCTCTGGAAACAGATTAAACCCTGCCAACAAAACGCCTATGGCGAGCAAGCAAAATGCCATACTTCGATAAAGTGCGGTTTTATAGTTTTGGCTTTGTTCAAGCTTCTCTTTGTTATTAAAAGCGATCGCATTGTAACGAACTAACGAGACATCAAAACCTAGCTGAGAAACGATAGCGAGTAGCGAGACTAGGTTGAATAAAAAGAAAAATTGACCGGCCGTCGAAGCGTCACTGGTCTTCGATACAATCAGAGTCAGTAAAAAAGCAAATAGCGCACTCAACACACGCGTGATTGCGGTTTTTAATCCAGTAGATAACAAGCTTTTTTTACCGCTGGGCATCAACAGTAATTTTTGTTGAACAGTGTGAAACATAGGGGCATTTAACCGTAAATATTATTGAGTGCGAGGCGCTGTTTTTCTTCACTGAAGGCATCGTTTAATTCTGCTGTATATTGGCGAAAATCGATCTCTTCATAATGATTGACACAATGCGCGATCTGCTTGGCCATTTCTTCAGGTGTGAGCGCTAAAAACGGGTAGTTGAGATCTTTGGTTGCGCCGATGGTCCGAATAACCATAGGAAGATGTAACTTGGATGCTTCTAGAATGGTTAACGGCATCCCTTCCCATGCTGCAGTATGTAGATAAAGGTCTGAACCCTTGAGCTTTTCAACTACCTCATCGCGAGGCAGCATGCCCGTTACATCCACATTTTCAGTGCGTAATTTCTGTTCGAGTACGTGGTCACCGCCACCTATCCATGTGATCTCTATCGGGCGGTTAAGCGCATACCGATTAAGGAACTGCAATGTGCTGATAAGAAACTGAGGATCTTTTTGAGGCGCGACACGACCAAGTACAACGAGCTTCAGCGCTTCTTGCTTGTTTCGCTCTATACGATCTTCACTTTGATAAGACACGTAGTTGTTGAGCAGTTCGGCACGTTTCGCACCAATGCTAATGGCTAGGTCACATTCTCGTTGGCTACAGCCTGCAACCACATCAATTTTGCTCAGTTTTACTTTCTCTAGTGCTTTATAGATCTGGCGTGCAAGCTCTGAGATATCTTCACGTTCGAAGGCATAACAGTGCGGTGTGTAAACCAAGCGTGCCTTGCCAAGCTTTAGAAATCGGCCGAGAAATCCTGCTTTACTCGAGTGCAAATGAACGACGTCGGGACCAAGTGATGCAATCATGTGGTTTGCATCGCGAATAAATTGAAGCAAGCCGCCTTCTACCCACTTTGTCTGTACGAAAATGTGGTGGTTGTTCTCATTGGTCAAGTCGTTTTCTCGGGCTCTGGCTAGCAAGAAATGCTGATAAGGCTCGTCTCTGGATGAGTGAACATAACTATAGAGGGCGGTTTGAACGCCACCTCCAAATGCTTCTGTAACATGGAGCACTTTCTTCATGATGATTTTGTCCCTGGTGTTTGCATCCATTTGTGTTTAAAAGCATCACGCTCTTGCTCTGAATAAACGTGGCGATACAAGGGAAGATCGTACATATAGAACAGTTTTGAGAAGTCGTAGTGATTCTTAAAGTGTTGGTGGATATTGGAGTACCACTTGTTTTTCGCTTCGTTGCTGTTTTTCAGCACGAAGTCTTGCAACTCAAGAAACTCACCGATTTCTTTATCAAGAGAACTGAGCTGTTCGCATTTGATTAGCATGACGTTGGCCTGATCGTTCTGGAATGTGAAGAAAGGTTGAGTGTTGTCCAGCTCTTGGCGCATCACATCGATATTGAAATTACGCTTTAACTCGTTGTCGAACCAGTCCGCAAAATAGTTGAGATTGATATAGTTATCAAAGCAATGCTCGAGGTGCTGATACGTGACTTCCATATCTCGGTGAATTGCATCGTTCTTTTTGCCTTCGATAAATTGCAAATGGAGATCTTGAAAGAAGCGAGAAAAGACAGTTGCGATTGGATCGCGGACCAGCGTAACGATTTTAATCTGCTCGCGTTTTTGTAAGATACGTTTTCGCTGCTTGAGCACTAAGCGATAGAGTGCGCGGTTTCGGAAGTCGAAGAATTTACTCACGTCTTTTTTATTGTGATACATGTGAAATTCTTCGTGATCATCAAAGGTGTGGATGTGATAGCTCGGGATATTTTTCTCCCCTAGCGTGTGCTCAATTGATGAGGAGCCAACTTTGCCCATTTGGTAAACTAAAACAAAATTATCAGCTTGGAGTTCTCGGTTCTTTTCAAATTGTCGAGAGATTGAATACTTCATCTATCCTATCCTTGATTATTCATATTCGTGGTGATGGTTTACCGGAAAAGTATGAGCAATGGCCCTTGAGTCCTTGCTCATGCTGATCATGACGGGTAACAAGAGTATTAAAATTATGGTGGTGTTTACCGCAACGAAAAACACCATGATGAGGGCGTATATCGCAAGTAATAGGCTTTTTCTGTTTTCATTAAGACTACGGAAGCAAAAGCGAATAAAAAGAAAATAACCACCAAACAGCAGACCGATACCAAGCAATCCGTATTCAATTGCTGTATCTAACACAAAGTTGTGGGTGTAGATCGCAAGCTCATCATAATTAAAGTAACTGATCATAAAGTTGGGTAACATTTTCGCGCCGACACCTAACACTGGGTGTTGAAGTAAAATATCTAGCCCATTGGCAAGTAAAAGTTTTCTATGAAGATTCGATACCCAGCGGGCTTCACTTTGGTTGGCAAATAAGACGTCTTCTTGGGTTATTTCCAATGTGTCTGCTAGCGTTTCAAACCCAACGTAGAGTGTGGTTGTGACGGCAGTAAACACAATAAAGCTTAAGGCTAATAAAATCATCCACGTGTACGTTTCGCTGAGCGATTTTCTCATTAAGTTTTTTACGAGCAGTTGGTCAAAGAAGAAAAGCAGACAAAAACCAAGTAGCGCTTTTCTTTCTTGTGACAACATCAGTAATACTAAAGCTACGAGCATCAAAAGGTGGAAAGCGCGAATTTTATCTCGATAAAGGTACAGTAGTGAGCACAGTACACCGAACCCGTATTTACTTACCCCGAGTAACTTAAACCCGCTTTGATAGCCCTGAGCAAAGTGCCATAAGGCAACGAGCGTACAGATGAAAAACAACAGATACGTGAAATATACCATTACCCGTTCGTCATCAAACACGCCATAGGCGTACATTAGGCTCAGAAGGCACAAAATCGCTAACCATTGCACAGTTTCTATAACTAGCGGCATTAAAGGGACGCGATTTAGCAGACCATTTATGAACACATACCCAGTGAACAATACGAGGAACCCCATACAGGGATGCATGAGTTTTTCAGCTTTTCCTTCCAATACCACTAATGCAGTAAAACCAATAGACAAAAGGCTTGCGATGTCAGATGGGGCTAGCGCTATTCCTCCAGCACGAAACTTCATTGGAATAAAGAACAATACTAATAGGCATGCTGCAAGCAATGAGGCGCGATGGCTCGATGGCGCGGAACTATTTGTTGGCGCAAAGCTGCTGGTAGATTCCATAGTAACCTTCACGAAATTTATCGATGGTGTAGAGAGAGGCCCTATTGACTGAGTATTGACTTGCAGCGTCGTACCGCTCAACACTTTCACACAGCTGGAGGACTTTTTGGCTCAGTTCAGTGGCGTTACCAACTTGAAATAAATATTCGGCACGTCCGGTGACGTCATCCAAACCAGGTACGTCCGATGATAATACGGGTAAGCCTGCTGCCATGGCCTCAACCGCCGCCAAGCCAAAGCCTTCGACGTGCGACGATTGCACGTAAATATCCATGTCGTTCAAAAAGGCTGGAATGTCAGAAACTACGCCATGAAAGTGAACACGTTGCGCGACGTTGATTTTTGTTGCCAATTCTTGCAGTGACGATTTTTTTTCTCCATCTCCCGCAAGGTGGAGTTCGTATCGTCTTGGTAAATGGATAAGTGCTTGGATAAGCGTTTCATGATCTTTATGTTGGTGAAGTCGACCCACCATTCCAATCTTGATAACTGGTTTGTCGATTAGGTGGCTGGCGCATCTTGGCGTCATAGAAAACCTTTTTAAGTCAACGCCATTGTGCACCACGTGATATTTGTGTTGGTAACGAGGCATGAACTTCACCAGTTCATCTTGTACTTTTTCACTAATACTGACCGTCAAGTCGTGGCCCCAATATAAGACGTATTCCATGAACTTAAACAGCGGATAGTCACGTCGACGGTTATAAGAACAGTGCTCAGTCTGGATTCGTTTTTTACCTACCGCCAATAGCGCTAGGTAAATGGAAGGGTAGAGGTGCCCGTGAACGACATCCGGCCAACGCAGCAAAGAGAATTTCTCACTCAATGACAATGTGCGCCAGTTAAAACACTCTATACCTTGGGCAGATAGCATTGGTAAGTAATCATTTTCATCACACAAGACCAAAATTTTGATTTCGTATTCAGGCTTATGTTCTAAAACAAGGTCGACTAAGAACTTCTGAGCACCGCCGTTCTGAGAAAGATCATTAATAATATGTAGAATCTTTGTTTTCATGATTAATTGGTCAGATATTGCTGTTTAAGGTCGGTGATTTCTGCATTTGAGAAAAAGTGCTTCGTCAATTTAGAATTCAGCATTTCTTCAACGTACTCGGGTGTAGGTTGAAATTGCGTTTTGAATTCTTTCATTAGTGGCGAGTACCATTTGTTGTCTGATTGATTTTCATAAACAATATCCACGGGGTAACCTAAAAAGTCTTCAACTGCGGAGTTAGCCTTCGTTAGCTTGTCACTTCGAATGACCAACAGTGAGAAGTTATTGTTATGGTATGTTTGATAGCCTACTTCGTGATTAAAAGACTCGTTAAACACATCAATCCCTGTTAGTTGTTTGATCTCGTTGTCAAACCACTGCAGCGCATATTGATGATTCATGTGCTTATCAAATGCTTCTTGGAGTAATTGCGGTCGTTCGGTACGTATTGCGCTGTCATCCTTTAGATATTTGTCCGCCATCCAAAAAGGAAGTGCTTGAAAGAACATTGAGACATTTCGTCCGATCGGTTCACGCACCAGCGAGATAATTCGAACTTTTTTCTTGCGCTTTAACATATGGCTCATCGTTATACGCTTTAGTCGTCGCTTTAACGCATTGATCTGAGGCTTATGCAATTGCGCTCTAACGGGGGATATTTGTTTTTGCGCATCGACGGTCATAAGGTCGTGCAAGTGAATCGAGTCAGGAATGGAATGCTCTAATGCACTCGAACCTACTTTGCCCATTTGATAGATCAATACCGGCTGTTCTTGGCTTTTCAACGTTTGGTACCAAGATAGGTTTACGTTAGTAGGCGTATTTCTGGACATAAAGCGTCTCTCCTTCCTTGGCCTTGGCTTGTGTGATTAAGACGCCAAGAGATGGAACTGAGTGTTGTATTTGTTTAGATAACGCAAGGTTAACCAGTGATGATTTTGTCGATTCTGAGCGAATGACGGTAATCAGACCATTGGCATACTGACCAAGAATAAGTGCGTCACTCACTGACAGTAGTGGAGGTGTATCGATAATGATCCGGTCATACTTATTTTGAAAATGTTCGAGCAACTTTTTAAAGCGATCAGAAGCTAATAATTCCTGTGGGTTTGGCGGAATTAGGCCGGCCGGTAATACATCTAAGTTGGCTTCTTTTATATGTGTAACACAATCTTTGATTGGCGTGTCCATCGTCAGGATATGCGTTAAGCCAGGGCTTGATTCTGCAATACCGAATCGCTTTGCGATGGAAGGTCGACGTAAATCGCAGTCGATGATTAACACCTTTTCCATTTTTGAAAACGACACCGCCATATTGATACTGGTCGATGTTTTTCCTTCTTCTGGAATAGCAGAGGTAAAGGGCAATATCTTTTGCTTCGTGTTGGTTAATCTGAGCAGAAGCGAGGTTCTGACTGAGCGGCAAGCTTCACTAAATAGCTTTTCTTCATCATCTAAATACGCGGTATAACTGACGCCGTTTTTACGCAAATTGTGTTTTTTGACCATAGGAATCACACCTAAACACGTAACACCAAGTTTTTCCTGCACATCGGCTGTGCTTCGGATAACTTCTCGCATCGTTTCTAAGATGATGACCAGAGCGCAAGCAATGGCAAAGCCAAAAAAGGTGGCAATCAGTACCAGTTTGATTCGTTGTGGTGCCACCGGGAACAGAGGAATGATGGCTTTATCAGTAAAGCGAGCCGTGACATTCTTGTAGTCGCTGGTGGCGTTGGTCTCTTTCTCACGATTTAAGAACGCTTCATAGAGTGCCTTATTAGATTCAACCTCGCGTTTTAACTGTTCGTAACGCGCTTTTTGTGACCCTAACGATTGGAAGTCTGACTTTTTGTTATCGAGTTCTGCTCGAAGCATGTCCTCTTGCGCTTTTGCAGCAAGAAGGTCTTGTTGCTTACTGAAGGAAATGTCACGGATGAGTTGCTGGGTTCTTGATTGAATTTCAGCAAGCTGTGCTTTCGCCTGAATCATTCGATCATGTTTAGGTCCGTAGCGCTGTGCCAGTTCAGAGAGATTTTTGGCTGCCTGTGCTTCCGACAATTTTAGATCGCGGATTTGCGCTTGATTAGCGAATTCATCAATTGACAACAAGCTGTCTAAACTTTGCGAAGATTTACGTCGTAACAGTTGGATTAACGTCTGCGCTTCAATACGCTTATTAACAGCGATATTCAGCTTGCGAGTGAGTTCTTCTAGCTCATTTGCGTAAATTTCATCAATACCGTTTATATCGATCAACCCTTCTTTTAACAAGAATTCTTGCAGCGCTTGCTCCGAGTTACGTAATCGCTCCTCCAATTTTTGAGAGTTATTTGTCAACCAAGTAGCCGCATTTTGTGTAACGACCAATTTGGCTTCAAAATTTGCGTCAATATAGGCTTGGCCGACCGCGTTGGCGATTGTCGTAGCAAGCTTAGGATCGGTAGAACGAAAGCGAATTCTGACTAATTGGGTGTTACGTACTGGCTCAATATCGAGTTTACTTCTGAAAGCTTGAAGTGCCTGATAATAGGACTCTGAAAACTGCGCGGTTTCTTTTGGGCTTGGTGCCACATTCAGTAGGTCTTGAACAAAAGGAATCGACTTTATTTGGTCGATTTTTTTATTTAACCCCCCTGAGCTTGTGAATTCAGGTAATTGGGTAAGGTTCAGCTCTCTAATGACCTTATCTGCAATATGATTCGATTTTAAAATGGCGATTTGCGTTTGAAAGTACTCTTTTTTTGTCGTGTCGACGCCATATACTTCCTCGATTGAAAGGGCGCTTTTTTGCTCCTCTTGGATGAGTAGCGTAGCTGTAGCTTGGTATATCGATGCTTTGGAGTAGATATACCAAGTACAAGTTAATGAGAACAGAAGCGTGAATGCTGCGATGCTTAGCCAATTCTTTTTAATCGCTTTGAAGTGATGGCCAAAACGAATCAGTTCTACTTTGTTCATCTGGAGATTATTTGGATGAGTCCCGTTCATTTGATTCCCTGTCACTTAAAAGAAGCTCTGGTCAATAAATACAATGTCACCAGGTTCAACGTTGCGGTGCATACTGACCCCCTCCATCGTTTGACCTGTTTTATGCTTGGTGAGGTTAATGCCTTTGCGTGAGGCTCTGTCGGTCAAGCCACCTGCTAGAGCGATGGCCTTCTCTATGGTTAACCCTGGACGGTACTCGAATCCACCAGGTTTCCTGACTTCTCCATTAACGTAAAACAGACGAAAGTTATTGATGGTGACCATCACTTTTGGATTGATGAGATAATCGCCTTTTAAGCCCGTTTCTATTTCGTACTTGAGTTGTTTTGGTGTTTTTTTGATTGCTTTAATTCGGCCAAGGTAGGGGTAATCAAAGTAGCCATCTGACGTTATTAGAATATTTTTAATCGTAAGATCTTCTTCACCATAGACCTGCACGGAAATGGTATCGCCAGTATCGAGTAAGTAATCTTCCTCGTTTGAGTCAGCGTTGACCAAAGTGCTAAATAGCAACAACGCTACACTCATGAATTTGATGAATGCCTTCATTAATAATCCTTTTTACAGAGAAAACTGTGCGCTTAAAGTCCAAATATTTTGTTCGAAGCTATAACCCGATCGGCTAGAGTTTTTATCTTGGTATTGCCAATCGGCTTGCAGCAGTATCCAACGTTTGATCTGATAATCGATACCAAAAGATAGAGTGTACCGTTCGTCGTTTCTGGAGATTCCCGTGTAATCATCTTGTTGATAAACAGCACCTAAGCGAGTTGCAAGGTAACTATTCCAATCGTGCTTGAGGTTCAGTCGGTAACGAGTTTGTAGGTTGTAATCGCCATCTTGATCGGGGTTAACCGCCGCTTGAGTGGTTTTCACGCTGACTAGAGTTTGTTCTTGAGGCAACCATTCAAAGCCGATATCCCAACTAAAGCCTTTAAATGTCTCTCGTTGAGCGCTGTCAAAATCTTTGATTTGATAACCGAGTCGAGCGATGCCTTTGGTTTTTCCTGTGACTTCCCATTCGGCACCGGTGTAATAGAAACTGGTGTTGTTATCTTTCGATGGCTGCGCAGAATTTCGGTGCTGATACTCGGTTACGATTTGGTTTGTTCCGACTAACCAATAGGTTCTTGGCGTCGCTCTTAAATAGAACTCCAAATGTGCATTGGGAGCTCGAAAATCGTTGTATTTAGTTTTAGCGTTTGGGCGACCAGGCAAGCCGTCACGATAGTTTTGATAGGTTTTATCACTATAGCCTAAACCGAATTCGAGTCTGCCTTTGGCACCGTTAGATCCAAAGACATAATTGGTTTTTACATCGTTACGGTTGAACTCTATTGGTGAGTCGATTGCGCTACCATTACCTTCGGTAATATCTTCTCCTCGAACTTCATGCTGGGCGCGAAAACGGTAATCAACCACTAAACGATGACGATGATTAAATTCGAAAAAGTTGGAAAACTGAAAAGTGTGGTCGTCGAAGTCGTTGCGATCGTCAGATGAAAAGCCAGCTTTTAACTTATATAAAATATCTGCGCGATAGCGATTCCGTTCTATACGTGCTAGTAAGCTTGGTTCTATACCCCAAATATTGACTGACTCTACATTGCCGGATTTTTCCGCTTTATTGATGTTGTCATCTCCCTCGTAGAAAGTTTTTACGAGGGGAATCAACTCTATACCAGACTCGGTTTGGTAAGCCATCGGTTCTGCGAGCAAGTCAGTAGAAAACAGACTCAATGCTATTGCCATTGTCAGTTTCTTCATAATCTCAACCTTAGTAAGCGTTAGCACCAGTGAAGCCTTTGAAAACGGTCATAAAAATGATTTTGATGTCCATCCAAACCGACCAATGGTGGATGTAATCCAAATCAAACTCGACTCTCTTTTCCATTTTTTCTAAGGTGTCGGTTTCGCCGCGATAACCATTAATCTGCGCCCAGCCAGTAATGCCTGGTTTTACTTTGTGACGTAGCATGTAGCGATCCACGATCTGACGGTATTCTTCATTGTGTGCCACGGCATGAGGGCGTGGGCCGACAATAGACATGGTCCCTTGCAGTACATTGATAAATTGAGGTAGTTCGTCCAAAGAGGTGCGACGTAGAAATCCGCCAAAAGGCGTAATACGAGGATCGTTCTTTGTCGCCTGTTTCACGTTGGAACCTTGATCCATGGTTGTCATTGAACGGAACTTCCAGACTTCAATCTTGCGTCCATCAAGACCGTACCGATGTTGTTTAAAGATGATAGGGCCTTTAGACGTTGCCTTAATGCCAATCGCAATGACGAATAGAATAGGGGCGATTAAGACCAAAATAATGCTCGAAAACAAGATGTCTTCAAACCGTTTTACCCAAGAAGAAATTCCAGCAAAAGGTGTATCAAAGACACTTAGTGTTTGAACTTGGCCGATCTGCGCCCAACGAGAATGTAAAAGGTTATAAGTGAAGAAGTCGGGAATCAGATACGTATTTGCGGTGGTATCTGAGAATTGGTTAAGAAGTGACGCAATGCGCTCTTTTGCGTGCATTGGCATCGCGATATAGACGTAATCTACTTCCCCTTTTTTAGCTCGCTCAAGGGCGTGGTCAACAGCTCCTTTAATAGGATAATCAGAATTTGGCAATCTGTCGGAAGATCGTTCGTCGTAAAAGCCATCAAAAAGCACGCCGTGTTCTGTGTGGTTTTGAATTTCGTTAGCTAGGGTAATGCCGTGAGGAGTTTGGCCGATGATGATCGCAGTGCGAGTGTTGAATCCTTTTTTTCTCAAATAGGCTAATCCGGTACGGAATGTTACTCGCCATGCTAAGAGCAGAGCGGGCGTAATCGCAAACCACAGCGCTAAAATTGTGTTATCAAATAAGGTATGGACTTCAGAAAAATACAGCACAATAAAGATAAGTGCAGAAGTCACCGCCCAAGCAATACAGACAATAAACATCTGATCTTTAAACGAACTGGTTCGCCAAGAGCGATACAGATTGCCGCTTTCTGCCATAAATAGAAAGGAGATGCCTCCAACGAAAGCCAATATGACGTAATCTTTCCCCATCGCAGTATTCATGTCTTTGAACACTAAAAGCAGCATAAAAGAGACGATGACAGCAAGATCTGAGATGCGATATAAAAAAGCGAACTCCATCTCATGAGAGCGGATAAGTCCTTTTTGTTTCATGACTCAGTTTCCCTTCTGACACGCTACCGCCCTTGGGTGTCTTCCCCAATTGCCGTGTCGTGAACGTTATTAGTAGTTGGTGCACAGAGCATTCTGTTGAATGCTGCTGAGTTTTTTGTCACGTGTAATTTCGTTGATAAGTGTAAAAATTTGCGTTGTAGAGGTAAGTGGAAATAAGAATGATATTTAGCCCTTTGGCTAAGTTTGGCGGGTTAGGAAAAAGCTGGTACTTACTTATGAGGAATGAGGAAAAGTATTAAAAATGAAGTATCAGTACAAAGACAATGGTTTATGTGAGGGTAGAAGAAACGGGTGATTTGATTCGTTAACGATTAATGATTTAGTATCGAATTGCTGATATTTATTAAGATAAAAAATCCCTCTCAAGTGAGAGGGATTTTTTTGAGTAAGGACGAATGAACTATTCGACTTCTACGCCGTTTTCTTTGTATAGGCGGCGGCATGCGCGACCATCACTGTGGAACAGGTGACAACGATGAGCTGGAATACCGATCTCGATTTTATCGCCAGTGTCGACTGCAAGCGTGTCCGGCTGACGGAAAATAACGTCGGCGTCCGCACCTTCTAGGTTTAGGTATACTTGAGTTTCGTTACCTAGCTTCTCAACAATCATCACTTCACCGTGAATACTTGCATCAGCTTCAGAAGCGGATAATAGGTGCTCAGGGCGAATGCCTAAAGACATTCGGTCGCCGCGGTTAACTGTTGTACCATCCACCGGAATCCAGAAAGATACGCCGTTAGATAGTTGAACTTTGACGCGCTCTGCTTCTACTTCATCAATGAATACGCTCATGAAGTTCATTTTCGGAGAACCGATAAAGCCAGCTACAAAGCGGTTTTGTGGGTAATGGTAAAGCTCAAGCGGCTTACCAACTTGCGATACATAACCGCCGTCTAATACAACGATTTTATCTGCCATTGTCATCGCTTCTACCTGATCGTGCGTTACGTAGATCATGGTACAACCAAGTTGGCGCTGAAGTTTCGTGATTTGTGCACGCATGTTTACACGCAGTGCCGCATCCAAGTTTGATAGTGGCTCGTCTAGAAGGAATACATTTGGCTGCGATACCAATGTTCGGCCAATCGCCACACGTTGACGCTGTCCACCAGAAAGTGCTTTTGGTTGGCGCTCAAGCAAGTGGCCTAGTTGTAGGATTTCTGCTGCTTGTTCAACACGCTTGTCGATTTCTGCTTTGTCTGCTTTTGCTAGTTTCAAGCCAAATGACATGTTGTCATATAAGTTAAGGTGCGGGTAAAGAGCGTAAGACTGGAATACCATACCAACACCACGTTTGGATGGTTCGACGTCATTCATGCGCTGGTCACCAATATACAAATCACCTGAAGTAATGTCTTCAAGACCGGCAATACAACGTAAAAGGGTAGATTTACCACAACCTGATGGACCTACGAAAACAACAAATTCACCTTCGTTGATTGTTAGGTCTACGTTCTTAGAAATCAGTACGTCGCCATACGCTTTACAAACATTTTTTAACGTGACACTCGCCATGTAGCTCGTCCTCGATCAATTTTTTATTATTCACCGCTCATCATTATATGAATTATCTAGCGAGCAGTAACAGTAGGAATCGGTAAGTTCTTGCGGTTGGTAAGAAAAGTAGGGTAGCACTTCAATAAAATGTCCTGAATAGAAGTGCTACCCATCATAGCCAAGTACGAGTTTCTCTCCCCCACATTATTCGTATTGTCTCCCCCGTGAAATAATTACCACAAACAACACTAATAATGACATTCCACTCGTCTGGCAATGCAAAACCAGCAAATCTTTTTCCTAATACGTAGGCACTGCTGGGAAAGGGTTCTTACCATCCACTCTTGGATGACTGCAGTTTCTAAGATTGTGCGTAGTGCGACATCCTCCTAATAGAAATAATTGTAGGGGGAGTAGAAAGGGAGGAGTAAAAAAGGAGGAGGAAGAAAGCAGTTGGTCGGAAATCACATTATTGCACCACCTAAAGTTGAAACCGATCACAGGAACTATCCATTTTGTGATTTGAGTCTCTTACCCTTGGCGATTTAGATCACGAAAATACGTCATAATTGTAAGGGCGTAGGGATTAGGAGGATGAGACATATTGGATTATTTCAGATGATATGTGTCGAAATACGGCTGAACCTCAATGGACTAGCCCTACATCAAAAATATAAAAAGGATACGAACATGAAAAAGTTAAGCGCTGTAGCACTAGGTACTCTTGTTGCTTTGGGTTCTTTTGGTGCTAATGCTGCCATCGAAGAAGGACAACTTACTATCTGGATCAACGGTGATAAAGGCTACAACGGCCTTGCTGAAGTTGGTAAGAAATTTGAAGAAGACACAGGCATTAAAGTGACTGTGGCTCACCCAGATGGCCTTCAAGACAAATTCCCTCAAACTGCAGCGACTGGCGACGGTCCTGATATCGTATTCTGGGCTCACGACCGTTTCGGTGGTTACGCAGAAGCTGGCCTGCTAGCAGAAATTAAACCTTCTAAGAATATTCAAGAAGGTATCGTTGATTTCGCTTGGGATGCAGTACGTTACGACGGCAAATTGATCGGCTATCCAGTTGCGGTTGAGTCTCTATCTCTAATCTACAACAAAGACCTAGTTCCAAACCCACCAAAGTCTTGGGAAGAGGTTGCAGCATTAGATGCAAAACTTAAAAAAGACGGCAAGTCTGCAATCATGTGGAACCTAAAAGAACCGTACTTCACTTGGCCATTAATGGCAGCTGATGGCGGCTACGCGTTCAAATACACTTCTGAAGGTTACGATGTTAAAGACGCTGGTATCGCGAAAGAAGGCGTTAAAGACGCAATGAGCTTCGTAAAAGGCTTAGTTGATAAAGGCGTAATCTCTGCGGATATGGATTACTCAGTGTCTGAGTCTGCGTTCAACCAAGGCAAAACAGCGATGACGATCAACGGTCCATGGTCTTGGGGCAATATTGAGAAGTCTGGCGTTAACTACGGCGTGACTACGCTACCTAAGTTCCAAGGTCAATCTTCTAAGCCATTCGTTGGTGTTCTAACGGCTGGTATCAGCACTGCGTCTCCAAACAAAGATCTAGCAGTTGAGTTCATTGAGAACTACCTACTAACAAACGAAGGCCTACGTATGGTTAACAACGATAAGCCTCTAGGTGCGGTAGCACTTAACTCGTTCCAACGTGAGCTAGATTCAGATACTCGTATCGCAGCAACAATGGACAATGCGATGAACGGCGAAATCATGCCAAATATCCCTCAAATGAACGCATTCTGGGGTGCGGCTAAGAACGCAATCATCAACGTAGTTGACGGTCGTCAAACTGTCGATGCAGCTCTTGCAGATGCAGAAAAACAAATGACTAAATAATTAAGTAAGACCTTTTTAAGGAGGAGGCAACTCCTCCTTACTTTTCTATATTTATTCTATATTCGCTAGCAGGTTCCCTATGCAGTCAGTTCAAGGTACAAATGCTATGACAGCACCAGAAGCCAGCCTTCCGAGCAGCAAAAAAGTGTTCATGAAATGGTCACTTTTAGGCACAGTCGGCATCATCAATGGCTACGCAACAATCCTTATGTATTCTCGCGGTGAGATTGCGTTTGCACTACTTACGCTCATTCTTACCGCTTTAGCGTTGTTCATCTTTGGTAGTAAAAAGACGTACGCACACCGTTACATCTACCCTGGTATAGCAGGGATGATCCTTTTCATTCTTTTTCCTTTGGCGTACACCATAGGTTTGGCGTTTACCAACTATAGCGCGAAGAACCAACTCTCTTTTGATCGCGCTCAGAACGTACTTTTGGACCGAACTTACCAAAGTGGTGATAGCTACCCGTTCACTTTGTATAAAACGGAGCAAGGCCATCAACTTGTGGTTGAAAAAGATGGTGAGCTACTTGCAAGCCCGACTTTTCAGCTTGATAACCTTTCAGCATCGGAGTTTGATCTTTCACCAATTGAAGAAGTAACGGGTGAAAAAGAATCAATCAAGGCGATTGTTAAGAACCGCAGTGCGTTGAGCAGTGTCGATTTACATTTGCCAAGTGGTGATGATATCCGCATGAGTGGGCTGCGCAAATTTGCTGCAGTTGTACCTTTGTACACATTGCAAGAAGATGGTGAAACGCTTTACAACAACCGGACAGAAGAAACGCTACGCCCAAATATGGAAGTAGGTTACTACCAGCCTGTCGATGAAAACGGTCAATTTGTTGGCAGCACAGTGTCACCAGGTTTCGTGGTGAACATTGGTACCCACAACTTTGAGCGTGTTTGGAAAGATGATGGTATCAAAGAGCCGTTTATCAGTATCTTTATCTGGACCATTGTTTTCTCTGCGCTAACCGTATTGTTTACGCTTGTTATTGGTCTTGTCCTTGCCAGTGTGGTTCAGTGGGAAGCACTTAAAGGTCGCTCAGTTTACCGTTTGCTGCTAATCCTGCCTTATGCAGTTCCGGCGTTTATTTCTATCTTGATCTTTAAAGGTTTGTTTAACCAAAGCTTTGGTGAGATCAACATGTTGTTGGAAGGCTTGTTCGGCATTAGCCCGGCTTGGTTCTCTGATCCGTTCATGGCGAAAACCATGATCTTAATTGTTAACACTTGGCTTGGTTTCCCTTACATGATGATTTTGTGTATGGGCTTACTAAAAGCGATTCCAGACGATTTATATGAAGCATCAGCAATTGATGGTGCGAACTTTGTCACGAACTTCACACGTATCACACTACCAATGATGTTGAAACCGTTAACACCATTGTTGATCGCGAGTTTTGCATTTAACTTCAACAACTTCGTACTTATCCAGTTGTTGACTGGCGGTGGTCCAAACATGATTGGTACATCAGAGCCTGCGGGTTACACCGACCTGCTAGTAAGTTACACCTACCGAATCGCATTCGAAGGTGCTGGTGGTCAAGACTTCGGTCTAGCAAGTGCAGTAGCAACGCTTATCTTCCTATTGGTTGGCGCATTGGCACTTATCAACCTACGCGTAACTAAAGTAGCTCAGGACTAAGGAGAAATTACAATGGCAATGGTACAAGGTAAGTCATTAAAGTATCGTGTTTGGGCTACTCATATTGCAATGTGGGCATTCTTGGCACTGATTATTTTCCCTTTACTGATGATCATCGCGATTTCATTCCGTGAAGGTAACTTTGCAACGGGTAGCCTTATCCCAGACAACCCAACACTTGATCACTGGAAATTGGCATTAGGTTTCTCGGTGACTAATCCAGACGGTACAGTTACACCGCCACCATTCCCAGTAATGACATGGTTGTGGAACTCGGTAAAAGTGGGTGGTATTTCTGCAATCCTAATCGTGGCGCTATCAACCACATCGGCTTACGCGTTTGCTCGTATGAAGTTCAAAGGCAAGAACACCATTCTTAAAGCGATGATGATCTTCCAGATGTTCCCTGCGGTGTTGGCACTGGTTGCTCTGTACGCGTTGTTCGACAAACTGGGTCAGTACATTCCTTTCCTTGGTCTGAACACGCATGGCGGTCTGATCTTCGCTTACTTAGGTGGTATCGCACTGCACGTTTGGACCATTAAAGGCTACTTCGAAAGTATTGACTCGTCTCTAGAAGAAGCGGCGGCTCTTGATGGTGCTACACCATGGCAAGCATTCCGTTTGGTATTGCTGCCACTGTCTGTGCCAATCCTAGCGGTAGTCTTCATCTTGTCGTTCATCATGGTAATTGGTGAAGTTCCTGTAGCGTCACTACTGCTTTCTGATGTAGACTCGTACACACTTGCAGTGGGTATGCAGCAATACCTATATCCACAAAACTACTTGTGGGGTGACTTTGCCGCAGCTGCTGTACTTTCAGCAGTGCCAATCACTGCCGTATTCTTACTTGCGCAGCGCTGGTTGGTTGGTGGTCTAACCGCTGGTGGTGTGAAAGGATAATCTCTTGTGGTCTGAGATTGATAAGAATAACTAGAAAAGGGCGACCACATGGTCGCCCTTATACTTAGCACGGATATTACAATTTTGGTTTGGCCGCCGATCAGTAATATCTTGGCTTTTATTGGCGTTACGCATAGCTGGCTGTTAGCTTAGTTCCTTACGATTCAATCACTAACAGTTTTTGTAACCATAACCTGAGTTTAGACTCAGGTTTTTTTATGCCTGTTAAAGGCAATTTTGCAATAAGTAGATAGAGATTAGCGGCTTTGCAATGGATTACACAGGGCTTGAATAATGCCCTGCGTAGCACTTCACATAAATAACTAGAGCTTAGTAAAAAGCTAAATTGAGGTAGGGAAGGAAGAGATTAAAACTCTCGGCTGGAAGGTGCGCATCCAACGTATTGAAGCAGCGTGTACAAGCTTTCTTGCTGCAGTGCGACGCGACGAAATAGATTAGCAAAGGTAACGTCACCGCCAAAGCAAGTTTGAATGTAATGATTAATTTCTGTTTCGTTATACCCCTCGACGTACATGGTTCTCACCCACTGGTACTCGACCGCTTTTAAATTGGTCAACGTCTCTTCACTTAAGGTCGTTTCTTTTAGTCTCAAGATCCAAACTCTATCCAACTCTAAAATAATGGATGGATTTAAGCAAAGCTAGGTGAAGGATTTATGACAGAGAAGGGCGAGCGTGAAACAAATGGCAAAACCATGATGTTGCTCCACACTCTGGGTCTAGGTAACGTTGAGGTACTTAATAGCGTTCTTAACGGATGCCAGTTACTTGAGGTATTTAACGTGTGCTTCCATTTCTTCCCCAATCTCTTTACGCATGTTCATAAGACGGATAGCGGATTGCTCTAAGGCTTTGTCTTCATCTGACTCTGGAATCCATTTCGGTACATCGGTTGGTTTTCCGTTTTCATCTACAGCAACCATGATAACGATACAGTGAGTGGTGAGTCTGTTTTTCATTTGCTTTGGATCACTAGCTTGCACGTCAATCGCAATGTGCATTGAGCTTCGTCCGGTATAAATGACTTTCGCGCTAACTTCGACTAAGTTGCCGACATGAATCGGAGCAACAAACCGAATGCCGCCAGCATATGCGGTAATGCAATATTTACCACTCCACGCTGCAGAACAGGCGTACGCTGCCAAGTCGATCCATTTCATTACGGCGCCGCCGTGCACTTTTCCGCCAAAATTTACGTCGCTGGGTTCTGCTAAAAAGCGAAGGGTAATGTCTCTTTGACCACTGCTCATCTGTCTTTCCTTGATGGGTTATTGTTTTCCCAATTTAGCAGCAAGATGAATTTTCGGGAATAGCGAATGAAACAAAATTTTAACTTTTATTCGAACGCTGGAAGTGACAAGCCACAGCGTAGTTCTGTGGCTTGGGGTGTAGATGTTAATTGGCGGTAGAGGCAATCTCAGAATTGGATAATGGTTTTCTCTGTCTTACTTTTACTTGCGACAGGATAACGCCAGAGATGACTAACAACCCACCAATAATGTGGTAAGCGTAAATTTTCTCACCAATTAGTGTTGAAGCAAGTATGACGGAAACCACAGGCATTAGGTTCATGAACATAGCACTTGAATCAGCACCAATTGAATCAATCGCTTTGACCCACATCAGCGGCGCGAAAATGGAAGCAGCAATACCAGCATAAGCGATTAATGGTAGCGCGTCTTGGCTTGTTAACAGTTGCTCACTAGAGAGCCAAAGTGGTGTGAGCATCAAAACAGAAAAGAAGCCCTGCATGTAAACCAGAGTCAAACTACTGAATGGCATTTTCCAGCGTTTTAGCAGAACACAATAAGCCGCGTATACCATGGCAGCAACGAGCATTAAGCTGTCACCTTGCGTTAAGTCTTGATGTAAAAAGTAAGTGATATCACCGTGACCAAGCATAAATGCCAAGCCGCCGAGCGAAATGACACCACCGACGATACTTAACATTGATATAGATTTACCGAGCAATGGGACACTTAAAAACACACTGATCAAAGGAACTAAAGAGGTGATCAGGGCCATATTAGAGGCCGTTGTTGTTAAACCGGCATAGTATCCAAGTGACTGGTTGAGAACCATACCAAGTAACGCAAGAAACGCCAACTTAGCTAAGTAAGGTCGAATAATGTGTCGTTGTTTGATGATTGCAGGCAGGCAAAATGGCGTTAGGAGTACCATTGCGACAAACCAACGGTAGAAACTCATCGCACTTGGTTCAATGGCGCTCGCAGCCATCTTGTTCACAATTGAGTTACCACCCCAAATCATAACGGTGAAAAACGGAAGTAAATAAATCATGAGAACCCTATAGCACAATTATTGATGGCGCTAGTCTGGCAGGTCTTTATAATAAAAAGTATCTCTTAAAAGACATCGTAAGCGATAGGAAGACAATTTTGAAAAAGAGCGCCAGAAATCTTCACCCCTCCTTATCAATCGATCGTGCGCCATCAGATGTATTTATGAATTTCGAAGCGTTTCTCTCTAATACAGAAACACGAATTCATAGCCACCCTTGGGGGCAAGTGCAACTGATCAGCGGTGGGATTCTGGAGATGGATGCAGAAGACACAAGATTTCTAGCACCTCCACATCTTGCTATTTGGGTTCCCGCCGGAATTCGTCACACTAGCTACAACCGTAAGCCAATCGAATATTGTTCTTTGAATATTGCCCCTGAATTGACGGCGCATTTTCCAACTAAAACGAGCTTGATCAAAGTGACTCCAATCGTGTCATCTATTATTGAGGACTTTCGTCAGCGAGACATTAATGTGGCGCAAACTGATGAAGACAAGCGCTTGGTACAAGTGTTATTGGACCAGCTTGCAAAGCAAGAAGTCGAACATCACTTTTTACCGACTACCGACAATAAGTATCTTGAACCGATTTTAAAAGCAGTAGAAGAATCGCCGACGGATGAGATCAGTTTGGCGGAGTGGGCGGCAAAAGTGCATACCACAGAACGCACGTTAGCGAGACATTGCCAGAGTGAGTTGGGCATGAGCTTTACTGAGTGGCGCTTACGTGTGCGATATTTACATTCTATGGAGTTGCTGCGTAAAGGGCAGACTGTGAAAGAAGTCGCTCTGACGTTAGGTTATAACCAAGCTAGCCCTTTTATCGCGATGTTCAAGAAATACTCCGGCATGACACCGGAGCAATACAAGAATCGATTGTTATAGCTGAGCGATTATGTAATTCAAACCACCAACTACGGCTGCAACCTGTGCATCGTTACATTCTTCGTCGGTCACCATTGGGCTGTCTGGGTACACTTCCGTTGTCGTGCCGTAAACGCAATTTGTTACGCCGCCACATAGGCCCAGCTTTACCATTGGGTAGTTGATAACGCCAAACTGTACGACGGGTGAACCAATGATTTCGCCGTTTTCATCTGCTGGTGCAATGTGAGTCACTTTTGCAACTGACTCAATGACCGCTTTTTGGAAGTCAGGCTGAGGGTTTTCACTATCTCCCACCGTGTAAAAGCCATCTGGGATCATACCTTCAATGTACTCAATACCATCACGAGCAGCTAAGGCTGGACGGAACTCAGTTTCGTCAGAATCTGTCGTTTCATGTAGATCAATGTGCATTAACACATCGCCTAAAGTTGCAACTAGCTTTATGAGGTTAGCGGACTCTTCGGCAGGGCTATCCTTATAGAAAGAGCGGTTTGGATCAATCGCGTTTGGATTCCAGCGGTTGATCACCTCGTAACCCCAAGGGCTTACGCAGGGTGCAACGACAATATTGAAATGCTCTGCATAGCGCTCTGCTTCTGTTTCTACAAACTTTAATGCGCCATGTACACCGCTGGTTTCGTAACCGTGCACGCCGCCTGTGACCAACACAGCAGGTTTAGTTGAATCCCAATTGCGTGTTTTGATACAAAACAGAGGGAAGCGTGCCTCGTTGTATGAGAGCGCACCATATTGTTCAACATCAAAACGCTCGCGTAGGGCATCGATTTTACTGACGACTTCATCTTGGTAGCTACGTTTTACTTCTTGCGTTGCTAACCAAGCTTTACGTTCTTCTTCTTTCCAAGGTTGGCCAGGAGTACCGATCGGGTAAATGTATCCACTTTTCATCTATACTTTTTCTTTTGACTGCTGAAAGGTATCACAAGACTAGACCTGTCTTATCTTTACGGCAATATAAAACACCATTTGGGGTGGTATTCTTTGCAAAATCATCACTTTGATGAGTGATTCATTGGTGTTACATTTTGTTACTTACTCAATTTCATATAAGAGACAAAAAATGGCTGGAGCAAGTTTACTCACACTGTTGGACGATATTGCCACGGTGCTTGATGATGTCGCCTTAATGTCAAAAATGGCGGCAAAGAAAACCGCAGGTGTGTTGGGAGATGATCTAGCGTTAAACGCTCAACAAGTGTCTGGTGTTGCATCTGAGCGAGAGATTCCAGTGGTTTGGGCGGTTGCAAAAGGCTCATTCAAAAATAAATTGATTTTAGTTCCTTCAGCTTTACTTATTAGCGCGATTATTCCATGGCTTATTATGCCATTATTGCTAATTGGCGGCTTATTTCTCTGCTTTGAAGGGGCAGAGAAAGTACTTGAGAAAGTGTTTCCTCACTCGCATCCGCACGAAGAAAAAGAGGAGCTAGTTAATACTGGCGAGTCGATAGAAGAGTATGAAAAGCGTAAAGTTTCTGGTGCGATTCGAACAGACTTTATCCTTTCAGCAGAAATCATCGTGATTGCGTTAGGTACCGTGACAGGAGCCAGTCTTGTTACGCAAATTTTAGTTGTCAGTTTAATTGCAGTGATTATGACGGTTGGAGTTTATGGACTAGTCGCTGGGATTGTGAAGCTAGATGATTTAGGCCTTTACCTTGAAAGTCGCTCAAACGGTAAAGGTTGGGTGGCGAAAGTCGGAGGGGCCTTGGTCGCTTTTGCACCAAAGTTGATGAAGTTGTTAACCATTGTAGGAACTGCTGCGATGTTTTTGGTGGGTGGAGGAATTGTGGTGCACAACGTGCCAGCCATTCATCACTTTGTAGAGCCGATTATTATGAACTTTAGTGGTCATTCGGTTGCTACAGCCATTTTGCCTATTTTACTGAACGGTATTATTGGCTTTGTGGCGGGGTTGGTTGTGGTTGCGGTATGGACGATGGTTGAAAAGCTTCGTGGTCAATAATCACATCTAAAACATGAGACGATAATAACAAGGGTCATGACTTCTTTTTACAAAAAGCATGACCCTGTTTTATGGGTGAAACGTCAGTAAAGTACTTACTTCACTTTCCACTCGATCTGTTCATTTGCTCGAATAGGCACAACGATATCATTGCCAAATGGCATCGTTTCTGGCACATCCCAAGCGGATTTTTCTAACGTTACCGTATCTTTGTTACGTGCAATGCCGTAAAAATCAGGACCGTTGAAGCTTGCGAAAGCTTCCAAGTTTTCCAACTTGCCTTCTTTTTCGAAGACTTCTGCATAAAGCTCTAGCGCTGCGTGTGCAGTGTAAGAACCAGCACAACCGCAAGCCGATTCTTTTGCCCCTTTCGCATGTGGCGCTGAGTCTGTACCTAGGAAAAACTTCTTGCTACCACTAGTTGCTGCTTCGATCAGCGCTTGCTGGTGGGTTCCGCGCTTAAGAATTGGCAAACAGTAGAAATGAGGTTTAATACCACCCACAAGCATGTGGTTACGGTTGAAAAGAAGGTGGTGGGCAGTGATGGTAGCCGCTACGTTGTCTGAGGCGTTGCTAACGAAGTTTGCTGCGTCGGCGGTGGTGATATGTTCTAGTACGATTTTAAGATTAGGGAAGTCATTGACGATAGGAGCGAGGACAGTATCAAGGAATTCTTTCTCTCGGTCGAAGATATCAACATCGTGATGTGTTACTTCCCCATGAACCAAAAGTAACATTCCTACTTCTTCCATCGCTTCGAGAACGTGGTAAATGTTCTTCGCATTGGTCACACCGGAATCTGAGTTTGTGGTAGCGCCTGCAGGATAGAGCTTGGCAGCAACAATGTGTCCGGTTGCTTTAGCCTTACGTATTTCGTCTGGTGTCGTGTTATCTGTAAGGTAAAGCGCCATTAAAGGCTCAAACTGTTCGCCATGTTGCTCTTTGAGAATTCGGTCACGGTAGGCTAGGGCGAGCTCAGTTGTAGTAACAGGTGGGACGGTATTTGGCATAATCAGCGCACGGCCATTGTAGCGGCTGATGTCGCGAACGGTGTCTTTAAGAACTTCCCCATCGCGTAAGTGAACGTGCCAGTCGTCAGGACGAGTGATAGTCAGTGTTGTCATTAATTGCTCCCACCATTGAAAAGTTGTCTGATTGGAGCCTAAGCGCCGTATTTGCTTTTGAGCAAACGCTTGCGCTTAGGCGACAGGATGATAGAGGAATTGCCCTCATATTTCATCTCATTTTTCAATTTTATAAAGAGTGAGAGTGTAAGTGGTTACTTCATTGTTAACCAAAGCGCGTGGATCGTACCTGGTAGAAAGAAGAAACACGTCAATATTAGATTAATCAAAAAGTCTTTATTTAGACCTTTCTCCATAAACACCGCGACAGGCGGAAGAAAGATACATAACAAAATCAGAACCAGTTTTCTTGTATCCATAATTAAGCTCCAAATCGATAAATGGGAGTAGTGATAACTTGGGTGAATTATGTGTGTCGTATCACACTTTATCAAACGGTATTTGGTCAGAACGGTGTTAAAAAACGCGAATATTGAGTGTAGTAAATACTTGTCACTAAAACCAAATTTATAAGAATGTGGTTTCGAGAAAGTTGCAATGGATGAAGAGGCAGCAGACTCTGCAACTTAATGTGATTTGAGTATACAATACCGCAACAAATAAAAAACACCCGTAGGAAGAAGGCCATGTCGCAACCCGTTTTATCCCAAATTAATGTTTTTCCGGTTAAGTCAGTTGGCGGATTATCGCTGTCGTCCGTATGGGTTGAGAAGCAAGGATTGAGCTTCGATCGTCGCTTTATGATTGCGAAAGCTGATGGCTCGATGATCACTGCGCGAAAGTATCCGCAAATGGTAACCATTAAGTCTGCCTTATTGTCCGATGGAGTGGTGTTTAGTAGTTTGGGTATGGAGCCACTTAAAATCCGTTACCAAGATTTCAAAATGCAGGAGACACCTGCAACGGTTTGGAAAGATACATTTACTGCCTATACCACGACAGATGATGCAGATGACTGGTTTAGTCGTGTGTTGGGGCAGCGCGTTGAGTTGTTGTTTAGTGGTGAGCAATCGAATCGTGTCCGTGAAAAGCTAGGTCAAAACGTCAGTTTTGCTGATGGTTATCCGGTTTTAGTGATCAGTCAAGCTTCACTTGATGAGCTGAACCGAAGAAGTTCAGAGCTACACTCAATGGATCAGTTTCGTACTAACTTAGTTGTCTCTGATACTAAACCATTTGAAGAAGATTCATGGAAGCGCATACGAATCGGTGAGGTAGAGTTTGAGTCTCTCAAACCTTGCGAGCGCTGTATCCTGACTACGGTGAATACCCAAAGAGGCACATTCCGTGAGAGCAAAGAGCCGCTCAAAACCTTGCAACAGTTCCGTGCAAACGATCTCGGTGGTGTGTTCTTTGGCCAGAATCTTGTCGCGCGAAATGAAGGCATTATTCGTCAAGGCGATAAAGTTGAAGTATTGGAGTACAAAGAGCCGGAGTTTTACGCAGATAACTCGCCAGTGCGCATGAAGCTTACATGTGTTGAGCGTGAAGAAATTGCCCAAGACTTTGTGACCTTATGGTTAGAGCCAAACAAAGGTTCGTTGCCTAATTACTTGCCGGGACAACACCTGCCAATAGAGGTGAATATTGATGGTAAGAAAGTGGGTCGACGCTATACCTTATCATCCAGTCCTTCTCGCCCGGGTCGTTATGCTATTTCTGTAAAGCGTATCGCGGGTGGAAGAGTCTCTAACTCACTCTTAGACAACTTACAAGTCGGTGATGTTTTAGAGGCAGAACAACCTGACGGTCAGTTCCACCTTAAAACGCATGAAGCGCAGCCTCTGCTGTTACTCTCTGCGGGTAGCGGAGTAACGCCAATGTTATCAATGGTGCGTTACTTAGCGGATCACAATCAGTTGGATAACGTGGTTTTCTACCATCAATGTCGCACCGAGAATGATATTCCTTGTCGCTCAGAGTTGGAGCAGTTAAAGCGTGAGCACCCAGGGCTAGAAGTAAAAGTCTGTTTAACGCAACCTGCTGTTGATTGGTTTGGTTTGAAAGGGCGTTTAAGTTTGTCACACATTAAGCAAATCAAAGATGTTGAACAGCGGCAGGTGTTTGTGTGTGGCCCGGATGGCTTTATGGATAAAGCAAAAAGTCTTCTACTAAGAAAAGGGCTGCCAGAGGAAAACTACCATCAAGAAGCGTTTGGAGTTTCTTCTCTTACGTCAAAGCCAGAGAAGAGTCTCGCTATTGACTTTAATGGAACTAAATTCGTAGGCAACAACCAAAAAACGTTGTTAGATCAGCTCGAAGATGCTGGGAAGGTCATCAGCAATAGCTGTCGTGCAGGCTTATGTGGTGCCTGTAAAGTTCAGCTTACGTCGGGTCAAGTACATCATCCGGACGTGCCCGCGTTGACTGATGAGGAACGTGCAATGGGAACCGTATTGGCGTGTTGTGCTGTGCCAGAGACGGACGTAACAGTAACCAACTAGGCGAGAGCACCTTTTTCCTTCGACAAAAACTGTTCCTAGACAAGAAAACGCTGCTATTTTTAGCAGCGTTTTGAGTTTTAAAGAGCTGAAAATATCGCTTAGTCGTAAATCGTCGGGATTGGCTGGCGTTTGTGCTGCGTTGCTTTGTAAATCGCTACCAAACGGTCACTCACTTGCTGTGGAACGGGTTTGCCCTCTAAGAAATCGTCGATTTGCTCGTAAGTTAAGCTTAGGGCATCTTCATCTGCTTTTTGTGGAGCAAGCTCTTCTAAGTCTGCTGTTGGCACTTTCTTCACTAGTTGCTCAGGTGCACCCAATGTAGCAGCCACTTCACGAACTTGGCGTTTACTTAATCCGAACAATGGTGCCATGTCACAAGCGCCATCACCAAATTTAGTGTAGAAACCAGTGATGTTTTCTGCTGAGTGATCAGTACCAAGAACAAGGCCGCCTACGTAGCCCGCGATCTCGTATTGAGCAACCATGCGAGCACGCGCTTTTACATTGCCTTTTACGAAGTCGACTTTTGCTGCATCAGTTGGTAGAAGATCTGTGCCTTCTAATGCAACGTGAGAAGCCGAATGAAGCCCGTCAACACCTGCTTTGATGTTCACCGATACAGAATGGGTTGGCTGAATAAAAGACAGAGCGAGCTGAGCCTCATCTTCATCTTTTTGCTCCCCATAAGGCAGGCGAACTGCGATAAATTGGTAGCTATTGTTGCCCGCTTCTTCGTTCAGCTGGTCTACAGCCAACTGAGCTAAACGACCACATGTCGTTGAGTCAACGCCACCGCTGATGCCAAGGACAAGAGACTTACAGCCCGCTTCTTGCAATTTACGCTTAATAAAAGCGACACGGCGTTCAATTTCAAAATGCGGATCAATTGAAGGGAGTACGCGCATTTCGTCACGGATGGATTGTTCCATTTAGGGTTCCTTTTCCTGCAAATATTTCAGACTCTAAAGCACATTTGCTCAAATGGTGATAAACCATACAGTTGAGGCTCATTAAACGCGACTTTAGGGTCAAAAGCTGTAAAGATTAGTAGTATCATACCGAAATCATCAGATTAGAAAACTCTCTTCAACCAGGTAATCACCGGATATGAAAAAAATCGCCATTTTTGGTAGTGCATTTAACCCACCTAGTTTAGGGCATAAAAGTGTTATTGAGTCTTTGAGCCACTTTGATCTTGTGCTACTTGAGCCAAGCATTGCACACGCTTGGGGCAAGAACATGCTTGATTACCCAACTCGGTGCAAAATGGTTGACGCGTTCATCAAGGATATGGGGCTTTCTAATGTTCAGCGTTCTGATGCAGAGCAAGCTTTATACCAACCTGGACAAAGTGTGACGACCTATGCGTTGTTAGAAAAAATTCAAGAAATCTACCCAACTGCCGATATAACTTTTGTCATTGGTCCTGATAATTTCTTCAAATTTGCTAAATTTAGTAGAGCTGAAGAGATTACGGAACGTTGGACTGTTATGGCATGTCCTGAAAAAGTAAAAGTCAGAAGCACAGATATTCGCAAAGCACTGGCCGAGGGTGAAGAGATCGGTGCCTATACAACACCTTCCGTACGTGATTTATTACTTAGTAAAGGCTTATACAGAGAAACATTGTCTGGGAACTGAGAGGTCAGATTTTCATGGTCAGAGTCGTTTTATTTAGTGCATGTGCGCTGCTTGTGGTGACACAAGCTCATTCCGCGTGTAACTATTTTTCTGATCGTTCCGTGGTGTTTGAAGATAACACTCTTCCAATCTGTGAAGAAATTTTAGATTCCATCGGCGTGTTAAGTACTGAAGCATTGATTTGGTATGCAGCGGAAGCGAAGCTTGAAGGACCAACAGAAAACTATTGGGAGGAGTGGGCGATTAAGCCGGAAGAGACCCCACTTCTAACTCAAAACTTAGAAAAGAATTACTTTGGTCTTGGTTTTTGGATGCCGGAAGAGCTCCGAGACGAAGAGAGTAAAATGGATACAGAAGAGTGGCTTCGTAGTCACGGGTTGATGTTCAGCGTTGGTTTTGGTGATAAATCAGACGGACAGCCAAGAATGCGATTTGATTATCGTTGGCACGAATATTATGACGCTGACTGGATGATGCAGATAGAAGTACCTTTCTAGACATCTCAAGCAAATGAAAAAAGGGCGTACATTATCAATGTACGCCCTTTTTGTTTTAATCTACTTTCTGTGTCCGTAATGCTGAAGACGTAGCTTGTTGAAGAGCGAGTTATAGCGCTTCTCCAAAGACTAAAAAGCAAAGCTGTTCATATTCTTCGGTGTTACCAGCAAAAAGAGAGTCAACAATTTGCTCTTCCTTCTTCCCCGACAGTTTCATTTTTCTTGCTTCACGTAGTGTTAGTACCAAGCAAAGCTCTTTAGAAATATTCATGTCACAGCCAGGAGTCCATTGATTGATGGTTCTCGTTAACGTTGAGTGCGCTAGTTTAGGAGACAGCGTCAATACTTCATGTCTTACTACTGTCAGTAGATCGGTTTGCAGATCCGAGCGTTCGGCAGTTGTTGCTAGCTTCTCGACGAGCGCTTTTAGTAGCGGTGAAGGCTTCACAAAGCCCGCCTGTTGTGAGAACTCGTCATTTAAACGCACAGAAAAATCACAACGATATACACGAGAATTAGGTAAAAAGGTGAGGGAGCTCAAACATCCTTGAGGAATCCAAAAATATTGGCCTGGTTCAATGGCATACTCCTGCTTACCCAATTTAATGACGGCTAACCCTTCGATGACAGATAGTAGACTGTGCTTCAGTGCTTTTTTACGCGCAGCTACATCAAGAAAGGGGTATTTAGCGTCGTGAAATTCAATTGCGTAGTTCATTATGAGTACCAGTGTTTTTTGGCGCTAAGGGTAACGTTAAACCCATACGATTCCAACCTGCTGAGAGAATTTTTTAGCATGATAAATGGTGGCTTAACTGGTATGACCATGTTAAAAGTATGGGTTGAAATGCTGCTTGTCAGCAAAACTATGCGTAAAATGTGCCAGCTTTTTTTGATATGTAATGAACAATGACAGCCAATACCGATCCTTATATTGAAATTCGTCCTTACAACGACGAAGAAATTCCAGCAGCGCTGGATCGTCTAATCCAAGATGATGAATTTATCACTGCTATCCTAGAACATCGCTTTGCTAATAAAGCAGCGTGGTTCAAAACGCTAATGAGCCCGATCCTGCGCATCTACCTGAAAGCTAAGTGGAGCAAGCTTGATTCTGTCGAAGCAATTCAGATTGAAGTGAAGAAGTATCTGAAAGATACATTGAATAAGACAACGGATGGCGTCACTTTTTCTGGTTTGGATAAGCTGGATAAAAACACGTCATACCTATTCGTTTCTAACCACCGTGATATTGCGATGGACCCTGCGCTCGTAAACTATGGCTTGTACCAAAGTGGGCACCGTACAGTTCGTATAGCGATTGGCGATAACCTGCTGAAGAAGCCATGTGCGACAGAATTGATGCGACTCAATAAGAGCTTCATCGTTAAGCGCTCTGCTAAAGCGCCTAGAGAAATGATGAAAGCATTGGGACAACTGTCAAGCTATATCAAACATTCGCTTGATACTGGCAATTCAATTTGGATTGCCCAAAAGGAAGGCCGTGCTAAAGATGGAAACGACTTTACTGATCCTGCGATTTTAAAAATGTTCCATGTTGAAGGTCGTAAACAAAAGATCAGCTTTGGTGAGTACACGCGTTCTCTGAAAATCGTTCCTGTCTCGATTGCCTATGAAAATGATCCATGTGACATTGCCAAAGCAAAAGAGCTGTACGAAAAAGCAGAAAATGGCCGCTATGAAAAAGGCGAATTTGAAGATATCGAAAGCATCATTCAAGGTATCGTTGGCTATAAAGGCCGTGTACATGTTGCGTTTGGTGATGTGATTGAGCAAGAGTTTGAAACGCCGGAATCTCTTGCTGGTGAAATCGACCGCCAAATTCACAACAACTACAAGTTGTACCCAATCAACTTGTTAGCTGCTGGGCATGAAGATTCGAGCATCATTACGGAAGCGGTTAAGCGTCATCTCGCGGATAAGTTGGATCAGCTACCTGAAGGAGCAAGACCTTATTTGGTGGCGAGCTATGCTAATCCTGTGAATAACCAAGAGTAACTTTCGTCACTGAACTCGTTGATTCAGAATGCCTTAAAGCCTCGGTCTGCCGGGGCTTTTGTTTATCTGCTCTTTAAGGTGCGACGGCGCCACCAAGGGTTAAATTGCTGGGCCATTTTGTGATCCTGTTACCACCTAAATAGATATTCCCTTTCACCGTCATTGTGTCTGGAAATACTTTCAGCGCTGATCCTCCAATATAAAGATTACCATCAACCACCAATCCTTCAGGAAGATCAGAAATGGGAGTGCGAATAACACTTAGATCACCTTTTACTCGAAGTTTAGCTGGAAGCGCTTTTAGCGGTGTATCTGTCAGATTTAGGTAACCGCCTAGTTTGATGCCTTTAGGCCAGTTTTCGATCTTACTACCTAGTAGGTTTGCATAGCCTTTTATCTTTGTTCCTGAGCGAATAACTTTGAGTGCGCTGTTAGTTGCTTCCAGACTGCCTTCAACATCAAGCCCTTTAGGCAAGGTTTTGATAGGGGTTTGTGAGATGTTTAAGTTGCCCTTTACCACTAGGCCAGAGGGTAGTTGGGTGTAAGGCTTGTTTCTAAGATCAAGATTGCCGTAATTATCGATGTGACCAAACTTAGAATAGTAATCTAGCTCATATGCCAAAGGAGACGAGCAGAGCAGGATTGAAGTAAGGCATAGGGAAACAAAACGCATAGTCAAAGAGTTAGTTAAATACCGAGATCAACAGGTGCTTATCTTATACTTAAATAAACCTATTATGCATTTTTTGCTCACAGTTTTTGATTCATAACTTAAATATTCAAATTAGAGATACACGTTAAAAGTGTGCGCTTCTTTACTGCGCTAAGTAACTTCAAGCTTACTAAAATGAGATAAATTAAATGATTGAATGTGAAGCAGATTCAAGCGTAGAGGTGAGAAAAATATCAGTAGATATTTGAATAATATGAGATTCTTCCAAGAACTTCACAAGGGTCCTTGTTAGTATTATTGAGGTTTGAGGGAGATTTTCATGAAGTTAAAAAGTGTATCTATTTTTACCGCTGGTGTTTTTGCAGTACTGCTGTCGGGTTCCGTTTTTGCTAAATCATACAGTACACCAGAAAACAAAGCGCTAATAGTTGCTGACGGTAAGGTAGGTCAGCGTATCTGTTACTACGATGATAAAGCCTACACCGCAGGGGCCGTGATTAATGTTGAAGGCGTATTACTGATGTGTACCGCTGAGAACGATTTTGAAACCAATGGCTCGTTAAAGTGGGTCGTGTTCAAAAAAGACAAATAAACGCGCCGAAGTTGTCTGTTTCATTTAGAGCGGTTTAAGATTAAGAGATTGGAAAAATAAAAAGCGAGCATCATGCTCGCTTTTTTCATTAACGCGCGAGTGAGCGAGTTTTTAATTCAAAGATAAGTTTTTCAGCACTTACTTCAAATTTGAATCGAGCCGTCGCTTGGTTCGATTCTTCGGTTATTTCTGAAACATTGTATTCAACATCAACACATACTGATTTAGCGAGCTCGATGTATTTTTGTAGTTCAGACTCTAGCTCTGTTTTTGTCTGTGCGAAAACCGTTACGTCGGCAACTTCGTCACCTTCTTTGATGATAAAGCCTATCTCGCCAGCACAGCCGCAGGCCTCACATACTTGGTTTTTTTCTAATTCGACACTCATAACGAATCCTCTTGTAAATACTAAGGGTATTCTATCAGGTATTTGATCTGTATCTACAAAAATGACGACTTTTGCGTAAAAAAGGAACAGAATAGGCACTTGTTAAGTAAGGGTTAAAGATTGGATTACTAAATCATCAAGAACGTTAATGTGATATATATCAACATTTAAAATCAATTAACGAACATAGTGACGAGATTTTGCTCAGTCCAGTTGAACTAATGGTTAATTTATAAGACTATTTCTTGATTGATTATTTTTAATAATTATCATTCTTGGTCTTTGAATAGTTTCGATGAATAATTGGCGCAAGGTTTTGATGAGACTAACTTTTCGCCTTATTTTGAGTAGCATGTATTGACAAAAACATAACTGAAAATTACACATTACGCAGTGTAAAGACGTTATGGTTTGGAACTCGACATGATATTAAATAGTCGCAATACATATACCCAAAGCGCTTTCAAGTGCAGCGCTTAGCAACCTGATTTCTAGGTTTTCGCTAATCGAACCGCATCGGCGAGCAGGGTATAATGCTAAGAATGATTTCATTCTGGCCTCATTTAATAGTGAGTTAGATGGATTTACAAAGAGAAGAGCTTAAAATATGCCAAAGCGTAGTAAAGAAGATACCGAAATCACTATCCAAAAGATCATGGATGCCGTCATTGATCAGCTACTCAGATTAGGTTACGACAAAATGTCGTACACGACGCTAAGCCAGCAGACAGGTATATCGCGTACCGGTATTAGCCATCACTTCCCTAAGAAAACGGACTTCACCGCCGCACTGGATGGCCGTATCTTTAAAATGTTTATTGAACACTTAGAGTTTGATAAAGGATTAAATGCATTTTCACAAAGTTGGATTAAAGCGCTGGAAGATGCTGAATTCCTCGCGATTTTACGACTGCTATTCCATCACATTGTCACCGCTGAAAATGCGCAAGAATTTGCTGCTAATGGTATTGACCGCTTATACAAAATGGTTGAAAGCCAGTTTGGTGCGGGTGGTGACAAAGAGCTTGAGTGGTTGATTGGTCGATCATTGATCCAAATGAGCAAGTAATAGCCTTTAAAGCACCAAATTCTGCCACTATCAAAGCAAAGGCCCGCAACTCTCATATTGCGGGCCTTTGTCGTATCGAAGTGTTTTCGAGACGGCTTAGAGGAGATACGCTTTATGCTGCGGCATGCACTTGAGGGAAGTCTAGCGTCGGATGTTTTGTCACAATAGATCGATAGCCATAAACTTGCTCAATGCGCTCTGACGTTAGTGCATTCCATGGCGTGTCATCACAAACTAGTTTCCCGTTATGCAAGAGTACAAGGCGGTCTGCGTACTGAGAGGCTAGATTCAAGTCATGTAACACCACAACCACCGCTGCGTTTTGTGCTTTTGCCGTTTCACGAGCAATTTTTAACGTGTTGTGTTGATGGGCGAGATCCAACGCTGAGGTAGGTTCATCAAGCATTAAGATTCGTTTTTCGCCAGATTGATGTAGTTGTGTCATCACTCGTGCTAGATGCAGTCGTTGCTTTTCTCCACCAGATAAAGACGGGTACAGGCTTTCTGCTAAATGCAATACGTCGGTTTGTTCCATGTAATGTAAAGCCAGTTTAGTGGTTTCTTTATTGGACAGTGATAGCGGTATTGCCCCCAGCTCTACTACTTCTCTGGCTAGAAATGGGAAGGTTAAGGTGCTGTGCTGCGGGAGCATTGCAATATGTTTGGCGCTTTTTTCAGGCTCCCAATCATGCTTTTGTTTACCGAAGTAGGTGATGTGATGATTCGAAGAGATCTCACCGCATAGAAGCTTGAGCAAAGTACTTTTACCTGCGCCATTGGGGCCGAGTAGGGCGGTCACTTCACCAGCTCGGATATCAATGTTGATGTCATCGAGCACCACACGGTTGCCATACGTCATCGAAATGTTTTTCCCCGATAAAACGATCTGGTTCATTACAAAATCTTCCCTTTTTGCTGGAACAATAAGTAGATGAAAAAGGGCGCGCCAATCAATGCGGTCACGATTCCAACTGGTAATTCAGCTGGTGCCACTGCAACACGAGCAAACATATCTGCGGCAGTAAGAAGCAGTGCTCCCATTAAGGCAGATATTGGTAATAGCGTTCGATGGTCAGGCCCAGCGAGCATACGCCCTAAGTGAGGAATCACGAGCCCAATAAAGCCAATTGCACCACTGATGCTCACCGTAATACCAACACCCAGTGCAGAAAGTAAAATAAGCTGACGTTTGAGTTTTTGAACCGGAACTCCTAAGTGTCTTGCTTCTGATTCCCCTAACAACAGAGCATTCAGCGCCATCGACTTCTTCTGAAACCAGAGCAATAGGATGACGAGTGTTACAGCAGATAGAGCAATCCCTGACCAATTTGCACCAGCTAATGAGCCCATCGACCAAAGCGTCAAATCTCGCAGCATCTGATCATCTGCGATAAAGTTCATGTAGCCAATCGCAGCACCCGAGAGCGCACTGATGGCAACGCCGGCTAACAACATAATTGTAACTGAGGTACCAAACTTACTTGTGCCGAGTTTATAAACGAGAATAGTCGTTAGTGCACCGCCAAGGAAAGCAAAAAGAGGCAGAGCCGCTAAGTTCATTAGTTGCGGATAGTTTTGGCTAAATTCAGCAAATACAACAATAGCGAATGCACCACCAAGAGCAGCGCCAGCAGACACACCAATGATACCAGGCTCGGCTAATGGGTTACGGAACAAGCCCTGCATAATCACACCACAAATTGCTAAAATGGCGCCGATGAACATACACAAAATGGTGCGAGGCAATCGGATTTCGTTAATGACCAACTGAATGTGAGGAGCGAGATCAGAACTGCCTCCCGTTAGGCTACGCAAACTGTCAGCAAAGCTAATGTTCATTGGGCCAACGGTAATAGAGGCGATAGCAATAAATGCTAAAAATCCACTAAGCACTGATAACGTCGTTGAAAGGGGGATGCGTCTTAACAACATGTCATGTCTCTATGGGTAAAGCAGTGCATTCAAGCGTTTAGCTTCTGCAAGGCTTTTAAGACCCAAACCACCTACCAGAGCATGGCCATCAATCGTTATGATGTCTTTGTTCTTTCCAGCGGGTGTTGCAGCAAGAAGCGGCATTGCTTTTAAAATTGCATCGGCACCACCCAACGTTTCATAGCTGCGACCACTAACAAGAATCACGTCAGGCTGCATCTCTACCATCGCTTCTGTGGATAGAGGCTTGTAAGACGAGAGTTGTGTAGCGGCTGGGTTTTGTCCGCCGGCGAGTTGAATAATTGCATCGGGTGTCGTTTGTGAGCCCGCAACATTTGCAGGTCGCCCTTCATGGATCAGCAGAAAGAGCACTTTCTTTTTCTTCGCTTGATCAGGTTGGTTTGCATTGAGTGCTTGTACTTGCGCCTGGACATCTTGCTTTAAGCTTTCAGCTTGAGCCTTGCGATCCATAAGGTTCGCAATTTGATCAATACGTTGATAAAGGCCCTCGACATTTGCATCAGTATTAACAATTTCTACCTCTACGCCAGCCGATTTCAATTGGCTCAATGTTGTTTTCGGCCCCATCTCATCAGAACCAATGACTTTTGTCGGACGTAAGGCGAGCAACCCCTCCGCTGAAAGACGACGATGGTAGCCCACTTTAGGCAGTTCCATCCCTTTTGGTAATTGACTGGTGACGTCGATAGCAACCAAGCTATCTTTAGCTTCGAGTTCAAGCAAGAGTTCAGTGACGGCGCTGCCTGCGCTAACAACGCGCTCTGAGGATGGCGTTTCATTGGCAAAAAGTTGACTACTCGCAAGTAGGGAAATGGCTGCCGTGACAACAGCATGAATAGTGATGCGTGTGTTCTTCATTTTGAAAGGATCTCTATCTTACTTATTTTTATGATGGCTCTTCAGTGAGTAACTGAGTTGCTTGAATTCCGTTTTCTTGTAAAAAGCCGAGAAGTTGTACTAGCGACTGAATATTCGCGGTTTTTTCTGCTCCAATTACAATCGGTTTATCGCTTGACTTACTCTCTTCTAACAGCGCGAGGGTAAAGTTGTCCCAATCGATATATGTCTTGCCGTTAATAGCCCAGTAAGGCTCGTCTTTAAGAATATTTACCGTGATGGATTGCTTATCGACATCTGCAACAGCCTGAGATTCTGTGCTCGGTAAATTGACGTCTAATGAATCGAGTTTGACCGCTGCGGTTAACATCAGGAAAACCATGACGATAAAAATAATGTCTAACAGCGGTGTTAAATCGGGGGTTAAACCGTTACGACTATTTTCTTGTGGTGTTTTAATCATTGACTTGCGGCCTCAATCTTCCCAGAAGAGCGCAGTGTTACTTTTGAGTGGTCTGGCGAGACATGCTGTAACGATATACCTTCAAGCCATAAGTTGACGTAGTTTAAAGTGTGCTCAAGCTTGGCGATTACACGATCCGCCCACAAACCAATGATCTGCGCTCCTGAAATAGCAGGAAGTGCGATAATGAGACCCGCGGCAGTGGTGCGCATAGCAAGACCTAGGCCGTCAGCCAAATCATTCGGAGTGATATTCCCCGTTGAAACCGCGATGCCTTTGAACATGTCAATTAGGCCAAGTACCGTACCAAGCAAGCCAATTAAAGGACTGATGACACCAATCAGCGTCAGCAAACGAAGGCCGGAATGCAGCTGATGGCGTTTTTCTTGCAGCCAAATACCTGCGGCATCTTCTCTTAAAGATTTCGAGAAAGAATGATGAGCAAGCAACATCGCAACACCACGGTACAGAAGCGGCCTCTTATTCGACAACTCTTCAGCAAGTGCTTCAAGCTCGCTCCCATTTGTTGGGTCTAATCCTGTGAGCTTTTGGCGAATGGCTCGTTTTCCTACACCAAGGCTAATTAACACATGGAATAATCGCTCGGCGATGATCATCACGGTTAGAGCTGAGCAAATGATCAAAGGCCATGTCATCAGCCCAAATTGAGTTTGTAATTCTTGTAGTTGTTCCATTATCCATCCAACTTAAAACGAACAGGTACTTGTACTCGGTGAGCGACTTTTAGCCCACCTGAAATATGTGGTGTAAATTGCCACTGTTTGATCGCACGAAGTGCTGAGGCATCTAGCGACTCTGTGCCGGAAGACTCAATCAAAACCTGTTTAATCTGGTTACCATTCTCATCTAGCCATATCTCATACAAGGCTACACCTTCAATACCGCGTCTTTGTGCAGACCTTGGGTAACGGGGTTGTGTTGGTTGACTCACAAACGTTGGTTTGTCTACCAAGACAGGCTGAGACGTTGCCCCTTTGGATTGGCTCGCAGGTGCGGATTGTTGAGCTACCGTCTCTTTCTTCACTGGTTCCGTTTTTTTCTTTGGTTTCGCTTCGGGCTGAACCTTTTGCTTTGTTACGGTTTTGGTGGGCTCGACCGCTTTAGGTTTAGATTGTTTAACCGGTTCAGGTTTTTTCTCTACTACCTTCTTCTTAACAGCGTCTTTCTTGACGACCTGTTTTTTTACAATCTTCTTTTCTGGTTCAGGTTGGTCTTGAGGCTGCTGCTCTTTTAGTGGTGCTACATTTTCTGGTGTAGATTTTTCGACAGCTGGAGGAGCAGACACAAGATTTAGACTTACCGAACTTGCTGGGTTTCCAGCCGGCATCGCGAACACCTTTGTCTCTTGAGAAACAAAAAGAAGTGCGGCATGGATGGCAAGGGAAGCACCTCCTGCAATGACATATCTTTGTACGTTCACGGAATATCTCGGGAAACTATGAAAACTTGGGCAGATTATTACTTACAATGGAAATAAGATCAATTATCAATTGCATTATCATTACGCTCAAATTATGATTCTTGCAGAATTTTTAAGATCAGCTTCCATCCCTTACATGATGGGAGTTAAGCGAGTATATATGAGCGTCGATATCGATAAGCTTGATGAATCAGTGTTGGGCAGTGATAGTCCTGATCCATTGCGATTTGCTTTTGTTAAGAAGCATTCTGCACATGCCGGGGGAGCGAGCGTACCTGTGCCCTCGTCTCAACAACAGGCGATTTTTTCGAGTATTACGGCTAACTCAATTAAAGCGACCAATAAACGCTGTCTTTATATTCATGTTCCGTTTTGTCGCGTTCGTTGCACTTTTTGTAACTTCTTTCAAAATGCTGCAAGTCGCACACTGGTTGATGAGTACTTTGAAGCATTAATGCAGGAGCTTAGAGAGAAAGCGGCATTACCTTGGACACAAAATGGTATTTTTCACGCCGTATATATCGGGGGCGGAACGCCAACGGATTTATCTCCAGTACAGGTTCGTGTGTTAGGCCAGGCTATCCGAGACCACTTTCCTTTGGCTGCAGACTGCGAAATCACCTTAGAAGGTCGCATCAATCGTTTTTCTGATGAGTTGTATCAAGGCACTTTAGAGGGTGGGTTTAATCGTTTCTCTTTTGGTGTGCAAAGTTTTAATACACAAGTGCGCCGCAGCGCAAAACGTTTAGATGATAGGGAAGATGTCCTCAAACGAGTGAGCGAGATCGCCAAAGAAGACAAAATTCCGGTCATTATCGATTTACTCTATGGCTTACCTTATCAAACCAAAGAAGTGTTAGAGCAAGATTTAAATGATTTCCTCTCGACTGGCGCACACGGACTGGACTTGTATCAGTTAGTGGTTGGTGGGTCAGCTCCCATGCTCAACCTCGTAGAAAAGGGAAAAATCCCGCCACCTGCGACCACACCAGAAAAAGCGGGAATGTATGAGCTCGGTGTGAACTTTATGGCCAAACACCATATGAAGCAACTGAGTGTGAACCATTGGGCAATCGATAACCGCGAGCGTAGTTTATACAATAGTTTAGCCAAGACTTATGCAGAGGTATTGCCAATTGGCTGTGGTGCTGGAGGTAATATCGGTGGCTACGGGATGATGCAACACCGCACACTAGAGACCTATATTAAAGCGGTCAAAGAAGGTCAAAGCACCATCGCGATGATGATGAAGCAAAGCCCTCTAGAACCACTTTTTTCTGCACTCAAATCTGCGTTTGACCGTGGCATTGTTCAAGCAAATCAACTTCCATCATTTATGGGAGAGGACGCGTTCGGGTTTTTATTGCCTCTATTTAAAGTGTGGCAAGCGAAAGGCTTAGTACAACTACATGAACGTAGCGCAGTCCTTACTCTTGCAGGCAGCTTCTGGGCAGTGTCATTGGCTCAAAGTTGTATTCAGGTACTCACATCAGAGATGAACGAAACCGTACCGAAAGCATCCAATAATTAATGAAAACAAATTGAACAAAAACGGAAGACACAATGGAATCAATCAAGCAACAAGTTGAAGTATTACTAGAGCAAGAACCACAATTATTGCCAGCTGCGATGGCAGAGCGTCTTGGCATTTCCGAGTTTGAGGTTGTTGCGGCTCTACCTCAGGAAATGGTGGCTATTGCACCAGGAGAGCAAGCGCAAAGCATCTTAGAAAGTTTGGTTGGTTTTGGCCCGGTGACGACCATCGTCCACTCTTTTGGTTCTATCTTTGAAGTTAAAGCGCCGTTTCCAAAAGGAAAAGTGGCGCGTGGCTATTACAATTTAATGGGTAGAGAAGGTGAACTGCACGGCCACCTTAAATTAGATAACGTTAAAAATGTCGCATTAGTCAGTAAACCGTTTATGGGTAGAGAGAGTCACTATTTTGGTTTTTTCTCAGAGTGCGGAAGCAATATTTTCAAGGTTTATTTAGGCCGTAACGAAAAGCGCGAGTTGATTGAAGAGCAAGTCACCGCATTTCGTGCCCTACAAGCCGAATTAAAAAAGTAATCACAAACATAATCGAGGCTTAACTCGAATACTAATTAGTAAAGTCAGGTATCAATATGGATCAACAAGTTAAACAAGAGCGTTTGCAAGGTCGTTTAGGGCCAGAGATCAAAGAGTTCCGTCAGGAGCGTCGTACACTTCAGCTTGCAACTGTCGATGCAGAAGGTCGCCCGAATGTAAGCTACGCGCCTTATGTCCAAAACCAGGAAGGTTATTTCGTTCTCATTTCTAAAATCGCTCGTCATGCCCGTAACCTTTTAGAAAATCCAAATGTTTCATTGATGATGATCGAAGATGAAGAGTCTTCAAAGCAGCTGTTTGCTCGTAAGCGCTTAACTTTTGATGCGGTAGCAAATGTAGTTGAGCGAGACACAGAGATGTGGCAACAAGTTGTTGGACAAATGAAAGAGCGTTTTGGTGAGATTATTGATGGTCTAAGCCAGCTAGAGGATTTCGTTTTGTTCAACTTAAAGCCAGAATCGGGGCTATTTGTTAAAGGTTTTGGTCAGGCGTATCAAGTGTCTGGTGATGATTTAGTCGATTTTGTTCACCTTCAAGAAGGTCACAAGAAAGTCGAAAGTGCCTGATTGTAAACCGATCATATGAATGTCGATAATTTGGCATAATGAACGTTTAAAGGGAGTTAGGTTATACTGACTCCCTTTTTTATATTGGAACAAAAGCATGAAACCTGTAAGTAAGGAATTGAGCGAGATTTGCTATCCGTTTATTTACGAGGACAGTCCGGTTTGTGACTTTGAAATTACAGCAGATGAACTTTGTAGTCGTATTGGCCTTGTTCTCGCTATGGAGTTGGACGAGTTTAGCCGCGATATACTGACAAGAATGCAGCCTAATGTTTATCATCTAAATGGTTCGGTTCGCGGAAAATTAGCGATTACAGAGACGGAAGTTGAAGAGTTAAAGGCCGATTATGCTTTGCTCAAGCAACGCATTGATGGTGGCTTCAAAGGCTTTGTTCTACCCGGAGGGCACCCGGCAGCCAGTCAATTGCATTTGTGCCGTTGCCAAGCTAAAAAAACGGTACGAGCATTAGTTGCCGTTGAACATACAGGTAAGAAGCAGCCCGCACCTATTTTGTTTCGTTACGCGAACTTATTAGCGAATGTACTTTACAGCCTAGCTTCTTATATTAATCATACTCATCAAGTCAAAGAGACGGAATTCGTTTCTCGTAGTTACGCGATGCCAAAGAAGTGAGCTGAGAAATTAGCGGATGTGAGCATCAGGGGTAGGACAAGCACTGCATTATATTCTCAAATCAACTCGTCCAATAAGAGTTAAGAAGTCATAGCTTTGGCTTCTAGCTCTTTTGCTCCGCGAAGCATCGCTTCGATTAGTTCTCCTGCATTGAATTTCTCAAGTGCCTCATGCGCGCCAACTTGGTGAGCTCTGTCTACACAGATTTCGCTCGATAACGATGTATGTAAAATGCGGTATGAATGGTTCAGAGAGGAATTATTCTGAACTTCAAATGCTAATTCATAACCGTCTAATCCGGGCATTTCAATATCGCTGACCAGAATATCAATTGGGCGATGAGCCGCAGCGTCACTTTTCATCAGTTCCAATGCATCTAAACCATTTTTACAGATTTGATACCCAATATTGATGCTATCGAGTGCGTCACATAGCTGTTTACGAGCGATGGAAGAGTCATCCACCAATAGAATACTGAGTGCTTTTAGGCGTTCTCGCTCAATATCTGTCAGCATTGGGATCTTTGAATTCTCGTACTGCGGATAAATTTTGGAAAGTAGCAGTTCCACATCCAGCATTTGAACCGTTTTATCCTCGTAGCGAGTAATTCCAGTCACGAAAATATTTTTTCCAGCGCTCGGAGGTGGCGTTTCAATAGCTTTCCAATCGCACTCAATGATCTTCTCTATACTACGAACCATAAAAGCTACCACGGTTCGCAAGCAATCTGTCACGATCAAGTAGCAGCTTTTATATTCTTCTTCACTTATAGGACGAAAGCCAACAGCCGCTGACATATCGATCACTGGTACTGTTAAGTTACGTATCGTAACGGTTCCAATGACGTGATGATGCGAGTAAGGGATCTTCGTCGTTGGCATGTATGGGACGATTTCACGGACTTTTAGCGTACCGATAGCGAAACTCTGTTGCAGGGTGAGCTTAAACATCAACATGCCCTGAGACTGATTCGCTTTGCTAACGACTTTTACCATGAAAATAACCTTATAAATACCACCGAATTGTGTCTAATCTAATCTTATCAGACGAAGGCTTCAACCATCGGAGAGACAAATGTGAGCTTTTTAGACAATCTTTTAGAGACATAGTGATTAACTGAGCAAAACTTGTTTGTATTTTAAACTCATTATGTAGACGATTTTATATTCCTCGTGTATTTGGGCCTTTACCGCTGAGCTATTATTAAGAAATGTTTGGTCTGTTAAAAAGGATTGGGTACACTTGCGCGACCAGAATAGTGAGAGATAGATCAATGGCAAATACAGCAGCCGCATTACATATTCTTGTGAAGCACAAAGAGCAAGCGGAAGACATAATCAAGCAACTGAAAAAAGGCGCAAAGTTTCAGACATTAGCGAAGAAGTATTCAACTTGCCCGTCAGGCAAACGCGGTGGTGACCTTGGTGAATTCCGCCGTGGTCAAATGGTACCTCAATTCGACAAAGTGTGCTTTTCTGGCGAAGTGTTAACGCCGCATCTAGTTAAAACCAAGTTCGGTTGGCATGTTGTAAAGGTGCTTTACAGAACATAAGGCTTGGTATCGACCTAAACATTGTCAGATGAAACCCACAAGCATTAAATATCATCTGTACGGTCTCTTTTCACCAATCACTACCGTTATGACATGGCAGATACATTCTGATCTGCCATGCTCCACCAAACGCCAATCTTTCCAAACTAGAAACTCATTTATATGCAGTTAACTTGGCTTTTCTCATAAGTCGTTATTCTATTTCAAGCTTTGATATGAGGATACGTTTGCCGGTTGTATCAATTATCAATGCTATTCCTTGCTGGCGAACTTTGGTTCATGTTCGGGCGCCATTCGCATATGATAGCGACCTTATAAAAATTAATCCTGTTCATAATTTAAGATGTCCCTGACTCATAAAGACTATTTTAAAATCGCATTTCCTTTCATCGTTTCTACTGTTACCCAACCATTATTGGGGGCGGTGGACACCGCGGTGATCGGTAAACTCGGTGTGGCTGAGATGATTGGTGGTGTAGCGATAGGCACCGTCATCATGAATACCTTGTATTGGCTGTTTGGCTTTTTCCGCGTCAGTACGACTGGGCAAAGTGCAATAGCATTAGGTAAAAATAGCCCAGAGGATCAAGCGAGCAGCTTATTCCGTCCTTTCGTGCTTTCGCTTTGCCTTGGCTTGATTTTCATTGCGTTGCAGTCCGTGATTTGGATGGGGGCAGAGCTGATTATCTCCCCTGATGCAGTTGTGGCAGAAAACGCTAAGATTTACTTCGATATCATGATCTTTGGTGCGCCATTTGTACTGCTGAACTACACCGTGATTGGTTGGTTGATGGGGCAGGCGAAAGCCAAAGAAACCTTGTTCACGCAAGTGTTTGGTAACGTGCTGAACATCGTGCTGGATATCGTCTTTGTGTTGTACTTCGATATGGGGATTGCTGGCGTTGCGGTAGCGACACTTATCGCGCAAATCTCGACGTTTGTTATTGGTGCGGTGCTGGTGTTGAAAACCTGCCGCTTCCCGCTGTTTGATTACATTCAGACCGCAAAAATGACGCGTAAAGATCTCAAAGTTATCGCGTCTTCCAATATGGATCTGCTGCTTCGCACTGTGTGTCTATTGGTGTTCTTCAACATGATGGCGCGTGTAGGCTCTCAGCTTGGTTCTGATGTGCTTGCTGCGAACGCAATCTTGATGCAAGTGACCTTTATCGTCAGCTACATGTTCGATGGTGTGGCGAATGCGTCGAGCGTCTTCGCAGGTAAAGCAGTAGGGCAGAAGAATAAGACATTGCTTGATAACGTGATTAAGCTAAACACGCAATGGACCGCAGCGTTCGTTGTTGTCTTGACCTTGCTGCTAGTGCAGTTCAAACACCAAGTGGTGTCGTTATTTACCACTTTGCCAAATCTTGTTGAGCTGTATTTGGACATGAGCCCTTGGTTATTGGCATTCCCGTTGGTTGCTGGTTTTGGTCTTACGTTTTACGGCATCTTTATCGGTACAGGGACGACGCGACCAGTGCGTAACTCTACCTTTCTAACCATGGTGTTGTTCTTAGTGACTCAATTTATTGCGGTGCAATATTGGGGCAACCACGGTTTATGGCTGGCATTCACGTTGTTCTACGTTGGGCGCTTTGTCTTCTTGTTTCCATACCTCGGTCAAGTTAAACAAAAGTGTCTTTAATACACACTGTCACAAATGACCTAACTTAGATGTTCTTATCACAAGGGGGGGGAGCTATCTGCCCTTGTTGATAAATCTGAAAAAGGTGATGAAATAACCTTTCCGACTGGTTTCCTTGCTTTAACCCGCATGATATTATTTGTGATGTTATATTATTACATTTAGTTTGATGCCGTGATTTCTCGACCAATACTCTCCGTTAATAATCTCAGCCTTACAGACTCAGAACGCACACTCTTCAAAGACATTTCTTTTGAGCTGTTTCAAGGTGAAGTTCTTGCCATTATGGGACCTTCCGGCATTGGTAAATCCATGTTGTCGAAAGCCGTCGCAGGTTTTTTGCCGTCTGATATTTGGGTAGACGGAAGTATCCAGCTTAACAGCAGTGAGGTCGCACAAACTGCCATGCTGCAACGGAGTCAATCTCAGCGTCCTGCGGTCATTTTCCAAGATGCACTTAAAGCACTGAATCCATTGGCCTCTGTCGAGCAACAACTGTGTTTGGCATTGACGGGCAACAAAACACGTTTGTCTTCAGCAAACCGAGAAACGGTGACGACCTTGCTGTCTCAACTCGGATTTACGGATCCAAAAGCAGCATTAGCGCAGCATCCAAGCCAGCTATCTGGTGGTCAACGTCAGCGTATTTGTATTGCCATTGCGTTGCTTGGTAGTGCCAACTTGATCATTGCTGATGAGCCCACCAGTGCGCTCGATCCAATCACCGAAGCGGAGATCCTTGAGTTGTTCCGCAGCAGTGTTCAGCAACGCAACATCAGTGGTTTGTTGATCACGCACGACCTATCTGCGGCTTTGGCGTGTGACAAAGTCTTGGTGATTGCGGACAACACCATGGTGGCTTATGGCGCACCATGGCAAGCCATTCAGCAAAGTTCGCATCCTTTCTGCCAACAACTTGCGCAACTGCTGCCTTAACCTCATCTCTGGAGCCTATTTTGACTAAGCACAACTTGATCGGGCACACGCAGCCTAAATCGGCGGAAGTTCGCTTTGAGCAAGCCAGTGTTCACTATTACTCCAAACCAAGTTGGTTAGGGGGCAAGCCGTTTAAAGCGCTCGAACAATTGGATCTTGCCATTGATACACAGAACATTGCGATTGTTGGTCCTTCTGGTGCGGGTAAATCGACCTTGATTGAGCTTTTGTTCGGTCTTCGTAAACCCACATCTGGTGAAGTGTATGTGTGTGGTTATCCGCTATCGCGTAGCTCGGCTAAGCGGCGCCAAGAGTTATGTCAGCACATTCAGCTGATCCCGCAAGAGCCGCAGTCTAGCTTGAATCCGTACTACACCGTTCGCCAGATCTTACTGGAGCCTTTGAGCAACATTGGTTTAACGCAAGAACTTAACGAGAAGGTGGAAAAGGTCTTGGCGGATGTCGGTTTGGATCTCGCATTGTTAGATCGTAACCCGCAGCAATTATCAGTTGGGCAAGCGCAACGTGTGGCTATCGCCAGAGCTTTAATTGTTGAGCCTTGCGTGTTGGTTGCCGATGAGCCAACCAGCAGCCTAGATCCCGTCAGTCGTAAACAGATTCTCGACTTGTTGGCAGGCATTCAAAAGAGTCGTCAGATGCGCCTGATTTTGGTGACACACGACCTCGATGCGGCACAAACCCTATGCGATGAAATCCTGGTGTTAGACAAAGGACGCGTTGTCGAGCACGGCACAGCACAAAACGTGACAACTAACCCATCGCACTTGATCACGAGAGCCTTGATGAGCGCTCAACACAAAAGTAATGAATTCACAAAAACCATTGGAGAGGTTTCTTATGCACCTTAGTACTCCCAAGTTAGCTTTGTCGCTGGCTTTAAGCGCACTGCTGACGGGTTGTTTTGACTCTGGCGAAAGCAAGCCAGAAGCGGAAAAAGCAGCTGCACCGCAAGCAACGGAAATTCGCGTTGCCATGATGCAACCACCACGCACAGGTTTGTCGCCACTTTCAGATGACGCGTTCAAACTGTCACGTTGGAGCACAGCACAAACGCTAGTGAACCTTAGCGATCAGTCGGTAGCAGAGCCTATGCTGGCAACAGAGTGGGAACAAGTTGACCCGATGACGTGGCAATTTACGGTACGTAAGGGCGTGAAATTCCACGATGGTTCTGACCTTGATGCCAACGCGGTCGTGAACTCTCTACAAAAAGCATTAGATGCCGCACCAAAGCCACGCATTTTGGATGGTATCGAATGGCAAGTTCGCGCATTGGACGACTTCACTGTTGAAATCAAAACGACCTTTAACGATCCATTGTTGCCAAGCCGTCTATCTAGCCCACAGCTAGCGATCCTTTCTGGTGCTGCATATCAAAAAAACGGTCGTGTTGTGCCAATCAATGCGGGTACGGGTCCATTCGTTCTGACAGAAATCAACGGGACAACCAGCGCTAAATTAAAGCGTTTTGATGGTTACTGGGGTGAAAAAGCGAAAGTAGATAGCATTTTTGCGGAATACGTACCAAACGGTTTTGCTCGTGCTGCAGCGCTGCGTACCGGTGAGGCGGATGTCGTTGAAGCGGTTCCTGTATCGCAAATCGCGATGATGGAATCTTCACAGCTGCACGAAGTGGCAATGCCGCGTACCAACACGCTTTACCTAAACAACAAATCAGATGTGTTTAGCCAGTTCGGTTTGCGTAAAGCAGCGGCTCAAGCGGTTAACCGTGAGCAAATCATCAAAACGGTTTACGAGAACCACGCCGATTCAGCGAAAGGTTTGTTAGGTGCTGCATTGGCATGGGCTCAACCAATTCGTGATGCGAACCCTCGTATGGAAACCATGGAAATGCGCCACGCGAACGGTGAGAAGATCACCATTGGTACGTTTACCGACCGTGCTGAGTTGCCAGAAGTAGCGGTGCTATTAAAGCAACAACTTGAAGCGGCTGGCTTTGTGGTTGAACTAGACGTTCGTGAATACGCACAAATCGAAAACGATGCACTAGCAGGTAAGTTCGATGCGTTCTTGTTGTCACGTGCAACGGTGTTGGATTCTGGTGACCCAGTGGCGTACATGCAAAGTGACTTTAGCTGTAAAGGTTCTTACAACCTAGGTCAGTTCTGCTCTGAAGAAGTGGACGCAGCATTGAAACACGCTGATCGTCAGCCGTTGGGTGAGAAACGCCAACAAGCGATCATCGAAGCAGAAAGCAAAATCCTTGAGCAATACGCTGTGATTCCACTGCTTCACGAGCGTGTAATCCAAGGTGAGAGTGATCGCGTGAAGAATGCACAACGTGACCCACGTGAGCGTCGCCTGATCGACCAGTTTACTGAGGTGAACTAACTCGATGTCGTCTGTTGCCAACATGCGTTCTCGTTGGAGCGCTTGTATGCCTGAATGGTTTACGCGTTTTTTGTCGCGCTTCCTGTCACTCGGGGTAGTGGTTGTGCTGGTGGGTTTGATGCCGGATATTGCCGGTATCGACCCAAGCCAATCAATCCTCCGTGCTCGTGCGGGTGCTCAACAATTGCTGACGGCAGAAGCTCTGCAAGCAATTCGAGAAGATCTTCAACTTGACCGCAGCGCTGCTGAGCGATTGTGGGATTGGCTGACGCTTGCCATGCAAGGAGACTTAGGTGTCTCTTGGGTGAGCGGCGCATCCGTTATGGAGAGCGTTCAACAAACCGCAAAAACGTCGCTATTACTGATGCTTACAGCGTTAGGTATGGCATTTGTAATGTGTATGGCGAGCGTCCTTTACACTGTGCGTCGTTGGCAACAGAATCGTTTAGACAAACATCATGACACGCTCAGTTCGGTGTTGGTCTCACTGCCTGAATACGTGATTGCTTCGTTGCTGATCATGGTGTTTTCCATTTGGTTGGGCTGGTTCCCGCCTTATGGTTGGCAAGGCGTGCAAAACCTCTGGCTACCAAGTTTGGCAATGGCATTGCCTGCTGCTGGCTTGTTTGGGCGCTTGCTCAATGACAGCCTCAAGCGTGTACTAGATGAGCCTTGGGTGATCAGTTGGCTATCGGCGAACGTCAGTAAGTTTCAAATATTACGCTTTGCCTTGTGGCGTGCTGTTAGTAACTTGATTCCTCAAATCGCAATGACGGTGATTGGTTTGACCGGCGGCGCGGTTGCTGTGGAACAAGTGTTTTCCATTCCGGGCATCGGACGACTAATCTTAGGTGCAGCGAAGTCACAAGATCTGCCGATGCTGCAAGGTGGCTTGTTGGTGTTACTGGTGTTCTCGATGTTGATCAGCAGTGCGAGTATTTTATTGCAACGCTGGTTACTCGGACACAGTGTCACAAGTGGTAAGTTGATCAGTAGTCACAGCACGTTCCGTTTTACCCAAAGCACCACCAAACGCATCGTCAGCGCCACAATCTTTGCCTTGCTGATTGGTTGTGCGGGATGGGCCTTAATGCGCGATCCTTACACTATCCAATTTACCCGCCTTGAATCGCCAAGCTTAGCAGCACCGTTTGGTGCCGATGCGGTCGGGCGAGATCTGCTTGCTCGTGTTGGCGGCGGTATGATGTCGACAATCAAAATGGGCATCATCGCAACCTTCCTAAGTTTGGTGATTGGTTTGCTGCTCGGCTTTGTGACTCGTTATAGCCAAGGCTTAATTGAGATCACCAAAGGTGTGCCATACATCGTGGCGGGTCTGCTGATTGCTGGTCTAACGGGGATGAACCCAAACAGTGCCTTGATTGCGATTGTTATGGTGTCATGGGCACCATTAGCAGCGCACTGTGCAAGTTTGTTGATGGAAGCCAAAGCGCAGCCTTACACGCATCTTGCGCCCATTTGGGGAACCAGTCAGTGGCGAGTACTCCGTTACTACTTGTTGCCTTATGTGCTGCCGCCATTGATTCGCCACGCGTTTCTGCGTTTGCCTTACATTACGCTTAGCCTGACTTCTCTGAGTTTTATCGGACTTGGCGTTAAGCCGCCAGAACCTGAGTGGGGTTTATTGATTGCAGAGAATCTGCCTTACATTGAGCGCTCACCATTAGGTGTCTTGCTGCCAATCTCAGGCTTAGTTTTGATGGCAATTGCAGTGAATTTGATTTTTGATGACAAGTGACGAGCAGCGATAAAGCGAAGTGAGCGTCCATATCCAGATGTAATCAGTAATTTGGTAATTTAGAAAACAAAAGGATGTGTTTTCTGCCAGAAAGTACACAGCACGGTCTACGTATATTGGAAGCACCTATAAATTAACGAGTATAAAAGTTACGCGAACTCAGATGTTTAGGTAGTATTACTCTTTATACACACGTAATCCTTTATCCGTTAATTCTTGAGTGACCACTTCGGATAGGTTTCGATCGGTAATAATTCCGTCCAATTGCTCGATGTCTAATGCATGAAAGCTCGCTATCTGACCGTATTTAGTTGAGTCTGAGATCAGATAATTGGTTTGTGCCGCCTTGATGATTGCTTTTTTAACGAGAACTTTATTTTCATTAGGTGTTGATAAGCCTTTCAAGCTCCAAGATGAAGTCGAAATAAAGGCGATATCAATATTTAGCCCATTCAAGAACTCTGCGACTTTTCCACCAATGGTGGATTGGTTCTCGCGGTCAATTTTTCCCCCTGTGTGGTAAAGCTCACATTCACTGTGCGTCATAAGGAAAGCAGCAATAGAGAAGTCATTGGTGATCACTAAAAGATCATTACGATTTGCTATTTGATGGGCGATTTCTAGAGAGGTTGTTCCCGCATCCAAGTAAATCGTAGCGTCTTGACCAATTAACGTAGCCGCCAGCTTACCAATTTGAATCTTTTCATCCGCTTGTTGCTCGACCTTCGCATCATGGGAAAGTTCGGAATGTAGAGCTTGAGCGAGTTGCACTCCACCAGAAACAGAAACGACTTTACCTGAGGATTCAAGCTTCACGATATCACGACGAATGGTCATATGTGATACGCCAAGGTGGTCGGTTAAATCTGAAATGCTTAACACTTCTTGATGTGATAACAGGGATAATATGGTTCTTTGACGTTCTGCTGGGATCATAGTTTCACTTCTATATTCTTGTTTTTCAGTATCCTACCAATCTTTTCATTTGTTGTGAATATCTGTGAATTATGTTCTCAACGTTGTAAGAACAGCCTTCGCTTGTGTTAACTGCTCGGAATATCTCTGCCCATAAAGAGGTATATATCACGACATTGTTAATTTGTGTGAAAAAATGTGATTCAAAGCGAGGTCTTAGTATTAATCTTCACATATAATCACATCAACCAAACAAGAATTAACAAAGTTTAATAGACCAGAAGGCATTGTTTTTATGAGTGAAGTTCAATCTGTAGGTGTTATCGGTTTAGGCTCTATGGGAATGGGCGCCGCAAAGTCATGTGTGCGTGCAGGCCTAGATGTCTATGGTTTCGATTTAAATTATCAAGCGCTTGAAGAGTTAGGTTCATTCGGTGCAAAAGCTGTTTCTACAAATGCAGTTGAGTTTGCAGATAAGCTTGATTCGGTTCTAGTTCTTGTTGTGAACGCAGCTCAAGTTAACACGGTCTTGTTCAAAACCGGTCTTGCTACAGCGCTTAAGCCGAATACGCCAGTAATGGTTTCAGCAACCATCTCAGCAGAAGACGCAAAACAAATTGAAGCGAAATTGGCAGAACACAATCTTGTGATGCTTGATGCACCGGTATCTGGTGGTGCTGCAAAAGCAGAATTAGGTGAGATGACTATTATGGCGTCGGGAGCGCAAAGCACATTTGATGCACTTGAACCAGTACTCAACGCAACGGCAGCTAAAGTCTACAACATCGGTGAAGCGATTGGCCTAGGCGCAACTGTGAAGATTATCCACCAATTGCTAGCAGGTGTTCATATCGCAGCTGGTGCTGAAGCAATGGCATTAGCGGCACGTGCAAACATTCCTCTTGACCTGATGTACGACGTGGTGACGAATGCAGCGGGTAACTCTTGGATGTTTGAGAACCGCATGAAGCATGTAGTTGATGGTGACTACTCCCCTAAATCTATGGTCGACATCTTTGTGAAAGATTTAAACCTCGTATCGGACACAGCAAAAGATCTCAAATTTCCACTTCCTCTATCAAGCACAGCACTAAACATGTTTTTGAGTGCAAGCAATGCTGGTTTTGGGCAGGAGGACGACAGTGCCGTTATCAAGATTTTTGATGGTATTGAGCTTCCAGGTGTAGAAAACAAACAGAAATAAGCGCACGTAAAACGGAGAAAAAATGATGTTATTAGGCGTTATCGCAGACGACTTTACTGGCGCAACAGACATCGCAGGTTTTCTTGTAGAAAACGGCATGCGCACAGTTCAGCTTAACGGTATTCCAAAAGAAGAGATTGATGTAAACGCAGATGCGGTCGTGATCAGTCTTAAATCTCGCTCTTGTCCTGTAGATGAGGCAATCGAGGATTCAGTAGCAGCGCTTAAGTGGCTGCAAGCAAATGGCTGTCAGCAGTTTTACTTCAAGTACTGCTCAACGTTTGACAGCACAGCAGAAGGTAACATTGGTCCTGTAACGGATGCACTGCTTGCAGAGCTAGGTGAAGCGTTCACCATTGTATGCCCATCATTACCAGTGAATGGTCGCACAGTTTTCAACGGCCATCTATTTGTATTCCAAGACTTGCTAAGCGACTCAGGTATGCGTAATCACCCTGTGACACCAATGACTGATTCAAGCCTAGTTCGTATGATGGATGCTCAATCTCAAGGCAAATCTGGCCTGGTGAACTTCCAAATAATTGAACAAGGTCCAAAAGCGGTAATTGAGCGCTTTGAAGAGCTAAAAGTACAAGGCAACCGCTACGCAGTGGTTGATGCATTCAATGCAGAGCATCTCGTCACACTTGGCCAAGCAGCGAAGTCTCTAAAACTGGTAACTGGTGGTTCTGGTTTGGCTGCGGGTATTGCTAAGAACTGGATAGAGAACCTTGAAGATCAAAGTGATGCGAAGCAAGAGGGGAACCCTAAAAAGGCACCAACCGTTGTGTTATCTGGATCTTGTTCTGTCATGACCAACCAACAGGTCGCTGTTTACAAAGAAAAAGCGCCACACTTTGCTATTGATGTGAAGGCGTGTCTGACGGAAGAAGATTACTCAAATCAAGTGTTTGATTGGGTCATGACCAACATCGAAAGCGAGTTCGCACCACTGGTTTACGCAACCGCAGATGCAGCGGCGTTAAAAGCGATTCAACAAGAGTTTGGCGCGCATTCTTCAAGTCACGCGGTTGAACAATTCTTTAGCCAACTTGCAATCAAACTTCAGCAGCACGGTGTGAAAAATTTCATCGTTGCGGGTGGGGAAACCTCAGGGGTTGTAACCCAAAGCCTAGCCGTAAAAGGTTTTCATATCGGTCCTCAAATCGCACCAGGTGTACCTTGGGTGAAGTCACTTGAAGGCGAGCTTTCTTTGGCTCTGAAATCGGGCAACTTCGGCGATGAACACTTCTTTGCCAAAGCACAGTCGTTTTTTGAATAGGTGAGGTTGTGATGAATAAAGAATTGATGACAGAACAACAACTGCGAGAGCAAATGGTCACTATGGCGCGCTCTATGTTTGAACGTGGCTATGCGACTGGCGGCGCTGGCAACCTTTCTCTAAAACTGCCTAATGGACACTTTCTGGCAACGCCAACTGGTTCTTCGTTCGGCCGCTTGATTGCTGAAGAGCTTTCGGTTGTGGATATTGATGGCAACCATATCTCTGGTGAAAAGCCATCAAAAGAAGTGGCTTTTCATCTGGCGATTTATCGAAATAACTCAAAGTGTAATGCGATTGTGCATCTACATTCTACTTACTTGACGGCGCTTTCTTGTCTTGAAGGTTTAGATCGCGAGAATGCCATCAAAGCTTTCACACCTTACTTTGTAATGCGCATTGGCGAACTGCCAGTGATTCCGTACCTGCGCCCGGGCGACCCTCAGATTGCTGAAGAACTTGCGCAGCGGGCTAGTGACTACCGAGCTTTCCTCCTGGCGAACCATGGTCCAGTGATCACGGGTACGGACTTTGAAGATGCAGTGGATAACGCAGAAGAGCTAGAAGAGACAGCGAAGCTAGCGTTCATTCTTAAAGATAGCAACATCCGCTACTTAACGGATACTGAGATTCAAGACCTAAAAGGGAGAGGTAAGTAATGGCTAAATTCGCGGCAAATCTGACAATGTTATTCACAGAAGTTCCTTTTCTAGATCGTTTCGAAAAAGCACACCAAGCGGGCTTCAAAGCGGTGGAATACCTTTTCCCATACGCATTCGAAGCGCAAGAACTAGCAAGCAAGATACAGCAGTTTGGTTTTGAGCAAGCGTTATTCAACATGCCTCCAGGTGATTGGGATGCAGGTGAACGAGGTTTTGCAGCTATTCCGGGGCGTGAGGATGAATTTAAAACGAGCGTCGAGACTGCGTTGATGTACGCCAAGGCACTGAACTGTAAAAAGGTTCACGCTATGTCTGGCATTGTTGATTCACGCTTCACTCGTGATCAGCATATTGAAACCTTTATCTCAAACATTCGTTATGCAGCGGATAAGTTTGCCGAACATGGTGTTGAGCTGATGATTGAGCCACTCAACAATCGCGATGTACCGAACTACTTTGTTGCACATCAACGTGAAGCGGTTGAACTCATCAAACAAGTGGCTCGTCCAAACGTGAAATTGCAGCTCGATCTCTATCACGCACAAATTATGGACGGTGATCTGAGTACGTTGATTCGCGATGTGGCGCCATACACAGGCCATATTCAAATTGCTTCTGTGCCTGAAAGGCACGAACCATCGGAAGGCGAACTGAATTACCCACACCTATTCAATGTTTTGGATGACTCTGGTTACCAAGGCTGGATCGGTTGTGAATACAACCCAAGGCATAGCACGCAGCTGGGCCTTAGTTGGGTTAAACCATACCTATAACAATTTTAATTTCTATCCATAAATAACTTGAAACTAATTACAAAAACAAAGGGTCGTGACTATGAATATTATCATAACTGGAGGGGCGGGTTTTCTCGGAACCCTACTTGCCAAATCACTACTAAAAGAAAACAAAGCTGAAAGTATTACTATTGTCGACATTCAAAAGTCGCGCTTAGAGGGCATTGATGACCGAGTCGTTTCTTTAGTCATGGATATGACAAAACGAGAAAATATAGACCAAGTTATTACTGCCGAAACGACACACATTTTTCATTTAGCGGCAATTGTATCGAGCCATGCTGAGCAAGATTTTGATTTAGGCGTAGCTGTAAATCTGACGACCACACAGTTATTGCTTGAGCGTTGCCGTAAAGTAAACCCTAATATTCGTTTTACGTTTGCTTCATCTTTAGCTGTATTTGGTGGTGATCTTCCGGAAACGATTACACCAATAACAGCACTTCATCCTCAGTCATCCTACGGGACGCAAAAAGCTATAGGTGAGTTATTGGTGAACGACTATGCCCGTAAAGGCTTTGTTAAAGCTGTATCCGTACGTTTACCGACTATTTGTATTCGCCCTGGGAAACCAAACCTTGCCGCTAGCTCTTTCGTAAGCGGAATTATTCGTGAGCCTTTGAATGCTCAAGAATCAAATTGTCCTGTAGACCCTACGCTAAAACTTTGGATATCGAGCCCGTCTAGAGTGGTGGACAATATTCAATATGCAGGGCTAATGCCTTATGAGCAGTTAAATAATCTGTCCTATAGAACGCTTAATTTACCTGGTATTCAAACTACACCAGCTGAGATGATTCAAACAATGGACACTCTAATGGGTAAACAACTTTCTAATTATATTACCTATGAGCATGATGCGGGTATTGATCGTATTGTGAGTAGTTGGCCACAAAAAATTGATTGTACTAAAGAACTGGAGCTTGGATTTAAATCAGACAGTAATTTCAAGGATGTATTACAACAATTTATTTCTGTTAACAATATGGAGATTGTCTAATGTTACCAACCTCAGTAATTGGACTAATAGTAGCCGTATCAGTCCTTGTTTTTCTTGTATTACGTACAAAAGTACATGTGTTAATTGCGATGTTAATTGCGGCATGTATCGCAGGTATTATTGGTGGGTTAAGTGTTGACGACACGATTGCGACCGTTAGCAAAGGATTTGGTGGAACATTAGGCGGTATAGGGATTGTCATCGGTCTCGGCGTTATGATGGGGGCTATTTTAGAGGCTTCTGGAGCAGGAGAAAGTATTGCCTATAATTTTATAAAGTGGTTAGGAAAAAAGAAAGAAGAGGCCGCTCTTGCTGTAACTGGCTATATTGTTAGCATCCCAATCTTTGTGGATAGCGCGCTTATCATTCTTTATCCAATTGCGAAGTCTTTGTCAAAAACGTCCAATCGCTCGATTTTAACGCTTACGGTTGCTCTGGCGGGCGGCTTGGTCGTAGCGCATCACGCTATTCCGCCGACTCCAGGACCTTTGGGCGTTGCTGGTATCTTTGGTGTCGATCTTGCCAGCATGTTAGGTTTTGGTTTGATGATCGCAGCGCCTTGTGTCATGGGTATTGTTTGGTATGCAAGATGGTTAGAAAAGCAGTTTCCTGAATTCATTCCAACCGAACATTTCTCGAAGTCTAGTGAGCAACTGATTAATGATCACAAAGAGTACATTGCAAGTAAAGAAGCGAAAGACCTACCATCTTTAAGTAAATCTATCGCTCCAATTATTATCCCTATTTTACTTATACTTGCGAAATCAGTGATGGGTTTATTAGAGGGGACTTTCGGTTTCGAAGGGCTGACTGCAACAACATTTGGTCAATTTATCGCTTTTATCGGCAGCCCTACTATTGCACTATCAATAGCGACGTTACTAGCGGTTTACACATTGGGTAATAACCTTACCAAAGAAGAAGCGAATGAAAAGATGGAACAAGGAATCTCCACTTGTGGCATCATTTTGTTAGTAACAGGAGCTGGTGGCGCGTTAGGTGCCGTATTGCGTGAAACGGGTGCGGGCGCAGAGATTGCCAACCAAGTTGCAGGGCTTCCTATTTCTGCGGTTATGATTCCATTTATTATTGCGACGTTAGTTCGTATTATTCAGGGCTCTGGTACAGTCTCCATGATAACCGCTGCTTCTATATCTGCCCCAGTTTTAGTGAATATTCCTGACGTTAACCTTTTATTCGCAGCGACGGCAGCTACGATGGGATCTCTATTTGCTGGCTACTTTAATGACTCGCTATTCCATATTGTTAATCGATTAATGGGGGTGACTGAGGTTAAGAAACAACTCATTATTTGGACTATTCCAACAACAATTGCTTGGGCTATTGGTGGTTCATTAGTCATGATTCTTAACTTATTCTTCGGATCTCATGGTTCAATCTTTGATCCCGTGTTACCACTTGCTGTACTTTTGGGATGTGTCGCATTTACAAAATCTTACAGCGCTAAGCACGTCGAATTACAAGAGGTATAAAGGTTTATTTGTACTCTTCCATAAAGTAAAAGCCTATCACAACATGTATTTTTATCAGATGGTTTAGAGATTGTTAATAATATGAACGGCCCTATGTTTGGGCCGTTTTAGTTCTTATAAATAAACTATTTAACTCGAACCGATATAGGTTCCATTTTCAACTTAATCAATATGAAATGGAATTGTTATTTCCCGCTTAGTAAGCGATTACCTATAAAGGATCTATTCGAGTTTAACCCTAGTGACTTTACTCTAGCGAAGTAGGGTTACTTTATATAAGAGTCCAGTACTTTTAATACGACTTCCATATCTTTTTCACGTTGAGTTTTGTCTTCCTCAAGTACAACGTGCTCAATTAAGTGACCTTTAATTACTTCTCGCATCAAACCATTTACTGCTCCCCGAATAGCGGCAATCTGCTGCAACACATCTTGGCATTCATGCTCTTCTTCCAGCATTTTTTTAAGTCCATTCACCTGACCCTGTATTTTACTGACTCGAGTGTTGAGCTTCTTTTGATCTCTGGTTGTATGCGACATGTCTTATCTTCTTTAAGTTACGGGCCGAGTTATTCTAACTGATAATGTAGCACTCAATTTATACTGGGGGGTAGTATTTAATACTAGGGGGGAGTATAGTTTGCGATAAATTAGAATCAACAACAGAGAACAACAATGGATTTTGTCGCGTTACTACAACAAGGTAATGGGTGGTTCTTTATTCCCAGTGCCATTTTGCTTGGCGCTTTGCATGGTTTAGAACCTGGGCACTCTAAAACGATGATGGCGGCGTTCATTGTCGCTGTGAAAGGAACGGTCAAACAAGCCGTGATGCTGGGTTTAGCTGCCACACTTTCTCACACTGCAATTGTATGGTTAATCGCTGTTGGCGGGATGTATATTAGCCAGAAATTCACCGCTGAAGCGGCTGAACCATGGATGCAACTTATCTCTGGGGTCATTATCGTGACAACCGGCGTATGGATGTTTTGGCGGACATGGAGCGATGAGCGAGCTTGGAACAAAGCTCAGGATCATGCTCGCGATTGGACGACGCAAGTTGTGGATACAGGACATGGGCATGTTTCGCTTTCGATTACAGAGGAAGGGGAGCATCACCGTTTCCAGTTGCGAACACTCAGCGGTAAACCTTTAACTGCTGAAGGTATCAAGGTTTCGGTATCGAGTGATGGTTATCAACCTTCTGATATCTATCACTTTATAGAGCGTGATGGATACTTGGAATCGGCGTCTTGCATTGAAGTCTCTAATGGACTTTCTGTCACTTTGATCATCGGGCACCATGATCATACCCATGACTTTGATGTGCATTTCCGTCCTGGTTCTCATTTAGAAAGCGAAGATAAGGAATATCAAGATGCTCACGAGCGCGCTCACGCTTTAGACATTCAAAAGCGCTTTGAGAATCGAGACGTGACGAATGGGCAAATTCTGCTGTTTGGATTAACGGGCGGTTTGATTCCATGCCCTGCTGCGGTAACGGTTTTGCTTATCTGTTTGCAGCTTAAGGCAATGACTCTTGGTGCGACTTTAGTTGTGTCATTCAGTATTGGCTTAGCCTTGACTCTGGTTGCTGTTGGCGTTGTGGCAGCAGTGGGCGTGCAAAAAGCGACATCTAAATGGAGCGGTTTGAATGATGTTGCACGTCGAGCTCCCTACTTATCGGGCGTCTTGATCAGTGCAGTTGGTTTATACATGGGTATGCATGGATACATATCGCTGACGAGTTAAACTCTGTGGTAAAGATTCTTTTCCTTTCTTTTTGCATGGGTAATGGCTTCATGCCTTGGTTTGCATATTTTGCTGCCGATTCTTGATTGAGAATCACTCGATCTGACATCGCTGCCATATCTACAAACCAAGTCATTCTCGCTTCACCAAGCATCTCGGATTACAACCGCTGCAATTGTGGCTCTAATATCTGAACCTGAGATACTAAATGATAAAACGGGAGCACTGACCACAGCGCTCCCGACGGCAAAACGCTAATTAGAACTCTTTTCTTTAATGTTCGATACCAATTTGGTCGCATAGTTAAATTTAACTATGCAAACGTTTCCTTTTGCGTACTCGTCCCTTCGCCAAACCTCGTAGAAATGTGACGTTTTGAAGACTTTTTTTCCTTCTGTCTAAAGTAATCGGGAACCAAGCAGATACATAGTTATAAAGTTATGTCTTGCTCTGCCAAACAGACCCAAAATGCAGTTTGGTTGGTTTTGGAGAAGAAAGGCTTAGCGCTCGATTAATGAGCATCAATTGAATTGTATTGAGACAATTATAATGAAAAGAATCATCTTATTAGCAGTCTGCGCCATGTTTGGTATTGCTGTCGTGGCGAGTATGGCATCAACGTACCTAATTTCGAGTCAGAAAATCGATGACATCATCTTAAACAAATCCCAAGTTCAAGCTGAGTTTCTAGCGGGAAATGCGAGTTATATTTTGGAGAACTCAGCCAATCCAATGCAAGATTTACAATCGCTTGTTGAGGGGCTGAAACAACGTTCAGACGTGAGTTATGCCGTTGTAATTGACCGTAACGTAACGGCAGTAGCCCACAGTGATAAGCACAAGCTGAACAAAACCTATAACGATGAATATACTGTTGAAGGCGCGACGAGAGGTGTTCAACAGTACTCAAAGTGGTATGCCGATGTCCAGAAAGTATGGGTGTTTGACATCATGGCACCAATTTATGTGGATGGTCAGTTATACGGTACTTTTGATATTGGTATTCCTATTACCGAAGTGAGCCAAGCGACGAATGGAATTATTACTTACCAGTTGATCTCTATGGTGGCGATCTTCGTTATGTGTGTTTTGATTCTGTCACTTCTGCTAAATAAACTGATGAGACCGCTTTCTGCGCTTAAAGACGCTCTACAAGACATCTCAAAAGGAGACGGAGACTTAACCGTTCGTTTGCCAGCGAAAGGTAATGACGAAGTCGCGCAAATTTCTTCTGCTTTCAACGTTTTTGTTGGGAAAGTACATGAGATTATTACACAAGTTGTAAATACTGGTGTGGAGCTTAATAGTTCAGCTGTCGCTTTGCGTGGGCAATCTCAACAAGCGCTCACAAGAGGGCAAGAGCAGAACGAGCAAACCATGCTGGTTGTCACATCCATGAACGAAATGATTGCGACGGTCAATGAAATTGCCTCCAATGCTGCCGGAGCGGCAAATGCTGCGAGTGCAGCAAGTAATGAAGCGCAAGATGGCTACACGACGCTAGAAAGAACCAAAACGGCGATGACTAATCTTGAAAACGAGATGAACAGCACTTCCAACATTATCGTGAGTCTTGCTGAAAATACTCAGTCGATTGGTAGTATTCTAGAGGTGATTAGAGGTATTTCGGAGCAAACCAATCTATTGGCTCTCAATGCGGCTATCGAAGCGGCACGCGCTGGTGATGCCGGCCGAGGTTTTGCAGTAGTTGCTGATGAAGTTCGCAACCTAGCGACTAAAACGGCTCATTCTACCGATGAAATTGACAATATGATTCACCAGCTACAAACTGAAGCTCAAAGTGCGGTGAATTCAATGAGTAATAGTAAGACTCTTATTGAAGAAGGAACGGCAGAAACTGAGTTAGCTCGACAGGCTTTAGAAGCAATAGCTGCACAAGTGACGACTATTTCAGATATCAATACTCAAGTAGCAACCGCAACAGAACAGCAATCAACGGTAGCAAACGAAATTAATATGAACATGGATACCGTCAGCCACTCAGTGAAAAGTGCGCTAACAGCGAGTGAGCAACTAGAAGAATCAAGTCAACAACTCGCGGAGCTATCGCGAACACTCGATCGTCACGTAGGAGCGTTTAGAATCTAAACGCCAACTGACCCTCTTTAATAAAAGCCAGTAAATGTTAATTGCTGGCTTTTTTATTTGAGAAATCGAGTCTCAAATCGCTTAGCGGTGTTTGTCCTTTCTAGACGATAAAACAGAATACGATAAATTAGTTGAGTAAAGCTTAGCTAGGCGTTAAGTTTTGCGTTTTGCTTTAAATGTTCAACAAACATAGATATTTTCTTAGCTACATGTTTTCTAGACGAGTAAAAGGCGTAAAGCACTAAATCCTCAGGTTCGTACTCTAGAGTGACGATTTCTAGCTCACCATTTTTGATCTCATTTTGGCATGACTCAATTGGCAATATTGCGTATCCAAGCCCTGATAACGCGCCATATCTGGCGAGATGACCGCTGTTTACTTTGAATGAAGATTGCACAGTTTGAGTAATATGGCCCCCAACAGGGTTTCTGAATACCCATGGTGCACCATTTACTGCGGTAAGCGTCGTGATGCAGGGAACATGACTTAGATCCGTAATTTTGTAAGGGGTGGCGTATTTCTCAATTAGTTGAGGCGCGGCTAAAATGGCACTGGGCCAGCGTTTTATCTCTCTCGCCACCCAGTTACTGTCTGACAAAGTCCCTCTATGAAAACTCAAAATGACATCAAAGCTATCAATAACATCATCTTTAGGGTTTAGCGTTGTATCGCAAGACAAAGAGATTGACGGGTATTGCGTGCAAAAGGTGACAACCGCTTTGGCCAGTACAGGTGTGTCTGGCATAAGAATTCGCAGTTCCCCTGTTACCGTGTGTGAGTGGCGCGTTACCGTTTCTAGTGCGGCGTTGAGTTGCTCCAATAACGGACGAGTGCTGCTATAGAGCTCTTCTCCAGCCTCGGTAGGCGTCATTCGCCTTGTTGTTCTATTGAACAACCTAATGTTTAACTTTTCTTCAAGCAGGGCAATGTGTCGGCTGACATTTGATGTTGGTATATTCAAACACTCAGCGGCTCGCTTAAAGCTGTTGTTCTCATAAACACAGTGAAAACTTTTTAACCAGATTTGGTCAACGTTATCAAACATTTCATTATCCCATTTTATTGGATTATCAAGCCAGCATATCGCACTTTATCCCTGTACTAAGTTACATACAATTTTATTTACAAGTTTAAGCGAACAAACAACGAGATATCGCGCTAGAACGTAATCAATAGTGGTGAATTTATGAGCTGGTTAGAACGGTTATTTGAGAATAAAAATATAATAGGTTCGCGCAAAGCGTCTATCCCTGAGGGCGTTTGGACAAAGTGTCCTGAGTGTGAACAAATACTTTATCGTGCCGCGTTAAAAGAAAATTTGGAAGTATGCCCTAAATGCTCATATCACATGAGAATGGCTGCGCGTCAAAGGTTGATCTCTTTTCTGGACCATGGAACACAACAAGAGTTGGCAAGTGAGTTGGAGCCACAAGATATTTTGGGTTTTAAAGACTTAAAGCGATATAAAGAGCGAATTGCTTTAGCGCAGAAAACGACTGGAGAAAAAGATGCGTTGGTGGTGATGCAGGGCAAGTTATTGGGGCTGCCTGTTGTTGCGTGTGCATTCGAATTCTCTTTCATGGCAGGCTCGATGGGCGCAGTGGTTGGCGAGAAGTTTGTCCGAGCAATTGAAAGCGCAATTAATACAAAATCTGGGTTAGTATGTTTTTCCGCTTGCGGAGGGGCGCGCATGCAAGAGTCTTTGGTGGCACTAATGCAAATGTCAAAAACCAGCGCCGCGTTAAACCACTTATCTGAGCACAGATTACCCTATATCTCAGTATTGACGGACCAAACTTATGGTGGCGTCTCGGCGAGTTTAGCCATGTTAGGAGACATCAATATTGGTGAACCTAAAGCAAGTATTGGCTTTGCGGGAAGACGTGTCATTGAGCAAACGGTACGTGAAAAGTTACCAGACGAGTTTCAGCGAAGTGAATTTTTACTAGCGCATGGTGCGCTAGATATGATTGTCGATAGACGTGAAATGCGCGATCGCGTTGGCCGCTTACTGGCTAAGTTAACCAACGCGAGGGTGGTCTCAGAATAGGTTATATTAAAGTTAGACTTAGTACTTGCGTTTATTGAGCCGTAATCATTACAAACCGTTCATTTTGCCCCCATCTTGGTTCCGCATTCATTAGGCTGAGATCCAACGCCGTTTGGTATGGGTCAACAGCAAAATGGTCGCTTACTAACCCCCAGAGCATCCAGTTGATTGCGGTTTCATTCTCGGTAAGCTCTTCGAGTGGCGCTTGGAGGAAAAAGTACTCATCTTCGCCATCGTAACCGAGCCGATCATAGATAATGTTGCGTAGCTCTCGATCCAAATCATGTTGGAGGTTGATTGAGTCGTACAGTTGCTCTTCTGTTGGGCCATTCTCATGGTGATAAACATTGCGTTTTGACTCTTTGTGTAAAGTACCTGCGCCAGTTTCAATGCTTACTTTCTTTTGCGAGTGTTGCTCAAGAACTTGAATGATTTCATCCTCTAGTTGATCGAGTTTACTCAGCAAAACTTGATTGTTTATGTCACCAGCGGGGGAGGCCATCGTTTGGAAGGCTTTCACTCTCTCGTAGACTGCTTTCCCGTGAGGAAGGGCTGCAAAACACTGTTCTTGGAGCGCTTCATTGGCTTGCCAAATGCCCGAGTAGAGCTCGTAATCATGTGTATATGGTTGAAGCTCTTCAGTATCTTCCCCTAATAATTCTCGCCAGCGCTTTTGCCACTGTTCTTCTTTTGCGTGTTTTACACGCGCGTATTGCTTAACCCAGCGGTTACGAAGTTTTACCCCAAAAATGGCAAGTCCCCATGGAGCGAGCAAATAAAAATAATAGTGAGAAGAGTTATCCCAAAAGTAACCGTAAACGTAAACACCAAAAGCAAGCACCCAAGTTCCAATAGTACAAGCAATAACCCCGGACATTATTGATGATTGGCGCTTTGTTTCTCTTAATGTATTACCTTCAGCACATAACCAAAAAATGCCGCCAAAAACAAAGGCAAACGTTGTCATGAAGTAGGCAATCCCCGCTCCCAAAAATCCCCAAAGTGACATGTATTATCCCTAGCCAAATATCTGCTTTATTCACTCATCAATGACTGGAGGAGTAAATGTGTTTGATTTGGCGGAGAATTTACCATTAATGCCAACCTTTTGATATGCACTCTATGACTTATTGGGAATGAGTCACAAATAAAAATAGATGGTATCAAGCATCAAAATTTAATTTAGAACCTTTGATTGTCGTGAACTCTATCTGGAAGAGTTAAGGGGGGCGTTTAAGGGCAATTTTCCTCATAAAGTCGTTATTTAGAAAAAGGTAAATTAATGTTTTTATTGATAATTGTGAGTTTTTTGGGAATGGGATTGCTCCCATTTAATTAGAGTAAAAGACCTATTTTTGGGAGCGGTTTCATAAATTTTATGATACTGATTTCACTGTTTGAGCTGTAAAGAATATAAACCCCCACTCAATGTATGTTAATAATCAATGAGTGTTGTTATGTCTCATATCCGTTTTTTCCCGCGCCATCGTTTGGCGCTTGCTTGTATGCTAGCGAGTGTGTCTGGCTTCTCTTTTGCACAAAATCAGTGTGCTGTTGCTGATTTACAACAATCGCGAGATCTGGCTACTGCCGTTTCTGGTGCTGAGTATGATTGCTACCACGCTTGGTTTTCAGCACCTTCAGAAACGCTGAATGATATCTATAGTGAAGCGAGCCTAAGCCGTATCCAAGTCGCGCTGGATCAAGAAATCGCTCGCTATCGTGGTGAAGCAGATCAAGCTCGTATTCTAGAGAACCTAGGCGAATTTATTCGAGCGGCCTACTACGTTCGCTACAACGCTGGTACTGGTACACCCGAGTTTTCGCAAGCGTTGAGTCAGCGTTTTGCTCAGTCGACGAACCTATTCCTAAACAACCCTCATGCTTTGGATCAAGGTCGTGAACAAGTTGGTGCAATGAAGAGCCTGACTTTGATGGTTGATAACGTTAAGCAGTTGCCGCTGACCATGGATAGCATGATGGCCGCGTTGATGCACTTTAATCGTGAAACCGCGCAGGACACGCAATGGGTCGATGGTTTAAACAACTTGTTCCGCTCTATGGCAGGCCATGCGGCGAACGATGCGTTCTACCGATACATGGCAAACAATACACACCATATTGATACGTTGGTGAAATTCGCATCTGATAATGCTTGGGCATTAGATACGGATGCAAGCTTTATCGTTTTCAATGCATTACGTGAAACTGGTCGTTTGCTCGCGAGCCCAGATCAGGAGACCAAACGCAAAGCATTGGCAGTAATGCAACAGGTGATGCAGCGTTATCCACTGGGTAGTGAGCATGACAAACTATGGCTTGCTGCCGTTGAAATGATGAGCTACTACGCACCAGAAGGCCTAAATGGTCTGAATATTGAGCAAGCCAAGCAAGATTTAGCTGCACGTGTAATGCCAAATCGTTTTGAATGTCAGGGACCTGCCATTATTCGCTCTGAGGATCTGACCGATGCTCAAGCAGCGAAAGCGTGTGAAGTGCTAGCGGCAAAAGAAGCCGACTTCCATCGAGTTGCGAATACGGGTAATCAACCTGTCGCTGATGATTTGAATGATCGTGTTGAAGTGGCGGTATTCGCGAGTAACACTAGTTACGTTGATTACTCTTCATTCCTATTTGGTAATACAACGGACAACGGTGGTCAGTACCTAGAAGGTGACCCTTCAAAAGCGGACAATACTGCGCGTTTCGTCGCTTATCGCTACGCGAATGGTGAAGATCTCTCTATCTTGAACCTAGAACATGAATACACGCACTATTTAGATGCACGATTTAACCAATACGGTTCGTTCAGCGATAACTTGGCTCATGGTCATATTGTTTGGTGGCTAGAAGGTTTTGCTGAATACATGCATTACAAGCAAGGTTACCAAGCTGCGATTGAGCTGATTGCAGATGGTAAACTGAGCCTTTCCACTGTGTTTGATACCACGTACTCTCACGATACCAATCGTATCTATCGTTGGGGTTATCTAGCTGTTCGATTCATGTTAGAAAATCATCCACAAGACGTCGAAAGCTTGTTGGCATTGTCGCGCTCTGGCCAGTTCGAACAATGGGCACAGCAGGTGACGTCTTTAGGTCAACAATACGATGCTGAGTTTGAACGTTGGTTGGACACATTAAAAGTGGAACCTGAGCAACCTGATACAGACCCAGAAGAGCCAACAGAACCAACAAGCCCTGAAGCACAAGTGACTGAATTGACGGCGAACCAAAGCCTTCAGCTCAGTGGCGAAGCATACAGCGAAAAACTGTTCTACGTTGATGTTCCAGCCAACACCGTTAACTTCAATGTATCTATTGAGGGTGCGGGTGATGCGGATCTTTACATGAGCTACAACAAAGTCGCGCATTACTATGATTTCGAAATGAGTCATTATGCTGATGGCAGCAATGAAGAGATTGTGTTTGAACCAGAGCAAGATGGTTACGTTAAAGCGGGTCGTTACTACATCAGCTTAACTGGACGTGATAGCTATGACTCAGTGAATCTTGTGGCTGCGTTAGAAGTGGAAGCGCAAACACCGCCAACCCAAGTGCAAGATGATTTAGCACCTGTGGTATTAGAGTCTGGTGAAGCCAAAATGCTTACCGTTCACAAGCAGCGTTATGCAGCAGTTTATGTGCCTGAAGGTGTTGAAGAGGTTCGTGTATGGCTAACGGCTCACTCTCAAACTGGTAATGTCGATCTATACGCGAGTAGGGAGCATTGGCCTACAGTAGAGCAGCACGAGTATGCGTCCAACTATGCAGGCAGCAATGAATACCTTGCGATTCCTGTTACTGAAGCAGGGTACGTGCACTTCGCTCTTCAGGCTCCAGAGCAAGGCGATGACGTTGAAATGCTAGTGCACTTCAACTAAACAGGTTCGATTAACTAAAGTCGAGATAAAACGTCGCTGATACAGCGACGTTTTTGTTTATATCGGACACGATTATAAACAAACAGCGGCGAATGCTAGTTAATCGGCTGGTTTATCGAGTTATCAGTTGCCCTTTTTCTAAACGGCTTTAGGTTTGTATTGCAATTTACCGCGCACATAAACTTTTTTAGCGACGCGTTCTGTGACCTAGCTTCTGATTTGTGCTTCCCAAATGGATACAATATATATGCACCCCGTGCAATAAAGTGAAAAGGGAAAGACATGAAAACGCTTATTTATGAAACGTTGATTAGCCTTGCTAACCAAGAACCAGAACAACATGCAAGAATCCGACAAAATCTCTATGAACAGTTGGATCTGCCGTTCGATAAGCAGCTGGCTTTGTATTCTTGTGCCCTTGGTCCTGCAAGTTCAGGCAAGTTGGAGAGCAGTCAAGGCATTAACAACGCGGTAGATTGCGCGGTTAAACTGCTTGAAACTCCTGAGCGCTAATTCACTCGTTGTTTTAATCACGGCCCGAACCCCAAGGGCCGTTTTTAATTGCGGTTAAATTGATTTCAACGTCGTTATTACTCTGCTCTTTCCGCTAGCACTTCTTTGAATGCAAACATGCCGTTTAATGCCGCGGGAAAACCTGCGTAGACGGACATCTGCAAAATGATCTCTTTAATCTCATCCTCGCTACAGCCTACATTCAGCGCTGCATTTAAGTGCACTTTTAGTTGCGGCGCGCAATTCCCCATTGCCGTTAGCGCGGCGACGGTTGCGATTTCTCTCGATTTTAGGTCTAAGCCCGGGCGAGCATAAATATCGCCAAACGGATACTCAATGGTGTACTGAGCTAAATCTGGACAAATATCTTGTAAGGTTTCGATGACATTATGACCAGCGTCGCCATCAATTTGAGAGAGTAGTTCTAATCCTTTGTTAAAGCGTGATTGTTCCATCGGTATGTTCCTAGTGAATAAACGTAAACACACCTTAATCGTTAGAGTTAACTCTAAGTCAACGAACTTTTCCGCTTTTATACAAGGCAATTTTTTCTTCTAGAGCCGATAAGTGCTTTTTCTGTTGCTCAATGTGGCGTTTGAGGTTTTCTTGGTGTTGTTCTAACAGGGCTTGACGTTGTGGTACAGATTGAGAGCCGACTTCCCTTAATTTGGCATACTCTAGAATCTCTTCAAGTGGCATTGCAGTTTCTTTTAAACGCTTAACAAAGCTTATCCAGTTTAGATCTTTCGAACTATACATTCGATGTCCACTCGCGTTTCTATGGACATGTTTAAGTAAACCGATTTTTTCATAGTATCGAAGTGTATGAGCAGATAGCCCGACGAGGTCAGAAAATTCTTTGATATTCATTATTATCCTCCAAGGTAGAGCATACCCCATAGAGACAAGCTAAGTTTCGTATTTTGAAGTCATTTCGGGACAGATACAAACAGAAATCTTTAGTCTTTTAACGCTAGGTATGGTGATTTACTGGATTTTTGAAACGCGCCAAACGTGATCCATCTGCCAGTTTCGTTTTATTAACAATTGATTACTCAACGGGTTGGCTTGGCTATTTTTATCCTTTGGGCCTATTTTAGGGCGTACGTAGGTCTTATGTTGCATCTTTTTTGATTGATATTTTTGCTAAATAAAACAATGTCTTAGGTTTGTTCTGGGCTGTTTGGGGTGTATGTTGTGTGCCCGTTATTCACTCAGAACGATTTATCGCTGTGCAATGGATGAGTCGCTACGCCTTCGATTTCAGCCTTGAGTTAGTGCTAAAAGGGTGAGTGCCTCTGATGAATAGCTTTTATAATTTCGATTATTGAATTCACTCACAAAAAAATGCAAACAAGTAATCGTGAGTGGAAACGAGCAGGAGAACAACATGAGTGGCTCACAGGAAACACAATCATTCGGTGCAAACGTTATCTTACATGCGTTTGATTGGAAGTATGCTGACATTGCCCAACGAGCAAAAGAAATCCGCAAGCTTGGTTATGGCTCTGTGTTGGTTTCGCCACCAATGAAAAGCGCACACGATGAGCGCTGGTGGCAGCGTTATCAACCACAAGATTATCGTGTTATCGATAATGCCTTGGGTGATACCAAAGATTTTATTCATATGGTTCGTGAACTGGAGCAAGTTGGTGTGTGGGTTTATGCCGACGTAGTGTTTAACCATATGGCAAATGAGGCCCACCTTCGCAGAGACCTTCAGTACCCAAGACAAGAGGTCTTGGAGGAATACCAGAACAACAAGCAGAAATATCAGTCGCTAGCGTTGTTTGGCGATCTATCTCAACCACTTTTTGATGAAGAGGACTTTGTTGAAGCATTCGGCATTAAAGACTGGAAAGATAAGTGGCAGGTTCAAAATGGACGTATCACAGGTGGGCCAACCGACCCTGGCTTGCCAACTCTTCGTGTTTGTGACCATGTCGTTGAACAGCAGCGAGCGTACCTAACGGCGCTGAAAGCTATTGGTGTGAAAGGTTTTCGTATTGACGCTGCGAAACACATGACGTTAGAGCATCTTAAGCGTGTTTGGACAGACGACATCACGCGGGATGTGCATATATTTGGTGAAATTATTACCGATGGCGGTGCGACGGAAGAAGAGTATCAGCTGTTTCTTGAGCCGTATCTACAGGAAACTCGCCTAGGTGCGTACGATTTCCCTTTGTTCTCAACCATGTTTAAGGCGTTTGCTAAAAAGGGCAGCTTCAAGTCTCTGATTGATCCCTATTGTTTTGGTCAGGCTCTGTCCCCCGGTCGTGCGATTACATTTGCTATCACACATGATATTCCTAACAATGATGTCTTTCTTGATCTCATCATGGACGAGGAAAACGAATGGTTAGCTTATGCCTATATTCTAGGCCGAGATGGTGGTGTGCCGTTGATTTATACCGACTTAAACACCAGCGGTATTAAAGGTAAAAATGGTCAGCCAAGATGGCAAGGTGCATGGAGCGATCCGAGAATGGCAAAAATGATCCAGTTCCATAATATGACGCATGGCGAGCCGATGAGTGTTCTTGAAGGTAACGATGACATGCTCGTACTTAAGCGAGGTGACAAAGGTATTGTGGTGCTTAATAAATCACAGCGTCAACAGTCTTTGACATTAAAAATCGATGGTAATTGGGTTGATTTGATGACAGAACAAATCATTCCAACTGACGGTAAGTTAATCGTACCATCTAAGTCGTCAATGTTACTCGTCGCGAACTAGAAGATGTACACACCGAGGTTAGCAACTTCGGTGTGTATGTTTTTCATCGTCATTCACGTTCTGCTGAAGTTCAATAGAAACTCAAACTCTCTCGTTTTTGCTAGAAATTTATGAGCACTCGTTAACGCAACATTCTGCTTTTAAAAAACCAATTACGTCATCTAAGCACTGATACTCTGCAACACAAAAAAGGGTTCTACCCTCGCGGCGCTGGGTGAGAAGACCAGCTGAAGCAAGGCTCGAGATATGATGAGAGAGAGTGGATGCTGGAATGCCAAGCTTTTCTTGTACGCCGCCTACCGCGATACCTTTGTATCCCGCTTTGACGACTTCTTTGTAAATACTTAAACGAGTCGGATGCCCTAACTCTTTTAGTGCTTTAGCAACGGCTTCAAGCTCCATACTGACCTCTAAAGAATGACCACAGTAATTTTGTTTCGATAATAGGGAAAGTCTCGGTAAATGCCAACTATTACGATCTCAGAACAATTTAAATCAGATGAGATTCATGCTGGCTAATGCCTTCATGACAACAATTGTCTGTTCTAATGAGACAGATCAATCTTCATTATTATTTCACGCCACGTTCAAAATCCCTCGTCTACACTCAATGTTGAGTTGTCAGTTGGCAGACCAAGGAGGCGGCCATGATTGCGGTTCATAGAGATTATTGTTTGTCTAACAGTTCGGAGTTACATGCCCACGTTAAAGTCAATCCTGTCGGTAAATTAGAAGTTGAGATTGTTGAACTTCAAGAGCGCCACACCACAGAATTTGATGATTTGTCTTTTGAGAGTCGTGGGTGTGAAACTCGAATCTGTGGTAAAGAAGACACAACTCCGTGGCAGTTCAATCTTGCAGTTACTGATGCGTTAGAGCTTTCTCATTTAGTGGAAGAAGCAAACGAAGAGTATGAGATTTTAATGAATGATCTTATGTAATATCGAGAAGATCATTTTATCCTGCACGGCGTGTGGCTCTGTACTGAAAAAATAAAAACCTCCCAAGCGGGAGGTTTTTAATATGGAGTGCGTTATCGTTGGATAAGCTCTTCTCTTGGTGGTATTAGCTCTTGGACGTTATCTTCATTAAAGTCATCGGCGTAACCTTTAGGTGGCGGTGTCCAACCTCGTTCTGACCGCGATAGTTTGTCATGACGATCTTTTTGCATCTCTTCCGCCATTTTCTCCTCTAACTGAATAAACAGTTGTCGGAAATTGTTGTCATAGCGTTCACCTTCAGAATCATCTTCCCAAGCTTTGTAGAGTATTTCTGACTTACGTGCTTCAACACGCTTATATGTCGCCTTCTGTTGTTCAACAAAGAAGGGGTGAATGCCAAGTGCTTTCATTGTGTGACCGCCCATCTCCAATGCAGAATGGTAGGTCTCTGATTCAATAATATCAGCTCCCGCTTGACGCAAAAGATAGCCATGTCCACGGTCAAAGGCACGTGCAATCACTGTTACTTTTGGGTGCGTGTGCTTAACGTACTTCACCAGTTCTACACTCGATTCTTGGTTATCAATCGCCACAACCAACGCAGCGGCGTGCTCAATGCCGGCTGTATGTAGCATATCTGGTCGAGTCGCGTCGCCAAAATAGGCGCGAGTGCCAATCTGGCGCATGTTATCGACTTGGTCAGATTGATGGTCAAGTACCACGGTAGTCACGCCGTTTGATACCAATAGGCGATTCACTATTTGTCCAAAGCGGCCGATGCCGGCGATGATCACCGTGCCTGTTTCCTCAATCGTATCGCTTTCGCGTTCATTTGACTGGCTTTCAAAGCGCGGCAGAATCACTCTATCAAAAAGAATAAACAAACCTGGTGTCAGGAACATCGAAATCGCAACCACTAACGCAAGAGTTTGTGAGAGTTCAAATGGGATGACGTGGTTTTGCACTGAAAAGCTTAGAAGCACAAAGCCGAATTCACCTGCTTGAGCCAAGCTTAGGGTAAACAGCCAGCGGTTGCTGCCTTTCACCCTAAATATCAGTGCAAGAATAAACAGCACCAAGGCTTTCAAAACCATCACGCCAATGGTCAATGCCATGACCAACCAGAAATCACCAAAAAGGACCGAGAAGTTGATCCCTGCGCCAACGGTAATAAAGAACAGACCTAACAATAGGCCTTTAAATGGTTCGATATTGGATTCTAACTCGTGGCGGAATTCACTGTTCGCCAATACAACGCCAGCCAAGAAGGTTCCTAAGGCAGGAGATAAGCCCACTAAACTCATCAGTGCAGCGATACCAATGACAAGCATGAGTGCAGTTGCGGTAAAGATTTCTCGCAAACCAGAGCTAGCCACATAATTGAGCAGAGGTCGACTTAAAAAGTGTCCACCAACGACGACGATTGCAATCGATGCTGTGATTACGATGCCGTATGCCCAGCCTGGCAACCCCGCAACGAGGCTTAATTCTTCATGGTGCGCTGCGGCTGTTTGAGCCGCGGACTGTGCCTGTTCAATTAATTCAGGTAAGGCCAATAGAGGAATGAACGCCAACATTGGTATCACTGCAATATCTTGAAAAAGCAACACGGAGAAAGCGTTTTGTCCACCTTCCGTCTTCGTTAATCCTTTTTCGCTAAAAGTTTGCAAAACAATCGCAGTAGAAGAGAGGGCGAAGATCAAACCTATGGCTAAGGCTATGGTCCAAGGCTGGTCAAAGTACAAGGCAATACCCATAATCGCCGCGACGGTACCACCGACTTGCAGACCTCCTAAACCCATTAAGCGATTGCGCATCGCCCACAACATTTTGGGTTCGAGCTCTAAACCAACGAGAAACAGCATCATCACCACGCCAAACTCGGCAAAGTGCTGTATTGTTGTTGTTTCTTCACCGACTAAACCGATAATTGGGCCAATGACCACACCTGCGATGAGATAGCCTAAAACGGACCCAAGTCCCAAACGCTTAGCAAGTGGGACTGCAATTACAGCAGCAATCAAATATACGAAGGCTTGTAAGAATATCCCTGTCATGAAGCCTCCTTAATGAGCTCTGGCAATGCGCTGTTAAGCTTGATTAATGACGCCGCAGCTTCAACATCCAACCTATCTTCGACTAAAGCTGTTAGCAGGCTCTTGTACCGCTCAACATGACGAGGGATTCGCCCTTCTTCATCTGCTGTACGTGCGCCAAACATCGCGAGAGGGGCAATGTAGTTCATGCCTGTCAGTGCGGACATTTGTTCAATAGGCGCAAGCAGTTGACGAATCGTAAAGTGGTTGTAGCCCTCTGCCTTATAAGCTTCTTCTTTACCCCCTGCAGACAGCACACAAAGCATGGTCTTACCTTGCAGTGCTGTGCCACCTGTACCGTAAGCAAAGCCATATTCCAAAACCAGATCTTGCCACTCTTTTAAAATCGCAGGCGTTGAATACCAATATAGTGGGAATTGGAAAATCACCACGTCATGCTCACGTAAGCGTTGCTGCTCACGGTCGATATTAATATCGAAACGAGGGTATTCGCCATAGAGATCAACACATGTCACGCCTTCAATTTTTTGAGCTTCTTTGAAAAGTGGAGTATTCACTTCTGAACGATGCTGGGAAGGATGAGCAAAGAGAATGAGTACTTTTTTATTTGCCATAGGGATCCTTGCTATCTAAATAACCATGCCCAGTAGGAGCGCGGGTTGGTTAGAAAATGTAACTCATAAATGATCGCCAAGCTAGTTTGGTAAACTGTTTAAGCTGTTTCAATATCAATAAAAAACCACCAAATAAATTGGTGGTTTTGGGAAGCGTTACGTTTTACTAATCATGAATAGGGACGACTAGAATATCCACCGGTGACTTGTTAATTAAGTGTCTGGAGTAAGAAATAATCTTGCTCCAGAAATCTTGGTGGTGACCACAAATCAGAAGATCCACTTCTTGCTCTTTAATGGTGACCTCTAATTTATCAGCCAAGTCGCCAGTACCTACGAAGAAATGTTTAAGTGGGTAATCCATGTAATCACTAAATGTTTTTAAACATTCCATTGAATGCTCATTCAACGGCCTTTGATCCGGGTTTTCTTTAATGTCTACAAGCTCACGATAGATTTCTCCGTGTGTACCATCAATATGAATAAAGGAGATATCGGAGTCGAGATAGTTTGCCATTGATACCGCTCTGTCGATAAGCACGGTGCTTTCATCTGACAGTTCGAGTGCAACAAGGATATGTTTGTATTTCATAACCACGCCCTTATGTGGATTATCTTTACCCTAAGCATAGTATGGCTTGGATAAAAATTGTGTTGCTAAGATCTCGAAATTGTTCAAAGCTTTGTTGAAAAGTTAATGTGATATAACAACTTACTGTGAAACTTTCTTTTTGTTCACATTTGGTTAGAAAGCTTGCTTTTTGAACAAAAAAGCCGCTACACTCTGCGCATCATTTCTCTAGGAGATTACGCCAACATGAAGAACTAAACCTGTCATCCATATTTTTACTTATTTTTTGGATCTGCAGGGTTAGTAGGCGTAGCTCACTTTCCGATATTTCTTTGCAACAAGACGACTTTTTGATTTGACGTATATCGTCGAGCTTTACATAGAGCTTAATGCGTTTGTGCACGCGTTTTGTTGCAATTTCAAATCATAGCTACGGCTGTTGTCCCTGTCATACAGGAGGCAAATTATGCCAGTTTTACAAGCTTTTAATGTTAGCCATCAGTTTGATAATGGCGATACGCTATTCCAGTCTATTTCTTGTTCCATGACTAAACGACGTGTTGGTTTGGTTGGGCGTAATGGCATTGGCAAGTCGCTTTTGGCTTCCATTTTAGCGGGAGAAATTCAGCCTGCCAGCGGTGTTGTGACTGCTCCCTCTTCTTTCATGATGTATCGCCAGCAGCCGTCTGATCTGCTTTCAGGTCAGCAATCGATCGCCCAGTTTCTGGGCAAAGATGCGGTCTTGCATGCTTTAAAGCAGATTGAACAAGGTGATGTTTCTGAACATTGGTTCGAACTGGTTGGCGAGCAGTGGGATATTGAATTAAAACTCAAACAGCAGCTCGCTGCGATGGGCTTGCCGCAAGACCCTGATTTCTCTTGTGCTCGGCTCAGTGGTGGTCAGTTGGCGCGTTTGCAGTTATGGCAGTTATTTGAAAGCGAAACGGAGCTTTTGATTCTCGATGAACCATCCAATCACCTCGATACCGAGGCGAAACAATGGTTGATAGAGTCTATGACGCATTTCAGCGGCGCGATTTTACTCATCAGTCACGATCGTGAGCTGTTGCGAGAGATGGAGGAAATTTGGGAACTCTCGGGCCTAGGTTTACAGGCTTTTGGTGGAAATTACGATGTGTACGCCGAGAAAAAACGCACTGAACTGCAAGCGGTCGAGAGGCAGTTAGCGCAAGTCGATAAACAGAAAAAACGGTTAGCCGAGCAAGCCCAGAAAAATCGCGAAAAAGCAGACCAACGCGCCGCGCAAGGGAACAAACTGCGCAAAGACGGCAGTCAGCCCAAAATTTTGCTTGATGGAAAAAAGGATAGCGCGACCGCCAGCGCTTCAAATCGCAATAAGAATGAGCAACTCAGACAAGCGCATTTACAAGCCAAAGAACAGGCGTTGCAATCGCGACATGAGCAACTCAAGGCGCAAAAGCTTTATCTTACAGATAATCCGAACCGTTCGCGAAAAGTGTTGTCGATACAAGAAGGTATATTACCTTTTGGGAATTCTACGCCTATCACGTTGCAGATTTTTGCGAACGACAAAGTCCATCTCAAAGGGAGAAATGGCTGCGGAAAATCAACCTTGTTAAAGACGTTGCTTGGCGAGTTATCGTTGCAGAGTGGTGAGTTGCAAGTGAATACGCCTTTGTATTATCTCGACCAACATTTTGGTGCAGTGAATCCAAATCTTTCGTTACTTGAGAACGTAATGGAGAGCTGCCAAGAGATGACGGAAAGTGAAGCGAGGACCTTATTGGCCGGGATCGGTTTTCGTCGAGATGCTGTGTTTCGATTGGGGCGCCTACTGAGCGGTGGCGAGAAGATGAAGCTCGCGATGCTGATAGTTAGCCACCAAAATTCTCAGCCTTTGCTGCTGCTTGATGAACCAGATAACCATCTCGACCTCGAGTCAAAAATAATGCTTAGTCAGGCGTTAAATACATACAAAGGTGGATTTGTTCTGATCAGTCACGACCAAGATTTCGCTTCTGAGTCTGGGGTTTTGCGCCAAATCGAGCTGACTTAGACGAAAGAGAGTAAACGCCATCGTAGCTCTTCAGTATTGTTCCCAAGTTCTACACCGCCACTTACTAGTTTGTAGAACTGGAAGGAAATGAGGGAGTTAGGATGGCTTTCACAACTCGTTTAATGAAATTAGATTCATTTTGTCGATATATAGTAGAGTTCTGATGTATTGCACAAAAAGACAACAGAAAAATAAAAAGGAATTTCATGAAAAAGAATACCCTAGCACTCACAACGGCTCTCGTACTCGGAAGTGTGTTGTCTGTGGCGTATGCAAATGAAGCGGCGCAATCGTCGGTTGAACAGGTAACCCCGAAAACCATCACGTATCCAACTACACAAAAAGTGGATGTTGTCGATGACAACTTTGGTACAAAAGTGAGTGATCCTTATCGCTGGTTGGAAGACGATCTCAGCCCAGAAACCGCAGAATGGGTTAAGGCACAAAATGCAGTGACGTTTGATTATCTGTCGAAAATCCCTTACCGCGAGCAGATTGAAGAGCGCATTACTAAGCTCATGGATTACGAAAAGCAAAGCCAACCGTTCAAAGAGGGTAAGTTCACTTATTTCTACAAAAATGACGGGCTACAAAACCAAGATGTGCTTTATCGGAAGTTAGGTGATGGCGAAGCAGAAATTTTCCTCGATCCAAATACTTTTAGTGAAGATGGCACCACATCGTTAGCGGGAGTGAGCTTTTCACGTGATGGTTCTTTGGTTGCATACAGCATTTCGGAAGGCGGTAGCGATTGGCGCAAAGTCATTGTGTTAGACACAGAAACCAAAAAGCCCGTCGGCGAAACGCTGGTGGATATTAAGTTCAGTGGCATCAGTTGGCTCGGCAATCAAGGTTTCTATTACTCAAGTTATGACAAGCCAAAAGGGAGTGAACTTTCCGCGAAGACAGACCAACACAAGCTCTACTTTCATAAACTTGGAACGAAACAAAGTGAAGACCAATTAATTTTCGGTGGTGTAAAGGACGAAAAGTATCGCTACGTTGGGGGTCACACGTCGGAAGATGAACGCTACTTGTTTATCTCAGCCAGCGTATCGACGTCGGGTAACAAACTGTTCGTCAAAGACCTGAGTAAGCCAAATAGCCCGCTGAAAACCATTTTAGATAACACCAGTTCTGATACTTGGGTGATAGACAACCAAGGCACGAAACTGTACTTGGTTACGAACCTTAATGCGCCGAACAAACGCGTCGTGACGGTGGATGCGAGTCAGCCGCAGCCCAAAAACTGGAAAGATGTGATTCCTGAAACAAAGAACGTGTTACGTGTTTCTACCGCGGGTGGCAATTTGTTTGCGAGCTATATTGTTGATGCGATCTCGATGGTGAAGCAATACGACATGAACGGCAAACTCATCCGAGAAATCAAATTGCCTGATATTGGCAGCGCATACGGTTTCTCGGGGAAAAAAGAAGAAACCGAAGTCTACTATTCTTTCACCAACTACAAGATGCCAAGCACGACCTATCGTCTGAACATCAAAGACGGTGATAGCGAGGTGTACTACAAATCTAAAGCGCCATTTGATCCTGCTTTGTATGAATCTCGCCAGGTGTTTTACACCTCAAAAGACGGAACAAAAGTGCCGATGATCATCACCTATAAAAAAGGGACACCGATGGACGGCAGTGCACCAACCATCCTATATGGTTATGGCGGTTTCAACATTAGCCTCACGCCATCTTTTAGCCCGACACGTGCGGCTTGGTTAGAGCTTGGTGGTGTTTACGCGGTAGCGAACATTCGTGGTGGTGGGGAGTATGGTAAAGAGTGGCACAACGCTGGCATTCAAATGCAAAAGCAAAATGTGTTTGATGACTTTATTGCTGCGGCTGAATTCCTAATTGATGAAGAGGTAACGTCATCAAACAAGTTAGCCATTAACGGTGGATCGAATGGTGGCTTGTTAGTGGGGGCCGTTATGACGCAACGTCCAGAGCTGTTTAAAGTGGCGCTGCCAGCAGTCGGCGTACTGGATATGCTGCGTTACCATACTTTTACCGCAGGTGCTGGTTGGGCGTATGACTACGGCACGGCAGAGCAAAGTAAAGAGATGTTCCAATATCTGAAAAGTTATTCGCCGGTGCACAATGTAAAAGCAGGGGTGGAATACCCAGCAACATTGATTACAACCGGTGATCATGATGACCGTGTTGTTCCTGCTCACTCATACAAATTTGCTGCTGAGTTGCAATCGAAGCAAGCGGGTTCAAATCCGACCTTAATTCGCATCGAAACCAATGCAGGACATGGTGCAGGCACACCAACGCGTAAAATAATTGAGACAAATGCAGATATTTATAGTTTTGCACTGTTCAATATGGGAATAGAGAAACTGCAATAGTGCGAATTGTTTGCGTTTTAGTTATCGAAACGCATCGGCGCTTTATCGCTCGATAATAAAAGGGAATCACAGAGAGTGATTCCCTTTTTATTTATTATAGGCCTACTATTCTAATCTGATGCTAGGCTAATCAAACTAAGATTTTTTAAATTATTATAATGTTCTAATTAATCTGAAGAGTGTTGTACGATCGAAATGAAACATTGATCGCGATCAACTAAATCCATTGCACTCTCTATTTATATGGTAAAATTAATTAATCATTCGTTCTAATGATAATTGAATTTTCATAAGTTTTAATATTTCCTTCTTCATTGTTATTACCAAATTTCAAGTTATATAAGATATAAGTAGCGGTGATTGAACTTTTACGATGCTTTATTTTATTTTAATTAAAACGTCGAATGTTTCGTCATTATTGAATTTGCTTTGATAATTTATGTTATCCAAAGCGAGTTGTGTTGCTTGCTATTTATGATGACCTCATGACGTGAATAATTTTATAATCATTAAAATGGATACAGTTTTATGAATTTAGTGAAACCGTCTGTTGCCATTGTGGTTGCAACCCTACAACTCGCGTCTTCTGCCTATGCGCAGACAAACAATAACGAAGAACTTCAAGATATGTCTGACCCACTTGCGGTATACACCCAAGCTGGCTTTGGTATTACTGATAAAGGCGCGAACATCAAAATCGGTCAAACTTACCAATCTAGCCAGCCTGGTACCATGGCGATGAACATCATTGAAATGAAAGGCATTGGTGGTGAGCTATTTGGCATTCGCGACAATGACGATCCAATATATGCCAACGTTGATGACAGCATTGACTCTTTCCGACTACGTAATTTCCAAGTAGAAGTCGCAAAAGGTCTAGGCCGTCAATTAGATGTAAACTACGACGTTGATAACGATAAATTAGATGCATCTTATAGCTTTATTCAAGGTCTACCTAAGTTTGGTATGTTGCAGCTATTTCCTTTAGCTGGTGCGGGTGTCACTATTGCTAATGATTTTAGTGGTGATGACAAAGGTTATGAAATTCCAGGTACTTTCACTGTTGTGGGTATGTACTCAAAAATTGAATTAACCGATAAAATCTGGATTAACTACAACCCAATGTATATGCATACGTTGTCAGGGTCTAGTCAATATAAAGATACTTATTATGCGGGTGAAGATAATATCTTGACTCATGAGTTTGCGTTGTCTTATCAAATTAATCCTCGCGCAAATATTCGTTACTTTGCAAACTGGAATGAGCACGTTAATTTCGGTGATGGTGATCACCGCATCGAATTTAACTACCAATTCTAACTCCCTCGTTTATTTCCAGAATGGAAAGTGTGTTTATCCATATATTTAAATATTTAGGCCAAAGCACTTTCTACATAAAGTAGGTTTATCATGAAAGCCAAATATAAATTTGCGTTGGTATCTATTGCTATATCTTCTGCATTACTATCAGGATGCAAAACTGGCGATATCGTAACGAAAACAGCCCAAGCACCCTCTGTTGAAACCGTTACCCTAACCGAAACAAAAATCACTCCTTATCATAATTTTATCGGTCGAACTGAAGCGGTAAATGACGTTGATATTATGCCGCGAGTCGGTGGTGAATTAACCGCGATTCATTTTAAAGATGGCGATATGGTCGAAAAAGGCCAATTGTTGTTTGAAATCGACGACCGTCCTTACAAAGCGGCACTGGCGTATGCAAAAGCGTCGTTGCAAAAAGCAAAAGCGCAACTCGTTCAAACTACGCGTGATGCAGAACGTGTGAAGAAACTCATCAAAGATAAAAGCATCAGTGAGCAGCAATACGATGACGCCATTGCCGCGCAAGCCGCAGCGATTGCTTCGGTAGAAGAGGCGAAGGCGACGCTGGTTTCAGCAAGGCTCGATCTTGAATTTAGCTCTGTGCGTGCTCCTTTCTCTGGTCGCGTGGGTTTCAGCAACTTCCGAGTGGGTGACCGTATTTCGAAAATTCAACTCGTTCCTCTTGTTTCGATCACTCAAGTAGACCCAATTCGCTTTGGCTTTGATGTGGATGAGAAGCTCTACCGCCGCGTAAGAAGTGCGATTGATGTAGCTCATCGTAACGATGACAAACTGGATGTTGATTTAACACTGACGCTTTCAGACGGTTCATTGTATCCGCTTGATGGCAAGATCTACGCCGTTGGCAATAAGATCGATTTAGAAACAGGCTCAATTCGAGCAGAAGCACAATTCGATAATCCAACTTACGCGCTTATGCCGGGTGAATATGGCAACTTGACCATCAAGCTGCGCAACAAAACCATTGATGGTTTGCTTATCCCATCGGCGGCTGTTCAACAAGACCAAGTGGGTGACTACGTCATGGTGGTTGGTGATGATCACGTGGTGTCTCATCGTAACGTTGAACTCGGTCAGACCTACGGTGTGAAACGTGCTGTGCTGACTGGCTTGGCGGCTAACGAAAAAGTCATCGTCAATGGTCTACAAAAAGTGCGTCCGGGTGCAACGGTGAAAGACGTTGAACTACAGAGTGAACAAGGCTGAGTGAGTACTGATGTTAAGTAAATTTTTCATTCACCGGCCGAAGTTTGCTTTGGTGATCTCACTGGCGATGACATTGATGGGTATGATCGCCCTGAAAGTCTTGCCAATTTCTGAGTATCCTCAAATCTCTCCAACGGTAATTACGGTGAGCACCATGTATCCGGGTGCAAACGCGGACGTGGTTAAAAAGACCGTAGCACAACCGATAGAAGCCAAAGTCAACGGCGTTGAAGACATGATTTACATGTCTTCTGTGATTGGTAACGATGGCTCATACACATTGCGTATTTACTTCCGAGTGGGCGCAGATGGCGATATGGCGCAGGTTCGTGTGAACAACTTGGTGGCACAGGCGACGTCGTCTCTACCACAAGAAGTAAACCAAATCGGTGTGACGGTTAAGAAGAAATCTTCCGACATGCTGGGCGTTATCACACTGCGTTCTCCGAAACAGTCTTACGACAGTATCTACCTTTCTAACTACGCGGATCTCAATATCGTTGAGCGTCTAAAACGTATCGAAGGTATGAGTGACATTACGCTGCTGGGTAAGAAAGACTACTCAATGCGTATTTGGTTGAACCCAAATAAACTGGCTACCTTGAAGCTTTCTGCTAGCGATGTTATTGGCGCAATTAAAACGCAAAACATCCAAGTGGCGGCGGGTAAGATCGGTGGTATGCCAGCTCCGGGTGACCAGCAATATCAATATGTTTTGCAAACCAAAGGCCGCCTCACTTCTGCGGAAGAGTTCGAGAACATCATCATTCGTGCGAGCAAGAAAGGTTCTTTGATTCGCTTGAAAGATGTGGCTCGTGTCGAAGTTGGCGCACAAGGTTACGAAGCTGATGGTCGTATGAATAACGAACCAGCCGCCGTTCTGGCCTTGTACCAGTTGCCGACCGCGAACGCGCTAGACGTGATGGAACGCGTGAAAGAGGCCATGAAAGAGTACGAGAAATCGTTCCCAGATGATTTGGTCTATGACATCGCGTATGACTCTACCGAATACGTAGAGACATCGATTGATGAAGTGTATGAGACGCTGGTGATTGCGGTACTTCTTGTCACCTTCGTTGTGTACGTTTTCTTGCAGAACTGGCGAGCGACCATTATTCCAACCTTAGCGATTCCGGTTTCCATCATTGCGACTTTCGCAATCATGGGCGTGATGGGCATGACCATTAACACGATCTCGTTGTTTGGCTTGATCCTCGCCATCGGTATCGTGGTGGACGATGCGATCATCGTGGTAGAGAACGTGGAGCGGGTTATTCATGAAGAGCATTTAGACCCGATTCCGGCCACTATCCAAGCTATGAAAGAAGTGACGGGGCCAGTATTGGCAACAACGCTTATTTTGTTGGCGGTATTCGTACCGGTTGCGCTATTGCCGGGTATTTCTGGTCGAATGTTCAACCAGTTCGCGGTCACCATCTGTGTATCGGTGCTGATCTCTGCGATCAACGCATTGACGTTAACGCCAGCGCTTTGTGCGTTGATGTTGAAATCTACTCACTCGCAACCTATTGCGCCTTTGCGTGCGTTTAACCGAGGTTTTGAAGCAATAACGCGCAAATACCAAGGTTTAGTTGGCTTCTTGAGCCGTCGTATTGTGCTGAGTATCGGTGTTTATGGCGCGCTTATTGCGGTGCTGGCATTTGCGTTCATGACCGTACCTTCTTCTTTCGTACCGAACGAAGATAAAAGCGTGTTCATGGTCGAAATGCGTTTGCCAGACGCAGCAGCATTGCAGCGTACTGCACCATTAATGAAGAAGTACGTTGATGAGCTAAAACAGATGGAAGGTGTGGAGAACGTGGTTTCGGTTGCGGGCTTCTCGGTAATTAACATGGCGTCGATTCCAAACTCGGGCATGTTGATCATCAAACTGGATAACTGGAGCAAACGTAAAGACCCTGAGCTACACCAACGTGCGTTGATGAACAAAGTTAACCAAATGCTGAACTCAACGCCAGATGCCGCTTCGTTCGTTTTCGCGACGCCGGCAATCAAAGGCATGGGTGCGGTGGATGGTTTCAACCTTGTGCTGCAAGACAACTTGGGCCGTTCTCCACAAGAGTTGGCAAAAACAACCGCTGATTTTGTTGCCCAAATCAATCAACTGCCTGAAGTGGCGCGTGCGTTCTCGATTTTCCGTGCGAACATTCCGCAACGTTACATCGATATTGACCGCGATAAAGCGATTTCGATGGGCGTACCGTTGAATGAAATCTTCAGCACACTGCAAGCACAGTTGGGCGGTGCATACATTTCTGACTTCAACTTGTTTGGTCGTTCGTACCAAGTGAAAGTGCAAGCAGAAGAGCAATACCGTGACAACATCGACGACATCAACCATCTGTTTGTTCGTTCAAGCTATGGAAAAATGGTGTCACTGGCAACGCTAGTGAAAGTGAAGCCGATCTTCGGCCCGGATACCTTGTCGAACTACAACATGTTCAGTTCTGCAACCGTGAACGGTGCGCCAGCGCCAGGTTACAGCTCGGGTGATGTTGTAAAAGCCATTGAAAAACTGGCTGCAGAATCTTTGCCAAGTGGTTACTCGTACGAGTGGTCCGGCATGACTTACCAAGAGATGAAAGCAGGCAACATGGCACCAATCGCGTTCGCATTGTCTTTGCTGTTCACCTACTTGTTCTTGGTGGCTCAGTACGAAAGTTGGACCATTCCTGCTGCGGTAATGATGGCGGTTCCAGTCGCGATTCTCGGCGCAATGGGCACGCTACTGCTGGTGGGACAACCGTTCGATTTGTATGTGCAGATTGGTGTGGTCATCTTGATCGGTATGTCCGCCAAAGTGGCGATTCTTATCGTGGAATTTGCCAAAGTTCTGCGAGAAGAAAAGGGCTTATCCATCATTGATTCTGCCAAAGAAGCTGCTCGAATCCGTTTCCGTGCAGTACAGATGACCGCATTCGCCTTCATCTGGGGGGTATTCCCGTTGGTGATTGCATCGGGTGCCGGTGCGGCATCTCGTCACTCACTGGGCTTTGCAGTATTCGGCGGCATGATTCTCTCTACGTTTGTAGGCACGTTACTGACGCCAGTGTTCTTCGTGATGATGCAATCTCTGCGCGAGAAGTTTAAGCGAAAGAAACCCACTGAACTTGAGGTGAGCGAGCAATAACGCTGATTTCAACTGACTGACTCCACAACACCCCCACGCTGTGTGCGATTGGCCAATGCCTTTCATTGATATACAACCACCGTCGCAGCGTGGGTTCCCCTAACAATAATAGGTTTTAGCATGAAAAATCTTTCAAAAATCGTCGTAGCGAGCTCTCTACTGACGTGTGCTGCCGCGCAAGCGGGTGGGTTATACCTTTACGAAACTACAGCATCGGATATTGGTTTGGCATCCGCTGGTATGGCGGCTCGTGCGCAAGATGCCTCAGTAATGGCAGCAAACCCGGCTGGTCTGGCGAATGTTTCTGGTAAATCTTTCTCTGGTAACCTGATTGGCCTTTACGGTGACGCGCAACTAGACACGATGACTGGCGATGCGGGCAACGTGATTGGTTTTGTTCCTATGGCGTCGGCATTTTACAGCCAACAAGTGAACGACAAATGGACGCTGGGTATTGGTCTGTATGGCAATTACGGCCTTGGCCTTGAGTACGAAGGTCTTTTGAATAATCATTTAGATATTCCTACAGCAACGACGCAAGCCTTGACCATTCAACCTTCCGCTTCTTACCGCATCAATGATCACTGGTCTGTGGGTGCGGCGCTTGGCATTCAGTACGGTATGTATGAAGTGGAAACGAAGGGAGCCCTGAACTTCAATGACGAAGACCAAGACACACAGGTTAACGGCCGAGTAGGTGTGCTTTATGAAGCAACAGCAGGCACGCGTCTTGGGTTGTCTTACTCTTCTGAAACCGAATTTGAATTCGACAATAGCAACTCCATTGCTCCACAACAACTGATCTTCAGTGCTTACCATGAAGTGAATGATGACCTAGCGGTGATGTGGAACGTGAACTGGCAAGACTGGAGCGAATACACAACCACGCTGAACGTAGAGACACAAGACACTTACCAAATCGCATTGGGTACTCAGTACAAACTGAATGAAAAAATGATGTGGAATGCAGGTTTTGCATTCGATACCAGCATGTATGAAAGTCAATCAAACGGTGACATTACCGTTCCTACTGGCAAGGCGTACCGCATTGGTACAGGCATTGATTACAAATTGGATTCAGAAAACTCAATTGGTTTCGCGTTTGAAGCGATCTTGATGGAATCGTCAGAAACTCCACGCTTCCAAGCGGGCTTTGATGAGCCTGCGCTGTACTTCATGAGCATGAGCTACAACTGGAAAAACTAATCATTCCTAATCGCTAAAACGCCTTCCTTACAGGCCATTCTACCCTAACTACCTGCACTGGATGCTGTCATGCCATCTAAGGTAGTTAGGGCGCTTCTGTCACATCCAGTGAGTGATGATTCAAAAAGTATCTGCGCAGCTAAGTGCGGGTATTCAACATCTCAAAGGACTAAAAAATGAAAAATAAACTAGCGTTAGTGTGTACGACTTTGTTGGTCAGTACGCTGGCTCATGGTGCCGAGCATCGAGTAAAAGACAATAAAAACAAGTTGGCGGATGACCCAACAAAAGTCATCACGAAATTTGGCGCGTCTTACGCAAACAACTACGATTTTGATGATCAAAACATCTCATTCTCGGGCTCACTTGCGCTTGACCAAGCGCGCAAAATTAACCTGCGTATCAATGATGATGCGAGCGAGTGGCGTATTGGTGGCTCGTGGTTGTTTCCGGTCGGTATCGTGAACTTCAACTTCGGTAAAAATGAATACGTAAACGGCGCGGATCAAACCAACTACAGCGTTGGTACCTTTATGCCGCTAAGTTATTTCGGGATTGAGCCAGCAGGCTTCCAAATTTTCCCAATGGCAGGCTATACGTACAACACTGGTGATGTTCCTGTTTGTGACGGTGCAGAAAGTAGCCACTGTAGCGAGCCTAACTTTACGGGCACTCCAAGTGCAGAGAATGGCTTCAATATGATGAGCTCTTCAGGCAGCAGCGGTTACGTTGGTGCATTTGCGCTGAAATCGTTTACCAAAGAGCTGACGTTAATCAGCTTCGCAGCAGGCACTTACGGCTCAGAAAACAGTGAAGGAGAGAACTACAAAGGCTTCTTTGGTGGTATTGGTCTTGGTTACCTCGTGAGCAAACGCCACTCTTTTAACGTAATGACGTTTGTCATGGACAACAACACCTATTTGGATGAAGCAGACAAGCGCATCGTATTATCATATCAATATCAATTTGAATAAATAAAAACGCAGCCCAAATAGCTGCGTTTTTACTTTGATAGAATGAACTAGTGAATTGAGTTGTTTTCTTCGATCTTTTTCTGGTACTGGTGTTTTAATATATACATGCGCTTAACATCGCTGTAAGCGCCGTTAATAAAGTATTCTTCTACAAGGTGACCTTCTTCGATAAAGCCGCACTTTTTGTATAAGTGAATAGCGACTTCGTTATCCACTGCGACTAATAAGTAGATTTTACGTAGATTAAGAATTGAGAATGAGTAATCTAACGCACGATTAATCATCTCTGTCGCATAACCTCGGCCTTGATGCTCTGGGGCGATGATTATCTGAAATTCCGCGCTGCGGTGAATGTAGTTAATCTCGATCAGCTCAACTAAGCCAATTACGATGCCGTCTTCATCTTCGACGACAAAACGCCTTTCAGCGTCATCATGTATATGTTTTCGATAAAGTTCTTCGAGCTCGTCATAAGATTCGTAAGGCTCTTCGAACCAGTAGGCCATGATATTTCGGTTGTTATTCAGTTCATGAATAAAGCGCAAATCAGAACGCTCTAATGCACGCATTTTTAGGCCTTTCTTCATCATTTTTCTCCAATGAGGGCGGAGAATACCTCCGCACTTGATGCTAGAAAATATTACCGTATTTCACAAGAATCGCGCATCTTTTTTTGGAAAATATCCTGTGATTTTCAATGTGGAAACTTAGAGTTCACGACAAATATAAATTAATCTTTACGATAAAAAACTCGATTAGGTGCTTTGCCTAATATCGTATTAAATACCGCGCAACGACTTAGTGTCTTAATCTAAACAAACAAGGTATTCAATATGTTTTCAATCGGTGACGTAGTAGTAGCGACTAAAGGTATCGATCTTGGCGAAATGGTTGTTACAGGTTTAAGCAGTGGCGGTTTTTACACACATGTAAAAGCAGGCGAAAAAACACTAACTTACCCAGCTAAAGATCTTAAGAAAGCATAATTAAATTTGCTCATTCTTATTTTTAACTGGCTTAAAGTTCGTATTAGTTATTTTAAGCGGGTTAGAATCGATAAAAGGTAGCGCAATGAGTCGCTACCTTTTTTTATTTTTTCTACCTTTCTTCACCAATATGAAACTCAACGCGATTTCTTCCGGTTTCTTTTGCCTTGTAAAGTGCTAAGTCGGCGCGTTTAACTAATGGTTCAAATGAGTCGTCGAGACGACAGACTTGAGTGACCCCAATACTCGCGGTGAAGCTCATATCACAACCTGAATGTTGAACGGTCGTCGTTTCTAGTGCATTACGAATCGTTTCTAATGTTTCTAGAGCTTGCTGCGATGAGCGACTTCTTAATACGATGGCAAACTCTTCACCACCAACTCTGGCAAGTAAGTCACAATCAAGTAGATGACTTTTAATAGTATTAACTGCATGGATCAGTGATTTATCGCCTGCGTCATGACCAAATCGGTCATTGAGGCTTTTAAAATTGTCGAGATCTAAAATAGCAACATGGAAGTCAATGCCCTGGGTTCGGTATTCATTTAGGCGGCTTTCGATTTGTCGCATGAACTCTCTGCGGTTTGGAATACCTGTTAGATCATCCGTCGTGGCGAGGTGCTCCATTTTCATAATCTGTATATGAAGGGCAATGTTTAAAGCAATCCAATTAGCGATGCACTGAAGCTGTGCCGCTTGTTCGTTTGTGTAAATGTGCGTTTGATGATGCGCAACATTAAGCGTTCCTAGGCAGACTTTACCGTGCATTAAAGGCGCGTCCATACACGTACCCATACCATTGGATGCGAGCATCACACAATCGATCTCATCAGATTGCGTAACATCATCGCAGATCATCAGTTGTTGCTTTTTGAACACTCGGCCAACAAACGCTTGATGAATGGGCACTAAAAATTCAGCGGGAATCGCTTTACTACCAGAGAAAGAGTAGACCTTTAAATGATCATTGTTTTCATAAAGTGTGATACTCGCACGGTCAGAGTTAAATATGCGATTTATCCATTCTGCCACCGTATCAAGTACTTGCTGTAGTGTTTCCGATTGAGCTAAAAAGTGAACAAACCCTATCGGCATACATATAGGACTTTCCATGTTTTGCATCGATAAGTCATCAGGGTTAAAAGTTCTTTCAAGTCTCAATAGACATCTCCTTGGCAATGTTGCAAATACCAACAATAAATTACGTGAAGCTATTTTGTAGAAAATGTGCTTCTTGGTAAGAGTATGGTTTAATTATCGCCGTTTGTGTGCGTTTGGTTGCTTAATGTGGGCGTTAACTCACCCTAAATAAGTAAATCTTATACCTATTTATAAGTAAGTCATTACTCAATAAGTGGTGTTTTTAAGATGGAAGTACAGAATGAGCCCTTCTGGAAGAGAAGGGCTAGAAAAGGATACAAATGGGGTCAGGTGAGTAGAGACTTAATTGTCTTTGTACTTTTGTAAAATCAACTGACTTATCTGCGCAACGAGTTGGTCCCTAGCTTGAAGTGAGAGCTCGGTTTCTGTGACATAAATACTAATGTAAACAGGTCGATGATTTTCCTTCCATATAATCGCGTTAATGCCACGCGAACCATGACCTCCCGCACCAGAACGGTCTGCAATAGACCAACCTGTTGGTAATACAGAACGCATTAACGAGTCTGAAACTTTGTTGTCCTGCATCCAGATTTTTAATTGTACACGAGACTCATAAGACAACGTTTCGCCTTCGACCAAAGTTCGAAGAGTGTTTAGTATGGCGTTAGGTGTGGTTGTGTCGCGGCTGTCGCCTGGTGTGGCTTCGTTCAAGCGAGGTTCTATTCTGTCTAGGCGCGTTGCTTTATCTCCAATTGTTCGCAGAAACATTGTTACGGCCTTAGGGCCGCCAATTTCATTTAATACTAAGTTGGCTGCGGTATTATCACTCATTAACATAGCGGCTTCACACGCGTGCTCTATGCGTGTGTTTTGGCCTGCGAGCTTATCCATCACTGGAGACCATACAACGATACTGCGCTCATCGACTTTTGCGGTCGCATTTTTACTTAGCTTACCGCTGTCCATATCACTTAGCATTTTGGCACAAGCTAGGGTTTTGAATGTGCTCATGAGTGGGAAGCGTTCATCGCCACGGTAATCCCAACGCTCGTCTGCTTGGGTATCCCAAACTGACACCCCAATTCTGCTTGAGGTTTGTTGCTCGAGGAGAGAAATGTCCTCATTCAGTTGGGACGCGTAACTTAGGGTTGAGCAAACCATTAGCCCAGCCAACAAAAATAACTTTTTCATGGATCGTGTTCTTCAATTTTAGTTTTAGTTCGCACGGTAGCGATGTCACGTAAACTATAACGAGCCAATACTCTAAACACTGTTAAATCTATGTCTATTTTATGTAGGATTCTTTGCAATACGCTTAAACGGTCTCAATATGGGGAGAAGAGTGTTGCTATCAAGGCCTGTAGTTTGGCTTATATATTACGTCGGTGATTCGGTCACAGAAATATCTTAGCGAGAGACACTGGCTCAGAATTTCTTATCATGAGCTAACGAATAGTTTGATCCAGAGAAATAAAAGGAGCTGAATCATCAGCTCCTTTGTCTATTTGGATAATTACTTACAGTTCAATCTTTTTAACCATGCCCGATTCTGCATGGCCCGGAATGTTGCACGCGAACTCAACCTTGTTGTCACCGTGGAAGTGCCACAGTAATTGCTTCGCTTTACCTGGTTCCACCGTAACTGCGTTGCCTGAGTCATGCATGTGATCGCCGCTCATTGTCTTCATCATTTCACGATGTTCTAGCTGCTCTTTGGCAGAACCGATTGTGAACTCGTGGTTGATCTTACCTGTGTTCATCACAACAAATTGCACCACATCGTTTGGCTCAATTTTAACGTCTTTCTTGAACTTGATGGTCATGTCATCACCCAAGATCACGTGTACCACCTTGTCTGGCTTTGCCCCTTTTGCTGGCATACCAACTGCCGACATGCCCGGCATATCCATCATGTTTGAATGGTCCATTTTACTGTGGTCCATCTTCATGCTGCCGTGGTCCATATTTTCATGCTTCATATTGCTATGATCCATGTTCGTGTGATCCATGTTTGAATGATCCATTTGGGCAAACGCAGTCGTTGTTGTTAGGGCTAGAGCAAGAGTGATTAGTGTCTTTTTCATTTTTATATCCTTGTTTTAATTCATTAATAACTTGGTTGCTTCCCCCCAAACGAATTGATTGAGGGGAAGGTAGGGGTTAAGCCTTGTTGCCAGTGCGATCTGTGCTGTCGGCGTTTTCGATTTGGTTGCCAGTTTGCGTGCTTGTTTGGCTCGGAGTTGAGTTGTTTGGGCGCAACTCACGTTGTTTCCACAGCTTGAAGATGGCTGGAAGTACCAACAGCGTCAGCAGCAGTGCCGATGCCATACCGCCAATCATTGGTGCGGCGATGCGTTGCATTACTTCTGATCCTGTACCTTCGCCGTACATGATCGGAATCAGACCAATAATGACTGTCAGTACCGTCATCATTACTGGGCGAACACGCAGGCCTGCACCTTCACGAATGGCATCGGTTAAGTCTTTTGCCTCAAGCTTCTGTTGGCTCTCTTCCGCATCCAGCTTCTTGTAGTGCCATGCTTGGTTGAGGTAGACGAGCATGATGACCCCAATTTCAACCGCGACACCTGCTAGGGCAATAAAGCCGACCCCAACGGCAATCGAGAAGTTGTAGTTGAGGATATGCATGAGCCATAAACCACCGACCATAGCGAGCGGTAGAGTAAGCATGATGATCATCACTTCGCCAACGCGACGGAAGCTGAAGTAAAGCAGCAGCATAATGATGGCGATAGTGATTGGTACCACGACACTCAAGCGATCTTTCGCACGTTCCATGTATTCGTATTGACCAGACCAAGCCAGCGAGTAACCCGCAGGAAGTTCCAATTGATCAGCCACGACTTGCTGTGCTTCCACGACGTAAGAGCCAAGGTCACGACCATCGATGTCGACAAAGACCCAGCCGTTTGGACGTGCGTTTTCTGTCTTGATCATCGGAGGGCCGTCTTCGTAACGAATGTCCGCTACATCAGCCAGCGCAATACGGGCGCCATTTGGTGTCACCAAAGGTAGGTTTTGCAGTTTAACCACTGAATCACGGTAGTCTTGTGGGTAACGAACGTTGATTGGGTAACGCTCCAAGCCTTCGATGGTTTCACCCACATTCATACCGCCCACCGCAGTGGAGATCACTTGCTGAACGTCTTTGATGCTCAAGCCGTAACGCGCTGCGGCACGACGTTTAATGTCGATCGTGACATAACGACCACCTGCTACACGTTCCGCATAAACCGATGCCGTGCCTTGTACGCCATTAAGAATTGGCTCCAACTGAGAGCCAATCGTCTCAATCACTTTCAGATCGGGTCCGGCGATCTTAATGCCGATAGGGGTTTTGATGCCCGTTGCCAGCATGTCGATACGCGTTTTGATCGGCATTACCCAAGCGTTAGTAAGACCAGGGAACTGAACCAGCTTGTCGAACTCTTTGCGCAGTGACTCGGTTGTTACCCCTTCACGCCATTGGTCCCGTGGCTTCAACTGAATCACGGTTTCAATCATGGTGAGTGGCGCTGGATCGGTTGCGGTCTCAGCTCGGCCAATTTTGCCCCATACGGTTTTCACTTCTGGAACGGTTTTGATCAGCTTGTTGGTTTGTTGTAGAAGCTCGCGCGCTTTACCAATTGAGATACCCGGATAGGTCGTTGGCATGTACATCAAGTCGCCTTCATCCAGCGGCGGGATGAACTCGCTACCCAGTTTACTGGTTGGGTAGTAAGCCGATGCCATTAGACCTAATGCGATAACAATCATGGTCTTAGGGTATTTTAAGCTGGTGTTCAACAGCGGGCGGTACAGCGCGACCAAGCCGCGGTTAACCGGGTTTTTGTGTTCCGGTAACACCTTACCGCGAATGAAGTAGCCCATAAGAACAGGGACGAGTGTGATCGCCAAACCTGCTGCCGCTGCCATGGCGTAAGTCTTAGTGAACGCAAGCGGCGAGAACATCTTGCCTTCCTGACCTTCTAAGGCGAACACCGGTACGAAGCTAAGAGTAATGATCAGCAATGAGAAGAACAGCGGTGCGCCAACTTCTTCTGCGGCTTTGCCAATTACTTGCCAGCGGTTTTTGTCGGTCAGTGGCGTTCGTTCAATGTGCTTATGAACGTTTTCAATCATCACGATTGCACCATCCACCATGGCTCCGATGGCTATCGCAATACCGCCCAAGGACATGATGTTGGCGTTGATGCCTTGCCAATGCATCACGATAAACGCAGTGAGAATGCCAACCGGTAGGCTCAGAGCGATAACCAATGAAGAACGAATGTGGAACAGGAACAACGCACATACAATCGCAACGACGATGAACTCTTCTGCAAGCTTCTTCCATAGGTTTTCTACCGCTGAATCGATAAGGGTAGAGCGGTCGTAGGTTGCGACAATTTCCACGCCTTCTGGCAGGCTGCGTTGTAGGTCTGCTAGTTTGTCTTTGACTTTCGCAATCACTTCACTGGCGTTTTCACCAAAGCGCATCACGATAACGCCACCTACCGCTTCACCTTCGCCATTCAGCTCAGAGATACCACGGCGCATTTGTGGGCCAAGGTTAATGTCTGCGATGTCCCCTAGTAGCAACGGCGTGCCTTTCTCAGTGACTTTGAGAGGCAGTGACTTGATGTCTTCAATGCTGGTTAGGTAACCCGTAGTACGAACCATGTGCTCGGCTTCAGCCACTTCGATAACGGACGCGCCGGTTTCTTGGTTGCCGTTTTGGATTGCCATGTTCACTTGTTGCAAAGTGAGGTTGTACGCACGCAGCTTGGCAGGATCAATCTGCACTTGATACTGCTTCACCATACCGCCGACGGTAGCGACTTCAGAAACGCCATCAACGGTTTGCAATTCGTACTTCAAGAACCAGTCTTGCAGGCTGCGAAGATCCGCCAAATCATGCTTGCCGGTTTTGTCTTGTAATACGTAGCTGTAAACCCAGCCCACACCCGTTGCATCAGGACCTAGCGTTGGTTTTGCGTTCGGTGGCAGCTTTGGTGCTACTTGGCTTAAGTACTCCAACACGCGTGAACGTGCCCAGTACATGTCGGTATCATCGTTGAAAATGATATAAACGTAAGAGTCACCAAAGAAGGAGTAGCCACGAACTGTCTCAGCACCCGGCACGGCAAGCATGGCGGTGGTGAGTGGGTAAGTAACTTGATCCTCGACGACTTGAGGAGCCTGACCCGGATAGCTTGTCTTGATGATCACTTGCACATCAGAAAGATCCGGAATCGCATCAACAGGCGTATTCTTTACACTGTAAAGTCCGCCTAATATAAGGGCTAAGGTCGCGACCAACACTAGGAATCTGTTGCTCAGTGACCAACGAATAATAGCATTGATCATAATTAACCCTCGACGGCTGTTGTTGCAGGAACTAGCTGTTTAAGAACGTAGTCAGATCCTTGTTTTTCAACTAGAAACCGAACTTTCTGTCCTTCTTCAAAACCCGATAGATCAACGTCGTCACCCACAGAGAAGTTCATCTCGCCAGCATCCCAGTTCCATTCTGCAACCGGTAGGTGGTTTAAGGTGATCATGCCAAAATCAGCCATCAGCATGCTAATGTCACCAGTTAGCCAAACTTCTGCGGCAATGACGCTGTTGTCTGCCTTATAGTCGATGATTTGGTACTGACCGGACTCTGTCTTTTGCATTTCAAATTCGATAGCCTGACCTTTTTTCAAGTCACCCATTTCAACGCCATCTGCGAATGTGAAGTTCATTACCATGCCCGGCCAATCCCATTCTGGTACAGGTTGGTGGTTGATGGTCAGCATGCGGTGATCTTTCATCACATCCGTGATCTCACCTTTGGCCCATGCTGTTTCCGCCGCTGCTTCTACACCATTGATGCGAGACAGATCCGCCGACTGGCTTGATTCAGAGTCGAGCATGAAGTGAGATGACGTAACGATTTTGTCGCCTTGTTTAAGTCCTTGTAATACTTCGATTTGTTCGCCAGCTTCACGGCCAACTTCAATTCGAGCTGAGCGATATTTGCCTTCGCCCTCAGCCAGAACAACGCGAGTCATACCGCCAGAGCGAATAACAGATGATTTAGGAATCGTTAACACTGCGTCGTCAGTGACAGGCTGCAAGGCAATATTGGCGAACATGTTTGGCTTCAATGCGCCATCTGGATTAGGGAATTTAAGACGCACACGCAACGTACGTGTTTTCGGATCAAGGATTGGGTACACGTAATCTACGACACCTTGCCATTCATTGCCTGGAATCGCGTCAAGGGTCATCGTGGCTTGAGAGCCCGCTTTCATCCAGTGTGCTTGACGCTCAAAGACTTCTGCATCAACCCAAACATTGTCCAAAGGACCTGCACTGATCACCGCTTGAGCAGGGGACAAATAGCCACCTTCACGCACATTTAAGCTCGCGATAACGCCATCAGCAGGCGCTTTGATTTCAATGGTTTGCGATGCTTTACCTCTACGAGTAATGGATTTGATTTGAGCACGGTCAACCCCAAGCGTTACCAAGCGTTCGGTCGCGCCTTTTACAAGACCTTTGCGGCCAGTGCGGTACGCATTCAGCAATTCTTCTTGTGCTTTAACCAGTTCAGGAGAGTAGAGCGTGAAAAGCACATCGCCTTTCTTAACTTTCTCACCCACGGCATTGATGTAGAGCTTTTCTACCCAACCCGCCACACGAACGTTGGTTTGCCATAACAGACTTTCATCAAAGGCAATATAGCCAACCGTTTCGATGCGTGGTGATAGCTGTTGTAGTGTCGCGTTTGCGGTTTTGACCCCGAGGTTGTTTTCTACTGAAGGGTCAATAGTCACTGTACCCGGTGCGTCTTGTTCACCGGATAGGTCTTCTGCGTAAACCGGAATCAAATCCATGCCCATTGGGGATTTACCCGGCTTGTCGCGTTTGTAGTTCGGATCCATTGGGGCAACCCAGTAAAGCGGATCATTAGAGCTTGCAGCAGATGCGCCACCCATCGCACTCATGTCGTGAGCCGAGCCCGTAAGAAAATGATTAGCACCAAACCCTAAAGCACCACCAACAATCAGCGCGATGGTTGCAATCTTAAATGTTTTCATTGTTTTACCTTATTTTCCCCTTCACATTTGACGCTACAGCGTTGTTGCCTGCTCTCGTTCACCCAAATCACATAGCAGATCTATGCTCATGGGATTCTCTCGTTTGCCGCCTAGCTGTAGCCCCAACTGTCTTGGGGAATCACAAATTAATATGTCGAAATAGAGCGAGCTTCCGGTGAAGCCACTTGGTAGTCGAAACCACCGAGTAGGGTGGCTAAATTGCTGTTTGCGATGTTGAGATCGGTCAGTAGACGTTGTTGCTCTAATTGCAGAGCCAACTCGTCTGTGGTGGCAGAAATCACATCGTTAAACTGCGCTGTGTTGTTTTGATAACCCCGCTCAACGGCTTGAATGCGCGCTTTCGCTTGAGGTAATAAGGTGGATTGATAACGTTCTAAGCGTTGGGTTAAGTTGCCGCGATCAACCAGCAAAGTGTTCACCTTGGCATTCATCTGCGTTAGTAAGGTGTCCTTTTGTGATTGTGCCGCGCCAACTTGGTATTGAGCGGCCGCGAGATTGCGATCTTGGCGGTCACCCGTAAACAACGGAATGTCCATGGTGAGGTAAGCGCTGACCAAATCTGATGCTGGCTCACCCATCATGTTGTCGGCTTGGCGGTAGGCGTACATTACCTCGACGCCAAACTGCGGGTTGTAGGCTTGCTCAGCAATTTCCACCTGCGTTTTATTTGCAGAAATGCTGACGTCGGCCATCTTAACCATCGGGTGTTGGCTGAGTTGCTGATAATGCTTGGTGGAACCCTGACTGGCAGCAAGTTTGCTGTTCAGTGTGTCCCAATTAAGTTGATTGCTCGCGTGCAGAGCCTCTTCGTTTGCCAACCAGTCTGACCCCAACCATTCGGAGAGTTGAGAGATAAGACGACGTTGCATTTGTGCGTTGGCTTGCAGTTTCTCATCCAATTTACTGACTTGAAGTTGGGCGTTGAGCAGATCTTGCGCTTCACTCTTACCAATCGAATAGTTGGTTTGAATAAAGCTTTCCATCTCCTTCATCAACTTGCGATTCTCAAGCATGATTTGCTCAGCGCGTTGCTGGTAACCAAGCTCTAACCAAAGTTGAGTCATGCTGTTGGCTACCTCAAGCTCACGAGCATGCACTTGAAGCCCAAGGCCATCGGCTTGTTGGTTGGCTTTCTTCTGTTGCAAATCAAGCGTAGAGCCACGCTCAAACTGTTGCATTAAACCAACGGAGATGTTGGTCATTGGGTCTTCATCGAATTTGAAGCTGTCGACAGGCAAGCCACCAAAACCCACTTTCAGTTTTGGGTCCATCAAGGTTGCACTTGCGACGCCCGTTTCACGCATGGCAGCAGATTGCGCTGAGTATTGCTTACGATTGCCATCGTTACTCAAAGCGACGTTGATCAGTTGGGCAAGCTTGGTCGTTGAAGCTCGCTCACTTGATGCGGAATTTTGCGCTGCGTGCGTCTCTTTACCTGCGGCGTTAACCAAGGTTGGCGCAGCGACCAGAGCCACCATAAAAATAGGTGCAGCTAAGCGGTATGGTTTGATATCCATAATCTAAATCCAGTGTTCGCCGGATCGATGGAGGTGCTGATTTTATTGCGGGAACAGTAAAGCCTTGTTACCTCATCGTTCAGGCGCATTAAAACAACCTGCGATACACGCGCAGGGTCGAATGCTAGGACGGATTTAGGCTATAGGAGGTCGGTATAGGTCGCGGCTGACGTGTACGACTGGGGAAGCAACTTCAGGAGTAATAGTTGCGCGATAGACGACGGGCATTGGGCTATTGATAGGATTCGGTAGGGGGACGAAAACTATCGTACACGCGGCAGTACAGCAGGTATGAACCATGCCAGAGCCTCCACCACAGTTCATGCTGGTTTCTCTTGCATCGCCATCTTCGGACATAGAAGCGTCTGTCATGGAGACGTCCATCATGCCGGGCATACCGCAGTGTTCGCTGTCACTCATCATAGAAGGATGATGAGCCATGCCAGTAGACATCATTTGAATATTCATCAACGGCTCACTGTTCGCCACACTAGATACCAATAGTACTAGCGTCGTGAAGAGAGTTAACCAGATTGTATGCAGCGATTTTAAGTGCATACCTTTTCCCATGTGTTTGATGAAAATGATGAAAACCCTTCGATTCTAAAGGTTAACCTAAGGGTAAGGTCAATCATTTATTACTCTTATTATCAAAATAGTCCAACCCTTCAGTTTTCGCACTTTCGAGGGAGTAAAACGTTTGTTAAACACCGAGTGTTGAAAGTTAGCGAAAGAAGCCCTCGCTTTTTATGACACGTGAAAAATGTGGTTTATAAGTTTTACATCACACTAACTTGTCTTACAAATGATTATCCTTATAGAATGCATGGTTTTACTTGTGCAGATTTGGATTTGCTTTGCTGCGGGGGTTGCATGATAGAAATTGTCATCGATGGAAAATATAGAATTGTAGAAGAGGGTCTAACCCTTTTAGAAGCAGCAAAAGTGTGTGGGGTCGAGATCCCATCGCTGTGCGGAATGAACAAAAGTAATGAAAAAGTACCGTGTGACTTGTGTGTGGTTGAAGTCGAAAGCGGCGGTACTAAGCGTGCGTGTGAACTTGAAGTTTACCGCGGCCTTAATGTGGTCACGCAATCAGAACAATTAAGCGAGCACCGCAGAAAAGCACTTAACCGCATCATGACGGACCATTACGCCGATTGTGAAGCGCCATGTAAAACCGCGTGTCCTGTGGGCGTGGATATCCAATCGTACCTTTATCACATCGCACAGGACGATCATCAAAAAGCGATTGAAGTGATTAAGCGTACGCTTCCTATGCCGTTTTCGATTGGCCGCGTATGCCCAGCATTTTGTGAGAGCGAATGTCGCCGCTCGTTAGTCGATGAACCTATCGCAATTCGTCAGCTTAAACGTCATGCCGCGGATGCAGATCTGTCTGCGCATGAAGCCTATGTGCCAGAAAAGAAACCAAGCAAAGGTTTGAACATTGCCGTCGTCGGCAGTGGCCCTGGTGGTCTGACAGCTGGCTACTACCTATCGAACGAAGGCTACGACGTTACGGTCTTTGAATCCATGCCAAAAGCGGGTGGTTGGTTGCGTTATGGCATTCCAGAATACCGTTTACCAAAAGACATTCTCGATAAAGAAATCGAACTGATGTGCCGCAATGGCATGCAAGTTCACACCAATCAAAAGCTGGGGGTGGATTTCACGCTTTCTCAATTGAGCGAAGAATACGACGCAGTGTGTTTGGCTGTCGGCGCGTCTCAAGCGGTTGGAATGCACTACACAGGCAGTGACCTTGAAGGTTGCTACTTAGGCGTTGATTACCTCAAAGATTACGTTACCGAGCAAAACTACGTCACGGGTCAGAAAGTCGCGGTGATCGGTGGTGGTAACACGGCAATTGACTGTGCTCGTACTGCGCGTCGTGCTGGTGCAGACACCACGTTGATTTACCGTCGTACACGTGACGAAATGCCGGCAGAAGACTACGAGATTGTCGAAGCGGAACACGAAGGGGTGAAATTCCACTTCTTGACCAACCCTGCAGAAAACCTTGCCGATGAAACTGGACGCGTGAGTGCGATTCGCCTAGAGCGCATGGCATTGGGTGAGCCGGATGCATCTGGTCGTCGCAGCCCTAAACCAACCGGCGAGTTCTTCACCGAAGAGTTCGACACCGTGATTGCAGCAGTATCGCAAAAGCCAGACCTGAGCTTCCTCGAAGGTGAAGATTTGTCGATTCCGCTTACACGCTGGAACACCTCTGATGCAGATGAAAAGACCATGCACACCGGCACGGGCAACATCTTCAGTATTGGTGATTTCCGCCGTGGTCCTGCAACGGCAGTTGAAGCCGTGGGAGATGGCCGCGTTGCGGCAAAAGCCATTGATCTGTTTTTGAATGGCGATATGGCAGATATGCCAAAGGCGGCGTTTAACTCGCGTAAAGAGAAGAAGCTCTCTCAAGTCGACCCGCTTCACTTCGAGAACATCCAGAAAGTCGCTCGCTCTATCATGCCTGAACTGACTCCAGCACAACGCGAGCAAAGCTTCGCTGAAGTCGAGTTGGGCTTTGATAACGAAGAAGCGATGAAGGAAGCTGCACGCTGCCTTGAATGTGGCTGTCAGGCAAATACCGATTGTGCGCTGCGTGATTACTCCACCGAATATGAAGCCGAGCAAAGCTTTGACTTCTCCTTGCAGATTAAATCACACCAAGATTGGTTAGATCTTCGTGCGAAAGACTTGCGTCATAAGTACGAAGTTGACCGCAGTTCTGAGTTTATTGAGTTTGATGCTAACCGCTGTATTAGCTGTGGTCAGTGCATCCAAGCGTGCCGCGACAAAGCCGTACACGGTGTACTGAACTTCGTGTGCGATAAACAAGGTCGTCCGGCATTACGTCCTGATGATCGTCCACACTTTGGAAGTAATAAGAATGGCTTAACCCTAATGGGCGATTCGAACTGCGTACAATGTGGCGCGTGTGTTCAAGTGTGTCCAACGGGCGCGATGGTCGATAGTCGTGACCGTTCACAAGGTCGTACTGAAGATCTGAAAGCGGTCGACACCATTTGTACATACTGTGGTGTGGGCTGTAAGTTGACTATGTTCGTGGACGAGACAACCAACACGATTCGCTACGTGAAAGGCGGTGACTCGCCGGTGAACCAAGGCATGCTGTGTGTGAAAGGGCGCTTTGGTTTTGATTTCATTGGCAGTGAAGAGCGTCTTACCACGCCATTGATCCGTAAAGATGGTTGGTTGCAGCCTGCAAGCTGGGAAGAGGCGATTCAACTGATTGCGAACAAGTTCTCTGGCATCAAGCAAGATTTTGGCAGCAACGCATTAGCGGGTTTCTCTTCAGCAAAAACCACCAATGAAGACAACTACGCGTTCCAAAAATTTGTCCGTCGTGAACTGGGCACCAATAACGTCGATCACTGTGCGCGTTTGTGTCACGCATCGAGTGTAACCGGTCTTGAAGCGTCACTCGGTAGTGGTGCAATGACCAATGACATCCCAAGTATTAAGCACTCGGATGTGATCTTTATTATTGGCTCGGATACTACATCGGCGCACCCGATCATCGCTTCACACATCAAGCAAGCAATTCGTCACCATGGCGCACGTTTGATTGTGGCTGACCCGAAACGTGTCGATATGGCAGAGCATGCTGAGCTGTATATGGCGCACCGTCCGGGTACGGATGTGATGCTCCTTAACGGCGTCATGCAGCAGATCATCAAGAACGGTTGGTACGATCAAGAGTACATCGAAGAACGTGTCGACGGCTTTGATACCTTACTGCAAGAAGTGATGTCGCCAGCTTACAACCTCGATAAAGTGGAGTTGGTGACGGGCGTAAAAGCCGAAGACATTCAAGCAATGGCGCGCATGATCGGTACGGCAGATCGTACCGCTGTTTACTACTCGATGGGTATCACTCAGCATACGACTGGTCATGACAACGTGCGTTCTATCGCTAACCTGCAATTACTGTGTGGCAACATCGGTATTGAAGGTGGTGGTATTAACCCGCTACGTGGTCAATCTAACGTGCAAGGCGCGTGTGATATGGGTGCTTTGCCAAACAGCTTCCCAGGCTACCAAAAGGTATACAACCCAATTGTGCGTCAGAAGTTTGCGATTGAATGGAACGCACCAAATCTGCCTTCTGAGCAAGGTCTAACCCTGACAGAAATCATTGATGCGGCTTGCCATCGTGACGTCCGTGGTATGTACATTATGGGTGAGAACCCAGTGTTGAGTGACCCGAACCAAGCGCATGTGATTGAGGGCTTAGAAGCGCTCGATTTCTTAGTGGTTCAGGACATCTTCCTAACGGAGACTGCACAATACGCGGATGTGGTTCTGCCTTCTTGCTCGTTTGCAGAGAAAGCGGGTCACTTCACCAATACAGAACGTCGTGTACAGCGTGTGAATCCGGTTGTCATGGCGCCGGGTGAAGCGAAAGAAGATTGGTGGATTATCCAAGAGATCGCCAATGCCATGGGTAGTGATTGGGATTACCACTGCGTGTCTGATATCACCAATGAAATAGCACGAGTGACACCTCAATACGCGGGTCTTCGTTGGGATGCCATTACGCCAAACGGTGTGCAATGGCCGAGCAACAAGAACAACCCGGCAGGTACTCGCATCATGCACCAAACCCAGTTTACTCGTGGTAAAGGGCAGATGGTGGGTGTACCGTTCCGTTATGCGGCTGAGTTGCCAGATGAAGAGTACCCACTTGTGTTAACGACGGGTCGCGTACTTGAGCAGTTCCACACTGGCACCATGACGCGTAAGACCAAAGGGTTGGATAACCTTGCTGGCCCTCGCGCGATGGTGAGCGTGGAAGACGCAGAAGCGCTAGGCATCAGTAATGGTCAGCGTCTCACGGTGTCTACACGTCGCGGCAGCATTGAGATTGATGCCTTTGTGACTAAGCGTATTCAAAAAGGTGTGGTGTTCATTCCATTCCACTTTGTTGAATCGCCAGTCAACCGCCTAACGACAACGGCGACGGATCCGCATGCGAAGATCCCTGAGTTCAAGGTCGCTGCGGTTAAAGTGGAAGTGAGCGAAAAAACAACGCAGACAGAGTCTCTCGAAGATAGTTACCAACACGTTTAAATTCGGTGAGTCACATTGTTGTGGTCACTGACAATTTGAGCCTAGTTGATGGGCGGATAATCTAATCTTGATTTCCGCTCTCACTACATTCACTCGGATTGTCTTTTTCTTCCAACTCCTTTTACTTTTCTGTTATCACCGCGCTCCGGTTAGTTTTCCTTTCTTACTTCTTACTTCTTACTTCTTACTTCTTACTTCTTACTGTCTCTGTGGCGTATTTTTGTTCAAGCCCATGATGAGAGTGCAATAAAGTTTGTTGTTGAGCTTGTCATAGAATTGACTGTCTCTGACTGTCCCCTGTTATTTGGGCAAGTTCTATAACCTAAACTTTGCTCGCTTCCTATACTGAATTAACGAAGCAAGATTTTTATAACAACAAGAGGAAGCTTGTATGACAAGAACAACCTCATTTGCACTCGTTTTATTACTTATGTGCGCATACTTTGGTTACAACCGTTATTATGTATACCCCCAGCAGTTGGAAACACAGGCGAAGTCCATGCTAATACAAATGGCAAATCGCGAAGAGTGGGTCGATGTGTTTGAGATGATGAATCGCGTAGACGCGCACAAGGGCCATTTGGAACTTGTTGCTGACGTGACATCCTCTGATGGTCAGCGTGCGTACAGTGAAGGTATTATCACGTACACGGATCGCGAAGGCGTTGTCTGTAAACAGGTAGTGTTCAACTTTAAAATAAACTCTTTGAAAAACTACAATATTTCCGATTTACGAGATTGTTCCTACGGTGAGTACTATTAATATTGTCTGAGAGTTGAGCTCGATAGCGCAGTGTATGAATACAGAAACAAAAAATAGCCCTTCGTTGGGGCTATTTTTGTTTTTAAGGAATGAACGCAATATCGTGGAATTAGTCGAGTGATTTTTTGAAGCGAAATGAAGCGACAATAAGGCCGATAACGGTGAATCCAAGTAACCAAACTGTATCTCGCCATAGCTCCATTAGGTCTGCACCACGCAGCACAACACCACGAATAATGCGCATAAAGTGAGTGGCTGGTAGGGCTTCTGATATCCATTGTGCGGCGACGGGCATTCCTTCATAAGGGAACATAAATCCGGACAGAAGAATCGACGGCAAAAGAATAAACACCGTCATCTGCATGGCCTGAAGCTGTGTCGTCGCAATGGTGGATATCACCAAACCTAAGGTTAAACTCGCGGCGATAAACAGCAGCGTGCCAAACAGTATCTGACTAATGGCGCCGTTTATCGGTACACCAAATATCCAATGACCCAAGCCTAAAATGATAAACACCTGTATCAGACCAACAAAGATGTAGGGAATGATCTTCGCCACCATGAGTTCGATGGAGTGAATTGGCGTAGTAATCAGTAACTCCAAATTGCCGCGTTCCCGTTCTCGAACAATGGCCGCACTGGTGAACAAGATCATCGTCATGGTTAGAATTACGCCCAACAAACCGGGGACAATGTTCACCGCCGAGCGCCGACTCGGGTTGTAATACAGCGCAACTTCAAAGGTTTTGGTTGGGGCAGGGCGTATCTCAAAATCAAAATCCGTTAACGGCATGGTTTGTAGCGAGAGAATCGCAGAGCTGATCATGGTGTCTGAACCATCCACAATCCACTGGCCAAGCTCTCGCCCTTGCACCATACGTTGGGTTAGGTCGCTAGGTAGAATTAAAGCGGCTCGCACTAAACCGTCTTGAATGGCTTGCTCGGCTTCTGAAGCGGTAGCAAAAGTTTCTACCACATCGACCACTTGCGTGACTTTGACGGACTCGGTGATCACACGCCCAGCAGTACTGCCACTTTGATCGACGACGCCAACGGGAATATTGCGAATATCGGTATTAATGGCAAAGCCGAACAGCAAAAGCTGAATCAACGGGATCATCACGACCATGCCAAAGGTAATGCGGTCACGTGAAAGCTGACGGATCTCTTTGATCATTACCGCTTTCATACGGGCAATAGATTTCATCATTGGCGACCTTCTCCCGTAACACTGACAAACACATCTTCCAAGCTAGGACGAGCAATGTTCATCTCGCAGCCATCAAGCTCAGGAAAGGTCTGGGTTAACCATTCGATCGGTTCTTCGATGTGCTGGTGGATTAAAATGCGTAAACGAATGCCGAGCTGTGCGGCCGAGCGCACCTCTTCACGCTGAATGACTTTCTCTTTTAGCTCGCGTAAATTATCCGCTTTGACTTCGACGATGTTAACGCCCATTTGCGCCATGAGTTCTTCTGGCTCACCATCGGCGCGGATTTCGCCCGCTTCCATAATCGCCAGACGATGACAGCGTTCTGCTTCATCCATGTAGTGCGTAGTGACCAAAATCGTCGTGCCTTGGTCAGAGAGGTCAAACAACTGCTCCCAGAAATCGCGTCGGTTCTCTGGGTCAACCGCAGACGTGGGTTCATCAAGAAACAACAATTCTGGTTTGTGCATAGTGGCTGCGGCAAGAGACAAGCGTTGCTTCTGGCCGCCACTCATTCCGCCGACGCGCTGTTTACGCAGTTGGTCGAGACCGTAGGTGGCTAGTTGTTCTTCGATGCGAGCCTTTAGGGCCTTGGTTTCCATTCCAAAGATTTGTCCAATAAACTCAAGATTCTCTTGAACCGTCAGGTCATCATAGAGGGAGAACTTTTGTGTCATGTAGCCAATCTTGAGGCGCAGAAGCTCAGATTGTTTTGGGATCTCTAGCCCGAGTACATCGACATTGCCCTCACTTGGGCTAAGCAAGCCCGTCAACACACGAATGGTTGTCGATTTACCACAGCCGTTTGGGCCAAGAAAACCATAGATACTGCCTTTGGGCACATTAAGCGTGATGTTGTTGATGGCGGTGAAGTCACCAAACTTTTTCACCACATTTTCAGCTTGAATCGCGTATTCGGTCATTGGCTCACTCCACCAAATCCACTTGCGCAGGAATACCCGAAGGCAAAGATTGCGCTGAGTCTTGAAGGTCGACTTCTGCTAGGTACATCAAACGCGAGCGTTCTTCCTCGGTAAGCGCGAAATAAGGAGTGAATGAAGGCTCAGTCGCAACCCAACGAACGGTGCCGCTATATGGTTGCTCAACGCCATCTACATGCACGTTAACCGCTTTACCCGGCACAAAGTCGACTCGATAGTTAGCAGGAACATAAACACGGGCGTATGGGACGCGGCTCGCTTGAATTACGGCAACAATGCCATTCACCGGAACGCGTTCACCAAGGTTAAACGGTAGGTTATCTAACAAGCCATCTCGCGTGGCCGTGATGGTGAGTTCTGCCAGTTTCTGTTCTTGTAGTGCTACATCGGCTTTTGCAGCCATGAGTGCGGCTTTCGCTTGTTCAATATCTTCAGGACGAGAGCCAGCGGTCAGTTTGCTGAACTCTTCTTGTGAGGAGTCTAGCTCTGCACGGGCAGAATCTCTGGCTGCTAAAGCGGTGTCTTTTTCTGATTGGCTGATGAGTTTTTTACGAACTAACTCCGCTTTACGTTGGTAGTTCTTTTGCGCTTCAATCAATTGAGCTTCCGCTCTGGCAACGCGAGCTTGCGCTGCGGCAATGTCTTCTGGTCGCTCACCATTGGTCAATTTCAAAAGATAGGCGTCAGCCTTGGCTTGTTGGGCAACGGCGTGAGCTAAAACGGCTTCTTGGTTCTTTGTATCGAGCTGAACCAGCACTTCTCCTTCGGTGACTTGGCTGCCTTCCTTAATGGGTAGGGCACGAATTATCTCGCTAGAGGTGGCAGTAAAAGTTACGCGGTCACGCTCAAGCGTACCAAGGGCTTGCTGTCCATCATCTTTGGAACAGGCAGTTAAAAGAGTCAGGGCTAGGGTGCCAAGAATGATTCGCTTCATCATGCGACGCTTCCTCTAAGAAGGTGAGCTTGAACTCGTATCAAGCTATAGAAGAGTATGGGACTGCATTCAGTGTAACGTGAGTCAGTTTTGTCCGGCTAGGAAGTTAATTCCTTCAATATTCATCAATTGATTAATTATTGAAGCTGGCTTGATCCTGCGGAAGCCGTGCTTTACTTGGCTCTTTTAAGTTGATTACATGAATATCATTTAAACAAAAATCTTGCCTTTCATGTAGAGCACGCCGTCGCCAGATACTCTTACTTGTTCGCCAGTAACTTCACAGTGCAAAATGCCTCCGCGCTGAGAAGCTTGGTAAGCGACCAGTGATGTTTTGCCTAACGCTTCTGCCCAGAACGGTGCTAACCCAGCGTGAATCGAGCCAGTTACGGGGTCTTCGTCACCACCATTTGCAGGCCAAAAGTAACGAGATACAAAGTCTTGTTGATCGCCTTTTGCGGTAACGACCACATCGTAAGGAGCGAGTGTCTTGAGGTGCTCTGAACGGTATTGAACCTCAAGTACCTCCTGCTGGTTGCCGACCACCACGAAATACGCTTGAGGGCTAAGCAGTACGCGTTCCACATCGCAACTTAGGCCTTCAATCAATGCCGAGGGAATATCAGAAACGGCTTTTGGAGGACGAGCAGGGAACGTCATCTCGATCTTACCTTGCGCATTCTTCTCTACGGTGAGGGGCCCTACTTCCAGAGTATGAAATTCAATCGTGCCATTAATGCCAAACTCATCAAACAGAACTAACGAAGAGGCCAGTGTTGCGTGTCCACAGAAATCGATTTCAGTAATCGGAGAGAACCAACGAATCTCATATTGGTTTGCGCCAATGGACTTTAGGAAAGCCGTCTCTGATAAGTTGTTTTCTGTCGCGATATTTTGCATCAATTCTGGGGCTAGCCATTCCTCTAACGGTATCACCGCTGCTGAGTTGCCTTTGAATTGCGTATCGGTGAAGGCGTCCACCACGTAGATATCCAATTCCATTTTCCTTCCTTATTCCGTGAGCGATTAATTAGCATAAACCAAGTGCAATTAAGAGAGTAAGAAATTTGTGTTAGAATCTTAAAGTGTCAAAATTATAGATTATTTTGTGTTTTTTGATACTTACTGACAAGGATTCGGACTGCTGGGTATTTAGACTAGTGTTGAATTCATTGAAAGGAAGAAAAACATGAAAGCGATCTACAAGTCAGTTTTGGTATTGAGTGTTTTTGCGGTCGGTTCTGCCCATGCATTTGAACTCGTGAGTAGAGATATTCAAGAAGGCCACCCGATGGCGAAGACATTTGAATACTCTGGTTGGGGATGTGATGGCGGGAATCAATCACCACAATTGATGTGGAAAGAAGCTCCAAAGGGCACAAAAAGTTTTGCGATCACCGTGTATGACCCCGATGCACCAACAGGCAGTGGTTTTTGGCATTGGATAGCGTTTAATATTCCATCCACCGTTAGCGAGCTGCCTCGAGGCATTGATATGAACAAGTTAGGAGGCAAAGAATCTCGTATTGACTACGGCACAACGGGGTTCGGCGGCGCGTGTCCTCCAAAGAATGATGGGATGCATCGTTACCAGTTTACGGTGTGGGCATTGCCAACTGAAGAACTGAATTTGGATGAAAACACGCCACCAGCCATTGTAGGGTTTACTTTGAATAGTGTTGCTTTGGGTAAAGCGACATTAACCACGACTTACACGCGATAATTGAATATAAGGGGAGAGAATGGGTCATCAATATCAGGTTACGCTGTTTCGTGCGGAGCAGCAGCAGAAGCTTCGTAATGTCAGGATTCACTCCCCAAGCATTATTCAGATTGTTAAGGGGAGTAAACATCTTTTCTGGAAAGACGAAGTACTCGACATCCATCATCCAAATATCATGCTTTGTGAAGCAAATGCATCCCTAAATTTTGAAAATCTTCCTCTACAAGGGCGATTTCTTTCTCGAATGTTCAGTTTTCACTGTGTGCCTAGCGATGAAATGTTGGAGCTAAGCATGAGCAACGCATTAGGAAACTATGTACCCGTTGTTGAGACAGATAAAGCATTGCAAGCGACGTTAAATGCTTTGTTTTCGTTTGAGCGGGAAAGCTTAAGTGAAGCGACACAACGCTACTGGATTATGGGCCTATATCAGCAGCTAGCTGAGAGAGGGTTATTGCATCGGTTGTTCTCGAGTTCACATATCTCTTTTAGTCAGAAACTTAGTCGTTACTTATCGCGCTCTCCAGGGGAGGAGCATCCATTAGACATGGTCGCGGGGCACTTTGCTATGAGCCGAGCAACATTGATACGCAAACTGAAACAAGAAGGTACCCAGTATCGCGAAGTATTGGCAGAAGTGCGCTTAAATCACGCACTTTACTTGATGCAAAATGGCTCGTATAACGTTGCGCTGCTCGCACAGTTGTGTGGTTATCAGTCAGAGGGGCGTTTTAGCCAACGCTTTAAAAGTAAGTTCGGCCTAACGCCCAGCGAGTATATTAAAACGGTAGTGAGTTAATGTTTTACCGCTTTTGTATTTTTTGTGCTTTTTAGGTTAGCCATAATATTTGGCTTTCATTCGCAATGCTACATTCACCAAAGCAATCAATACAGGCACTTCGATCAGCGGGCCAATGACACCAGCAAAAGCTTGGTCTGAGTTTAGGCCAAACACCGCGATAGAAACCGCAATTGCCAATTCAAAGTTGTTGCCTGTTGCCGTGAAAGCAATTGACGCGTTTTTGTCGTAGTCGATGCCCATTTTCTTACCAACGAAGAAGCTGACAAAGAACATCAACACAAAGTAGATAGCCAGTGGAATTGCTACACGGAATACATCCATTGGCAGTTCAAGAATCATTTCACCTTTCAAGCTGAACATCAGTACGATGGTCGCAAGCAGGGCGATAAGCGTAATTGGTGAAATGCGTGGGATGAATACGTCGTTGTACCATTGTTCACCTTTCGCAGCGACCAGCCATTTGCGGCTTAGGAAGCCCGCTAGGAATGGGATACCAAGGTAAATAAGAACGCTTTCCGCGATGTCCATCATCGAGATATCAACTACGAAACCTTCGTAACCAAAGACTGGTGGCAACACAGTGATAAACAACCATGCCATCACACTGTAAGTCACGATTTGGAAAGCGCTGTTTAATGCAACTAGGGCTGCGCCGTATTCTTTGTTACCACCACCGATATCGTTCCATACCAATACCATCGCAATACAACGAGCAAGACCGATCAGAATGATACCAACCATGTAACCCGGATGATCACCTAGGAAAGTCAATGCAAGGATGAACATCAAAATAGGGCCGACAATCCAGTTCATGACCAAAGACAGCGTGATTGCTTTTTTATCTTTCGTCACTGTGCCTAGCAGGTTGTAGTTCACCTTTGCGAGTGGCGGGTACATCATCAAAATCAAACCAATCGCTAGCGGTACGTTTGTGCTACCAACTGACATTGACTCGTTCCACTCAGCAACTTGAGGGAATGCTGCGCCAATACCTACACCGATTGCCATTGCAACAAAAATCCACACCGTTAAGTAACGGTCCAAGAAGCTCATTTTGTCGCTGGCACTATTTAAAACTTGAGTAGTCATAGTGTTCTCTTATTCGTTTATCGTCGAAAGACGATAGTTAAAGGTATAGTTTATCTCTGCACGCCTGACCAGCGTGCAAAGGGAATTAATCAAATAACTTGGAAAATCCTAGATTGAACTGATCAAACGCGTCGCGTTGAATGCGGTAACACACCTTAGGTGGGTTTGGCTCGGCGCTGATAAAGCCTGCTTGCTTGAGAATACGCAAGTGCTCGGAAACAGTAGATTGCGCAAGACCCAGTTCAGAAACCAAATCACTGTTCAAACAACCGCCCATGGTATCGAGCGTGTGCAGGATATGCAGAATGCGCAAACGTGCTGGATGCGACAAAGCTTTTGCTTGCGCTGCGAGAGTTTGTTCTTTCTCGAGCTGTTGTTGCGTTGTCTGAAAAACAACTTCGCACGTGTCCTTGCACTTATCACTCATTCGCTGGCCTTAATAGTTAATCGTCGAATTGCGATAAAGTGTACGCCTGCTCTGTGGAAGATGCAACAACTCGATGAAAAAATTAATCGTAGAATAACGATGAATAAAAAATTGAAAAAATATATGTTTTAAAAACAGTTATATAATAAAAAATTACGTAGGTTACTAAAAGTTAACTAATTGCACTATATTTCTAGGTTACCATAATAAACCACATCCGACGCACAATGGTTACTGCGTCATCTTGTGAACTTATTTAAAGGTAATCCCATGAGCAACGTACTGATCATCAATGCACACGAACCATCACCATATTCAGAAGGTCGTCTAAATGCTTCTCTTGTCGACAAAGCACAGACGCTTCTGCAAGCAAAAGGCCATGAGGTTCGCGTTGTGACAATGCAAGATGAGATCAACGTAGATGAGCAACTCGCACACTTTGAGTGGGCTGATCGCGTGATCATCCAAAGCCCAATCAACTGGATGTCTGTGCCTTGGTCATTCAAAAAATACATGGACGACGTGTTTACTGCGGGTATGGGCGGCGCACTATGTGCATTCGATGGCCGTAGCGCAGAAGAACCAAAGAAAAACTATGGTACAGGCGGCACTCAAACCAACAGCAAATACATGCTGTCACTGACATTCAACGCGCCAGAAGAATCGTTTGATGATGAGAGCGAATACCTATTCCAAGGTAAAGGCGTGGACGATTTGATGTTCCACATGCACGCTAACTTCCGCTTCTTTGGTATGTCAGCACTGCCTACATTCGCTTGTTACGACGTGATGAAGAACGCAGATATCGAAAACGATTTTGTTCGTTTCGAAGCTCACATTAACGAAAACTTCTAATCCTTTTAGAAAGATAGTGCGAACTGAATGATGAATTGAGATGGACTGCTGCATGCGGTCCATTTTTATTTTCAGCCCTAAACCACCTACTTCAGTAGGTGGTTATCATCCGTTTCGGCTTTGCCTGTAAAACTACTCATGCTAAATGCGTCTTTGATTTTTCCAGAAGTCAAAGAGGACAAATAACATGAGTAGATACAATCAAGCTTCCCACGTATTTTGGCGTTGTCAATACCATATAGTGTGGACGCCAAAGTATCGATTTAGGATCTTGAAGAACAATATAGGTAAAGAAGTTTATCGATGTATTTATGTTTACTGTAATCAACTTGGATGTGAAGTCGTAGAGCTAAACGTACAAGTTGACCACGTACATTTAGTTGTAAAGGTCCCACCAAAGCTTTCGATATCCAAGTTGATGGGGGTATTGAAAGGCAAAATAGCCTTAAAGCTATTTAGCAAGTTTCCTCACCTTAGGAAGAACAGGCTTTGGGGTAATCACTTTTGGCAAAGAGGCTATTTTGTCGATAGTGTTGGAATCAATGAAGAAATAATACGCCGATATGTAAGACATCAAGAGAAGCAAGAGCGAGTAGAGCAGCAGCAATTGGCGCTGGACTAAACAAAGGCCCCCTTTTAGGGGGCTCACACAAAGCCACCTTCTTTAGAAGGTGGTAATTTACTTGTTTGCGGCGAGGTGACGTTTTTATTACTCTAAAGCACTAAATGTATCTAGCTTACTTTTCGTTACCTAGATTAGGTGCGTATCTTGAGGTGTATTGTGGAAAGCAGAATCAGTGTAGATAGCAAAGGTCGTAAGTCAGTGGCGAACGTATGTGCGGAGCCATGTGCTATCGAGAAAGGGATGCGTCTAATTGGTGGTAAATGGAAAGGTTCTCTGATTTATCATTTGAAAGACGGCCCAGTTCGTTTCAATGACTTAGCACGCATGCTAGGCGGTGCAAGTAAAAAGATGATCGACCAACGCCTTAAAGAGCTAGAAGCGGAAGGTATGGTGGTGCGCAAAGTGATCAGCGACCGCCCAATTGCCGTAAGCTATGAACTAACAGAGTTCGGCCGTACCGCACTTAAGATTCTTGATGATTTGCGAATTTGGTCTGAAAAGCATCAAATTGAGCTTCGTTAAGACCAAAGTAGTTAATCGCAAACGTTACTCTCTTTTGAAAGCTGATTAACAATACATCGCCGTTTTTACCCAAGTAACTTAGATGTGCTTCATTCAAATCGTAATTTGTTTCGTAAAACAACGTACTCTTTCGAGTCAGGCATATCGAGGCTACTTGAGCATAATCGTACTTTTTAAGTTTTTGATTTTTAGTTATTATTTATCATACTTAGTAAGTTGTAGAATAAATCACTCACTTCAGTTGAATTTAAAAAAGCACTATTTAATTCCAGCTTCTTTTCAAAATCGGAATATTTATCGAATTCCTCTTTCTCAACTAAACCTATTGGTGAGTTGTCGTTAACGTGGTTTTCATATTTTTTGATGGTATATAATTTAGACTTTTCGTCAAAATATTGAATTATCTTAATGTTAACGTCAGGTCTCTCCGTATTATACGTGATCGTAATTTTTTCATAATCTTTATTAATCGGAGTCGTAAGCCCTGTAGGGTAGATGATTTTAAACCCATTAATGTCATCCTTCTTCGTGCTTTTATAATGTTTTGAGTATGAAAAGTTTTCAATTGTACTTTTAGTGACGATAATTGATTCACCTTTCTTTAAACCGTATTCGGTACATTCATAATCGTCAACAACCGTAGAATTTCTTTTCTTTTCAATCAGGTAGGACATGCTTGCAGATGTCCCTCCGTGTTCCAGTTTTTGTTGGTTTACAGAACAATAGAAATGACCTTTGTCCACCGTCATTGCGTTGATTTGTTCCGGATTTGAAATGGTGGGATGTATATCTTTTGCTGGATCGTTGTCGCTTCCTCCTGAACCGCATCCAACTAATCCGATACAAACGGCCATATAAAGCAAAGAGATTTTATTCATACTGTATTTCTCAATTAAGATGTGTGATTGCAAATAACGATTAATTACATTTTTATAAAGTGAAATGTTTTTTATTTTAATTGAACGGTGTTTTATTGGTAATTTAATCGTTTGCTTTTATTTTGTCTCTTACGGTATCTATGTTTTCATTTATGGTATGAATTATTAGATTTGCACAATTGTGAGTTGCAATAGGATAATAATCGCTAGCCAACTACTTGTGTAGGTACCGTTATGATTTATATATCCGTTAAGTCTAAGTTTTTAGTCTTAATTTCATGTATTTATCGTGAAAGTGACTTAGAAGTAAATAACTAACGTTGTTTGAGGGGAGCCTGGGCTTCACTGATCTTGTTTTTCATCAAGGCGTTGTATAATGAACAAGGACTCTATTTCCAACTTGTTGATACATATCAGATCTCACGGATCTGATATGCATTCCAAGTTATTCTCACTAAGGCAAGAATCCTAGCTTATTTAAGGATAGAAAGTTTACTTGGGTGTAGAAGATATTAGTAATCCAATGTGCCACGGATAGGGTAGTTATTGTTTGGATCGCGAATCCATGCCAATCCGCGTGATAGCGCGCCAAGCTCAGGGCGAACAAACGGGTTGTTTGAAATATCCACCACGTGTAAGTCGCCGTGTTCATTCACCACAAACAGACCTGGTTCTGCGAAATTATGATCGGTTTCCTGTTCAGATCGAGGAATAGATACATACAAGCCTAGCGTTTTCATTTGTTCTTCGGTCAGGCCGTAAGCGATAGGGAAGCTGATTTCGAGTTTCTCTAGATGCCCCTCTAGCTGTGCTTTTGAATCGCCAGAAACGGCAAGAATATCGACGCCAGCATCAGCGAAAGCCTGTTTGTAACTCTCAAGCTCGTTGAGGTACTTAGTACAAAGAGGGCAGTGTTTACCACGATAAACGAATACTGCTCGCCAAGTCGCATCACCTTGCGGCTGACCCAACGTTACGCTTGAACCATCTAGCAAAGTGGCTTGAAGATGAGGGAAGCTGTCGCCCGCTTTAAGTTTCACTGAAGTTGCCATATTGACTCCCGAATTGGTGGTGTATATCCATGAATGCCCCTTTCTCAACAAAGCGATTGGGGGATGAGACTTCAATGTAAACTCTGTTTTTCGGTGTTTCAACTAGTTAACTTTTAGTAACCACAAAAACTGCAATGGAGCTTTAAGGTGTAATCTGACTTAGCTTAGGGTGATAAACTACTAGCTTACCTGTTACCTTCAAAACGAGTTAGGTTTAAAGGCAAACCTTCTCATAAAACAATGAGTTTAGAGCCTTAAGGAATGACGATAAGTTAGCGGTTATCATTGAATTAAATGTTGAAGTTGGAGAGGTGCGGAGGAATAGGCATTTAAATCTATTGATTTAGGTAAAGTGTTACACCTTATCTACGTGGAAGTTATACGATTGAAATTACCTTTAATTTTCGATGGAAAGGACAAAAACTAAGACTTTTGGCGATTTTGATGTTAAAAGCACATGCTTGACATGCATAATCACTAAATTATTAGAGTTTTAGTTCTTTCTGCAAGTTCCTAATATACATTTTTTATGTTTATTATTATATTAACTCTATTTTTTAAGTGATCTCTTCATTCTTTTTTATATTTGTGAAAGTAAATAATCACGATGAATGAAATTAATTAGCAACCGATAATAATGAATAAATTTAAAATAGAAATTAAAAATGGAACATTAAATATTGATTTATTTAAGCAGATGATGCCATTTGAGGATCTATTAGACTTCGCTTCAAGAGAGAACCCTAAAAGAGGTTTTTTATTTGTTTCTAAAGTTTTAGGAAAACATATTTCAGTAAAACCAAGTACGATGAGAGATACTTATGATTTACTTGTTTCGCAGATTAATAATGATCTAAGCAGTTTTGTGATTGGTATGGCTGAGACCGCGACGGGCTTTGGTGCTGGTGTTGCGGATAGTCTAGCTAGGGCACAAAGCAGAGAAGTTTACTATCAGCATACCACTCGTTACAAGTGCGACCTGCCAATCTGGTTTACGTTAGATGAAAATCATAGTCACGCTATTGATCATATTTTGTATCAACCAAAGATAGAACTATTAGAACCTATTTCTAATTGTCAGCGTCTTATACTCGTTGATGATGAGATTTCAACTGGTCGTACGCTAAAGTTACTCGGTGATAAGATTTTACCAAAGATGCGATTTGTGAAAGAGGTTGTAATAGTCTCATTAGTCAACTGGTTAAGCGAAGAAAATCGCGCTCAGTATGAAGAGTGGGATGTTACAGTTACTCATGTTTCATTAATTGATGGTCAGTTTGACTTTCAGGCAAAGCCTAACTTAAATCTTTCTCTCCCAGAAAAAGTTGATGGAGACCTTGTCAAAAAGCCTTGTAGGGATGATTTAGGGCGATTTGCTATGAAAATGCCATTCTGTGGTCATATACCTGTATTAGATATTACTTTTCCGAGAACTGTTATCGGAGATGGAGAGCACCTATATTTGCCTTTCCTAGCTGCGGAGCTAGCAGAGAGTCGAGGAGGAGATGTGATCTTTCAATCTACAACTCGTTCCCCGATTTTGGTGGGAAATGCAATTAATACGAAAGAAGCTTTTCAGGTGGATAGCCGAGATGTAGAGCATTACATTTATAACCTTCAAGAGAATGAGAGGCTACCAGTGCTCTTTTTAGAAGATGAATCACTTAGATCTGAGCACCAATTAGCCCAGCGTTTTCCTCCACTTGAGAGAGAGTAGTTATCATGCGTACTGTGCTTTTTACAGATATTGATGATTGTTTTATGGCAACTAAAAGGAAGTTTTCAGAAAGCGATAGCCTTTCTATAGCGTCATTAGATATTGACGGCCAAGCTCGTTCATTTATGTCAGAGAAACAGCGGACTCTTTTGGAGTTATTTATTGACACTAGATCTACAATTATTCCGGTAACTGGACGGAGTTATAACACGCTCAAAAGGGTTCAAGTAAGTTCATTATTTAAGTCGTGGATGGTCGTTTCTCATGGTGCTTTAATTATTGAACCTAACGGAAAGAAGTGCAACGCCTGGGTTGAGCATATTAAAAATAAATTTCCACTTGGATTATGGTCTGATAAATTGAATTTAATAAATGAAGAATTAAAAGAATTTATACTTTCTAAAGGGTTTAATGCACAAAGTTATATTGTTTCCGAGGATGATATTGATTGTTATGTTTGTGTAAAATGCACTGAAGGTATAGATTATGATTTTATATTCGATTCAATACTTTCACAAATCAGTATAGATTTAAATGATATAAAAATACATATTAATGGCCGAAATATGGCACTTTTGCCACCTTATACCCAGAAAAAATTAGCTGTTGATTATATAATACGTCAGCTAGATGAAAAGTCATTAATTTTAACCATGGGCGATAGCCTATCTGATATCCCATTTATGAAACTTTCTGATTTTGCTTTGATGCCCACTAAAAGCCAGATCGCAGATTCATTATCTTGGTAATAATATTATGAGCTTATCTATATCTCCAATAATCGGTAGTTATAATGAGAACGACTGTCAGTTCCTCTTAGAGGTTGTCAAGTGTCAGTTCTTTTCAATTAATGAAAAAGAAAATCTAATCCAGTCTGAAGGGGTTCATTACTCTGAATTATTGAACAAAGAATCAAAACCATCAATTAAATATCAAAGACTGTTCTTTGAATTTACCGATAAGTATAAAAACAAACTAGCAAAACACATTTTTTCTCTCGCTGAAAAGATTAATAATAATCAATTGGGAGATATCACTCTGGTTTCTTTAGCTAGAGCAGGAACACCAATTGGCGTTTTAATAAAGAGAGCGTTAGAGTATTATTTTAATAGAAAAGTTTGTCATTATAGTATTAGCATTATTCGGGATAGAGGTATTGATTCGGTTGCTCTTGATTACTTGTTGAAAATTAAAAGATATGATTCCTCTTCCTTAGTATTCATTGACGGCTGGACTGCAAAAGGAGTAATCACTAAGGAATTAAAGCGATCTATTTTCTCTTATAACAAAAGAAATAATACTGATATAAAACCGTACCTTTATGTTGTCAGTGATACAGGTGGGGTTGCCGATTATTGTGCCACGAAAGAAGACTATCCAATACCTTCGTCTATGTTGAATTCTACAGTATCAGGTTTGATTTCGCGAAGTTTATGGCAAGATCCTAAAAAACAAAAATTCCATGGCTGCGTAATCAATAATCACCTAAAAGAATTTGACTATTCCCACTGGTTTGTGGAAAAGATAGCAGAATGTTTTTTGAAAGAAAACTTTAAAGATGAACCTTTTGAGCAACATGAGACAATTGTCGATTTAGATAACACTAAAGATCAAATAAAAAGATTTATATCCTCATTGACCATTAAATATTCTATTAAAGATGTAAACTATATTAAGCCTGGGATAGCCGAAGCAACTAGAGTCATGCTAAGACGTGTTCCTTCTTTACTTATTGTTCGCTCAATAGACAGCAATAAAGTCAAACATTTATTAATGCTAGCAGATGAAAAAGGAGTCAAAGTAGAAGAAGAACCAACCTTGCTATTTGAAGCATGTGCACTTATTAAGCCACTTAATATAGAGGCAATAAAATGAACATCTCTAGCTACTTCTCTTTGGGAGCAACATTGTATACTCCGTGTAATCACCCGAATCTAAAAATGTTAATGAAAGAAGGATTGGGATCAAAGAGTATGGTTTTTTGTACTGAAGATGCCATTTCTGAAGGTGAATTGAATCAATCACTTAAGAATTTGAGTGTTGCGATCGATGGATTAGATAGTTCAAATACACAGTTCAAAAGGTTTATTCGTCCCAGAAGCCCAGAAGTTCTTGAAAATATATTGTATTTTAGAGGGATTGAAAAAATAGATGGTTTTGTTCTCCCTAAATATGATCTAAAAACAAATGAAGATTATCATAGAGTATTAAAATGTCACTCTATTAAGTTTAAACTAATGCCTACCTTAGAATCTCTTGATGTAATTGATGCGTTTAAATTACCAGAGATTAGAAGAAGTTTACAAAATATCTATGGAGATATAACTTGCCTTCGTATAGGAGGTAACGATTTATTCAATCTTCTGGGTATAAAACGTATGACAGGCCAAACAATTTATGAAACCCCCTTACGTTCGGTGATAGAGAATTTAATTATCGCTTTTAGGCCATACGGTTATGAGCTTTCTGCGCCTGTGTTTGATATGATCGATGACCATAAAACGTTGATAAGGGAACTTGCTATGGATGTTAACTATGGCCTTTTTGGAAAAACTGCTATTCATCCTCAACAAGTTAAAATAATTGAAGGTTTTTTTAAAAGTTATTCAAATACACATATTGTTCAAGCTGAGTCAGTTTTGGCAGATTCTTCCCCGGCAGTTTATAAAATGAATGGACAAATGATGGAAGTAGCATGCCACAGTAATTGGGCTAAACGAACTAAATTTTTGGCTAATTCATTTTAGACAACTTATGACCTCAAATTGATAATTATTATTGAGGAAGTTTTGATTTAATATCATAGTGCGAAAAGTAATGATAAAAACATTTCATCATAAAGATTTAGATCCAACTCATGTTAATGAACTTCCTGAAAATGAAGAAAAACATGAATTAGCTGTCAAGAAATTTAGCCATATAAAGTCTAATAGAAGTCTTGTATCCGAAGAGAGTTTTGAACACCTTCAGAGTGAAAAATATGGGAAAAACATAAAATATAATAATAAGAAAAAACCTTCAGTTTTATTTAGCAATAAAATAAAGTCAATTCAAAGTGACTTAGTTAATGTTGAAGAAGATTTTAAAATTGAAGTTGAAAAACTGTGTAGAAGAGAGTTTAAAAATGTCAATTTAAATAATGGAGACTATTTGGTTATAATTAACATTTACAATTCTATTATTTTCAATGATCCTATGTATCAAATAGAATTTGGAAATGTGGAGTCAAAAAAATTCCAACAATTACAAGGGTTTTTGTCCGATTATGCTAAGTTAAGTAAGGTAGATAAAATTTTAGGATTAGGACAGATCATTATTAAATTGGCAAAAAGTATAGATATTGATATTTTCAATCCACATAAGTTTGGTACGAAGCTATCTAAACTTTTTGGTAACCATAATCAAAAAATAAGAAAGATTAAGTATGACTTTGATTATGTAAGTGATAATATTGACGAAAGAATAAATCGAGTATTTGATAACCTAGCTGAAATGCGAACGCATCTCGAAAAGTTTCAGTATTGGTCTATAGAGTTACAAAGCTTGAATAAAAACCTTATATTCAAAATTTTAGCATTGATACTAAGGATGGATAAAGAAAAAAAATCAATTCAACAAGAAAGTATTAATCTTTCTGACTCTTTTAAAAAAAACGGATTTGATTCAATTAAAAGATGGGAAAGGAAAGTACAAACTTTGCTTTCTCTAAAACAATCTATAGATTTGACTTTCCCCCAAATAGAATTATATAGCTCTAATTTGTTAGGTAGCTTTGAACAGTTAGAAAAAATTAAAGTAGATATTATTCAAGTCTGGAAACAGCAATTTTTAACAGTTATTGCTATCGACGAATCAAACGATTCAATACTTTACTATGAGCTGAACGACATTCAGGAACAATTGATTCGAAATATAGAGGAGCTGCGATAAATGGTATTCCAACCGAAGACTTTTACATCCAAAAATGTTAATTCTAACAATATAGAAAATTCATCTAATACTAATGTTGTAAAAACAATAGAAAACTCACTAATAGTTGAAGGCACTACAGATATCTCTAAACTTCCGACGATTAAAGGACAAAATGTTAAAAGTATATACAGTTGTGTTGAAAAATCGATTGAAGTTTATCAAGCTGATCTGAACGAAGCGAACTTAAACCCGAGAGAAGCATTTCAACGTATAGTTACTCAACTTAATCAGATTGATATCTATTCGTCACGAGGTATTAGTACTCTCGGTCATGAGTCAGCTGAGAAAATAGCTGAATATTCTGACTCTATGTTGAATCAAGTTCGGACTAAAGATCTGGAAGAAATGGGAGAGAACCTAAATCAAGTTGTGGGCTTGGCTAAAGGAGTTGATTTAAGTGGGCTAATGGGGAAAGACAGCTTTTTTGGAAAGTTGATATCTAGATTCAAATATTCTAAAGAGGCTATTTTAGCTCAGTTTAACTCGGTAAGCACTCAGCTCGACAGGGTAGTAAAAGAGATTAATTCGCAGCAAGTGCGTCTCCAGGAGCGTTCTGTTCAGCTCGAAACTGTTTTTTCTCAAAACATAGCGCAGTATAAGGCGTTAACAGAAGCCATAATATACGGAGAATCAAGGCGTTTGCTCATAAAAGGTAAAGCAGAAGTCTTAGCAAAAGAGCTTGAAGATGAAAACTCTCCTTTAAAAGCGCAAGAATTAAGCGACTTACAGTCCTTTCACAATCGTATTGAAAAACGTGTTCACGACTTAAGGTCATTGCAAATGCTTGCGTTACAAACGGCTCCAATGATTCGGATGGTACAGACTAACAATATCACTTTGATTGAGAAGTTCGACAATATTAAGACATTAACGATCCCATCCTGGAAGAAGCAATTTACGCTTGCTATTTCTATGTTAGAGCAGAGAAAGTCGCTAGAACTTGCGGGCAAAATTGACAATGCTACAAATGACTTAATTAAGAGAAATGCAGATTTATTAAGACAAAATACGTTGCAAACAGCAAGAGCGAATCAACGTTCAGTTATAGATCTGGAAACACTGGAGCACGTGCAAAATACTCTGATTACCACATTGCAAGATGTTGTTTCCATTGAACAGGAGGGAGCTAGAAATCGCGAGATCGCTGATGAGAGAATGGTTAATATGAAAAAAGAATTATCTAAGCTATTAAAAAATAAGGAATAATCAATGTCGATTAATTTAGAAAAAGGTAATACAATAAACTTAACGAAAGCTGAGCCTGCGTTGCGTAAGTTGAGGCTTGGGCTTGGTTGGGATCTAATACCCACAGAACCACCAATTGACATTGATTGCTGTATATTTATTTGCTCTTACGATGCACAAGATCAGCCTAAACTTTTGTCTGATCAGCACTTTGTTTTTTACAATAATCTGGAGTGTCCCCAGGGAGCGGTGGTACACCATGGTGATAACCGCACCGGTGCGGGCGATGGTGATGATGAGGTCATCAACATAGATCTGCAATCAATTGACCTAAGAGCAGCTGAGTTATCTATTTTTGTTACGATTCATAACGATACACGTGGTTTTTCACATGTAAATACCAGCTACATTAGGCTTTACAATGACGTAACTGGGAGCTTGATTGCTGAGTACAAACTAGGTCAAGAGTTTGCAAACGAATCTGCTGTGCAAGTAGGTTCGTTAGTTAAAAGTGGTAACGAGTGGGAGTTCCATGCAGTTGGAGCTGGCTACCAACTAGGTCTCGGCGACATTGTGGCTGGTTATCAATAAGGTAAGATTATGTCTATTAATTTATCAAAGAACTCAACGATATCGCTTACTAAAGAAGTTGAAAAATTATCTAGTATTACTGTTGGTTTAGGTTGGGACGTAGCTAAATCGAAAGGTTTCCTTGCTTCTATTTTCGGTACCGCTTCAATTGACTTAGATGCATCCTGCCTATTGATTGATGAAAATTTAAATGTACTAGATTCTGTTTGGTACGCTCAGTTGAAATCAAAGTGTAAGTCTGTTATCCACCAAGGAGATAATTTGACAGGCAAAGGTGATGGTGACGATGAGAAAATTACTATTAACCTGACAAAGTTGCCTAATTCTGTTAAATACATTGCTGTTACAGTTAACAGTTTTAGAGGACAAACTTTCGATAAAGTCGAAAATGCTTTTTGCCGTATTTTGGATCAATCTTCAAATGAGATTTGTCGCTTCACTTTAAATGAGCAAGGGGGTCATACAGGAATTTATATTGGCCTTTTGACTTATAAAAATAAAGAGTGGAACTTTACTTCTAAAGGGGTTAACGCTAATGGAAGTAATGTGAATCAGATTGCAAGCACGGTTTTGCAACATATATATTAATTAGTTTATATGATATTTTACATTTAAAATAAACAAAGCCTAACTGTTAATTTTTGTTAGGCTTTTTTAATGGTGAATTATATTTGTTAATGCTATTTATAATGAAATGTCAAATTTAAATGATATTAAAAATTTAATATTACTTAACTTTTCTTACCAAATTCGTCTGTGCTGAGTAATTTGATGTAACTAAATAAATAAGTTGCGATTTGATAGGCTGCACTAGTTAATAACCATAACCATAACCATAACCATAACCATAACCATAACCATATGCGTAAACCTCGTTAGAAAACCACTAAATAATGCCTTCATTAACCGGGGCTCACCCACTTTTGGGGTTGATGAATAAACCATAAGCGAATAGAAGCAAAGCAAATCGAACAAGCGTACTATGTCTCGTCGGATCTGAGACCTAGCTATTACTACCGCACTGGTGGTAAAGGGCGTTTTCTCTATAGGGCATTAAGCTTTCATTTAAATCAACACTAGGAGCGCAATAGAGTATCTGGCGCAAGTTATATTTAGCCGTAGATACCAGCGCGTGCGAAATAGTCGAAGTAGCTCTGAGTTTATCTAAATAACCGGTGCCGAAGTATTGCCCCATTTACTTAGGTAGACACATTAAACGGTCCTAGAAGTATCAGATGATGGCACTTATGGCACTTATGGCACAAGAAAATACCATGATGTCATACGAATAAAGAAAGCAGTTCCTATCATTTAGCCAAGGGAAGGATCGGCCTTTTAGGAGCGTGGATACCTTCGTAATCTGGCTTTAGGATGTAAGACATTCTACGGTATATAAAGGAGGTCAAGAAAGAGCTCAGATGTGCACTCTCCGAAAAAGCTATGTATCGAGTAAAGCAGTTGCTGGGTTAGAAACTATAACTAAGAAACTACAACGCTCAAGTTGGTGAAACTTACACCATGATTAAAAGTGCTCAACAAGCTTAGAGGGTTTGGCATGCCTGAAGCTCAGTGTTTTATATCAAAATCACTTCTCTTTAGGCTGTTTAGCCTCTTGTAAGAATTTTGCAACAACGCTAATAGTGCATGAAATAATACTATTTCAAATAGTCAACTTTTAGTAACCTGCAATAAGGTATTGGAGTGCAAATGATGAAAAAGCAGAACTTAAGATACAACGAAGTGGGGGTGTAGTATCAGGAGCTAAGTTCTGCTTGAGGTTAGGCTATGACCACTGGAACATATCGTTAAGATAAACCAGAGTCATCACTTCTATTTTATTACTCGATTGAGCTAGGCGTTGCTGAAAAAAGTACGCCATCATTGGCTTCTTCATTTTTTCCTCCTTTAGCTGACGAGTAAATTATGTGTATAAAAGGGGATATAAAAAAGAGAGTGCTTTTGTTGGCTTTTTTCCTAATAACGTAAATATATGGGGCTTTAAAGCCGAATTTGGAGGTTAATTGTGGAAAAGGGGAACAGATAATTAGGAAGTTTTCTTATTTTATTACCGCCAACTTAAGTAAACTATTCCTATCCACAAACTTCACAGCTCTAAGGTTGATTCAGTGTCTGATCTCAATTTGTTTCGCTATTACCAACGATTACTCTCGTTTAGCGTTGGTGATGAAACAAAAACCACGTTACAGGACATTGCCGACATCATGTTCACTTCTTCTCGGCATGCTCGTAGCCTGCTAACGCAAATGCAGCAGAAGGCGTGGTTGAGCTGGCACCCGAAAGCTGGGCGGAACCAACGATCGACTCTTATTCTGAATATGGAGTTAGACGTATTAAAAGAGAGCTTGGCTCTTGAACGTATCAAGTTAGGTAAGTATGAAAAAGCACTGGCGATATTAGATGAAGACGAAATGGCATTTGGCCGTTTGTTAAAAACAACGTCTGGTGCTTCTGTTCAAGAAGGACAGCTAAATATTCAATTAACCTATAAGCGAATGTTTGAGCGCGTCGTTCCACATCAACTTCAGCGTAGCAGCGAACGTTTCTTATTAAGGCAAATCTATTGTTGCTTAGTTTCGAGTGATAACAATGGGAAAGTGCAACCAGAACTCGCACATCACTGGCGTTATGACGAAGACACCTACGAATGGACTTTCTACCTTCGTCCAGGTCTGACTTTTCATAATGGTAATTCCATTGATGCAGAAACAGTGGTTAGCTTGTTTGCAAAGTTGAGTTCACTACAGTACTACGAAAAAGAGTTGGCACATGTTGCTAACATTACTGCGCCAACGCCATTGAAAGTTGTTTTTAAGCTTAATCGAGCTGACTTGGGCTTTGCTGGACTTATTTCTGGAGTGAAATACGGCATTCAACCAGTAAGCCAAGTTAACGTAGCGAATAACAAGCTGGTGGTCGGAAGTGGCCCATTCTCTGTTGTCGAGCACAATGAAAGTCGTTTAAAACTGCAAGCATTTAATGGTTACTATGCATGTAGAGTTCTAACGGATTTGGTGACTATCTGGATTGTTAATGACGAGCAGATGGAGAACCCGTCATTGGCAGCAAATACGTTGCAAAGGGATACTTCGCCCGAGGAGGATTTGTGTGGACACTATATGTCGACGCAAAACCGAGAAAACTCATCGGCGAGCAAGCGTAGTCGAATAGAAGATGGTTGCTTATTCGCCTTATTTAATCAGCACGCTAAGCACAAACTCTCTTTAGCGCAGCGCCGTTATATTAGTGAGCTAATTCAACCTGAGCACTTGGCCGAAGTGATGCGCCGCGAGAATATTGTATTTGGGAGTATACCCGCTTACAACCTGCTACCAGGTTGGAAGCCAGTGCTCCGTCCGTTCAGTGAGCCGCTTAAGTTACCTAAACACATTACGATAGCCGGATATAACTATACCGCGTTGCGTCGCTGTGCGCGGGCTATTTCTAATCGTTTGGTAAGTGTTGGCAGTAAAGTAGAAATTGTTATGTATTCCTATCGTGAGCTGAACGAGAAAGCTAAGAATGGTGAGCTAAATGAGACGATGGTCGTGACGAACATAAACCTAGATGATAATCGTCATGCCTCAGCGTTCACGAACTTCTTCAGCAACGCTGTGCTATTCCACACTTTGGGAGAGAAGAACGCACAATGGTTAGATGAACAACTACAGAGAGTCAGATCTTTCGTTCCACTTGAGGACTACCTTAATGCATTGGAGCCAATTGCATCGACGTTGATCAGCGAATACTGGATTGCACCCATGTTCCACCATACACAAACTTTGCGTTTCCAAGGCGTTTTAGAAGACGTCGCTCTTACTAACTGGGGTTGGCCAGATATTCGCTCGGTGTGGTCGGCGGATTAACTGCTTTAGTTATTGAGCAAAGTGCTGCTTCACAAATTCAATGAAGGCTCTGGTTTTCGCCGATTGATAGATGAGCTGCGGATACACCAAGTAAACCGCGTTGTGCTGGTGGTCGGTTTCTTCCGATAGAACCTGCACTAGACGGCCGTGCTCAACGTCTTGTTCGACAAAGTAACTTGCTAACCGAGCAATGCCATTGCCAGACAGGGCTGATTCTTTGAGTAAGCGGTTTTCATTGCTTGAAAGCCAACCTTGGGTTTGAACTGTTCCTGTTTTTAACGGCCATTCTTTTTGATGCAACGTGGTTAAGCATTGATGGCTTTTTAAATCATCTAATGTCTCCGGCGTGCCTTGTTCTTGCAGATACTCAGTAGAGGCAACCAGCCAGTGGTGGTAATCCAAAAGATGATGCGCAATCATATTTTCGGGCGGCGTTCTTGTCGCTCGAAACGCAAAGTCGACGCTGGTTTCCGTCAGATTAAACGCTTGATAGCTAGAAAGGATCTCGAATTCTACGTTTGGATGTAGAGCGCGAAATGCCACACATAAATCATGCAGTACCGCTTCAGCAAACATCTTGGGAGCGGTAAGCCGAATCAGGCCGTCTATTTGCTCAGATTGCTGACTTAAACTCTTTTCCATTTCCATTACGCGTCGTTTGAGATCTTCCGCTTGCGCAAAGATCGATTCACCTTCTGCCGTCAATCTCACGCTGCGTGTGGTTCGAACAATCAAAGGCGTAGCGAGTTCCGATTCCAATCGCTTGATTTGTTCCGACAGGTAACTTTTAGAAATGCCAAGTTGCTCCGCTGCTCTAGAAAAATTGAGAGTTTGAGCCACTTCGGCAAACAGCATCAGTTTTTCGATTCTCTTGTAATCTGCCATCTTGATTGCTCGCTTTAATTGTTCGCTAGTGAGGATAATGAATTCGATTTTACGGTATTAAACTAATTTTTACGAACGGTAAGATGGTTCGAGTTAATTTCAGAAATTGAAAATGCAGAAATCGGAAAAGTGAGAATAACGATGAACAATCCAACGCTACCGCTCGCCAAAACCTTACCTAACGTTAGCCGCTTGGTCTTCGGCTGCATGGGACTTGGAGGGGAGTGGAATCGCAACCCATTAACCGCCCAAGATGAAAACCAAGCTTATGCCGCAGTAGAGGCAGCATTAGAGGTTGGCATCAATCTCTTTGATCATGCGGATATCTACAAATTCGGTAAGGCAGAAGAAGTGTTTGGGTGCATCTTAGCCAATGACTCAACCTTACGAGAGCGAATTTATCTGCAATCCAAGTGCGGCATCCGTCTAGGAGATGAGCAAGGTGTTAAGCAGTATGACTTCTCTGCCAAATGGGTGACGGCTTCTGTTGAGGGCATTCTTGAGCGCCTTGGCGTGGAAAACCTTGATGTTTTGATGCTGCATCGTCCTGATCCTCTGGTTGAATTTGAAGAACTGGGCACAGCGCTAAAAGCACTGAAACAAGCTGGCAAAGTTAACCACTTCGGTGTTTCTAACATGAACAGTGCTCAAATTGATCTTCTTCAACAAGCAACGGGCGAAGTTATTGTGGTGAACCAGTTGGAAATGAGCCTGGCTAAGTCTGACTTCATAAAGCAAGGCATGGGGCTTCCTTCGTCGGCATCTGACTACGTTGTAGGAACACTGGAACATGCCCGTAAGCACAATATCCAACTGCAAGCGTGGGGCAGTATGGCGCAAGGAAGATTCTCAGAGCGTGGCTTACATTCTGATGATCACAATACCAGACAGACGGCGGAGATGGTGATGGCGCTAGCAGCTGAATATGGCGTGCCGTCAGAGGCGATTGTTTTAGCCTTCCTAACGCGTCACCCAAACCAAATTCAACCTGTTATTGGTACTGCAAACCCACAACGTATTCGCGCTTGTGCTCAAGTAGAGAGCGTCACGCTATCACGCAGCCATTGGTATGGCTTGTTCGAGAAAACCCTTGGTCATGAGATTCCTTAGGAGAGAAAAATGAAATACGTACAAGTTCAAACTCTAATTCAAACGGCATTGGAAATTGCGACTGCTCGCAAGCAAAACATTGCGGTTGCCGTGGTTGATACACATGGAGAATTGCTCGGTTTTACCCGAATGGATGATGTGAGTGTGCAAGCAGGTTTATTGGCACAGAACAAAGCTTACACCTCGGCTAGAGACCGTCAGCCTAGCGGCAATCTGGGTGCTTGGGCTCGTGAGACGGGTAAGCAGTTGAGTTATTGGACTGACCCGAAGATCACAGGCTTTATGGGTGGTGTGCCTATAGAACAAGAGGGGAAAATCGTCGGTGCAATTGGCATTAGCGGTTTGGCTGAGCAAGATGATGAAGCACTTGCGATGGAAGTATTAAACGCGCGTTGAGTATAATGTTTATCAGTAGGTGTGATGCTTTGTCCAGCTTTGTACTCCAAGTTCACAGGCTTCGTCGAGTCACAAAGCTATCTAATAGCCTGAAGTAAGCAGAAGTTGAAATCGCGAACTATGATTAATTTATTTGAAAGCTTTGAGGCCTAAATATGTTTCATAAGGTATTCGTTTCGCTATTTTTTGTTCTCCTCTCAGGCTGTGGTACGAGTGACAGCGCGTTAAAAGAGAGCGGTTATGATGAAGCTTATATCCAAGGCTTTCATGACGGTCGGCATAGTGGTATGCAAGAGGCAGGGAATGATTTTGAACACTATGTTAAGGACGAAACAAGGTATCAAACCGACTCAGATTATCGACAAGGCTGGGATGCTGGTGAGGTAGAGGGTAACAAGTTACAAAAGCAGGCGACCGCGATAGGACAAGGCATGATTGATAATTCATATGAAGAACGTGATGTCTTTGATCCTGATAAAGTGGCGAAAGATGCAATAAAAGGCGTTGATACATCGGAATTGAAAAGCCTAGAGTAACGGACTGATATAAAGAATAAAACTCGTCATTTGACGAGTTTTTTTTGTCTAAACGGTTCATGTTTCAACGCTCAACAGGGCATTCATCGTTTGAGTATGAGTAATGTGGTTAATCACCTTTCTTGTTCTTTTGTTCAAGGATTAACGATAACAGGCGAACGAGCAGGGACTGAGCTTCCGGTGAGAGCAATCGCGCCACGGCCGTTAAGTCATTTGCTGTGACATGCTGAACATCACGTACATCTAAGGCAATATCTAGGTCAGTCAAATGAAGCGAACGCAATATGGCACGATATTGTGAGAGTTTAAGATCGGACTCTCCGCGCTCGATCCTTTGATATGTTTTTACGCTCATTCCAGCGATGTTTGCCATTTGCTCACGGGAGAGGCCATTCGATTTTCGTCTTGCGATCAGTGCTTGAATTATAGGGTCTACCTGCATGTGCTCTCCTGAAAGGACAGTTTTGACCTAAACGGAGCAAGAAGTGGACCAGTTTAACCACCACATATTTACCTGCTTTGCAATCAGTATAAAAATAACTGTCTTATAAAAACGTAAATATTTTAGTCAGTTATTAACTCAATGGAAAAGTATCAATCATACAAATCAATAGAAACGAAAGCTTCTATTCGCAAAATGCAACGCATTTTAGATCATTTATTTAGTGAAATTGATCAGCAACATCGTGAGACTAAAGAGAATGTTGTGACACTGATTCAACAGTCACAACAGCGATTGATGAACTACAAAGAGCTTTACCTTCACAAAGAATCGATAAGTGAAGTAGAGCTGCGGATGGCGCATGAAAATATGAGTGAGACTGAGAAGCAGGTCGCCGATATGGGTATTCCAGTGTTAACTTATATCATTGGCGCGCTAGATAAAGCGTATTAACACAGCCGTAAAGTCGGGCGATACAAGATTTATGGAATTTCGATCAATTGATGCCATCTAAAAGAAAGGATGCAAATGCTGGGGAACCACACCCAGCATTCGGACACTCATTTACCTATATTTTCGAACCGTAAATCAGTGTTTAGAGGTATGTGAACCGAACAGTGTCGGTACGCAGCGAATAATAGCGATATTGTCCGATCTAGGCTACGTCCTTGGAATCTAACACCTTCACTTAACCTGTAAATTAATCTGTACACCCAGCCAAATTGAGCCATTGAGCACGTTCTTCCTTCTCTTTAAGCGATAAAAGACTAATTAGTGACGAAAAAAACAACACATCTTAGGTAAAAGATAAGAGTTGTTAAAATATATCGCTATAAGATTGACCTTTTGCTTTTCAATCGTCCTGCTTATGCCTTACAATCTTTTCGAACCAAATCCATTCATAACGAATGGGGTTGATGAATTAAGATGAACAATTTTGCTTCGAACCCAAAGTTGCGCACATTTCATCAGCGATGACATCGCCAAAAATGACTCTCAAGTGTTCATGTGCAAATGATTAACCACCTTTTGTTGCATGTTTTCTTAGCCATACAGGGCTCTTGTAACATAGTGCTCTTGTAACCAAATTTTGACTAAGTCGGAGCGTTTTGTTGTGTGCTTTAGATAAAGCACAACTGGTGAGAAATTAACGGATTGAATTTAGAGGTATTAACCGTGAACCTAAAACTTGTCGGCAGCTCCCTGATCGTTGCAGGTACTGCTCTTGGCGCTGGTATGCTTGCTATACCAATGGTGCTTGCTCAATTTGGCCTCCTTTGGGGCACTCTTCTTATGTTGTTCATCTGGGCTGGAACGACTTATGCTGCGCTGCTCCTTCTTGAAGCCAGTTGTAAAGTAGGTGGTGGTGTGAGCATGAATGCAATTGCTCGCGAAACGCTTGGTAAAGGAGGCCAGTTGGTAACCAACAGCTTGCTTTACGCCCTGTTAGTTTGTCTATTAATGGCTTACATCATTGGTGCGGGTGATCTCGTACAAAAAGTAACAGCCTCAATTGGGCTTCCAACATCTACGATCTCAAGCCAAGTCGGTTTTACTCTTTTAGTTGGTATCATTGTTTCGGCAGGTACAGGGGTAGTAGATAAGCTGAATCGCGGTTTGTTCCTAGGCATGATCGTAGCGCTGATCCTGACACTTTTTGCGCTTGCACCAAGCGTCTCGTTTGAAGGACTTGATGAGGTTGTGAGCGACGATAAAATGGCACTTATCAAAACCAGTTCGGTGCTTTTCACCAGTTTCGGTTTTATGGTCGTGATCCCATCGCTTGTAACTTACAACAAAGAAGCGAGTAAAACACAGCTGCGTAATATGATTATCGTGGGCTCAACTATTCCGCTTGTTTGTTACCTATTATGGTTGTTAGCGGTTGTCGGCAATCTACCACCTCATGAGCTTGTTCAATACTCCAACGTAACAGAGTTGATCTCGGTACTAGGTCAGCAATACGAGGGCTTAGAGTTCATCCTATCCATGTTTACTGGTTTGGCACTACTAACGTCGTTCTTAGGTGTTGCAATGGCGCTATACGATCAAAATGCAGACCTACTGAAAGCAAGTAAGCCAGTGATTTTTGTTACTACTTTTGTGCTACCACTATTAGGTGCTGTATTTGCGCCAGAACACTTCCTAGCTATTCTCAGCTACGCGGGGATTATTCTTGTGTTTCTCGCGGTCTTTGTTCCATTATCAATGACCATGAAAGTGCGTCGAGTGCCGGTAGAAGATGACAATATTTATGAAGCTGGTGGCGGCGCAATGGGAATGAGCATGATCTTCCTATTCGGCTGTTTCTTGCTGTTTGCCCAAGCAGTATAAAATCACGCTAGCTTATTTAAAAACTGAGCCGCTCGTAGTCAAACGGGCGGCTTTTTTGTATTCATAGCCGAACCCAGGCCACTCGAAGTCATCAGCATTTGTGATGTTTGACGTTTCTCTGATAATCACGGTTAGCGCTGACTTTTTAGTAAAACTCCTTAGCGAAAGGCTGACATGTACAGTGATTCACCCTTCTATTATATCGATGTTGATATGAATAAGAGGCTCTGTTGTGTCAAAGCAATTATCTTTTGCCATGGTTGGCGTTATGTTGTCTTTAGGTGTGTTGAGTACAGAAGCGGTGGCTGACCCGAAGCATAAGCATGGACATCGGTACGATCACCATCATGCGCATCACCACCATCATAAACACAAGCGCAAGCACAAGCATAAACATAAACACAAACATCGTGACGTTATTTATGTGGAGACCCGACGACCAAGGCGCAGTTACTATTACCATGACCGAATTCCTCGGAATAGTACCTACATAAAGATTGGAGATTTCACTTATCTAAAAGTGGACGACCGCTATTATCGTCGTTCTAATGATCGCTATATCCATGTCGAGTTCAATTAAATTTGAAAGGACACATAGTCGGCGTTCTTGTAATGTTGAGCTTAATAGCACCAACATGGCACATGTAACATCGACCAATACTAGGGTAGAGGGTTAAAAACAAAAACAGCGAGCCGGTGCTCGCTGTTTTCGCTTAAATGAGTGTTAGACAGTAAATCTATTTAAGATTTGATCTTGTTTATGTACATCTTCTTGTTGCGCCTGCATCGCGTCGTTGGTTCGATTTGCCGATTCGGCGACTTGAGTCGATAGGTCTTTAATATTCACCGTATTGTTGTTGATCTCTTCAGCGACAAGGCTTTGCTCTTCCGCTGCTGAGGCAATTTGCAAGTTCATATCGGAAATACGCTGAATCGCGTCACGAATGCGTTGTAACGCACTATTTGCTAAACCCGCTTTTTCAACGGCCTCTATAGCACTACCTTTGCTTTGATGCATGGCATTTGCCACAGATGAAGCGCCAGATTGTAGTTGCTCAATCATAGTACGAATCTCTGTTGTCGACTCTTGAGTACGTTGTGCCAGTGTACGTACTTCATCTGCAACAACGGCGAAGCCTCGGCCAGATTCTCCCGCACGTGCAGCCTCGATTGCGGCATTCAACGCGAGTAAGTTTGTTTGGTCCGCAATATCGTTGATGACTTTTAGAATCGTTTCGATATTGGCGGTAGCAGATTCCAACACTTGTACTTCTTCGACTGCAAGGTCAATGCTATCGGAAAGCATGTTTATCGTTTGTGTCGATTCACCAACGATAGAAGACCCCTCAACCGTTGCTTGGTCGGCTTCTTTGGCTGCACTTGCCGCACCTTGCGCATTATTAGCAACCTCTGTCGCGGTGACAGACATCTCATGCATCGCGGTAGCAAGTTGTTCTAGCTCTTGCAGCTGAGTGTGAATTGCGCCTGCCGAGTCTTTTGCGCCCTCAGCGGTGATTTGAGTTCCGTTTAAAATTTGATCAGAAATACGTTTTGACTCAATGATTTGCTGTTGTAAGTTCTCCATGAACGTATTGAAGTTTGTGGCAAGCTCAGAAAACTCTTGGTCAGTATCTGTTTCGAGGCGTTGTGTAAGGTCGCCTTTCCCTGATGCTACATCTTTAATCGCATTGTTTAGCGTGTCCAAAGGACGCATGAGAGTGCGAATCAACAGAGTTAGGGCGATAATAGATGCAATCACGGCAATGATTGAATAAATAATAGCGTTGTTACGGAGCTCTCCTACGGCAGAATAGGCAACAGCTTCATCGATCACCGAACCTACGTACCAGTTCTCGCCAGGAATGTGAGTCAGGTTAACCATGTAGCGGTTGCCATCAATCTCAACATGTTGTGCTGATTGCGTAAGTTCGATTTGTGGGAGGTAGCTACCGACTTTCTCACCGTTGTATTTACTTTGAGGGTGAGCAATGGTTGTGCCATCAGCGGTGACCAGAAATAAGTAACCAGCATCAAACAGATTCACTTGGTTGACGAGATCAGAAAGGGTAGTTAATTCGAGGTCATAAAACATACCGGCTAAAAACTGGCCATTTTCTTTTACTGGCGTACCAACAGAGATGATAACGTTTTTCGAAGACGCATCGACGTACGGATCGGTTACGACCAAATCGCCTTTGCTCTTAGCTGCAATAAACCAAGGACGCTGACGTGGGTCGTAGTCTGGACCCGCATCCCAGCCGTCGTCATTTTCAATCACAAAGCCATTACTTTCATAACCAAAACCGATGGCAAGGAAGCTGCTTTTTGGCGTGGGTCTTTCAAGTATGTTTTGAACATAGCTATGTGAACTGGGGTCAAGCTCAATCACTTCAGTAATGGAGCGAGCGAGATCCTTCTTTGCATTCATTTCTGATTGCACAGTGTTACCAACACTGGTCAATATCTCGTTTACACTTGAGTCGATTTGCTCCTGAGTTTGGGAGCGGATGGTCATAACTTGTTGTGTCGACAATAACGACACGGTAATTAGCAGCAAAAATGAAGAGGCTGTGACAACCTTATGTCTGAATTTCATGAGCTTTCCTCTGATTCTCCCGGTTGGTTCCACTTTGCTTTCGCCTCTTTTAAACCGAGCGAATTGGGCGTAAAGAGAAACCTATTGTGTTTGGTTATATTTTTATCGACATCTTTGTCAAAAACATGAACTCATTTGTCGTCTTTTTTAACTAAATTTAAACAAACCGACAATTTACGTTAAAACTTGTGAGTGTGATCATGTTTGCGAGCTCAATTAATGAAATCGTCATAATGAAAAGAATTGCTTAACAAACAGTGGCATTAACTGGCTTTACAGGTGAGGTGATGAAAATTTTGTTGGTGCTGAAAGGTGTTTTGTTGAAGTTTTGTCTTTGTAAATTATGAGCTTTTTACTAAAAGCCTAATGTGGACGGAGTTTTAGGTATAAAAAAGGCCCCGACGATGCGGAGCCTTTGTTAATTGACGTCTCGATTTTAGAAAATAAGATGAGCAACGCCAGCAATCACAGGTAACGTGATTAACGTACGTAAAATGAAAATTACGAAGAGCTCTACAATGTTTACTGGAATTTTGCTGCCTAACAGTAGGGCACCTACTTCCGACATGTAGATAAGCTGAGTTACTGACATTGCTGCAATAACAAAACGTGTCATTTCGTTATCGATTGAGGCCGCTAAAATTGCTGGAATAAACATATCCGCAAAGCCAACAACGATTGTCTGTGATGCTGCAACAGCTTCAGGGACTTGCAGTAGCTCTAGGTATGGGATAAACGGTTGACCCAGAATTGCAAATACAGGTGTGTATTCTGCAATCACCAATGCAACGGTACCAAGACCCATCACTACAGGTAATACGCCAAATACCATGTCGACTGCGTTGTGTACGCCTTCTTTAAATACAGACTGAACCGATGTGACTTGACCAGCACGCTTAAGAGCTAGATCCATACCCCAAGAGAATGTGGTGTGGCCTTCTGGCACTGCATCTGCGTCTTTATCAGGGTTGCTGCCGTCAATGTAGCGATCTTTCTTCAGACTAAGCGGAGGCAGGCGAGGAATGACAATCGCAGCTACGATACCAGCTAGACAGATAGCGCCGTAGAAAGGCAAAAATAAGTGCTCTAGTTTTACCTGAGCGATAACAACTAAGCTAAACGTGATCGATACTGCTGAGAAAGTGGTCCCGACAACAGCCGCTTCACGCTGAGTATAGAACTTATTTTCGTATTGCTTGCTGGTTAGCAAGATACCAACACTTCCGTCGCCTAACCAAGATGCCATACAGTCAATTGCACTGCGGCCAGGTAGGTTGAATACCGGACGCATTATTTTACTGAGTAACGCACCAAATAGCTCCAGAAGACCGAAGTTCAAAAGAAGCGGAAGCAGTAAACCCGCGAAAATGAAAACGGCAAACAGAGTAGGTAGGAGACCAGTAAGAACAAGCCCGCCAGTGTTCTCTTCCCAAATTGCTTTTGGACCCACTTGGAAAAACGTCATTAACACGGCAGCGCCGCCGATTAAACGAACAACGAGCCAAAGTGGAGATGGGTTGAAGAGACCGTTTAAAAAACCATTACGTAAAATTGCAGCTGGCTTAAAAATTTTGCAAAGAACAGAAGCAACGGCCATGAAAGCGATGATACTGGTGACGATAGCAATCAAGGTATCGCCTAACACCGCTGGGATGACTTTTGCCATCACTGCAACGGGAATGGTTAGGCCGCCATCGTAAGAGATCGGAGCCATAAAGAGTAGAAGACCAATTAGGGAAGGGATGAAAAACATCCAAAAGTTGCCCTTAGGAGCTTCAGTAGCATTAGTGGTGTTATGCATAGTTGTCTCGTGTTACTACTAGTCAATACTTGCCATTTCCATGACATAAATATTCACTAAACATCCGTATTTAATCACAGTTTTGCGGAGGGTACCCGCAAACTGCATCCATTGCAATACTATTCATTAAATACATCTAGTTATTCAGCCGATTTGTCGGGTAATTGGTCAAATTACGTCTAAGTGTATGCGAATATGTTGCTTGTGTTAGAAAATTGTAGCACGAGAGGCGAATTGCGCAGTCAATTATGGGGCGCATTGTGACTGGAATAATAAAATGGTAAACAAATGTGATTTTGATCTGACTAACTTCTTAGCCAGAAATTCAGTTAGCCTTATCTATTCTAAGGTTTTTAGCAGTGTCAAAATGCCGTTCAGCGTTTCTTGTACCGTTGCAGTGTGAACCTATTGAGCCAAATCCGATTGAAGTATGTCGCTTCAATCGGATCGAAATTTTATGCTTTTTGTTGACGGCTAAGTATGTATAGGTAACTCCAGTAAATCAGAGCTGTAGAAAAAGCCAATATTGCTGGGAAAACCAGCGTATATAAACCATATACCGTAAATAGAGCCGCTCCCGCGACGCCGCCAAACAAAAAGCCAAAGAAAATGAATAGGAATAATTTTGCTTTACGTCGGTCAAATTGACGACCTCTCAAGCTCTCTCCAATCATAATCCCTAGATCGGTGATGATTCCGGTCATATGTGTGGTTCTGACTACTGCGCCGCTAAACGTGGTGATCATTGCGTTTTGTAATCCACATGCTGCTGATGCTAGATATTGGCCGTACAAATCCCCTTGCACCAAAAAGCCCAAGCTGAGTAAGAGCAAGCTCCCTTCTATGCACAGTGCAACACCATATCTTCGCCCTAGTTTTAACGCACTGCTTTCAATAAAAAAGCCGCTAAAGGCAGCGCCAATCAAAAAGCTAAATACGATGAAGAGCAGGTGAATGGAGCTATCCACACCTGTTAGCAAGCTGTTCCCTAGCTGAGTTACGGTTCCCGAAAGATGAGTTATCGCTTGGTGTTGAAAGCCGAGAAGACCAACGGCGTTGACGCAGCCCGCGAGAAGAGCTAGTAGAAACGCGCCATATTCCACCCAACGAGGAAGTCTGGAAATCACAATAAACCCCCACCAAATATTAGGAGCCGATTATAACGCTCACACCGAGTTACGAAACCCTTTACAGTAAAACTCGATTGATCATTCTCAAAAAAATCTCACTTATAGGGCGTTTGTCCGAGCCAAAGTAAATACGTGAACGAGGATTGCTCGCTAGCAGATGTGTTCCGTTGTGCATTCGAAACTCACCCACCCGTGTTTCATTTGTTCATAGACTGAAACGGTAGGTTGGTGGAACTCTTTATCGGTAAATAGACCGACGGGAATGATCATGATTTCTGGGTATGCAGCAACGAACAACCTCATTGTCGTGCCGCAGGATGGACAAAAGTCATACTGAACCTCACTGCCATCATCGCCAATTCGGGTATAGCTAGTGACTTCACCGTTTAAAGTGACATGCTCTTTTTCAAAGCGAGCTTGTACCCCAAAAACACTGCCAGTTCGTTTTTGGCATTCGAAGCAATGGCAGACAGACGTGTGGGTGGGCTCTCCCTTACAACGGATCTCAACTAAACCGCAGGCGCACTCGCATGTATGAATGGTTTTTGTCATCGTGATTACCTATTTGTCCCAATACACCAATAGACCTAGAGCACAGAGCTTGTGTCACTAGCTCGTTATGAGCTCTGGACTTGAAACTTTTTGGATACAATCAGTTTAGTTTAATTTTGAAACACTTGAAGAGGTGAAATCATTTGGGTATACAATGGTATACTCGCTTTTCGTTTATACCTTGAAACAAGGAAGTCTTCATGACTCACAAAAAAATCCTGCCGATACCACTTATTCTACTTATTCCAATCGTTTTATTAGTTGTGGTTGTGATCGCAGGTGTTTATCGTTTTAGTTTGTCTGATGACGAGATCATGGCTAAGTTTCCTCAAACAGAAGTAGAAACTAACGTTATTGTGCAAGAGACGCTTGGCATCACTGCACGTAACCCTTGGACGATCCAAGTCCCCGAGCAGGGTGCGGTCACTTTTCTTGATGAGTGGGATAAAGAAAACGGCTATTTGATAGGTGACTATGATGCAGGTGCGACAAAAGGTCAGGTACTTGTTCCAACTGCGTCGATTAGTCAGCGTGAGATTGAAGGTGTTTCATGGGTTGTTGCACCGATGATTGTAACGACACAAGGTAGCGGTTCGTTTAACTATGTTGGCTTGTTCAAGTTTGACCCCGTGCCGAGCCGAGTTGTCCTTTTCGACAGTATTTTTGTTGGTGACCGCGTGAAATTTACTCAGCTCGAATGGAAAAGTGATACAACTATCACGCTTTCATATTTAGCGCACGGTGACGATCAAGCAATGGCAGACACGCCAAATCAATTCAATTCATCCACATTACAGCGTGTAGGGAATAACTTACATATGCAACAGTGATGAATTTTTTTTGAGTTCTGTAAAAATTCAGTGTTTTCTGCGCTAGATCTCGAAATTTCCTAGTGATTTCTTATTCGGGAATGCATAAGCTATGAGCCTTGTTTGAAAGGAGATAGTAATTCCCGTGTCTACAAATGAAATTACAAGACGGTTGCCGAATCTGACAAGTCGTAGAGCGCTGCTGTTATACTCCTTGCCAGTTTTAGTTGCGATTGGTGTTTCTCACTCTCTCAAAGAGTCATCTTTAACCAAAACCATCGCATTGAACCTACCTGAATCTCAGGTCGTTGAAAAAATTCTTGATGCGACAACTGCCGAAGTTGTCACTCCCCCGAACTTCGAATATCAAATCCAAGCAGGTGACAACCTAAGCACTATTTTTAGTCAGCTCGGTTTCGGTTACAGCTCGTTAATGAAAGTAATGGAAACGGATTTGAACTACTTGGCACTTGATACACTTAAGCCGGGCAATACGCTCCGTTTCTGGCGTGATGATGCGACAGGCGAGTTAGCGAAAATGGAACTGCAATTTTCTATTGCAGATAAAGTGGTCTACAAGCTGAATAGTGATGGTAGCTATGACTTTACTGATATTTCCATTCCTGGCGTGTGGAGCCAAGAACCTTTAGTTGGCGTTATTCAAGGCAGTTTTTCTTCTTCTGCGAGTCGTTTAGGTTTAACGTCGGCGGAAGTGAGTCAAGTCGTAAGCTTACTCAAAGAACAACTTAACTTTGGACGTGATCTTCGTGCAGGTGATCGATTTGAAGTTGTTCGTCGCTCACAAAGCATCAATGGTGTACCAACAGGTAAGAACGAAATTGAGGCGATTAAGATTTATAATCGCGGCCGCGAGATCACCGCTTACCTTCATACTGATGGTCAATTCTACAATGCCAAAGGTGAAAGCTTACAGCGCGCATTCCAGCGTTACCCTGTAAGTAGTCGTTGGCGTATCAGTTCTGGCTTCAACCCTAATCGTTTACATCCAGTAACGGGGCGTGTTGCGCCGCACAACGGCACTGACTTTGCTGTACCAACCGGTACACCAGTCGTTTCTACTGGTGATGGTACAGTGATCATGACTCGTAAACACCCTTATGCGGGTAACTACGTGGTTGTTGAGCACGGCAGCAAATACAAAACCCGTTACTTACACCTAAGTAAGATTTTGGTGAAGAAAGGGCAAAAGGTTTCTCGAGGCCAGCGTATCGGTCTTTCTGGTAAAACAGGTCGAGTGACTGGGCCACACCTTCACTATGAGTTGATTGAATACGGCCGTCCAGTTAACGCTATGCGAGCAAATATCCCAATGGCGAGTTCTGTTCCTAAGAAAGAGATGGCTACTTTTGTCGCGAACAGAGATGAAATGGATAGACTATTACGCGATAAAGAGAAAGCAGTGCTGTAATAAAGTACTTCGCTCAAAAAACAAAAAGAGACTAAGCATAGCTTGGTCTCTTTTACTTTGTGCATTAACTAGATTTGAATTCTATGACAGCAGTCTGTTCAGTACGTTAGGCACTCCGCACTTCACGTTCATTTATCAGGTGTACGATTTCTTCAACACTGTGTGGACGAGAGTAAAAATAACCTTGGATGTAGTGGCAGCCCATTTCAATTAACTTTTGTAGTGCTCTATCGTCTTCTACGCCTTCGGCAATCAAATCCACATCAAGCAGCTCTGCCAATTGCGCTATCAAAAACACTACTTGTTCAGAGGTTGTATTTGAGAGCATGTTCTGCACAAAGGTAGCATCGATTTTGATGCTATCAATCGGATAATTGTGTATATAGTTCAAGCTTGAGTATCCCGTACCAAAATCATCCAGTGCGACTTTAAAACCCAAGTATCGCAACGAGTTAAGTACCATCTGTTCACGGCCACTTTGTGAGAGTAAGACGGTCTCGGTGAGCTCTATAACAAAGTCTTTTGCTTCGTGCTGATACTTTTCAACCATGTTGGTTAAGTGATTAATATAACGGTTGGAATCAACCAGCTCATACGCTGAGCAATTGATGGAGAGTTTGACTTTATAGCCTAGGTTCGCTTCGAGTTCTTGCTTTGCGATACACGCGAGTTCAATAATCCGTTCACCTAACTCGATAATCAGGCCTGATTGTTCGGCAGCTTCAATGAACTCCGCTGGAGAGATATTTCCATAGATATTGCTATTCCAACGAGTCAAAATTTCAAAGTAATTCCAGCGGTCGCTCGTGATATCGACGATCGGTTGAACCACTACATACAACTCATCGCTGTCTTGTATATCAGTACTTAGCTGGATTCGCATTGCCTCAATAAGCTGTGTCCTACGGTGGTATAAAGCACTAAGGTGTGTGTCGTAATGCTGAATCCGTGTATCGCGGTGTTTTTTACAATCTTTGAGAGCGAGACTGGCATTCAAAATCAGCTCATCGCTGTTCAACATATGTACTGGGGCACGCGCAATACCAATACTAACGGTGAAAGAAATCCGGTTAGATTTGTCGCTGTAGCCGCTTTCAATTTTGTCGAGTACTTCCTGACACACGGCGACAGGATCTTCGTCGTACGTGATGAAGGCGAATTCATCTCCTGCAACACGGAACGCATTGTTTGGCGACGACAAGCTCTGTTGAATGGCGTTAGCTGTGAACTTAATGATTTGGTCGCCGATATAGTTTCCGTTGATATCATTGATCGATTTGAAATTATCGATATCAAGATACGCCAAACTGAATGGGCGAGTCGCCTGCTGCGTTAATGTCTCCAAGGTATCAGCTAAACAGCTACGGTTGAGCAGTCCAGTTAGGTTATCATGCGATACCTCATAGCTAAGCTGATTAAGAAGCTTATCTGAACGTTCACTGACCCACTTTTCACGTAAGCTATGAATAATGACATTGGCATAAAATCGGTGGAAGTCGAGGATATCTTGCGCTTCTTTCGCGTGGATGCTTCGGGTAAAGGTAGACAGTAAAATTCCCAGAACTTCGCCATTTTGTGTCTTCAATGGCAGGCCAATGTAAGCTTGAATGCCATCTTCTTGAAACATCTGATCTTCAGGAAAACGCTTGTATACCTGGTCTTGATAGAAAATATGTTCGCCAATGTCTTTCGCCACTTTTTCACAGGGGGTGCCTGAAAGGTGGTAGCTTAGGTTGTCTGTAATTTTTCCATTGCTGGCGAAGGAAATGGTATGAGCCGAATGCTGAAGATGCGCAACTTCTACGACGCAAGTGCAATGGCTCTGCAAGTGTTGATGAATATCTAGCGTGACCCGGTTTAGCTGAGCCGTGCCGTTTAGCTTCAATATCTCATCAATTTTGTGGAAACTGATTTGTACCTGACCCATTGAGCATTTCACCTAGCGTTGTTATTAACATATCGTGTAAGACACGACGAATTATTATTTGATATGCATCAAATAAACTATCGGTTACTAAGGCAGATTTTTCAAATTTTGTGAACGAACAAATCATTATTTTCATGTTTTTATGCTTGAACCTTTTAAAGATTCAAGCATAAAAACGCTAAGCTAGGTGCGCTTCTCCTCTTCTAATCGTGATTTGAGATAATCGAGGAATAGCTTAGTCCGGGTATGCTGATAATCCAGCTTTGGATAGTAGGCATATACAATGGCTTTATCCGCTGTGATATCGGGCAGGATAGGGACTAACGCGCCGGATTTGAGATCATCTTTGATCATGACGTTGTTCGTCATCAAAATACCCATGCCTCTTTTGGCACCATGAAACAGCGCTTCTGGGTTGGTCGTGGCAAAGTTACCGGACAAGCTGATACGCTTACCTCGATTTGTTTTGATTTCTCGTGAGGGCTTTTCACCCCAAATCAGGACATTATGCTCTGTCAGATCCTCAACGCATTGCGGTGTTCCATATTTTTTTAGGTAACTAGGCGCGGCGTAAAACTGTGCTTTATGTTCGAAAAGCGCTGTGGCTTTGAAACTTAGAGAGTTCAGTTGCTCTAATTCCCGGCTAATAAACAGGTCTAAGCTTAGCTCTGGCAATTGGCCTGGTAGCGTTGTTGTTAATTGAAGTGTGATGTCTGGATATTTCTCAAGAAAATCATCAAGATAATGAACTAGAAATTTAGAACCAACGGCCAGCGTTGCCCCAATTTTTAATAGCCCTGCTGGTGATTGGTTGACTGAGCGAGTTTCATCTAATACCGATTGCCATGAATCAAGCTGACTTTTTGCTCGTTGATAAAACAGCGCACCAGCTTCAGTTTGGCTAATTGAGCGGGTCGTACGTTTGAGTAGTTGAACGCCAATTTTATCTTCTAGCCATTGAACTCGCTTACTGATAGCTGAGCTGGTGGTATTGAGTTTCCGCGCTGCTGCATTAAAGCTACCTTCTTCGACCACACGAATATAACTCTTCACGCTTTGAATCCAGTCCATTGTATCTCCTTGGGAATTAATTCCTTTCCAACTTAGCTGATTATCATCTTTGAGTATCAAATATACACTGTTTGCCATCAATCTGTCACAAAGTAGGAGGAACGTTTGCGTAAAACACCATTGTTATTAGCGATGATGATCATTGCCACAGGCCAAGTTGGCGTTAGTATTTATCTTCCTTCTTTGCCATTGATTGGTCATGACTTGAATTTGCCGCAAGATTCGATTCAGAATCTCGTCACGCTGTTTCTCGTTGGCTTCGGTATCTCTCAGCTTTTTTACGGCCCATTGTCTGATGCGATTGGTCGTCGGCCGGTGTTTATTCTGGGGCAAAGTGTATATCTAGTTGGTACGGTTATTTGCATCGCGTTTTCGGACAACATTGTTGCCCTTGAAGCGGGACGGTTACTGCAAGGCCTAGGAGCGGGCAGCGCTTCGGTACTTGGTCGGTCAGTACTGCGTGATAGTTATGACGGTATGCAATTAACCAAAGCGCTATCTTATATTTCAGTCACTGCTTCAGTGATGCCAATTATTGCTCCGCTGTTTGGTGGCTGGATTGCTTTTCACCTGAGTTGGCATGCTGTCTTCGTGTTTGTGCTGATTTACTTAATGGCAATTTTTACACTTGGTTTATTGGTGCTGCCAGAAACGCTGCCTTATCCGAAGAGAAAATTTAAAGTAGGCGAAGTAAGCGCGAACTATTTGCGTCTGTTAACGAATACACAAGTGATTGGTAGTGCGAGCTACAACTGGCTTAGTTATTTATCGGCTCTGGTTACGCTCTCCTTGTATCCATTTTTAATGCAACAAGAGTTAGGATTAACGGCGGCAGATTACGGCTCTTTAATGATCATACCATCAGTTGGTTTGCTGACGGGTAGCTTAGTGCTGAATTTGATCAACGCTCGTTACAAAGCTCAGCAAATCTTGCTGATGAGTTTCGCGATTGTTGCTATTGCTGGCTTCATGTTGTTGGTTACACCCTTCAGTGTATTTTCATTACTAGTGGCATTCACGTGTTTAAGTTTTGCTCAAGGAATGTCATTCCCGGTATCGATCAGTTTGCTACTTTCACCACATAAGCAACAGGCAGGCGCGGTTTCTGCGCTATCTGGTTCTATTCAAATGTGTTTAGCAGGTTTGTTTGGTGGGTACTTAGTAGACTCATGGGTTACGAATCAGCAGCAGCTTGGGGTGTTTTATTTGTTTATTGCGTTACTTTCTTGCTTTGTTCTTGTACTAAGCCAATTTCGTAAAGTGCCAGAAGGGACGGTTCAAGCAGAAACTTCCATCTGAATATACTTGCAACCAGAAGGTCGGCTTTCTAAAATGCGCAGCTAAATTAAGTCTGGCTTGTTGTGTATACTGAATGACTTGGTTTGAAAGGAAGAGGGCAAACCTTGATACTTCTCTCAAGCTTGGAATACATTTCTGCCCAATGGCTATCCGATCTCTAATCGTTAGGTGAAAGAATGCAACAAAACGAATTTGAAACACTGGTAAAAGAAATTACTCAGCAAGAAAGCATGCCAAAGGCACTTGAAATCTTGAAGGCGTGTGAGGAAGAAGAAGTTGCACAAGCGGCGCAATCCCTAACGGGTCAGTTTGGCCTTGCAGAAGTTGATGGTGAGAAACGTATTTACCATATTACCACTCAAGAAGATGAGTCCGGAGAAGAGCAAGAATACGTAGAGCACGTCATGAATGAAGGCGATCACTTGATCAAGTTTGCTGCGTGGTTCTTTGAAACATTCTTTGAAATCAAACAGAAAGATACGTACGTCGCAGCGGGAAAAACATACCAACAACCTAAGCGATAGACGCTCATTTCAAGAAATCCACGAAAATCAAACTGAAAGTTAATTACAAAATAAATGTGACTGGAGTCTTGTTTTTATCTAATTGTGGTGTAAAATTACAACATAGTTAAGTCAATACATTCAGGAGAAGGTCATGGGTAACGAACTTGGTGGTGCTTATATTGGCCAGATGATTGCAAAAGACGCGATGCACAAAGCGCTTTACGGTAAAGCGAAGAAGAAAAAAGCTTCTGTTTTTGCTCGTGTTATTAAAAAACTGGCGAAATAATTTAAAAAGCCCTGATTGAAAAATCAGGGCTTTTTGCTTTTCTCTGTTTTGTTGTTAGTAAGTAGCCAACATATTGCACAACATTGGCAAAACGCTACTCAAAGACTGATGACATTTAAATCTAGAATTACGCGGATTGGCTTGGTATCTCCACAACATTGTTAGGCACTTTATCTAGCCCCTTTGCTGATAACCACTTTTCTAAATCGTCAGCGCCTCCAATATATTTTCCATCTAACCAGATTTGCGGCACTGTTACCGGTGTTTTTTCGCCAATGATGGCTTTTACTTCAGGAATCATGCGGTATAAGGCGGCGCTGTCTTTAACTACATCATGGTACTCATACTGAACGCCAGCCTCGTCAAGTAATTGTTTGGCTTTGACACAGTAAGGGCAAGTTGCTTTACCATAAACAATGTTGCCTTTTAGCTCATCGCGTTTTACCCACTCAGCAATAACAGACTGTACAAGCACACCCCGATTCAATGCTTCTCCTTGGCTGATAACTTTCCCTTCGACAAGAAGAATGGGTGCATGCCAAGCACCAGCTTTTAATGGTTCCCACCAGTGCGATAACCAATCTTTTACTTCAAGTTCAACGGGCACATCGGCTAGTTCGTTTTCAAAAGTATCCTTTAAAATATCCTTGGTTAATGTACATTCACCACAAGGAATATTGACTTTGAATGGGCCCCAACTACCAGCCCAGCGATACAGTGTAATTTTGATTGGTTGACTCATATGGGTTCCTCATTTCCTTTCCTGAAAATATAGAACTTTTAAATTAGATTTTTCTTTCAACTAACTTTGTCTTTTTCGCTTCCCAATGCGTAATAAACGCAATAGATGCAATAATAATCGCAGCACCTAACCATAAACGACCAGGTGGCACCCAACCAAACACCAACCAACCAGCAACAACATTCAAAGGCAGTTTGGCGTGATCAAATGGTTGCACAAATGAGGCGTCTGCTACTGCATATGCTTTAACGATAGCCCATTGAGCGAGTGCTGTAAGTGCACCTGCGGCTAAAAGCACACCCCATATCGTCCACGTATCTGGCATAGTAAACGTCGGTATCGCTAACAAGATATTAAATGGCGTTATCAGCAGTAACAAATAGACGACCATGGTTGAAGGCGGATCGTTTACCGACATTTTTTTAACCATTAATGAATACGCTGCCCAGAAAAATGCGGCGCCAACAGGGAGCAGGGTCGCCCATGTAAATGAGTCTGCCCAAGGCTCAAGAATGATCATGGCACCAACAAACCCCGTCAATGTAGCGAGCCAGCGTGCAGTACCTACTTTTTCTTTGAGTAACAAGCCAGAACCAACTGTGGCAAATAATGGAGAGGTCATGAGAAGTGCAATGCCTTGCCAAATTGGAACTGGGTAAGCGAGAGCCCATAACCAAAGTTGAATCCCGATAACAGAGAGAAAAATGCGGAATGCATGCCAGCCAAAGTGTTGGGTTCTTAAAGAACGTCTAATCCCAAGTGTACGTAGGTAGGGCAGAATAACAAATAAGGCGATTGCATATTGGAATAACGCAAATGTGGTGGAGGAGACACCAAAGTTGATGCTAGCAATTTGGGCGAAGCTGTTCACTATGGCGAATGCCAAGCCAGCTGTTAGCATCCAGGACGCACCTTGAACAGGATGATGATTCAATTGAAAAATTCCAGTTTGATAGAGGTGGCGGGATCATACGTCCTATTGTTTTTCGCGCCAATAAAAAAATGCCTCCCAGAGGGAGGCGACATTACCAATTCAAAGGACGTGCCTGTTATAACAGGTACAAAGAACGAGAAGCACAAACGCTGCCATGCATTTGCATAAATAATATTGCAGAACACGTGCCAACTTTTATATATTTGATTTTAAATGGTTTTTTGGTTTTTCTATGTTGTCGATTAGATGAAACGCACTAACTTAGTGATCAATCGCATTAAAAGAGGGCAGAAGTAGGCGTCGTTACGGTCGTTTTTCATTGCTGAGCGATGCTTCGATAGTGTGAAAACTTATCGAGTTGTGTTGGGTTACATAAAAAATGGCCAGCAAAGGTGCTGGCCAAGTGGACTCGCTCTTAGGACAAGAGTGAATTAGAAATCGTAACGTACGCCTAGGCGCAGTGTATCTTCGCCTTCTGTTACTAAACCTGTTGTTGCATCTTTTGCTTCATCAAGTTGGTTGATGTAGTAAGACAGGTAAGTACGGAAGTTGCTGTTTAGTTTGTAGTAACCAACAAGCTCGATACCTTCAACGGTGTCGTACTTTGAACCGTTGTCTGGATCATTCTCTTGAGCTGTGTATAGAGCTGCAAGCGTCACTTTGCTTGCTACTTTGTAGCTTGCGACTAGCTCGTAAGCCGTAAAGTCTTCAGAGTCAGTCAGGGAACCTTGAGAATAAGTACCTGCTAGGTAAAGGTTGTCCATCGAGTAAGCGATACCACCTAGAATTTGATCTTCAGAGTTATCTTTATCTACATCGCCACCAGAGTATGCAAGACCAAAGTCGAGGCCCATTGGTAGTGAGTACATTCCAGAGATGCCGTATTTATCTTCGTTATCGCTAGAGTTTGCTTGGTAGGTTGCTTGAAGTTGTAGTGCATCAAACGCCCCACGGTATGCGAAAACGCTGTCTTGCTTATCAGAAGACGAATCAATAACTTGCTGAACACCAGAGAATTCAGTGATATCCGTCATGTCAGAGATGATGACTGCAGCCATGTCTTGACGACCTACAGAGAAAGCACCGATATCAGAGTCGACGCCTGCATACATGTAGCGGTTTTTGAATTCACTCTTGCCCGTTTTTTGTTCGGCTTCGTAAACACCGAAAGCAGAAAGGCCGTTGCCGATGTCTGTTTTACCTTTTAGGTTAAGACGAGCACGGCTTTTATCTTCCATAGAACCTTCAACTTCAGCACCGTCTGAACCGATGAAGTCACCACGAAACTCAACGCGGCCGCCAACTTTTAATTCAGTACCGTCGTTTTTGTATACAGTTGCTGCGAATGATGGTGCTGATACCAATGCTGTAAGAATTGCAGTAGTTAGTGCTGCCTTTTTCATTTTCTTATTACCCTAGTTGTAATCGATGGGCTTTCTTGCCCGATGTGTTGATGACGCTAAGGTAAATGCTGAAAATGAAAGATAGATTTCTGTTAAGTTATGATTTGATTGCACTTTTATTGCTGGCAAGAATAAGTGCCCCTTCTCATACCACTTATAAAAAGAAAGGTTTATCTTTTTTGAGGTTTTTTCCTCTCCGTTAAAGACTGTGTTTTTTTCAAAAAGTTCCTGAATTGCTTCTTGACCCTAAATGTAAGTACACATTTCAATTTGGCAGGGAAGTTTGGCCTAAAAATAGCGAATCATCAGCTATTTGTGAGCTAACTCTCTCTAAAGCATTTCTTATTGTAAGGTTTTTATTTCTCGATTTCTTAAAGGCTAAGTAAACGATTGCTTTTTAGGTTTTGTCTGAGATCTTTTCACTCGGTTGTCAGGAACTAATCAAATAAAGTGTCGGCAGTTGTTACACAAAGGTAAAAGTAATCTGGTGGAAACGATGCCTCGGATAGCCTTTGTATTCCTCTCTTTGTTCATCATTTCGTTTTTGCGAAAGTGAACCAAAGCCGGGTCTAAAACTGACTAACCAACTAATAAGTAATGGATTTAGAAATGAATAAAAAATTATTAGCAGCGGCAATCGCGGCAGCAACCTTCGGTACTCAAGCAGTTGCAGTGGAACTATATAATAACGATGGCACAACATTTTCGATGGGCGGCCACGTTTCTGTTAATTTAAATGGATCAGAGCAAGGTGACACGGATGTGGGTACTAACTCTCCTCGTATCAATATCTCTGCGACACAGGATTTGGGTAATGGCTTCACCGCAGATGCACGTGGTGAATGGGCGCTAAACTACTTAGACGGTGGTGAAGAGTCGTTTAAAACTCGTCTAGGTTACTTAGGTGTAACGCATGAGGTTTATGGTCGTGCAGTAGGTGGTACGCAATGGTCACCTTACTACGATGTCGCAGGTATTGCAGATATGCCAATCGCGTTTGCAAACGACTTCATCTATGACGATCATGGAAACCTTGGCACTGGCCGTGCGGATAAAATGCTTTCTTACCGTAATGCCATCGAGCTGGGTGAAGCGGGTGTGATCAACTTTGGTCTTGGTTGGCAGGGTGCAAACGATGATTACACGCGCAACGATGCTGGAGTTATAACTGGCGGTGCTAAATATGATGACCGTGTGCAAGCTGCGCTTTCTTACTCAATCATGGGCGCTAAAATCGGTTACTCTTACAATGGCGGCGATTTCCAGCACCCTGCATATGCAGGTAAGCACACGGCGGAATCACACGTTGTATCAGCATCTTACGGTGCGTACGGCCAAGGCCTATTCCTTGCTGCAGTTTATGGTTCAAACGAAAACATGAACTTCAGTGTAAAAGGTGACCGTTTAGAAGAAAGTGATGCGTACGAAGCGATCATCGCATACGCTCTAGCAAACAGCCTAAACTTGAGTGTTAACTATGAGATGGTGGAAGGTAAAGAGTTTAAGAGCTCTAAAACAGAAACTGCTCGTGAAGAAATGGCACTACAAGCAGAATACAACTTCACGCCTAAATTTGTTGGTTACGCGGGTTACCAATTTGACCTAAATGACGACAATGGTCGTGAAACTGATGACAAATGGGCGTTAGGTGCTCGTTACTACCTATAATAGGGTTTAGCGAGAACTATTATTCAAGCTCATTGATCTAAAGCCAGCCTCGTGCTGGCTTTTTTGTCTATTTGTTTTACAAATACTTTGCTGTTTCAATTAGATGATACAAAACTCAAAACGGGGTGAATGTCTTATTTTTCACACTAGAGGTTGCTATTTAGTGTCGTTAAGTCAATAGGTTAGATTATGATGGGATTTTTGTTTTGCAGGGAAGAATGATGAGTGTTATTCAAGTTGAAGAAAAGAAAGTAGAAGTGGGTAAAGTGCTTTGTGTTGGACGAAATTACGTTGAACATATTCATGAGCTTAATAATGCAATGCCTGAGCAAATGGTGGTATTTAATAAACCCGCAACTTCCGTATCAACAACTCTGCGTTCATTCCATCAAGAGCCCCTTCATTATGAGGCTGAAATCTGCTTTTTGGTCAAGGATGGACGTTATTCAGCGGTTGGTTTGGGATTGGATCTGACCAAGCGTGGTTTGCAATCCTCGCTTAAAAATCAGGGGTTGCCGTGGGAGCGAGCTAAGGCATTTGATGGCTCTGCTGTGTTTAGTCGGTTTGTCTCTTTGGATAACATTGATATCAATGACCTTAACCTTGAGCTCTTAATTAACTGTGTTCGTGTACAAAAAGGTCACGTTAACCAAATGCTCTATCCGCCGCTAACTATCCTGGATGAATTAACCAGTTACACAACACTTCAAGATGGCGATGTAGTGATGACTGGTACACCAAAGGGCGTTGGTGAGGTACATGAAGGTGACATCTTCCTTGGTCGATTAAAGTGTGGCGATGTCACCTTGTTGGAGATTGAGTGGTTGGCGGATTAAAGCCAAATTCGCAGAATGAGAAATACCACCATACTGATAACCGTCGTTAAAAGAACATTTTTAGTAAAATAAGCGATTAAAGAAGCCAGTACGGCAGCCAGTAAAAATGGGTTTTGCACATTGACGCTGAGCTCCCCATCGGGAATGAAAACGATAGGTGCCCAGATCGCAGTCAGTACTGCGGGGCTAGCGTAATTGAGTACTTTTTGAGTGCGCGTCCCTAATCGCAATGGCAGCTTGGGTTCTAAAAACAAGTAGCGGCTGGTGAAAACAAGTACCGTCATCAGTAAAATAGCCAACATGATCATTAGCGTTTCTCCTTTACTTGTTCCACAAAGTAACCAGTAAGCATGGCTAAAATGCTCGAAATCATCAAACTTCCCTCAATTTGATAATAGGTTAGGGCAACCGAGCTCACCAAAGCCACAAGAACACTCGCGAGCACCGCTGCATTTTTAATAGTCGGAACTACAATTGCGATAAAAGTTGCGGCCACAGCAAATTCCAAACCCATTTCGTTCAGTTCAGGGATTAGACTTCCCGCAATAATGCCCGTCAATGTCGCGACATTCCAAAACAGGTAAAAACTCAGACCAGCCCCAAGTGCATACCAGCGATTAAATTGTTTATCGGAATGGTGTCCTACAATCGCAAACAGCTCGTCAGTAAGTAAGAAGCCGAGTGATAATCGCCATTTTAGAGGGAGCGGTGCAATTTTACTGCGCATCGATACACTGTAGAGGAAGTGTCGAGAGGTGATAAAAAACGTTGTCAGTAACATGGTCACTAGACCTGCTCCCGTTTTAATCATTCCCATCGCGACGAGCTGTGCAGAACCTGCGAACAAAATGGCGGATAGTGCTTGTCCTTCCAAAGGGTGAAGCCCAGTATCAATTGCGAATGAGCCTGCGAGTAAGCCCCAAGGGAGCACTGCGATACTCAGAGGCATCATCGCAAGTGTACCTTGCCAAAATAGCGTGGCTTTTGATTCTTTTTGTAACGGCAAAGTGTGGTCCATAGTTTCTTCTTATTTATTCCTAAATCAGATTACCAAGATAGCTCGGTAGTCGCATAACGCCTTGTACAATATTGCTGCTTTAGCTGTGACGGACGTATTGGCCGGGAGTGACGCCCATGGCTTTTTTAAAGTGTCGATGCAGATGGCTCTGATCATGGAAGCCACATTCTTGTGCCACGTCTGAAATTTTTTGTCCCATTTTTAATAGCTTCTTCGCCATACGTAAACGTTGCTGAATTTGATAGGCATGAGGCGGAAAGCCAAATTGCTTTTGAAACTCTCTCAGCAGATGAAAAGGGCTTAATCCAGACAGTTTCGCGAGTTCTTCTAGTGAGACGTCCGTTTGTGGAAAGTCTTCCAAAAATTCTCTGACTAGCTGCACTTGTCGTTGAGCTCTGGTTGATTCTTTCAGTGGTGCCCGATGAGTGCTGTGTTTACTGGCTAGCTTGATCAACGTGCCGTAAACCAAAGTTTCTCTCAATAAACGGTTGTCTGATTTTTCTAGTGTTTCAAATACCAATCGTAACTGACTAGCCAGCTCAGGATCGTAAACCACAGGTTGAGGGAAATAGGGCAGAGCTACATTTGGTGAACCAAGCTCTTGTCCTAAAGTTTGAAACTGCTGAGGTACGGGGTACATTGCTTTGTATTCCCAGCCGCCTTCCGAGGCTGAATGCCCGTTGTGTACTTCATCTGCATTAACAAGGATGATGCTGTCCTGTGGCGCGATATGATTCCCGCCCGTCCTAAAAAATTGTTGTGCCCCTTTTTCGATGACACCAATAGTGTAACCTTCGTGGCTATGGCGTGAAAAATTCTGCTTCTCATACTTTGCATCGAGAAGCTCTAAACCTCCGAGCTCTTGAGCTATCTTGAAGGTAGCGATTTCCTTATTCTTTTCTTTCATCTTTATCCGGTCTGCTCAAGAAAATCATTTTAGAAGTGTAACGGATCCATCGTGCTTATTTTTGTACAAAATTGCTATTCGATTTTGATAAACAGGCGAATTGATTGCTATTTCTCATATGGGCAAACTATGATTTTTATTTTTTGAGTTATCTTGGCTATTTTGGGCTGGATGATGTCATTTTGTTGGTATAACATTCGCCGCCTTGTTGTAGAAAAGCGGTTCCATCATGATTGATTTATCTGTACTTCCTGTTTATCTCACCGCAGTAGTGGCTTTGTTGCTGTTACCAGGGCCCGATATGTTGCTGATAGCGAGCTCAAGTATGAGTTACGGTAAGAAGGTCGGTCTTTTTGCTAGCTTAGGCAATGCGACGTCTGGTGTTATTCTTACTTTGCTTGCTGCGATGGGCGTATCTACCCTGATTGCCATGAGCCCAATAGCCCTTAAAGTCCTTCATCTACTAGGTGGCGCTTACTTGTTAAAAATGGGTTGGGACTGCTTACGAGCTGAGGCATCTTCGGCTCCAGAGCTTGATGGTCAAAACAAAATGGCATCAACTTATTATCAACGTGCTTTGATGAGTAATTTGCTCAACCCTAAAGCCTTAGTCTTTTTTGTGATGTTTTTGCCGCAGTTTGTCTCAAGCAATATCACGGCATCTTCTGGTGAGCAGATGCTAGCGCTAGGGTTATTGTTGAACGTTCTTGGCTTGTCATTCAATTTATTACTTGTTGGGTTAGCAGGCACATTGGGCAAAGGGCTGCTCGAGAACGAAAAATTCCGCACGTATCAACATAAACTAATGGGGTTAGTGTTTGTTATTCTGGCGTTGTGGATGCTGAGTAGTTTCGCCTTGTAAAGTTATCATATTCCATCAGAAAGCCAGCAATTGCTGGCTTTTTGTTTTAGGATATTGGTGTTTCCTAAGGAGAGGGTATATGAAGCTTGAATTTTGTTTAAATCCAGATCAAACAGACCTTGATTTTGTTCGTGAAGGTATTCGATCTTATAACCGACTGCATTTACCTGAAGGGGAAGTGCATGCTGTAGGCTGTTTCGCAAAAGATGAGAATGGCAAGATCATGGGTGGCTTGACTGGCGAAATGTTTAAAAATACGGTATTTGTTGAGTTTTTGTGGGTAGACGCTGAAAGTCGAACCTCTGGTCTCGGTAGCCAATTAATGTCGATGCTAGAACAAAAAGTAAAGCCTCATGGGGTTACCCATGTTTATTTGGATACCTACAGCTTTCAAGCTCTTGAGTTCTATCTCAAATTGGGTTTTGAGAAAGTGGGGCAGTACTCAGGCTATCCTGCAGAGGGGATCCACAAGTACTTTCTACAAAAGGAAATTGTAGGCTAGGGAAAGCACGGGTTAGCTTGACTTGTTCTCGTTAAAATCAAAAAAAGAGGCGCGAATTTGCGCCTCTTGTTGTATCAAATATCTATGTTTCTCTTTGACTTACAAACTTTGCTGGTGCGCGTCGATAAGTTCGTTCATCTTCGCTTCTGCTGCTTGCTGTGCTTGTTCATAGCTCATATCCGCAGGGAAGAGGTTGATGACTTCGTAGTAACATTTTAGTTTTGGCTCAGTACCAGAAGGACGAACAATCACGCGTGATTGATCTTCTAGGTGATAAATCAATACGTCACTTGCCGGTAAGTCAATGGATTCTTCAGAGCCGTCGTCAAACATGCGAACCGATGTTTTTAGATCTTCGGTTACTGCAACTTTTTTACCAGCAATCTCTGTTGGTGGATTTGCTCGGAGTTTGTCGCCGATTGGTGGAGAGTTCGGGTCGAGAGCAATGCTGCGTTGCGCGTTGAAGTAGAAACCGTGCTCGCGGTACAGCTCTTCCAGTTTATCCCACAGTGTTTTACCTTGCGCTTTAAGCTTGCCTGTTAGCTGTGAAAACGCGACGATTGCAGATAAACCATCTTTATCCCACACCTTGTTACCCACGGTATAACCGAGCGCTTCCTCATAAGCAAACAAGAATGGGTTGGTTTCTGTCTCTTGTTCCATGGCAACGTTAGTAAGCCATTTAAAGCCAGTTAATGTTTGATAGTATTGTGCGCCATGCGCCTTAGCGATGCTGCTCAGCATTCTTGAGGATACGATGGTGTTGCCAACCAAAGCGTTAGGTTGCTGTTCCAACAAGTAATCGCCAAACAGTGAGCCCACCTGATCACCCGTTAGCATTTGATACTCGCCATCTGGGCGTTTAACTGCCACGGCAAAACGGTCCGCATCTGGGTCGTTCGCGCAAGCGATATCGGCATCTACGGACTTACCTAATGCCATCACCATATCCATTGCACCGGCTTCTTCAGGGTTTGGGAAGTTGACGGTTGGGAAGCTTCCATCAGGTTCGCGTTGTTCCTTAACACTTGCCACTTTTTGGAAGCCTGCGTCGGCAAGTAGCGTTTCCGCCATATTCGCGCCAACGCCATGCATTGCGGTGTAAGCAATAGATATATCGGTATTGTTGTCAGGAGTAAGCAGCGCGTTTTCATTCATTGTCTTACGGTAAGTTTGGTAGTAGTCGTCTTCCAACCAAACTAACAAACCGTGCTGTTTTGCATCATCGAGAGACATTAAAGGTAATGGCTTCGTTGTTGCGTCATCAATTTTCGCTGCGATTCCAGAGTCGTGTGGAGGAATAATCTGTGCGCCATTTTCCCAATATACTTTGAAGCCATTGTATTCTGGTGGATTGTGGCTGGCAGTAACAACAACAGCGGCCGCAGCATTCAATGTACGGACACCAAACGCAACAATTGGGGTTGCTGCAACGTCATACGTTAGGTAAACCTTGATACCAAGGGCCGTCAGTACGGATGCGGTATCATGCGCGAATTGTTTTGAATCGGGACGACCGTCGTAGCCAATAACGACACCACGACTCGCGGCATCTTTGACTTGCTCAAGCAAATAGTTCCCTAAACCAGTGGCGGTCTCTTGAATCACCAAGCGGTTCATTCGGTTTGGACCTGCGCCCACTTTGCCACGTAAGCCTGCAGTACCAAAGGCAAGGCGTGAGCCAAAGCGATCAGTAAGCTCTTGTTCATTGTTCGTATCGACGAGGTGTTGTAGCTCTTCACGAGTCTTAGGGTCAGGGTCTCGTTCTAGCCATTGCGTAATTAGTGCTGTCATATCAGTCATTCCTTAGTAGGGGGAGCCTACTTTCTTGGACACTTCGTTTGGTAAGTATCTCAATGTTTTCTTTTAAATCAATGTAAATGGTTCTCAATTACATTTCAAAGAGGGCAATCGATAAACCGAATTAATTTTTCTTATCCGAACAAAATTTAATCATATTTAATTTCTTGAAGAACCTTGGAACTATAACTAGCCTTTTAACATAAATATAACAAACCGTGTCGAAATCGTAGTTTTTGTGATTTTTCGTAAAGTTGTTCGATATTTGCATCGGGACGCAAGGAAGCTCGCGTAGGCGTAGCGGCTGAGCAGAGGAGAGATCTTTTGAAAAGATTAACGACTACTCTAGCCTTATCACTGAATGTGATTTTAATCACATTTTCCTCTTTTGGTTGGTCAAAGGAAAATGACTACAACATGACAAAAGGGGTCACAGAGATAAGTGGGCAAGTGTATGAATTACATATGCTGATTTTCTATATCTGCTGTGTAATTGCTTTGATTGTTTTTGGTGTGATGTTCTATTCCATCTTCCGTCATCGCAAGTCAAAAGGAGCAGTTGCCGCACATTTCCATGAAAGTACAAAAGTGGAAATTATTTGGACGGTCATACCCATCATCATTCTTGTCGCTATGGCGATTCCCGCAACAAAAACTCTAGTAGCAATGGAAGACACAAGCCAATCGGATATCACGGTCAAGATCACAGGCTCGCAATGGAAATGGCATTACAGCTATTTTGGCGAAGATGTTGAGTTTTTTAGTTTGCTTGCCACCAGCCAAAAACAAATTGATGGAATCGAAGCTAAAGGCGCACATTACTTACTGGAAGTAGACAACCCTTTGGTGTTGCCTGTGAATCGCAAAGTGCGTTTTTTGATGACTTCTGATGATGTCATTCACTCTTGGTGGGTACCAGACTTTGCCGTCAAGAAAGACACCATTCCAGGTTTTATCAATGAAGCATGGACAAGAATTGATGAGCCAGGCGTATATCGCGGTCAGTGTGCGGAGCTATGTGGTCGTGCACACGGATTTATGCCAGTGGTGGTGCATGCGATGGAAGAAGAAAAGTTCGATGAATGGCTAGCGAGTAAGAAGGAAGAACTCGCGCTTCAAAAAGCGGCGGCACAAGAAGCGCTCTCTCAAGACTTATCTATGGACGAATTGATGTCGCAAGGCGAATCGATATACACGGCGCGTTGCGCTGTGTGTCATCAGGCAAATGGTGAGGGGATTCCGGGTGCATTTCCCGCGATTAAAGGCAGTCCTATTGCAACCGGAGATGTTACAGAGCACATAGATATTATTGTCAACGGTCGCCCGGGCACCGCAATGCAGGCTTTTTCTAATCAGTTAAGTGACAAAGAAATTGGCGCGGTTATCACATATCAACGAAATGCATGGGGCAACGATACTGGCGATACAGTGCAAGCATCCGATGTGAATGCCTTTAAGGCACAAGGCAGTGCTAAGGAGGAAATATGAGTAAGCCAATAGATAAGGCAGTGAAGTCTGCGCCAGCAGAAGCCAGTGCGAACAGTACCATTGCGATCGATGATGGTCACGAGCATCATGCACCCCAGGGCATCACTCGTTGGTTGTATTCTACAAGCCATAAAGACATAGGCACCCTCTACCTTTGGTTTAGCTTTGCGATGTTTCTAACAGGTGGTGCGATGGCTATGATCATTCGTGCCGAACTGTTCCAGCCAGGGCTACAGCTAGTCGATCCGCAGTTTTTTAATCAAATGACCACGGTACACGGTTTAGTGATGGTATTTGGTGCGGTGATGCCAGCATTTACTGGTCTTGCTAACTGGATGATTCCGATGATGATCGGCGCTCCAGATATGGCGCTGCCGCGCATGAACAACTTGAGCTTTTGGATCTTACCTTTTGCATTTCTTATTTTGTTGAGCTCGTTGTTTTTACCTGGCGGCGGTCCTGATTTTGGTTGGACGTTTTATGCTCCGCTGTCCACGACTTATGGCCCGGATAGCACTGCGCTGTTTGTATTCTCTGTTCATATCATGGGTATCAGCTCCATTATGGGCGCGATCAACGTTATCGTGACGATCGTAAATATGCGAGCTCCGGGAATGACTTGGTTCAAGTTACCAATGTTTGTTTGGACTTGGCTAATCACCGCTTTCTTGTTGATCGCGGTTATGCCGGTACTAGCGGGTGCGGTGACCATGGTTCTTACTGACAAATATTTCGGGACTAGCTTCTTTGACGCAGCTGGTGGTGGTGACCCGGTAATGTTCCAACACATCTTTTGGTTCTTTGGTCACCCAGAAGTGTACATCATGATTTTACCGTCGTTTGGAATCATCTCCGCTATTCTGCCTGCTTTCAGTGGTAAGAAGCTGTTTGGTTATCATTCGATGGTTTACGCGACGTGCAGCATTGCATTGTTATCTTTCCTTGTGTGGGCGCACCACATGTTTACCACGGGGATGCCAGTTTTTGCTGAGCTCTTCTTTATGTATTGCACTATGCTGATTGCGGTACCAACGGGGGTTAAAGTCTTTAACTGGGTTGCCACCATGTGGCGTGGAGCTCTGACATTTGAAACGCCAATGTTGTTTGCCATTGCCTTTATTGTGCTTTTTACTATTGGCGGCTTCTCGGGACTGATGTTGGCGATTGTGCCGGCGGATTTCCAATATCATGACACTTACTTCGTGGTTGCCCATTTCCATTATGTGTTGGTATCTGGTGCGGTATTCTCGATCATGGCAGCGGCATACTACTGGCTACCTAAGTGGACGGGCAATATGTACGACCACAAGCTGAGTTTATGGCATTTCTGGTGCTCAATTATTTCCGTCAATGTCCTGTTTTTCCCAATGCACTTCCTAGGCTTAGCGGGCATGCCAAGACGCATACCGGATTACGCCATTCAGTTTGCTGATGTTAATCAAATAGTATCAATTGGTGGGTTTGCATTCGGGTTGTCACAACTGATCTTCTTGTGGTTGGTGATCAAGTGTATTCGTGGCGGGGAGAAGGCTTCTGCAAAACCGTGGGAACGTGCGGAAGGCTTAGAGTGGACAGTGCCAAGCCCTGCGCCACATCATACGTTTACTACACCGCCTAAGATTGACTAGCAAAGAGTGGGGTGAGTGACATGAAACCGAATCCATCAAACAAGAAGCTCACAGTGAAGTTGCTTTTGGCGACCCTGTTAATGTTTGGCTTCGGCTATGCACTAGTCCCACTTTATGACGTGATGTGCGACGCACTGGGAATCAATGGAAAGACAAGTGAAGTAGCCGCCATTCAACCGACAGGTATGCAACCGGACATGAGCCGAACTGTTCGCGTGGAGTTTATGGCGCATGTCAGCCCAGATATGCCTTGGGAGTTTAGACCCAAAGTGATTTCGATGGATGTTCACCCAGGTGAAGTCGTGCAAACCGAATACCTTGCATTTAATGAAAGCGGGCAGAAGTTGGTGGGGCAAGCCGTTCCTTCTGTTTCTCCCGGGACTGGAGCTGCTTACTTCAATAAGATTGAGTGTTTTTGTTTTAACCAGCAGCCTCTGGATGGTAAACAGCAAGCTCAAATGCCGTTGATTTTTTATATCGAACCGGACTTGCCGGAGTCTATACACACGTTAACGCTGTCTTACACACTCTATAAACTTCCCCCTCCTACAGGCTCTTAGCCACTCAGGGAGAGAGATACAGACCAAGGTTGGTCAGTAAGGAGAGAAATTATGAGTAACAAGCCAGGAACATATTATGTTCCCGCTCAAAGTAGCTGGCCGATCATCGGTGCATTTGCTCTGTTTTTGGTTGCTGTTGGCGCAGGCATGACCGTCCAGGGGACACAAAGTGGCGGTGCAGTGGGAACCATTGGTGGCATTGTGCTAGCGGTGGGCTTCTTGTTCTTGCTTTACATGTTGGCTGGTTGGTTTAGTAATGTGATTACTGAATCACTGAGTGGAAAATACAGCTCGCAAATTACTCGTTCTTTTCGCCAAGGAATGAGCTGGTTTATCTTTTCTGAAGTGATGTTTTTTGGTGCCTTTTTTGGTGCCTTGTTTTACGCCAGAATGATTTCTGTGCCTTGGTTAGGTGGGGCAGATAATAACTTCATGACCAACGAAGTCCTGTGGCCAACCTTCGAAGCGATGTGGCCACTCACACTGACACCGGGGGGAGAAACAACACAAGCTATGCCGTGGCAGGGCATACCCCTTACCAATACTATCTTGCTGCTATTGTCGTCTATTACGCTACATATGGCGCATATAAGCCTTGAACAAGACAAAAGAACGGCACTGATTGTTTGGTTAGAGATAACCATCGTACTTGCTGGCTTTTTCCTATATTACCAAGCGGTTGAGTATGTTCATGCTTATCAAGACATAGGGCTCACGTTGCAGTCCGGTATTTACGGTAACACGTTCTTCATGTTGACGGGGTTCCACGGTTTACACGTTTGTCTTGGGACTATCTTCTTGATCGTGCTGCTGTTCAGAATCGCTAAAGATCACTTTTCGCCAAAGAACCATTTTGCCTTTCAAGCGGGCAGCTGGTATTGGCATTTCGTGGATGTGGTTTGGTTATGTCTGTTTGTGTTTGTTTACGTACTTTAGGCGCAGTGTGAACTCTTGGTTCGACTAATAAGGGCGAGGGTTTGGTGCTAGCCAACCCGAGCTGAGCGCAATAAGCAAAAGGACGACCACCAAAGCGGAGAACATGACTCGACGTCCTAAGTAATGACTCATGGGTTTGTCTCTTTTTTCAGGATTATCTGGGTCTTCACGAACCATTTCGATAAGCGCTTTTGCGAGGTTGAAGATAATGAAAAGCAGCAAAAGGACAAGCGTCAGTTTGAATAGAAATACGGTGGACATGGCACCTCCGGTTTCATCATTGTTGTTATCAAGACAATTATGGCTATCGAAACGGTTTTGGGTTGCAGTTGGTTTAACTGTGGTTGTGTTTTCTCTTTTGGTCAAACTGGGTTTTTGGCAGTTTGAGAGAGGGCAAGAAAAACAAGCATTGGAACAAGCCATTCTCGCGCGTGCGGATAGTGCGTACCAAGCACTAAGCGTCGTTCTTGAAGACAACGACTGGCGAGAGGAAAGTATCCTCGGGAAAAAAGTGGAAGTTAATGTTGTTCCTCAGGCGTTTCCCGTAATTTTGTTAGACAACCAAACGCATCAAGGCAGTGTGGGATATTTAGCATTTCAGATTGTATTGACGAGCGATGAACCTAGTGCCTATGCGTTATTGGAGCTTGGTTTTGTCGAGGGAAAAGCAGATCGCTCAGTGTTACCAACGGTCACCAAACTCGATAATTCGATTTTCATCACAGGACGCCTGTACCGAAAATCTACTAATCCACTGAGCTCAGAGTTAATGCCGGAAGTTGGCGATGTTATTCGCGTGCAAAACCTAAACATCGCGCAATTGAATCAGCTACTGAATATTGAACTTATGCCCGCAGTCTTGCAGCCAGACAATTTAACTCGTTGGCCCTATGACTTTCCTTGGAATCCATTACCACTCAATAGTGCCAAACATTTTGGCTATTCGATTCAATGGTTTTCGATGGCAGGTGTTTTCTTAATACTGACTTTAATTGTTTTTGTTCGTTGGCAAAAAAAGTTGCGTCACATGGAGGTGAAGCATGACATCTAAAGTAACCAAAGGACGACTAATGTTGATTGCGCTGGTTTGTACGTTCGCGCTTCCCGCTGTCATTGCAAAAGTCATTCTCACACAAGGGTGGTATCAAAGCGGAGTGACCAATAGAGGCGAGTTAGTCGAACCATACACGACGTTAGAGCAACTTGGTCAAGAGTCACCTCTCAAAGACCATGGTTGGCAACTCGCTTATGTATTACCTAACGAATGCACTGAAGAGTGTAAACAGCAGCTTTACCTGCTTCAGCAAAGCCATGTTGCTTTAGGTAAGTATCAAGAGCGAGTAGTGCCAGTCGTTTGGCTGACTGAGCATTCAGATCCCATAGAAGTATCGATGTTAGCGATGCAAATGAATGAATTGGTTACCGCAAAAGTGAAACCTGGGCAAATGTTGATCGTTGATCCTCTTGGGCAACTGGTGATGTCTTACTCGCCGAAACCAAATGAGGACTTAGTCCTATTGAATAAAGGTATGTTGGCGGACTTACGCAAGCTCTTAAAACTGTCACGAGTCGGTTAGAGGAAGTGCATATGAAATTAATTCAGTTGGTTAGATTCAGTTTGCTGCTAACTCTCGTGGTGATCATGTTAGGGGCATATACTCGCCTTTCAGATGCAGGGTTAGGTTGCCCGGATTGGCCTGGTTGTTATGGGCACTTTTCTGTGCCGCATCAAGAAGAAGACGTCATACGTGCTAACCTGAACTTCCCCGAGCGGGCAGTAGAGCATGAGAAAGCATGGCTTGAGATGATTCATCGCTATTTTGCAGGAACGTTAGGTTTAGTCATTTTTGCGATGGCTGCAATATCAGTAAGGTCTGAGCGTGTAAATTCAATCATTCCGATGTTGCTAAGCGTATTGGTGATTGGGCAGGCACTTTTGGGAATGTGGACAGTTACTCTTAAATTAATGCCCGTCATCGTGATGCTTCACTTGCTCGGTGGTTTTGTTTTATTGGCGTTACAGGCGATTTTTTACTGCCAATTAAAAGCGCAAAACAATCTCTATTTCTCTCCATCTTCTAGCTCTCTGAGAGGCTTTTCATTGTTGGTTTTTCTGGTTGTTTTGGTGCAAGTGCTCCTTGGAGGATGGACTTCGTCAAATTATGCTGCGCTGATGTGTACCACACTGCCGATTTGTGAGGGAGACTGGATGAGCCATCTCTCATGGAAAGAAGCGTTTTCTTTCTGGCAAACTGGATTCGAGAATTATGAATTTGGTGTCTTGGAGTATCCGGCAAGAATGACTATACACGTCACTCATCGTATAGGTGCTATTGTTACCGCCACCGTGGTATTGGCTTATAGTATTGGGCTTATGAGGCAAGATTCTCATCATTCACAGAGAATCGGAGGGTGGTTGTTATTCACTCTGGTGTGCCAAATTATGATGGGTGTAAGCAACGTAGTATTTCAACTTCCTATCTATGTCGCGGTGGCGCACAACCTTGGTGCCGCTGTTATGTTGAGTCTCGTTTGTGTTAGCCAGTTTTACTTGTGGCAGGGTAAAACGGCTTGGAATTACACCGCGAAAGGAGTTCGCTATGAGTAAAGAAATCGCGCTGTCGTTAAATGGGCGAAAGCGACTAAGTTCCGTTTATTTGAAGTTAACGAAACCTAAAGTGGTGGCGTTAATGTTGGTGACGGCAGTAGTAGGTATGAGCTTAGCCCCGGTTGATGATTTCCCCTGGTTGCAGGCGGTAGTTGGCCTAACGGGGATTGGTCTGATGGCAGGGTCTGCGGCAGCGTTTAATCATCTAATTGACCGCCGAATTGATGCGAGAATGGCACGTACACACAAACGACCATTGCCATCGGGTGAGACTAAACCATCATCGGTGATAGCCTTCGCTACAGTTTTAGGTGTCTTAGGGTTTGTACTTCTATATGCGATGGTCAACCCGCTGACGGCATGGTTGACTTTGATGAGTTTGCTCGGCTATGCGATGGTATACACAATGTACCTCAAACGTGCTACGCCCCAAAATATCGTCATTGCAGGGATTGCCGGTGCGATGCCGCCTCTTCTCGGTTGGACTGCTGTAACAGGGCAATTACATGCGAATGCTTGGCTGCTCGTGATGATCATTTTTATCTGGACGCCACCACATTTTTGGGCTCTGGCTATTCATCGTGTCGAGGATTACCGCAAGGTAGATATTCCCATGCTGCCAGTGACACACGGCATTGAGTACACCAAAACTTCTATTCTGTTGTATACGGTGCTATTGACTTTGGTTTGTGTCCTACCGGTTTTGGTTGGTATGGTCGGCGTGGTGTATCTTTTTGCCTCGCTACTACTCAATGTTGGCTTTATGTACCATGCATGGAAGCTAAAATATGCACCAGAGCCAAATACCGCGATGGAGACGTTTAAATTCTCTATCTATCATCTTTTGGCGTTGTTCATTGCATTGCTTTCGGATCACTATATTGGTTTTTAACCTTTCTTAAAACAGAAAACGCCGCGTGGTTCGCGGCGTTTTTGGTTTTGATACTTTGGCTTTAAGACAAAGCTTTCTAGATTTATTGAATTTCTAGTAGTTCAACATCAAAGATCAAAACACTTGCTGGTGGAATTGGGCCAGAGCCACTCTTACCATAGCCAAGCGTGCTTGGTACGAAAAGGCGGATTTTCTCACCTTCTACCATGTATTGTAGACCTTCTTGCCAGCCTTTAATGACTTGGTTAAGACCAAATGAAATAGGCTCACCACGATTAACAGAGCTATCGAATACCGTGCCATCAATCAAGGTGCCGTGGTAGTGTACTTTTACTTTACTTGTTGCCGTTGGGTGAACCTCACCTTCGCCTTTTTCAAGAACCATGTATTGAAGGCCACTTTCTGTTGTGATGACGCCTTCTTTTTTCGCATTTTCTAGTAAGAATGCTTGGCCTTTGGCAAAGTTTTCATCTGCTACTTTATGGTTTGTCCAAGTACGGTAAATGAAAAAGCCCGCCAAAATAAAAATAATAAGAGGAAACAAAAATTTAGACACGTAATCTCCTTGTCTATTTAGGTTGTTTTAGCAAAAAGTTGATGGTTTCTGCCATGGCTTCAACGCTGTCATGACCACCAGTAATCACTTGATATTTTCCGTTTACGATAAAGGCTGGAACGGAGTTAATTTGGCCGCGAGTCGTGATCGCTTCTGCCTTAGTGATGTACTCAAACAGCGTTTTTTGCTGTGCTTCATCTAAATGGTAAGGGCTGATAAGGTTGCGAGACTCAAAGGCTTTCTCTACGGCGATTTGGCGTTCCTCAGCCGTTGCATCGGCACCCATTTGCACAGCAGTAAAAAGATCCGCCATAAACGCTTTATCTGGTGTTGATTCAAGCTGCATTACGGCAGTATAGAAGATGATGGCGCTCACTTGTGCACTTTCATTGAACGTTACATGCATTTTTTCAACGCTTTGATCGGTCAATGATTCAATTTGAGGGACAAACTCTTCCATTGAGCGGCAGTGGCCACAAGTTAAAGAGAATGCTTCAGTCAGGGGAGCTAAATCATATTCTTCAAGGGATACTGGCAAAACTTCGTATTGTTTGCCTTGCTGAGGCTGACTCTTGCCGCTATCGCATGCCGACAAAGCCATTACGGCAACAACAACAGCAAAGCCTTTCGATATGGTTTTTAACATAGTAGTGCTCTAAATGAGAAATTTGCGTTAGTTTATCGGTTAACGATAGTGACTAAAACCATTAAATAACAATAAAGTGAGACCATTGGTAACAGACTTTGCCTGACGTATGGACTGTAAGGGTAGGGTATTTTAGTGTTGCTTTTTATTTGAGAGATGATTTTGCATTGACTCCAGTGGCATGAACGCTGCATAGACAAACCAATCGGTGGACAAAAGCGCTAAAGATTCGGCGTGTTTTGTCGACACAATGAACAAGAGTTTTTCTACGTTGGTAATGGTATGAAGCATTGGTTTTTAATTGTTTGTGGCATTCTGGCCGGGTGCAGCAGCCTCGATCAAGATATGGTCCCTGGTGGGAACATTTTAGATACAGCTCCTAAATCAAACACTGAGCTGAGACACCCAGAGTGGGGATACCCGAGCGCATCCAATGTGGCTTCTTCCCCTCGTTCATATCAAACGGCGAGGGCGTCAGTAAAAAAGTCGCAAAACGTGACCTCTCTGGAAATGTTCCTGAGCAGGCATAACATTCCTCACGAGACGCTCAGTGGTGGTCACCTGATGATACGTTTGAAAGAGCAAGTGCATTTTCAAACGGGTTCTGCACGGTTATCTGCTCAATCTCAAGACTGGATTCGAAACATTGGTCACTATCTGGCTGGAAGAACTGATGTTGATGTCGTGATTGATGGTCATGCGGATAGCACAGGAGCTGAAAGCTTCAATGACACGCTATCTGAAAAGCGAGCTCGTGAAGTAGAAAAACAACTATTGGCGACGAGTATTCCACGTCAACGAGTGTTTTCTAGAGGCTTCGGAGAGTATGTACCGAAGTGCAGCAATGCGACAGCGAGTGGTAAAGCTTGCAATCGGCGCGTAGAGCTAACATTGATCGTGGATGAATAACGCAGACGTTAGGCGGTAATCTTCGTTGTGTTGTTCTCGCATACCCGTTATTTGCTTAGTGGAGTTTAAGTTCGGAGTTGAGCAAGAAGACTGAATAAGGAAAGCTCGCACGGCAACATTTAGCTAGAAAAAATAGAAAAGAGGCACCGTTAGGTGCCTCTTTTACATCCGCCAATGTTCATAGGGGGAACTTAGGCAAATTCTTTTTCAACGTAAGCGACGATGTCAGATGACTCGTATAACCACTGTGTCTCGCCATCTTTTTCGATACGAAGACAAGGGACTTTAACTCGCCCACCACCTTGCTCTAGTTCAGCTCGATGAGTCGGGTTATTTTTTGCATCACGTAGCTCAATGTTCACCGATTGACGCTTCATTGCACGGCGGACCTTTACACAAAAAGGGCAGGCTTCAAATTGGTAAAGTGCGTATTGTTTCGCTTTTTCATCAATACGTTGCTGTTCTTCTGCGGTGCGCTTAATACCACGAGGTGAGAACACCGCGTTCAGCAATAAGATAACCTTGCCTAAAATCCAACGGATAAACTTCATAATGATCCCTTGATGTTCATTGGGTAATTGTCCTTTAAGAATGCAATCATGATGCTTGTTGCACTGGACGTGAAGTCTATCAGTTGTTTGAAATGGATAAAACCATGTATTTTATGCGGAAAATAGACGTTTAAACCAACCCCAAAAGCCACTTGCTGAAGCCGGACGGGCTTCTTTACCTTGATAAAAACTTTGCATGAGTTCGGTTCTAAATGCATCAACGTCCATGCGTTTCATGACAAGTTCGTGCTGCAATGTATTTTGAGTCTGCTCGGCATGATCGTGCGCCAAGCTGAAATCCATATTTAAATAGCCTTGCGTGTATAACCAAAGGTGGGTGACTAAGATTAGGTCTTCAGCAGATTGGTTAGTAAACTTATCCGCGTGCTCATTACCCAAGGAGTCAGTCAGAACTTGCTGCATACGCTGGGTAGAGTGAGCATGTTGCTCGTAGTTAGCACTTGCTTCAATATGTGATTTGGTCAAAAGGCCAAGCAGGTGAAGAGTAGGTGCTGTTGTGGGTTTGTTCTCACAAACTTTTGTAAATAGTTGTGACTGTTCTTTTAACCAACGCCGCTTTGCTGCTTTATGTTCTTTAACAAAGGGGATTTCTTCAAATCCCATCTCTTGACTCAGTTCACTAAGAGACGTCATGGTTTTTTAGTTCCTTCACCGTTACTTCGATATGTTGATCATTGATATCAACAAAAATTGAGCTGCCAGTAATCATAACAGAAAGGCTAGTACCTCGGTCAAGATGCTGACAAATCAAGTCGATAGCGTCATAGTCAAAGCTCTCTACGTTGACGGGAAGCATTGAGAACTTTCCTGACATTTTGTCCCACCAGACAGCCGCTTTGGTGTTATAAGTGTAAACTTTTACATGCTTTGCGAGGCGAGAAGCTTTCTTAATTCTGTCTGGTTCTGGTTCGCCAATTTCAATCCAGTGAGTAATGCTTTGATCATCGCCAACATGCCATAAATCAGGCTCTTCAATCGTAGAGAGTCCTTTTGTAAACTCCAGATTGCTTTGAGCATTTAAACAGTAAGCTAGAATGCGAGCCAACATTCGTTGCGGCTTTTCAGAAGGATGAAGGGCGATAGTTAGATTTTTAGAATCGTAATAGTCATTATTCATATCGGAAATGGCGATACGAAATTTGTAAATGGTTGGTTTAAGAGCCATAGATTTATATCGTTTTGTTGGCAAAATAAGTTTTAGGCAAAAAAATAGCCAGCTTTAAAAGCTGGCTATCGTATCAAATTCTTTAAGAATTAAAGTACTTTGATTTGCTCTGCTTGAGGGCCTTTTTGACCTTGAGAGATAACAAATTCTACTTTCTGGCCTTCAACTAGAGTACGGAAGCCGTCACCAGTGATTGCAGAGAAGTGAGCAAATACGTCAGGACCGTTTTCTTGTTGAATGAAACCGAAGCCTTTAGTTTCGTTGAACCACTTAACTGTGCCAGTAGCTGTGTTAGACATGTCTATTTCCTAAATATCTAAATAATGTAATCTTTCGCCTCAACGGCGCTTATAGCGTGGAAAAATAAATTGCTATTGCGTACCACAGGACGACGGGTTACAAGTAATCCAACGAAATGTGAAAACAAAGAACTTTCTTTCTAGCCGTGTTTGAGTCTAGGTTAATTCCACGAAGAGTCAACATATATTAGTGCTTTATGGACAAATATTTGTATTTAGTCACTATTTAACCAGCATGTTTTTGATTAAATTTCAAATAAATGACGGTGATGTGAAGTTTTTTAGCATAAAATTCAACTAAATCTATAAATTTGACTTATTTATATAATTATTGTCCAATCTGGTTCGACCATTAAGGAGGATTTATGGCAAAGCGTAAAATCAGTCCTCAACCGAGTGGCTCACAACATGAGACCGACTTCGGCAGAGGTGAAATCAAAGACAACGCGTTAAAAGCGGTTGTTACCAGTCAGCTGTTCCAAACACGAGTCGTTAAAGCGAAAAAAGGTAAAGGTAGCTTCAGCCGTAAAATGAAGCATAGAGGCAAAGAGCCCTATTCAAAGTTCTCCCCAAGGTGGATTTTGAATAGGGCTTTTTTGTTGGTACTAGGTGTTTGCAAAACTGATGATATTCAATTTTTAGTACCAGATAAGTTTTCCTAATTTATCATGTACTGCTTCAACTGCTTCAACTGCTTCAACTGCTTCAACTGCTTCAACTGCTTCAACTGCTTCAACTGCTTCAACTGCTTCAACTGCTTCAGCGAACTAGGCGTTGAAAGTACCAATTAAGTACTAAAACTTACTAAGTTAGATTCATATCAATAAGCGTCACTTCCTGTCTTATGCAACTCTACTATATCTTTAGTCTAATCAAACAGCCGAGATTATGGTTTAAAAAGACTGGTGAGAAGTAGGTATGTCATCGACGAGTTATGGTACTTATGGTTGCAAATGTAAAAAAGCGTGTGCTTCTTTATTACTACTGTGGCTGTCCATTTGTCCGATGGCGCATGCACACAAGTCAGAGTCTCATTCTTTAATTGTTGCTAACTCCAAAGCGTGGAAGCCGTTCTCTTACCTTAGCCCAGATGGTGAACCTAAAGGTATTTTAATCGACTTTTGGAAAGAGTACGCGGCGAACAACCAAATCGACGTTCAGTTTCTCCTTTTGGATTGGGATGCTTCTTTACAAGCCGTAAAAGAGGGTAAGGCTGACTTTCACGGAGGACTTGTCTACTCGCCCGAAAGAGCGAAGTATATGGACTTTGGCGCAGTCATAATGCCTATCCAAACCAAACTGTACGTAAATAAAGATGTACTTTCGGTTGATATCAGGAGTGTTTTAACTGGCGAAATGACGCTGCCAATTGGCGTTGTTAAAGGAAGTTACGAGTCTGAGTTTGTTCAGACGAATTATCCGAATGCACCTATCGCAGAATACATTAACAATGATTCGATGATACAAGCCGCCGTCGATAAAAAGGTGCTGTACTTTGTTGCAGACCTGCAAGTTGCTAACTTTTATATGGCAACCACGCCGGGAGCGGGTATGTTTGTCCCGACAATTAGCTTATATAGTAAAGATCTTCGGATTGCAGCAGGAATGCACAGTGCAACTTCCATTTTAGAGGTATCAAGAGCGTTTGAAAAAGTCATCGATACGGATCGTGAGCGGATCCTCACCCGTTGGAGTGTGGTGAAAACGGTTTATCCACTTTATCTTTTCCCTATTGCTATTTTCATTATGGCGGTTGCAACGCTTTATCATATTTTTGCCCTCAAACGTATGGTTGCTCTTCGGACAAGGCAGTTAACGATTGCCAATCAGCAATTGCTAGAGATGACGTTGACGGATTCTCTCACAAAGCTATACAACCGTAGACACCTGATTGAGCAATTGGCGCTACTGAATCATTTGAAGCGAAACTTAACGGTGATGGTGTTTGATATTGATGATTTTAAATCAATCAATGATCGATATGGCCACCTTGCTGGAGACCGAGCAATAGTTGCCATCGCAGAAGCCGCTAAGTCGATGACTGATGACCGAATGACATTGGCGAGAATTGGAGGAGAAGAGTTCGCACTCGTTACGTCTTCTCTGTCAGAGCGAGAAGCGCTCAATTTTGCCAATATGCTTTGTAAAGCCGTTTACGATCAGCCTGTTATACTGGGCGGACAAGCAATTCATTTGAGTATCAGTTTGGGCTGTGCTTACTATCCTGAGTTTACCCACATCGTGAGCTTGCAAGATGCTGACGAGTTGATGTATCAAGGTAAGTCTGAAGGAAAGAATCGTGCAGTTTTCCAAGTTATAACAGACTGTCAGCTTCAACCTGCGCTTCGTCAAGTGAATTAGGTCTCGCTAATTCAACTGATACTTCAAACCATCCTCAAGCCTCAAAGGTTTAGTCAGAGTAACGTGGTAAGCGTTGACGATTACGTTGCGTTGTTTTCTTTGAGGCCAATTTGCGTACAAATATTCGCACTTTCATATATATAACCCCCCACCTGCTCACGTTTTTATCATAGAAGCAGTAATTGTTTTAAAGTGATAAGCGATTTCTTGGTAAAGATCAGAACCCCTGTCTACACTCAGTGTAAAGTAATGCATATAAAGCATGATGCATACGGTGTTGTACAAAAACAATTAAAGAAGATAAGAAATAAGTTGGCTTGAGAAGGACGGGGAATGAACAACGAATGCTTTGCTAGGTTCCGAGCTGTCACGGATGAACTGTCAATGAAAGAATCGTTGTCAGTTGGGAAAGACCCTTATGCTCACTATCTCAAAGATATTGTGGGGATTGATTTGTTGTCTCGTGAAGAGGAGTTGCATTACGCCAAACTTAATCGAGCTGGTGATGAAGAAGCGCGCGAAATGTTGATTGAGTCTAATCTTCGACTTGTTGTGAAAATCGCAAAAGGCTACCTCAAACGGCCAGGCAATAACTTTACTCTGCTCGATTTAATAGAAGAAGGTAACATTGGTTTGATAAAAGCGGTCGATAAGTTCGATCCTGAGCCAGGCTACCGTTTTTCTACTTATGCGGTATGGTGGATTCGCGAGAATATAGAAGCGGCATTAATGAACAATGGCCGCACGGTACGTTTACCTGCTCATGTGTGCAAAGAGATAAATAGCCTGGCTTTAAAAAAGCTCGATGCGTCAAAAAGTGAGAGCAAGGAGTTGTCTATTTCTGAACTCTCACGCTGCTCAGGGGTGAAAGCAGAGCGTATAGATGAACTTGTTGCTCTTAGTGGTTTTATTGATGTATCGACCACTGCGGACCTTCATCGTGTTCCATTTGTTCTTGAACTGTGTGAAAGTGAGTATACGCCAGATCCACAACAAGACTGTGAAAACCAGTGCTTTACTCAAGCTATTGAAAATATTATTAAAACCTTGCCAACTAAGTTGCAGAAAGTCTTAATCCATCGATTCGGATTATTTGACCAGAGAGTGAAAACCTTGTCGGAAATAGGCCTGTTATTAAACGTATCTAACGAGCGTGTTCGTCAGATGCAGATAGAGGCGGTTGAACGCGTGCAGAAACGTCTCCGATTCGATGGTTGGGTTTAAGATTTTTAGCCCCTTATCCTAGCTGATTAATTTACTGGCTTGCTACTCTGTTCTTCCGTAAGTAACAGCAGCTCAAGCTGTGCTTTAGCTGCTGCCTCCAATCTCCATACACTCAATAATCGGTTAAGTGCTGCGCGATAAGTACGACTTTTGAGTAAAAAAGCGAGCGTACTTGTGTAGTTGTTTACGACTTGCGCTTGTGTCTCGACCAAAGCAGTTTTGTTTTCGATGTCGATGTGTTGAAGGTTAAAGTCAGGAAGAAACGCACACTCATACCATACCTCTACAATTTCACGAATTTCGAGTTCTTCTTCAGGCACGTCGAAGTCTTGTAACTGGTAGTTTTCTGGTATCGTTGATAAATAAACCACATCCAATTTGTCTGCAACAAATGTATACATCGGATTCCTTAGTGTACGCGCTTACAGAGTAAATAGTCTCATCGTTTACATTTTTGTCAATGACCGTGCTCAAGTATGAATGATGAACCACACCACATTCCGAACTTAACTTAGACTTTTTAAGTACTTATCGGTTAACCCGAAATACTTCAGGTTGCCATCTGGCTCCAAGACTAAGCTCATATTGGATGTAGAGATCATGCCCGGATCATTCGTTGAGAAAATAACGGTCTTATTGAGTAGTTTGTCGCTAAATAACCGCTTGAAGTAGTGGGAGTTTTCTTGCTCTGCACCATTAAATGGCTCGTCAATGATAATCAAAGATTGTTCGCAGTTGCCTAGCCCTAATGCGAGCCGCAGTCTTTGTTGAATACCATTTGGTAAACTTTTACAGATATCAACGCTCAATTGAGTCTCCAGGCCTTGTGGCAACCATGTATCGAGCTCAAAGAAACTCACCATTTCACGCATTTTTTCTGTTGGGATTAACCCATTATGCAAGATGAAGTTAGTCTCCAAGGAGCCTTCAAAAATATGCAGGTTAAACGGGATGTAGTTAATCGAGGTTCGATAGCGGTAACTGTTGAACTGTTTGATGTTATAACCGTCCACCGAAACTGAGCCTTGATAGCGTTCCTCTAGCCCAGCGATAATAGAAATGAGCGTCGTTTTACCGCAACCTGTTGGTCCACAAATCACAACCTTTGCGCCCGGTGGAATTTTAAAACCAAGATTAGTTAAGCCTGTTGCCGCACCACTATAACGATGGCTCACACCAGAGCCGACGATACTACCTTGAAAGAGGCGAATAGGGGGGCTTTTCTCTAACGTTAGCTTATCGTCATTCATCGCCATAAGGTTGTTGATTTGCGCAGAAGACGCCTTAATGGATTGGAACTTAGAAATAGAGTTGTAGATACCCATAATAGGCCCCAACGCCTTCCAGACTAAAATTACGGTAGCAAGCATTGCACCTGCATCGGAGGTGCCGTCCATCACGCCGATAACGGCCGCGACGATACTTGCGGTACCAATAACCTGAATCAAACTTCCGCCTGCTGCCTGAACCCTGCTATTAGTCACTGAAACATGTTCTGCATCGTTGGTGCTTTGTAAATGCGATGCGCTAAAGCGGGACTGGATAACACGCAACAATGGCAAGCCTTGGATGGTTTTTATACCACGAAGAATCTCATTCCATTGGTAAGAAACCATGGCGTTGGCGCGAGAGCTCTTGGACGTGGCTTGCGAGTAGATGTAACGAGAATAAACACAGAACACCAACATCAGAATCAACCCCGCCATAACGACTAGCGCTGCGGTACCAGACATAAGAGCAATGGCAATAATGAATACGATAACAAACGGCATGTCGAAGTAGCTTAATGTTGACTCTGCGGTTACCAAACGGCGGAACGTGTCGATGTCTTTCAAACGCGCTAACTGAGAAGAGACACCTGCGGTGGATGTCATCGAATACGGAAGCCACAACAGTTTGGATATCACGTTTTGAGAAATATGCACCGCCAAATCCTTCCCTGATGTGGCGATGATGTTGACCCGCATTTTCTTGAAAAAGTATTCCGAGAACCCGACAATCACAGCAAATAACGTGAGCCAATAAAGCGTGGCTTGCGAGCTAGAGGTTAAGGCGAAGTTGTACACACTCATAATAAAAAAGGGCTGGAGTGCGCCGAGAATGCTGACCACGAAGCTGAGAATAATCAGGCTTTTGAGTTCATTGTTGTAGCGATAAAACGCGTATTTAATCCAGTTGCTGCGGTCTTGAGATTCAGGTGGTGGCTCTCGGAACAAGCGCGAGTATTCGCTGATAGAGACCAACAAGCATGGCTTTTTGTAGAGCGGGTATTCAATGGTGTTGTTATTGGTGTAATCAAACAGGATCAGCTTGCCGTCTTTGGTGCCCAAGAAAATCGCAGTGAGGTTTTCTATCTCGATAAAACAAGGATGAGGGTGCCCCTCGATGTGCTCCAACGTTTTTAATTTGGTGACGTCACAACGGTAACCAAGGCGCTCAATCGTGGCAATAAAACTGTCACTGTCTTTTGGTTTAGGGATAAAAGCGTCGCTGAGGATAGAAGGTGTGCCTTCCCATTCAAGCGCAATGAGGGTGTAAGCTAAACCACGAATTAAAGGTGACTGATTGTATCGTTCATCATAACTGCGTGCCTCAAAGTCCAACAAGCGCTGAGGGACATTATTAAAATCAACCAAAATACTCATTGGTCACCTCCGGTAAGTTTGACGCGTTTGAGGCGATGATTGAGCTTGTCCATCTTATTGCTGACGATGATGAGGATTTTGTCGTTGGCGCGATAGGCGGTACTGGTCAAAACCAATCGAGCAAAGTCGTCGTCATAAACACAGTCGATGTCGTCGAAGATCAACACTCGTTTGTTTGCAAGCAAGGCGCGCACTAGCAGCAAGGCATAAGCGACTTGGCGCGAGAATGGATTGCGTAAATGTCCTTTAAGCTCGGTGTAAAAACCAGCAGGAAGGGCATCGATTTGTGCTTTGATGTTCATGGTTTCGCAAAGCGCAAATGCGGTGTTGTTTAAGCTCGGGCGGAAACAAGTTAGGTTGTCGATGATGGTGCCTTCGACGAATGAACTGGTTTTGTCGACCATAAGCACGCTATTACGCCAGACGTTGTAGTTGACGTCATCGAGTGGTGTCTCGTTGATCTTAATGTCCAGTTTGTTGTCGGTGTTTTGCCGCGTAATGCAATTGGCAAGATGGGTTTTGCCTGCGCCGCTTTTCCCCGTCAGCAAGTAAGCCTGACCGCGTTCAAACTCGATGCGTTGTTTTTCCGAATACTTCACCGAGATGCGCTCGACTTCTGTCGTGTCATTTTGTTGTTCTACAGATGCAGCAAGTTCAAGCAGCTCGGCGATACGTTGAATATGAAGCTTGTTCAACTCCCAGCGGCTCACCGTGCGCATTACTTGCTGGTATGGCGCGAAGTAGCGGTTGGTAAGCATGATGATAGCAGCCATGATGCCTTGGCTAGATTGCATGTTGATAACTGCCGTTGCCAAAACCACCACCACACAAGCTATGGAGAGCTGTTGTATGAGCGACAAGATAAGGCTGAAGTTCGATTCGATTTGCTCATATTTGATGTTCTCGACTTCACGTTCTTCCACCATTTGTGTCATGAGGCTCTCAACGCGATATTCCATATTGCGCGCTTTGATATCGAGTGGGCTAGAGATGATCTCGATGATTTTAGAAGTAGTTAAGCCTTCGATGTCGGATTTGTTTTCTAAGCTGTTGATTTTCTGCTTAGATAGGCTCAGTGCGAACACCGCCAAAATGATGGAGGCGAGCAAGATGGTCACTCCCGCCCAAATGTTGATCACACCGATAATCAGAATGGTCAGTATGCTGACGGCAAGGTTGATCAATGCCCGTACAGATTCTCCGCCAAAGAAGGATTTAATCTCTGGAATGTTGGCAATACGTTCTAAGTATTCACCGGGTTCTAGGCGACGAAACTTCGATATCTCAGCCAAACAGATGGATTGAAACACCTTGTTGGTTAAGTTGGTTTCGAATTGCTTCATGATCACCGACGAAATCTTCTCTTCCTGATTCTTTAAGTGATAGTCGAGGAAGATAGTGATCAAGATAATGGCAAACAGAAGAAACAGCGTGTCTTTGGCTTGGTTAGGTAAAACTCGGTCAAAAATAATCAGTATCGAAAAGGGCAGCACTAAACCAAACAGCGTCGAGATGACCGTGGAGAAAGTCAGGTAACACTTGTCAGCAAAGTTAATCTTTTGGGAAAAATGCTCAGTTTGCATTGCGACCTCCTTTCTTAATCGATGGTTTGGAGAGAAGGTGTTTTGGAACTAAGTCTTGATTGCTTCTGCCTTCGATATCGCTCATCAATTGCATGATGCTTTCGATGGATTGCACCGACAGCATGCCTTTGATTTGCTCAAGATTGATCGATTCAATGATGTAGTCATAACGCGCGCTCTCGTAATCACGTAGCGCGCTAAACAGTTTACTTTCCGCGGCCAGTAAGTCGGTAATGGTTCGCGTGCCAAGTTGGTAGGCGCGTTGAATGCCTTTGTAGGAAGCGTAGTTGGCACGAATGATGTTCTCGTAACTGCTGATGGCGCGGGAGAAGTCATTAATGTTGAGTACCGAGGTGTTAACGCTATTACGCGTCGTGAACAACGAATCTTGGTACAGCAGCTCGGTTCGCTCGATAGCAGTCGACGATTTTTGATAACCGTAGTAATCCGAACCGCCGGAGAAAATCGGCACATTCAAGTTCAAACCGACGCTGGTGGAATTACTGTCCCCTGTTGCGGTTGGGTCGGTTCGGTCATAGTTGTTCGCATCGTCGTAACGGTAACTGGCAGAGAGCGATACGGTCGGCACAAAGTTTGAACCGCTTTCTTTCAAGCCTCTTCGGCTGCGCTCGACGGTTTTCTTCGCAACCAATAAGTCGTTATTGAGCTTCAAAGCTTGTTCAAGAATCTCACGTTGTTCGGATTCGCTGATTTCCTCCAAGGGAACACTTTCGTAGATGTCTTGTGATGGGGTGACTGGGTATTGAACTTGAATCTCTAAACCGTTCAAAATTACGCGCCGGTCTTTCTCTAAGGTTCTTAAGCGATTGGCAATGCCTTCTTTCTGGGCAATTACCTCATACAACTCGCTCGCCGCAGTGTTGCCAAGTTCCACGTTGCGACGCATTTGGCGCTCACGTGTTTCAGACGATTTAAGCTCAACTTTGGTGGCTTTGATTTGCGCGTTGTTTTTCAGGTACTCGAAATATTGCGTCGCGATTTCAGAAATAGTGCTCTGGATTTTGTTCTCGTGTTTGATTTCTTCAATGTTGAAATCAAGCTTCGCGGTGCCGTATTTGAAGATGTCGCCAAGGTTAAACACCGATTGAGATAAAGACACGCTGTAGCTGTTTGAGTTGTAGCTAGAACGCATATCCGGTGTTCCCGTTAATATGGTCTCGTTTTCATTCCATGTTGTATCAGCGGCACCGTTTAAAGAAGGCAGGAACTTAGAACGGCTAATGTCGATGTTGTATTCGTTTTCTTCCACGCCTTTGTCACTAGCGCGCAGAGATAAATTGTTTTCCAAGCCGAGTTTGACCGCCTCAAGCAAGGTGGTCGCCATTGCCGAAGGAGCATTGCTCAATGTAAGCGCTGCCAATACGCAGCTAGTTAAGTTTCTGTACCGCCACATACTTGTTGATCACCTTGATGATTTCGTCGTTTTTATAAGGTTTGCTGATCACGTAATCCATTCCAGCTTCGATACAAGCTTGGTGTTCATTACTGCTGGTCAATGCTGTCGCGCCTATGATGGTGCAAGGGTTTTGTCCGCTCTCTTGTTCGTATTGTCGAATGCGTTTGGTTGCTTCAATACCGCCCATGCCAGGCATGATGCAGTCCATAAAAATGATGTCCGAGCGCTGATTCATGAAGTGCTGAACAGCGTCTGCGCCATCGCCAACGGTGTCGGCTTCGTATTCTTGCTTGCTCAAAATACGTTTGAGTAGAATCTGTTGAACACGGTCATCTTCCACAATCAGGAATGAGCTGTTCTCCATCTGATCTTCTGAGGCTTCCGCTTCCATGATTGCTAAAAGATTGGGGATAAACTCATACGGAATCGCAGGGGAGTTCAGAATCTTGTCGACAAAGGTATGGCTCTCTTGCGCTTGCTGAGTGCTAGTGACCGAGAGCAGCAACTTGGTGTTCGGGTGATTGCGCAGTTGCGATTTCACCGTTTTGCTCAGTGAGGGCAGCTTGTTTGGCTCGAACGTGTCGGTCAGCATGATGGCATCGTATTCGCCAAAGGTTTTTGCCGCAGAGAAGAGTTCGTTCGGCGTTCGAATTGGCGTAATCTCTAAGCCCAAGTTGACTAACATTTTGCTCATCACATCAATGCGCAGCTGAGAGTTGGCACACAGTAATAGGCGCTTATTGTCGAAGCGAGTTTTCTCGGTGTGGAAGCTTTTGGCTTTCAAATCGAGCTGAATTTGAAAACGTTCCTGATTGCCCGATTGATACCAATGGCTCTCGTAATAGCCATAATCTTTCAACACGCTTTTCGCCAAATCGTCTTTGGTTGCAGTGTGCTGTTTATGGTCGCTCCAGTGTAGGGTATTGAGCTTGGCAAGCGGCACATCCAGCGTGGTTAAGAAGTTTAGATTGATGGTCAGGCGGGTATTTTCAATGTCTGACGCCGCACCTGATTCAATGGTGACAAACAGTTTCTTGTCGGCTTTGAGTTGGATGGCATTTGATAGCTGAAGGAACAACACCCAGAATAAGCTGGTGGATTGTCCTTCAACACGGTTTGGTAAGTTATCTGAGATAAAGCAGTCTAGCTCACCTTCATTTCGCTGCACTTTGGAACTGATGTGAATCATCAATTCAGACAGTACATTCAGCAGTGAAAACTCTTTCGATTTGCTCTCGGTCCCTTGTGAAATGAGTCGGTTGTAGTTCTCTGCCAATTCAGACAGGGTATTGGCAGCCGAGGTTATATCTTGCGCCATCAACACGCCGCTCTCATCGGTCTCTTGAACGAGATATTGCACGCCGCCGTTAATGGTGTTGGTGATGCCACGAATCTCGTAACCAATCAGAGCATAGAGCTGCTTGTAGAGATCGTTATTGCGTTTTTGTTCTTCGAGTTTGCTGAAAATCAGTTTTAGGTGAGAGTAGATCTGACGCTGCTTCGGATTGATGCTCACTTCATTCAGCAACTCTTCCAACCTTTGTAAATCCAGTTGTTTGAGCTCTTGATAAAGCTCATCGAATTCTTGGTCAATGTCACGCTCATTCGAGCTGGATTTTTTCAGCTTAAGGATTGCCACCAAGTTCGATAGCACTGCGATACCAACCAGTACGACAACGACCACAAACAACCAAATGAAGAACTCGTTTTTCTCCATCATTAGGTCGCTCGCATGGTTGTTAAATATGGTCCGGTAGTTGTCGTCCATTTGTAGGTAGTTATTGGTGAGCGAGAGATACAGTGCCAACACATCGTCGCGTGTTTTTTGGCTGTCTGAGAAGCGATTGATTGCCAGTTCAAGCTGCGTGTATTCGGTCGCGCCCACCAAGCTAAACTCGGTTTTGTTGAGTGACGCGAGCGACTTAAATTGGTCAATTTCGTCTTTCAGAACCTCAAAATCAAGCTCTGTTGTACTGCAATAACGTGCGCTTAAACAGCGTTGAAGTGTTTGAATATCAAACTCGATAGTTTGGTTGAGCTGTTGAGCTTGAACCAAAAGAGGCGCGTTTTGCACTTTCTCGACTGAATCCACTTTGTCCCAAGAGATATACAAATAAAAGGCGAGGGCAGCCAGCATCAAGCTGAAAGCAATGCTTAGGCGCATAACAGGAACGGAAATATTGTAAGAAGGCTTGCTACTCATCCATCACCTCTCATCGAATGCGTCTTCGATAGCCGACATAACCGGCTTCGCTGCGTATTCGATAACCCGGCGTGAACCTGTTTTCACGTCTGCGGTAAACTCCATATAAGGGGACAGCTTGTATTGTGTACCTCCGCGCTCTAGATAGTTTTGACTGATTTGGATTTCCGCGAGGTAGAATTCAGCGTCTTCTTCTTCATAAGAAGAACGGCTGATCGATGCAATTCGACCTTCCAAAAATCCGTATTTGGCAAAGTTGTAGGTATCCATCTTCACTTTGACCGCTTGTCCGATTTCTACAAAACCCATGTCTTTACGCGGGATCTTCGCCTCTCCATGAAGGGCGTTATTGATCGGTGCAATGTCCGCGATGCTTTCACCTGGCGGTATCACAGCGGAGCGGAAGTTGAAGTGCACTTTATCTACTACACCGTCAATAGGGGCGTAAACCACGAGGCGATCCACTTTATCTGAGTGTTGAGGACGTAATATACGTTTCAACTTTAAGTCCTTGTTTGCTTGAATGATTTGTGCTTGATACTCGGCATTACGATTCTCCACCAAGTCTCGGTACTGCTTCTCTAGTTTGTCGAGTTGGAAGCGCTCATTCATGACCGACTCATCAAGGTTTTCAATCTCACGCACCATGTTTGACTCTTGAACCTGCATATTCAGAACATCGACGTAAGACGCCATTTCCTCTTTGTACAAGGTGTTCTTAATATTGAGCTGCTTGCGTATCAAGGAGAGCTGGTTCTCGGAGCTTTTACGGCGCTTGAGCATTGAATCAATAAGCGAATTCTTATGTTGGATATCGTGAGTAATCAACTCTTCATTGGAACGGTTTTTAGAAAATTCTTGCTGCCAGGTATTCATGTTGACTTGCACTAATTCTGGGTACTTTTCGATGTAGGCAGAAAAATCGGGTTCCACCATATCGCGCAGGCTTTCGTAACGAATCTTGTCTAGCTCAAGCTGAATGATCTCTGTGTTTACCGTATCAAGTTGAGTGTTTCTATCCAGAGAGCGAAGGCGTGCAATAGGCTGACCTTCGTAAACTACTTCGCCTTTGCGCACTAGCATTTCTTCTAGAATACCGCCTTCAAGGTGTTGCACTTTTTCGATGTCAGATTCGAGCAATAGCTCACCGCGCACCGACACCACAATGTCGATACGAGCCTGAGATGCCACGGCGATAGCCACCATGGAAAGCAAAAAGATAACCAGCAAGGTTTTGTGTACGCTGGTCATTGCACTGGCTAGCACGATTGTATCGTCTGTTGTTACCTTCGAAGCTTCGTTGTTCGAAACGAGCGCCTTTTTGAGGTGATGTTCTATTTGCTTATTACTCATGAGCCACCCCTACGATTCACTACCTGTGCGGCTATCGATTGAATTTTCGATTTTTAACAGCTGGCTAATTTGTTTGTTTACGTTGTTAAGCTCGGTTTTAACGTCCTCGATCAATTCATTAGGAGCAGGGAAATGGTGTTTGTTTAAGTGTTCAATCTTTGCCAATTTTGGTGGTAAGTCGTCATCACATAACAAGACGAGAATGGTCTTTAGTCTTTTTGAATAACATCTGAGTGCTTCAAAACGGTTTTGTTTATGCAGCATCTCAATATCAATCCCTGCGTCACTGAAATCTTGGTAAAAATCGCCTAATAGCAATTGCAGCCCTTTATGGCTGTTGTCGACTGAGCGCAACAGATTTGTCATATTTATCATTATCCCACCGCACTAATTGCTTTAATGACAACAAGTAAGGATATTTATACTGGGTTTTCAAATTTTTTTGTTTTTATGGAACTCGAAAGGTATGAAAAAAGTTGTATAAAAAAGTTGGTTTCTAAAAATGGTGTCCTTTACTGCCTCTAAATACGATCAGTTAGCTAAAAGCAACGGAGGCTGTAATGGCAGGCGACACTAATCAAGAAAAAGACAATGAAAAGCTTAACGATGCGGTAGAGCAAACAGAAACGAAGGATACGGGGACAAAAGAAGAAAAACAGCAGTCGACCGTCTCTTCGACTGTAGCGACCGGTGCTGAAAGTGCAGATGCTGTTGATGAAGCCAATCGTGCGATGGAAGAAAATCCTAGTGGCGCGGGTACGGAAGAAGAAGCAGTGAGCTCGGGTGGCGCAGTTCAAGAAGAGGATACTGAAAGTAGCAGCGACTCTGACGCTACACAATCCAATGTTGTTGATAGTGTAGCTTCTAGCGGAGAATCAGGTGATCAGGCTCTGGGCAGCGGTGGTTCGGATTCTGGGGCGGGTGCCCAAGCGGTCGGTGGTGGTGATGCCTCTGGCTCTGAAGGTGGTTCGGACGCAGAAGGCAATGAAGCGCAAGGACAAGCGGTACAAACTTCATCTGCGCCAAGTGCTTCTTCAGACTCTGAAGGTTCTCAAGGTGGTGACGAGCTAGATTCAGAAACCACTGAAGAGAGCTTCGCGGTGGATGTACAAGACACCAGCGAAGAAACCACGACGCAAGTAGAAGACGATTTCGACTCCGAAACTACGAGCGAGACGTTCCAAATTAAAGTCGAAGGTGAAAATGACGCGCCAGAAGTAGGGCAAGATCTGGCATACATCATGGATGAAGATGGCACTATTACCTTCACTCAAGAACAACTTCTCGGGTACGCGAGTGATGTTGATGGCGATGATCTTGCCGCATTCAACGTGCAAGTGGGTGCTAATGCATCGGTTGTGGATAATGGTGATGGCACTTATACCGTCACACCTGATACTGATTTTAATGGTGAACTCGACTTAACGTTTGATATCAGTGATGGTCAAGAAACCGTTTCAAGTTCTATCGATTTAACCGTTCGTCCAATCAATGACGCACCAGTGCCTGAAGATAAAACCTTTGAGGTGGAAGAGGACGGAACTCTGATCTTCACCGATGCTGACCTGCTTGCTGGCGCAACGGATATTGAAGGCGACAGCCTAACAGTTGAAGGCGTGAGTTACGATGGTGGCGACGGCATCCTGACCGACAACGGCAATGGGACTTATACTTTTGCGCCAAATGAAAACTTCAATGGTGATGTGAACTTCAGCTTTGATGTGTCCGATGGCACAGATACGGTTTCTGCCAACATTGATGTAAGTGTCACGCCTGTCGATGACGCACCAGTATCTGGCAATCTTGCTTACTCAGTGGATGAAGATGGCTCGATTCGTCTGAGCCAAGAGCAGTTGTTGTCGCAAGCTTCTGATGTGGAAGGCGATGCACTGACGGCTTCTAACCTTTCGGTAGATGGCAACGCGACGGTGACTCAAAACGAAGATGGCAGCTTCACCATCACGCCGGACGCAGATTTCAACGGTGATATCGACATCAGCTTCGATATCTCAGATGGCACGAACACCGTTCAAGCAACCGCTGATCTAACCGTTAACCCAATCAACGATTTGCCGGTTCCTCAAGACCAGCAGTTCAGCGTGGAAGAAGATGGCACGCTGATCTTTACGGACGCAGACCTGCTTACTGGCGCAACGGATATTGAAGGCGATAACCTAACAGTTGAGGGCGTAAGCTACGACGGTGGTGACGGCATCCTGACCGACAACGGTAATGGGACTTACACTTTTGCGCCAAATGAAAACTTCAATGGTGATGTGAACTTCAGCTTTGATGTGTCCGACGGCACAGATACGGTTTCTGCCAACATTGATGTAAGCGTCACACCTGTCGATGATGCGCCAGTGTCTGGCAATCTTGCTTACTCGGTGGACGAAGATGGCTCGATTCGTTTGAGCCAAGAACAGTTGTTGTCGCAAGCTTCCGATGTGGAAGGCGATGCACTGACGGCGTCTAACCTTTCGGTAGATGGCAACGCGACGGTGACTCAAAATGACGATGGCAGCTTCACCATCACGCCGGACGCAGATTTCAATGGTGATATCGACATCAGCTTCGATATCTCAGATGGCACGAATACCGTTCAAGCAACCGCTGACCTAACCGTTAATCCAATCAACGATCTGCCTGTTCCTCAAGACCAACAATTCAGTGTGGAAGAGGACGGCACGCTGCAATTTACTGATGCGGATCTACTTGCTGGTGCGACCGACATTGAAGGCGATGACCTTTCTGTAACGGGAATCAGCTACGAAGGCACCGACGGCGTTCTAACTGACAATGGCGATGGCACATATAGCTTTGCGCCAAATGAGAACTTCAACGGTGATGTAAACTTCAGCTTCGACGTATCTGATGGCACAGATACGGTTTCAGCGAATGTGGATGTGAGCGTCACGCCGGTGAATGATCCTCCTGTGGCAGGTTCAACGTCTTACACGGTTCACGAAGACAACTCTATTACCATTTCTGACGCGCAACTGTTGGCAAATTCTTCGGATTTAGAAGGGGATATCTCGATAGATAGCGTGAGCTACTCTGGCAGCGATGGTGTGTTGCAAGTCAATGGTGACGGTACGTACACCTTCTCTCCAAATGAAAACTTTAATGGTGAAGTGACGCTTGATGTCGTTGTCGCTGATGAAGAAGGCGCAACGGATGTCACCACTGCTGGCATTACAGTGCTGGAAGTGAACGATCCACCAGTCGCAGGACCAACTTCTTACACTATTGATGAAGATTCAGTTCTGACCTTCAGTGAGTCACAAGTGCTGTTGAATGCCTCTGATGTGGAAGGCGATGTAGAGCTAGTAGGCATTAGCTACGATGGTCCGGATGGCATTTTCACCGTTAACGATGATGGCACGTGCAGCTTCGCGCCAAACGAGAACTTTAACGGACAAGTTCAACTTGATGTGACCATTCGAGATGAAGATGGAGCAGAAGTTGATACCGTCATCAATGTGAATGTATTGCCAATCAATGATGCGCCAGTATCGGGTGATTTGGCTTACAGCGTTGATGAAGACGGTGCGATTACACTCAGCCAAGAGCAGCTTCTTTCTCAAGCGTCTGATATTGAGGGCGATGGTCTGACTGCTAGTGATTTGACGGTGGATGGAAACGCAACCGTTACAGCGAACGATGATGGCAGCTTCACGATTACACCAGATGCGGACTTTAATGGTGACATTGATATCCAATTCAACATTACGGACGGCACAGACACTATCCAAGCAACGGCGGATCTAACGGTTAATCCAGTTAACGATCTTCCTGTTCCTCAAGACCAGCAGTTCAGTGTTGAAGAAGATGGCACGCTGCAGTTTACCGACGCGGACCTACTTGCTGGCGCGACCGACATCGATGGCGACAACTTAACGGTTGATGGCATTAGCTACACAGGCAGCGATGGTGTACTGACTGACCACGGTGATGGTACTTACACCTTTGCACCAAATGAAAACTTTAACGGAGACGTCAGCTTTAGCTTTGGTGTTTCTGACGGCACTGAGACCGTACCAGCGAACGTGGACGTGAGCGTCACTCCAGTGAACGATCCTCCGGTTGCGGGTTCAACGTCTTACACGGTTGATGAAGACAACGCAATTACCATTTCTGACGAGCAGCTTCTGGCTAACTCTTCGGATGTGGAAGGCGCAGTGTCCATCGATAGCGTGACCTATTCAGGCACCGATGGCGTATTCCAAGATAACGGTGATGGCACTTACACCTTCATGCCGAATGAGAACTTCAGCGGTGATATTAGCCTTGATGTGATTGTGGCGGATGAGCAAGGAGCGATTGACGAAACGACCGCAGGCATTACGGTCATTGAAGTGAATGACCCTCCAGTTGCCGGTCCGACGTCTTACACGATTGATGAAGATTCAGTACTGACATTCAGTGAGTCACAAATTCTTGCCAACGCATCTGATATCGAGGGCGATGTAGAGCTTGTTGGCATCAGCTATGAAGGCTCGGATGGTATCTTTACCGTCAATGGCGATGGTACTTGTAGCTTTGCGCCAAACGAGAACTTCAATGGTCAAGTTCAGTTGGATGTGACCATTCAAGATGAGAATGGGGCAACCGTTGATACGCACATCAATGTCGACGTATTGCCAATCAACGATCCTCCAGTATCGGGCGATTTGGCTTACACCATCAACGAAGACAGCTCAATTACGCTAAGCCAAGAGCAGTTGCTTGCCAAAGCGGGCGATATTGATAGCGAGAACCTTGAAGCCATCAATCTATCGACAGATGACAACGCGACAATTCAATACAACGATGATGGCAGTTACACCATCACACCGGATGAAAACTACAACGGCGACCTAGATCTGACCTTCGATATCATTGATAACGATGGTGGCTCGGTACAAGTTGGTCTGGATATTACGGTTAATCCTGTGAATGACTTGCCACAAGGGCAAGGTCAACAGTTCACGGTAGAAGAAGATGGCACCTTGCTGTTCACGGATGCAGACCTATTGGAAGGCGCATCGGATATTGACGGCGATGATCTGTCTATCGAAAATGTTCTCTACACAGGTGCGGACGGCGTGCTTACCGATAATGGTGATGGCACTTACAGCTTCGCGCCGAATGAGAACTTCAACGGTGATGTTCAGTTCACATTCGATGTGTCTGACGGCACAGGTTCAACACCAGCATTCATTGATGTCAGCGTGACACCAGTGAACGATCCGCCGGTTGCAGGTTCTACGTCTTACACGGTTCAAGAAGACGGTCAAATCACCATCAGTGACGAGCAGTTGTTAGCCAACTCTTCTGATGTGGAAGGCGATGTAGCCTTGGCGAATGTTAGCTACTCTGGTAACGACGGTAGCTTCGTGGACAATGGCGACGGCACATATACCTTCACGCCAAATGAGAACTTTGACGGTAACATTTCGCTCGACGTTACGGTTATCGACCAAGATGGCGCAACGGATACAACAACCGCAGGCATCGATGTTATCGCGGTGAACGACGCACCTGAAACATCAGGCATTCAAGCTGAAGTGGATGAAGATAACGCCATCACCATCACGCAAGAGCAGTTGCTTGCGAATGCGACAGACATTGAAGGTGATGACCTTGTTGCCAGCAATCTGCAAACCAATGACCCAGATGCGACGATCGTAGCCAACGATGATGGTTCATTCACGATTACGCATACGGAAAACTTCAATGGTGAGTTGGACTTCACTTACAACATCAGCGATGGCGAAAATGATGTTCTGACCACGTTGGATCTGACCGTTAATCCTGTCAACGATGCGCCAGAAGCGGGCGACGAGATCTTTATTCAAGCGGAAGAAGACCAAACAGTGGGTGTTTCTCTGCGTGAAGAGCCTGCGTTACGTCTCGACCAAGCCCCTGAAAACGGCATCATTGAAGCGAATCTAAATGACGAATGGGTACAGCTAGAAGTCGGGCAGGAGGTTCCTGCAGATACGGAAGTGCGCTTCATTCCAAATGATGATGCATTGGCAAACGGCACGCATACAAGTCAAATTGGTACCTTTGATGACAATGCGAGCCTTGATGATTGGGGTACTGCTGTTGACCCTTACACACGTGAGTTTGTTGATGGTGATTTGAAAGTTACCGTTCAAAGTAATGATGACCCACTCGGTGCGTGGAATGGTAAAACACACATCGGTCACGGTATTGGCGATACTGACCGCCAAGGCTTGAGCGGTGATGAAAAACTGACTGTGACCGTTGAAGGCCAAGACATCAACGAAATCAGCTTCCACCTAGATGGTCTAGGCGGCTGGTTTATGGAAGAGTCTCGCCACTTTACCGAAGTCGAAATTCGCGCATTCAACTCTGATGGTGACTTGATCGACTCGATGACTTACCACAAAGAAGATCGTGGTAGCTATGAGACGGATTACACCCTAACGGTGAACGAGCCGGTGTCTTACTTTGAGCTAGGTACGATTCAAGGTAACGGTACATACGTGGTTCAAAACATGACGGTTTCGCAAACTTGTCATGATGAAGCGGTGTTCACATCTATTGGCGTGGACGGCACGGAAATCACGGAAACGGTAGAACTGAATATCCGAGAAGGTGACAGTGAAATCGAACTGACTGCTGATCTGCCAAATGTGACCATCGATACCGAAGGTTCTACGCAGTTTGCCTCTGTGGTTATCACAGAAGAACAGCTTTTAGCACAAGCGAGTGATATCGATAGCGATGTTCTTGATATTCAAAACCTGGAGCTGGTGGGGGATAACGCGGAGCACGCTACGTTAACCGACAACGGCGATGGTACATGGACAGTCACACCAGATGAGAACTTCTACGGTGAGATTGAGCTTGGCTACCAAGTTACGGATGGTGAACTCACCGACGACAACATCATCAACATCAACTTCGAAGCAGTAAACGATGCGCCAATCGTTTCTGGTCCGATTGTGTTGTCGACTGATGAGGATGTGGGCATTACGTTTAGCGCGGATGATTTGCTTGCCAATGCAAGTGATGTGGAAGGCGATGCGCTGTCTATCTCTGATATCTCTTACAGCGGTGACAACGGTGAGCTTGTCGACAATGGCGACGGCACTTACACCTTTATGCCGAATGAAAACTTCAATGGTGAAGTCGACATCGATTACAAAGTCTTCGATGGCACCGATGAAGTCGATACCCATCTAGATCTGACCGTTATTCCAGTCAACGATGTGCCAGTCCCTGGTGCACCGCTACATACTCAAATGCTAGAAAACGGCACCATCATCATCGAAGCAAAAGACCTGTTATCAGGTGCGACCGATGTGGATGGCGACATTCTGCATATTGAGAATCTGCTGCTTGTTGACCAGTCACAAGGTACGTTGACAGACAACGGCGACAACACCTTTACCTTCGAGCCAACTTCGAACTTCTACGGTGAAGTGAACTTGACCTTCGACATCAGCGATGGTCAAGCAAGTGCACCAAGCACTGCGAAGATCGATGTTGAGATCGTCAACGAAGGTCCAGAGGTTAGCGGTCCAGTTGATGCGGTCGTTGATGAAGATGGCTCAATTACCATCACTCAAGAAGACTTGTTAGCGAACGCGACGGACGTGGATGGTGACAACCTTGAAGCGGTGAACCTATCGACCAACGATCCTAATGCAACTATCGTTGAGAACGCTGATGGTAGCTTCACGATTACACCGAGCGAAAACTTCTTTGGTGAAATCGAATTTACTTATGACGTAACTGACGCGATTGAAACCGTCGCTGCGGATCTAAACCTCACCGTTAACCCAGTGAACGACCTGCCAGATGTGCCTGATTTGTCCTTCACCACAGAAGACGGTGAAGCCATCACGATTACTGAAGCAGAGTTGCTGGCTCAAGCGACGGACATCGAAGGCGATGACTTATCTGTTGTGAACGTGACGAGCTTAAGCGATACGGTTCAAGTAACAGACAATGGCGATGGCACTTACACGTTAACGCCAGAGCAGGGCTTCTTTGGTAATGTTGACCTCACGTTTGATGTGAGCGATGGTACCGATGTGGTGGCGGCAAACATCGACTTGAAAGTTGAGTTCGTCAACGACGCACCAGAAGCAGCGCCAATCGTGGCAGACGTGGACGAGGATGGCTCTATTCTCGTGACACAAGAAATGCTGCTTGAAAACGCCAGCGATCAAGATGGTGATGACCTATACGCAACGGCACTAGAAACCAATGATCCGAATGCCTCTATCGTGGATAACGGTGACGGCACCTTTACCGTTACGCCTTCACAACACTTCAATGGAGACATCGAGTTTACTTATGAAGTGAGCGATGGTGAATTGAGTGTTGCCAATGAAATGACATTGACGGTGAACCCAGTCAATGACATTCCAATTGTTGCGCCTGGCATGTACCACATTGAAGAGGATGGCAGCATCCTGTTCACGCAAGAAGATCTGCTAAGTGGTGCGATTGATATTGATGGTGATGACCTCACCGTTACCAGCATTAACTACTCGGGTGATGAAGGTACTGTAACTGACAACGGTGACGGTACATTTAGCTTCGTACCAGAAGAGCACTTCAGTGGTGACTTGCAGTTCAGCTTTACGGTTTCTGACGGTACTGATGAAGTTGAGCAAGACATTAATGTCCATATCGAAGCCGTGGCAGATGCGCCAGACCTAGTCATCACTGATGGCGATGGTCGAAACGTGGATGACCAAGCGATCTTGGTTGAGCCAGGCGGTATTGTTGAAGTGAACATCGCCGCAGCATTGGTTGACCAAGACTTGTCAGAAACGCTGACTGTGACCGTTGATGGCGTTCCAGAAGGTTCGGTGATCAGCTACGACAACGAAGGGGTACTTAACGATCAAGACAACGGTATCACCAGTTTCAACGATACTGAAATCACGGTTACGTTTGAAGGTGAAACCGCGGGTTACCAAAACACAGCGGGTTACTACAAAGTCGATGAAGACGGCAATATCACTGGCGTTGAAGTGGTGTACGAAAACGCCTCTCAAGTTGGCGGAGGCGGTGACCTCATTCCGGGACAAGATCAGTTCAGCTTCCAAATCTCGGAAGGGGAAAGCTTCAACCTATTCTTGATTCCTAACGGTCATAACTTCAATGACTTTGCGTCCATGCAAGATGGCCAGTATGAGTTCCGTGCGGCAGATGGCTCTCCTGCGAACATGGATACGGTCGACCCACAACTCGTGTTTGTGGGTGCTGATGGTTCTGAAACCGTGATTCAAAGCCAATTTGGTGATGCAGTCTTCCATGGCGGCACAAGCTCAGAGCTCAACCAAGATGGCATTGAACATACTCGAACTACTGTGAACGAAGACGGTGAACTGGTTTACGGCTTTGAAGATCTCTACGGTGGCGGCGATGCCGATTATAGTGACTTCAACTTCACCATTGATGTAGGTGAAGTGAACAGCCAGATCTACAGCGGTGAAGTAACAGTCGGTCCAGATGGTTCTGTAACGCTTCCAACCACAGCAATTGAACAAGAGCTACAGATTCAATTGCCAGAAGACTTTAACCAACAGCTAGAAATCAATGTAACGGCAACGGCAACAGAGCTATCAAATAATGATTCTGAAACCGTTTCTCAAACCATCTACGTCAATGCAACGGGTGCTCACATTGAACATACGCCTGAAGCATTGCCTGTTTCTGCTGTGGTTGAAGAAGATGGTTCAATCCTAATCACGCAAGAAGATTTGCTCGCTAATGCGCGTGACTTGGATGGAGACCAACTGACAGCACTGAACTTGGCAACGGATGATGAAAACATCACCATCACAGACAATGGTGACGGTACTTACACCTTAACACCAGATGCGGACTTTAATGGTGATATCACCTTTACGTTCGATGTGTCTGACGGCGATGATGTTGTCTCAACCAACCTTGAGTTATTGGTGTCACCAGTTAACGATGCGCCTGAACCACAAGATCAAGCGTTCACCATTGGTGAAGATGGTGTGCTGACCTTTACTGATGCGGATCTCCTAACAGGCGCTACCGATATTGAAGGGGATGACTTATCTGTTGAGGGCGTCACTTACACAGGCGCAGACGGTGTTCTTACTGACAATGGTGATGGCACCTACAGCTTCGCACCAAACGAGAACTTCAATGGCGACGTGAATTTCACTTTCGATGTTTCCGATGGCACGGATACCGTGACGGCAAATATCGATGTAACAGTGACGCCAGAGAACGATCCACCGGTTGCAGGCAGCACGGCTTACACCGTTCATGAAGACAATTCGATTACCATTAGTAACGAACAGCTGTTGGCTAACTCGTCTGATATAGAAGGCGAAGTGGCGATTGATAGCGTGAGCTACAGCGGTAACGATGGCGTGCTGGAAATCAACGGTGATGGTACGTACACCTTCTCACCAAACGAAAATTTCAGCGGCGAGGTGAGCCTAGATGTTGTCGTTGTCGATGAAGATGGTGCAACGGACTCGACCACTGCAGGCATTACTGTGATTGAGGTAAATGACCCACCAATCGCAGGTCCTACCGCATACACTATCGATGAAGACCAAGTTCTAACCTTTAGTGAATCTCAAGTGCTACTGAATGCTTCGGATGTTGAAGGGGATGTTGAGCTAGTAGGCATCAGCTACGACGGTCCAGATGGTATCTTCTCAGTAAACGGTGATGGCACTTGTAGCTTCGCACCGAATGAAAACTTCAACGGTCAAGTGCAGTTGGATGTGACCATTCGCGATGAAGACGGCGCAGAGGTTGATACTTACATCACAGTCGATGTCTTACCAATCAATGACGCACCAGTATCGGGTAACTTGGCGTACAGTGTTGACGAAGACAACTCAATCACACTGAGCCAAGAGCAGCTTCTTGCTCAAGCATCGGATGTAGAAGGCGACGCGCTAACCGCATCTAATCTAGTGGTTGACGGTGATGCAACGGTTACGGCAAACGACGATGGTAGCTTCACTATCACGCCAGATGCGAACTTTAATGGCGACATTGATATCACGTTCGATATCAACGACGGCAGCGACACTATTGTTGCAACGGCGGACCTAACCGTTAACCCAGTTAATGATTTGCCGCAGCCACAAAATCAAGCGTTCACCATTGGTGAAGATGGTGTGTTGACCTTCACTGATCAAGACCTGTTGGATGGTGCAACGGACATCGATGGCGATGATCTATCGGTAGAAGGTGTCACTTACACAGGCGCGGACGGTGTCCTAACTGACAATGGCGATGGTACATATAGCTTCGCACCGAATGAGAACTTCAATGGTGATGTGAACTTCACCTTCGATGTTTCCGATGGCACGGATACCGTGACTGCGAATATCGATGTGACAGTCACACCAGAGAACGATCCACCAGTGGCAGGTAGCACATCTTACACAGTGCATGAAGACAACTCGATCACCATTAGTAACGAACAGCTGTTGGCTAACTCGTCTGATATAGAAGGCGAAGTGGCGATTGATAGCGTGAGCTACAGCGGCACAGATGGTGTGTTCCAAGACAATGGTGACGGTACGTACACCTTCTCGCCAAACGAGAACTTCAATGGCGAAGTGAGCCTAGATGTTGTCGTGGTCGATGAAGACGGTGCGACGGATTCAACTACCGCAGGTATTACAGTACTTGAGGTGAACGATCCACCAATTGCAGGCGCGACTAGCTACTCAGTGAACGAAGACGAAGTCATCACCATTAGCTCTGAGCAGTTATTGGCGAACGCTTCTGACGTTGAAGGTGAAGTTGCGATTGATAGCGTGAGCTACAGCGGCTCCGACGGTATCTTTACCGATAACGGTGACGGCACATTCAGCTTCGCACCAAACGCCAACTTTGATGGCGATGTTAGCCTAGATGTTGTGGTTGTTGATGAAGACGGTGCAACTGCGGCAACTAACGCAAACATCGATGTATTGCCAATCAACGATGCGCCAGTATCGGGCAACTTGGCTTACAGTGTCGATGAAGACAATTCGATTACGCTAAGCCAAGAGCAGCTTCTTGCTCAAGCATCGGATGTAGAAGGCGACGCGCTAACCGCGACTAACCTAATGGTTGACGGTGATGCAACGGTTACGGCAAATGATGATGGCAGCTTTACCATTACGCCTGATGCGAACTTCAATGGTGACATTGATATCACGTTCGACATCAACGACGGCACCGACACTATTGTTGCAACGGCTGACCTAACGGTTAATCCAGTTAACGACCTACCACAGCCAGAAGATCAAGCGTTCACCATTGGTGAAGATGGCGTCTTGCTGTTCACTGATGAAGATCTGCTTGATGGCGCAACGGATATCGATGGCGATGACCTTTCGGTTGAAGGTGTGAGCTACACAGGTGCTGATGGTGTCCTAACCGACAATGGTGATGGCACTTACAGCTTCGCGCCAAACGAAAACTTCAATGGCGACGTGAACTTTACCTTCGATATTTCTGATGGCACGGAGACCGTGACCGCAAACATTGACGTAAGCGTGACGCCAGAGAACGATCCACCGGTGGCAGGTAGCACGTCTTACACGGTGCATGAAGACAATTCGATCACCATCAGTAACGAGCAGTTATTGGCTAACTCATCTGACGTCGAAGGAGATGTCGCGGTTGATAGCGTCAGCTACAGCGGCGCAGATGGCGTGTTCCAAGACAATGGTGACGGTACTTACACCTTCTCGCCAAACGAGAACTTCAATGGTGAAGTCAGCCTTGACGTTGTGGTTGTCGATGAAGACGGTGCGACGGATTCAACCACCGCAGGTATTACGGTACTTGAGGTGAACGATCCGCCAATTGCCGGCGCGACCAGCTACTCAGTGAACGAAGACGAAGTCATCACCATTAGCTCTGAGCAGCTATTGGCGAATGCTTCTGATGTTGAAGGTGAGGTGGCGATTGATAGCGTCAGCTACAGCGGCTCCGACGGTATCTTTACTGACAACGGCGATGGCACATTCAGCTTCGCACCAAACGAAAACTTCAACGGTGATGTCAGCCTAGATGTTGTCGTGACCGATGAAGATGGCGCAACTGCGACAACCAACGCGAACATTGATGTATTGCCAGTCAATGATGCTCCGGTATCAGGTGATTTGGCTTACAGCGTGGATGAAGATGGTTCTATCACTCTCAGCCAAGAGCAACTTCTTGCACAAGCAGGCGACGTGGATGGTGATGACCTAACTGCATCCAACCTGACTGTTGACGGCAATGCGACCGTTGTTGCAAACGATGACGGCAGCTTCACAATCACACCGGATGCAGACTTCAATGGCGACATTGATCTGAGCTTCGACATTACGGACGGCGATGCAACCATTCAAGCGACTGCCGATCTGACTGTGAACCCAGTGAATGACTTGCCAACGGTTGGTCAGCCACAGTTCGTCACGCAAGAAGACACCAGCTTCACCTTTACCGAAGAGCAACTGCTGCAAAATGCAGGTGATATCGATGGTGATAACCTAACCGCAGAAAACGTTGCTTCTGACAGCGGTACTTTGGTTGATAACGGTGACGGCACGTACACCTTCGCACCGAATGAAAACTTCGATGGCAACGTGAACGTAACGTTTGATGTCAACGATGGCACCGCAACCGTACCAGCAGAAGCGAACATTGATGTTCAATCTGTTGTTGATATGCCAGAGCTTTCGATTGCTTCGGACTTGGTGATTGCGTCTGATAACTTCGAGTCTGGCTCGAACGGTTGGAACGCGAACACTGAAAGCTCTCAAGGCTTCGAAACGGGCGACATGCTGGGTCGTATTGGTGGCACTGGCGGTGATGAAGCGGTCAGCAAAACCTACGAGATCCCAAGTGATGTTAATGAAGTGAATATATCGTTTAGCTTCTACGAAATCGATTCTTGGGATGGCGAGTCGTTCCAAATCTTTGTGGGCGGTGAACAGCTAACCACCTTGGAAAACTCCGCGTTCCGTACTCAAGATGGTACGACAACGCTTTACGACTCAGATGGTAATGAAGTGGGTGAAGTGATCCACGGAGCCTCTCAACGTGAAGGCTTCAGTGGTTGGAATGACCAAGCTCACCAAATCAACCTAACGGTTCCTGTCGAGGATGGTGAATTGCAACTGGGCTTCGGCTCAACCTTGAATCAAGACGTTTGGGATGAATCGTTCGGTATCGACAACATCGAAATCACGGTAGCGGATGCGGATTACCAAATCATTGGTACCGAAGATACACCTGTGCCGCTTGATATCGATGCAGCATTGACCGATACCGATGGCTCAGAAAACCTCGCTATCTTGATTGAAGATGTGCCAGAAGGCAGCGCATTATCAGCGGGTGTTGATAATGGCGACGGCACTTGGTCACTACAACCAGGCGAGCTAGAAGGACTAGAGTTTATCCCTTCTGCGGACTTCAACGGCGATGTGACGCTAACCGTGAATGCAACCTCTACAGATGTTGATACCGGAACCACAGCGACAGCGACGCAAGATGTGACGATTCATATCTCGCCAACCAATGATGCACCAGAAGTGACGGGTGATATCACTGCGGTAACTGCCGAAGACAACAGCATTACGCTAACTCAAGAGCAGTTACTTGAGCATGCCGTTGATATCGATGGTGACGACCTAAGCGCAATCAACCTGAGCACCAATGATGAAAATGCAACGGTTGAAATGAACGAGGATGGCAGCTTCACCATTACTCCGAGCGAGAACTTCTACGGTGACATTGAGTTTAGTTACGATGTCACGGATGGCGAAGAAGTGGTTGCGGCTGGTCTCGACTTAACGGTAACGCCAGTCAATGATGCGCCAGAGCCACAAGATCAAGCGTTCACCGTGGGTGAGGACGGTCTTCTTACCTTCACCGATGCTGACTTGTTAACAGGCGCGACGGATGTAGAAGGTGACAACCTAACAGTTGAAGGAGTGACTTACACAGGTGCAGACGGTGTTCTCACCGACAATGGCGATGGCACGTACAGCTTCGCACCAAACGAGAACTTCAATGGCGACGTGAACTTCACTTTCGATGTTTCCGATGGCACGGATACCGTGACGGCAAATATCGATGTAACAGTTACGCCAGAGAACGATCCACCAGTTGCGGGCAGCACGTCTTACACAGTACATGAAGACAACTCGATCACCATTAGTGATGAGCAACTACTGGCTAATTCGTCTGATATCGAGGGTGATGTTGCGATCAGTAGCGTGAGTTACAGCGGTAACGACGGTGTGCTAGAAATTAATGGCGATGGTACTTACACCTTCTCACCAAACGAAAACTTTACAGGCGATGTTAGCCTAGATGTTGTCGTGGTTGACGAGGACGGCGCGGTTGATACAACAACAGCGGGTATTACCGTTCTTGAGGTGAATGATCCACCAATCGCAGGCACAACCAGTTACACCATTGATGAAGATGAAGTTATCACCATCAGTGCAGAACAGTTGTTGGCAAACTCTTCCGATATTGAAGGTGAGGTAGCACTAGATAGCGTGAGCTACAGTGGCAGCGAAGGTATCTTTACCGACAATGGTGATGGTACGTTCAGCTTTGCACCAAACCAAAACTTCAATGGTGAAGTGAATCTTGATGTTGTAGTCGTGGACGAAGATGGTGCGACCGCTTCGACGACGGCAAACATTGATGTTCTGCCAATCAATGATGCTCCAGTATCGGGTGACTTGGCTTACAGTGTCGACGAAGACAACTCAATCACGCTAAGCCAAGAACAATTGTTGGCACAAGCAACGGATGTAGAAGGTGATGCACTAACCGCTTCTAACCTAGTGGTTGACGGTGATGCGACGGTTACGGCTAATGATGATGGTAGCTTTACCATTACGCCTGACGCGAACTTCAATGGCGACATTGATATCACGTTCGATATCAACGATGGCAGCGATACTATCGTTGCAACGGCTGACCTAACGGTTAACCCAGTTAATGACTTACCGCAGCCAGAAGATCAAGCGTTCACCATTGGTGAAGATGGCGTGTTGACCTTTACTGATCAAGACCTGTTGGATGGTGCAACCGATATCGATGGCGATGACCTATCGGTAGAAGGTGTCACATACACTGGCGCGGACGGTGTTCTTACTGACAATGGCGATGGCACATACAGCTTCGCACCGAACGAAAACTTCAATGGCGACGTAAACTTTACCTTCGATGTTTCCGATGGCACAGATACCGTGACGGCGAATATCGATGTAAGCGTGACGCCTGAGAACGATCCACCGGTGGCAGGTAGCACGTCTTACACCGTACACGAAGACAACTCAATCACCATCAGCGATGAGCAATTACTAGCGAATTCGTCAGATATTGAAGGCGATGTTTCGGTTGATAGCGTGAGTTACAGTGGCAACGATGGCGTCTTCCAAGACAATGGCGATGGTACGTACACCTTCTCTCCAAACGAGAACTTCAATGGCGAGGTCAGCCTAGACGTTGTAGTTGTCGATGAAGAGGGTGCGACAGACTCAACCACTGCGGGTATTACCGTTCTTGAGGTGAACGATCCACCAATCGCAGGTGCGACAAGTTACTCTGTCAATGAAGACGAAGTCATTATCTTCACGGAAGAGCAACTGCTAGCGCAATCAAGCGATGTGGAAGGTGACGTGAGCCTAAAAAGCGTCTCTTACAGTGGTAGCGATGGCATTCTAACGGCGAATGACGATGGCACTTATAGCTTCGCGCCAAATGAAAACTTCAATGGTGGCGTAAGCCTAGACGTAGTAGTGGCTGATGAAGACGGTGCAACTGCGACAACCAACGCGAACATCGATGTATTGCCAGTCAACGATGCTCCGGTATCTGGCGACTTGGCTTACAGTGTCGATGAAGACGGTTCAATCACATTGAGTCAAGAGCAGTTACTGGCTCAAGCGGGTGACGTAGACAGCGATAATCTAGAAGCAGTGAACTTAACCGCGGTAGCCAATGCAACCGTTGTTGAGAACCAAGATGGTAGCTTTACGATTACGCCTGATGCGAACTTCAATGGCGATATCGACCTAAGCTTCGACTTGATTGATAACGATGGTGCGAGCGTGGAAGTGGGCGTCGACCTAACGGTGAACCCAATTAACGATGCGCCGCAATCAACGCCAGTGAATATTGCTGGCACCGAAGATACCACCATTCTTATCACGCAGGACATGTTGCTTGCTAATGCAACAGACATCGACAACACCTACGACGAACTGTCTGCTGTCGACCTAGTGATTGATGAGCAATACGGTGACTTGCTAGACAACAGTGATGGCACTTGGTCATTCACTCCGGCTGAGAACTTCAATGGTGATGTGCCAATGTCGTTCGGTGTCAGCGATGGTGATTTAGTTACGCCGGTTGAAGGCAATTTAAACGTCGAAGCGGTTAACGATGCACCAGATGCGCCAACCATCCAGATGCAAGGCGAAGAAGATGTGGTCATGGTGATTGACCCTGCTTACATCGCTGATCAAGTTACGGATCTTGATGGTGACGAAATCAGCGTAGAAAGCATCACGGTTCGTGCTCCTGCAAACGCGACATTAACCCAGCAGCCAGATGGTATGTACCACTTGGTAACCACTCAAGACTTCAATGGTTTGGTGGAACTGGGCTACACCGCGACGGATGGTGAAGAAGTGGTTGAAGGCTCGTTGAATGTGGATGTCATTCCAGTCAACGATGCTCCATTCAATGTGGGTAATGCCTTTATGGCAACCGACGAGGATGGCGCATTCACCTTCGACGCTGGCGACCTGATGAACTTGTTCGGCGATATCGACACTGAAAACCTAGTCGTATCACGCATTATCACCGCAGAAGGTGAAGATGGTGGTGAGGTAACGGACAACGGTGACGGTACTTGGACATTCACACCGACTGGCGATTTTGCAGGGGTTTCTGACTTGCAAGTTGTGGTAAGTGACGGTGAGTTTGAGACGGTACTTGATGTACCAGTGTTTGTTCGCCCTGTTGCGGATGGCGCGGTCATCACAACCGACCATGATGGTCCGTTAGTCTTCGGTGAGGACGAAACGGGTCACCTAGGCTTGAATGTCGGTCTAATCGACGATTCAGAAACGCTAAGTAACCTAGTGATGACTGGTTTCCCTGTTGGCTTCGAAGTTACGGATGGTGTGAACACCATTACCATTACGGAACCGGGTCAATACATCGACTTGAACGAGTGGGATATCTCAGACCTGCAAATGACGCCTCCGGCTGACTTTAATGGCGAGTTCTTCGTAACCGTGACCGCAACAACGGTGGATTATGGTGACGAGCCAGAAGAGTTCGAAGATGGCATCGATTCAGGTGACTTCGAAACCCTAGCGGGTGAGCCCGTTATCCTAACCGCTGATGACCTAATCGGATTGGCAGAAAACGTAGACGCTGACGCGGGTGATGAAGTGAAATTTGTTCACCTAGCTGATCGCAGCCAAGGTGAGATAGTCGATAACGGTGATGGCACATGGACATTCAATCCAGCACCAGGCTTTACTGGTGAAGCGGATATCGCTTACGTGATTGATAAAGACGGTGTGCTTCATGATGAGCAAACAGGCGTGGTCGTGAAAGAAGACGCACCACAAGAGAATGCTTCTCCAGAAATCGACAGCATTTCTACAACAGAAATGACAGCGGATGGCACCTTGTCGTTCACCAATGATGACATGCTATCGACCTTGAGCGATGCAGAAGGCGACAGCTTGAGCATTGAGTCAGTGAGCCTAATGGAAGGTCAAGGTGTGATAGAGACCGATAACCAAGGTAACTACCAATTCACACCAGCAGAAGGCTACACCGGAGATGTTCAAGTTGGCTTCATTGCAACTGACGGTGAAAACCGCATTGAGAGCTTCTTCAATGTCGACATCCAAGGTGAAGGTGAAACCACAACCAGCGAAGGCTACGCACTGGCTGATGATGGTTCACTAACACTAACGGAAGCGCAGTTGATTGATGAGCTTGGCATTAGCCCTTCTGCAGAAGTGTTGGATGTCGCCGATGCAAACGATGCTGGTTTCTTTGCGAAATCAGGTGATGAAGAGTGGACATACTGGCCGAACGATGACTTCGATGGCAATTTGGCTATGGATGTTCAGGTCAACGACAACGGTGAAGTATCGACTCAGAATCTGAGCATCCAAGTTGCGGACGATTCAGCGCAAAGCGACGAGCCACAAATCCAAACTGCTCAAGCATCATCAGAGCAGCAAGTCGGCGAAGCGCAACAGCCTGAAGAGCAAGCAGCAAACGGTGCAGACAGTGAAGAGGAGAGCGCAGCTGATGTGACTGCAGCACCAGGCGATACCATTTCTATCTCGGTTCCAGATGAGGTCAGTGGTAACGAATCGGTGGATTATGCAGAAATGTCCGGTCTACCTGATGGTGCATCAGTAAGCAACGCACTGGATAATGGCGATGGCAGCTTCACATTAAGTGGCAACCTGAACCAACCAGTATCGGTTGACCTACCAGAAGGTTACGAAGGTACGAGCGAAATCCAATTCCAAGGTTACGATGAATTGGGCAGCGCAGTAGAAGGTGCGAGTGGCACAGTTGAAGTTGAAGTCGATGATCAATACACCATGCAAGGTTCTGCTCAAGATCAGCAACCAGACATGGCGGGTATGGAATCTGGCGGCAGCGACTGGACAAGTGCGGGAGGTCAAAATCAAGGTGTCGACTTCACGGATGACTCTGGCAGCTTCGACTCGGATACTCAAACGGGTACTGACCAAGGCAACGATTTCGATCAAAGCTCAATGTAACCAGTCCTAGACAAGGGCAGTGTCATTGCTGCCCGAACCAAAGCCATGCAGAGCCTACTTTGCATGGCTTTTTTGTTGGGCTTCTTTCTATGAGCTGTAGAAAAAAACTTGGAAATTGAAAAAAGTATTCTTAGCTAGTTTATACCCAAGTAACCTCGAGATGTTAGGTTCAGCGAGAATGGCTTGGTTTGTAGACGCGGCGGCGATTTAAAGGTCTAGTGGGTCTAAATCAAGAATCGACAACAAAGTATACAAACCAAGACAGCTCGCCCTTCGGGAGCGTGTCATTGACTCGGTTTCTGTGTCAAACAACTTGGAAAGAGCTGACTATTACGCTGCGTTGTTTTCCTTGACCCCGAATCAATGACAACGCTCTGAATCTTGCATCTTGAAGTCACTTGGGTATAAGAGTCATTTACAAGGAGGAGCGACATGTACCGTTATGTCAGTTCGCCAAAAGCATCGAAGTACATAGTGCCACCACCACAGCATCGAGAGTTGTCGAGTATCGATGTGCCGGAGTCAGAACTAGAAATGCGTGAAATTCTGAACAATTGGTTTGCCGATGGATTGGCGCCCATCATTCAGAATGAAGACAATTACATCTCTGCTAATGAGCAACAGCGCTTTGAGCAGCTCAGCCGCACGGTGGGCGTGCTATTGCGTAATAAAGATTACTACTTTGCCACCAAGCGGATTCTTTCATTGTGGGAGCAAGACTGCTTAGAAACGACTTACGTTAATTATCTGATTTTACGTAGTGAGCGCATACCATACTTCGAATAAGTCCCATTTATCGGCTTAAAATAGTGGTTTACATGGTTTTCTTGGTAACTTTTGATACTTGTATTTAACATTTTTGTAAACATCGTTATATTTAAGGCTCATCGTTGTCAGGAGTTTATGGATGAACCTTACGATATCAGGGAAGTTGCAGCTCAGTTTTGTGCTGCTAGCCGTACTTTTTATGGCATCAGCGGTATTCACGTATCGCAACGTCACCACCGTAGAGCAATACGCCTCTTCGTTACTTAAATCCGATTTACCGACCGTCGACACCAGTCGCGGTATCCAACAGTCCGTTCAAGCGTCGCTGTCTTCTATTCGAGCCTACATGTTGCTAGGTGGCGATGAAGAGGCGAGTGCACGTCTGAGTGAGGACGTGCGCAATATCATGGCATCTACAGACGAGTCGCTTCCAACGTTGCAGGCTTTGATCTCTGAACAGGATTTTCAAGCGATTCAAACCCAGTGGGATGCGGTAAAAGTCTCTCTAAACAAGTTGATTGAGCTCAGTCACAGTGATGAGAACTTACCCGCGCATAACCTCTTTATTAACGAAGCGGCACCCATTGCCGAAGTGGCACTTGATCAGCTTCAAAGCTTAATCAATGAAGAGTCAGGAAACCCATTTGGTGGAGACAGAAAGCGTCTGTTTAAAGTTTACGCCGACAGTTATACCTCCCTCGCCAATGCACTGTCTGCTCTGCGAGATTTCCTGTTGTACGGGCAGCAAGATCATCTGGACAAATACCACGACTTGATTAAGTACCACAATCAGTCTGTGGCGGAAATCGACAGTAAACTCGACAGACTGACTGATAACGACCAATCACTGTGGTCACTGTTTAAGGAAATGCAGCAACTGTACTTTCCTTTAGCAGAGCAGGTAATTGCATTGCGTCAGTCGCCAGAATGGAACGAATCAAACTTGCTGATGGCGAATGAACTGTTGCCAGCAGCGGATGCCCTAGACCAAAGTTTAGAAACGATCGTATTAGCTCAGCAAAGTCGTGCAGATCAAAGCGGACAGGGTATTAATCAGTCGATCAAGAACGTACTGACCACTATGTTGATTGCAGCGGCATTAGTTTTGTTTGCCGCTGTAGCGATTTCAAAATACATGGGCAATACCATTGGTCGCCGAGTGAAAAACTTATCGGAGCGTGCAAAGACGATCGCTTCAGGGGACGTTTCTCAGCCTCCGTTAACTGTTGTTGGGAAAGATGAATTGGCAGACCTTACCGATTCGATTAACCGCATGAACCAATCGTTAGCGAGCATCGTGGCAGGGGTGAGTGAGAAAGCGCACCAAGTGGATACCAGCATGGGGGCTTTATTGGAATCGGCGCAAGTCACTTCATCGAATGTTGAACAGCAACAGACCAGCATTGTTGAAATGGGAAGCCAATTGGATGAAATCGCTTTAGCCGCGCGTAACACTCTAGATCAAGCCAATCAATCGGTGCAGAAGCTTTCTGATTCAAAAGGCGAGATTGAACAAGGTCGCGATGCACTAGAGCAAAACAAAGTCACCATGGAAAGCTTACATGGCAGCATTGAAACCGCGAGCACGCAAGTGACGCAGTTAAGCAAAGAGAGCGAAGCCATTGGTCGAGTGACGGAAGTGATTGAAGGTTTGGCAGAGCAAACTAACTTACTGGCATTGAATGCCGCGATAGAAGCAGCGCGCGCAGGTGACCAAGGGCGAGGCTTTGCGGTTGTGGCGGACGAAGTGCGTATGTTAGCGACTCGCACTACTCAATCGACGACGGAAATCAACGGCATTATCAACGCGATTCAACGCTCGACCAATTCGGTGGTTGAGGAGATTGAACACAGCCAATCACTTGCGGAGCAGGGCGCTGAGCACATTGAAAAAGCGGTAACTCGTTTGCTTGTCACGACCGAGCAAATTGGTTCTTTGAATGAACAAATGGCAGAACTTGCGGCAGCGGCAGAGCAGCAATCTCATGCGACCAATTCGATCACTGGATTGATGTCTGGTATTACTCAATCAGTGGATGAGGTTTCGAATAACAGCCAACGCGCATCAGAGACATCATTGCAAGTAAAAGAGCAAGTTACCGAGCTGAATCAACAGATGGCAACTTTTAAAACGGCGTAGATAAGATTTACGTCTGTTCATCTACTTTTGAACGCTAACCAAATAGTAAAAAAGCCCCAACCCTTTTTACACAAAAAGGGTTGGGGCTTTTTGTTGGATGATACGCCGATATTCGTCTACTTGCTCATTGGATTTGGCTATTTAAATCATAGCTAAAACCAAATTCTCTTCGCCGAGCCGGAGTCGTAATATGACTCCATCGGCAGCAAATACTGCAAAAGAATTTTTAAACTTTATACCAATCCCGGTAAGAGAATCGTTCGTTACTACGATTGGTATCATCCTTCTAGGAGCAAGATTATGAACAAACAAGTAAGCCTAATTGGTCTAGACAGCGAACAATCAGCACAACTAGCTCAACAGCTCAATCAACTGCTAGCGCATTACCAAGTGTTGTACATGAACTCTCGCGGTTACCACTGGAACATTAAAGGTGCGCAATTCTTCGAACTGCACGTAAAATTTGAAGAGATTTACACTGATCTACAAACAAAAATCGATGAGCTTGCAGAGCGTATTCTAACTTTGGGTCACACGCCAGCGCACGCATTCAGCAACTACTTGGAAGCAAGTGAAATTAAAGAACATCAAAACGCGACTTCTGGTGAGGAGTGTGTACAAGGCCTAGTTCAAGGCTTTAGCGTTCTACTTCTAAAACAGCGTGAGATTCTACAAAACGCGGGTGAAGCAGATGACGAAGGTACAGCGGCATTGATGGGTGACTACATCCGTGAGCAAGAAAAATTAATGTGGATGCTTAACGCTTACCTACAAGGCTAAGCAGCGCATCACCCAAGCAATCCTTGGGAACGCATGAAACAATCTGGAATAAGTCATAAGGGGCACGTTGGTGCCCCTTTTTTTTGTGTGCGTGTTTTATGTGTGTGCTTTATTTGCGTGGTAAGGATTCGAAACGGCTCAATAAATCGCTGAGTTCATTAAGCGCCAACGAGGCTGAGTCATTGAAAGTTTCTTGACTACCATGATGCACAAGACAAGAGGGCATCTGCGCGTTATACGCTGCCTGCAAGTCGTAAAGGTAATCGCCGACATAAAGCACTTCGTCCGGCATCAAACGCCACTCTTTCGCTAATACCTGCAGAGACAAAGGGTCTGGCTTGGGCGGGAAGCATTCACGAGTGATGACTCGTTCCACTGAGATTTGGTTGTGTTCTAGTTTGCGCTGCGTGGCGATTTGGCAGTTGCGCGTCACGATAGCGGTTTTGATTTCATTTTGATGCAAGTGGGCGAGCAATTCATGGCAGCCAATCATTGGAGCAGACTGCTCAGCATCAGAAATCTCGTAATCAAATATCACGTTATGAGCGTGCTCTCGATGATGAGGATGCTCAAGTGCGTCGACAAAATCCAATAGATCTTCACTTTGCGGACAACCTAGCTGTTGTCGCAATTCTCCGAAGTTCATATCAGAACTCACCAAGGTGTTGTCTAAATCAAACACCACGGCTTTAATTTTATCGAGCTGTAAAGGGAATGGAATCATAATGACCTCGTACAACTTAACCGAACTATCGTTTTAAAAAACAAAAGGTTATTGTTAAGTTTAGATTCTTCTGCTTAGATTGTACGAAAATAAATCACTAGTACGTCACAAATCAAATAGTCTTAATGATTTTAGTGTTTGATTACCTTTCCTCAAGACGAAATATTTTGCCGCTGTCGGTAGAAAAATAGATATAACCATCGGGGCTGATGGTTATATCTCTTATTCGCTCACCAAGATTCTCCATTAATCTTTTTGATTCGGTAAGGTTGCCATTATCAATAGAAACCACGTTGATGTGCGCCAGTTTCAATGCGCCTGCGAGGATTTTTCCGTCCAATTCTGGGTATTTATCACCACGGTACAAAATCATATTACTGGGCGCGATAGAAGGGACGTATACCAGCTTGGGATCTTCCATTCCCGGTAACGACTTAGCTTCCCCAACGTCCAACGGCCCCCAATATTCTTTACCATGAGAGACTTTAGCCCAGCCGTAGTTCGCGCCTTTCTTGATTAGATTAATTTCATCGCCGCCGCGTGGTCCATGTTCAATAGACCACAGCTGTTTTGTTGCTTCGTCGTAAAACATACCTTGTGGGTTGCGGTGCCCGTAACTCCATATCTCAGGACGAGCTTCGGAAGGTTTGAATGGGTTGTCTTGCGGAACCGAACCATCAAGGTTAAGGCGCACAATACTACCAGCATGGGTTTGACTGTCTTGCCCATTATCACGTTCGCCACGGTCACCGATTGAGAAGTAAACTTTATCGTCTACAAATGAAATTCGACTGCCGTAGTGACGCCCTGTGTCGGTGATGGCATCAGCAACAAAGAGATCGTTCCAACCCACAAGTTGATTGTTTTGCAATTGCGCCGTCGCTAACGCCACCGTATTGCCTTTACTTGTGCGCTTGCTGTAGGTAAAGAAGAGTTGCGGGTTTTGCGTATCGGCATTCGGTGCGAGCGCAACATCCAATAAGCCGGCTTGTCCACTGGTGTTCACATCGGGGACGTTAAACAGCTTTTGAGGTTTGCCTGTGGTGATATCCAGCAACGAAACCGTACCGTTCTTTTGATTGACGATAACGCGTTGATTATCTAAGAACTCGATCCCCCAAGGGATCTGAAATCCACTCGCCACTTCGTTGGCGCGGTATTCGGCAGTGTTGGCAGAAAAGGATAAACAAGCGAGTAGGGTAGCAGCAATCGTTCTCATGGTTCCTTCCAATATGAATCGTGTTAATACTTAAAAGCTAACACTAAAAGACTATGTTTGGCAGAGATTCACTTGTATATGAATGTAAAAAATCCCCGATACGAGATCGGGGATTGAATTAAGGCTAGAGAATTGTTTATGTAGCGAGATTACATCGCTTCTTCGAAGATCTTAGAGATTTCTTCGTGAGTTGCTTGTTTAGGGTTAGTGAAACCACAAGCGTCTTTCAGTGCGTTGTCTGCTAGTGTTGGGATGTCTTCTAGTTTCGCACCAAGCTCTTTAATACCTGCTGGGATACCCACATCTTTCGCTAGAGTAACGATAGCGTCGATTGCTGCCGCTGCACCTTCTTCAGCAGACATGCCTTCTACGTTTACGCCCATTGCTTTTGCTACGTCACGTAGACGCTCAGGACATACTTGCGCGTTGTAACGCTGTACGTGAGGTAGAAGAATCGCGTTACAAACACCGTGTGGAAGGTCGTAGAAACCACCTAGCTGGTGTGCCATTGCGTGTACGTAACCTAGAGAAGCGTTGTTGAACGCCATACCCGCCATGAACTGTGCGTATGCCATTTGTTCACGAGCTTCTAGATCTTCACCGTTTTTCACTGCTGTGCGTAGGTAAGCTTGGATAAGCTCAATCGCTTTGATTGCTACTGCATCAGTGATTGGTGTTGCCGCGATAGATACGTAAGCTTCAATCGCGTGAGTTAGGGCATCCATACCTGTTGCCGCAGTTAGCGAAGCAGGTTTAGCGAGCATTAGCTCTGGATCGTTTACCGAGATAAGCGGTGTTGTGTGCTTATCAACGATAGCCATCTTAATGTGACGCTCTTCGTCAGTGATGATGCAGAAACGCGTCATTTCAGATGCAGTACCCGCCGTCGTGTTGATCGCGATAAGTGGCATCATTGGTTTTGCAGATTGGTCTACGCCTTCGTAATCTGCGATTTTGCCGCCGTTAGAAGCAACAAGCGCGATACCTTTCGCACAGTCGTGTGGTGAACCGCCGCCTAGAGAGATAACGAAGTCACATTCGTTATCAGTAAGAAGTGCTAAGCCGTCGTTAACGTTGCTGATAGTTGGATTTGGTTGAGTGCCATCAAACACAACGGTTGCTACATCGCGCTCAGTGAGAAGGTCTTGAACTTGTTTGACTACACCGATTTGGTTAAGGATCTTATCCGTAACGATCAAACCTTTTTTAAAGCCTTGAGATTGGATGCTGTCTGCTGCGTCTTTCAAACAACCAGCGCCCATTAGGTTTACCGTAGGGATAAAAAATGCACTTGTCATATTGGATAGCTCCGTCGTTATTTTTAATAATCTTTCTTAATTTGCCATTTACTGTCGCACATTCGTTTCCAGATTGAAGTTGATCTAAAGCAAGTTTACCCACTTAGAGGTACTTGCAAGAGAAAAACTGTGACAGTGATCTTGTTGCACTGCGTATAAGTGCAACACTGATATAAAGTAGAACAAATATGAAACTATGGACGCAAACGATTGGCAGAAATTGACTTCTGACGCGGATATATCTCTAAATTCGACTAAAGTATAAAAAATTCCCATTAATAACTTAATTATCAATGGGGATAGGGAAGTGTTTTATAAGCTAACTACTAATAATTAAGCTATTTTAATCAGTTTTGATACTAACTTTTCGATACCTGAAGCCGCTTGAGAGATATTCTCTGCCAACATGTAAGCAGGGGTTGAAAGTACGAGGTGTTTTTCATCAAAAACGATGTCTTCGACAGGGCACGTGGTGTGTTCACCGCCCATTTGATTAAATGCTATTGAGACTGCCTCATCGTTGCCTACCGTTCCTTTCACGCCTTGCTCATAAATCATCGGAATAATGACAGGAGAAATACACAGATAGCCAGCTGGTTTTTTCGCATTAGCAAACGCGCGACAAGCTTGAGCTACGTGTGTGTTAATGGAGCACTCTGCACCTGAAACGGCGAAGTCGGTTAAGTTTTTCGCGGCACCAAACCCACCTGGAAGCAGTAGGGCATCGTATTCATCGACGTTAAGTTTGGCGACATCGTCAATATTTCCGCGTGCAATACGAGCTGATTCGATCAATACGTTACGTGTTTCATCCATTTCGTCACCAGTTAGGTGATTGATGACGTGGAGTTGGTCAATGTTAGGTGCAAAGCAGTGCCAAGTTGCACCTGCCTTCTCGATGGCGTAGAGCGCCAACACTGCTTCGTGGATCTCAGAACCGTCGTAAACGCCTGAACCACTTAAAATGACTGCGACTTTTTTCATGTTTGGATTCCTTTACTCTGAACGTTCCTTAGATTGCTCTTCGCTATCTAGACCATGCGTTTCCGAATGTGTTTTAACGTTTTCACTCTCGTTGTCATCTTCATCATAGTAGCGCACAACAAAGGGTGTAAGCATAACACTAGAGGGCAGAAAATGTTTCATATCGACTCCAACGGCTTAATAGAATGATTTTTATACTGATTTTTATAAAACAGTACGTTGAACCTGATCATTTTTGAGTTAAGCTGACGTTTCCTTTGGCATTCGTGAGTGGTAGGTCACATGAAATCAGTGCAATTTCGTTTCACACTTTATGGTTGTATCGCGATTCTCTCTTGGAGTTGTCTGCTTGGCATCGCGAGGTTGGTTACGGAGAGTTTAGGTCCTGTAGGCGGGGCAGCCATGTTGTACTCTCTTAGCTCTGTTTTCCTTCTTATCGTGGTCGGTATTCCAAAGTTGTCTTACTTTTCTCCCAAGTATCTTGCGCTTGGTGGTGCGATGTTCGTCTGTTATGAAATATTTCTCGCTCTATCTTTGGGATATTCCAACTCGCGCGCGCAGGCAATTGAGGTGTCGATTGTCAATTACCTTTGGCCCGCACTGACGGTTTTATTTGCGGTCCTTGGCAGCAATAAAAAAACAAACTGGTTGCTTTATCCCGCAGTTACGCTGGCGTTTGTTGGGGTTGCTTGGACTGTGAGCGGTGAGAATGGCTTATCCATAACTCAGATCATGTCCAATGTTAGTAGTAACCCTCTGGTGTATTTTATGGCTTTCGCTGGCGCGGTTATATGGGCTTTTTATTGCAACTTAACCCAAAGGCAGCAATCTAAACATAATGCGATTACCCTGTTTTTTATTGCAACAGCTGTTTCGCTTTGGGTCAAATACGCGTTTACGGATGAGCCACCAATGACATTCAGTTGGGAAGCGATGGGGTACTTAGTGGCCTCTGCGGCTTTAATGGCTGGTGGTTATGGTTTATGGAATATCGCGATCGTTGGCGGCAATATGGTTTTTCTCGCCACCTTGTCTTACTTCACACCCATTTTTTCCGCTTTATTTTCTTCCATTATTCTTGGCGTAACTCTGAGCCATAGCTTTTGGCAGGGCGTTGTGATGGTAACGGTGGGCTCGCTGATGTGTTGGTTAGTCACCAAAGAGAAGCGCGAAGCGGCTGGGTAAGTTACCAACGAGATCAGAGAATTTAAGTGAGCAACGAACAGATCTCCCTTGCGAGCTGTATTCGAATACGAAGAAACTAAATCGAAAAAATTAAAAAAGCTCCCGAGATTGGGAGCTTTTTATTGAGTTTTAACGGCTCTTTGGTGGCACTCTAATAAGCGACGTTCAAGTGTAGTTGAAGCTTGAATCTGTGCTTCGACAGTCGCTTGATAAGCTGCTTACGAGTGTGCTCTAGTGTATCAAGCTCCAATGTGTCGTCATCAATATGTACGTCCACATTTACTCGTAGCTCTTGGCCCACCTTCGTTACGCCAGCCAGTTTCAATTGATGCTCAGTTACTTTTTCAATCTCAAGAACATCTTTGCCAACGCTCTGACACAGCTCTTTGCTTGGTGCCATCATTAGTAGTTCACGTAAGGCACCTACTAGCATATCGAACGGTACTTTGAGGAAGTAAAAGCCCATTAAAACCATCATCATGGGGTCGGCATATACCGCATACTCAGAGAATGGCGTTAGTGAAACAGCCCAAGCCGAGATAAATCCTACGGTCACCGCCACACTCAACAAAGTATCCATTTGCCACTGTTTTTTCTCCGCTTCAATCAAGCCTGATGAGAAGCGGCGGCTGCGTTTCGCCATAAACCACCAAGCGTAACCACAACCGATAACATTCACGATGCCGAATAAGGTCGCAATAGAAGCATCGACCTCGCGACCTCCAGACATCAATGCTGATATCGCAGAGTAGAGAGAGAAGCTTACAACCACTAAAATGACGGCTGCTTTTATCGCAATAACGATTGGTTCTAAGACCGCTTTTCCAAATGGGAATACAGATTTTGAAGGCTTGTTAATATAGTAAGAAGCGGCCAGTGACAATAAAGTTAACAGTAAGCTGACCAAAGAGTAAACACCGTCAAACACGATGACAATTGATCCTACAAGCAAGCCAAGTACCATACCACCAGCAGCGAACCCAGATGCCAAAAGGGCTGAAATGGTTAGAATACGGTTTTCGTTTTTGCTTGTCCTGTCACACATAAAAGATGCCTTTGAATTTTAATACCTTACTATTCTTCGCTCATAAGGTAATTTAGGCAACCACAAAGTGACCAGTAACTAATCTAAAAAATTGCGTTTTTATTTATATTCCTATAAAACAATGGCTTACTGTTATTTTTTGGTGTCAGTAAAATTGACGCTCACTGATAAAATGTTTAGAAGTCAAATAAATACTCGCTCAATTTATCTGCTAACCACGTCATTGCTGGATGCTCAGTATGGCCGTTAGGTGAAAACATACAGTAGTCTTCTTGCGTCAATCCGTATGTGTGTTTGATAACGGCGAGCTTCTGCTGACGAAGGTAATGGCGGATTAATGGTTCTGGAAGCACGCCCCAAGCGTCTTCTTCTAAGATGGTGTTCAGCATGTAGTCAAAACTCGAAAAACCAATATATCGAGTCGAGAAAGGTTGCAGTTCAGGGTTGTCTTTCTCATTTAGGTACACCATTAGTGCTTGCATCTGACTACGTAGATCTTCGTCTGAGACACGGCGCATCTTACTTAGGCGGTGTTCTACACTGCATACTGACATCATACGTATCTTGCCTAATGGGTTATATACGATACGGGGATCGTCTACTCGCTCATAATCAACGCCGAAAGCAAAATCTACTTGGTGGGTACTGACCAAGTTGGCTAAGTCGCCACTGGATGCCAAGATTAAGTTGAAGGTTGTTGAAGGAAAGCGGTTATTCAATGTATGAGATAATTCTTGCCAGAGATCATCAGGTAAGGAGTCGTCACGTGCTACCCAAACTTCCGCGTTAAACCCTTCCGAGATTTGAGCGCAGGTCTTTCTGACCCGTTGTGCGATGATAAGTAGGTGTTCGCAATCTTTGTAAATGGCTTTCCCAGCTTCAGAGAGGGTGAGCTGGTTGCCAGTTCGGTTAAACAATTCAACGTCGAGATCTTTCTCTAATGCCTTAATCGACATACTGAGTTTGGTACGATTGCAGTCGAGTTGCCTTGCCGCTTCAGAAACAGAACCACACTCAGCGATGGTGCAGAAGGCTTCTACTTGAGTTAAGTTCATGATTTGACACAACCAATAAATGAATTCAAATAATTTGGGTATTATGCAGATGCGCTCCCAAAGCCATGAAAGATTATCGAAAAAAACGCGAATCCGCCAGATAAGTCTATGGTCTTTTAACGGTTTTGCGGTAATCTATGTGGGTTACAAAAAGTGAACATGGAGGCCACGATGGCACAAGATTGGGACGGCTTAGCAAAAAACTGGGAATCAAATCCAGCAACAGAGCAATTTGCGCAGTCGGTGTTTGAGCAGTTACAACAGCTAACTCAGCTTGATGGCATTAAAGTACTAGATTTTGGATGCGGAACAGGGCAGTTAAGTCAACGATTGTCACCGATGGTTAAAGACATCGTAGCATTAGACGCATCGGAAGCCATGATTGAGGAACTCGATAAAAAAGAGCTCGTCAACGTAGAACCTGTGGTAGATGCATTATCTCGCGGCTTGGTTGCTCAGCACCCTGCGTTTCGTGGACAGTTCGACTTGGTGGTTGCATCATCAGTTTTAGCGTTCGTGGAAGACTTAGACGCGTCATTAACGATTCTCGCATTCTCTACTTAACCACGGCGGCTATTTTGTTCATTTTGATTGGATTGCAGAATGTGAACAAGACGGTTTTACCCTTGCGAAGTCTGAGCGTGCACTGAAAGAAGCAGGCTTTACTGAAGTTGAATCGCAACACGTTTTTGACATTGTATCTGACGGTAAAACAATGTCGGTATTAATGGGGCTTGGTCGCCGCTAATACTGCTGAATAAAGAACACAAAATGACAAAAGCGAGCTAACAAGCTCGCTTTTTTCTTATCTGCTGAGGGTATATGTAACTTCACTTGCTCTAAACAAGTCGTCGTGGTGCAGGCAAGGACATACTCGAACAACTAAGTCTTCGGAGGTTATTTTGAGACGACTATCCTGCGTATCTCCTCCAGCACTTCAGGGTTGGCTATTGCGCCGAAATTTTCGACGCTTCGGTTGTTAACGACTTGCTTAACGGCTAACTCGACCAGCTTTCCTGAGCGTGTCTTAGGTATATCGCTTATTGCGTAAATCGCACTAGGTACATGCCTTGGAGAACATGCAGACTTTAGCTGTGCTTTGATGGAAGCGATCATCTCGTCATTGAGCTCTACCCCTTTGACTAATTGGACAAACAGCCATATTTGTTCGTTGCGATCGACTTCTTTTCCTACTGCGATCGAATCTAGAATACCGTCTATACAGTTCACTTGCTGATAGATTTCGGCCGTGCCGATTCTTACGCCACCGGGATTCAACGTGGTATCACTTCGACCATAAAACATGTATCCCCCAACGCTGGTCTGTTCAACATCATCGCCGTGGTGCCAAATATTGTCGAATTTATCCCAATAAGCGCGATGATATCTCTCACCGGTGTCGTTCCAAAAGCCAGCAGGGAAGTTGGGTAATGAATTGGCACAAACCAACTCGCCGCGCTCTCCCATTACGCTATTACCTTGTTGGTTAAAGACTCGGACATCGACCCCTAACCCTGCTGATTGGCACTCTCCCCGATAAACGGGAGAAATAGGGTTGCCTAATACAAAGCAGCCACAAATGTCTGTTCCGCCAGAAATCGAGGCGAGGTGTACATCTTCTTTAATGTGCTGATAGACATAATCAAACTGTTCTGGATACAGAACAGAGCCCGTTGAGCAAATGGTTTTCAGACTTGGAAATGCATCACTTTTCTGCGGAGAAAAAGATGCTTTTTCCAGCGCCTCTAGGTATTTTGCTGAGGTTCCAAACAGCGTCACTTCGGCTCGTTCTGCGAGGTCCCAGAGCACATCATGAGTGGGGTAAACAGGGCTACCATCAAAAATCACCAAACATGCACCGCTCGCGAGTGAAGAAACGTGCCAGTTCCACATCATCCAGCCGCAGGTTGTGTAGTAAAACACTCGGTCGTTCGGTTGAATATCGCAATGCAGTTGATGCTCTTTCAAGTGATTAAGCACCGTTCCGCCGACGGAATGAACGATGCATTTCGGTTTGCCAGTTGTGCCTGAAGAATAGAGCACAAATAGCGGATCGTTAAAATTCACACGAGTAAAAGTCAGCGCTTCGGGGGTGTATTGATTCAGGACGTTTTGCCAATCTTGGGTGCAGACATCGCATTCAAAAATGTGTGGTTTAAGGTAGCTAATTTGGCAAACTTGTTTAAGACCATCAAGATGATCCGCAATATGCTGGTTTTTCTCAGACATATCGAAAGTTTTGCCATTGAATGTATAGCCATCACAAGTAAACAGGATTTTGGGTTTCACTTGACCAAAGCGCTCCAAAACGCTTTCGACGCCAAAATCAGGTGAGGTGGAAGTCCAGGTCGCCCCCAAACTACTGGTTGCTAGCATGGCTACCACCGTTTGAGGTAGGTGAGGTAAATAACCAGCGACGACATCACCTTGCTTAATTCCACATTCTTTCAACCATTGCTGCACAGTCGAAACTTCTTCGCACAATTGTTTCCAGGTGTAGGTCTGTTTTTCTTCACGTTCATTTTCAAACCAAATCGCGAGATCATCGGGTTGGTGACACGCGTAGGTTAGCAAATTTTCGGCGTAGTTAATTTGCGCGTTTGGGAACCATTTTATATCCCTATTTTCAACAGGTTGCTGCCAGCGACTTTCTGCTCGCTCTTTTATGGTCTCTCCCTGAGTGCCAATGACGTCGCAGAATAGCCAAACTTCCTGCCAAAATTTTTCTACATGATCGAGTGACCATTGATGCAGATCAGAGAAGCTTTCAAGGGTATTTCCTTGTCGATTAATGTGTTCAATAAACTGTGTAATGTTGGCTTCTTCGATACGACTTTCGCTCGGTTGCCATACTTTGCTGCTCTCGCGCATAGGTCCCTCTATAACAAAGTGATAACAGGTTTTAGTTTGAGAGGAATACACGATAAAGTCAAACAAGCCAGATATTATATCGTGTCATAAAAATCATGCAGTTACGATGAGTTGTAAACAATATGTTACATCGGGATGATGCTGAGAAAATCGCGCAGGGATTGGAAGCTCTTAAGACTACAGATAGGCTTAATGTAAAGGATTTGTTAATGGAGATGAGCCATGACCCAGTATCGTTCTAAACCCGTAAACCAGGAAGGCAGGGTTGAATGGAGCCGTGAAGAAGACGCCATTTGGCGAGATTTGGTAACACGACAAATGGGTGTGATCCAAAACAGAGCTTGTGAGGCTTATTTACACGGTTTGACGCTGCTTGATTTACCTCAAGACCGCGTTCCTCAGTTGCCAGAAATTAATCGTGTCTTGATGGAGACAACAGGTTGGCAAGTGGAGCCCGTTCCCGCGCTTATTGATTTCGACCGATTTTTTAATCTACTCGGTAATAAGCGCTTTCCAGTCGCCACATTCTTGCGTACAAGAGATGAGTTCGATTACTTACAGGAGCCAGATTTCTTCCACGAAATATTTGGTCATTGCGCGATGTTAACCAACCCAGACTTTGCTGCATTTACCGAGCATTATGGTCAACTAGGGCAAGCCGCTACCCCAAAACAAAGAGCCTATCTCGCTCGCCTCTACTGGTTTACCGTAGAGTTTGGCTTGGTGAAAGAAGGGGACAAAACCAAAATTTACGGTGGTGGTATTCTCTCATCTCCTGGCGAAACCCTCTACGCATTAGAGAGTGATGCAGCAATTCGCGACCCATTTGAATTACAAACAGTGCTGAGAACGCCTTATCGTATCGACATCATGCAACCGAAGTATTACGTGATTGATGACTTTTCTCAGCTCTTTAAAATCAGTCAGTTAAATTTATTGAAACAAGCCGATCTAGCGATTGAAGCTGGACTGCTTCCTCCACTTTTTGAACCAAAGGAACCTGCTCATGTTGAATGAACAAAAATGCGAAGCTTGTAGTATCGATGCCATTGCACTAAGCAAAGAAGAACAACAATCTCTGCTGCTGCAATTGTCTGATTGGCAGATCATTGAAAGAGAAGACATACCTCAACTAGAAAAGGTGTATAAATTTAAGAACTTCAAACAAGCATGGGCTTTCAGTAACAAAATCGCGGAACTGGCAGAAGATGAGTTCCACCATCCTTCTATTTTGTTGGAGTGGGGTAAGGTTACCGTAACGTGGTGGAGTCACTCTATCAAAGGTCTGCATAAAAACGATTTTATCTGCGCATCAAAGTGTGACGCGCTAGCATCGGCAGAGTAGGACATTACCTCATACAAAAAACGCCCGGCTTACGTCGGGCGTTTTGGTTCTAAATGACTTTTACATTACTTTATAGATTGATTCGGAAGACGGATGTCGTGCCCGATACCTCATTGCCAACGACGATAAAATGACCACCGTTACGGGTAAAGTAATTAATGGACTCTGGACCTAAATCGCCTGCTTTTGGATTGTATGTGTCGTTCATGCATTCGCCATCTTCGACTTCTGTACATACTGGCTGATTGTAATCACGGCGGTTTACGTAATGCATAAACTGCGCTTGTTTCGGGTCTGTGATGTCATAAATCATGATACCGCCTTGACGCTCCAAGCCGATAAACGTGTAATGACGACCGTTAATTTGTGCTACTTCAATCGCCTCTGGCTCAATACCTTTATCATCACTTCGGTCATCCCCACTACTATTGTTATCGTTGGTGCTGTTGAAGTTCTTGCCTTCATTCAGCAGCGCGATAGTCGCGAAATCGTCACCACTATCGAAGACCAACTTGCCGTTTTCATCCCAAATCGAGAATGAACGCGCGCCAAATGATTGAACATTCTCTTGTGCAGAAAGCGTTTGTTCCGGCTTAATCACTTTTAAACGCGCGAGTTGTTTGTTGTCTTTTAGTGCCTCTGCCAATGGGTGTTCTGCTGCCACTTTCAGCTTCTTACCGCGCACTTCATCAATATGGCTTAAACAGGTTCCTTGCTCAGATGTATATTCATCTGTACCGAGGTAATCGTCTTCATCCCACATAAAGCCAGCTTTGTCGCACAGTTCTTGAGTGGTTTTGAATCCGTACTCACGCCCGTCGCCTTCATTTGCCGATACGATGTAAGTACTCCCATTCACTGAGTAGCTGTCGATGGTGTCAGGCATAAATAAGCCAACCAGTTGTGGGTAGCTTTTCAAGTTCCCAATGATTTTGTCTTTGTTGGATGCATCGAGTTTAGCGCCCGACCAAGACTTCTCACCTAAGCCAACAATTTTTTCTACCGATTTGCTCTCTGGATTGACGATTGCCATGGCGTTATTTTCTTGTAGCGCGACATAGATTTTACCGTTATCTGCAAAAGTGAGGTATTCAGGCTCTAGATCTTGTGCGACGGTGGCGTTTGGCCCCGAAATACGCACATTCATTGGGAGCTCTGCTTTTCGTGAACCATCAAATTCGTTAAAGCCAATTTGTGTCACTTCTGCTTGAGTAACACCAAGGCTCAGATCGATCAAAGTGATACTACCTTCAGGGTCAATGCTGTAATCGCTGTTTGGTTCTCCTTCATTAGCGGTTGCGATGTATCGGCCATCTTTTGAGAAGCCAACCATGTCTGGCAATGCGCCTGTTGGGAAAGTCGTGACTAATGACAAATCGCCGGAGCGGTACAAGCCAACAATACCATTCGCTTGTTTATTACTGTTTTCAATCGCAACTGCTACCAAACCATTGAATACAGCGACACTGTTTGCTGCGCCAATTTCAATGCCCGCTGCTTCGCCAGCGCTGTTGAGATCAATGAATGCGCTTTGCGTTGGTACGCCGTTGTCATCCATAGACATTACATCGATACGTTTTGCTTGAGCATTCACCACATAGAGCTTATCTGTACAGGCGTCATAACTGACGATTTCAGCTGCCGATGTGTCGAATGGAGCATCAGCAACGGATGTCCCGATAAACGTTAACCCTTGAATTGAAGTTTCCCCAGCAACGGGCGCAGTGGTAGGTTTGCATTGTGTAGCGAATGAAGCCACGGTATCTTCGGGTTGTGATGAACACGCGATGGCAAGTGATGACAATGCGAGTGCACCGATTGCCTTTAAAGGGGTGATCATGATATCTCCTTATCAATCCGATAGGTTGTCAATCAGCATGGGTTTTATGCTGCTGTCCATTTCCGCAACTGGAATGATAGAGCGCTGAATGACGTGTGATTTGGTAAGGCTCTGAATATATGTATGATTGATGACTCTTATATTGGCTTTTTATGAAACTAATGTGTCATCAATATGATGAGGTAGGGATAGAGGAATAATGGAATTAAAATCGTTTTTAGATTTATTGGCAGCGTCACCAGAGCAGGTCGAATTTGAAGCAACGATGGCGGTGATCGAAGATAACTATACGTTTGAGCCAACCGCTTTTGTAAATGGTGAGACACAAAACAATGCAGGCGAGAACAACGGTTCGTGTAAGATCTTCGCTTTCGGTTTGCTAAACAACCTAGACAAAGAAGCGACGCTAGCCTGCTTTGGCCGTTTTTATCGTGAAGATGTATTGCAGCATCCAGAGAACAGCGATCACCAGAATATTCGTAATTTTATGGTGACAGGGTGGGAAGGCATTAAGTTTGAAGCGTCCGCTTTAACCGCTAAATAAACACCAGTCAGAAAACGATGTTCAGTAAGCCAGTCGTATTACGCGACTGGCTTTTTTTCTAGACATTTTCGGCACAAACACAGCTGGTTGGCGCTTGGCTTGGGTAAATCACGGGTTTCAATAGTAAAGCACCAGCATGTCTCTTTGCCTGCGGCGATATCACAATGGGCTTGAGTCCCGCATTCAGGACAACTGTGTGTTGAATCTTCTCCTGCGATTTGTTCGATAATCGCATCTCGTTGGAGATCGGTTTTGTCTTTCCATTGGATGATTTCATCCATCGTTCGGTGACAACCAGAGCATATTCCGGCGTTATTTTTACATGCTGCTCGACAAGGTGACTTCATTGCTTTCTCGTTCTCATTTTTTATGCCGCGTACTCTAGCATAAAGCGAGTCAAGGCCGCCAAAAATAAACGTGACTGCGATTTGCTGGTGAGGAGGGAGAACCAGTGTTACCCTTGGACGAGTTACCTTAACTCTCTGTCACTTATGTTAGAAAAAGAAAACCTCATTAAACTCGCTAGAATGCAAATGCCATTTGGGAAATATGCAGGGCGAGTGTTGATCGACCTGCCTGAAGAATACTTACTGTGGTTTGATAAAAAGGGCTGGCCAAGCGGCGAGCTAGGGGATTTGCTCAAGCTATGTTTAGCGCTCAAAATTGAAGGCTTAGATAGTGTCGTGAAGCCTTTGAAGCGTATGTAACTAGCCACAGAAACTCCCACTCTTGATGAAAAGACTTATTATGAATTTTGATATCGATGCACTGAAACACCACCAATTGGTCGAAGATGGTAAATTAGAGGGATGTTACATTCATCAGCCAGCTCAAGGTAGCCAGCAAGATGACAAAGCTGTTTTGGCAGAGCGCCAAGCGTTGGAAAAGTTGGGATATAAGGTAATACAGGTTAAAGCTAAAGGCGGGACAACAACGTTTGCCGAGGCGATGCAAAAGCTAGCGAAGGAAACTGGTCACCTGCCTAAGGAGTAAGTGAGTGTAACCTGCCACAGCCTTACAAGTTCTCCCACCAGACTATTTTTTCATTCAAAAGAGCCAGACCGTTAGGCTGACTCTTTTTGGGCCATTCAGTCCTAGCACTGTATCCTTTTGGTGTGTGTACCAATTAGATTATACCGTTTACAATTGAGAACGCTTATTTAGAGAAATAAGTATCCACGCAAATGTACATGCTTTATCAGTGATTTAACTATAGGAAATCTAGAGAAAGGATTAAAGAGTAGATTCTTCAGGATCTGCGTATAAAATAGAATCAAGAGCCCAATCGGATAAATCATAAGAGAAGGACTCTGTACCATGAAGCATTCCCCACATTGAGTTAATATTTCTTATATCCCAATTGCTTATGTCCTGATTAAAAGATTTGGCTCCGTAGAACATAATATAAGTACTATTCACTCCAGTAACATCCCAGTTGGAGATGTCTTGATTAAAATTCTCTGCTTGATAAAACATACCTTTCATGTAGTGCACAGAACCCGTGTTCCAAGATGAGATATCTCCATTAAATTTACTCGCTCCATGAAACATATACGACATATATCGTACACTAGTTGTATCCCATTCTGATAAGTCTTGGTTGAATTTTCTCGCCAGATAAAACATGTAGGACATATTTTCAACATTACTTACATCCCAGAGATTTATGCTATGATCGAATGATACAGCATTAGCAAACATACCTTCCATAGTCTTGACTTTGCTTACATTCCAGCTTGAGATATCCTGATCGAAAGACTTTGCCTTAGCAAACATTCCATTCATATCCTCAACCTTGCCAACGTTCCAGTTTGAAATATCTTGGTTAAAAGAGCTAGCACCACCGAACATAGTTCTCATATTGGTCACATTGGAGACATTCCATTTTGATAGGTCTTGATTAAAAGAGTCTGCTTTCCAAAACATTCCCGCCATGTTGGTTACATTACTAACATCCCAATTAGAAATATCCTGGTTAAAGGAATGCATTTCATAAAAAAGCTTACTCATATCTGTTATTTCAGAAGTATCAACGTTTGATATATCCTCCTTGAAGTAGAGCATCGCCTTAATATCATCGACAGTAACCTTCATTGGAAGAAATTTGGGTCTATGCTCATCCGTCAGCGCTGAAGTCATTTCATCATCATCGTAATTGAAAGTCATATAGTTGGCCACATTCAAGACATTCCAAGCACTCAAGTCCTGATTAAAGGTCCTAGCCGCAAAGAACATGGCTGTCATATCCGTCACATTACTAACATTCCACCCCGATATGTTCTGGTTGAAAGAATGAGTATGGCTAAACATATTGGTCATATTGGTAACGTTACTAACATCCCATCCAGAGATATCCTGATTAAACGCTTTAGCATCATGAAACATATAGGACATGTTAGTAACGTTACTAACATCCCATCTAGAGATATCTTGGTTAAATGTATGCCTATGAGCAAAAAGTCTACTCATATCTTTAATTTTAGAAACATCTACCTGAGTTACATCTCTACCTGCTTTGATCATTTCAACCAATTCTTGCCGCATAAGCGGATGTGTTGGGGTAGCTTCTTTTTCGCAGCCTGCCAGTAAAAATAATCCTATCAAAAGAATTGGCTGTAACTTCTGCATTATCTTCCCTTATTCAATAAAACTTAACCTGTTGTATATTATGTCTATTCTACTATAAAAAACAGACGAAGCTTTCCATATACAAGGTGCCCCTCTAAATTTTAGTTGACCACTACAACACAACTGTTCAGCATATGTTTTATTTTTAAACTCCATATCAGCAATGGCTAACATACTTACAGTATCTGTTTATATTAGCCTCAATGTTGTTTCTAATGACTTATCCCCAATCATCAAATGAATGATTGGTACGTTCACGTCATTATGTTCCAGTCATACTGCAAAAGTGCTTCTACCGATTAGTATGCTAGGATGCTCACCATCTTTTAACCGCAAAGAATTTTGTTAACTGTCCATTCTTCTTCACAATATCACGAACTTGGATGCGGTATATCTCTAGTGTTGTCATTCCACTATCCAAGAATAACCTCATTAGACAAGCATTTAGCTCTGGTATTTAGGTAATGACCTTGAAGAGTCAAGCTTTGCCTTTATCCTCGGTGAGCGTGGGTAGTGCCATGTGTGTTATTTCCTGTTTTACATCAAGAAACACACACGCTAGCAGTGGCAAGCTAAGAAATCAGTGATCTAGATATTGGTGTGATTGGCTTTAAGGGAAAACTGAATGATTGTCATTGCTCATTCATTTGCAATGAATAAAAATTTTTTATAGGCCAAAATTAAGTAACGTCAGGCGGAGCATGTGAACTAAAACGCTTTTGTCCAGAAATTTTACCGTGGGCAACTTCTAACGCAAAAGTGCCCCAAAACTCGCTAGACCAAACACTCTAGAAGATCTGTGTCGTTCATTTTACCCTACGAAAAGTTATCCGATAGAATGTAACCCAACACTATTGAGCCTTCATTGTGCCTGTTTGGTCTGTCAAATTGTCTATTTAACTGGTTAAATCATCAGGTAATCTTTTTGAGGATGATAAATAACTGAAAATATTGTTATTATCCTTTTTATTTATCAGTAAAACCGACTCCCATGAGATATGAATCCGCTCCGTAGCCCAAAAAGAAAGACAAGAAACAACTAGAGAACGAGTAGCTCGCCAACGTCGAGAGCGCAGGAAGAGGGAAGAGTTGAGGTATACCGCGAGCGATGAAAAGCGAAGGACAGAAATTAGAGAGAGGGTTCTTAGAGATAGACAAGAGGCTGGATTAGGTCAAATCTCTCAAGGTTTAAAAACGCCTCAAATTCTGAGCGATTCTACCGGGCAACAGTGTTCACTTGAAGATGAAATGGCTAAAAATCATCAACATATACTTATTACTGATTTAGAAGATGCGCACAAGATATTGCATAACGTTTGGCTCGATTCTGGTTGCGAGTATTAATGCAGCAAAATCATGGTTCAACCACACAGAGCCGATGTTTGACGCCGCGTCTATTGCTAAGCAATTCGGGGATATGAACATTAAGGCGGATCTTGTTGAGAGCAGAGGAAAAATCATTGTCGCATTCAATGGGACAGATCAGAACGGGAAAGCACTCAAACATGCGTTTGTGAATGGCGCTCGTATCAACATGAACCGAAAAAATACTCGCTTAACTCATTTAAAGCAATGCAACCGGGTTTTAGCCCGAAATCTAGGGTTGCAAACTTTAAAGGTGCAGGAGCTTTAACGTTTGTTGTATCGGCGAGTATTGCTGCCAGTGACCTAGTGTTTAAAGATGATTACCACCTAGTGTATTGGTTTGGGAATGTTCGCTCTGACATGTTCAAATTTATACTCCAGAGCGCACATGGTGAGGCCGCGTTGTTTGCTGCTGCTTTCTTAGGTCAACCAATAATTATATGTGCAATTGCTGTAACAGCGACAAAACTTATTTAAGGACATGGACTGCATGGAATCCAAAAACGAGTCTAATCGACGCCCTCTTGCAGTGCGTAAAATCTCAGTTATTAAACGAATTGCTATTTGGCTGAGCCAAAAAAACATTACCCCTAACCAAATCTCACTGATGAGCATCCTCTTTGCCGCTATTGGCCTTGCTTTTGCAGCTAGTTATCGCTTCTGGCCTACGCCAATTTGGTTAGTGCTGTTCGCTCTGATGGTTCAAATGCGGTTATTGTGCAATCTATTTGACGGAATGGTCGCTGTAGAAGGTGGGAAGAAAACTCCTGCTGGTGAGTTGTTTAACGATGTTCCAGACCGTATTGCCGATCCGCTGTTGATTATCGCTGCTGGTTTCGTTGCTCATTCAGCATTTTCTATGCCTCTAGCTTGGATTGCGGCACTATTAGCGGTACTCTCAGCTTACATTCGCGTTTTGGGTGTTAGCATGGACTGCTCGGCCGACTTTCGAGGACCAATGGCTAAGCAGCATCGAATGGCCCTACTCACAGTAACTCTTTTAGTAATGGCGATTAACCATTGGTTTACGTTATCACTTGGCATTTATTTGATGGACATATCGCTTGCAATCATGGTAATTGGCTGTGCTGTAACTTGTTGGCGTCGTTTGGTATGTATTTTTAATGCTAAAAAAGAACTCGCTAACTTATTATTGAACCATGAAAAAAATCATCAGGCCAAGCATTCTAAGTCTCTAACAGCCAACGAGACAATCGATAAGGCGGTAGGTGAAACTAACCATGATTAATATCCCTACGCATTCGTTATACATGATGGCCGCCATCACACTCGTACTAGTGATTGGCACTTTGGTTTACCTGTATTTGTCACGCCATAATCTTAATAAGGATTACCACGAGCTTAAACTTCGCATTCGTTCTTGGTGGTGGATGATCGGAATCGTCTTTGTTGTGCTCTATCTGCCCACTCAATACACGCTGATTTCTGTCGCCTTTTTGAGTTTTATGGCGCTGAAAGAGTTTCTCTCTGTAGTACCAACGCGCATGACAGATCGACGTGTGATCTTCTGGGCTTACCTTTCGATCCCGTTTCAATACTACTGGTTATCAATCGGTTGGTATGGCATGTATATCATCTTTATTCCTGTCTTCACCTTCCTCTATCTTCCAATGGTCGCGGTGCTGATTGGTGATACCAAAGGTTTCATTCGCTCAGCAGGTATCATTCACTGGGCGCTAATGCTGACGGTATTTTGTGTTAGTCATATGGCATATTTATTGGTATTGCCCAGCAAGAATCCAGAGACCGGTTCAATGGGAATGCTACTGTTCTTATTGGTATTCACTCAGTTTAGTGATGTTTGTCAATACGTATGGGGTAAGAGCTTCGGTAAACACAAAATCGTACCGAAAGTCAGTCCAAACAAAACATGGGAAGGCTTTATTGGTGGTGCGGCAACCATCATCATCACTAGCTATTTTGTGGCACCTTACCTGACACCATTAACTTCAGTTCAAGGTTTAGTTGCAGGGATGATTATCGCCTTGAGTGGCTTTATTGGCGATTTGGTAATTTCATCGGTTAAACGTGACTTACAAATTAAGGATACCAGCCAGTTTATCCCCGGCCATGGCGGCATTTTAGATCGTATTGATAGCCTGATGTTCACCGCCCCCTTATTCTTCCACTATATTTATTACCTCTACTACTAAGAAGACGATATGAAAATTTTAAAAGTTTTGTTCGTCTTGCTGTTTGTGAAACCACTGGTGTTTGTTGGTTTGGGGCTCAACATCATTAATCGGCAAAATCTGCCAAGCAATGGTCCTATGGTGGTCGCGGCTAACCACAATAGTCATCTCGATACTTTGGTATTACTGGCACTCTTTCCTATCAGTATGGTACATAAGGTGCGTCCTGTGGCAGCAGCCGATTACTTTCTCAAAAACAAAGTATCAGCATGGTTATCACTCAATATTTTGGGCATTATTCCCATCCATCGTTCACCGAGTAAAAGCGAGCGGCATACTGTATTTGATGAGTGCCATAAGGCACTTAATCAAGGAGATATCTTGATTGTCTTTCCTGAAGGTAGTCGCGGTGAACCTGAAACTATGAGCGGGTTAAAGAAAGGGATTTATCACTTAGTTAATGAACATAAAACTTGTCCTGTCATTCCGGTGGTGATGCGCGGATTAGGTCGAGCGCTCCCTAAAGGAACAGCGATGCTTGTTCCTTTTAACTGTGATGTTGTATTGGGAGTGCCAATCGCGAGGTTTGAAAATGCAGATGACTTTCTAATAACCATGCAAGTTGAATATCAACAGCTTGCACAAGCATGTATTGTGACTAACCACGAAGAGTAGATACGTTCTAGCTCGACAGTACTCCATTATCGTTTAAAGCAAGAGCCCCAAAAACTTAGGGAATCCGTTTGTCTTACTAGATCCGAACCAGCAATTTTGGACACTGAATTAAGTAATTTTCTATACTTGAAGTTACTCGTACATTACTAATTTAAGTAGAAGTTCTAAGTAACTTTGCCCACCTGCAAGCTATAGTATTTTCTCAAGCTATATTAAGTTCTTAAAACCGCAGAGCTTAAATAGTGTGGTTAAGCCTTTGATTCGGATGTGGCCTGCCTTTGTAATCTCTTTCCCCAAAATACAATGTGTTTTGTTTTACAGGAGTCAGAATGCCTGGCTCCTTTTCCCTTTGCTTGTCGTGAGCTCTACCATCTTGGTCGTAGAGTATTGGTTACCGAAACCATTAACTCATGTTAGTGAAAGGAAATTCCTGAGCCCTATAGTGCTTCTTTCACCAATCTTCTGTTTGGGCCATTATTTCTAACATCCAGACGCGAAATAGCATAAGATACACGGCCTTTACTAGCACTGAGCCACTCATCGTAATGACAGATAAAACACAGCAAGCGACATTTGCCGATCTTGGCCTGATTCCAACATTAGTCGAGCGACTAGAAGCGTTGGAATACAGCCAACCGACGCCCATTCAATCCCGTTCTATTCCTGATATCCTTGAAGGGAAAGATATTATTGGTGGTGCCAATACGGGGTCTGGTAAAACCGCTGCTTTTTCGCTGCCAATCTTGCAAAAAATTGTTCAGCAAGACGAATCAAACAATCGCCGTGGCAACTTCGTTTCCCACCTGATTTTAGTACCAACTCGTGAGTTGGCATCACAGGTGGCATATAACGTCAAATCTTACTCATACCATCTCAGAGATAAGATCAAAACGGTTGCCGTATTTGGTGGTGTATCGGTGAACCCACAAATGCTGGCGCTTCGTGGTGGCTGTGACATCATTGTTGCAACGCCGGGTCGATTACTTGATCTGGTATCCAGTAACGCGATTAAGTTGGACCAAGTAAAAACGCTTGTTCTTGACGAAGCCGACCGAATGTTGAGCCTCGGATTTACCGAAGAACTGAATAAGATTCTTGCGTTACTACCAGAGAAGAAACAGACGCTGTTATTTTCTGCTACTTTCCCTGATAAAGTCACGACGCTGGCTCAGCAGTTGCTCCGCGACCCTGTTGAAGTTCAGTTGCAGAGCGCAGAAGCCAGCACTTTGGTGCAGCGCGTGTTTAGTGTAAATAAAGGTGAGAAGACGGCGGTACTCGCGCACTTAATCAAACAGCATCAGTGGCGACAGACTTTGATTTTTGTGAATGCTAAGAATGCCTGTAACCATTTAGCTCAAAAGCTGTCAAAACGCGGTATTACCGCTGAAGTTTTCCATGGTGATAAAGGGCAGGGCGCTCGTACTCGTGTCCTTGACGGTTTTAAGTCTGGCGAGATTCAAGTTCTTATTGCCACCGATATCGCAGCACGCGGCCTTGATATTGAAAAACTTCCAGTGGTGATTAACTTCGATCTTCCGCGTAGCCCTGCTGATTATATGCATCGAATCGGTCGTAGTGGTCGTGTTGGTGAAGTAGGTTTAGGGTTATCTCTTATCGATTACGACGACTACCACCATTTCAAAGTGATAGAAAAGAAAAATAAGTTCCAACTTGAACGCGAGCAGGTAGTCGGTTTTGAAGTGGAAGACGATCAGAGTGAAGCCTACTTTTTACCAATGAAGCCGCGAGCGAAGCCAGCAGGTACGGGTAAAAAGAAGAAAAAGCGTAATCAATAGAAAACGTAAACTACATGTGATTTTACTTACGGGAGTTGCTGGAGAAAGGGAATGCTCACTAGCTTGAGTCTTCGCTTCTAGCCATTCCTTTAAAGAACAATAGAGCCCTGCTGGAGCTACCAGTAGGGCTCTATTGCTTTTCAAGATAGTGTTATTGGCGACGAGCAGGGCGTCCGCGAGGTGAACGCTTTTTAAATGCAGACGCTGCTTTAGCTTGTGACTTAAGAATAGAGTCAACGGTTAGCGGCATTGGCTCTTTAGGTTCAAGGCCATGAGGGAAGGTACGAGCTCTTGGTGGTAAGTTGTATTCTTCTTCGCTCGCGCGTGGCATACGCTTAAAGCGATAAAGGTAAAAGTTTTCTAATTTTTCTCTCGCCCATTCGGTTTTCTTTAAATACTTCACGCTACTTGCAATCGAAGGCTTAGTGTTAAAGCAATTAAAACGCATTGCTTTATCTAGAATGTCCCAGCCGTAAAAATCTACTAACTCTTGCAACATAGTCTCTAGCTTTAACCCGTGCAGTGGATTGTTCTGTTGCAGCTCGATTCTCTCTTCGTCAGTCATCATTTTTAAGGGCCTTACTCATTAAAGGGCGGAGTTTAACAAAGTATACAATGCAGAGATATCTATAGTTACTTTGCGATGGATGCGAGCACAGTGCTCTCTACCTTGAAAGTATAAATCGGAATTGGCCGCTCTACTTGGCTCTCTGCTCAAAAATGACTCTTAAAAGTTCAAGCGTCCCAGCTCGATGTTAAATTATTGTGTAATAAGTGAGATTTTTGTTGTTCTTTTACTAATGTCTAATATTCCTACCCATAGCAACACATGCTTAATAAGCTCAAAATCAAAATTGGTTCATGCCGCTTTCTTAGTATGGCCTAGAAGTTTGATGTGGGTGTTGTCTCGTATTGGTCGAAGGTCTGTCTACCAAGCGAAACTCTAGTTGACGTAGTTCAACGTTGAAACATAAAAGGATGACTCAATGTCTGACAAAAGTAAGACTTTTTACAGGGATGTGCGCAAAAAACCGCATGAATTTGAAAACCGAGAAGACTTTCTAAATCATGATTTAACAGTCATGAGCTTCCGTCGCTGGGGAATTCATTTGCCCTCACGTGATTACAGTATTGAAATTGAAGACTGGGTACCTGCATTAGCAGCAACCATTGGTAAAGTGGTTATGGTCACTGCCATGGTTTCCGCTTTTGCTGCTCAGTTTGGTTTATCTCCGGAATTCATTGCAGAAAACGTGCGTTACGAATTACTTATCGCTGGAGCCCTGTTCGTCATCCTGTTTTCTGCCATCTTAAACCCGAATGCAAACTTAGCGGGTACCCATGGTCCAATGATACCGCTGATTCCTATGATCGCAGCTGCAGGAGGGCACCCTCTCGCGCTAGGTTTGATGGTATGTGTTTTTGGTTTAATTCTCGCTTTAACCAAAGGTGGCTCTAAACTCATGACTCTGACTGGTATCGGGGTTCGAGGAGGGTTGTTGATCTACCTTGGTGCTGTTGGGTTGCTCGGGCAAATTAATAAGACGGAAGCGTGGGCTGCAAGTACGGACCAAGGTTACATTTCGTTTGTGGTCATAGGCCTAACCGTTATGGTTTACGCTTACTTAGCCAAGATCAATAAACGTTGGCTCGCTATCCCATTGTGCTCTGCACTCGCGGGTATTGTTGCTTATTTGATGGGCGCTGAGTTTGCTTTTACCACAGAGCCGGGCCTGCCTAATTTCAGTCCATTCTACTGGTGGGGGGAAGATACAGGCTGGCAGCTAGGCTGGCCAACCCTAGAGCACTTTATTGCCGTGACTCCATTTGCTCTACTGGCTGTCGCTATGTGGTCCCCTGATTATCTCGGCCATCGTGTGTTTCAAGAACTTAACTACCCGAAAGAAGCGAAAGGCGTACTAATGGATGTCGACGACACGATGGTCGGAGCATCTGTTCGTCAGGGGGTTGGTTCACTCTTAGGGGGCGGAAACCTAGCTTCTTCTTGGGGAACGTACATGATTCCTGCCGCAATTGCCAAGCGTCCTATTCCAGGTGGCGCACTGTTAACGGGTTTCATGTGTATTGCGGCGGCGGTAATTGGCTACCCAATGGATCTAGCAATGTGGGAACCTGTTCTGCGCGTTGCTTTGATTGTGGGTGTATTCTTACCACTGCTTGAAGCCGGTATGCAGATGATCCATAAACATAAAGATTCACTCAGTGCAGGTATCTGTATTTTTGCCTGTGCATTCGTTAATCCTGTCTTCGGTTGGGCAATCACGATGCTGTTGGATAACCTCGGGCTTATCGGCGACCATGAGCGTGCTAACGAACTATCGCGCAAAGATAAATATCTGATTCCTGGCACTGCGTTTATCGTTTGTGCAGGCTCCCTTGCTGTTGTTGGTCAGCTTCCAGGCATTCCAGCTCTTATCGGTTAATCGAATTATGCTTTTAAGGCATAGTGGGATTGGTGAATAAAAGGACTTGCTTCTTAAAATACAAGACACAAACAAAAAGCTACCTAGTACCAGGTAGCTTTTTGTATATAGGGTTAGGCTACGGAGTTAGGCTATATGAGTGATTCAATGCCGTATTTTGCGCCGTAGTGTTCAACGACAAAATCAATGTCTTTGTCACCACGGCCTGATAAGTTGATCAAAATCGAGCCGGTTTCTCCTTGCTGCGCGAGTTTAATTGCGTAAGCGACAGCGTGTGAGGATTCAATAGCAGGGATTATTCCCTCTTCACGAGACAGCTCAAAGAAGGCATCAATCGCTTCGTCATCGGTGATTGAGCCGTAATTGACACGGCCAATGTCTTTTAAGTAACTATGCTGAGGTCCAACCGATGGGTAATCCAAGCCACTTGCTACAGAGTGCACTTCCTGAGGTTCACCTTGTGCATCTTTAAGCATGTAAGACTTAAATCCGTGCATGATACCTGGCTCACCGAGTGTGAGTGTTGCAGCATGCTCGCCAACCTTTTGCAAAGAGCGGCCCGCAGGTTCAACGCCGTGAATGGCGACTTGTTCATCCTCTAAGAAAGCAGTAAATAGCCCCATCGCGTTAGAACCACCTCCAACGCATGCGACGAGATTATTGGGTAACTTGCCTGTCATTTCTTTGAATTGAACTCGTGCTTCGTTACCGATAATTGATTGGAAATCTCTCACCATTTTAGGGAATGGGTGAGGGCCAACGACAGAGCCTATCGCATAAAGTTGTGTATCAGGATCTTTCAGATAAGCTTCGAATGCAGAATCTACCGCTTCTTTGAGAGTCTTGCGCCCATGAGTGGCAGGAATGACATTAGCACCAAGGATTCTCATGCGGACGACATTCGGATGCTCTTTGGCGATATCAACTTCACCCATGTAAATATCGCATTTCAAGCCAACCAATGCCGCGGCTGTAGCAAGCGCAACACCGTGTTGCCCTGCGCCAGTTTCAGCAATCAGTTTCTTCTTACCCATCTTTTTAGCGAGAATGGCTTCCCCTAAGCAGTGGTTAATTTTATGTGCGCCTGTATGGTTTAAGTCTTCGCGCTTTAGGTAGATGTCTGCTCCGTATTTTTTAGACAAGTTTTCCGCATGGAAGATTGGGCTAGGTCGTCCAACAAAGTGCTTATACAGGCGAGCGAGTTCCGCTTTAAACTCAGGATCTTTGCTGCATTCCTCATAAGCTGCGTTGATGTTATGCATGATTTGTTCAAGCTCAGGTGGAACAAAGCTACCACCGTATTCACCAAAGTATCCTTCTTCGTTGGGCATAGTGAGATCAAACGAGTTTTTCATTATTTACATCCTAGTTAACGAAAGTATTGATACTTTTATACCCAAAATTTGGAAGAGGTTGTGTGATCAGTTGCTTAAATAACAATTGACGATCTAGTGAACTAGTTAAAAAGTACAGCTTGTGTAGGGGATAATAGTTGTGATGTAGAATCAGGTGGTTTGAATAGGTGCAAAAAAGCCTCGAGAGATTCTAGGCTGTCATAAGAACCTCTCGAGGCAAACAGAGTGCTGGAAATACACTCTGCGATGGTGTCTGGAAACAAAAATTAGATTCGTTTCCTTTGTCAGATATTAGGGTTTTAGAATGAGTCGATGTCAGCGAAATGTCACAAGTTAACTGCGGTATTAAAAGCTTATTTTTTATTTTTGATTAATGGATTAGAAAGTAACCTAAAACAGGCTAACCTACCGCGTGTTCCGCGTCTTTTAAGTTGAACATGATCTTTCTTTGTCTCGAATCGGCGTCTTTAACCAACACGTGCACTTTGGTCCCTAAAGTAAACGTGGCGCTCTGGCTGGAAATTTTTTGTTTGACTGCATCAAATTCGAACTCACCATTTTGGAAACTTGATAAAGGAATGAGACCTTCGATTCGGTTCCTCTAACTCAACGTCTCAGCTAGGGATTATGTCCTCGTAGTTATTAGAATTTATTGATTGAGCAGATATATTTAATTTCATTTTTTCTCTTATATTCGCCAATCGCTTTTATTTTATAAACTTTATTTTTATGAGCAAAGCATGAGGCGAAGTGATTCAGATATGAATGAGATTAATTTAGTTCCAAACTGGAATTGCAAGGTAGGCCGTGTGATTACCTAAAGATGTATACCAAAGTGACTTTATTGAAAGTGATTAATGATGGTGTGGGAGAGGTAAGTGATTTGGGTATATAAACTTAGATAGAGAATAGTAAGGGCAGTAATAAGTGGAAGGGGATTGTGGCACCGACAACATTGATGCCACACAAAGAATTACAGTGCAGTTACTTCAGCTGCTTGTAGACCTTTGTTACCTTGTTCAACAACGAACGATACTTTTTGGCCTTCAGTAAGAGTTTTGAAGCCTTCAGAAACAATAGAACGGAAGTGAACGAATACGTCATCACCGCCATTGTCTTGAGAAATAAAACCAAAACCTTTAGTTTCGTTGAACCATTTTACTGAACCAGTTAATTTATTAGACATAGATACCTCTATATTTGATTGTTTTAAATATTGAATTTTTAGCTAATATCAAGTGCTACTATATGATTTTAGAGATAACTATTTTGTCGCAGGAACGTAAACGAGGAATTCGATGTGGAACTGAGAGAAACTTTGATCTTTAATTACATTAATAGCTCTTTCCGTAAGAGCTGATGTGCAGTATACCGACAAAATTAATAAAGGCTAGCCTTTTCTTTTTTATTTTTTTGAGTACACCAAGCGCATTGCTTTCAAAGCATACGCTTGGTGTATAAGACGGCGTGATGTTATAGGTGGCGTCGAGCGCTTAGTGTTTTCTGGTTGGGCCGTTACGAACGATGTCTTTACCATTGTCATATACGTGCTGCGAAACCCAGCGGCCAAGGAGCAATTGGTGCTTTTCTCCTAATACGGCAACAAATGGACGGCCATCGGTATTAGAGGTGGCTAGCGCAACGCCAGTGACACCTTCAAGACCCAGAGCGCCGCTTTCTACTAAATGCAGAAATGCCTCTAACTCTTCAATCGTTTCGATTACATGGTTATCAATATTCATTGTATTCAATCTCTTCGAATTGCATTGCGGTCGCGTACTCTACCTAAGTTAAGCGTGGAAACCAAGCTTCTACGTGCGTCATGTAATGAGAGAACCTTGCCCTGCCACTAATCATCAATAAGTTAGTCTCGATAGTCCGGAACTTGCCTAGATTCAATGAGGCAGAAAACACTCTCTGGTTAGACATGAGTCACATAATGTTGTCTGGTTTATCTCATCAATACTTTTGCTATTGGATGGGGTGAAGGGGAGTGCAATAATTTGTAAAACTCTTTTCCTAAAGGCTGTTATGAAGAAAGTCCTGATTACCGGTTTTGAACCTTTTGGTGGTGACGCCATTAACCCCGCCTTAGAAGCGGTCAAGCAATTAGAGGCTGCGGCCATAAAAGGCGGTGTGATAGTTACTTGCCCAGTCCCCGTAGTTCGATATGACTCGGTGAAAGTCGTTATTGAAGCAATAGAAGCGCACCAGCCAGACTGTGTAATTACTGTAGGGCAAGCGGCCGGGCGTAGCGCGATAACCCCAGAACGTGTCGCAATTAATGTCGATGATTTTCGTATTCCAGATAACGTTGGTTATCAACCGATTGATGAACCCGTGGTGGCTGATGGTCCTGATGCTTACTTCTCGACACTACCGATAAAGCGTGTTGTGCAAACATTGCAAACGCAGGGTATACCTAGTCAGATTTCCAACAGTGCCGGAACATTTGTATGTAACCACCTTTTTTATGGCATCCAACATTATCTAAAAGACAAACCTATTCGTCATGGGTTTGTTCATATCCCATTATTGCCAGAACAAGCAGTAGATGGCAGTCAGCCTTCCATGTCTCTGGAGATGATAGTCGAAGGGCTAAGGCTGGTGGCGCAAGTTTGTATTGCCAATGAAAACGACATATTGGTCAGCGGCGGGTCGATTTGCTAGTAAGTGCTTTACAGTCCACTAAGTGTCTGAAAGCTAGTAATAAGTTCATCGTTTGATGTTGTAATAAATGTTAGCTTTGTCAAATTTCACAAGTAGCGAAAGGAGTAGCATTGAATAGTCAGGTTGGATGTTGTTCAAACTGGCACTCCCCCTAATACAGGAGGTATTAGGGGCTACCCTTACGAAAGGCGAGTTATCATGAAAAGCAACAAAAGTAAGTCTATCGCACTTATCTCTGTCGTTGTTTTCGCATTGGCTATCGCTGCGCTTAAATTCGAAAACACACTCGGAGTTCTTCCCATTGTAGTCGCTATTATCGCGTTTTTTGCCTGCGTCATTTACACCAGTATGTATCTTTCTGATATGAAGCGTTCAGAGTTGATAAGTCACTCTGATCATTCTCAAAAAATGTATACCCACGCATCACGCAATGAGCTTGATGAGCGCGATAAAAAGCGTTGAAGCGAGTCACATTCTCCGTATACTTTGCTGGAGCATTAATGCACTAACGTGTCGGAGATAAGCATGTCAAATCGAGTACCAACCAACATACTGACCGGATTTTTGGGTGTCGGTAAAACGACCACGATTTTAAATCTACTGAAGAACAAACCGGAAAAAGAAAACTGGGCGGTTTTGGTCAATGAATTTGGTGAGATTGGCATCGACGGTGCACTGATGACCGACCAAGGCGCGCTGATTAAAGAAGTGCCGGGTGGTTGTATGTGCTGCACTGCGGGTGTGCCGATGTCGGTAGGTATCACAGCATTATTGCGTCAAAAACCGGACCGTTTATTGATTGAGCCGACAGGCCTTGGTCATCCAAAACAGGTTATCGCGACGCTTACCTCACAGCAGTATGAACCTTACGTTGATCTTAAAGCGACGATTGCCTTGGTTGATCCGCGTAACTTAAGTGATGAAAAGTATCTTTCTAACCAAAACTTCGTGGACCAGTTAGACAGTGCAGATGTGGTTATTGGTAGTAAGGTTGACCTATGTTCCAACCACGACCTTGATGTGTTTAATGACTGGGTGACGGACCAATCCCCTTCAAAAGTATTCAGTAAGCTTATTCATGACGGTGAGTTGCCGATAGAAGTCTTGGATATTGAGCGGGTTTACGGCAGCGCTTCTTCCCATATCGAGTCACATCATCATGACCACGCTCATCAAGAGCCTCAATTCCAGTTGGCGCCTGGTGAAGCCTTTGTGCGCAAAGAGAACAAAGGGCAGGGTTATTTTAGTTGTGGGTGGTTGTTTGGGGCAGAGTATAAGTTTGATTTTGAAAAGCTTTTCTCTATGCTTTCGGACTTGACCGCAGAGCGTGTTAAAGCAGTGGTCAATACGGATCAAGGTTGTTACGCGTTTAATGTTGCCAACCGAGTCGTGTCGGTGAATGAAATCAGCTTAGAAGGCTTTGAATCACGATTAGAAGTGATAGATTCTCAGCTGTTGCCATGGGATGAGCTTGAGCGAATTCTCCTTCAGTTATCTGGCATCAAACATTAAATCGCGCAAAGGTTAAACGAAAACGGTGAACCACTAATATATCTGTGCTCACCGTTTTTTCTTTTGTAGGATTTCAATGAGAAAAGTGAGATAAATCACTCAAATTCGGGTATAGTGCACGGCTAAATTTTTAAAGCTATTTTTAGTGGTTTGTTTAAGGAATACGCTCAATGTCATTTTCATCTCAAGGTTTTGCGCCAGAAGTGGTTAAAGCACTGGCAGAATGCGGTTATGAAAAGTTAACGCCAATTCAACAGAAGGCGATTCCAATGGCTCGCAAAGGCCATGATATTTTCGCTACAGCACAAACAGGTACTGGTAAAACGGCTGCGTTTTCTCTGCCTATGATTCAGCAGTTGCTAGACAGTAACCGTAGCGCTTCTCGTAAGACTGCTCGCGCACTTATCTTGGCTCCAACTCGTGAGCTTGCTGAACAAATTGCTGACAACATCAAAGCTTACACGAAGTACACGAACCTGTCGGTGGCCGCGATTTTCGGTGGCCGTAAAATGTCTTCTCAAGTAACGGCATTAGAAAACGGTGTAGATATCCTAGTGGCTACACCTGGTCGATTGGAAGAGCACATTGAACAAGGTAATGTCTCGGTCGCACACTTAGAGTTTTTAGTGTTTGATGAAGCAGACCGTATCTTGGACATGGGCTTTATTCACGCAGTACGTAAGATCATGCTAGATGTGGATACTGATCCGCAAATTATGATGTTTTCTGCAACGACTTCGAGCCAACTAAATCTGTTAGCAAAAGATATCCTGCGTAAGCCTAAGCGTATTGAAGTTGAGCGAGCGAATACGACAGCACAGACAGTTGCTCACGTGTTATATCCAGTTGATCAAGAGCGAAAAACGGAACTGCTTTCGGAGCTGATTGGTCGCAAGAACTGGAAACAAGTGTTGGTATTTGTGAACTACAAAGAGACCGCAAACGACGTTGTAAAAGAGCTGAAACTTGATGGTATCAAAGCGGTGGTTTGTCATGGTGACCGTGCTCAAAGTGCTCGTCGTCGTGCGCTAGAAGAGTTTAAGTCCGGTAAAGCACGTGTCATGGTGGCTACCGATGTCGCTGCTCGAGGTCTAGATATTGAAGACTTACCTCACGTTGTGAACTATGACATGCCTTTCCTAGCGGAAGATTACGTTCACCGAATTGGTCGTACGGGCCGTGCAGGTAAACAAGGTCATGCTGTTTCATTTGTAAACCGAGATGAAGAGCTCACGGTGGTTCAGGTTGAAAATCTAATCCAGCAACGCATTCGCCGTATTGAGCTTGCAGGCTATGAACCAAAACAGCGTGAATCTTACATTGAAAAGCTGCACTCAAAACCAGCATTCAAGAATCGTCAAGGTCGTCGTAATAATCCGAACCAGTCGGCAACAGACCAAGGGTCGGCAGAGCGTCGTCTTGCTATGGTGAAGCGCCTGAAAGCGCGTCGTGGCGCAAAGTAAATTACACAGTCTGTGTGAAAAGAGCCCCTCAATTGAGGGGCTTTTTTTGTTTTGTCGTTTCGCGTTAATTTAGGCCAAGCATATTTGGCTCACCACGATAAATAATGCGATCGTTTCCTCGGTGAATACCAAACATAACTGTAACAGGTGGATTTTCCTCTTCACTTGTCGTGTTATCCCAATCGTATTTCAGCCAAGGGATGCGATTACCTGAGCCGTCTAAATCCAGGTGGAATTGTATTTGCTCGCGTGCTGAGTCAATTTGGCTTGCAACGATATCGGTCATCCTGCCAACATGCATTGTCCCAACTCCAGAAAGCATGGCGTTGTTTGCAGGCGCATTCGACCAAATTGGCGTGCTGAAGTAATATTCACCATTCGCCGTTGTTGAGCTGTCATCGAAGTTAGTCGTAAATCGACCGTTTTGCCAAGTTTCTACAGCAAGTGGCACTTTGATCACCATGCCTTGGTTGCCACCTACATCTTGAAAGTTCAAACGACCGAATCGAATGTCCGGTTGTTGAGTGAGCATTTCGCTGTTATCAAAGAAATTTACCTCATCAACGGCTTTAGTCGTGACTATACCTATTTTGCTGCTGTCACTGTTAGTCCCTTTATTAAATGGGCCATCAGGATATTGCTTATCTGTCGTGTTCTTTTTCCAGCATGGGCTATTGTTACAAGTCGCATTGGTCGAGGGCTTCTCTATAACAAACGTTCCAACACTCGCGCTACCCAGTAGTTTCCAGTCTACCTTCTTAGGCTTAGGCGGCAAAAACCGATCGGAGTATGAGCTTAGCTCGCCTAAATCGAAATGTTGTTGAAGGTTAGACGAAAAGTGGACGTAATTCTTCACGTTTTCCTTATTCGCATTGAGTGCGACAACATCGTAAGTGACTTTCTCAAAAGGTTGATTCATGTAAGCAAAAGTTTGGCCATGTGGGTAGTGCCATTCTTGGTCTTGCACTTGAAAATATTTTGGGTAAAAACGACCAACGTAACGATAGCCTTCGTTCACAGTCATACCTAGATATTTACTTTCTAGGTTTGCTTTTACTCTCAAGCTCCCGACTTCTTCCCAATATAATCCATTAAAGACGAATTGATCATTCTTGGCTGAATTATGCGCCTGAGCCAGTGGGTCACTACTTTTTAGCAATTTTGAGGTTTGGTTCGCTGTCTCTGATGGCGTATGTTGCTCACTCGACAAGACAACCGATGCTGCTGGAGCGTCATCAAGCGTAAAATTACGGGTGATAGAAGCATCACAATAGCGTGCTGATTCAACAGACCCACTTACAGAGCCGTCAGGTTGCCAAATGATTGGTTTCACCGTTAGAGAGAAAAGTTCTCCGGCAGCAAGAAACCCTTCTCCTTGTTCAGAGGTGCCAGAAGGCAAAGCACGTTGGTTGTCACAAATAGCGAGTGTCCATGGTCGCGAGTGCACATTAAATGTCCCTTTCACTTCCACTTTGCCTTCTTCTGGACACTCTTCAAATCCCTCACATTCAAAATGATCGGACAATGTCACTTCAAATATGCCGGACTCGTTCGTGATAAGACCATGTTCAGACAAGCCGTCTTTAAATTCCGCTGAATAGCTAAAGTTTCCTTCACTTCCTCCTAATGGTTGAACCAATGGATGAAAAACCTTAGGCGTACCATTGTAGTTGCTTGCCACTACAGGTTCGCCGGTGGAGGCACAAGCAAGCAATCGCGTATGCACGTTTTCTGGTTTACCTGCAATAACGCGTATTTCATTTAAAGTTGCGCTTTTCGTCTTTGAGTAGGCCTCAAACATAAATGGCGTAAACATAAAGCGAACAGTTTGATGCTTGCTCGTGTCTTTCGCCATAGTGAAAGTTAGTGTGTAGTTGGTATCTAACGAGAACGTATCAATATTATTCGGAACCACTCGAACAACAAGTTCACCATTATCGTCAGATATAAATTGGTTGGCTCCTAATGTCTGATGACCTTTAACCACCTCTAAAGTGAATAAGTCAGGGTGTGATAGGACGGCACTGACTTCTGCGCTTACAACTTCTCCATTATTGGTTGTTGTAGCTGTAAATTGCGGAAGATCGTCGCCGCACATCAGTGCCATGTCGTCCGATGGTGTGGCGCTGAGGTTTAAGTCGTTCTCCGATGGAGGCTGCATGCTGCAATTCGGAACACCTTGAGGGGTGATTGGACAGACTTGGGAAGAGTAGTGACAATCAGCCTCGCCCAATCCACAGTATTGCGTGTATTTGTTGTCTTGTGCTTTCGTTTGTGCACTTCCTGGCGTTTGTTGGATTTCACCACAAACTTGACTAGGCTGATTTGGAGCGTTGTTGAAGTTCAATGTTTGGAAGTATTTAATTGCTGCGATGGAACTATAGAATGAGCCACTTAATGTAGCTGACGATCCTACAGATTCAGCTGTACCATAGATCGACATATCTTTTATAATCAGAGAGTTGTGCGCAGAAACATTACCGACGACAAAATGGTCTTGTAAAGGATGGTTTGTTTTTAGGTGTAGTGTTTCGCCTTGCGATTCGACCTTACCACAGATGTTTGTATTAAGTATATTGGTCGTGCTGTGTGTCGAAATATCACCAATAATGGTGTTGTACGTTCCATCAATGTTAAGTGTCGAACCTGTTAGCTTAATATTCCCGTCTATGAGAATGTTATGCAGCTTTGTTGGGTATGCCGATAGAAGATCACCATAGATGACAGTGTGTTTGTTTTGGTAATCGTCGAGGTTTGATGCTTTCTCATTGTTAACCGTTAATCCGGTAGCGAGGGCGTGTAGAGAGATACGTTTATTGGGTTCACCAATCGTATTATTCCCCTCTAACACAATTCCATAATCTGCTTTTAACGTTATCTCTTTTTCCGGTAATGAGGAGACAATTTTATCACCAGCGGGTAGGACTAGTTTCCCTGTACAGCGATAAGTCGTGCCATCGCTTTCGATACTAAAACTCTTGTGTGAGCAAAGTTGACCTAACTTAGATAGATCTTTTACGTCATAAGTGGTGGCGTGTGAGGTTAGCGGTAAAAAAAGAACCGCAGTGAAAATACTGCAAAGACGCATCATCAAATGTCCTAATGAGTGGAACAAGATGGCATCAAGCGAGCGTGAGCAAATGCTCACTGAAATTGGAATAGCTGCGGTACTTTTTGTTTTGAAGCCGCTTAGTTATTGAACTTTGGTTATTTTTTATTTCGTATGTCATACCAAAGTTTAGCGGCCTTATTACAACGTAAGTGTCAGGTTAGTTCAAGAGGTAAGTGTGATGTGTGTCAATTTATATGTGTAACTATTTGTTAGTTAAGGATAATAAGTAAGCATGTTGGTTCAGAATCAGGAAGGACGCGATCCTGATTCTGAATGTTTATAACGCTAGGCAGCGTGAACGATGAGTGGGGCCATCTGATATAACTCTTCTAGTATGGCTTTCGTTTGTCTCGAATACACCAGACAATCTCGATCGCCAACGAGCTGAATTGCTCGCACTTTACCTGCAACCAAACATTGCCTAATCGTGCGTAGAACCATTTGGATATCAATTTCTGACGCGCCATCAAGGCTGTTTTTGGTTTTTAGAGATCCAAGGTCGATGCTAATGATTATTTGGTCGCAGTGGTCTAGGTAATTGCCGATCTGTTGCTTAACGTTATTGCGATGACGAAAAGAAAACTCTTTCTCGGTCACCCAATCACAACCTTGATCTTCCGCGTATTCCCACGTTTCCTGCTTTGTATCTTGTTCGCTAACACCAGCAAAAAATAATCGCACGTTTTGATAGCGAGAAAGAGCAAAATGGAATGCCGAGCCTAAACGTGGTTCAAGTGTTGGTTTCAAGTTCATGTCATGTCCAATATTTACCACACCCACTTCGTCTCGATAGGACACGACCACAGGTAACATGGACAAGATTGCCTCGGTACAGTTAGTGACTAAAACAGGAATTGAGTGGCGAGAAAGCGAAAGGCTTAACGCTTCCTGAAACTCGCCATTCTCCAGTTTGTCGTGGTTGAAGTGCCCATAGTTCTCAGCGGTTTCATGATCGTGTTGTTGGTAAAGCCAATCACTAGCATTTTCCAAACTTTGATCAGCTAATTCAAACGCGCCCTTAGACATGGGTGGCAAATACTCACACACTGTCATAAAAGAAAAAGGGTAATGCTGCGGCTGTTTCACGGTGTGGTGGAGTTTATAGCGTTTGAAAAAGCTTAACATGATGAATTACCTTTCTGGTGGTAGTGCCCTTGCCGCTTGCAGTACATGTAAAATAATGCGCTGCTTGTCCTTTTCGACTCGGTGGGCCGGAGCCATCACCGAGACTGCGCCAATCAGTTTGCTTCCTTTCATTACCGGTGCGCTAATACCTGACACACCAGGGTCAATCTCAGAAGTACTGACGGCATATCCGTGTTTACGGATGGTTGTGAGCTCTTTTTCCCACTCGTCACGTCGGTGATCTTGATTAAAATATCTCAAGATTTTCTCGCATCGACTTTGAGGCATAAAAGCGAGCATCACTTTAGATGAGGCACCGCGCAGCAGAGGTTGACTTTGACCCTGGACGAAGCTGCAACGCAGCGCCTGCATACTTTCTTTCTGTCTGACACAAAGCGCACGATAACCCGCTGGTACCATATAAGCGGCCATTTCCCCGGTTTGTTGTACCAACCTAGCCAGTATGGTTTCGACCATGTCGAGCCCATGTTGCGCGGTCTCATAGCTGTGCATGAGTAATAATGCCGCCGGACCAACGACAAATGTCTTGTCGTGAACGCTTTCTTCGATCAAGTTCCATTCTTTAAGCAGTTTTAAGTGTCGGTAAAGGCTGCTTAAAGGAACGTTCAATTGCTCGCTTAGCGTTTTCGCAGAAACTGGGAACGGACTAACTGCAACTTGCATTAACAACTGCAGTGATTTTTCGTTTACCTGGTTAGCATTAGCTTTGTTTGTCGTCATGAGAGTGTTGTAACGTGTTGTAGGAGTTACGACAAATATAATTCTTAATCACTGAGAAAAGAAAAATAATTTTAATGGGTAATTCTTACATGATGAGAAACAGACAGGTAAAGACTTTCGCAAGTACCGATAGACATAACATGGTGTCGAATTAAAGTCTCAGGTTTGAGGCGCTTGATACTAAATTGGAACAGGAGTGAATAAGACATTGTTTAGTTTGCGGTATTACTCAGCGTTTCGCATACTGAGTTAATCCAAACAAATAATGTTAAAAAACGTGAGTTGCTAGCGGGTATCGGAATCGAGGTACCATCTCAGTAAATCGGTTTTATAAAAGGTTACTTTTATATGCTGAATAAGGCGATTTTTAAAAAAGCCATCATTTTCCTTCTGCCTATTCCCTTGGTTATTGGAGAGGTTTTGTATTTAGCTCGTGAAAGCGTGCAAAACAATCTCAATCATTTATTAGAAAAAAATGTGCAAATTGCAGATGAAATTTTATTCCAAATAGAGACAGAAAACCGCACGGCGCTGCTACACCCTGAACGATGTGAAGAGCTCCAGCAAAGCTTAATGTTTGAACGAGATATTGAAGAAATGCTCATTGTGAAAGAGGGAGTCATTACTTGTTCTTCGAAATTGGGAAGTATCTCTAAACCGTTAGCTGAGCACATCGCCTTTCCCAAGGGACAAACGCTAGCGCTTGGTAGTGTTGATAGCTTGTACGATCAGTTCTTGCTAGTGGTAACGGAAGGAGAGCGGGGTTATCAAGCCGTAACGATTATCGATCATGACTACTTTAATGCGACAATAGGGTTTAACAACGATTTACGCCTAAAACGCTCTGCGCTGTTTATCCATGATCAAGTTTCACCAGAAGGAGCATTAAGAGCGGGAAGTAATCCTATCGGTATCAAATCGTCGCAAATGTTTGAGTATGAAGCTTTGAGCGAAGCCAGCGATCTTTTCGTCAAACAGAGAACACTTTCCTATTTTTTGTACTCAATTCCAATTATTTTCGTTATCTACCTTTGCTTGTATGCGTTGAATAAGTTTATTGATCCCCATCGCAATTTGATACTGGATCTTAAAAGAGCGATAAAAAGAGGAGAGTTGACCCTGTATTACCAACCGCAAGTTAACGTTGATACCGGTCAGTTATTCGGGTTTGAAGCGCTAGTGCGATGGGAGCATCAAAGTAAGGGGTTCATTTCTCCGGATGAGTTTGTCCCTGCGGCAGAGCAAAGTGGATTGGTTTTTTTACTTACTGATTTCGTTCTGGATAAAGCGGCAGAGGACTTCAGTAAATTAGGCTTTGATCAGCCTGTCCACCTTGGTATTAACGTGCCGCCTGGTTATTTAGTCGGACCAAACGCGATCAGAAAAATTCAATTGCTCGACAGACAGTTGAGCCGAAACAAAGTCTCATTAGGGGTAGAGATAACGGAGCGTCAGCTCATTGATTCAGAGGCGAGAAAATGCATTGCAGCGCTGCGAGTGCATGGTATTGATGTGCTGATCGATGATTTTGGAACTGGCCAAACCTCGTTAGCATTTCTACAGCACATGCGCATAGATTACTTAAAAATCGATAAGTGCTTTGTCGAAACCATTGGTATTCCTAGCCTTAGTGCTTCTGTCTTAAAAGCGATGGTTCACTTCGCGGAAGAATTACAAGTACAATTGATCGCTGAAGGCGTGGAAACCATAGCGCAAGCTGAACACTTAAAGCAGATGGGAGTGAGATATCATCAGGGATACCTGTACTCCAAACCATTACCTTATGAGCAGCTTGCGCAGCGAAGTCATTATGATTGGTAGACGTTAGCTCTATAACACTGAGCATTTTCATCAAACACAAACTCTAACTCATTTTTGATGCTATCTAAGCGGTCTTCTTGGTAGTGAGACACATACAATAGTTGGCTTAAATTCTCTCTAGCGATGAGTTCAAGTGTGTTCTTAACTAACCGTCTACCCAAAAAATCTAACCCTTGATACGGCTCGTCCAAAATCAATAATGTGGGTTGTTTCACGATGGCTCTTGCAATCAGTAATAGTCGCTGCTGACCGTACTCTAATTGCTTGAATGAGGTTTTTTTGTACTGGCTCATATGTAAGATATCGAGCCACTCGTTTGCAATATTCATCTCTTTGCGAGTTGGCTGGTTATACAACCCAATCGAATCGTAAAATCCTGACAAAATGACTTCTAATGCGCTGCAATTGACTCGATATTGGAGGTGTAGCGCTGAAGACACCATGCCGATATGTTGCTTAATTTCCCAGATTGTCTCGCCAGTACCACGCGTTTTACCAAAAATATCAATGTCATTGCTGTAGCATTGCGGATGATCGCCAAAGATCAATCCAAGTAAGGTACTCTTTCCACAACCATTTGGGCCTTTGACCTGCCAATGTTGGCCCTTGTCTATGCGCCAGTTCAAGTCAGTAAAAATCTTCTTATCGGTGTATTCGACAGCCCCATTCTTTAGTTCAAATATTGGGTTGTTGAATGGCGTCGAGTGCTGATGCTGACGTATCAAGCTCATCATTTCTTCACTCTGTTGCTTTGACTGAGATTTAATTTGTCCAATGATTGGATGATTATCCCAACTGGACTTATCCATTGTACTATCAAGCTTTCCTGCACTGAAAAGCGCGATGCTATTGATCCACTCAGGCATGTCAGATTCGCGAGAGAAGGTTATGAGTAGTTGCACATTTTGAGAAAGCGAGTGTAAATAGCGAGCGAGAGCAGCTCGGTGCGCAATATCTAAGCCAGTAAATGGATTATCTAGTAATACTAAGTCAGGTTGTGTGGCTAAAGCTCGGGCGAGCATTACTCTTCTGGTTTCTCCGGTAGAGAGAACACGGAAGCCACTATCTTTAAGATGACTTAGGTCGAGATCATTAATTAGCTGTTCAGTTAAGTTGGTGTCTTGGCTCTGCTCTAGGATTAATGAATAAACAGTGCTCCCTTGGTCGATACGATCAAGAAAATCCGTATCATCTTTTTCTAATTCTCTTTCCAGTAATCGCTGTTGCTCTGATAACGACACTTGCGCAACGGACAGCCCATTTAGCTCAATTTCCCCACTATCTGGTGACATTTCATCACAAATAAGGTCTCCAAGCAGAGAGCCAATATCTCCATCCGCGCTGAATATCCCCCAAGACTGCTGAGTGTTAATTTTCCAATCGTCAATAAACAAGTGTGTCGTGTTTCTCTTAGCTGCAAGCTGACGAAAGTGAATAGTCATTGCGTTTGCCTTCCTTGTTTTCGTTTTAGTGGATTACTTATAACAATTTACGAACTCAGTACGGAAGCGCTTTTGTGTATTAATTTTGAACAGTGCTCAGTCTTGTGCATATTAACGAAGCCTTGTATTAGAGGATAAAAATGCGACTAGAGTCATTAAGTAACAAGTGAACTTGTCAATAATTTTGTTTTATTTTTGAATCAACCTATCATTATGCATGTATATGTTATGCTGATAAATTCATATTTGCCGTTTGTTAATTAATCAATGTAAGGACACATGTTTATGAGTGAAACGGAATACGATTACCCCTCGAGTTACAGCCTAGTTTCCATTACCGATACCTCCAGTTACATCAAATATGCCAGTGAAAACTTTAATGAAGTCGCGGGGTTTGATGAAGGGGAGCTTATCGGTAAACCCCACAATGTTGTGCGTCATCCTGATATGCCAAAACAGGCTTTTAAAGATTTATGGACTCACCTGAAAACTGGCAAACACTGGATGGGAATGGTCAAAAATCGACGTAAAAACGGCGGCTATTATTGGGTTGACGCGTTTGCTTCTCCTATAAAATCTAATGGTGAAGTTGTGGAATACCAATCAGTGAGATTTAAACCTGAGCGTATACACATCCAGCGAGCGGAAAAAGCGTATTCGAAGCTTCGAAATAATCGTAAGCCGTGGAAAATGTATCTTCCTCGTACACGTTTGTGGATGAGATCGGCCTTCTTCCTTTTAATTTCAAACCTTCTTGGCTTACTCATTCTACAAATGAATCAATCACCAGTGATAGCGTTTGGCGTTGTTGCGTTACTTTCCGTTTTCTCTATTTATGTATTAACCAGACCAGTTGAGAAGCTCGCTAAACAGGCTAGGCAAGACTTCAACAATCCACTCATGGAATATATTTATTGCGGAAGAATCAACGATCTGGCTGAGATTGAGCTGGGTATGAAGATGCGTAAGCAATTTGCCAATGCGCTACTGGGGCGCGTTGGCGTGTCTGTAAAAGACTCTTGTGAAGAAACGCGCGCAAGTGCTAACAGTGCTGCGACAAATAGCCAGCAAGTGACGGAGAACTTAAGCGCACAGAAAGTGGAGATTGACTCGGTCGCAACAGCGGTCAACGAGATGCAAGCCTCTTCATCTGAGATATCAAATAATGCTCAAGCGACCGCCGAGGCTACGTTAGAAGCGCAAAATACGATGATAGACAGCCGTAGCGTTATCGATAATGTTAACCAATCGGTTTTAGAGTTGGTTGATGAGCTCGGCGAAATATCTAAAGTGGTCATACGTTTGAACCAACAAACCGAGCAAATTGGAACCGTTGTTGAAGTCATCAATGGTATTGCCGAACAAACTAATTTATTAGCGTTGAACGCTGCAATTGAAGCCGCGAGGGCAGGCGAACAAGGCAGAGGGTTTGCCGTTGTAGCAGATGAAGTGAGAACCTTAGCTAAAAGAACTCAGGAATCGACAACAGAGATTAAATCGGCCATTGAAGGGATTCAAAATGGGAGCAAATCAGCGGTTTCTGCGTTAGAGAAAGGTAACGAAATGTCGACCGGAACGGTAACATTGCTGGGTACTGCTTTGGATAGCATTCAACAACTGGAGTCCCTTGTTCAGGACGTCGTCGAACGAAACCAACAAATTGCGGTTGCGATAGAAGAGCAGGTTTATGTAACGGATGAAATAAATGAAAACATCCAGTCGCTTAATTTAAAGTACAGTGAATCGTATGAACTGATGACTGAAACGAATCATATGAACACCAAAGTGCAAAATTGCACCAATGACCTGTCTGAAATGATTAAGAAGTTTGCTTAAACTTTAGAAAATCGGAGTTAAAAGCCCGCTAAACATTAGCGGGCTTTTAACTGGAATATAGTGAAGTGCCGGATTCGTTTACGATCGAGGATTTCTAAATCTCGTTTTTGTAAGAGCTAAAACGACGAAAGCTCGCAATAAATGCGAGCTTTCTAAATAAGTGGCGGGCCAATTGGGATGATTACGGGCACTGGTCGATCAAACTTGATGCTCACCTTACCAAGAGAAAATGATGTCGAATAACTAGAAAAAAGCCTTATAAATTATAAGTTAAGCCAGATATTATACTAATTATAATATCTGGCTTGTCAGACTCTTTACGATTGAGGCACATAGCACGGTGAGGGTGCTAAGGGATGTTTATTTACTTTTGAGGCACACAGATCAAAGCGCTTTCATATCAATTTTATTGTTCACTTTTCCCTGATGGCATGAAGCGTCGCCTACCTTCTGGACGAAACACAGACACTAGCTCCATTATATTCTCTGAGCATCCTTCTCAATAACAATGATTGCATGGATTATTTTAGTTACAGAGAAAGAAGCCACTACCTCAGGAAAGATAGCCACAATATCAACGTATCCGTGGTTTTAATCAAGTATTCAACAGAATGGATATGCTAGCATAACGCACGTATTTAAGTTGCTGAAAAATATAAAGAGGCGAACCTGTGCACTTAGAAAGTCTGACAATAAAAAACTATCGTAAGTTTCGTACTTCACACAACACTGTTTGTTTCGTAGAACCAGAGGTAATCGAGCTTGATACGGAAGAAACTAGACTTGCTTCTGTAATCTCCCCGTCAACCACTTTGATAATTGGTAAGAATAATGCGGGAAAAACAACCATCGCTAATGCTATAAAGCTGTTATGCAACAATGAGCAACCATCTGCATCAGACTTTAACCTTACCTACTTAAATGAGTTGTTTAATCAATATAGGTTGGCTTTTGAAGGAGATGAAACAACTAACTTTCCCAATTTAGATACACCTAGTATAGAGTTCTGCTTGAGCATCAAAGTGAACTTTAATGATGAAGATTTGATGACTCATCTAGCTCCTTTCATAGCAATAAGCGAAGATGGGAATGAGGGGCCAGTCTGCGTAAAGATAAAGGTTCGAATTGAGCTAGCAGAGGAGCCTGAGTTTAAAGAAGAAGTCAGTAGGATTTTTAAAGAAGCTGACACCGACGAGAAAAAGAAACAGCGTTTTGAGAAGTTCTACTCGCTACTTTCTAAGACAACGAGCAGCGTTAGCAAGGAAGGTAACTTATACCAAACTTCATTTATTGACCGTTTAGGAGATGCAACTGAAAAGTTTTCTTTAAAAAAGCTAATAAACATCAAAGAGATAAAGGCGAATCGACATCTCAAGGAAGGAGTACTAAGTGATGTATTTAATAAAATTGTCGCATTTCAGCTAACAAACGATAATAGTTCACGACAAGCGCTTGAACAGAATATAGATGCTATAAATGATCTAATTACAGGAAATGTCAGCCCAAAGAGCAGTGATATATCAAAGGTTCTGGGACAGGTCGAAAGCTCCGATAAGGTAGATCTAAATCTATCAGGAAACGTCACTTATGATGATATAATAAGACGTCTGATTAAATACAATTTTATGGATGGTGAGGATTATATACCTGAAGACCAGTTTGGATTAGGCTACATAAACCTACTAAATATAATTGGTGAAATAATACACTTTGTAGATAGCTATGAGGATAAAAGTCACTTTAGTAGAATCAATCTACTCTTTATAGAGGAACCTGAAGCATTTATGCATCCACAAATGCAAGAGTTCTTTATAAAACGTATTGATGATGCTGTAAAGAAAGCACTAGAGATAGCTAACACTTCCTCTGAGATATCAAAGACCCTTCAGTGTCAGATAGCAATCACAACTCACTCTTCACATATTGTTAACAGTAAGATTCATAGTAGTAACACCTTCAATAATCTTAACTATCTAACTTCGAATCGATAAATGTACAAAATCAATAAACCTAACAGATGAAGCCATAGTTTCAAGCTCTGAGGATGATAATGGAAAGGTGCTTAATTTCATCAAGAAACACATAAAGTATAAAGTTTCAGAGTTATTTTTTTCTGACGCAATAATCTTCGTGGAAGGAATTACAGAAGAAACATTGCTGAACTACTTCTTGGAAATACATCCTAAATTAAGTAAACACTACATTTCCGTTTTCAACATCAACGGTGCTCATGGCAAGCTGTATCTACCACTTGCGAAAAAACTATGTATCCCTAGCTTAATTGTTACCGATCTGGACATTAAGAGAGCAAAATGTGAGAAGGGTGAAAGACACAAAGATACAGAAAATTGTAGTGTTTGTGGGCAGATCGCAAAAAGTGATGACACAGAGTGTGTAAGAGGAACCCTTCCATCTTTTGTACAGATTACTAGCCTAGCTGACAGAACAACTACTAACGCCACTCTAAAAGAGCTGAATAAACAACTTAGAGATAAATCAGATTCTGAAGCCGACAAGCTTGACGATATAGAGTATTTTGAAGATGAAAACCTCTACGTAGTTTTTCAAAAGGATTCGATAGAGTCGCAACACGCATCAAGCCTGGAAGAAGCTTTGATATTAACCAATTATGATAATGATCTTATCAATAATGTAATTGAGATATGTAAACCAAATATTTATAACAGCATTATAAAACTTGGGGAAGATCCAGATGGCTCTCGAAGTAACCTGATAGATAACTCTTATAAACTACAAAAGAAACTGTCAGATAGTAAGAGTGACTTCTCAAATAACCTGATCTTTGGCCTGCTCTCTTTGGAAGAAGGTGATGTTCTGCCTAAATTGCCTAACTATCTAGAACATGGCTTTGCATGGCTCGAAGGTATGTTGGAACTTAATGATATTTCTGTTGCGCCAGAGGAAAGCAACGAAAGTTCTGACAGTGTTGTTCTTCAGGAGGAAGTGCTAGATGACGCCGAATGAGATAAGAGAAAAAGAGATCCAACAAAGCATATTTGAGCAAATCGATAACTTCAGAAGTTTTCGTTTCAACGCTGGTGCAGGTTCAGGAAAAACATATGCCTTAATTGAAACGTTAAAATACGTCTCTGTTCATAAGATTTTAGCTAAGAAAAGTCCTCAGAAAATAGCATGTGTTACATATACCAACGTAGCTGTTAATGAAATTGAAGGTCGTCTCGGTAACTCAGATTTAGTGCACGTATCTACAATCCATGAAAGAGTTTGGGATCTAATCAAACGTTCTCAGCCAGAGCTATTGAAATGCCACAAAGAGAAAATTGAAGAAACGATAGAACATATTGAACTGGACTTACAAGACTCAGATAAATCCAGATTCTTTAATGAGCTTTCCGAAGGCGATCAAAGAAGCCTAGTTGAGTTTGTATTTGAAAATAAGGATATCTATTTCAGGGTAAAAAACCTTAATGCTGCTGGCTTTCGAGGTGCTTATATTCAGAACTCTAGTGGTGAAGTGCAAAGTATCCTAAGAGGATGCTTAAGTAACATAGCCAACTTCAAGTATGTAATAGCTCTTTTGTATAAGAAAGACAATCTACAAAAGTGCTTAGAAAAGATAATTGAAGGCAGAGAGAAACGCGTCACTTACGATAGTAAAACAAACACCGATAGGCTTCACTATATGAAGTTTAGTCATGATACGTTGCTAGAGTATGGGTTGAAGTTAGTAACAAGCCATAAAACACTCTGTCGTATTATTATAGATACTTATCCGTATTTCTTTATAGACGAATACCAAGACACAAATGAAAACGTAGTTAATTTATTAAGAACTATACATGAGTATGCCGCACAAAATGATAAAACCTGGATGGTTGGCTATTTTGGTGATACTGCTCAGAATATCTACGAAGATGGAGTTGGAGAGCGTATAAGCGACTTACACGGTGAATTATTCGATATTGATAAGGAATTCAATCGACGTTCTCACGAGCAAATAATTGAAATTGTAAATAAGATTCGCGATGACTCGATAGTCCAAGAACCTATTTACGAAGATAAAAACCATGGCTCAGTTAGTTTTTTTTATCACAATTCAGAAAACAAAATTCAAACAGCGAAGCAGTTTCTCTCGTTCTATAGTGACGAGCTTGAAGGGAGCACTGACCTCGATAACAATAGTACATGTAAAATAAATTGTCTTGTGCTAACTAATCAGTTAATGGCTGAATTCAATGGATTTAAAGAGGTGTACGATGCTTTTAAAGCATCTACGATTTACTATGATCAATTAAGCACTCTTGTGTTGTCAAAACAATTAGAAAAACTACACCCAACAGCTTTAAATATATATCATCTGGTCAAGCTACATCATGAGATCACAAAATCTGAAGCATCTTATTATGATATTTTTGGTGCGCATAGCAAAAACATGACCTTTTCGGAGGCAAGTTTAATAATAAGAGAAATTAAAGCTGAAGAAGTTGAAACACTTGATGATTGGTGCAACTTAATTATAACAAAGCTTGAAAATGAAGATTTGAGAAAAAATATAGCCAGAGCCCTTGATAACTGCACGAATTATGACAGAAGTGCGATAGAAACATCAGAAGCTTTCAGGGCCACTTTGATAGATAGCATTCACTCTCTTATGCTAGATGGTACTGAAGAACAAGACGAAGTTGAACAGAAAACAAATAGTATTCTAGGTCTGCCAATTCGCTCTCTAGTTTGTTGGCTCAATTTTATTGATGGGCTTGAAAGTGATAAATTTAGCTATCATACATACCATGGAACTAAAGGCGAAGAGTACGACAATGTTGCAATAATTCTAGAGCATGATTTTGGAAGCAGGAATAGGAACAAGTTTAAAAACTATTTTGATTTGTTGCAAAAAACTGGAGAAGAAAAGGACACATTGCTATCGGATCAGGATTTTAAAAATAGACATACTAACACTAAAAACTTACTGTATGTCGCTTGCTCAAGAGCCGTCAAGAACCTCAAAGTTCTATATCTAGATGATATATCCGAGATAAGGAATGGTATAGAGCATATTTTTGGGGAAGTTACTCCTTGGTTAATTGACGATATCGAAAATATAACATCGGCTTGATGAATTCTTCCTTATTTAACATAGTATGTGTCCTGTAGGTACAAGACACATACTAATGTTTGTAAGAATCCTTCACAGCTTGAAACTAACTTTATTTGTATGTCGCTGTGGTAGAAAGGTGAACTAGGGTCTTCAAATAAACAACTGAGTCTCTCTGTGTTATCATAAAAAATGAATATAACACTGTCTTCCTTCATTGTCGTAATTACCGAGCGAAGCCAGAATAATTCTGACTGATTATTTCGATTAAATCTAGATAAATTTTTAAAAAGAACCACATTATTAACACAAATCTTGTCAATAAATTTCAAAAAAATCCAGCTTATAAAATGAACTACCTTGGAGCTCTTCTTCGCCTCTTATTAAATCAATATAGTCTTGGTTATATACATCACGGCTAATCGACATTATCTTAATCGAGAGAAGTCGAGCTTTATTTATAAGATCCTTAACATTGTTCATATGACTAACCTTTATCACTTTAGTTAATCTTACAGCTATATCGATGTTAATGTAATATCAATTTGTTCTATTAATAATTAATTATATAAAGAAGTACAGTTAGATATGTTTTTCATTATTACTTCAGAGTATAAGTTCATAGGTTGTGCTTATACTATTTCGGACTATTAAAGAAAAGGTAGACTACGTACTGGTATAAGAATTATTACGTTATATTTAAAGTTATAATATGTAGGTTATATAGTTTAAATTCTATCTCTTATATATCTATCACTTAGTGAATTATTATAGCCACAATAATATAGAGCATTCTATCTACCCATTATTATTACATTTATTATTCCTATTTCATCTGAAGTTTTCTACTTGCAATATGTATATCTCAGTTCTTAACTTTACATCAAACGTAGAGGAATTGAGATATGAAAAATGAAACGAATTCTAATGGCTTTAGATTTAGTCACAAGTTTAAAAAGCGAAGTAAAATAAAAAAGGTGCTAATCGACTTGGTAAGTGACAACAAATTAATGTTCATAGAAATATACAAAGATATATCTAAAAACAAGAGAGGTGTCGAATGAATGTAGTACTTTATATCCGCGTATCTTCAAATAGGCAAGCAGAAGAAGGTCACTCTATAGAAGGTCAACTGCAAGACCTCCAAAATTTCTGTTCTCGGAATGAACATGTCATTGTAAAAGAATACATTGAAAGTGGTAGCTCAGCGTACAAAGGCGAACGGCCAGTAATCAATCAAATGCTGGCAGAAGTAACTTCAAATGTGTTCGATGTCGAAGCAGTCATAGTCTATAGCTTATCTCGATTTGCTCGTGACCTGTTATATCAGTTGGCGTCAATAAAGAAGCTTGAAGACAGCGGTATCAAACTGATTTCTGCGACAGAACCTTTACCAGAGGACGATATGACATTTAAGTCGTTGACAGTAGTCTTGGGGCTAGTAAACGAAATGAATAGCAGGCAAAACGCTATAAACGTCAAATCTAGGCTAACGCAAACAGCTGAAGCAGGATACTTTACTGGGGGCCCTGTCCCTTTTGGTTACCAGTCGGTTGCGTGTGATCCAACCAAGAAGAACTCTCGGAAAAAACTCGTCATATGTGAAAAAGAAGCTGAAATAGTTAGGAAGATATATCAACTCTCGCTCAATGGTATGCGTGGTAAAGCTCTTGGTGTTAAAGCTATTGCTAAGTACCTTAATGATAAAGCTATTAGCAATCGAGGTTCAAAATGGTCTATCAATGCAGTACATAGATTACTTTGTTCAACAACATACTTTGGAGAGTTTGTATTTGGAAAATCACGTAAAGATAATAAATTGCCACAAGTTGTTGTACCTGTACCTCCGATAATCGATAGGGAACTATTCAACTCTGTACAAAATGGATTGCAAAGCAGAGATGTCGAACAAATTCATGTAAAAGCTATTCGTTCCCGTAGCTTGCTGACTGGGTTAATAAAATGTGGTAATTGTGGTAGAGGTATGACAGTGGCAACAGGTAAATCAGGGAAGTATAAGTACTATGCTTGTGCTACTAAGTTGAAAAATGGAGTATCTCTCTGTGATTCAAAGTGGGTATCCAAACCTAATTTAGAGCTTGAAGTTGAAGAGTTAATTCTTAAGCAAGTAATCACCAAAGATTTCATTCTCGATATCATCGATGACATAAAAGTCATGCTAACGAGCAAGCACACACAAAGCGAATCAGAGCTTTTGAAATTGTGCCGTAAGCTTAAGTCGATACAACAAAAGCTAGAGAACTCTTATGAGCAAATAGCAGCAAAAGAGAGCTTAATAGACGATTCTTATGCTGACTACTTGACTGGACTACAACACCAGAGAGCGGAATTACAAGAAAAGATCGACATGATAAAAGCACAAGGACATCTGCCTATCAGAAAGTTTGGAGATAAACAAATCGAGGTATTTGTGAAAGTGATGAGGCGTTTATTCAGAGAGCAAGACAATGAGGCTAAGAAGATTCTATATTTGAGTCTTCTTCAAGAAGTCAGAGTCTTTCCTGATAAGTTGATACTAAAAGGTTCAAAACTCGGCATGTTAGCTATGGTGTCAAAGACAAAAGAGGGCACTAGTAATCTAGTGCCCTCTTTCATATCAAAGTGGCGGAGAGATAGGGATTTGAACCCTAGATACGCTATTAACGTATGCCGGTTTTCAAGACCGGTGCTTTCAACCACTCAGCCATCTCTCCGTTGTGGGCGGTATAATAAGGAGCATAGTCCGACTTGTAAAGTGCTGAATTATAATAGAAGTACTGTTTGCTTGTTTTATGATCACTGATGTGATGTTGGACAGTTTGAAAGCGGAGTGAAAAAGGGACAAAAAGTACCAATTTATAGAGTTTTTACTTTATATTGGCGCACGTCAATAAAATGGTGTTTTATTGTTATCTTGCTGATATATAAGACATAACATGCTTTTAGGGTACATGTGTTCGCCCGAAAGTATTTGCAAGACTTTGTGAACTAATTCAAAATTAACTGGTATAGCCAGTTGTGCTTAGAATTCTTAAGGGTGTTTATGAAGGTCACAAATCTATTTAAAGACAAAGTTGATGCGATTTCTGCTCATCAATCCGAGTTTATGAATTGGATGTCTCCAACGTTACGCGATTATTGGAGTGACTTTTTGGGGAAAGCTCAAAATAGCTTTCTTTTCTCAAAAGTTCGTGATCACCAGCAGCCAGCCGTCAACGAAGAAGTTGCACCTCAACCTGCACCGATCGTAATGGCACCTGAGGCTCAAAAGCTTTATGACGAGTTAAGTGAAAAAATTGGCGAAGTTATTCACACTGGTGATTGGGTTCATGTGTCTCAAGAACGTATTAACCAATTTGGTGCGGTAACGGAAGACATGCAATGGATTCATACTGATCCAGAGCGTGCTTCAACTGAATCTCCATTTAAGACAACTATCGCTCATGGCTTTTTAACATTAGCATTGCTGCCTAAACTGACGGATTCAGTCGATCCAGACAAGCCAATGTTCCCAACAGCTAAAATGGTAGTTAACTTGGGTTTAAACCAAGTCCGTTTCCCTTACCCTGTCAAAGCAGGCAATAATGTTCGTGCAGTCAGCACGTTAACAAAAGTAACGCCAATCAAAAAAGGTTTGGAGATTGAGCGCGAAATTAAAGTGGAAATTGAAGGTATTCGTCGACCTGGTGCGGTTGTGGTCTCTGTAATTCAACTGCATTTCTAATTCCGAAACCGGAGAGAACACTACATAGGAAAAGAGAGCATCAAGGTGCTCTCTTTTTTATTTTTACTGATTAAAGTTTTTTACTGGCGTATAACCGTAATCTGCAATCGCTTTTTGTCCCTGCTCTGAACGAAGGAAAGCGATAAAACCTTTACCTGCATCGCTAATCTTATCTACTTTGTATAGCACTAGGAATGGTCGCGCCAACTTGTACTTATGATTGCTAATGTTTGTCGAGGTTGGGTCAATACCATCTAACTGAATCGCCTTGATCGAGCGATCTACTGACCCTACAGAGATAAAACCAATGGCGCGAGTGTTATGGTTAACAATGGTTTTTACCATGCTGTTGCTGTTTACAACCAAGTTGTTTGGGCTGATATCCGAGACAAGGCGATCATTAACGATTTTGGTCAGTCCCAGCAAGCTTTCGAAGCTGTAACGTGAACCTGAAGACGCTTCTCTAGTAACCACCGCGATAGGCTGATCTGCGCCCCCGACCTCTTTCCAATTCTTAATTTTACCTTTGTAAATATCAAATAGTTGTTGCTGAGAAAGGTTTTCTATAGAGTTGGTACGGTTTACAACAACAGCGAGGCCATCATAAGCGATAGGGTATACATTGAGATCTTCACCTTTTTCGCTTTCAGTCAGATAGCGAGAGCTCATGCCTATTTCGGCTACTCCTTTATTGACCATGGTGATACCAGCACTCGAACCAATGCCCTGAACAGCAACGTAATCGTCTGGGTGTGTTTTGTTGTATTCCTCAGCAAGTACATCCATCACACGAGCAACCGACGTTGACCCTGAGATGTTGATTTCTTTTGCAATGGTAGGGAGGGAGACTGCTATGGCCAATAACGTCGCCACAGTAAAACGTAACATATTAAACTCCATATACGGGATAAAGCAGAGTTTATGATATTGCGTTCAGGTTACACTTTTGTGAACTGTTAGCGCTAAACAGGGGAATTGTTTCTAGTCAAGAGGTGATGGAGCTAGCGTTTCCAAGTGGATTGAGATGATAATCTGGGCAAATGATAATATAGCTATCTTATACTTGAGTTAGGTAGATAACTACCATCGGTGATGATGTAAAGGTTATATACTAGGATCGACAGCTCTAACTATCATCCATCGGGAGAACGTTGATGTCAGTGTCCCAAATGGCGACAAGTCGTTTATACAAATCAGTTCAATCGCTCTGCTCTGTGCGTAATGCTAACTTGCCTGTCGAACAGGGCAAGTGCCTCTATGAGCTAGTAGAAAATGGTGTTGAGCTTCATCGGGCGCATTTTCTCCTCGACTCCCAGCATAGCGAGTATACTTCTCCCGTCGCGAAGATCATGTTTGATGAGGACAACCAACTTTGGTATTTCTATGTTCCCACATATCACAACGAGCTGTTAAGGTGGGTGCCTTATAAGCCACTTCCATTTAGCCGAATGCTTGAGGACTTACTCAACGAATTGGAGCGTGATCCTCAAGCGTGTTTTTGGGAATAGGGCGAGCCCAACGGATGCGAATGCCGACATGATTTATACTTTAGGCTTAACGACTTGGTTTCTAAAGTCTTTGGGGGTCATGTTGTAAACGGATTTAAATGCTGTACTGAAATGCGCTGCACTTTTAAAACCAGACTCAAACGCTATTTCTGTTATTGATTTTTCTGACTTGCGCAGTTGGGTTGCTGCGAAGTTTATCCGTTTCACCTTTAATATCTGAGAAAACGAAAGATCATCTGCGGCGAGGCGACGTTTCAAGGTCGCGATGGACATGCTCATATGAGCCGCTAAGCCTTCTAGCGTGATGTCTTTTTCAATATTACCCTCAATGTACTTAATGGCTTTTTGAGAGTCGCTCAGGCTACTTGCATCATCTATGATAGATAGGATGTTTGGCTCTACCTCAACCATCAACGACAGCAATGCCATTGCGATATGGCTTTGTGTGTAGTCTGGAGCGTTGCGACTCGCTAACTTAACCAACATGTCCTTCAATTGTGCTACTTCGCTACCGGATTGCGTCGAAAAAGGATAGAAGCGCCTTTCTTCCGTTTTGGAACGTAGCATCGGGTGCGCTTTCTTAAAGTCACAGAATATGTTTGGGTTGAAGACCAAAGCCAGTGCTTTAAAGCCACCGTCACTAGAGACGGCCTCTGCACTGCTCAGATCTGCGGAGTTATAGAGTGTGAAATCTCCGGCTTTAAGTTCAAATTGCTCACCATTAGGTTGATGAACTAATAGGGCACCTTCTTCAACAATATATAACCCATTATGTGTTGCAGTGTAACGCTCACTTTTGCGCGCAGTGAAGTGATTAAAGCGAATGATCTCAATGTTCGGCATACTCGTTCTTATCGTTTTACATAACAAATAAAAAAGGCGCTCAATAGAGCGCCTTTTAACTTCATTCGGTATTATTCACTTACAGTCTGTTCTGTTTGTGCTGCTGGTTGTTCAGCGAATACCTGGGTTGGCTTTGCAACTAAACTGCGGTTTTCTTGGTTTACGTCCGTAAGGACAATTTCCAATGTATCCCCAAGTTTGTATACGACCTCTTTATCGATAGAGATGGTACCGTTGTCGCCATTGCACTCAATTCTTTCTTTATTATCAAGAATTAGTGCACCAGGAATAAAGGCTGCTGCGCCATTTTCGAGAAGTCGGACACGTGCGCCTGCACGATTAATATCGAAAATCTCACCTGTGAAACAAGTTTTCTTGCTCGGCTCATCAGCAAGCGTGCGTGCATATAGCCAATCTGAGACATTTCGCTCAGCGATTTTATGATGTTTACGATGTAGAGCTAGCTCTTCGCCTACTTGGTCATCTGGTTTTTGTACGGGTTCTTTACCAAGGATGACGGCCTTCAACATACGGTGGTTGATCATATCACCGTATTTACGAATTGGTGATGTCCAAGTTGCATAGATGTCTAAACCCATTGCGTAATGAGGCAGAGGCTGATTACCCACTTCACTGTATGCTTGGAACTTACGAATACGGTTATCTAGGTAAGACGTTTCTTGAGCAGCCAACCAGCGGCGCAATGCAGCAAAGCCTTCTAGTGTAGCAATAGACTCCGCTGTGAACTCCAACTGGCCTTCTGGATTGACAAGTTGAACCACTTCTTCAATCTTCTCGTTCTTGATACCAGCATGCGTATTGAAAACACCTGTTTCAAATTTATCGCGTAATGTACGACCTGCACAGATGTTTGCGGTAATCATGGATTCTTCAACAAGGCGGTTTGCACTGCGGCGCATGTCTGCGTGGATAGCAATTACATCGTTATCTTCACTGAGCTCAAAACGGTAGTCAGGACGATCAGGGAAGACCACTGCGTTTTTCTCACGCCATTCAGCGCGAGCAAGAGAGAACTCATAAAGATCACGAACGATGGTCGCGATCTCTTCAGATGGCTGCCATGCTTCAGAGCTGCCGTTTTCTAACCAATCAGACACGTGATCGTATGCTAGGCGTGCATGTGATTTGATGTTTGCCGCGAAGAATTTAATATCGTCGCCAATCACACCATCTTTACTTACCGTTACGGTACAGCAAATAGCAGGGCGGGTTTCACCTTCAATCAGAGAACATAGGTTGTCCGCTAAATCACGAGGTAACATCGGGATGTTGCGGCCTGGAAGATAAATAGTATAGCCACGCTCACGCGCTACTTTATCCATTTCATCTTCAGGTGTGATGTAGGCGGTTGGGTCCGCAATAGCGATGGTGAGTTCGAAATCGCCAGATACGGTTTTCTTCGCGTACAGCGCATCGTCCATATCTTTAGTCGATTCACCGTCGATAGTGACGAATGGAACATGAGTCATGTCTACGCGTTCTAGCTCCGCGTCGTCTTTCAGTTCCCAGTTATCGATGCCTGCTGGCTCAGAGTTTGGTAGATCGTTTTGAGCAAGCGTTACCCACCAAGGCGCAATTTTATCATTCGCGTCAGTGATTTTTTCAGAAATTTCTACGAAGAAAGAGTTATCGCCTTTTAGAGGATGGCGAATAAGATGTGCGACAACCCAATCACCTTCGGCGAACTCGTCAGGTTTTAGACCTTTCTTTAGTTTCGCTTTAAGAGATAGCTTTTTAAGCTGTGGGTGATCAGGTGCTACGTTGAGCTTGCCTTTGAACATTTTTACTCGACCAATAAAGCGAGTCACGGCTTGTTCCAGCAGCTCTTGTGGCTCTGCAACTTCGCGTTCATTTTCGGTGCGGATAATGGCGATGACTTTGTCACCGTGCATGCACTTTTTCATGTACGCAGGCGGGATGAAGAAGCTCGTCTTACTGTCCACTTCCAAAAAGCCAAAGCCTTTATCTGTGGCTTTTATTGAGCCTTCTTTTTTAGGCAGGTTTTCTTGGATTTGCTGCCTAAGCTGAGCGAGTAGTGGGTTATCTTGAAACATCTTTTCTTAAATTACCTATGGAGTTGGGCACACTATAATCATTGCGAGCTATTATTACTACCTGTGGAGCGTAATTTCGCCGTGAATTTTGCCAATTTAACCACGAGAAATTGGCTTAAATATTGATGAAATTCTCATCTGTGAGTTACGCGAATCTACGGGGAATGGTAGGGTTGGTGGAAAAATATGCTAAAAATACCATTGTTGAGAATAAATTGTGATGTAATTCAATTTTTTCTGGATTTTTTTATGCTTTTAAGGAATAATCCGCCTCCCTTAGTCGTCCCTAATGGCTTATCGCGGTTGTGTACTGTGCTGTGTTCCCGTCTGAATGGAATCAGTATCTGGATGGATCAGTATCGAATTGGAAGAGCATATGGGACTGTTTTTTTGTTTAATTAAGTAGGATCCCAATGCAAGATTCTGTTATTCAATTCAGTGATTTATCTCTGAATGATTCTATCCTTTCTGCTCTAGACGGAATGGGTTTCGTGTCACCAACTCCAATTCAGGCTGCGGCAATCCCACACCTATTGGAAGGTGCTGACGCGCTGGGTAAAGCTCAAACAGGTACAGGTAAAACAGCAGCGTTCTCTCTGCCTCTTCTCAACAAACTCGATCTAAACCAACGCAAACCGCAAGCGATTGTACTTGCTCCGACTCGTGAGCTGGCAATTCAGGTTGCAGCGGAAATGAAAAACCTTGGTAAAAACATCAAAGGTTTGAAAGTTCTAGAGATTTACGGTGGCGCATCTATTGTCGACCAAATGCGTGCTCTTAAAAGTGGCGCTCATGTAGTTGTCGGTACTCCAGGCCGTGTTCAAGATCTTATCAATCGCGAACGTCTACACCTAGACGAAGTTAGTACTTTCGTTCTTGATGAAGCAGACGAAATGCTAAACATGGGTTTCGTAGATGACGTAACTGCGATCATGGAGCACGCTCCAGAGTCAGCACAACGCGTTCTGTTTTCTGCAACTATGCCTCCAATGCTGAAGAAGATCGTTGAACGTTTCCTTCGTGACCCTGTAACGGTTGACGTTGCTGGTAAAAACCACACTGTAGACAAAGTTCAACAACAGTTCTGGGTAGTGAAAGGTGTAGAGAAAGATGAAGCAATGTCTCGTCTTCTTGAAACTGAAGAAACTGACGCGTCAATCGTATTCGTACGTACTCGTCAAGATACTGAGCGTCTGGCTGACTGGCTATCTGCACGTGGCTTCAAAGCAGCTGCACTGCACGGTGACATTCCTCAGTCTCTACGTGAACGTACTGTTGATCACATCAAACAAGGTGTTATTGACATCCTAGTTGCAACTGATGTTGTAGCTCGTGGTCTTGACGTTCCACGTATTACGCACGTATTTAACTACGACATCCCATTTGATGTTGAGTCATACATCCACCGTATCGGTCGTACTGGCCGTGCTGGACGTAAAGGTAAAGCGATCCTTCTAGTTCGCACTAACCAAATTCGTATGCTTCGCACTATCGAGCGTGTAACTAAGTCATCTATGGAAGAAATCCAACTTCCTCTACGTGACCAAGTTGCTGAAGCTCGTCTAGCTAAGCTAGGCGCTGAGCTTGAAGCAGAGAAAGAGCACAAAGCACTAGACAAATTTGCTGAGCTGGTAGAGAAACTACAAACTTCTCTAGACATCGACCCAGCAACACTTGCTGCTATGCTTCTTAAGCGTCAGCAAGGCAAACGTCCTCTGTTCTACATTGGCGAAGACCCAATGGTTGAAGCAATTGAGCGTGACAAGCAACGTCGTAAAGAGCGCCGTGAAGGTGGTCGCGATGGCGGTCGTAACTTCAACAACCAAGACTGGGATACTTACCAGCTTCAAGTTGGTCGTGAGCAAGGCGTTCAAGTTAAAGACATCGTTGGCGCTCTAGCAAACGAACTAGGTCTAGGTAAAGGTTCTATCGGTGCGATCAAGCTAGCTCAAGGTCACACATTCGTACAGCTACCTAAAGCAATGACTTCAGACGCGGCGAACAAGCTAAGCAAACTACGTATCCGTCAACAAGATGTTGGTGCTGTAGTATGTGATTTCGATGATTTCCGCGAGTCTCGTGGTGGTCGCCGTGACGGTGGTCGTCGCGATGGTGGTCGTCGTGATGGCGGTGGTTACCGTGGCAACCGCGAAGGCGGCAACCGTGGTGGTGATCGTCGTGAAGGCGGCCGTCGCGAAGGTGGCTTCCGTGGTAACCGTGACGGCAACCGCGATGGCAATCGTGAAGGTGGCGAACGTCGTTTCGATCGCAACCGTGGTGGTGATCACCGTGGTGCACATCGTGGTGAACGTGGTCACGGTCGTGGCCGTCGTACAGACGCATAATCACTAGTGATTAAAGCGACGGTTTAAGTCGCTACAAAAAGAATTTAAAGCCGAGCAAAGCGCTCGGCTTTTTTATGCGCGTCTAATACGGTTTTGCTTTTCATCGTGTTTGTTTACCCAACTTATTACTTCGTCTAAGGGCAGGGCAGGACAGAACAAGTAACCCTGAATGATGTCACATCCTCGACTTCTCAAAAAATGCAGTGTGTCCATGTCTTGAACGCCTTCTGCTACGACCGAATACCCTAATCCATGTGCTAGCGCAATCGTGTTCTCAACGATAGAGCGGGAGCCTTCTGTGCGGCTTGCTGTGGAGAGAAATGAGCGGTCGATTTTAATTTGATCAACCGGAAGATCTCTTAACAGTGACAAAGATGAATACCCAGTGCCAAAATCATCCAAGCTGATCTTTATACCTAATCCTTTAATTTGATGAATTAAGGGGTTGAGCTCAACGACCCTATCGATCGCCATCGTTTCAGTGATCTCTAAACTTATTAGGTCAGCGAATTGCGGGTTTACTTTGAGCAAAGTTTCTAAGCGATTAAACAGCAAGTTAGATGAGAGATCTTTCGCTGATAAGTTTACGTGGACAGGAAGCTTAATGCCTTTCTCTATAAATGTTTGCAGATCCCTTTCTACTTGGTTAAGAACCCACATGGTAATGTTGTGCACCTGATTGCTACGCTCTGCGATAGGAATGAAGTCGTTGGGTGAGATCGTTTTACCATTTTCGTCATGCCAACGAATCACTGCTTCAAAACCGACAGCTAAGTTAGTGTGTGCATCAATCAACGGTTGGTAATACAACTGAAACTCCTCTTTTTCAAGCGCACATTGAATACGAGAAGATATCTCAAGTTGGTACTTAGCCCCGACGTTCATATCCTCATTATAAAACGCAAAAAGATTGCCATTACGCTTGGCGTGATACATAGCGATATCTGCGTGCTTGATCAAAAGATCATTGGTTAGGGCGTCATATGGGTAGGTGCTTATACCAAAAACAACGCGGCAGGAAACTTGAAACTCATCTAGATGAAAGCGTTCAGACATTGCAGAATCTAGTTCTTCTATGAGTTTTTTACCCGTTTCCTCGCATGCAGAAGATGTCAGGATGACAAATTCATCACCACCAACGCGGAATATCTGGTCATTGCCTTTCAGTTTCCCCTGAAGGCGTTGACCAATTTGAATAAGTAACTGGTCTCCACAAAAGTGACCCATTGCATCGTTGACTTGTTTAAAATTAACCACGTCAAAAAGGATCACCGAGAATGGGTCTCTAGATTGTATTCTGCCTTCGATAGACTCAAAGCAGTATTTACGATTAGGGAGCCCAGTAAGAGCGTCATGGACGGCATTGCGCTTCTCTCTTTCAGCAACGGTATGAAGCTCTAATATCGAATCGTTGCTCCACTTAATCACCAGCACGACAAAGATACTGCCGCCAAAAAGTATAAGAGAAACCCCCGTTTCTAAGAGAGAAGCAATAGGTTTTTGCATGATAGCGTGCAAAAAAACGGCATAAGCAAAAATGAAACAGCTGATTAACAATAATAGGAAAGTCCACCCGGTTACGTCAGTTTTCGAGCAGATGTTTTTTGTCATCTGCCATCCCCAGCAGAGCAAAATCAAACCTAAGATCACTAATAGAAATGCAATAGTGGGCACATTATTACCCCGATTTATTGATTGGTTTGTTATTTTTGTTCACCCAATAAACAACGTAGCTTATATATCTGACTTTGTACAAATTGACCTATTCATAAATTATGTTTAACAAGTGATATTTTTTAGTCTTCAAATAAAATCAAAACTTGCTACAGATCAACAAAATTTGTTCAATCAAATCGCTTTTACTAAAAGATTGTTGAAAGATTAAAAAATTATTGAATAATAGAGGGGCAAACAAGAAGTACGCAGCGCACAAGCGCTATTACAACCTCTGCTCTACAACAGGATAACTATTTCATGTCTAATTCGTTTGTACTGGTGATCAACTCTGGTAGCTCTTCATTAAAATTTGCTGTTATTGATTCTGAAACCGGTGAAGCTTTGGTATCAGGTATTGGTGAGTGTTTTGGTCTACCTGAAGCTGAAATCAGTTGGAAATATCAGGGAGAAAAAACCGTTGAAGCAATTCCAGCTGGCGGTAACCATCATCAGTACGCTGTTGAGCGAGTGGTAAAACTACTCGAAACTCTAGGTTTGAGCTCAAAATTTGTCGCTGTAGGCCATCGCATTGTCGCAGGCGGTGAAACCTTTAAAGGAACTGTGAAAGTTGATGAAACAGTTATTCAAGAAGTAGAGCGCCTTGCTGAACTTGCACCACTTCATAACAAAGCGAACGCTGAAGGCATGAGAGCGGCAATGGCGGCGTTCCCTTCACTGCCTCAATTTGCTGTATTTGACACTGCTTTCCACCAAACAATGCCAGCCAAAGCCTTTATGTACGCACTTCCTTACGAGCTTTACGAAGAGCATAAAGTGCGTCGTTACGGTGCTCACGGCACAAGCCACTATTACGTAAGCCGTGAAGCAGCGAAAATGCTAGATAAGCCGGTTGAAGAAAGCAGCTTTATCACTGTGCACTTAGGTAACGGTGCATCAGTGAGTGCGGTTAAAAATGGCGAATGTGTTGATACAAGTATGGGTTTGACGCCGTTAGCTGGCCTAATGATGGGCACTCGCTGTGGTGACCTAGACCCAAGTGTTATCGAGTTCCTTTTCCGTAAAGGCTGGGAAAAAGACGAAGTGTTCGAGATGATGAACAAGAAGTCAGGTTTCTTAGGTGTATCTGGTGTGACAAGTGATGCTCGTGGTGTACTAGAAGCAATGGAAGCGGGGAATTCACGTGCGAAGTTGGCATTTGAGATCTTCACTTACCGCGTTGCGAAATACATTACTTCCTACCTAGCGGCTCTGGATTCATTAGACGGCATCATCTTCACTGGTGGTATTGGTGAAAACTCACTACCAATTCGTCGTGAAATCTTGAAAAACCTAAAACTGTTAGGTTTTGTTGAAGATGAGAAAGGTAACGAAGATGCAAGATTTGGTAACGCAGGTGTTATTGCAACATCTGAGTTGTTAGGTGCCAAAGCTCTTGTTATTCCTACTAACGAGGAATTTGTGATAGCCAAACAATCGGTTGAGCTATTGTAATATATAACGAAAACAGAAAGTTAAAAGCGAGCCTCGTGCTCGCTTTTTTATTTAAAGCAATTTGGTAATTACTCTTTGAGTTTCAGAGCTTCGCGCTTTTCGATTAAAAAATCCATCAAGACGCGGATTTTTTTCGGCATATGCTCTCGTGAAGGTATATATAAATAAAACCCAGGAAACTCTTTGCACCAAGGTGTCAGAACTCGGGTCAATCTTCCCTCATTTATGTGCTTTTCCACCCATAAATCAATATGCTTCACTAAACCCACACCCTGTATTGCAGCTTGTAACATACTATAGTCATCATTAAAAATAGCATTGCCTTTAGGCTCGAAAACTAGGGTGCGCTTTGCAACATCTGGAGAGGTTAGGGACCAATGATCAATTGTTCCGCTAGAGGTAAAACGATAAGCAAGGCAATTGTGACCTTCTAAATCCTCAGGAGTTTGAGGTAGTCCATTTTGCCTAAAGTATTCAGGAGAGCCCACTATTGCGGTTGTTAACGGCGGAGTAATAGGGACCGCAACCATATGTTCATCTAAGCTTAATCCTAAGCGAATGCCAGCGTCAACGCCTTCTGCGACGATGTTAGAAAAGCCATCATCCATGATTAGCTCTAGGCGTATTTTAGGATAACGAGAGAGGAACTCACCTAGATAGGGCTCAATAAGCAGCCGAGCAGCGGTTCTTGATACACTGATACGGATTAATCCCGAAGGCTCAAGATGAGAGTCGTTCAATTCGTTAACGACCTGCTCAATGTTCACCAATGAAGGTTGCAAAATATCAAGCAGACGTTGGCCTTCTTCCGTCAGCGACATACTTCTGGTGGTTCGATTAATTAACCGAACTTGTAGCTGTTGTTCTAACGCTTTTAGGTGTTGTGATAAGGCAGCACGGGTTACCCCCATTTCTAAGGCTGCTTTAGTGAAACTGCGATGGCGAGCAATATGTGCAAACCACGTCAGTGATGAAATTAAAGAAGGTTCTATTCTCATTTGTTAAGTATAACTAAACAGTCATGTAGATAAAACGATATTTATCCGAAACAGTGTGTTGACTAATATTACATCGAAGCTTAGGTCAGCCTGAGATGAACAGTTAACCTCTAATGGAGAATGTCGCTATGTCTAAAGTCACTTTCAAAAATCTCAATGGTCAAGGTATTGAGATTTCAGCGGTTATCAACTTCCCTACAGATTTTGATGCAAGTAAACAATATGCTGCAGTTGTTGTTTCACACCCAGGTGGTGGCGTAAAAGAGCAAACCGCAGGCCTATATGCGAGTAAACTTGCAAAAAGCGGCATAATTGCCATTGCGTTTGACCGTTCGTATCAAGGTGAAAGTACAGGTGAGCCTCGCCAAATGGAAAACCCTTACACGAGTACTGAAGACGTGAGCGCAGTCGTCGACTATCTGACAACATTAGAGTACGTCGATAACGATAAAATTGGCGCAATGGGGATTTGTGCTGGTGCGGGCTATAGTGCAAATGCAGCGATCAATGACCGTCGAATCAAAGCACTGGGTATGGTTAGTGCCGTAAACATTGGCCAAATGTTCCGTAATGGTTGGGATAATTCGGTTAACGATGCTGACGCTGTTGGTTACTTAGAATTTGGTTCGAATGCTCGCACAACCGACACGAATGGTACAGAATTCGCGACTATTCCTCTAGCTCCGATGCGTGAAGAAGATGCCTCAAATGCAGAGCTACGCGAAGCTTGGGAGTATTACCACACACCACGTTGTGAACATCCAAATGCGCCGGGTTTTGCTCTAACTCGTAACTTAAACCAGATCATTACTTACGATGCGTACCACAAAGCGGAAGCATTCCTAACTCAGCCAATTATTGCTGTCGTTGGTAGTGACGCAGGCAGCAAATGGATGAGTGATGACCTGATAGAGCGTGCAGCGAGTTCAGATAAAACCTTGTATGCCATTGATGGTGCAAACCATATGTCGCTTTATGATGTTGCCGAATACGTCGATGACGCAGTATCCCAACTCGCATCTTTCTTCCAACGCACTCTTTAATATTCCCGATGAAAGGCTCAATTGCTTCGAGCCTTTCTGCTCTCAAGGCTTTTTACTCTTAAGGTATTGATTATGAATATGCAAAAAATCACTTTTAGAAATGCTGATATGGCTTGGGATATGTCTGCATTAATTTTATTCCCAGAAGGCTTCAATGAATCGAAACGCTACCCAACAATGATAAGTGTTCATCCTTTTGGTAGTTGTAAAGAACAAACATCCAGCGCTGTCTATGGTAAAGCCCTTGCTGAGTTAGGTTACGTCGTGATCGCATTTGACGCGAGCTTCCAAGGAGAATCGGGGGGATTGCCTCGCTACGTAGAAGATCCAAGTCAACGTGTTGAAGATATCAGTCGCGTTATCGACTATGCAGTGACTTTACCTTATGTCGATGAGAATAGAATTGGTGGACTCGGTATCTGCGGCGGTGGTGGTTACATGGTCAATTCAGCCCTAACCGAAAAGCGCTTGAAAGCTGTCGTAGGTATTACGCCTGTCAACTTAGGCCGCTTGTTCCGTGAAGGCTTTAGTATGTACGACCCTATCGCCAATCTTGAAGCTATGGCTGCACAGAGAACAGCCGAAGCTCGCGGCTCAGAGCTGAAAATCGATGAACTTCTTCCTCCAAATATTGAATTTGCAAAAGAAAATGGATTAACAGAACGAGACGTGTTCGAAGCTACTGAATACTACAAAACATCACGTGGACAAACCGAAGGTGGTGCAACTCGTATGCTGTTTTCACATGCACAGAAAACACTGAGCTGGGATGCCTTTGCATTTGCCGAAACGTTATTGACTCAGCCTGTTATGGCCGTGGTAGGGCAAAAAGTCGGGGCATTTGGTGCTTATCGTGATGGGCAGGAAATTTATGGCCGCTCTGTTCAATCAAAAGACCGACAGCTGGTTAATTTGGAAAATTGGTCTCACTATGAACTGTATGACCATCCAGAAGCAGTCGGCATTGCAATGGACAAGGTTTCTGCATTCCTTGAAACACACTTAAAATAATCTAATAAGTTAGAAGCGTTTTGTAGAGTTGCAAAGCGCTTATTTTTAACAGCGTAAGATGTAGTTCGAAGCGAGTAGGTCGGTAAATCTTCGTGCGAATAACCTCATCTACAGGCTATTGACTAAATACCACTGCCAAATACTGTTTAAGACAATGTACACTGAAACCTAATTAAAGGCGTTAGATAGGAATGAAGTTTAATTTATGCGCAAATCAGATAAGAAGGTCGAGAATCTAATTAGAGAAGTGTTGACCGAAGTTTGTGAAGATACGCTAAAAGGCTACGATGGCTTTCTTTGGGTGACTCATACCGTCAAATTCTCTTCTTTTCCACAAAGCTTAGAAATAGTCTGCGTCTTCGAAACGAAGCAAGATCGAGCTAACTTTTTTGAAGGAGAGGGCCGCCAGCATGTTTCCACAACTATTCAAAAGGCCTTTAATAAGGTAGGAGTGCAACTAAAGAACGTCAGTAAGCAAATCAGTTACGATACAAAACAAAAGTGTTAGTGCGGGCAGCAATTGAAGTGAGTTAGGGTTGTTTTAGGCATCCAAAGCTTCATTTTATGAGTTTTGATATAAAGCCTGAAGACTAAGCTTGGGCTTTCTCTGCCAAACTTATCTTTGCCCCAAAATAAGCTGGAATAAATACCCTACAAAATTTGGTGCTTGCGTTTTACCCTACGAAAAGTTATCCGATAGAATGTAACCCAACACTATTGAGCCTTCATTGTGTTTGTTTAATCTGTCAAACTTCCTATTTAATTGGTTAAATCGTCAGGTTATCTTGTTGAGGATAATAAATTACTGAAAATATTGTTATTATCCTTCTTATTCATCAGTAAAACCGACTTCTATGAGATATGAATCCGCTCCTGTAACCCCTGTAGAAAGGCCAAAAACCACTAGAGAAAGAGCAGCTCACCAACGCCGAGAGCGTCAGGAAGAGCTGAGATATACCGCGAGCGATGAAAAACGATGGGCTGAAAATAGAGAGCGCGTTCTTGCTGAACGAAAACCTGCTCAACAAGCGTATGACCTTACGAAAGAAGAATGGAATAAGGACTTACAGGATCAAGCGAAAGAATACCAGTGGGACACCTCACAGCAAGAGAACGTCAGTATTGCCGTACTAACAGTTGAAGAAGCCAACGAGTATTTAGATTTGCTCATCAAAGACACACACGGTCAGCTTTCTACAGGTAAGGACTACACTGGCGTTGGCGTAGGACTCAAAGGGGCTTATGAAGTCGCTAAAGAGCTTGGTGGATGGGGAGCAACCGCCAAAGCCGTCAATATCAATGGTGTAATGAATATTGTGGTTGAGAACTACAAGCCTCGATATTTAGATCTCGGTATCCGTTGGCAACAAGCAACGCCTAAAATGCTTAAGATTGGTCACGCATTGAATACTGTCCAAGGTAATGTCCGTTTTTTGAGAGGCAACATCTATTTAGAGTTTGTGTTTAGTAGTGCGGTCAATGCGGTTGATTACATGCTGCACGATGAGAAGACGCTAAGCGAAGTCGTAGGCCAACTTACGGCGGATGTTGCTAAAGGTGTAGTTGCTGGCGTGGCCGCTCAGGGAGTGCTTTTGGTTGCTCGTGCTGGTGCTGGGATTTTGTTTGGGTTTTCTTTACCTGCCGCAGTTGGGTTAGGTTTGTTTGTTTATTCAGCATTTAAGATCGGTGGATATGTATCGGAATTAGATAATAAGTACAAATTCACTAAGCCAATGAAAGAAACTGTAGAGGCATTAATTGACTGATCATGTTAGATTTTTTAAAGAAACTTACATTTTTAATATTTTTTACAGGATTTGCGTTATGGTGCGGGTCGGGAGCTTATAATTTAATTCATACTGTAGAAAATGTAGGAATTAACCCCGTAATCAGAGTATCGGGATACCTTAACAATACGTCGTCATTTGTATTGTTTGGTTTTTTTCTTCCTTCTATCCCAATGGCATTACTCAACATTGCCAATGGCATTCAACTACCAAAGTTAACTCTGAGATTAATGCTATTCGGAGCATTAATCTTTGCTTTAATCGGACACTATTTCGATACCTCGTTAAGAAAAGGTATAGAAACGTCAAACTACATCGAATGTACATCTAAGCGAGAACTTACATTGAAGCACTCAAGCCGTATTTATGTTCTTCCACCTGCAAAGTGCGATGATTTAACTTAAAGACTTTTTACTGCGAACCCAGCCAATACTTTTTCTGGTGCGATGTTATTCATCGCATCAGGACTTCATAAGTAAACTTACCATACCTGTAGTTATTGATAGTTTGCTAATCTAACAAAGTCACTAGCAAGCTTTTGTCCAAAAGCTTGTTGGTCGGTGTGCTGTTATTGGTTGCTCCGTGCGCTATTAATAGAAATGCAAGCGAATAAGGAGTGGGTAATCGCTCAAAAGTCGGGTGGAAAAGCGATAAAACGGCAAAAACTATTGGAATTAAGTCAAGGTTCTTTTTTAATGAAAAGGCTTATTGATCTGAACACAACACTTCTCCATATAAGTATATCCACAAATACAAACCTCAAACTGGCGATAAAGAGCTTTAATATTGATAAATATATAAACAGCTTGGGCGCTGAAGAAATTTCAGTATACTGCGCTTAGGTTACACTGTAGAAAAAATCGCCGTATTCCCAGCGGGGTCCTTTGATGAGAAATAGAAATCGCGTTTGAATATGCAACCAAACGATTTTGCCGCTTGCAGTTTATTCGGTATACAAATAATAAACCTTTGACTAGTCCGAAGGTCGGTCGAATGAGAGAAAGTCATGTTTTTTAATAAGTCGCTTCAACAAGAAAATCAACGATTAAAGCAGGAGTTGCAAATCCTGCAGCAAATCCAAACCAGTTTAGATGAAGAGATGATCCGCTTAACATTGGATAGTAAAGGCCTCATTACTTCTGCAAATACCAAACTACAGCAAGAACTTTTCTTACATGATGATGAGATCTTAACGAAATCAATTACTGAATTGGTACCGTCAAATTCGCGCAATACAGATCACTTTCATCGAATGAAGAAAGCCGTCCAAGATAAAGTGTTCTGGAATGGGGCATTGCAAGTACAGAAAGGTAATGGTGAGGAAGCCTGGTTAAGAACGATTATCCAGCCTGTTTTAAATGAGCACAGAGAAGTAGAAAGCTTTTTTGTTTTTGCTTCTGAACTTACGCGAACGATCAAATCATCTCGTGAGCAAGAGGACATGCTAAATGCATTAAGTCGTTCTATGGCGGTGATTGAGTTCACATTAGATGGCCATGTTTTAAAAGCCAACGATAATTTCCTAAACACAATGGGTTATACGCTTGATCAGATTCTAGGGAAGCATCATCGCATGTTTTGTGATCAGGAAGAGTCGAGCTCTCAAGCTTACCGTGAGTTTTGGCAACGTTTAGCAAAAGGGCAATTTTCATCAGAGCGATTCAAACGAGTTAACCGTTATGGTGAAGAGGTGTGGTTAGAGGCTTCATATAACCCAATCCATAACGACAGAGGAGAGCTCTATAAGGTCGTTAAGTTCGCGACAGATATTACCCAGCAGGTAATGCAGGAACAGAAAATGGCCCAGGCTGCGCAATTGGCGAATGAAATCTCCCAAGAAACTGGAACACAAACCCTGCAAGGGCAAGAGGTTATAGGCTCAACGTTAGAAAAGATGCAGATACTTTCCGAGCAAATGCAGCAAGCGAACACCGCGATTGACGAGCTTAAAGCGCACTCATCGCGTATTAGCGAGTTGGTAAATAGCATCAGTGGTATCGCTGACCAAACTAACTTATTGGCGTTAAATGCGGCGATAGAAGCGGCTCGTGCGGGTGAGCATGGTAGAGGTTTTGCCGTTGTTGCTGATGAAGTCAGACAGCTTGCTACAAGAACCAATGCAACCACCGATGAAATTGTCACAATGGTCAGTGAAAACCTACAGCGAACAGATAACGCAGTTAAGCTGATCGCTAAATGCCAAAAAGAAGCACTAGATACGCTAGAGCTCTCTGAAAAAGCAGGCAATGTGATGAATGAAATACAAGATGGCGCTAGCCGTGTTGTCGAGGCCGTGGAGCAATTTAACCGCTCGTTGTAGTTAATCAATAAGTTTTCATTGTAGGGGCGATGGGTAAAAAGCAATTCGCCTTATTCAACCTGTATTGAGGAGCGCTGAAGTCGCAATACTACTCCTGCCGCAGTCAAGTTAAGCGTTTTGAAGGGGAGGTAGTTCGACACCCGGTACAGGTTTTAGCCAGTTTGCTTGCTGTATAGAATGCTAAAGTAATTTAGTATGCGAAAAGGCTTGCCTTAAGACTTTGCCTGCATTTAATGTATCTAGCAGCAGAACTTCAATCTGCGTGACAACAATACAGGAGAGGATCGGGCTTTCACTTTTTCGCTCGACACAAACCCCTTTCAAATTTACACAATAGCGCAGTAAAACTCTCTTGCTGCGCTATTGTGTGTTCCATATTTTGTGAGTACTTATGTTTAACTCAGAACGCAAAGCGACGGTTATTCTGGTTGCGACGACGATGATCGCTGCACTTGGCTGGATATTCTCTAAGGAAACAATACAGGGTTTACCACCTTTTGGCTTTATTGGGGCGCGATTTACTATCGCTTCGCTCTGCTTACTGCCTCTATGTTACCGACCTTTGCTGAAAGCAAACTTAAAAGATGTGCTTTCTGCTGGTGGTGTCGGGCTCCTGTTAGGCAGTGCCGTTATGACATGGATTTACGCTATTTCTATCAGTGATACTCTTGGGGAAGGCGCATTTATCATGAGCCTTTCCATGCTGTTTGTGCCGATTGTTGCATGGGTTATGTTTCGTCAACGACCACAACGAATTTTCTGGCTTTCTTTGCCTATCGCTGTATTAGGCCTTGCTTGTCTTTCTTTAGTTGGTGGCTGGAAACAATCGGCCAGTCAATTGTGGTTTCTTGGTGCAGCACTGGTTTTGGCGCTTCATTTTAATGTGAACAGCAAATACTCTCAAAAACTACCTGTGCTGCTGCTTACTTGCGTGCAACTTTTTTCAGCAGGTTGTTTAGGTTTGTTGGTTTCATTTTTTATGGAATCTTTCCCGGCAGAGGTGGACTCCTCTATTTGGTGGTGGTTTGCGTTGAGTACCTTATTAGCGACGAGCTTGCGTTACGTAATGCAAACCATGGGGCAAAAATTTGTTCAGGCAGGTAACGCTGCTCTAATTATGATATTAGAACCAGTTTGGACGGTTATTCTGAGCGTGCTGTGGTATGGCGAAGTACTAACGGCAAATAAACTAGTAGGTTGTGTGCTTATCTTATTTTCTCTAATTATTTATCGTACTGGCGGGCGGTTTCGCTTCCCTACCCGAAAGTAGAGCAAATTAACTTGGGTTGGGAGAATTTGAGGTGCCGGATGGCCTTCTACGAAAGTGATAATACGCGGTTACGCAATGCTAATGACACTTTTGATGTAGGCTGCCGACCCAGCTCTTCGCTGATCATCCAGCCAGCTTTAGCCAGTAGCTCTAAGTCGATCCCCGTTTCTATTCCTAACCCTTGGCACAAATACAGTACATCCTCCGTTGCGACATTTCCTGATGCGCCTTGAGCGTATGGGCATCCACCCAGCCCAGCGACACTACTGTCGATGGTATTGATGCCCATACTCAGTGCCTGATAAATGTTGGTGAGAGCTTGTCCCCATGTGTCGTGGAAATGGACAGCAAGCTGGCGAAGAGGTGCAACCAACATGACGGCTTCCAGCATAGCAGCGATACGGTTTGGCGTGCCTGTACCGATTGTGTCGCCTAGAGACACCTCATAACACCCTAAATCGATGAGTGATTTGACCACGCTCGCCACTTGTTTAGGGGCTGTTGGGCCATCGTAAGGGCAGTCGGCAACGCAGGATAGATAGCCACGAACAGGGATGCCGTGTTTGGTGGCTAATCGCATTACAGGTTCGAAGCGAGTTAGGCTTTCTGCAATCGAGCAATTGATATTGTGTTGGCAGAATCCTTCTGAGGATGAAGTGAAAATCGCGACCTGATTGGCGTCAGCCTCCAACGCTTGTTCTAAGCCTTTTAGGTTTGGTGTCAGGGCAGAGTAGGTAACATGATTTCGCCGTGTTATTGCTTTCATGACCTCTATTGAGTCCGCCATTTGTGGCACCCACTTGGGTGAGACAAAAGAGCCCGCCTCAATATGCGTTAGCCCAGTATCAGAGAGTAAGTTGATCAACCGGATTTTAGTCTGGGTCGCAACAGGAGATTCATTTTGCAATCCATCTCGTGGACCTACTTCGACAATATTTACTTTGGAAGGCAGCATTACTTGTCCTGTGATTTGGTTACCCAACTTGGGCTTCGTTTTTCAAGAAACGCTTGCAAGCCATCTTGGCCTTGTGGCGATACCCTAATGTCCGCAATGAGCTTGCTAGTATAGTGAATCAGTTGTTGATCGATGGGGTTTTGATGACATTGGTGACAGAGCGTTTTCGCTTTACGCATCGCATCTGGGCTATTAAGTAGTAACGTCTTGATCACGCTATCGACCGCATTTTCAAGTTGTTTGGCTTCTTTCACTTCGTGCACAATACCAAACCGTTCGGCATCCTCGGCTGAAATGACTTCACCACTTAAGATATAGCGTCTAGCTTGTCTATTCCCCATCGCGCGCATGACGTAAGGCGCAATGGTCGCTGGAATTAAACCAAGCTTAACTTCACTTAAGCAAAAGTTGGCACTTTGGCTTGCGATGGCGATATCACTACAACAAATCAACCCTAAAGCACCACCATAAGCGGAACCTTGAACAACTGCGATGGTGGGTTGAGGGAACGAATCTAATGTTTCCATGAGTCTTGCCAAGTTTTGGGCATCAACGAAGTTATCTTGCCTCGTGCTGTCGGCCATCGACTGCATCCAATTCAAATCGGCCCCGGATGAAAAGTGCTTGCCGTTACTTCTTAATACCAAGCACCGCACATCCGTTCGTAAAGCGAGATAATCTAGGCGGTGGATCAGCAAGTCGATCGTACAAGCGTCAAAAGCATTGTGTTTAGCTGTTCTGTTTAGGGTAATGGTCGCTACGCCATTATCATCGACATGCCAAAGAACATCATCTTGCCTTTGGGCGTTGGGAATAATGCTTGGTTGCATTTCCTGCATACTAACTTCCTTAATTCATCTTTGGATGTTTACATTCTGAAGACGCCAAACTCGCTATCAGGAATGGGGGCATTTAATGCTGCCGTTAACGCTTGACTCAACACCTGACGCGTTTTTTTAGGGTCAATAATTCCGTCATCCCATAGCCGAGCACTCGCAAAATAGGGATGTCCTTGTGTTTCATACAAGTCTATGATCGATTCTCTAAAAATGTGCTCTTCTTGCTCTGACCACGCTTCCCCCTGACGTTCCTTCGCGTCTTTTCGAACTTGTGTTAAAACGCCTGCTGCTTGTTCTCCGCCCATCACAGAAATACGCGCGTTCGGCCACATCCACATCATGGTTGGATCATACGCTCGGCCGCACATGCCGTAATTACCAGCGCCGTACGATCCACCGATGATCACGGTAAACTTCGGCACGTCAGCACAAGCGACGGCCATCACTAGCTTGGCGCCATGTTTTGCGATGCCTTCTTCTTCAACCTTTTTTCCGACCATAAAGCCGGTAATGTTTTGGAGAAAAAGAAGCGGTGTTTTCCGTTTGGCGCACAGCTCAATAAAGTGCGCGCCTTTTTGTGCCGATTCAGAAAACAAGATACCGTTGTTTGCCACAATACCAATCAAGTGTCCTTGAATACGAGCGAAGCCACACACTAGCGTTCTGCCGTACAAGGATTTGAATTCGTCGAAATCAGAATCATCGACGATGCGGGCAATAATTTCTCGAACGTCGAATGACAGTCGTAAGTTGGCATTCACGATTCCGTAGATTTCTTCTGCGTCGTAGCGGGGAGGAAGCACGGTGTTTTCTGGCTTAACAGGTCTTGTTCTATTGGCATTGGCAATGGCTTCTCTCGCAAGCATTAGGGCATGTTCATCATTTTCAGCGTAATAATCTGCGACACCAGATTTTCGACAATGCACGTCTGCACCGCCGAGCTCTTCACCCGTCACGACTTCGCCAGTGGCCGCTTTCACCAAAGGTGGCCCCGCCAAAAAAATGGTGCCTTGCTCTTTAACCATAATGGACACATCCGCCATGGCAGGAACGTACGCGCCCCCAGCAGTGCAAAGCCCCATCACAACAGCAACTTGGGGGATGCCTTTCGCCGACATTCTCGCTTGGTTAAAGAAAATGCGACCAAAGTGTTCTTTATCGGGGAAGACGTTGGACTGATGAGGGAGATTTGCGCCACCGGAGTCCACCAAGTACACGCAGGGGAGTTGGCAACGTTGGGCAATCTCTTGCGCTCTAAGGTGTTTTTTTACCGTGAGTGGGTAGTAGGTTCCGCCTTTTACCGAAGCATCGTTGGCGATGACCATGCATTGAATCCCCTCTATGATACCAATGCCGGCGATAACACCAGCGCAGGGGATCGCTTCGTCATACACTTGCCAGGCGGCAAACTGGCTGATTTCAAGAAAGTCAGTGTTGTCATCAAGCAAGCGCGCGATGCGTTCTCGTGCGGGGAGTTTTCCTTTTTGCCTCTGGTGCTCAATGGCTTTTTCACCGCCGCCCTGTTTGATGGTCTCGATGTGTTGATTAAGTTGAGTGACCAACGTTTCCATCACGGCTTTATTGGAAAGAAATAACTCGTCAGTTGGCTTAGTTTTACTTTTGATAATGGCCATAATGACTTCCTTGTCGTATGTTCCGTTAGCGAGATTCTTCGAACAGCTCTCGGCCTATTAACATGCGGCGAATCTCAGAGGTACCCGCGCCGATTTCATAAAGCTTTGCATCACGTAGCAAACGACCAGCAGGGTATTCATTGATGTAGCCATTCCCACCGAGCAACTGGATTGCATCGAGTGCCATTTGTGTGGCGAGCTCTGCACTGTACAAAATCGCGCCAGCGGCATCTTTGCGTGTTGCGTTACCTCGATCACAAGCCGCTGCGACGGTATATACATACGCTTTTGCTGCACTCATTCGAGAGTACATATCGGCGATCTTGCCCTGAACTAACTGAAACTCGCCAATGGATTTTCCAAACTGCTCTCGTTCATGTACGTACGGGACCACAATGTCCATGCAAGCTTGCATTATCCCGAGTGGTCCGGCAGCGAGGACGACGCGCTCGTAATCCAGCCCACTCATTAACACCTCGACGCCTTTATTCAACTCGCCAAGAATATTCTCTTTTGGCACTACGCAATGGTTAAATACAAGTTCGCAAGTATTCGAGCCTCTCATGCCTAGCTTGTCCAGCTTTTGAGCATGAGTGAAACCTGTGAAGTTACGTTCAATAATGAATGCGGTAATACCACGTGAACCTGCGCTGACATCCGTTTTAGCGTAAAGCACCACTACGTCAGCATCGGGCCCGTTTGTTATCCACATTTTGTTGCCATTCAGTACAAAATGGTCGCCCTTGTTCTCCGCTTTCAGTTGCATGCTTATCACGTCTGAACCGGCATTGGGCTCACTCATCGCTAGGGCGCCAACGTGCTTACCATCAATGAGTTTTGGAAGGTATTTTTCGCGTTGAGAAGGCGTGCCGTTACGAAAGATTTGGTTGACGCACAGGTTAGAATGAGCGCCGTAGCTTAAAGCGACAGACGCAGAGGCACGGCTGATTTCTTCCATGGCAACAACATGAGCGAGGTATCCCATGCCTGCACCACCAAGCTCTTCATCGACGGTCACACCAAGCAACCCCATTTCTCCGAACAAAGGCCATAAATGATTCGGGAACTGGTTATCGCGGTCTATCTCAGCGGCGATGGGCGCAATATGTTCCGTAGCAAAGGCATTAACGTGTTCTCGGAGCATATCGATGGTATCACCAAGTCCGAAATTGAGTGGGGTATAGGTGCTTTTCATAACGTCTCCCGGTATCAGAGGTAGGGTGGAAAAGCCTGTAGCGGTCTTGCTAATTGAGTATAGCGTTTATGTCTGCTTGCTTTTGAGTGTTTGAATACAACGCTCCTTAGCGGCATTCAACTCTGCCATAACGACGCTGATGTCGTTGAGTTGTTGTTGTAGGACAGCTTGTTTCTCTTCAATGATATTGAGCATTTTCAATAACTGTCCTTCGGTTTGTTGCATGTCGTAGAGCTCGAAAAGTTCACGAATTTCTGCTAACGAAAAACCGAGTCGTTTCCCTCTTAAAATCAGTTTGAGGCGAATTCTATCCCTGCGTTGATAAACGCGCATATTGCCTTTTCGCTCTGGTTCAATCAGACCCACGTCTTCATAAAACCGGATACTGCGAGTAGTAATATCAAACTCCTTGGCGAGGTCACTGATCTTGTATTTTTCCATAACATACTTACCTCGAATAAAAATCCAGTTTCTGGAAATCGAACCTTAAATGGGAAGGCCGAACATCAACTTTGAAATATAAACGTCTGCTTGGTGTGTTTTTTCATCTCATTGTAAAGGCTAGTGCTATGCTTACGTAAACGTCAAGAAATCGCGGAATGAAAGTTTGTTAGTGAAAAAGGCGATAAAGGCTGGTGTGGCGCTTGGTGAGTAATTCTATGTAGGGTGTCATCAGTCTGCCAAGTGTTCACATATACCTTAAGGGAATGCGAATCATGGGAAAAGACATCTGGATTGTCAGCGCGAAAAGAACGCCAATTGGGCGCTTTCAAGGCAAGTTGCAAACTTACTCTGCTCCTCAATTAGGCGCACTGGCGATCAAGGCGGCAATGCACGAAGTGAATGTGACTTCGGTGGATGAAGTGTTCATGGGATGTGTGCTTCCAGCAGGGTGTGGACAAGCTCCTGCTAGGCAAGCATCTATGGGGGCAGATCTTCCTTTGGGCGTAGGGTGCACCACCATTAACAAAGTGTGTGGCTCTGGCATGAAGAGCGTCATGTTAGCGCACGATCTCATTAAAGCTGGAACGATTCGCTCTGCCATTGCTGGTGGTATGGAAAGTATGACCAATGCGCCGTATTTGCTGAGGGAGGCGAGAAAGGGAATGCGCATGGGGCACCAGTCTACGTATGACCACATGTTTCTCGATGGGCTACAAGATGCTTACGAAGGGCACTTAATGGGTGTTTATGCTCAGCAAGTCGCTGACAGGCTTAAGTTCACCAGAGAGCAAATGGATGAATGGGCCGTGATGTCGGCAAAACGTGCGTTGGAAGCTCAAGAGCGAGGCTTGTTTGCCGATGAACTTTCGCCGGTTTCACTCAATACCAAGTCAGAACAAGCGGTGCTGGACTACGATGAGCACCCTCGCTCGATTGACCTTGGTAAAATTCCTCAACTCAAACCTGCATTCGATGAAAAAGGTACGGTGACCGCTGCTAATTCGAGTGCCATTTCAGATGGCGCGGCGGCTCTGGTGCTTATGGATGAAGACACTGCGCGTCATCAGGGGCTTAAACCACTTGCGATCATCAAGGCGCACTCTACACATGCCAGAAAACCTGCAGAATTTACTTTGGCCCCCGTCTACGCAATTGAGCAACTGCTGTTCCAGCTAGATTGGTCCATTTATGAAGTGGACCTGTGGGAAATCAATGAAGCCTTTGCCGTCGTGACACAAATAGCGGTGGCGGAACTTGGGCTTGATACGAGCAAAGTAAATATTAAAGGTGGAGCCTGTGCACTTGGGCATCCGATAGGGGCTAGTGGCGCACGAATTCTGGTGACATTGATTCACAGTTTGCGTCAGTTACAAGCGCTAGGCACCAATGGTGATCTCGAAGCCAAAAAAGTGATGCGGGGTGTTGCGTCACTTTGTATCGGTGGTGGAGAAGCCACGGCGATAGGCATTGAAATACCGCTTTAATTGAAATCAGAAAGGAGTAAATGATGACTCGTTTGGTTCCCTTGTTTATTGGTGGCGAGTTTCGTGAATCTCAAACATCGGATTGGGTTGAGGTAACCAATCCTGCCACTAATGATGTCATTGCGTACGTTCCATGTTCCACAGAGCACGAGATGGAAGCCGCCATTGATAATGCGAAAGAGACATTCCAATCCTGGAAGGAAGTGGCAGTATCCGAGCGTGCCAGAGTCATGCTTCGTTATCAGCACTTGCTCAAAGAGCATCATGATGAGCTTGCCACACTGCTTTCTCATGAAACGGGTAAGATTTTAGCGGATGCTAAAGGCGATGTGTGGCGAGGCATAGAGGTTGTTGAGCAGGCTGCAAATATTGCCAGCAACATGATGGGCGAAACCGTCGAAAACGTTGCCACGGATATTGATAGTTACTCAATGATTCAGCCCCTAGGTGTGTGTTGCGGCATTACGCCATTTAACTTTCCTGCCATGATTCCGTTGTGGATGTTCCCAATCGCTATCGCTGTGGGCAATACATTTGTGCTTAAACCCTCCGAACAAGTGCCGTTGACCTCTATTCGTTTAGCTGAACTATTTGAGCAAGCTGGCGCGCCGGAAGGAGTGTTGCAGATCGTTCATGGCCGCAAAGAGCAAGTCGACTTTCTTCTGGCTCATCCTGATATTCGAGCGGTGTCATTTGTTGGCTCGGTTCCCGTTGCCCGTTATATCTACACCACAGGGACTAAACATTTTAAACGGGTTCAAGCTTTTGCTGGTGCAAAGAATCACATGGTGATCATGCCTGATGCAAACAAAGATCAAGTGGTGAATAACCTAATCGGAGCCTCCGTAGGGGCTGCGGGGCAGCGTTGTATGGCAATTTCTGTTGCGGTATTTGTCGGTGATTCAAAACAATGGATTACAGACCTCAAACAGGCAATGGCGAAAGTACACCCAGGGCCTTGGGACGATGAGCAAGCTGCTTATGGCCCACTGATCAGTGAGCAAGCTAAACAACGCGTATTGGACCTAATTGAAGATGGCAAACAACAAGGCGCAGTGTGTGAACTCGATGGCAGTCAGTGTGAAGTGGAAGGCTTTCCCGATGGAAACTGGATTGGCCCAACCTTGTTTAGCGGTGTAACAGCGAACATGTCGATTTACACGCAAGAGATATTTGGCCCTGTTTTAGTTTGTATGGAAGTCGAAACGTTGCAAGAGGCCATTGAGTTGGTGAATCGCAACCCATACGGGAACGGCACTTCCATTTTTACGGCTAATGGCGCTGCTGCGAGAAAATATCAGCATGACATTCAAGTCGGTCAGGTTGGGATCAATGTGCCTATTCCAGTTCCTTTACCATTTTTCTCCTTTACTGGTTGGAGAGGCAGTTTCTATGGTGATTTACATGCGTATGGTAAACAAGCGGTACGTTTTTATACCGAGACTAAAACGGTGACGGCACGTTGGTTTGATGACGATATTCCGACGGGGCCCAATCTGACCATCCAACTGCGCTGAGTGAATAAAAGGAGCTTTTATGGACTTTGAACTTAATGAAGATCAACGTGCATTTGCCGATACCGCTCAGCAATTTGCCGATGAGTGTTTAGCACCGATGGCGGCGGAGTGGGATGAAAAGCAGATCTTCCCCAAAGACGTATTGAGAGAGGCGGGGAACTGGGGTTTCTCAGTCTCTACACTCCAGAAGCGCAAGGTGGCCTAGGGCTGAGTCGCTTGGATGCTTCAATTATCTTTGAACAACTGGCCATGGGATGTACGTCCACTACGGCGTTTATGACGATTCACAACATGGTCAGTTGGATGATCGCGAGTTTCTCGAACGAAGAAGTGAGAGCCAAATATTGCTCTAAGCTGGTCTCTGGCGAGTGGTTGGGTTCATATTGCTTAACCGAGCCTAATGCGGGATTGGATGCCGCTTCGTTGGCCACAACCGCGAGCAAAAAAGGTGATACTTACGTGCTGAATGGCGGCAAAACCTTTATCTCTGGCGCAGGAGAGACAGATGTTTTGGTCGTGATGGCGCGAACCGGAGATGCGGGTGCCAAAGGTGTGTCCGCATTTGTTGTTCCTGCTCACGCTGATGGTATCAGCTATGGGCGCAAAGAACCCAAAATGGGTTGGAACAGCCAACCAACACGAGCGGTTACTTTTGAAAATGTCGTTATTCCAGCTAGCCATTTACTGGGCGAAGAAGGGCAAGGTTTTGTCTTTGCGATGAAAGGGCTTGATGGAGGGCGTATAAATATTGCGACCTGTTCCGTCGGTACGGCTCAACAGGCCCTTGAACGGGCGGCACGGTACATTCAAGAACGTAAGCAGTTCGGCAAGTCGCTTGCGCAGTTTCAAGCCTTACAATTCAAATTGGCAGACATGGCAACAGAGCTAGTGGCTGCGCGGCAGTTAGTGCGCTATGCCGCCAGTAAACTCGACCGAAATGACCCGGATGCCACGGCTTATTGCGCGATGGCAAAACGGTTCGCAACTGATGTGGGCTTTCAGGTTTGCGACCAAGCGCTGCAGCTTTATGGCGGCTATGGTTACATCAAAGAGTATCCAATGGAGCGTCATTTCAGAGATGTGCGTGTGCATCAAATTCTGGAGGGAACGAACGAAATCATGCGCTTGATCATCGCGCGCCGTTTGCTCTCTGAGGAATCGGCCTTGCTGTAGCGAAGTATTGGATTTGCTCATTGAGAAAGGATTCAGATATGCCATTAACCCAAACTGCCATTCAACATACGATCGCTAATCACGTTGCGCTGGTGACGATGAACAACCCGCCAGCCAATACGTGGACAGCAGAGAGCCTCAAGGCACTGAAGTCGCTGATACTCACACTTAACGATGATAAGCAGGTCTATTCATTGGTTTTAACTGGCAGTGGAGACAAGTTTTTCTCTGCTGGTGCGGATCTCAAGCTATTTTCTGACGGTGACAAAGCGGTTGCATTAGACATGGCGCGATGCTTTGGTGAAGCGTTTGAAACGCTCTCTGAATTCCGTGGTGTTTCCATTGCCGCCATTAATGGTTACGCCATGGGCGGAGGGTTAGAAGTGGCATTAGCTTGTGACATTCGAGTAGTTGAAGAGCAAGCGGTACTTGCTTTACCAGAAGCCAAAGTCGGACTTTTGCCCTGCGCTGGCGGTACCCAAAACCTCACAGCGTTAGTAGGGGAAGGCTGGGCAAAGCGTATCATTTTATGTGGAGAGCAAGTCAGCGCTGACAAAGCAAAAGAACTAGGCCTAGTTGAGGAGTTGGTTCCCAAAGGTGAAGCTTTAAGTAAAGCGCTGGAACTTGCTGAATCTGTTGCGAACCAGTCACCATCTTCTGTCGCCGCATGTAAGGCGCTCATTCAAAATATGCGCTCTGCGCCACTTAAGCACGGCTTAATGAAAGAGCGAGAGTTGTTTCTGAATCTTTTTGATACGGAAGATCAAGTTGAGGGTGTTCGCGCCTTTTTAGAAAAACGCCCACCGCAATGGAAAAACCGATAGGAGGCCACATGGCAGGGATGGTAACCATTAGTGAAATAGAGTGCTTAGATGGCGTGCACCGCATTGGTATCGCAACGTTAGACAACACCGCTTCATTGAATGCATTGACGTATGACATGTTAGTCCAACTTAACGATCAGCTTATCAAGTGGCAAGACGATCCGCATGTGACTTGTGTGGTACTTACTGGCGCTGGAGAAAAAGCATTCTGTGCTGGTGGCGATGTTCGAGCTATGTATCACGTCATGCATAACGAGAGTAAAGAAAAAATCGTAGAGTTCTGTACGAACTATTTCTCGTTGGAGTATGAGTGTGACTATCTCATCCACACTTACAACAAACCCATTATCGGTTGGGGAGAAGGCATTGTCATGGGCGGTGGGATGGGGCTTTTTATGGGAACCAGCCATAACGTTGTGACAACAACATCACGCCTTGCTATGCCAGAAATCAATATCGGACTGTATCCTGATGTGGGAGGTACGTGGTTTTTAAGCCAGATAGATCCGCAAGTGGGCTTATTCCTCGGATTGACAGGTTCAATGGTAAATTCAAGTGACGCTGTCACTATTGGTTTGGCCGATTGGTTACTGTTGGAAGAGCAGTATCCCACCTTACTGGATGAGCTAAAGCGGCTCCAGTGGGGCAAAGAAGATGCGAAAGAGTTGGTAACTGCGCTACTAAAATTAATGGAAGAACAGGTTATTGATAGCAAACCAACCACGCAAATTTGTCCATACTTAGATCAGATAGAGGAAGCGTGCAAAGGCTTTGATCTTAATGCGATAGCACAGCGAATCATGACTATCGAAGGGAATAGCCAGTGGATAGAAAACGCGAAACAAACGTTCGCATCGGGCAGTCCGATCACCGCGCATATTTGCTTTAGACAAGTGAAAGAGTACCACAGCTTACCGCTTGCAGATTGCTTCCGTTTAGAGTTGAGTTTGTCGGTTCGCAGTGCCTCATTAGGTGAGTTTAAAGAGGGCGTCCGTTCTCGGCTCATTGACCGGGATGGCGAGCCGAGCTGGATATTTAACAGTGTCAGTGAAGTCGATGAAGATGTTATCGATACTTTGTTTACCTCGCTTTGGTCAGATAACGAGCATCCGCTTGCTAATTTGGGTGAACAAACACTAGGTCAATAAGGAGAATGATCATGAGTACCATCGCATTTATCGGTTTAGGAAGAATGGGGCATCCTATGGCGCAAAACTTACTCGCGTCTGGATTTAACGTGCAAGTATTCGATGTCGATAGCGAAGCCGCAAAGCAACTAGTACCTTTTGGTGCCGTGGTGGCGAGCTCTATCGAAGAGGTAGTAGATGGTGCTAGCACAGTCATCACGATGCTACCAGCAGGGTCTCACGTTCGTTCCGTGTATCTTGGTGACTTACATGGTGGCGTAGGTGTCCTCAATCTTGTCTCGCCAAGTACCTTGATGATTGATTGTTCAACCATTGATCCGGACTCTGCGCGATTAGTCGCCAATGAAGCGGCAAATAAACGTGTGTTGTTTGTCGACGCGCCCGTTTCGGGAGGCGTTGCTGGCGCTAAAGCGGCGACATTAACCTTTATTGTTGGTGGTTCGGATCAAGCGTTTTCTAAAGCCAATGCGATTTTGCAGTATATGGGAAAAAATGTTTTCCATGCTGGCAAAGCAGGCGATGGTCAAATGGCGAAAATCTGTAACAACCTTATGCTCGGCATTTTAATGTCTGGTACGTGCGAGGCATTAAACCTAGGTATCGATCATGGACTCGATCCAAAAGTGCTATCAAACATCATGCTGCAAAGCTCTGGCCGAAATTGGGCATTGGAGCTTTACAATCCTTGCCCAGGCGTGATGGACAGTGCGCCAGCTAGTCACGATTACCAACCGGGCTTTATGAGCAAACTCATGCTAAAAGATCTCGGCTTGGGGTTAGATGCGGCGTTACAAACACATTCTTCGGTTCCGATGGGGTCGTTAGCGCGCAACTTATATTCTTTCCACAACGCGAGCGGCCACGGCGAGCTCGATTTCTCAAGCTTATTTGAGTTATACAAGAGTAAGAAAGGCTAGACCGAGTTTTGTGACAAACCAGCCTGAGATGGTGACCTAAAACGCGCATCATTTCGGCCAACTTAGACTAGTTGAGATAGAGAACATTACGAGTTATGGAGTGCACCAATATGGACATAAAAAGTAGTGTTATTGCCATTACAGGAGCAGGGCAGGGGCTTGGGCAAATGATGGCCATTACCCTTGCTCAAGCTGGCGCTGATTTAGCGTTGTTGGATGTAAACGCCAGTGGCTTAATGGAAACACAAGAGCAGTGTCGAATGCTGAGTGCGAAAGCGTTGACATATCAAGTGGATGTCACCAACGAAATCGACGTTGAAACCACGTTTGAAGCGATTATCCAAGATTTTGGTCAACTCAATGGGTTAGTCAATAACGCTGGCGTGTTAAGAGATGGGTTACTTGTAAAAGCAAAAGATGGCGTGATCAGTAAGATGTCTTTGGATCAATTCAACTTGGTCATGAACGTTAACGTGACAGGAACGTTTTTGTGTGGGCGTGAAGCTGCCGTCAAGATGATTGAGAGTGGCTCCCAAGGCGTTATCATCAATATTTCTAGTGTTGCGAGAGCTGGGAATATCGGACAAACCAATTATTCTGCGTCAAAAGCGGCGGTCGCGACCATGGCGACAACATGGGCTCGTGAGCTCGCAAGATACGGTATTCGCGCGGCGGCGGTTGCACCAAGTGTAGTTCATACCGCGATGGCAGAGCAAATGAAACCCGAAGCCATAGAGCGATTAGAAAAGATGATCCCAGTTGGCAGGATGGGCGAAACAAGCGAAATCGCGCATGCAGTAAAATACATTATTGAGAGTGATTACTTTACTGGCAGGGTTTTAGAAGTGGATGGCGGCATTCGTATGTAAGTGATCACTGAAATAAGGCTCTGATAGACCTGAATAATAAGTCTCTTTCCATTTCAACATTTTCTATGTTGTGGAGTGCTAATTCTGCGCAACCCAAATGTATTTACAACTTATGTTTGGATTTACCTTGAGAATGATTTCTCACAATCCAATAAAGAGATGTAAATACCACTCAAATATTAAGTGAAATCATTAATTTGATGCTGATCACACTTTTGGTTTTTTAGTTTCCGCTTCTCATTAAGGCTATCTGCGTAAATGAAGTTGATAGTCAGTCTCATCAATTTTAAGTTTCAACTATTTGTTTTTAAATAATTAATTGTTGAAGCACGAGAAATTCGTGTTGAGGTTAATATTCGATTTAAAGTGTGTAACTTCCATTAATGGAAGGTTAGTTTCCAGTTGTGGCTAATGAGCTTTAACTTTTTACTCCTCATAATGCGCCAAATGTAACATAGTGTTTCAAAGTGTAACAATAAACTCACACTAAGAGTGTGGTTTTGATCTCCACTCAATTCCGTTTTGTTTCGCTCTGAGCCCGACGTTACTCATGCTCAACACATAAACATTCTAATGACTATAACAACTGGTTCTTGGCTTGATACCAATCGTATCGTAGCAAATAACGGTTCATTCTAGCTGGTTAAATGCTTGATGACGAAGTTGAAAAATTGTAAGTAGAATAACTACTTATCGAAGTTTCTTCTTGTTCTCATACATTACCTCTGCGCTATTTGTGAGCTCTTATTTACTTTGATTGGCATCTGCTTTGAAACCAGACAACCATCGAGAAAGTTAATGGAAGCCTCAAGATATAAACGCATCTTGTCGAGGGGAAGTTTGGCGTCCGTCATACTTATGCTCTCAGGATGTAATTCAGCTTTACTTGACCCCAAAGGTGCCATTGGTGTGCAAGAAAAAGAGTTAATTATTACTGCTCTTTTGCTGATGTTGATCGTTGTAATCCCTGTGATTTTAATGACGATTTACTTCGCTTACCGATACCGCGCCTCTAACACTGAAGAAGAGTACGCACCCGAGTGGTCACACTCGACCAAAATCGAAGTGGTGGTATGGACAATTCCAATCATCATCATTGCGATTCTTGCGACGATCACATGGCGTTCGACTCATGAACTAGAGCCATCCAAACCTTTGGAAAGTGATGTTAAACCAATGACCATCGAAGTGGTGTCACTCGATTGGAAATGGTTGTTCATCTACCCAGAAGAAAACATTGCGACGGTGAACTATGTGGCGTTCCCGAAAGACGTGCCAGTGCAGTTCAAACTGACTTCGGACAACATCATGAACGCGTTTTTCATCCCTCGCTTAGGTACACAGATCTACGCGATGCCAGGAATGGTAACCAAGCTCAACCTGATAGCGAACCACGAAGGTGACTACAAGGGTTTTGCATCGAACTACAGCGGCGAAGGCTTTTCGCAAATGAAGTTCACAGCTTCAGCAATGTCTGATCGTGCTGCGTTCCTAAATTGGGTGCAGAAAGTGAAGGCGAGCCCTGATCGTATTGAAGATTGGGAGCAATACAGCTCACTGGCAGCGCCAAGTATCGCAGAGCCAGTCACTTTGTTCTCTAGCGTTCCTCCGTTCTTGTTCACCGACGTTGTGACTCAGCATCCTGGTTCAATGAACTGTTTGCCTGAAAACCAAGGATAATCGTAATGTTTGGAAGATTAACTCTTGATTCAGTTCCATTCCACGAACCTATTATCGTCATCACCCTAGCGGTTGTGGCGCTGGTTGGTTTAGCCGTAGTTTACGCGGTGACCAAAGCCGGAAAGTGGCAATATTTGTGGAATGAATGGTTTACTTCAGTAGACCATAAAAAACTTGGCTTCATGTACATCGCAGTAGCGATGGTGATGCTTGTTCGTGGTTTTGCTGACGCAGTCATGATGCGTAGTCAGCAACTCCTTTCTTCTGCGGGTGAAGCAGGTTACTTGCCACCGCATCACTACGATCAAATTTTTACTGCCCACGGCGTGATCATGATCTTTTTTGTAGCGATGCCATTGGTCATTGGTCTGATGAACATCATCGTGCCATTGCAGATTGGTGCGCGTGACGTAGCTTTCCCGTATCTGAATAACTTGAGCTTCTGGCTGTTTGTTGTAGGTGTCATCCTAACAAACATGTCTCTCGGCTTAGGTGAATTTGGTCGTACCGGCTGGTTGGCGTATCCGCCGCTTTCAGGTATTGAGGCTAGCCCAGGAGTCGGGGTCGACTATTGGATTTGGGCGCTGCAGATATCAGGTGTTGGTACGACGTTAACAGGCGTGAACTTCTTCGCGACCATTTTACGTATGCGTACACCGTCTATGCCAATGATGAAGATGCCAGTTTTCACTTGGGCGTCTCTGTGTGCAAACATTTTGATCATCATTTCATTCCCAATCCTAACGGTGACTATCGCTCTGCTAACGCTGGATAGATACCTAGGCATGCACTTCTTTACCAATGATCTTGGCGGCAACGTAATGATGTACGTCAACCTTATTTGGGCTTGGGGTCACCCAGAAGTGTACATCTTGATCTTGCCAATTTTTGGTGTGTTCTCAGAAGTCACCGCAACCTTCTCACGTAAAAAGTTGTTCGGTTACACATCGCTAGTTTGGGCTACCGTAGTTATCACGATTCTTGCCTTTGTCGTTTGGCTACACCACTTCTTTACGATGGGGTCTGGCGCGAACGTAAATGCCTTCTTCGGTATTGCCACGATGATCATTTCTATCCCAACTGGGGTGAAGATCTTCAACTGGTTATTCACCATGTACAAAGGCCGCATCCGCTTTACGACGCCAATGATGTGGACGGTGGGTTTCCTGATCACCTTTACTGTTGGTGGTATGACGGGCGTACTAATGGCTGTTCCGGGCGCAGATTTCGTTCTGCATAACTCAGTATTCCTTATCGCTCACTTCCACAACGTTATCATCGGTGGTGTCGTGTTTGGATGTTTCGCTGCGATCACTTACTGGTTCCCGAAAGCGACCGGTTTCACCATGAATGAAACTTGGGGCAAACGTGCGTTCTATCTTTGGATTATTGGTTTCTTAATGGCGTTCCTGCCGCTTTACGCGCTGGGCTTTATGGGGATGACTCGTCGTTTAAGCCAAGACATCAACCCAGAATACTTCCCACTGTTGTCGATTGCCGCAGCCGGTACGGTTGTGATTGCGCTGGGCGTATTGTCTCAGTTCATCCAAATTTACGTGAGTATCCGTGACCGCGAGCAAAACCGTGATTTAACTGGTGACCCGTGGGGTGGTCGTACTCTTGAGTGGGCAACATCGTCTCCACCGCCGTTCTACAACTTTGCGCACCTACCAAAAGGTGATGTGCTAGATGCCTTCTGGTACCAGAAACAAAGTGGCGAGTTCGATCCAACTAAAGAAGTGGAATACGAACGTATTCATATGCCAAAAAACACGGCAACAGGCATCTACGTGTCGGCTTGGTCGCTCCTATTTGGCTTCGGCATGATTTGGTACATCTGGTGGCTAGCGGCGGCAAGTTTGGTCGGTATTATCGTGACGTGTATTCAGCATAGCTATAACGATGATGTGGATTACTACGTGGAAGTTGAAGAGATCAAAGCAATTGAGGCCGAACGTCGAGCTCAGCTTGAAGAAGCGAAGAAAAACTCAGTGAAAGACAGCGAAAGTAAAGATGATCTGGAGGTGACGTATGCAAACTAATATCGCAGCACATCACGACCATGATCACCACCATGACACGAATGGCAACAAGCTATTTGGCTTCTGGGTTTACCTGATGAGTGACTGTGTATTGTTTGCGACCTTGTTCGCGACGTACGCTGTGCTGTCGAGCAATTCAATTGCAGGCCCAACAGGTAAAGACATTTTCGAACTCCCATTCGTGTTTGTCGAAACCATGCTGCTGCTGTTTAGCAGTATCACATTTGGTTTTGGCATTATCGCGATGAAGCGCAACAACGTTGCTGGTCTCAAACGCTGGATGTTAGTCACGTTCGCGCTTGGTCTTGGCTTTATCTGTATGGAGGTCTATGAGTTCCATCACCTGATTGAAGAAGGCTATGGGCCACAAACAAGTGCATTCCTATCGGCATTCTTTACGTTGGTTGGTACGCACGGCCTGCACGTAACCTTTGGTCTGATTTGGTTAGCGGTAGCGTATCATCAACTGTCGACGAAAGGTCTGAACGACAATATGGCAATGCGCTTTAACTGCTTAAGCCTATTCTGGCACTTTCTAGATATCGTTTGGATTTGTGTCTTTACCATCGTTTACTTACTGGGGGTAATGTAATGGATCAACATGTAGAAACCAGTGCGTCAGATTACGTGAAAGGCTTTATTGCCTCACTGATTCTGACGGTAATTCCGTTCTACTTTGTTTGGACGAAATCATTACCAGATACAACGACCTATGCGATTCTATTTGGATGTGCATTAGTGCAGATATTTGTTCACTTTAAATACTTCTTGCACATGGAAACAAAAACATCCGACGGACGTTGGAACCTTGTATCACTGATGTTTACCGCCATTGTTGTACTTATCCTTATCGCTGGCTCGGTATGGATCATCTACAACATGAACGTCAACATGAAGTTGTAGGTCAAGGTATGCTGAAAAGTTATTTGTCTATCACTAAACCGGGCATTATTTTCGGCAACCTGATTTCTGTTGCGGCGGGGTTCTTCCTCGCCGCAAAAACAGAACCAGCCAGTCTAATGTTGTTCGTTACGACGTTAGTTGGTGTTGGGTTAGTCATCGCTTCAGGTTGTGTGGTGAATAATATTTTCGATCGTGATATCGACCAAAAGATGGCACGTACACGAAATCGTGAAACAGTGAAAGGCAACATCAATATCGATATTGCGTTTGTTTATGCACTTGCTTTATTGCTGGTAGGAACCGCACTGTTATTTATCCGAGTGAATCCACTATCCGCTGTCGTCGTGTTGCTTGGCTACGTGTATTACGTGTTCTTTTACACGATGTGGTACAAACGTAACTCGGTGTATGGAACCTTAGTGGGAAGTATCTCAGGCGCAGTTCCGCCATTGGTGGGTTACTTGGCGGTAACAAACTTCATTAGCTTGGAAGCGATTTTACTCTTTACCATGTTCTGTCTCTGGCAAATGCCGCACTCGTATGCCATTGCCATGTTCCGCATGCAAGACTACCGAGAAGCCGGGATTCCCGTATTGCCAGTTAAAGAAGGCATTCATAAAGCGCATCGACACATGAAAGCGTATGTCGTGGCTTTTGGGGCAGCATCATTGGGGTTATTTTTACTAGGTGAAGCCGGGTATGAATACTTAGCGGTTGCAGCGGTTGTTTGCTTTATGTGGACGAAAGTAACCTTTCGCAGCATTGATGACAACAACTACATCGCTTGGTCAAAGTCGGTGTTTAAAGTCTCACTGCTAGTGGTGATGGGGATCAGTGGTGTGCTTGGTGTCGAGTTGATTCCTCTAGCTCTGTAACAACCAGACCTAAGCGTTTGCTAAGCGCCAATATCTTTTGCTGCTGAATGCATGAATGGCCTTACCTAGAAGTAAGGTCATTTAGCTTTCTATTGTCCTTTATTTTCACTGTTTTTCCTGTTCCTCCTCTAGCTTCACTATCACGTATTCATATCTAAAAGCAAAAACAACCAGTTTGTAAAACATAGTGGGTCGCGCGTTTCCGCTGACGCGTAATAATGCCAAGAGATAGCGACTATTAAGCTAAAAAGTATAAACAGCGCAATAACTCTATTTACCATATGAGAATTCAATATCGATAGTTTGTAATGTAAACATTTGGGGTAGTGCTAGTTCCGATAGCAGCATACAAACTAACAATGTGAATGTTTGAGTTGAATCACCTGCTAGCGAAATACACAAGTTTTACGACTGAAAGTGGGTGACGAAGCATCTTAGCTCCAGTGAAATGAACACGATTAAGAATCATCCTTTTACATAATCTAAAAACTCACTAAACATTAACCCAGATTAAAGTTTTGTCGTCTCCGAGGCATTAAGGTGCGCCTGTAGTTTGCAGGTCTCAAGGATTCAGAGAAGGAACAGCCATACATCGTGTATCGCTGTTCCTTTTTCGTTCTTGTTTACTTGCGAACAGATAAAACATAAAGACAACTTTAAGAGGACTGGTTTTGAGCATTTTGTTTTCCGAAGCCCGCATTGGCAACATGACCCTAAAGAACCGTTTTGTGAGAAGCGCAACGTGGGAGAACATGGCGACTGAAGATGGTCATATGACGGCAAAGCTTTACGATATTTACGAAACGCTTGCGAAAGGGGAAGTTGGGCTTATTGTTACGGGTTATGCCAATATCGTTGAAGAAGAGAAACCCAACGCAGGTATGATGGGGATCTACAACGACTCTTTTATTGAAGAATACAAAAAGCTAACAGAGCTAGTACATCAACAAGATTCTAAAATCGTGATGCAAATTGCTTACGGTGGCACCAAAACCACCCATAACGTCGGTGAGCGTGTCATCTTCGCTCCGAGTGACGTGCCTGAGCGTGGTACAAATACGCAAGGCAAAGCGATGACAAAGGACGAAATCGACTACATCGTAAAGGCATTCGCATTGGCGAGCAAACGTGCTCAAGACGCTGGTTTTGACGGCGTAGAGATTCATGCGGCGCACACTTATTTAATTAACCAGTTTTTAAGCCCGTACTATAATCGTCGAGAAGACGAATATGGTGGTGACTTAGAAAATCGCATGCGCTTTCTTTTAGAAATTTATTCTGAAACCAGAAAGCTGGTTGGAAGCGAATTTCCCATCCTCGTTAAACTGACGGCAACAGAGTTCTTTGACGGCGGTTTAACGTTCGATGAAACTCGCGTCGTCTGTAAGAAACTTGAAGAAGTAGGCGTTGATGCGATCGTCGTGTCTGGCAATATTCACGGCAAAGCAAACGAACTTGTTGGTCAAACGTTCGATGGTTACACACTACAAGAAGAAGGTTACTTTCACGAATATGGTCACGTGATCAGTCAGGACGTTAGCATACCGGTGATTACTGTCGGCGGGCTGAGCGACATTGATGCGATTGAGAAAATTGCAGAAAACACAGATATCCAATTTTTTGCTGTGTCACGCCCTTTATTGGCTGAGCCGCAGTTGATCAAACGTTGGAAAGAAGGCAATCGCGCACCAGTAGATTGCGAACGTTGCTCAAAGTGTCGTACCAAGCGTGGTAACTTTTGCGTGGTGTATAAGAACCGAAATCGTCGCAAAAAATAAAACGAAGCGACTACACAAATACAAATTAGCCTCCACTCTGAATATGGAGGCTTTTAATTATCCGCATGTTAATCGAACCATTATTTATCTTCTTTTTGATAGTTTAAATAATGCACACAAAGATCGTGAAATGCTTTAGCTTGAGGCGAGATCGTGCGATCGGTTAACGTAAATATACCAATTTGCCTTTCAAGTGGTGGATCGATAAGCGGAATCCAAACCAAGCGTGTTTCATTGGTTGGGAAAGCAAGCTTCGGTAGGGTCGTGACACCAATCCCAAGTTCTAAGACAGAAAATAGCGAAGTAATATTTTCGACCGAATAGAGCGCTTGCTGACTCAGAGCTCTTGCTGGGGTTGGATCGAGAAGTGTACAAGTGCCGTTACGGATAAAGGGTTGTTCCAACAAAGTTTGCCACTCGATTCCTTCTGGATGACTCGCAATAGGGTTGTCCTTTAAACACACCACGCCTATTGGATCGGCTAACAGCGGCGTAAAGTCAATGCCGCCCTCATCGAGGTGAGAGGGGTTACCGAGCGCTAAGTCGACTTCACCGGAGAGTAAGCGAGCCTCGACGCCCGCCGCGTTATCATCAATCAAGCTTACTTCTACATTTGGATACTGCTCGCAAAAGGCACCCAACACGCTCGGGATGAGTTTCGCTGCAACAGAAGGAACGCTCGCAATTCGCACTCTCCCTTGCTGTCCGGCCGCGGCAGCTTTGAGATCGTTGTCCAGCGCACTGTAGATATTGAGAAACTGTACCACCTTGGGCAAACAAATCTCACCAAAAGGCGTTAATTTGGTTTTGTTGCCGGGCTCAAACAGCGTTTGTCCTAGCATTTTCTCTAGCTCTTTTATCGACGTGGAGAGCGCAGCCTGAGATCGATTTGCTCGATGTGAAGCGGCTCGAAACCCACCTTCCTCGACTACCATCACAAAATGCATTAATTGTTGAAGCTTAATACTCATCCCTAATGCCTCTTAATCCCTTTATTTACGTTATTCTCAATGAGGTGATAAGTTTTATTTATCAAATGTAAAAAATTTACCGTTAGATTTATCGCCTGTCAATGTGCATCATTTAACCATATTGAAACAAAGCTGTTACAAAGGTTGAAAGGCACGTGAATACTCCTACTAAAAAACACCCAGTTAAAACCAGTCTATTTGCTTCTAAAGCGCCGCTTGAATGGGCGATTGTCAACAATGGAACTCTGTATACAGCACAAATTCCTATTGATGATACAGGTACGGTTGTTGAAGGTGGCATCGAAGCACAAACACGCCAAACCTTTAACAATCTCATTCACACCCTGGAGTGTGCAGGGGAGTCTTTGGACTCTGTATTGCAGGTCCTGATTTACGTGACCGACAGAGAATACTTAAAAACCGTTAACCAAGTGTACGCGGAATATTTTGAAGCGCCGTACCCAAATCGCGCCGCCATGGTGGTTGCAGGGTTAGCACGAGAAGAAATGTTGGTGGAGTTTGTCGTCTACGCGTCGGCAAGCCAACCAGAATAAATCCAATAAGAACAATTAGAGATCAGTGAGTGGGTGGCTTGCCATCACAAATCGGAAGAACAAGGAAAGAACCATGACTTTTATTAATAATGTTCAAGCAGAAAAATCCCTCTATATAGCAGGTGAATGGCAATCGGGCATGGACACCATCGCCAATATTAACCCTTCTGATATCAGCGAAAACATTGGCGATTTCGCACAAGCGAGTGTGTCGCAAGTAGAGCAAGCGATTCAAGCGGCTAAATCAGCGCAGCCAGAGTGGGAAAAAACACCAATCGAGCGCAAACAAGTAGTGCTGCAAGCGATTGGTGATGAGCTCATTGCACGATGTGACGAATTGGGTACCTTGCTTTCGCGTGAAGAAGGTAAGCCATTTGCTGAAGGTCGAGGTGAGATTTACCGTGCTGGCCAATTCTTCCAATACTTTGCTGCTGAGGTTCTGCGTCAAATTGGCGATAACGCTGCTTCCGTCCGTCCAGGTGTCTCCGTTGAAGTTACTCGTGAAGCCGTCGGCGTTATCGCCATTATCTCTCCTTGGAACTTTCCAACAGCAACAGCGGCTTGGAAAATCGCGCCAGCACTTGCGTTTGGCAACAGCGTCGTCTGGAAGCCTGCCAACCTAACCCCAGCAAGTGCCGTTGCGCTGACAGAGATTATCCATCGCCAAGGTTTACCTGCCGGCACGTTTAACCTCGTTTTGGGTAGCGGTTCGCAAGTCGGTAATACCCTTATTAATTCGAAGGAAGTGAACGGCGTGAGCTTCACTGGTTCTGTGGGCACTGGCCGTAAAGTTGCAGCGGCAACGGCACCAAATTTTGTGCGTTGTCAGCTAGAGATGGGTAGCAAAAATGCGCTCGTAGTGGCAGATGATGCAGACATTCAGATTGCTGTCGAAGCGACAATCGCAGGCTCATTCTCGGGTGCAGGTCAAAAGTGCACCGCGTCTTCTCGTCTTGTGGTTATGGACGGAATTCACGACGCGTATGTTGAAGCGCTAATCAAACGCATGAGCGAACTTAAAGTGGGTCACGCTCTAGAAGAGGGCGTATTCATGGGCCCTGTTGTTGATGGTAACCAGCTGAATGCGAACTTTGAGTGGATCGAAAACGCACGCCAAGCAGGCGCGGAGCTGGCTTTCGGTGGTGAGCGTCTGAGCCTAGAGCATGACGGTTACTACATGTCACCAACTCTGTTTTTAAATACACAGAATGGCTGGGAAGTGAACCAAGAAGAAGTCTTTGCGCCAATGGCGAGCGTGATTCGCGTTTCTGATCTGGATGAGGCAATTGCAGTCGCGAACGATACGCGCTTTGGCCTGACAGGCGGCATTATCACGCAAAGCTTGCGCAATAGCGCGATCTTCAAACAGCAAGTCCAAACGGGCTGCGTCATGGTTAACTTGCCAACTGCGGGTACAGATTATCACGTTCCATTTGGTGGTCGTAAAGAATCTAGCTTTGGTCCTCGTGAGCAAGGTCAGTACGCCAAAGAGTTCTACACCGTAGTGAAAACCGCTTATCAGCGTCCTTACTAAGATCGGCAGGGTAACTGATGGTGTCAGTTGCCCGCACGAAAAGGCTAAGAAATTGTTTAAGGAGTGGTTATGTACCAACAACGGATTGTGATTGACGGATTGCAGTACTGCAATTGGGATCGAGAGTATTTCCAAACGCTTAAGGCGAGTGGCATTACCGCCGTTCATGCCACCATCGTCTACCACGAAACTGCGCGCGAAACCTTAACGCGTTTTGCTGAATGGAACTTGCGCTTCGAGCAAAATGCGGACCTCATCATGCCTATTTATTCAATGGCAGATGTAGAAAAAGCCAAAGCAGAAGGCAAAGTCGGCATCTTCTTCGGCGCGCAAAATTGCTCACCAATCGATGATGAAATTGGCCTGATTGAAGTGATGCGCCGTCAAGGTCTGCTGATCATGCAACTGACCTACAACAACCAAAGCTTACTGGCGACAGGTTGTTACGAACAAAACGATTCCGGCGTAACTCGCTTTGGTAAGCAAGCGATTGAAGAGATGAACCGAGTCGGGATGATCATTGATATGTCCCACAGTGCAGAGCGTTCGACGTTGGAAGCTATCGAGCTCTCTTCGCGTCCAATTTGTATCAGCCATGCTAACCCGACGTTTGCGCATGACGCACTGCGCAACAAGTCCAACACCGTGATCAAAGCACTGACGGAGCGCGGTGGTTTGATTGGATTCAGTTTATATCCATTCCATTTGCCAAATGGCAGCCAGTGCACGCTGGATGATTTCTGCCAGATGGTTGCGAAAACCGCAGACATGTTTGGCGTTGACCATTTAGGTATCGGTAGCGATTTGTGCCTAAATCAGCCGCAACAAGTGTTGGAGTGGATGCGCAACGGGCGTTGGTCAAAAGCGATGGATTACGGCGAAGGTTCTGCAAGTAACTCGGGATGGCCAGATGCGCTGCCATGGTTCTGCGGCAGCGCAGGGATGGAGAACATCTACAACGGATTAATGGGTCACGGATTCAGTGAATCTGAGGCTGGAAAAATATTGGGTGAAAACTGGTTCAACTTCCTTAAAGAAGGATTAGAGCCTATTTCATAGCATTCCCCAAAGTAGGAACCGCCTGCCCACATAATAACAATACGGCAGGCGTAAAACTCACATTTGTAGCCAGTCTTTGGCTGCTGCAAAGAACCTCTGGAGCCAGAGTATGTCTGATTTAACCAATAGCATGAAAGCTTCCACGATGAGCGTGTCATCGGGCAAGTCGAAAGCAAAACACAACACATCAACAACAGAAAACACGACGGACAAATTAGGACTGAGTAACCCGGCCTTTTGGTATAGCGGTGGTTTCATCGCGTTGTTCGTTGCTATTGCACTTTATGACGGCGAGCTGTTATCTACGATCGTTAACGCTGGCTTTGGCTGGGCAGTTCAGGTATTTGGTCCATACTGGCAGTTACTGCTGCTTCTCACTTTTCTTATTGGTCTTGGCTTGGCTGCAGGGCGAACAGGCAAGGTGATGTTGGGCGGGATTGCAAAACCAGAAATGGACTCTTTCCGCTGGATGGCGATTATTTTCTGTACCTTATTGGCTGGTGGTGGTGTTTTCTGGGCCGCGGCTGAGCCTATCGCGCATTACGTTAGCCCACCCCCTTTGTACGGCGCGCAAGATAACCCGCAGCAAGGTGCGGTGAATGCGTTGTCGCAATCCTTTATGCACTGGGGCTTTCTAGCTTGGGCGATTGTAGGTAGCTTAACTTCCATCGTGGTGATGCACCTACATTACGACAAAGGTTTACCACTAAAACCCCGTATTTTGCTTTACCCAGTCTTGGGCGAACGAGCACTTAAAGGCCAACTCGGTGCATTGATTGACGCGTGCTGCATTATCGCGGTAGCCGCAGGCACCATCGGGCCAATTGGGTTTCTAGGCTTACAGGTTAGCTACGCGTTAAATGCGTTGTTTGATATCCCTGATGGCTTTACCACTCAGCTTATCATCATCTTGTTTGCGATTGCGCTTTACACCTTGTCAGCACTCAGTGGATTAAGCCGAGGCATGCAACTGCTTAGTCGTTACAACGTGATTCTGGCAATGGCATTGATGGTTTACATCCTGTTTTTTGGTCCTACGAATTTTATCTTTAACGGATACATTCAAGGGGTCGGAAGCATGTTGGATAACTTTATCCCAATGGCGACCTATCGCGGTGACGAAGGTTGGCTAAGTTGGTGGACAGTATTTTTCTGGGGCTGGTTCCTCGGTTATGGTCCGATGATGGCAATCTTTATTGCGCGTATTTCCCGTGGTCGCACTATTCGCCAAGTCATTTCCACCATCAGCATTGTGGCTCCGTTAACCACCTGTTTTTGGTTCACGATTGTGGGCGGCTCTGGCCTAGCGTTTGAAATTGCTGAACCGGGTAGCGTGAGTGCGGCGTTTGAGGGCTTTAACTTGCCAGGTGCTTTGCTTGCAGTGACTCAGCAACTACCAATGCCAATGCTGACTTCAATTCTATTTCTGATTTTAACCACGATCTTCATCGTCACGACGGGCGACTCAATGACCTACACAATCAGTGTCGTGATCAGTGGTGAAACGGAGCCGAATGCGATCATCCGTACCTTCTGGGGCGTAATGATGGGTGTGACGGCATTGATCCTAATTTCCCTTGGCTCTGGCGGCATCTCTGCACTGCAATCTTTCATTGTGATTACCGCGGTTCCGGTTTCGCTGATTCTGTTGCCGTCACTTTGGAATGCACCGCAAATCGCAATCAAAATGGCGAAAGAGCAAGGGCTATAACAATTATCTAATTCAAACAACGTGGAGCTTGTGCGGGTGTTTTCCTCCTGCATCCGCACAAACCCTAGTATTCTTACAATAACAAATAGGTGGTGAGCAAAATGGATGCACATCGTTCTACTTATACGGAAGCAACTATGCGCGATGCAGCGATTGTCATGGCAGCCGAAAGGCTTGGCGCAATGCACCAAAACCGAATTAGCTTTGTACGCAGTCTGATTCGTAATATGGCAAGCCAAAACTGGCAAGTAACCAAGCATGAGTGGCAGCTTTGTCCTCGTGGTTATGGTCATGTGATTTACAAATTGACCACGCCAGAGCACGTTTATCATTTGGTGGTATTCTGTGATGAAATTGCCGACGACGAGCGTAATGATCGCGTAATTGCTGAGAAGTGGGACGTCACATTTGCACTGGTTCAAGGCGATGTTGATGTTACTTTGTTGGAAAGATTGCGAGAAAATGTACCGCTGCAAGAAGCGGGACGTAATCCAAACAACGTACTTGTTCTTGCTCGCGCAAATAAAAGTGTGCGCGTGTTTGAGCACATTGTTAGCGCGCTTTCTCAAGGCGAGCAGCCTGAGCCGAAAGAATTAGCGGAAGTGGGTTATATCCTGCGTACCACAGCTGTTTATGGTAACGGAAAGTTTGGTATCGCCGACTTCAAACTGTTAGAGAATAACTCAGATTTCAGCCAGTCTTTTAGTGCGCAAATGTGTGCCGTATATATGTTGCGTGAATTCAGCCTAGATTGGGTGCACTATCTGGCACTTCAACAAGGTGGCGACAACGCGGTGGCTTTGCATCGTGGCTTGCAGCGCTACCTTGGTGTCGGCAATGCGACTGGCTTAGGCATGGCTCCATACTTGATTAATCACCCGTGTATTGTTGACCAATGGATGACCTCTCGCGAACGTGCGGTAGCGCGAGTCTTTGCGATGCCTTGTGAAGCGTCGTTCCATGCTCCTTTGCAAGGATTGCTGCAAAAAGCACAGCGTCATTTAGAGCAAGTCATCACCATTAATGAACATCAAGACAGGCTCAATCATCAAGCGATAGCAGACATCAAACAACTGCTATCAGAGCTAACAACGTTAATGGCATTACATCCGAACTGGGCGAGTTTGGTCGAGCATAAGAAAACAATGAGTGTGGAAGCCCAAGAAATCCTCACCTCTTGCTTGATCGAACTCTACCCATCTTTAGTGGATGAATTTGCTAGCCAAATCAATACGGATGAAACGTTATCTATTCCGGGCGGGAAAAAATCCAAGATTTACTGGAAGTGTTGCAAAGCAAGTACCGCTGGGCGATTGATGCGGATTACTCACTAGCCGAGAACAACTACTGGTTCTGGTATCGCTCACAAGACAAAGAAGAGCCAAGGCTTGGTGTCCGCGGGGAAGAGGCTGGAGAAGAAAAAGAACTGCCGCTTGATATTGGCAGACAAGTGAATCGCTTGTACCAGGCCTTGCTTGACTGTGATGTAGAAATGTCCGTAGCAGAGTTTCTATTGCAAAAACCGGCTTATCGTTCGATCACACGTCGCGTATGGACGTTAGGCAACCGTGCGATGGGGGATATTCAAATGAATGTGCTGCGTAAAGATGCGTTACCAATGCACTTACTGCGCTGTAAATTGGCGATCTTTGGTGCGACTAAGTTTGATCCGCGCTCGGATCGTTGGGTTCGAGTAACTTTCTTCCAAGGTGCGCCGTTGTTAGATGAAATTCACGACCCTAAACTGGCAGACACATGGATTTTCCCTAGCATGCCGCCGCGTGACGAAATTGCGCAAAGTGACAATCAAAAAATCCACGGAGGATTTGCATTATGATCGTCTCTCACAACGAATTGGTGGCCGCGGTTAATAAGGCATTTCTTGGCATGCGCCGTCACTGTGGTGAGGCGGATGTCATTGCGAACATGGTGGCGGACTTGCAAATGGTTGGCTTACATGGAGTTCGTCATTTTAATAACGCCAGTCTGTTTCTTGGGTTAGATTCAGACTGCGCCGTATCGGTGACCAACAGTACGCCGTCAAGCATAGAGGTAGAACTGCACAACGGGAGTGTAGCGTGTCATTTACCCGCTGTGTTGGATTTCGCACTTGAGAAAATGATTAACCGTAAGTCGATTACTATCACGTTGACGCAGTGCCATAACCGTTGGCTAGGTTTTAGTGAGTTGTTGAAGCTCTCTGCAAAAGGCATTGCGTGCCGTGCACAATGGGTCAATGGCTCTAGTCCCAAGCGAACGCTTTATGTGTTAAACCGTGGACGAATCGCGCCAGAAGTCTTTTTCTCGGATCAGTTTGATGGGCATGATACGGATTTGCATAGTATGGTTATCGAGCTCTCCGTGAACGATTTCGATATCGAGAAAAGTGCACAAGGGTATACCACCCACATTGAAGGTGATGAGTTAAGCCGCACGCAACAAGCTTCTTGGCAAAATGGTATCTTTGTCGAAGACCAAGAATGGGAAACACTGAAACAAACCGCAACCGCGTTGCTGGTGGAGAACAGTGAGCGTTCTATGCTCGGTGCTGGCGGTGTGGTTTAAGCGATGAAAGGCGATGATTCCAAGTAGAAGTGATGAAGGCTGCTCTTTAGCGGCCTTTTTGTGCGCGAAGTTTGGTCACTTCTGAAGTTCAAAGACTATGATTACCGTTATCCGCAAGATGGAGCAACACAGGTAAGAAAAATGGATCTGCAAGAGAACAAAAGAAATGCCATTGCGTTTTACGAAACCGCCTATCGAGGTAATCCAAGAAAAGCGGTTGAAGACTATGTTGGCGATGAGTACATCCAGCACAATCCATTAGTTGGAAATGGCCCCGAGGCTTTTATCGAGTATTTTGAGCGGATGCAAAATGAGTATCCCAATAAAGACATTACGTTTGTGCGAGCCATTGCTGAAGGGAACTTGGTGGCACTACACACTCACCAAACATGGCCTAATGATATTGAATACGTGACGATGGATTTCTTTCGTTTTGATCATAATGGGAAGATTGTTGAACATTGGGACGCTCTGCAAGAGATTCCTAAAGAAACATTGAATGGTCACACCATGTATTAACGAGTCGTTGACGAGTCTCCCATGCCGTTTATTCAAACGGTATGGGAGGTTAAATGATTTGTGGCACTTTAAGTATTAATCATCAAAGCGCTTTTTCGATTCTCACCGCGACGTCTTCAGATACCCAGCCTTTCCACAAGTCAGGGTAGGTATTAAAGAAGTAAAACATCGCTTCTTCACCGTCCGCGTAGTTATCTTCCATCCAGGCCAGCATTTCACTCATTTGCTCGTTGGTAAATCCGCGTTTCTGCAAGTACGCGAATGCTTGGGGTTCTTTGCTCGCAAACGCCTCAGTTGTTACTGTGCGAACTGGAGAAGGTGGGTACATTGTTACTTTTGGTGAAGCGCAATCAGGCTGAGTGGTACAGTTGCGATACTCTTCTAAATCTGTCCCGCTACCAAAATCCACTTTGACCATATCATACTTGCCCAATACGGGGGTCGGTGACCAGTAGTAACCAAACCAAGGCATTTTGCGATCATAGGCTTTGGCGATGGTGCCAGCTAATGCTGCGCCAGATCCTGGGTCAACCATCTCAAAGCCGTGCTCACTTAACCCTAATGCATTAAACAAGTGACCGGAGGTGATTTGGCATGTCCAACCAGCAGGACAGCTATAGAACGCGAACTTGTCATCATCTTCTGGGTGTTCAAATAGTTTGGCGTGCTTGATGACGCCTTCTATCGTCGCGAGTTCTGGATACTGTTTTACCAGATAGGCGGGAACCCAAAACCCTTCTTCACCACCATTGACAAGCGATTCACTAGCGATGCGCAAGCGTTTATCCGCAATCCCTTTATCAAGTGCTTCTTTAATGCCGTTTGTCCATAACTCTGGCGCAACGTCAGGTTGCCCCTTTTCAATCATAGAGGTGCCTGTAGGAACGCTATCACCAGGGATCAATTCCGCATCGCACTGGTAGCCTTCATTTAAGACAAATTGGTCGATGTGCGCCATTAAGCTGGCCGAATTCCAATTCATGTCTGCGATGGTTATTTTTCCGCATTCGTCTGCATTTGCATGAGTAGATAATGCTGATAGCAGCAGAACAGAGAGCATTGAAGGTGTCGTCTTCATGTGACTGAATTTCCTTGTCGTTGTCATTTACTTCAGTATATACATCGGTTTATAAAGATTCAGTGAACAAGTTTTTTTCAGTGACGTTAAGCATAAAAACGGTGATTTATGAAGCGTTTGGTGAGAAGGGTTTAAAGGGTGTTAATACAGCAAGAACACTCCTTCGTAGCCGCCAATCTCAATATGAGAAACATAGTCGCCGATGTTACCGTCTTGATCTACAGGTCGCATAGGCTCTGGAAGCACGATTGTCATCTTCGGTGAGGTGAAATAATCGATATTCTTGCCAAAGAAATCAGTTCGATACAGAACTCGGCCTTTGGTGAATTCTCGGGCTAACACCATCTCTGTAGGGCCATGCATCACTACCGTATCGTCTGAGTGATACGCAAAGTACGTATGGGTTGGTAACAAATCGATAGCGCCTTTAGGCAAGTCAGGATGAGCCACTTTGCTCATAGAAGCATCTCCAATCACCGTGTAATCGGCGGAATAGGGCGTGCTGGTGGACATCATTAGCGGAGTCGCCTGATACCCCTCTGGTATTTGATTGGCAGGCTCTCCCAAATCAACGGCAAGCAAGGCGCTAGGTTGATAAGCAATATTCTTTGGTACGCCTGCCTTCCAGAAGTTGTCACTTGTTGTGTTATTACTTCCATATAAGTAGCCATTGTTCCACTGATTAAAGTAAATGCGCTCAGGGTGATAGTTTAAGTAGAACACCGCTAGTGCAGAGTATTGGTCCTGTTTCCAATTGTTTTCTGTGTTACCAAAGTATTGAACGCGACCATAACGCGTGGTCGCTTGATAAATCACTTTCTGGCCAGCTTTGGCGAGTGCAGAGTTATCCCAAAATTTAGCCAAGCCAGCATAGCCACTAAAGCCGGTAGCAGGGAAAAGGTAGTGCTCGCGCAAGTACAAGGAGCCAGCGTTAACCAAGTGGTTTTGCCCATTACGACCGAATAAGTTTGCCGTACCTATGTTGAGGCCAATTAACGCATCTTCATCCAGCGTTGCCAGTTTATTCAAGAACGCCGTGAATTGCGCTTTGTAAGCATCGTCAGCAGCTTGGCTACCCGCCACCAAACCAAGTTCATCCACTGTGCCTCCGGAATATATGTAGAACTGATTTGCACCGAGTAACTTATTCGTATCGTCGTTGTACGCACCATTTAAACCTTGTTTCGCCCATTCAGCTTGGTAATAGTGGCGCATTGTATTGGTAAAAACGGGATTACCGAGATTGGTCAATGCCCATGAAGAGGTTTGATTCCACATACGACCAAATGGAATAACCCGTGACTCCCAACGAAATCGTGCCGTTGCATTCTTATTCGAACGGTTTTTGTATTCATTCCAAGAAAGATAATTGTCTTGGTTTCGATCTGCAGATTTGTCGAAGCCACGAATTTTACGCCAGCGTTGAATGGTTTGACCTTCAGGTGTCTCCGTTGGTGCTCCTGAGATATTGACGGCAGGGAAGCTATCTTTGAGTTGAATGTTTTCGAGACGTGGGCGGTTTTCTATGTTGTCGTCATGCCAAGTAATTTTCGCAACGTAAAGGCGGCCGCCGTCGCGTAAAAAGGTGGAGCCAAAGTACTGACCGCCACCATAAGTTTTTCCGCTACCATCATGCGTTGTAGCGCGAACCCAATCCGAAGGAACAGACCAGTTTACTGTTTGGTTTTTAGTCATGTTCTCAGTTTTGTCTTTTTTAATCGCGAAGCGTTTCCATTCTGTTACCCGACCAAACGAGTCGATAGCAGAAGGGTATTCAATCGTGAAGCTGCCGCCTTGAGCAAACTGAGAGAACGTAAAGGCTAAGCGGTCGAACTTCTCTGAGTGATAGACATAGAGGGCTCCACCATTATTCGCCTGGCCAAATACATCAGCATCCCATGGCGGTGGTTGATATAGCCAAAAGCCGGCGTGGTCAGCGCTGGCGGTATAGCCAACGATCATCGGTTTTCGATTGAGTAAGGTATTTTCACCATGGCTTGAGTCGACTTCAGCTAGGATAGTGTCTTCAGAAAAGTGGAGAAAGAAATCTTCGTAGTCAATTCCATTCAGTTCTGCTTGGTTACGTATATCGTTTTCCAGCCAACCTGAGTTAAGTTCCAGCTTTTGGTTGTACATGTAACCAAGCGCTTTTACACGCTCGTTATCACTCTTATCTTTGTAAGCTCCAAACACGATATCGGCATTATCCAACTCCCATTCAAGTGCAGCGGCAGCAGATATAGGCTTATCTTGAAGATCAATACCCTGTTCATGCAATCCAGGTAACACGATTGATGTTCTACTCCAAACGCTGGGTATAGAAAGTAAGCTCAGAGAAGCAAGTGCAATGAGAGAAAAACAATGCGACTTCAACATGGGGTTATCTCACTCATACTTAGATGACTCGAATTAAGGGCCAGAATACAAAGAGAAATTATAGTCCATTCACAAAGTCCTAATCAGGAACCCGCCGATAGAAGGCTTTACCGGAAATCGAGGGGGGAAGCCCGGCAAAAATGAGAAGGTCTGCGTCGGGTGTAGTACGTTCAAAGACTCAAAACTCCGTCTACACAAGCACAAAAGTAACCAGAATTTTAACCTTGTTTCGATTGCCATCATATTGTTGGATTTTCATCAACAATTTCAGTTAAAACCAACTGATTAAACCAGTCATATTCTCTGTTGTATTGATTGCTTATCATACAAAAATTTAACAAAATTAATTTTTATACATTTTTATTGCATAAAAAATCCTTTTGAGTAATATAAATGCCAAGTGACAATTAATGCGGTATGTCAGCATGACTATTCAGGTAAGCGGAATCAATAAATCCTACGGTGAGACACAAGTGCTTCACGATGTCAGCTTTAAGTGTGAAAGCGGCGAAACACTGGTGTTACTCGGTCCGAGTGGTGCAGGGAAGAGCTCTCTACTACGTGTTCTTAACCTTCTTGAAGGAGCGGATAACGGCAAGCTAAACATCGCAAATGATGTTTTTGATTTCTCTACTGAAATCAAAGAGAAACAAGGTTTAGCACTTCGTCGTAAAGTGGGCATGGTGTTCCAGCAGTACAACCTATGGCCACACATGACAGTGATGGAGAACCTGATTGAGGCTCCGGTAAAAGTCGCTGGCATGGATAAAGAAGAAGCGAAGAAGCAGGCAATGCAAATTCTCGCGACGCTGCATTTGGCAGACAAAGCGGATGCATGGCCGATGCAACTTTCTGGTGGTCAGCAACAACGTGTGGCGATTGCTCGTGCATTGATGATGAAACCGGAAGTCTTGCTTTTTGATGAACCGACCGCTGCGCTTGATCCGGAAATTACTAACCAAGTCGTTAAGATTATTAAAAATTTAAGCGAAACCGGAATTACACAAGTAGTTGTGACGCACGAAGTGGATTTCGCCAAGAAAATCGCTAGCCACGTACTGTATTTAGAAAAAGGACACATCGTTGAGCACGGCACAAATGATTCGTTTTCTAATCCGCAAACCGCCCAGTTTGCTGACTACCTAAATCACTAAATTACGTTTTTAAAGTTCAGTCTATTTAACAGATAAGCTCGGCTGTCATTGCGAGTGTCAGCCCACTAAGTACACACGGAGTATTGCAATGAAAAAGATTCTACTAGCTTCACTAATCGGCCTTTCTTCTGCAACTGTGGCAGCAAACGCAGCAGCACAAGAAGAGATCAAATTCGCGATGGAAGCGACGTACGCACCATTCGAATACATGGATGAAAACAACCAAATCCAAGGTTTTGACGTGGATCTGGCGAACGCACTATGTAAAGAAATGGAAGCCAAATGTACCTTCCATAACCAATCTTTTGACAGCCTGATCCCTGCATTAAAATTCAAACGTTACGATGCGGCTATCTCTGCAATGGACATTACCGAGGCGCGTTTGGAGCAAGTGAATTTCACGAATGCATACTATGACAACTCAGCTGCGTTTGTTTCTATCAAAGAAAAAGTGGCTGATCAAAAAGCACTAGAAGGTAAGCGTGTTGGTGTTCAAAACGGTTCAACACACCAAAGTTACCTGATTGAGCAAATGCCAGGTGTAACTGCGGTTCCTTACTCAAGCTACCAAGACGCATTCATCGATATGAAGAACGGTCGTATTGATTCTGTATTCGGCGATACAGCTGTTGTAGCTGAATGGTTCAAGAAAGAAGACAATCTAGCATACGTGGGCGAGCACGTAACCAACCCTAAATACTTCGGTAACGGTTTCGGTATCGCAGTAAATAAAGGTAACGACGAGCTAGTGAACAAGCTGAACACAGCACTGAAAACAGTGAAAGCAAACGGCGAATACGACGTAATCTACAACAAATACTTCGGTAAGTAATATGGCACTAACGGGTTACTCTTTATCGCTTGTTCAAGCTAGTTGGATGACTGTCCAGCTGGCCTTCACAAGCCTTTTAGTCGGTTTGATTCTGGCAGTGGTATTCGCCAGTGGTGAAATGTCTCGCCGCGTTTTCGTTAAATGGCCAATGACGGCGTTTGTGACGATTGTACGTGGTTTGCCAGAAATCCTTGTCGTGTTGTTCATCTATTTTGGTTCGACGCAGGTTCTGTTTTTAATCACCGGCGATTTTATTGAAGTTAGCCCGTTCTTGTCTGGCGTGGTGGCGTTGTCATTGATCTTCGCTTCCTACGCTTCTCAAACTCTACGTGGCGCATTAAAAGCCGTTGGAAGAGGGCAGAGAGAAGCAGCAAGTGCACTCGGCATCAGTCAAGCACACGCTTTCGTTCGCATTGTTTTACCACAAGCAGTAAGACACGCACTACCAGGTTTAACTAACCAATGGTTGGTTCTGCTGAAAGACACCGCGCTTGTATCACTGATTGGCGTAACGGATTTGTTGAAACAAGCGCAGCTAACATCTGCAGCGACGCATGAAGCGTTTACATGGTACGCAACAGCTGCGGCGATTTACTTAGGCATTACTTTGATTACGCAACGTGCCGTAAAACTGATTGATAAGAAGTTCTCAATTCAAGGCATGAGCATGGGACAGGAGGCAACTGCATGAACGAACAACACGTTTGGCAAATGCTGGATGGCTTAGGCACTAGCCTTCAATTGACCGCCGCTTCCTTGGTTGTGGGCTGTCTTTTAGCTTTGATGATGACGCTGACTCTGATCCTACGTACTCCGGGTTTGCATTGGGTAAGTCGTGGCATCATCACCTTGTTCACTGGTACACCTTTGTTGGTGCAGATCTTCTTGGTGTACTACGGTCCGGGTCAGTTTGATGCCGTAAGAGAAAGTGTATTCTGGACATGGTTAAGCCAACCTTGGTTCTGTGCGATGTTGGCGTTAGCGTTGAATACCGCTGCATACAGCACTCAGTTGTTCAAAGGAGCGTTTAACGCGATTCCTTCCGGTCAATGGCAAGCGTGTCGTGCTCTGGGTATGAACAAAACCGCAACGCTAAAAGTGCTGCTACCATACGCTATTCGTCGTGCTGTTCCTGCTTACTCGAACGAAGTGATTTTGGTCTTCAAAGGCACGTCACTAGCAAGCACGATTACGATCATGGATCTGATGGGTTATGCGCAGCGCATTAACGCACAAACCTACGATACGTTGACGGTATTTGGTATTGCAGGCGCATTTTATTTAACGGTAAATGGTGTGCTAACTCTCATTTTCCGTCAGGTAGAGAAGAAAGCATTGGCGTTCGAAGCCGCATAATCCTTCAATCAACACTCATCATTTAGTTCCACAGTGCCTCTGCGAATGGCTCTCTTGCAGGGGCATTTTTTATATTCGTCATGGCAAATTCCTTAAGTTCCCCCAAACTTAATTCAACGCAATTGTATTGGTGGCACCATGGAAAGAAGACACTTTTTAGCGCTGTGGACATTGTTGTTCGCCCCCTCTTTAAAAGCGAAAACACCAATGCGGCCAACGCCAGCACAAACTGAAGGGCCATTTTATCCAGTAGTGAACATTCCTCTTCGTCAAAACTTGATTCTGCAATCAGAAGGTTTGGTCGGTGAAGCTATCGTGTTGCAAGGTAAAGTCGTAGATACATCGGGAAACCCAGTTTCAGGCATCAAAGTAGAAATCTGGCAATGCGATGGGCAGGGGATTTACGATCACCCTAAGCAGCCAAATAATGATAAGTTTGATACTCACTTTGCAGGTTTTGGTGCAGTTTTAACTGACGAAGATGGGAATTACCTTTTTCAAACGTTATTTCCGGTTCCATACAGCTCTCGACCTCCCCACATCCACGTCAAACTATGGCGTGGAGGGAAAGAGTTATTAACGACTCAGCTTTATTTGAAAGGGCGAACTGGTAACGAGTGGTGGGGCGGAAAAGCCCGTGATTATTTGCAGTTTGAGCCTGTCAACATTGATGGTCGAGTCGTCGGTAAGTTCAATTTTGTGCTCGCTTAGTGTGATTAAGCATTATTTTGAAAATTCACATCGTAGATTACAAAAGTAATTAGCAAACAGAAGCTTCTAACAGATTAGTCTTGTCCGCCTCTGACTCTTAGTTTGTAGAAATCGCTGTACCCAGATTTGCGGAGTTGAACACCGCTTACACCTTTCGCTCTGGTGATTTTTTCTTGCCCCCAGAACAATGGTAAGATTGTGGTATCAGCTCTGAGCTCTGAGAGTATCCCCTCCAAACGTTTTTCAGGCTTGGTATCTGAGACTGCATCGTGTACGTGGTTAATGTGCTGTTCAAATTCATCAGAGTGAAGAGAAAATCGAATACCTGTACCTGTTAATAGCCACTCATAAATTCCATAGGTTAAAGGTGGCTCAATAACATCTTCGACAAAGAGCAAGTCGGCTTGTTCTTTTACAAGTTGAGGATTACTAGCGTCAGTTAGCTCCACAAATTCTACATGCAACCCAGTTTGACGGATTAAATCTACGATCCATTGGTTCGCTTTACTTAAATAATCAATCGTCCACTTTGGATGGGTTATGACCAACGTTCCTTCAAGCTGAGGAACATTCTCGTTATGAGAGTTATCATCGAGAATGTGCATTGTTTCCAAGCCATTCGCTTTGGCAAATTCAAATCTACGATTCTCGATAAAAGAAAATAGGCGCTGCCAAGTTTGCTCGCTTAGTGAGCACTCGGCGCGACGATTACGTGCTAGAAAAGAAAATGCCTGAATCATATAACATTCGGTATCGTCAGTTTCCTGGTTATAACTGATGTATTGATCCAGCTCAGTCCCTTGATGAGAGAGCGTTATTTGCTCCAATAATGCCTTTTTTGCGAAATAGTTATGATGTTTCTTCAGTACTATTTTGTCGGTATCCCAATGTCTAAGTACAAACGGGCCAGTACCTATTGTGATACTGCGACCTTTAAAGCTCTTCTGACGTCGAGTAGTGATAGACGCATTTGCGGTTGCTAAGCAGTAAATAAATAAGTTATTAGGCTGCTTTAAGTCAATACGGATAGCTTGTTTGGCATTATCGAAGCTGATACGAGTGACTTGCTGAAGTAATTTTTGGACGGGGCCATCGGTTGTAATGAGCTTATTTAAAGAGTGTACGACATCTTCTGCTTGTAATGTTAGACCATCGTGACAGTAGATATCAGGGCGGAGCCAAATATATATACAACTGCCTTCATTTTTGTACTCACAAGCGAGGTGATTTTTTAATTGACCGTAGTGATCAACGGTAAAAAGAGTGTCATACAAGCTGCGTATTACCTGCAGTTCCGAAAAGCGATAGGTCAGTGAAGGGTTTAGCTCATCTACCCAAGGATACTGGCTGACGATGAGTGTGTTTGAATCTTTGTTTTCTTCTGAAACTTCTGCGAGTGCCTGGCTAAGCGCGTTTACGGCGGTGCTACGATAATGTTCAAGTAATCGTGAGATAACATCAAAGCTACCATTGTTGATTTCATGACGGATCGTAAAGTAGAGCGCTTGATGTATCGTTGCCGTAACTTTTAGTGTACTGGCTTTCCCACGGCCACGACCTGGTTCCCAATGAATCCAATTGTAGCTATCCAGTATTCTCAGTATGTTAGATATATTTCGTCTAGAGGTTGAAAAAACCAGTTCTAAATCGTCGAGATTTACCTGATACGTTTGAGAGTGTTTGTAATGTTTTAATAGCTGGCTCAATCTACGAAGACATGTTTCTGTCATGTTTTATTATGTTTCCTCAATAGATGATTGATGTATTAAAGTTATATAATAAATTGGTTTCATATTGTGATGAAGGAAAGGTGATAGCTTAAACCCTTCAGTGCTATTGATTGGCTGTTCTTCTTCCCATTTAAAAGTATTGGTGGTTTTTATTTTGACTCTAATATATTACTACTAATAGAGAGTAAAGGCTCACTTTTAATTTTTACTATAATATTAGAGGGTTATGATTAATGTTAGTGTTTGTTTTATTAGTTGTATCTAATTAGCTAGGCGTAATGACATGAAAAGTAACCCCCGCTCATCTATGTAAATAAGCAGGGGGAAAGTTTATTTTACTTCTGGGAAAGTAGTGAATATCGTCCACTCATCTTTAACCATTCCTTGATGACCGACAACAGTGGCAGTAACGCGGCGGTTTAATGCGTGGCTGACACGATCCATGCCCGGCTCTGCTAACTGTGTGTCGCCAAAAGCAATAATTGCAAGGCGGTTACCTTGGATTCCCTTTTTTATCAATAGATTGCGTACATTCTCTGCACGATGGCGAGATAGGTTTAAATTATAGTCTGCGCGTCCGACCTTACTTGCGTATCCTTGTATCTCTATAGAAGTGGTTGGATACTTTTTAAGAAATGCAGCTAACTCATCTATTTTATTTTTAAAAATTTGGTTAATGAGAGCAGAGTCATTATCAAATAAAATCTTAAGTTGGTATTGCTCTTCTTTATGCAAATAGGTTTCACAACCATCATTGTCCACTTCTGCCCCTATTGGAGTGCCTGCGCAAAGATCGCGAGCGTTTATCACACCATCTTGGTCCAAGTCATTTAGGTCAGCAATCTGATTCGCCTTTGGTATAGGAATGTACGTTAGCTCATCTTGTGCGTATGCATTATGATGACTCATTATGATTAAAGCCAGAGTGATTAGAAGATTCTTTTTCATTGTATTTAGTACTCCACCGATTGAGTCCACTCTTCCGGTATGTCGACGCGCAATGCGTCTAAAAGTTGCCCGGTTGAAGTCAGGGTCCGATATTGTGCGTATTGCTGTGCAAATTGTGTTTCTAAGTAGTTTTTGCGTGATTCAAACAACTCGTTTTCAGTGTTCAGCAGATCAAGTAGGGTGCGCTTTCCAATACGATATTGTTTTTGGTATGCAATAACGGTGTTTGACATGGAATCAACGTGTTGTATTAAAAAAGACTTTTGTTGTTTAGTCAGCTCAAGAGCGCTCCAAGAAAGGCGAAGCTCTTGCTCTACACTTCGGTATGCTCGCTCTCTGAGGTCTTTCGCTTTGTTTAGTTGGTAGGCCATGCTGTCGCTATTCGCTGAGTCCTGGCCACCGTTGTAAAGATTATATCGCATACGAAGCATTGCTTGCGTTTCAGTGTTGAGACCGCTTACTCCACCAACGTCGTCATTCCAGCTTTGTTTCGCTTCAAATGAGATGACTGGAAAATAGTTTGCATTCGCTTGTTTGTATTGAAACCTAGCAGAATCTACGTCTGCGAGTGCAGTTTTTATAACAGGATGATTGTCAAAAGCCTGCGATTTGGCCTCGGCGAGAGAGCTTGGGATGAAGTTTTGGTCTGCGTGCGGAAAAATAAGGTTAGTTGGAACTTCGCCAACTAAGCGAAAGAATGCTGTCTTTGCATCTTTATGATTATTTTGCGCGGCTAAGACGTTACTTTGGGCTTTTGCAAGGCGAGCTTTAACTTGATTAAGATCTGCAACTGAGCCAATTCCTGACTCTGTACGTTTTTTAATATCGGTATATATCCGCTTATGTGTGTTGAGATTGCTAGTTGAAAGCGCAGTTAACTTTTGTGTTTTTACAACATCCAAGTAAGTTTTGATGACTTCTAGCGCAACGTTTTGAGCATCTGCAAGTAACTGATAACGTACAGATTCTGCATCTGCAGAAGTACGATCGATATCATATAAAGTTTTTGAACCATCCCATATCAGTTGAGTGAGACTAATTGCCATATCTTTACGAGTCATTTCCGTATCACTCTTACCTGTTGAGTTGGAAGGGTGAATGCTCTCGTAACCGATACCTGCGTCAATATCGAGGCTAGGTTTATATGCTCCACGCGATTTGTCTATAAGATAATGGCTACTCATGTATTCGTTAAACGCACTTTTGATATCAGGGTTAGTTGCAAATGTTGTAGCTATTGCTTGTTCTAAAGTTTGTGCGCTAGAAACCAGTGGTATTAGCAAACCAAAACACGCGACACTAATATTACTTAGCTTCACTTAAATCTCCCCAAATAATTTTGACGCCAGTTATTTTTAAGAATAAACATTAAAGATTACTAATATTCCAGGGCAAACGTTTTCTCCTGACTTTCGCTTGTGGAATATAAGCTGCTATGTGCTATTTCAATAAAAATTTAATGACAAGTTTAAAAAATATTAAAAATAGGTCGCATAACATATGTTTTTACGGTGCAAAATAAAACAAATTTAAAACATGAAAATTATTGATAGGATAATTGCGTGTTTTAGATGGGTTAATTGATGCTAGCTTACGCCCAATTGTGTATATCGCTTCTTGAAAATAAGTCTTATTACTTTCTTGGTTTTATGGACTTTGAGATTTTTGTATTTACTAAATGAGGTATAAGCTCTTGGTTGGACCATCAAAATTAACCGCACAAACTTATGTTGTAATCGGCCTAGATGGTCAAACTAAAGCTTTTGCGTCTAAAGAAAACTTGCTACCGGGAGAAGTGGTCGTTGAATTAGTAGAAGGGAAGATCCAACCTCAGCATGTATATATTGCTGGCACAGGAGGTGAAGCTCAAACGGATTCTACCGACAAGCTTGCGAAAATATTAGAGGCCATCGAAAAAGGGCAAGACCCGAGTGAATTAGGTGATGAATATGCTACTGAAGCCGGTGAACTTACGGGTTCAAGTTTGACGGCCTCTGGTACTGTTGAACGAACGGGTGCAGAAGTACTAGCAAGTACTTTTTTTGAAACCGCCGGCGTGACGACAGAGCAAAGTACAACGCTATTTAATATTTCTCGATTCACAGCCTCAGAAGTTGGTGAAACTGAAGCGTTGATTGATGGTGAAGATAGAGGTGCCGTTCAAGAAGACGTGACGTTTGAAGCTTCTGGCAACCTCAGTGTTACTGATCGAAACGCAGGTGAAGCGTTATTCCAATCACAGAGTGAGGTTCAAGATAGTCATTGGGGCGTTTTCTCAATTGATGCTTTCGGTAACTGGAATTATCAGCTGAATAATGAGCACGAAGAAGTGCAGGCTTTGGATCATGACAGTGACCCAATCATCAGAAGTATTACCGTTTTATCTGTAGATGGCACTGAGCATGAAGTAGTGATCTCTATTACAGGCACCGAAGACACGCCTATGGTTGACGGTACGTTCACCGGCAAGGTGACCGAAGGCAATCTCGGTGATGTTGCGACCGCAACAGGCACCATTGCTATTACTGATGTTGATAATGGCGACGATCCGATTTTTGCAAACACTACCGTTACGGGCACCTATGGTGAGCTAGCATTGGTGGATGGTCAGTGGACGTATACGCTGGACCAAAGCCAGGTTCAACAGCTAGACGAGGGTGACCAGGTACAAGATACCATCACCCTCACGGCGACCGATGGCACCCAACAAAACATCGTGATTGATATTACGGGCACCGAAGACACGCCAGTCGTGACGGGTACGTTCACCGGCAAGGTGACCGAAGGCAATCTCGGTGATGTCGCAACCGCAACAGGCACCATCACCATCTCTGATGTTGATAATGGCGATGAGCCAGTGTTCAGCAATACTACCGTTACGGGCACCTATGGTGAGCTAGTATTGGTGGACGGGCAGTGGACGTATACGCAGGACCAAAGCCAGGTTCAACAGCTGGACGGGTGTGATCAGGTGCAAGACACCATCACCCTGACGGCAACCGATGGCACCCAACAAAACATCGTGATTGATATTACGGGCACCGAAGACACGCCCGTCGTGGCGGGTACGTTCACCGGCAAGGTGACCGAAGGTAATCTCGGTGATGTCGCAACCGCAACAGGCTCCATTGCTATTACTGATGTTGATAATGGCGACGATCCGATTTTTGCAAACACTACCGTTACGGGCACCTATGGTGAGCTAGCATTGGTGGATGGGAAGTGGACGTATACGCTGGACCAAAGCCAGGTTCAACAGCTAGACGAGAGTGATCAGGTGCAAGACACCATCACCCTCACGGCAACCGATGGCACCCAACAGAACATCGTGATTGATATTACGGGCACCGAAGATGCGCCCGTCGTGACGGGCACGTTTACGGGGTCGGTGACCGAAGGCAATCTCGGTGATGCCGCAACCGCAACAGGTACCATTACTATTTCTGATGTTGATAATGGCGATGAGCCAGTGTTTAACAACACCACTGTTACGGGCACCTATGGTGAGCTAGCATTGGTGGATGGTCAGTGGACGTATACGCTGGACCAAAGCCAGGTTCAACAGCTAGACGAGGGTGACCAGGTACAAGATACCATCACCCTCACGGCGACCGATGGCACCCAACAAAACATCGTGATTGATATTACGGGCACCGAAGACACGCCAGTCGTGACGGGTACGTTCACCGGCAAGGTGACCGAAGGCAATCTCGGTGATGTCGCAACCGCAACAGGCACCATCACCATCTCTGATGTTGATAATGGCGATGAGCCAGTGTTCAGCAATACTACCGTTACGGGCACCTATGGTGAGTTGGTATTGGTGGACGGGCAGTGGACGTATACGCTGGACCAAAGCCAGGTTCAACAGCTGGACGAGGGTGATCAGGTGCAAGACACCATCACCCTGACGGCAACCGATGGCACCCAACAAAACATCGTGATTGATATTACGGGCACCGAAGACACGCCCGTCGTGGCGAGTACGTTCACCGGCAAGGTGACCGAAGGCAATCTCGGTGATGCCGCAACCGCAACAGGCTCCATTGCTATTACTGATGTTGATAATGGCGACGATCCGATTTTTGCAAACACTACCGTTACGGGCACCTATGGTGAGCTAGCATTGGTGGATGGGAAGTGGACGTATACGCTGGCCCAAAGCCTAGTTCAACAGCTGGACGAGGGTGATCAGGTACAAGACACCATCACTCTCACGGCAACCGATGGCACCCAACAAAACATCGTGATTGATATTACGGGCACCGAAGACACGCCAGTCGTGACGGGCACGTTCACCGGCAAGGTGACCGAAGGTAATCTCGGTGATGTTGCGACCGCAACAGGCACCATTGCTATTACTGATGTTGATAATGGCGACGATCCGATTTTTGCAAACACTACCGTTACGGGCACCTATGGTGAGCTAGCATTGGTGGACGGGAAGTGGACGTATACGCTGGACCAAAGCCTAGTTCAACAGCTAGACGAGGGTGACCAGGTACAAGACATCATCACCCTGACGGCAACCGATGGCACCCAACAAAACATCGTGATTGATATTACGGGCACCGAAGATGCGCCCGTCGTGACGGGCACGTTTACGGGGTCGGTGACCGAAGGCAATCTCGGTGATGCCGCAACCGCAACAGGTACCATCACCATCTCTGATGTTGATAATGGCGATGAGCCAGTGTTCAGCAATACTACCGTTACGGGCACCTATGGTGAGTTGGTATTGGTGGACGGGCAGTGGACGTATACGCTGGACCAAAGCCAGGTTCAACAGCTGGACGAGGGTGATCAGGTGCAAGACACCATCACCCTGACGGCAACCGATGGCACCCAACAAAACATCGTGATTGATATTACGGGCACCGAAGACACGCCCGTCGTGGCGAGTACGTTCACCGGCAAGGTGACCGAAGGCAATCTCGGTGATGCCGCAACCGCAACAGGCACCATTGCTATTACTGATGTTGATAATGGCGACGATCCGATTTTTGCAAACACTACCGTTACGGGCACCTATGGTGAGCTAGCATTGGTGGATGGGAAGTGGACGTATACGCTGGCCCAAAGCCTAGTTCAACAGCTGGACGAGGGTGATCAGGTACAAGACACCATCACCCTGACGGCAACCGATGGCACCCAACAGAACATCGTGATTGATATTACGGGCACCGAAGACACGCCCGTCGTGGCGGGTACGTTCACCGGCAAGGTGACCGAAGGCAATCTCGGTGATGCCGCAACCGCAACAGGCACCATTGCTATTACTGATGTTGATAATGGCGACGATCCGATTTTTGCAAACACTACCGTTACGGGCACCTATGGTGAGCTAGCATTGGTGGATGGGAAGTGGACGTATACGCTGGCCCAAAGCCTAGTTCAACAGCTGGACGAGGGTGATCAGGTACAAGACACCATCACTCTCACGGCAACCGATGGCACCCAACAAAACATCGTGATTGATATTACGGGCACCGAAGACACGCCAGTCGTGACGGGCACGTTCACCGGCAAGGTGACCGAAGGTAATCTCGGTGATGTTGCGACCGCAACAGGCACCATTGCTATTACTGATGTTGATAATGGCGACGATCCGATTTTTGCAAACACTACCGTTACGGGCACCTATGGTGAGCTAGCATTGGTGGACGGGAAGTGGACGTATACGCTGGACCAAAGCCTAGTTCAACAGCTAGACGAGGGTGACCAGGTACAAGACATCATCACCCTGACGGCAACCGATGGCACCCAACAAAACATCGTGATTGATATTACGGGCACTAATGATGTTCCTGAATTTGTTAGCGGAAATAATGACAACTTTGGTCTGGATGCCCAAGGTAAAACCGACATCGATAGTTACCAGTTTAGCGTTGATGAAAACAGTCAATCGGGTGTAATTGGAAAAGTAAATGCATTCGATGTCGATCAGGACAGTCAGATAACGTATCACTTAAACAGTCATAGCGAACTGTTTGAAATCAACAGTCTTACCGGTGAGATCAGTGTCAAAAATGGTGCAAATTTGGACCATGAATCTATCGATAACTACCAGCTAGAAGTGGAAGCTCGTGACCAGTTTGGCGGTAAAGACACCGCTCAGGTCGAAGTGTTGGTTCTCGATATTAATGAAGCCCCTATTGCTGAAGATGATAAGGGTATTGAAAAAACAACCAAGACAATTGACCAGAGCAACTGGGATGATAGCACTGATATCACTGTCGATTACTATGTGATTGATACTCGATCTGGAAACAAGGTTTCTGATGCATCGAAAGCTGATTATATTGGTGACGGTGACCACAAATATGGCGTTAGTTCTGCGCTAGACAGCGGCTCAGACCGGGTTCAAGATGGTCAGATTCGATATGATGATGCAACTGGACAAAGTGAAGCAATGCGCTTCTCCTTTGCTAAAGGTCAGGTTGCCGATCATGCTGAAGTTGAAGTGAAAAACCTATGGACAGACACTTCGAACGGTAGCTGGGAGCCTGGTATTGAGCGCGGTGTTTGGAAGGCTTACTACAAAGGTGACTTGGTTGCGACAGGTGTGTTTGAAGGTACCCGTGGTGGTAATCAAGTAGTCAACATCAATGCAGATGGGCGTTTCTTCGATAGTATTGAAATGTCTACTACCAGCTATAAAGACGGTGTCATTGATCCTAAAGGCTCAGAGTACTTTATTACTCAGGTATCAGCGGACCTGACGACCTTTGATGAAGCTTACCAGACCAACGGCTCAGGCACTTTAGAGCTGGATGTTCTAGCGAATGACAGCGACCCGGATGGTGACGCTCTGACTATTATCGACTATCCATCAGAAAGTTTCCTCAGTCTGCAAGATGGTAAATTGGTCTTTGATGCGGCCAAGTACCTAGAGTCACTGCCAGCTGATCAACAAACTCTGAAAACGGGTGAAGTGAAAGATTATACCTTCGAATACACCATCCGTGATGACGACGGCCTGACTGATAAAGCAGAAGTTACCGTTAGTGTGATGGGTGAGCCTATGTCGCTCAGTGATGCGCACGCAGCATTGGATGAATCTCAAGTTGGCACGGATACTGGCGTACATGCTGAAGGCAACTTTATCGCAAACCTCGGGTCTGCAACGGAGGCTGAATATCACTTCAACGCCGATCAAAACCTAGGTGGTTTCACCAGCGATGGTAAAGAGGTTGTGTTTGAAGTGAGTGCAGATCAGAGCACTCTAACTGGTTATACTGGAACAGGTGCCGACCGCATCAAAGTAGTTCAAGCCAACATAGATAGCAAAACGGGTCATTTCACAGTTGATCAACATATGCCCCTTGATCATTCGGAGCAGGGGGCGGACATGCTGGATATCCGCGCTAGGGTCGAGGTGGGTGCCGGAAGTCAGTCTGAGAGTGCCACCTTGCATCTGAATGTGACGGATTCATTACCGTCATCGTCTTCAGCTCACTACGAAATAAATGATGTTGATTCACAAAGTAATAGTGTTGTGATTGCACTTGATGCGTCAGAATCAATGCTCGACTGGGTAACAGATGCAGACGGACAATATGTTACTCGCTGGCAACTTGCTCAAGACTCTATTAAGTCAATGTTTGAGCAATACCAAGATTTGGGTCCAGTAAGTTTTAGAATTGCAACTTACAGCGGACAACCATCTGGCCAGATTTCTGAGTGGCTAGATTCTGCCGAGGCCATTGATGCCTTTATCTCTGGTATACATCCATATGCATCGACGCCATATAACCAGGCCGTTGACCAAATAAATGAAATACTTAGTGATCCAGAAGATGATGCATTGCTTAGTAATACCGATACCCAGCTTTACTTTATCTCAGATGGTCGACCTTCCGATTTTACCTATTGGACAAATCAAACGAACGTGGGAGAAATTCAAACCCGTGAAAACTTGATTAAGTGGTCAACATCAGATGATTTTGAAAGTGAACAGCGTTATCAGGACATAGTGAATGGTCGGGTTCAGCCTACTTCTGAAGAAGAGGGCATCATTCTGCAAAATGCGATGGAAAATGGCATCAGCAGTAGCGGTCAGGATGTTGAAAATATCTGGTCTGTCGGTATCGGTAATGGTGCGTCTCTGGAACATCTGGAGTCGATCGCGACAGATAAAGGCAGTGCTATTGTCGTTGTAGATGATTCTCAAATTGTGGATTTGCTTAGTAAAACGGTCTCAGGCCAGTTGCAAGGCAATCTTTTGGATGACAATGGCGGTGATGCTCAGTGGGTAGATCACATCACTATCGATGGCGAAATATATTACTACAACAAAGTAAACGGTGATGTCACTACCAGCGATGGAGCGAAAATATCGGATCATTCTCTCGCTCAGATTGATACCAACCACGGCAAGCTAACCATTAACTTTGAAAATGGTCACTACGACTATCAAGCGAGTAATGTTGTAGGTCACCAACAAGAGAAGCTTGACGTTACGGTTATTGATGCTGACGGTGATACTACAAATAGCGAAGTTACCATTGATATCCGAGATCGGGCACCAGAATTCATCAGTGTCGGTGATGCAGATCAAACCCACGGCACCGATGCCAACGGTATGCCAACAGAAGATACAGCAAGCTTTGACGTCGCTGAGCAAGAAGTTGGAGTATTAGTCGGCCAGGTGGAAGCGTTTGATCCGGATGGTAGTGACACCATAAAGTATGAATTGAGTGGTGGTGATGCTGATCTATTCCGTGTTGACTCTAAGAGTGGCGAGATTTGGCTGAAAGATGGTGTAAAACTGGATCACTCAACTCAGCAAACGTATCAGTTGGAAGTGTCTGCAAGTGATGGTGTGGATACCGATACAACTCAGGTTATCCTGAATGTCACTGAGAACCATGCCCCAACCTCATCTCCAGTTCAGGGCTTTGCTCAGATGGAAGACTTACCGATCAATAAAGTGACGGTAGTGTTCGACCATTCGAACAGTATGACCCGTACCTTTGACGGTGAGAATACCGTGGGTCGTGATGCAACCGCACCGAAAACTGAATCGAGAGCTTACAAAGCAGCTGCTGCGTTACATTCCATGGTTGAAAACATGACTGCCGATGGAGGAGAATCAAACACCTATATCCGCCTGGTACGTTTCGACGGTGATACATCCACACATAGCTGGCTGACCTTGAGTGAAGTTGAGTTGATGACACGCCCACCAGAGATGAATGGCCGTGATCCAAACGACTTAAGTTTCCAAAATGAAGTGTCAGAATATGTGCGTAACTGGTGTGACGTAGAATACGGTACTAATACGGATTACGATAAAGCTTTAGAAGCTGTAATGGAGCCTGGTGAGGCAAGTAATGCCGTTTACCCTTGGCAGGATGGTTGGGACTATTTCGGTCCAGAAAAACCGTCAGAGAGTAAGGACACTATATTCTTTATCTCAGATGGCGAACCTAACCCTAGCGAGGGCGCTGTTACTTCTCCTGATCTAGCCGAGCGCTGGGAGGATTACAAACAGACTCATGACGCCAAAGTATATGGAATTGGTATCGCTCTCTCTGATAATGTAAAAGCAGCAGAGGCTCTAGATGAACTTAGCGACAAAGTGGTGTTTATCGACTCAGGTGAAGAATTGGGGCAGTACCTAAACCAGTTCTCTCCCGATCCAATTGCCGGTGAGTTACTGGCGGGAAGCCAGGACGCTGATGGTGACAGCATGACCGTTTCTTTGGCAGAAGGCGATTTCACTCTGTTGGGCGCAGACCTGCACGGTGTAAGTGTAAATCAGCCGTTAGTTTCTTCGTCCAGTGAAGTAGATGGTCAGCTTCATATCCAGACAGCGTTCGGCACCTTGGAAGTGTCATCCAATGGCAGTTATAGCTTTACTCAAAGCGATGAACTTACTCTACAGGGCGACCAGCAGGCGGATTTACATTTCTTGTTTAAAGTGTCTGATGGTAAAGGTGGCATAAGTGAAAACGTCTTTACACTTACATTAAACGATTCTGGTACCGATATTGTCCAAACTGAGCGCCATGCGTCGGTGGGAGATGAGTTTGCGAATAGCATCACTGGTGGCGAAAGTATTGATATTTTGCTAGGACAAGCAGGTGGAGATACGTTGAGTGGTGGCGCAGGCGATGACATTCTGGTTGGTGGGTTTGGAAACGATATCCTGATGGGAGGTCTAGGCAGTGACATCTTGACAGGTGGAGAGGGTATTGACACCTTTACCTTTACTCAAGAAGCACTGGACATGACGCCATCAAGAGATGTGATTAAAGACTTTAGGCTGGATGAAGACAAGTTGGATTTGAGTGATATTCTTGAGTTTGTCGGTGACGACACAACGGATATGGATAACTTGTTGGAACACGTAAGCGCAGACTACGATAGTGACCAAGATACTCTGAATTTGACGATTACTGGAGAAGGCAGCAACACAATGTCAGTGGCATTAGAGAACTTTGATTTATCAGGGTTGGAGCTAGGGTCGTCATCGACATCTCATGAAATCGTTGATCAGCTGTTCCATCACCAAGTTTTTAGCGTGGATTAATATTACCTGAAGATAACGTTATTTTAGTAAACAGCACCTGATTGAATCATCAGGTGCTGTTTTTCTTTTCTGCCGCTGTTAACTACTGACTTTTTGCTTAACCACTTCAAAAATTAGCAGTAGTAAATGCACTGCTTCTGCACTATAAGTGGTTCTTCGATTACATGTTTTGATAGCTCGGTCCACCGCCACCTTCTGGTGCTTTCCACGTGATGTTTTGCGAAGGATCTTTGATGTCACAGGTTTTGCAATGCACGCAGTTGGCGGCATTTATCTGAAACTTTAACTTATTGTCCACTTCCACCACTTCGTAAACCCCAGCGGGGCAATAGCGCTGACTCGGCTCGTCATACATACCTAAATTCACATCAATTGGAATGTGAGGGTAAGTCAGAACAAGGTGACAAGGTTGATTCTCTTCGTGCTGTGTTCCCGACAAAAATACCGACGAAGGCTTATCAAAACTGATTTCACCATCTGGTTTTGGGTATGCAATTGGGTGGCACTCTTGTTTAGGTTTTAACTGCTCATGATCGTGCGAATAGTCCTTGATAGACCAAGGTAACGGTTTCTTAACCAGTGGTTGCCACAGGTTGTGTTCAAAAGTCGAAAGAGCACCGCCAAGTATGCTGCCAAACTTATGAATGTTCGCACCAAAGTTACGCGTTTCGGCGAGTTCGTCATACAACCATGATGATTCAAACAACGACTGGTAGTCTGGCTCAGAAGCTCCAGTTTGTCGGGCCGTATGTACCGCTTCTGCTGCAATGATTCCGGATTTCATTGCTGTGTGGCTGCCTTTAATTTTAGCAACGTTCAAAGTCCCCGCATCACAACCAATCAATAAACCGCCAGGGAATTGCTGTCTCGGCAGAGAGGAAAGTCCACCTTTCGCAATGGCTCTTGCGCCGTAAGCGATGCGTTGAGCACCTTTCAAATGTGGTTCAATAGCCGGATGGTGCTTAAAGCGTTGAAATTCGTCAAACGGACTCAAGTAAGGATTGCTGTAATTCAAGTCGACAATAAGCCCGACGGCGATTTGGTTGTTCTCCATGTGATAGAGAAAACCGCCGCCTGTGGTATTTGTTTCACTCAAGGGCCAGCCAGCGGAGTGGATAACACTGCCAGATACATCCTTGCTGTCAGTGGGTAACTCCCATATCTCTTTTAGGCCAAGCGCGTAGTGCTGTGGTTGCTTTCCTGCGTCTAGGTCGAACCTTTGAATAAGTTCTTTACCCAGATGTCCGTGACAACCTTCAGCAAAAAGGGTGTATTTTGCCCTTAGCTCGATACCTGGTTCAAAGTTAGGTTTGGCCTGGCCGTTCTTATCTAGTCCCATATCGCTCGTGTTAATGCCTGTCACGGCGCCAGTCTGATCATAATTGATGCTTGCAGCGGCAAAGCCCGGAAAAACTTCCACCCCAAGATTTTCTGCTTGGTTAGCGAGCCAACGGCAAAGGTTGGCAAGGCTAATTACGTAATTATTCTCGCCATTTATCATTGGACGCGGTGTAAGCAAGTGGGGAACGCGAATATGGTTTTGTTCAGTAGTAAGATAAAGGAAATCATCTCGTTGAACTGAGGCTGCTAGCGGGGCGTCCATTTCTTTCCAATTGGGGAAAAGCTCATCTAAGGCACTAGTTTCAAAAACAGCGCCAGATAGAATATGTGCGCCCACTTCTGAGCCTTTTTCTACAACGCAAATTGAAAGAGCGTCACCTTCACTGTCTTGGTTGAGTTGAGCTAGCCGACAAGCGGCGCTTAAGCCTGCAGGTCCGGCCCCCACGATCACGACATCAAACTCCATGCATTCTCGTTCCATCTTTATGCTTCCTTTCTATTATCGTCATCTGCGTGACAGGTTTTTGGTTTCTATACAGAAAACTATAGCTCAGTTGACGTTAACGTGAAGTGGACTAAGCTCAAGTAATGGATCTGATGTGTTATATGAGGCATGACCATGGAAGACCGACCATTAGCAACACTTGTGCTCGCAGAGCATGACAACCAATCGTTGGCTGTAGGGACGCTGTGTGCAATTAAAGCGGCATTTGAGATTAAGGATGATGATAAATCGCTTCCTGTTTCTGTGTTGCTTATTGGTTATCAGTGCCAATCAGTTTTGGATGAGTTGAATTGCGTTCAGGGTGTTGCAGAAATTATCTGGGTTGATGCGAAGGGATATGAACATGGATTAGCGGAAAATATCGCACCTTTGATCTCACAAGTAGCCAAAAACTACTCACACATTCTTTCTCCTGCCAGTACATTTGGTAAGAATGTGATGCCTCGTGTGGCGGCGTTGCTTAATGTTGGTCAACTTTCTGACGTGATGACAATCGAGTCTATCGATACGGTGATTCGTCCAATTTATGCTGGAAATGCATTGGCGAGAGTCACGTCGAATGATCCCTATAAAGTGATGACCATAAGAAGTACGGCTTTTGATGCCGCAGAGCTATCTGACACGCCAGTTGTCCCTAAGCTTACTCAAGTCGACACGGTGATTATCAATAAACTTAGTGAGTTTGTTTCGCAACAAACGCCAGAAAGTGAGCGACCAGAATTGCCAGCTGCTAGAGTAGTAGTGTCGGGTGGTCGTGCATTCGGGAGTAAAGAGAAGTTTGTTTTAGTAGAACAATTGGCTGACAAGCTAGGTGGAGCGGTAGGGGCGTCACGAGCGGCGGTCGATGCGGGCTATGTGTCTAATGACCATCAAGTCGGGCAAACCGGCAAAATTGTTGCACCGGAGTTATACATTGCCGTCGGAATTTCTGGCGCGATCCAGCATTTGGCGGGAATGAAAGATTCCAAGGTGATTGTTGCAATTAATAGCGATCCTGATGCGCCTATTTTTGACATTGCAGATTATGGATTGGTCGGCGATTTGTTTGTGGTAATGCCTGAGCTGTTAGAGAAGCTGTAGATATAGTCTTGTTCCCTAAAACAAAAGGCTTCCGGACTGGAAGCCTTTATCATTTGATTTTAATAAGTTACTTTTCGCTCGGACGTTGCAGGTGCTCTGCAAGTACTTTCGTAAACCTTGCAGCTTCACCACCAGTACAAGCGCGATGATCAAACGTTACGGATAGCGGCATTGCTTTCACCGAAATTGCTTGACCATTTCTTATCACAACTCGGTCGAGTATTCGGCCCGCGCCGACAATAGCGACTTGTGGCGGTGTGACGACAGGTGTTGCGTAAATACCGGCAATCGCGCCGAAGTTGGAAAGCGTAATCGTCGCGTGCTGCAATTGCTCACGACCGATTTTTCTCTCTCTGATCCCTTCAACGGTTTGATCGAGCCAACGACGAACATCTTGTGGCTCGTATTCATCTGCGTGGCGCAAAACTGGTACGTACAATCCATGACGGCTATCTACTGCAATTCCTACATTGACCGTTGTGTGTACACAGCGTGTCATGGTTTCGGCATCAAACCAAGCGTTTAAAGCAGGCTCTTCTTGACACGCATGAACAATCGCTTGAACAAGGCGGATACTGATATCTTCGTTTGGCAGCCAATCTTCCAACAACGCTTCTTCCGTAATGGTTACGGCTGCAACATGTTCGTGCGATTCGGTCATAGACGACACCATGGTACGTCGAGCGCCTTTCAAAACTTCGGTGCCTGGACGCTGTTTTCCGGCTTCGTCGTAAATATCGGCATCAACGATAAGTCCGTTCGGGCCACTACCTGACACGAGGTTAAGATCTACCCCAAGTTTTTGTGCCAACAAGCGAGCCGAAGGCAGGGCGGTAACGAGGTTACTTTCTGTCGTGTTGTGGTTGCCACCAATCCAGAAATCATCAACGTTAACATGATGCGCTTGGTGAGAAACGCTACCGACGACGGTTGCGGCGTCAGCAGTGGCTTTTTTCTCTGCCGTTACTTCTCTCCCGGCACCTGTTTCATCAATCTCTAGCAGTAATGCACCAATATTGACGATTTCACCTTCCTCACCATGACGGCTGACCACACGGCCCGAATAGGGGGCAGGGACGTCTACCGTCGCTTTTGCTGTCTCTACGGTTAAGATCACTTGATCTAATTTAACCATGTCTCCGACATTAACGTGCCATTTGACAATTTCTGACTCAGCGAGACCTTCACCGAGATCGGGTAAATTAAACGTCTTCATTTCCAATCCTCCACGAGTTCGCGCGCCGCGGTCACAATGTCTTCTTCCTGAACCATGAAATAATCTTCGTTACGGTAATAAGGCATAATGGTGTCCATTCCAGTTACTCGTTTAGGTGGGGCTTTAAGTAAGCACATGGCATGTTCAGCGGTTCGAGCTAATAGCTCAGAGCCCACACCACAAGTTTTACTCGCTTCATGAACAACGAGTAAACGTCCAGTTTTTTCTAGTGAGCTGAAAATCGTCGCGGTATCAATTGGCTTAATACTCGCCAAATCAATCACCTCGACTTCAATTCCCTGACTAGACAAGGTTTGCGCGGCCTGAAGTGACTCTACGACGCATGCGCCCCAAGTAACGAGCGTGATATCTCGCCCCTTACGTAAGGTGAAGCAGGTGTCGAGTGGGAGTGCTTCGCCGTTATCAACGACTTCAGATTTAACGGTGCGATATATGCGCTTCGGTTCGAAGAACATGACGGGATCATTGCTTCTAATTGCAGCGAGAAGTAAGCCGTATGCGCGTTGTGGAGAAGAAGGAATCACCACTTTAAATCCAGCAGTGTGAGCAAATAACGCTTCCACGCTTTCTGAGTGGTGTTCCGGAGCGTGGATACCGCCGCCAAATGGCGCACGGAAAACCGCGGGACAAGTGAGCCGACCGCGAGTTCTGTTACGCATTCGAGCCGCGTGGCACATTAAGTGCTCCATCGCAGGAAAAACGAAACCTTGAAACTGAAATTCGGCGACAGGTCGTAATCCTTGCGTTGCCATACCGACCGCAACCCCGCCGATTAAGGCTTCAGCGAGTGGCGTATCGATGACTCGTTTAAGACCAAACTCTTGCTTGAGTCCAACAGTGGCACGAAATACACCACCATTATCGCCCACGTCTTCACCTAATACGACAACATTGGGGTCTTGTTGCATTTCATGGTGCAGGGCAAGGTTTACTGCTTCAACCAACGTTAGCTCAGCCATGTCTGCCTCCCTGCATTCTCATTGCCTTGTTGATGAGTTCATCTCTTTGTGCATGAAGCTCTTGAGGTAGCGATTCATACAAATAATCGAAACCGGTTTCTGGTGCTTGTGGCGGTAAGCTCAGATAGCGTTCAACAGCTAACTCTACTTGCTCTTTACAGTAATCTAGCCATTGCTGTTCTTGTTCGTCGCTCCAAGCGCCTTGATTAAGGAGGTACGTTTTAAGACGTGCGATAGGTTCGTATTGCCATGCAGTTTGAACATCATCTTCTTTACGATAACGAGTCGCATCATCGGCCGTAGTGTGGTCACTCAGTCGGTAACTCACCGCTTCGATGAGTGTTGCACCTTTCCCTTTTCTTGCTCTCTCAAGGGCGGTTTTAGTTGCATCATAAACGGCGACGACATCGTTACCATCGACAGTAATACCCGGTATACCTGCACCTTGCGCTTTTTCTGATAAGAAATCGGCGGCACATTGGAGACTACGCGGCACTGAAATTGCCCACTGGTTATTGTTTACGACGAAAACAAGTGGAATATTCCAAGTACCTGCGCAGTTTATTGACTCAAGAAAGTCCCCTTTGGATGTACCACCATCGCCGCACATGACTAGCGCAGCTTCATGGTTACCTTGAATTTTTAGTGCGGAAGCCACCCCGACAGCATGCGTACATTGCGTCGCTATGGGTACACAGTAGGGAAGGTCTCGGCTAGGAACCGGACTACCTTCAGGAGCAAAATCACTCCCGCGCTCATCGCCACCCCAGTATTGAAGGTTCTTTTCCATGCCAATGCCACGACACCACATCGCAGGCATATCGCGGTAGTAAGGAACAAACACATCATCGGCTTTAAGTGCTCTGCCGACCGCAATGCCTATGGCTTCCGCGCCTAAGTGTGAGGGATAGGTCCCTAGCTTACCGGTGCGTTGCAAGGCAACTGCTTTGTTGTCGTAAGTGCGAGTTAATACCATATCTCGGTAAAACCCGACCAATGTTTCAGTGTCAGCCCAGTTGGGTAGTTGGCCGACTAGGTCCCCACGATGGTCGATAAACCGATGCATGGGTAATGCCTGAACGTTCATCTCAAGCTCCTTTTGACGCTGCGGGTCTTTTGGACTGCAGCTGTTCATACAAAACCAGAGTTTGTATGGGTACTCAAACTCTGATATCAGCGCAAAGGCCATACCTAAGGTTACGTGTGCTTTCGATAGCGGTAGGCATCTGTTCGTCCCTTAAACTATTTGTCGATAACATCGCTGCGACTATTTCACCGCAAGATACAGAGAAAGGCTTTTCTGTATCTAACCCTCTAACTAAATCGTGGTATAGCCAGATACAATAAGTGTAAACAAATTGTTAAATTATGCTTCATTTTGACTTTCGCTCAGTAGTAAAGTTTTGCTTACACCCTGATTTTGCAGAGTAATATGCTGCTATTTTGTTGGTGGTATTTTTAAACTCGAATTTAATTACTGGCTAATGAAACATATTTGCAACAAAATTTGGCTGTAAAATTTGACAAAGTGAGTCATTATTAATGAATCAACTCAAACAGTTGCTATATGATGAATTGCAAATTTTTGTTGTGCTCGAAGCCTCGACCTTATGAGAATGCATAACTTCTTCCCAACTGAGTGGAATCAAGGTAGGGTGACGGCATTACAAATGTATACCCTCGGCAGTCCTTGAGCTTATCCAAAGTAGGTGGTGCTCAAGCGGAAGTGATTATGGAGAAGTTATGTACCACGCTCATGTTTATTTTCCCCTAAGAGAACAAGATAAAGCGCAAGCCTTGAACGAGATCATCCGTCAAGAGCGTCAAGATGTGCTGCGTGTGTTTCCATTAGTTGGAAGGTTAGTTGGCCCACACAAGATGCCGATGTTTGAAATTCACCTAGAATCATTGAGTGAAGAGTTCTTGGCGTGGCTTGATACGATTCGAGGCGATTTTTCTGTGCTTATTCACCCAGTAAGCGAAGAAGAGTTGCTCGATCACACAGAACGCGCGATTTGGTTGGGCAGAGAGATTGGTGTATTTGAAGAAAAGTTAGAGAAATAGTTGCTCTTCTCGTCCATGCATGGCCGCTTTGAATCCTTCTCTTCTCATTGCGGTCGCAGCTTCTGCTTAACGCCTCATCTTCATTGATGGATGCGGAATCCCTTTCTTACGCTTTGCTGTAGCTATTTTTGTGCTAAACCTAAAAGTAGGCTTTCGAACTTCACGCACAAAGCGTGAAAATGTCGCTGTTTAGCATGCCATTAAATGAATTTTGGTGGTAATAAAATAATAAGTATTTGATAAATCAAATAGGTATAGCAGGGAAGTGCAGTTTACGACCCCAACGCCATTGGCAGTGGCGCCGATAATTTCTGAGGGGGAAGGGTATGTTTTCAATACTCTTGGTTATACTTGCACTCTATATATTTTGGCTGTTGTTTCGCAACGGGCCTGAGTTTGCCGAGCGTACCGCCCAAAAAAAACGTGACTGGGTAGGGCCTACCGCCAACAAAGAAGAATGGCGAGGATTTTGTAGGGATGTATTTCAGCCGTTCAGTTCTCAAACGACTTTCTACGCTATTGCTTATTTTGCCAATTACGTAGCAGCAGCGAACGCAATATCTTGGTCAACGATATACGAAGGCGATTATCCGGTCATCATAAGCCGATTTGGTAGCTACTTCATTTTAAGCACGCATGATGCACTGGTCGTAGCTGGGTTTATTGCGCTTGCTTTCTTTATCATTAATTGGCAACTTGCCATGCGCTGCTCCGGTATTCTTAGCCAGTATCTAGTGCGGATTCTTATTATTAATCAAAAGCGCTTTGTCGCGATTAGCTTGGTGTTTTGCAGCTACTTTTCGTACCTACTGACGCTTGGTATATTCTGGCTGTTCCATGATGGGTATTCAATCTGGCATGGATTAATGCTTAGCCCTGTGTTCCTGCTGTTAGCTTTATTGGTAGCGGTTGTTGTGCCATCTGCAAAAAGAGAAAATAGTGTACCTAAGTAATCCCGAGATGGTTTGTTCAGCGGGAATAGTTTGGCTTGTAGACTAGGTAGTGATGTAAAGGACTAGCCAGTCTAAATCACGAAGCGGCAACAAAGTATACGAGCCGAGATCTTTACTTCATCAGGTATTTGGATGGCTTTGGGGCGTTTACTTAAGCAAGGTAGGCTGCACTTTTAACTCGATCAGATTATCACGTTCTGGTTTAGCCTTATCGAATGACAAAATAAAGCTGCAATTCGATAACCCTAGACAAGATGATATGTCTTCGTAAAAGGGTGAAGTGTTCGTACTGGGAACTTAGAATTAAAAAACGCGGCCAAAGAATAGCCGCGTTTATTAGAATAAGAGATTTAACTTTCTGTCACAGGTTCAGAGGCTTGTTCAGCGCTTGAATCCACAGCTTTTACAAGTAGTAGACCAACACCTCCAACGATGGCACCACATAGAATAAACACTAAGCGCCCCCATACTGGGTTAGGTAGCAGAGCCATAAACATGACACCTATACCTGCGACCGCGATAAGTTTACCCAGCATTTGACGTTGCTTGTTATCGAGCTTTCTCTGTGCCACTGATTCCGCTACAAGAGGCGTTGATAGGTTTTCAAAGAACTTATCGACATCTGCTTGACGTTTGTCAGTTAGAGGCTTGTAGAATAGAGTCGACAACATGAAGAAGCCACCAGTTAGCGTCATGTGTCCGATTAGACCTATTGCTACTTTCACATCAGACCATTCTCGGCTAGTCAACTCCTCAAGGCCAAACGCCGATGACACCATATCAGCTGTGATAACAAACCCAACAAGGTAGGAAACGATGCCACCCACGACTAGAGTTCCCCAACCGGCCCAGTCTGGAGTTTTCTTGATAAAGAAGCCTAAAAACGCTGGAATTGTCATTGGGAACCCGATGAGCGCACCAACGTACATCATAGTGTCGAATAGACTCAGACCTTTTAGAGAGTTTATAAACTGCGCGATTAGAATAATTGCAATGCCAAATACCGCCGATGTTGCTTTAGAAACTGCGACTAGCTCTTTCTCTGATGCTTGGCCTTTACGAACGATCGGTTCATAAAAGTTCTTTACGAAAATACCTGAATTGCGGTTAAGACCAGAGTCCATAGAGGACATCGTAGCAGCAAACATTGCAGCGACCAGAAGTCCAACCATACCTGCTGGCATGTACTCTTGAACGAAGTATAGGTACGCGAAGTCGCCTGCTTTGTTACCAGCATCTGGATAAGCTGCCGCTAAATCAACACCTTGGCCTGCAATATACCAAGAAGGCATGAACCAAATGAAAACTCCACCCAGCATCAATACACATGCTAGCAAAGCTGCTTTTTTTGCATTTTTAGAGTCTTTTGCAGCTAGGTAACGGTAAGAGTTCAACATATTGTTTGTAATAGAGAACTGCTTAACGAAGATAAAGAACGCCCAAATACTAAAGATGCTTAAGTAGTTCAGGTTGTTACCTGCAACAAAGCTGCCACTTTCTGCGACTGGGAAGTTAGAGATAATTTCAGTAACGCCACCACCTTGAACAATAGCAACGGCTGCACATGTGATCGTTACCGCCATGATGATGACCATTTGCATGAAATCGGAGGCGATAACCGCCCAAGAGCCGCCAGTTACCGACATCGCAAGTACAACTAAACCGGTAATCCAGATGGTTGCTGTCATATCAAAACCAAAAATACCTGAAGCTATAATAGCAAGGGCGTTAAGCCATACACTTGCAGAGACAACACTGTTTGGCATCGAAGACCAAGTAAATACTTGTTCGTTTGTTGTACCAAAACGCATACGAATGGCTTCTATGACAGTTACGACGCGTAACTGACGAAATTTCGGTGCAAAGTAAGCGAAGTTCATGAAGTAACCAAACGCGTTTGCAAGGAAAATAATGGCGACAGCAAAACCATCATTGTAGGCTTTACCAGCGGCGCCAGTAAATGTCCAAGCAGAGAATTGAGTCATAAACGCCGTTGCTCCAACCATCCACCAAAGCATGTTGCCGCCACCTCGGAAGTAGTCGCTTGTAGTACTAGTAAAAGTTCTGAACATCCAACCTATTGCGATTAAGAATAGAAAATAGATGCCCACAATGAGAGTATTGAGTTCCATCTTTAGACCTTTGAAGTAGTTTATTGTCCTAAGTAATAGTAACGTTCGCTTCTCTTATTTGTAGTACAATAACTCAAAACCGTGACCAGTAAGGCGTAATAAACCCGTTAATTAATCATACAAGTGATCGGTGTCAGATATTGCTTTTCTCTGAAGCCGCTAAAGGTGTCGAGTTTAGGTATGGGTTCTATGAATATACTTATAAAGAATCTTAAGTCCTCTAATAAGAATGGACGCGGATTTATGCATATCTGGCAGAGGGATTTAACATCGATTGATGTAGGATTGTTAAAAAAAAAGCCCATGCAAGCCTGTACTGCATGGGCCAAACGGTACTAGTACCGCGAGCTGTCGGCTGAAGTTCGCAACAGCGGCTTTACATGATTACTAACCACTGCAGATGACGTTCGAGGGGACATCACCTGAATTCGGTTGTTTATGTAACGCTGCTAGATCTTCGACAATCATTGCGCACATGCAATGCTAAGCTCTCTAAAATGTAGTTATGATATGGAGCAACTAATCAGTTTACACTCGCTCTGATGTTGGCAAGTGACAATGGCTATTCGCTGCATTTTGCTAACGCCGACCCCATTAATGATATTGTATTATTAATCAAGGTAAATGCTGATGATACCAAATTGTGACAGAGAACATGTTTAGCAAATAGGCCTGTGATCTGGATGATTACAGGCTAAGTCGGTAAAGGGGCCCGACTGTCGCTTTTGTCTGAGGTGCGATACGGGTTTGTTGAACTAATAGTAACTCTGCAGTTGCAATTGCATCTGCAAGTGCATTATGGCCGTTGTAAGCGGGTAACCCGTAACGTTCCCTTGTCGCTGCTAGAGTCACATCTGATTCATCGGAAGCATTGATAGCTCTTTGTAACCTTTTTTCTATTCGCAAGGTGTCTATCCAAATGAGCGGCAACTCTTTTATGTTGAAAACTCGCTGTAAATATTGATTAATAAAGCTAGTTTCGACTATACATCCGTGCGCAACAATAACTTTGTTTTCTGCTGCTTTAAAGAATGTCCGCATTGCTTCATGAATAGAGATTCCATCAGTCAGCATCTGTTGGGTAATATGGTTAACAACTATGGTTTCGGGCTTAATTTTTGAGTCGCTATGTACATAAAGGTGTTGGCTTGTTGCTAAGTCAATATGGCCTTGTCGAATCTCTACCCAGCCCATGGAAAGAATGACTTCGTCCTCACTGTCTAAGCCAGTTGTTTCAAGATCTAGAACGATGAACTCAGTGTCAAAAGCTCGTTGATTTACGTCCAGATTTGGCGAGCGAAGCAGCTTTTTAAGATAAAGAGGGATGTGCTTCTTTTTACAGTGCTTTTGTCTCTGACGATTTTTTCGTGTCAATGGATGAAAGTACTCAAGTAAGCGCTTCATTATCGGCTCCCAAAACGGAGTTTGGCGACTTCTTGTAGATCTGCAATGATGCGGAACGCGTCTTTTAAATGTTGACGTTCAAAACTACCGAACGTATTGGGGTCAATGTGGTTATTTGGCTCATCTCCACTTTTTAGTGCTTCTAATTGATGGGCAAATCGAAACGACAAGATGAATTGATATGCGTTTATTATATTTTTGTACGCGTCATGGCTGAGCAGCCCTTTTTCGTTGGCTGCTTTAAAACGCTCATCAGTTGCAGTGAGGTCACATTCAACTGCAAGACCATAAATCCTTGCAAGATCAATGATTAGATTAATCGCGTATTTTTTTACGTCGAGCGTTTTCTTGTTCTCTCCCGATTTTTGTAATACTAGGCTATTGAATATTCCTAGCGGTGGGTTTGTTTTCACCGCATCGTTAACTAACATCGTAAGGAATTCTCTATTAGCGTTGATGTTAGAGTGAAGCTCATCGCGAAGTATCTGTTCAAAGTCTTTGTTTCCATAAACGGTTCGGATTTCTAAAAAGACACTGATATTGAGGAGGCGCTCGTATTCAGGATTTGCCACCCCATTTCTTATAGTACTTTTTCCAAACAGAGAGAGGCTGGCACCATTTAGGGGTCGCTGCCATAAACTTCCCTGGACACAATGGATAGTTACATTTATTCAGGCCATTACTTACTATCATTGCTAAATGTTTGAAGTAGATACGGTCGTTATCTGTTGCCGAATCATCTAATACGATGGCGCTATCTTGATCTGACAGCATATGTACTTCTTGGCGAGCATGAGAGCCTGCCACAATCCAAGAGAAGTCACAGGGAGGTGTTCCCAACTTATCAATGGCTATTTGTATTAACCTACGAGTGTACGCATCCATAATCATGGTCATCACTTTACCAATGATTTCTGGTGAAACCCGTCCTTCGACTAATGCTTCAAAAATAGCTTGGCGCTCAGACGTAAAACTAGACAACGCTTTGACACTGCCAGCATATTTGATCTTTTCAATTAAAAATATTGCTTGGACTCGATGGTTTTGAACCAAGTGCGTTGTTGTCAAAACGCCAACGACGTTATTGTCTCTGACTAGGGGTAAATTTCTTATGTTGTGCTGCATCATAATGGAGGCTGCGTGCAGAACTAAATCGTCAGGATGAATTGTTTTAGGATCAGGCGACATGACTTCGACGACTGGTGTTGAGATGCTTAATCCTTTGGCGATGACTCGCTTTGTCATATCTCGGTCGGTAATCAGTCCAACTATTTTATTATCACGATAAACGACAGCGCAGGGAGAGCACTTATCGATCATCTCGTTGGCGACTGACTGAATGGATTGCTCAGCGGTTACAATTGCAACTCGACCACTAGCAACTTCCTCTACACGCCGAATAAACAACCCTTTTTCTTTGTTAGACCACACGACATCTAATGCTGACTTTAGCCGTACCTGAGCTTGTGATGCAAAATGTTCAGCACATTCAGGATGAGAAGTGCACAACTTTTTCAGCGCAGCATTTGGAATTACATAAACTAATGAATTTTCGATTGCAATTGCTTTGTATTCTTTTCCGCTTTCGACTTCGTTACCAAGAAAAGTGAAGCCAAACAAATCTTCCGGACCAAGTTTAGCTCTCAATATGCCATCAGATTTACGCTGTTCGATAGAGCCAGTTCTAATAATATAAAGTGACTTTTCGTTCTTAGAAGAACATTGATCAACAACATCCCCCTTGCTTAAATAAGTGATCTTAACAGATGAAGCAAGCTCGCGAAGTGCACCTTTAGGTACCTTGTCAAACGGATCAATCTGGCTGATAAACTGTATGATATTTGGCAGTAGCGAGTCGGTCATAACACAACATTCTCAAAATACATTTGTATTACTATATATCAAAATATTGATGGTGTGCCATAAAGAATTGGAGGAAACGAAATTAAAAAAGCACGCGAGATGCGTGCTTTTGCCTAGTTATTAGATCGCCCAAGCCCTAAGCTTAACTGGCTTCGGGTAAGCGATGTTTTGACTCCAACAAGTGGTTAGCCGAAGCTTGACGTGCTTTTTCAGCATTGCCTGCCATTATTGCTTCATAAATCTCACGATGTTCTTCGATGCACGTATTGCCTTCCTCAGATGAGTGAGCAATAAAGTTAATGAACATTGTAGTCAGAACATGCCCAAACGGTAAGAAAAAGTCGTTTCCGGTTGAGTTAAAAATAATGCTATGGAAACGAATATCTACATCCATCCAGCGCGCTTTGTCCAGTTCGTCTGCTTTAGCGACTTCCAACATATCTTGGAATGCTTCTGATAGCTGAATTCGCTGTTCCGCAGTGGCATTTTTCGCTGCGAGTGCACAAGCTTCAGGCTCTATCGCGCGTCGTAACCCCAAAAATTGATGACAGAACTGATCTATCTCTGTTAGACCGTCCATCCATTCAATTAATTGTGGGTCTAAAAAGTTCCAGTACGCTCGGTTGATGACTCGAGTACCAACTTTTGGACGTGACTCGAGTAAACCTTTTGATGTTAAAAGTTTTACGGCTTCACGCAAAGCTGTGCGACTGATACCAAACTGTTCACACAGGGACATTTCTCCTGGAAGAATGGACCCTTGAGGGATCTTGCCTGACAAAATGCTACGAGCAATTTCGCGAGCTACTTGTACATGTAAGCTGCGCTTGGAACCGGAGATAGAATGAAATTCACCAGACATAAAATCACTTATCGTTAAAATTGTATTATTTAAGCTTGGACTATATCATCCAAAGTGTAGCTCACCAAGAAGATGTTTACGTAATAACAGCTGTCTTCACAAATCCATTTTGAATCTCCGACTGCTTTATGAAGCCTTCATGATTATGATACTTAGCGTATAACAGATGAGGCCACCGATTCTTACATCATTCCTTATTTATTTGTTAGCTCAATATGTTAGTTAACTCTAGTCGCGCCTACTTATTGTACTCACTGATTTTCAATACACAGCACACAATTTGAATAGAAGATCAGGTTTCTTGTTAAATAAAGTGATATTGTATTATTATATACTAAAGATCGGTGTGCATGATGTTACTACTCGACCATTCAATATTGAGTTTGGCCAATATACCTCGCGAGTAAAAATCATATTCATAAGATCGTTAGATTTTAGACGCTAAATAACAGTGCTTTACATTTACACAGAAAGTCTCCGCCTTCAAAGCGTGTTTCATTTGGCCTTTTCTAATTATTAGCTAAACAAGTCGTTTAGGCTGCTGGCAATGAGGAATATAGATGGCAGAGTTTTCACTTCTCGGGAATTCAAATCACAAGATACATGTACAAGTAGCAAGACAGATTTCTCGCAAAATATTGTCAGGAGAATTAAGTCAAAATGAGAAGCTCCCGAGTGAAATAGAACTGTGTAAGTTGTTTGGTGTTAGTCGGACAGCACTACGAGAGTCGACGAAGTTGCTGTCTGCTAAAGGCTTAATTATCTCTAAACCAAAAGTTGGAACTACGGTACTACCAAGAAACTATTGGCATTTTCTTGATCCTCAACTCTTAGAGTGGATCCAAGATTTAGAAGATACTAAGCCGTTTCTATCTCAGTTTTTAGGATTGCGTAAAGCCATAGAACCAGAGGCGTGTGCGCTGGCAGCCCAAAATGCCAATGCTGAGCAAAGAAAGCTGTTGTCAATTGTATTTCAAAGAATGATGATGGCAGCACGATGTCACGATTATGATGAGTGGATTGCTAACGATCATTTGTTTCATCAAACGATATTCCTTTGTACCGATAATCAATTCTACGTTCCCTTCAGCAATATACTTTCGACCATATTTAAGGTGTTTATTGACAAGTCAGTTGAAGGAGGGAGGTTCTGCCTTAATGAGCACCGTGCAATTTATGATGCAATTATGGTCGGAAACTCATTTCAAGCTCGTTTAGCCTCTCAAACGCTGTTAAATGATGAGAATCAGAGGCTTTCCGACGCCGTGAATAGTTAAGATCTTGCGTACATTTTTATTGACTAAAAAGAGTTTTCTGTCGTTTCTTTTTGTCATGAACTTTGCCTAATGACAGGGCTCTTTAGTTTAAACGTTTAACCTCATTACAAAGGTTTACTAATGTTTTCCCAACCATATATAAAGAAAAACTTATCTCTTGCTTGGCCGCTTGCTCTTAATGCTTTGTTGATGCAATCAATGCTTATGATTGATACGCTGCTTGTTACGCCATTAGGTGAAGTTTCACTTGCTGCTATGGGGATTGCTACAACAATAGTTTCTTTTGTTTTAGGTATCCAAATGGCTCTAGCAAATGGGTCTCAATTGGTACTTAGCCGTGCCGTAGGCTCTGGTCATTATCTATCGTTAAATAAAGGTTTCTGGGCAGCTTTAGTTATCAACGTTCTAGTCGCATCCTTATTCTGGCTGTTGATTACTGTCTTTGATGAAGCGTTAATCAGTAAGTTGACGGATAACGTTGATCTCTATGCGGAGACAAAATGCTACCTTGCAATTGCTAAGTTCATCGTCATATTCAATGCCATTACTCAGGTTATGATTGCGGTGTTCAATGCGCTTGGACGGACCAAAGTTCCATTTAAAGGCTATTTGATTGAATTGCCAGTCAACGTGGCGATGTCTTATGTTCTGATTCACGGCCTGACTAATTTTGAAGGTATTGGCGTTCAAGGCGCCGCGGCGGGTAGTTTGGTTGCTATTAGTATTCGGCTGTTATATTTAACCATGTGCATTAAGCTTGACGATTCTATCATCTTGTCTATTAAGAAGCTTGATGCGTCATTGAAAAGCAATATACATAAGCATTTTAAAGAGATTTTCCCCGTCGCGGCGAACGTCACAATGCTACAAACTGGCGCAACGATATACATGTTGCTGTACTCGCAACTGACCTTAAATGCTTATGTCGCTATGACTATCGTGATGCCTTGGATCAAAGCGGGTACTCAGTTCATTACTGCTTGGGCGCATTCATCGGCAATCACGATTAGCCAAGCAATTGGATCAAGAAAAATGGATGAGCTGCGTAACAATGTCGATATTAGTATTGATATGGCCGTGATGATCTCGTTCGTTTCAGCATTTTTCTTTTTTGCACTTAGTTTCGTTCTTCCTGATTTGTATCCCGACTTAGACCCGAGTACTTACAAAGCGTTATCCGCGATTGCTCCACTTTATATACTGCTACCGATAGTACGTGGCTATAACACCGTTCATGGTCATATTTTGAGAGCGTTAGGTAAAACAACGGAGGTGTTTAAGATTAACTTTACCGGTCAGTGGGTAATCTCAATACCGTTATGTGCTTTGATGATTTTATACTTGGATCTTTCAGTATTTTGGGTGTTTGCAATCATGCCGTTTGAAGAAATTGTTAAGGCATGGCCATTTAGGCATTTAGCACGTAAGTCTCTGAAAGATTTCGATATTAATAAGGCAGACAAGCTAATGTACGATTGATCCTATGACTTTTGGATTAGGTCGAAAAGATTCGTAGATGCTATGGACTAAAGAGGAGTATGTCTAGCTTATCATTTTGGGGTTTATCGAGTTTATAAATTGTGATCAATAGAGCACATCATAACTTCTTTCCTCGAATCATTCCTTTGCAAACCTTATTATATGTATGACAATATTACATATGATAAGGTTTGAACATGAAACTCAATCTACTCGTAGCCGCAATGGCTGTTACCTTACCAACTCTTGCTATCGCTTCTGATTTAAATAATGGCGTTGATTATCCAGTCCCTGCCGATAAATTTGATATGCGAAACTGGAAGATCACTATTCCTTCCGATATCAATGAAGACGGAAAAGTGGACGAAATCGAGGGTGTGGCGATGCTGAGTTATTCACACAAAGACTTCTTCTTCTTGAACGAAGAAGGCAACTTGGTGTTTGAAGTGCAGAATAAAGCGGTAACGACAAAAAACTCGAAGAATGCTCGCTCTGAACTACGTGAAATGCCTCGTGGCGCTGACTTTTCTATTCAAACCGATGATTTAGCAAACCATTGGGCTTTATCGAGCCACCCTCAGGCTGCTAAACACAGTCGCGTAGGTGGAACGTTGGAAGCGACCTTGAAAGTGAACCATGTTTCTGAACACGCCAAATTTCCAGAAAAAGGGCCTGCTCATTCTGTTGTTGTCGGTCAAATCCACGCGAAAAAAATTGATGCAAGAATAAAAGAGGGTAAAGGTTATGGACATGGAAATGAACCCATTAAAATCTTCTATAAAAAATTCCCAGAACACAAAATGGGCTCTGTATTTTGGAACTACGAGCGTAACCTAGCGAAGGAAGATCCAAATCGTATTGATATTGCATATCCAGTATGGGGAAATACTTGGGATAACCTTGAAGAACCAGGCCAAGCAGGTATCGCTCTTGGTGAAGAGTTCAGCTACAAGATAGAAGTTCAAGGAACTATGATGAACTTGACGTTTGAAACAGAACGCCACGAGACAGTGACTTATTCCATAGATCTCAGTAAGGGGATTGATAGTAAGGACTTTGAGCATGGCTACGCAGAAGACATGTTCTATTTTAAAGCAGGAGCTTATGGTCAATGTAGCGTCAGTGAGTCTCACCCTGTGTGGGGTACAGGATGTGCGGGCACCGGTGATTTTTCAGTCGACAAGAAAAACGGTGACTATAACAGCGTGACATTTTCTAAGCTCAAGCTAAATCAAAATTGAAACTAATAGAAAGCTAAGAGCTACTCGATTTCTACTTAAGCCTCATCGATTTGATGAGGCTTTTGTTTTCAGTGGAATTCTTTAAAAGGTAAGAAACAAGATAGAGCAAGCAATCACTGGGACTGGCTTGAATTTAGAGTATTGTGTTGAATTTTGTTCTTCTGAAGAGGTAAAAAAATAAAGCCAGGCTCGAAAGCCTGGCCTAGTATCAAGTGCTACAAAATAACACTAGAGTTGCTTTGAATCGATGTTATCGAAATATGCTTTTGTTGAAGCACCACTTGTGTCCCCTACGTAAATAGTTAGCTGTGATGGTGTATTCGTTGCGTCTAAGCCTGTTTCGGACTGGCTTGGCGCATCAACCGTTTTTCCATTAATAGAAACGTTAATCTCATCACCATCCCAAGCTAGGGACATTGAGTTCCAAGCGTCAGTCGTAATAGTGCCTATTTCTACGTCATCTGATCCTGCTTCGGCTTCAACTTTACCACTGCCCGAAATTCTCAATTCGTAGTAACGATCTGAGTTGTTTTTACCTGAGCCAACATTAATGTATGTAGTTTTTTCGTTGTCTGACGGAATGTAAACATCGAATGACACGCTACCGTTTGATGTTGCTCCGTTTGAAAACTCGCGCGTAACGTATGGTTTGTTGGTCGTATCTGTGTCGGATATTAGCAGAGAGTTAGCGCCGCTCTTTGATACGTCATCACTTACTACAGCCACGGACGTCAAGGTGGAGGAGTCATCAGCAACCGTATTGTATTCTTTCCAACTAGAGTTTGCTGAACTGATATTTGTTCCTACTGGGTATGAGTCAAAGTTTTCACTCACGTCTTCTGACGGTTTATCAGGATTAGAACTTCCGTCTGAAATGACAACCGCTTCGCTTGATGCACTGTTGTAAATTGTCGCGAGGTCTAAGCCTGGAATGTAGTTGTCAAAATCCTCTTCTAGAACCAACACTTCAGAGCCAGAATCACTAGAGTAAATCTTCAAGTTGTCTGCATTTAATTCAAAGTTTGTAGTGTTGCCATTATCACCTAGTCTCAGTGATACATAAGTTACAGCGGTGCCATCAGCGACAGGTAACATTTCACCTATTTGTTTACCGTTAACCGAAAAAGAGAAGAAGTTTTCTATCCAACTGACTTCTATCGCGAGGTTTTCACCTAACTCAAACGTGTCGCCTGTTTCCGTCAAGTTTCCACTTGCATCGCGGTATTTGATTTTGCCGTTTTCAAATGCCACTTCGCCATGCAAGTTGGAATTCGAGGTTTTTGCTGCATAAAATGAGATGTAAGCATTGTCACCAGAACCGTCGGCTTCCTGTTCTGTTTCTTCATGATGCTGGTAAGTTAGATCTACAGTTAGTCGGCCTGTTGAAATTTCTGAAACACTCGTTGAATCAGACAGCTTGATTCGTAACTCACCGGTGTCTTCTTCTGTTCCACCTTTATTGGTATCCAAAATTTGTACGACGTTGTTATCGCCAGCGTCATTATTTGCCGCTGCAACTGCATCTTTCACCGCATCGTTTTCTGATTCATCGTTACCGGTGAACTTTCCGTCATTTGTTCCTGAGATGGTTAACATGCCGTTTGAAACTTCATAAGTCCCTGTTAACTCGGTAGGGTTACCTAGATCGCTCTCGTCATAAAGGTTGAATGTAAGCGTCTCTGTATCTTTATCTTCGGTATAAGTTGAAGTGTAGATTGTGTAAGTACCGAAGTTATCATCATCGTTATAATACTTTTGCGTACCGTCTTCAAAGACATAGACGTTTGGCAGGTCGTGCTCATCATCGGATTTCGCCACAGTGGCTGGTGTTGAAATATCCCACATACCTTGGCTCAACTCAGACTCAGTTTCTGTTGGTGGGGGAGCTGATGGTGCATCCCTTAAATCAGTGTTACATCCGGTTAACAAACCTGTGGAAATAGCAATTGCTGCTGCAATTTTTGTTACTTGCATGGTAGGTACTCACTTCTATGTGTTTTTATTTATGTAATATTGTTAGACAAATAATTTCTGTCATCTAGATGGTTTTATCAATAGAATGATCCGACTCACACTAGATACAATGATCGCTCACTGAAGTGATGAATAAGTCACACAAAATAGTTGAATATCAACATCAATAAGAGCTGAACCTTTATGAGGTTGAGGGCTTTCTTTATAGAGAAACAGCAAAAACTAAAGGTGATTTAGGAAAGAAATTTGATTTTACATCAAGATTTTTTATTTTAAGTCATTGAATTTGTTGTTGTTTATATTTTTTAATCTTCTTCTTTATCATATGAAACGAGTTAAAACATTTCTCTGTAAGTGATGTCTACAAAGGTCGTTTTAGAATCAGACATAGCTAACACTTTTGAATATATAATAATACAAATTGTCAGTTGAGGGGCACTTACATGATTAATATCACAGAACTCTCATGATGAATTAACTAGTATTTGTCATACATTAATTCAATAGTGTTGAATCAAATCCAGGGATTTAAGTGGTATCCCAAAAAATATATACAGAGAGATATAATCATGAAAGCAGTTACAACAATGTCCCTATTCGTTGCTTCCACATTAATGGCGGGAGCGGTTTCCGCAGCAACTTTAGACTATCGCGCAGAATATAAGCATGAGAGTGAAACTTATGCCCAACGTATCAAAATTAGTGGTAGTTCTAAAATTAACGATCAGACCAAACTGAACTTTGGTGTTGAACAAAAATTCCATAGTTACGACAACTCGCATTTTTGGGATCAACTCGTTGCTGGTGATTCTGAGTTTGATTGGGGAGTTCGCTACCAAATAAATAAACAATGGTTTATCCAACCAGGGATGCCTATTACTTTTGGCGATGATGACGAAAAAACCACTTATAAACCACAAGTTCGTGTTGGTTACAAATCCTCTTTTGGCTTAAGTACCGCTTTACGTTACCGACACGAATTTCAAGTTTATTCAGATGGTGCAGGTAACAAAACACTAACGGATGGTACTTCGGTAAGCGTTGCTGGGAAAACAGTTGAACAAGGTAAGTGGACACTGACAGGCTCTTACGATATGCGTCAGTTTGATAACGAGTACCTTGATAACGTCAAGCTGAGCTATGAGATCAACTACAACAAAAACTATGACGAAGTGCGTTTATCTGATTGGAAAGATTCTGAGTGTGATGCTGGCTTAATTGTTGGTTACCAAATGGGAGATTTCCGTCCTTACTTTGAATTGTGGAATGTCAAAGGTAAGGATGGTTCAACCACGGATGACCGCCAATTGAGAACACGCCTTGGCCTTAAATACAGCTTTTAACCCGAGTGTTATTGCCTAATTGTTGTTACAGCAAAAGAGCTGTTAATTCATTTTTATATTGTAGGTGTTAGATTACATGAAGCATATTTTCTTCAAAAGCTTGTTAGCTTCTTCTATTTTACTTGCTGTGGGCTGTAATAGTACGGCGACCATGGTAGATCCATTTCCAAACAACCAAGAAACTGGTGCTGATATTCTGACTCCCGTTACGATAACGGCGAGTAGTCATGATGGTAATGTTCCAGAGCAGTTGTTTGACCAAGATATTATGACACGTTGGTCAGCAAATGGTGATGGTGAGTGGGCGATGTTGGATTACGGCTCGGTTTATGAGTTCGACGCAATTCAAGCCTCGTTCAGCAAAGGTAACGAACGCGTCAGCAAATTTGATGTTCAGTTTAGTACAGATGGTGAAAACTGGGTGACGGTTATTGCGGGTGCGCAAAGCTCTGGTCGCGCACTTGGCTTAGAGCGCTTCCAGTTTGAGCCTGCAGTAAAAGCACGCTATGTTCGTTACGTTGGCCACGGTAATAGCAAAAACCAATGGAACTCAGTTACTGAGTTAGCGGCAGTTAATTGCGGAATTAATGCCTGTCCGGCAAGTCACATCATTACTGATGACGTCGTTAACGCTGAAGCGGCTATGATTGCGCAAATGAAAGCGGAGCAAAAGGCACAAAAGGATTTACTCAAAAAGAATCGTAAAGGCGACTTTGGAGCACCAATCGTCCGTCCTTGTGAAACGACTGTGACGTGTGATCTTTCTAAAGCAATGCCTTACCCTACGTTACCGAAAGAGCCACTCGCTACAAATGCACCGGGTGAAAACTTTGACTTAACACGTTGGAAACTGACGACACCTTTCGACCATGACAAAGATGGTCGTGCTGATGATATTGATGAGTGGGACTTGGCTAACGGCTTCCAACACTCTGATATATTCTACACAGCAGATGATGGCGGAATGGTATTCAAGAGCTATGTGAAAGGCGCTCGAACTTCTGAAAACACTAAATACGCGCGAACTGAGTTACGTACCATGCTTCGTGCTGGTGATAAGTCTTACAGCACAAAAGGTGTAAATCCTAATAACTGGGTATTCAGTTCTGCACCAGTTGAAGATCAAAAAGAAGCGGGTGGTGTAGACGGTACGCTTGAAGCGACTCTGAAGATTGACCACGCAACCACAACTGGTCAGTCGCATGAAGTTGGCCGCTTTATTATCGGCCAGATTCATGACAAAGATGATGAGCCAATTCGTCTTTATTATCGTAAGCTACCAGACCAACCAACAGGTACAGTTTACTTTGCTCACGAAAAAACCAAAACTGGAACAGAGGATTACTACAGCTTAGTGGGTGATATGACTGGTGAAATCGGTGACGATGGCATCGCGCTAGGTGAAAAATTCAGCTACATCATTGATGTGAAAGGCAACACAATGACAGTTACGGTAAAACGTGATGGTAAAGATGATGTTGTTCAAGTCGTAGATATGAGTGACAGTGGCTATGACGAAGGTGGCAGATATATGTACTTTAAAGCCGGTGTCTATAACCAGAATATGTACGGTAATCCAGATGATTACGCACAAGCTACTTTCTATAAATTAAAACAATCTTTTGGTAAGTACCAAGGCTAGTTCTATCACTTTTAGTTGATTGAAGTCCTTTGCCCTCAGCTTTGTAGCTGAGGGCTTTTTTTCTATAGAAGAATAAAACAGCTCAAATATTATTTTAATTGACATAGATAAATTAATTTAAAAATTTATCACCATAGATAGGTAATAATTATTGATTGCTTTTATCTTCTGACAATGTTTATTTTTAAGTGCGAATGTATATTAGAGTAGTTTAATTGGTTAAATTTAAAATAACTCAGCGTTAGGGTAGATAAATATCTCACGAAACTATAGAAGCTGTTTTTAAGCTGCCTAAGTGGAGGTTGATTTATATATTTATCGTAGAAGGAAACACTATGCGTGAAGCGAGTTGAATTGTAGTGTTCTAAAAGAAGAGGCCACGAGAAAATAAATTTCCCGTGGCGGCAGTATGAGCTTTGTTCGTTGCTTTAGAGCAAAGTAGCAAGCCTATTGCTAAGAGATTGAAATGACTATTGATGAAGAGTGATCAAAGCACTAAAGCTCACATCAAAGATTTCTCCTCGATATGCATTATCAGGTTTAAACTGAGGGTAAATTCCGGCTTTGAAGTAAAACGCAATATCAGGCGACGCCCATCTTTCAGTCAGAGTATAGGACTTGTTGTTAGCGGTGTCTGAGTATGCTTCTCCCCACTTCAGTGTGTGCGAGACCATATTACTGCCATCTGCATCGTAGGAGGCTAAAAACAGTCCTTCCTTATCGGCACGGATCGTATATTGCCAGTCTTCGTTTACCGCGTAGGTACCAAGCTTAACGCTGAATGCGTTGCAATCAGTACAGTCTTTGTTGTTATCAAGTTTGTAGTTATCGTTCAGAATAACTCTGACTGGCTTATTGTCACCTTCCCAAAGTAGCTTCACGAGTGCTTGGCTGATTTTCCAACCATGTATCTGGCCTACCACGACTTTTGGTAATTGACCGTCGATTTTAGGGTATTCGTTAATTCTTAGTGTTGCGTTTAGCGTATGCGAAGTTGCACCGGTACGACTATCTTCAATATACCAACTTGTCTCTTCATCGCTGGTGCTGCAATCCGGGGAGTTAGTACTGATGTAGAGCTCTCGCAATTCTGAACGGATGTAACTGGAGTTGGCCGTTGACGTGCCGTAACCCATATCGGCGCGGAAATGCATGCTACCGTCAATAACATTGAAGTATGATAAATCAATCTCGCGTTGGTAAACGCTCTCTTCGTTAGACAGAAGATCTTTACTTGAATTACAACGCTCAGGCTCTAATTCAGCCGCGCTGTCACCGCCAAAACCATACCAATCATTTTTGCTTGTAGGAATGGTTAATTTCCAATCGTCAATATTCCAAGCTATTGAATCAGTATGGTCAGTTTTGGTTAGTCCTAACTGCTTAAATTGTACCTTTGCTTCACCGTTTTCAAACTGGTTATAAACTCCGGCTTTAAAGTAGCTCAGGAGGTGCTGCCAGTAGGATACATCTACATTTACCTTTTGCTCATCGTTCACTTTAATGGTTAATGTGTTTTCTCCGATTTTTACTTCGAATCGCGTGAATGCCTTGAGATCGGCTTTTCCTAAGTCATAACGATCGTATGATGTTGCATAACAATCTGATGCGCTAGAAGGTAGACTGCAATCTATGGCATTGTTCTTTACTACCGCCCAGTAATGACCAGTGATACTGTTTCGTTCTTGTTCCCAAACGATTCGTAACAAAGGGTGTGGGATAGCACCTGTAGCAGAAGTATCTGTGCCTTTGTTATGAATTTGCAGGAAAGTGACTTCATCATGGTTTGCAGGGGAGCTAGCCATTGCAAGGTTAATCTCTGGTAATCGAACATCTGCATACAAAGTTCTAGAGACGCCTTGTTCTGAAATGTTGAAGTTTTCTCGCTCACGAACTTCTGAGCGCATTTTGTAGTTCGACATTTTAAAGACAAGGTAATTGGAATCCTTTTCTGCGTAAAAGTGGTCACTCTTATAATCCGAGAATGCTCCATTTTTGACGTCACTGGTTTTATTTCCCTCCTTCCCATTGGGATCTGATACTTGTAAATCTGAATTACTCAATATGTTTTGAAATTTTGCTATTGAGTATGGTGCTACATGTTCTTGGTGTGGAATATTTGGTTTATCATCTTGGCTTGTAGGGGAGGTATTTCCTCCACACCCTATTAATCCAAGCCCAGAGAAGCTTATTAGAAGCAATTTAGTTGATTTTATAAACACAGTAGTACGTCTCTTACACCATTTAATATTTGTAATACAATATCGTTTTAGTGTTATTGGGGAGTAGTTTAGTCATAAGTTAAATAGTAAAAGTGTTAATTAAATCTCAGAAGAGTTCTATATCTATAAGTGGTGTCTTTGATAAGGCGTAAGGTTAAGTTATGTCTGTTTTTCCTAAGAGTTATTAACGGTTTTACTATGATTAAACGCTAATTGATAAGCTCATGTAGAGTCATGTAAACAATCAAAAAAAGCCGAACATGACGTCCGGCTTTGAATTAGTTCCCGATTTTTACATTAATTTTTAGTGACTAGCTAAAGATTAAATTTGTGCGAATGCGCCTTCCCAAGTGTAAGTCACACCGTCGAACTCAACGCGATGTGCCGCGTTTTGCTTGTCTTCGTCTAGATTGCAGATAGCGAAGTGGTAAGAGTTGCCTGTGGTAGTTTGCAGACGAATCACGGTACCCACTTCGTTGTTGCCAATGACGGTTACTGACTCTACTAGGCCACGAGCGCCAACCGATGCTTCGATAGACTCGTTGAAGTAACCGTGTGTCTCTAGCACAGAAGCAAACACGTGGTTCTGACCAGATTGACGTAGGATCAGTGCAGGCTCGCTCTTCAAGTTGAAGTCTGGATCATTTGCGCCAGTGCGAGTGAAGAACACTTTGCCACCGTTTGTTGCGCTTGTGATTAGCGAGTAGTAACTGTTGTCGTGCAACCAACTAACAAGCGAGCTGCCTTGAACTTGGCCTGAACCTACATTCCATAGATGTTGGTAACCGTTGTCTTCGCCCATTGGACGCAGCGTACTTTCTACATCGTATTCAAAGTCCGTACGGATGATTTGACCAGAGTAGTGCACTGGCAGGTCGTATTGGTGCTCTTGATCTGCTTCGATGCGGTAAACATCAATCACAAGTGGTTTTTCGAATTCTGGCAATTCAGCAAGAATGATGCTGCGCTGCATGTCTACACCGTTGTAGTAACCAGAAATACGACCGCTCATGCCTTGCAGTTTTTCGTCATCAGCTTTGAAGAAGTGCTTAGAACCGAACTTGGTTTCTGCTAACGCTGTGTCGAAGTTGTTTTGCGTCTTTTGGTCAACCGTTACTGTGTTGTGCGCGACCGTCTGCTTACAGTAAGACTTGTTCTCTGGGATATAACGACCGCCAAATTTAGGCTCAACGTTTACCCAGCGACCAAAGCCGTAATCGTGCAGCACTTCATGACCGCGGTTAAACACGCTCAGGTGCAGACCATCGTAGTGACCGTGGTCTAGCGCTGAGTGGTACTGGTGATCGGAGCCGTGCTGACCAAACCAGATAAGCGCCATTGTATCTGCGGTATTGGTGTCATCATCTTGCTCGTCACGGTGACGAAGAATACTTACGCCACCTTTTTCACCTTCTGGACCATCAGTCACGAAGAGGCTACCCCAGTTGAACGGTTTGATGTTATCTGCGGCTGCAACCGCGTCAGACAATGTTTTACCTGAGATATGAACCCAAACATCTTGCTGGTGGTCTGCCATGCCAAGTAACGTTTCAGACTGCTCGTAACGGTGGAAACATACTGACGTTGCCATGATTACGCCTTCATCATTGATCGAAATCGTCTTCGATGAATCGTTCAGTGCTGGCAAAGTACCATCTGGGAATGCCGTCTTAAATACTGCGTAAGACGTGGTCTTGATGACCGAGTCGTTGAACTCGTAAATACCAAGCTCAGGCTGGCGACGTTCAATCGCTTCTGCGAACAGGTAGATTGGACGCAGCGAGAAACGGTGGTAGTAAGGACCTTCCATGTAGTAGCCATCTGGCGAGAACAGTTGGTCTAACTGAGCTAGGAAGCCGCCGCTGACTTTGTCCAGTTTCAAGCCGTAAAGCGCTTTGTCTACTGCACCTTGATCGTTAATTGCGTAACCACAGATACCTACTGCTGCTACTGCCCACAGACCGTGGTTGTGTACGATGTCGAAGTCGTGACCGTAAGTAACTACGAACAGCTCAATCATTTGTTTGAACAGGTCGTTTTCAATCAGTGTTTTTTGCTCTTCTTCCAACGTGTGGTAAATGCAGCTGTACGCACAAGAGGCGTATAGCATCCACATGTTCTCGTTCAGAGTTTGGTGGAAGATCTTACCCGGAGGGTTAGAGTCACGGCTGGTGTTGCTCTCTAGCGTCGGGTATACCTTCGCGTAAGCCGTTAGCATGTCCACGATGTAATCGCGGTACTTCTGTTCGCCAGTGATAAGGAATAGGCGACCCGCTAGATCAATGTGGATGTAGTTTTGCTTGTGACGGTTGTGCTCGTAACCGCCGCCTTCGCCGTGACCTGGAACTTCAATACCGACCTCAGCCATGTAAGCGTCAGTTTGTTTGATGTCACGTGCTAGTGCATTTCCTAATAGGCTATCCGTGCCAAGTGCTTTGCTTAGTTCTGCCGCTTCTTCAAAGTTCATTAATAGCGGTTGGTAAGACTGGGTTTGGTAGCTCATTATTATTTCTCCTGCCCGAATGCGTTCACTTCTAGAGAGTAGAAGCCATTCCAGCTATAGGTTTTACCGTTCATTTCTACTTGGTGTGGGGTTTGGTCGTCAGCGCCTAGCACATTGCTGATCATCACAGTAACCAGTGATTTTTCAGTCGTGATTTCTACGATGCTGCCAACGGCGTTGTAACCCACGACGCGGATATCTTTCACCTGACCACGTGCATTCACCGACTGCTCAAACTCTTCGTTGAAGTAGCCGTGTGTTTCTAGCACAGAAGCAAATAGCGTCGATTCGCCCTTGCTGCGTAGAATGAATGCTGGTTCGCTACGTAGGTTAAAGCTCGGGTCATTGGCGCCAGTGCGAGTGAAGATAACTTCATTGTCACCGTTTTGTTTCGCGCTGCTGCTTGTGCCTAACCAAGTGTAGTAGGTGTTGTTTTGTAGCCAGCTAACCAACGCCGTATCTTGCACTTTGCCGCTTGCTACTTTCCAAAGGTGTTGATAACCGAAATCATCGCCAAGCGTGCTCAGTTCACCAAAGCTTTGGTAATCAAAGTTAGTACGTACGATTTGACCATCGTATTGATGAGAGTAGTCGTACTGATGTTCGCCTTCACCTTCGATGCGGTAAAGGTCTAGCAGTAGCGGTGCTTCAAGCTCATCGAGGTTAAGCATGAACACACTGCGCTGCATGTCTGTATTCGGGTAATGGTCGTTCGCAAACGCACTCATACCGTTGATTTCAGTGCCTTCTACTTTGAAGAAGTGAGGCAAACCGTGCACTGAATCAGCGCGGTCTACATCGAAACCATTCTGACATTGCTCATCAATCGTTACCGCGTTATGCGCGATAGTTTGACGTGCGTACGATTTGTTTTCGTCTAGGTAACGACCGCCGAATTTAGGCTCTACATTTACCCAGCGACAGAAGCCGTATTCACGCAGCACTTCTTGACCACGGTTGAAGAAAGTAATGCCAAGCGTATCGAAGTTACCATGTCCCATACCGTGTTGACCGTAGTTCATCACAAGCTGTGACACATCACCGGTTTTATCCTGCATACGGATAAAGCCTTGTGCACCGTTGTTACCGGTTGGACCTTCGTTTAGTTCCACACTTGGCCAGAAAGGCATGCCGATTTCACGGTCTGCGATGGCTTTATCGTAGGCTTGAGAAAGCTCAAGACCACATGGGTGCATCCAAACGGCATTTTGAATCTTCGCCATGCCTAGGATGTTATCGTCTAGACCGTAGTGCTTGCTGTAAACGCTCACTGCAACTTGAACGCCCATGTCGGTAATGCTCATGGTACGAGACGCGTCGTTTAGGGCAGGGAACTCACCGTTCGGGTAAGCCGTTGCTAGCATCGCTTGTACTGTGTTACCAATCACTTTGTCTTTGTAGTTGTAGATATCTACTTCAGGCATGTGACGGTGTACTACTTCTGCAAATACACAAGTTGGACGAATCGCATAACGATGGTAGTACGGACCTTCCATGTAGTAACCAGAAGGGGCGAACAGTTGCGAGATTTGCGCTAGGAAGCCACCGGTATCATCACGGTCTTGACCGTATACCGACATCTCTAGATATTCAGGTTTGCCAATAGCTAGGCCACAAATACCAACAGCCGCAACTGCCCAGATACCGTGGTTGTGAATACGGTCGAAATCGTGCGCGTATTTCACTGTGAACATGTCTAGCATTGGTTCGAAAATGCGCTCAACAACGGCTGTGCGCTCTTCCTCTGTCATCACTGATGCCACGCAAGAGTAAGCAAGGCTAGTAAACATTAACCAACAGTGTTCATTAAGGATCTGGTGGAAAAGACGACCTGTTGGGTTAGTGTTTTTCTGTACGTGGAAATCAAAAGTGAGGTACTTCTCTGCGTAAATAGCGAGAAGATCTTTAACGAACAGCGCGTACTTTTGTTCTTGAGTGATCAAGAACAAACGACCCGCTAAGTTCATGTAGGTATAGTTTTGTTTGTGGCGGTTGTGCTCGTAGCCACCCGCTTCGCCGTGACCTGGTACGTCTAGAGGCAGACGCATGAAGGCTTCAAGTTCCTTGCGATTCGCTTCAATGGATTTGCCCATTAAGCTCGGCTTTCCGACTTCCTTTCTTAGTAGTTCGACTTCTGCTTCAGTCAACAAAATCGGTTGTGTAGTCATTTCTTTACCACCCTCAGATGAAGTGTGTTGTTTTCTTAAACTTTCTATAAAGTAATACAATATTAAGTTTGGGTGTAGTTTTTGTGGCAAAAAGGGAGAGTGAAATCACGCGAATTTAGCTAACTTATTGATTTATATTGTTGTGGTAATCCTTGTTGTGACTGATGTTTCGACGTTATCAATCGTTATGTGGAATGCTTTAGCGAGCACCATTTGATGAATATCACATATTTTTAGATATATTGTATGACAATTAAAGCAGATCGGATATGCTCGTTACCAATTCGACAGCAGACCCTTTCGCTGCGCGTTTCACTTTTATCAATACGACGCTTTTTAAGAGAACCTTTTAATAAAGCATGGTTAAGAATGAAGTGCCGTAGGGTTCGCTTTAATAGAGACTTTTTAGGAGTATGACGATGAATTCTTTCTTTGTATTAGATGAGAACCCGTGGGAAGAGCTAGGCGGCGGTATCAAACGTAAAATTGTTGCTTACACAGATGACCTAATGGCGGTTCACCTATGTTTCGACAAAGGCGCGATTGGCGCTCCGCATACTCACGAAATCCACGATCAAATCGGTTACGTAGTACGTGGCAGCTTTGAAGCGGAAATCGAAGGCGAGAAGAAAGTACTAAAAGAAGGCGACGCATACTTTGCTCGTAAGCACATGATGCACGGTGCGGTTGCACTAGAGCAAGACAGCATTCTTCTAGATATCTTCAACCCAGCTCGTGAAGATTTCTTAAAATAATCTATAGCGCAACCTCAGTTGCTAAGGTGACAACATGAAATCATTAAACATCGCGGTCATTGGCGAATGTATGGTTGAGCTACAGAAAAAGGAAGGTCAGCTAAAGCAGTCATTCGGTGGTGATACGTTGAATACCGCACTGTATTTATCTCGTTTGACCAAAGCTCACGATATTAAAACCAGCTATGTAACGGCTCTGGGTAACGATCCTTTTAGCCAAGAAATGCTATCAGCATGGCAAGAAGAGGGCATCGATACTAGTCTGGTTCTTTCCGTTAAAGAAAAGCAACCAGGTATCTACTACATCGAAACCGATGAAACTGGCGAACGTTACTTCCACTACTGGCGTAACGAAGCGGCCGCTAAGTTCCTATTCGAGCAAAACGAGTCTCCGCTATTAGTCGACAAACTTTACTCGTACGATGCGGTTTACTTGAGCGGTATTACATTAGCGATCCTTACTGAAGAAGGTAAGACGCAACTGTTTGGCTTCCTTGAGCGCTTCAAGGCACAAGGTGGTAAGGTTATTTTCGATAACAACTACCGTCCTAAATTGTGGGAAAGCCGCGAGAATGCCATGTCTTGGTATCTTAAGATCCTTAAGCACACAGATATCGCACTGCTCACATTTGAAGATGAGCAAATGCTTTACGGTGATGAGCATTTAGAACAGTGCATCGAGAGAACCTCTGCACTGGGCGTGGATGAAATCATCATCAAACGTGGTAGCAAAGATTGCTTGGTTGTCGCGAATGGCGAAGCGCAATACGTGGCGCCAAACAAAGTCGACAATGTGATTGATACAACAGCGGCTGGTGATTCTTTCAGTGCGGGCTTCTTGGCGAAGCGTTTGACTGGCGGTAATGCAGCGGAATCGGCTTACTCTGGCCACTGTATGGCTGGTGCGGTAATTCAACATAAAGGTGCCATCATTCCACGCGAAGTGATGCCAGATCTTCCTTTGTAATTCTTTTGCGGAGCGTTGAGTAATCGGCGCTCCGCAGTGATTTATTGAACTCAAGTTAACGACGACGAGTACACTCTTATGACGACATTAAACGAACAATTAGCAAACCTAAAAGTAATTCCTGTTATTGCCATCAATAAAGCAGAAGATGCGATTCCTCTAGGTCGCACTTTGGTTGAAAACGGTATGCCTTGCGCAGAAATCACGTTCCGCACAGAGTGTGCTGCAGAAGCGATTCGTGCTATGCGCGCTGAGTTCCCAGAAATGCTGATCGGTGCAGGTACGATCCTAACTAACGAGCAAGTTGACCAAGCGATCGAAGCTGGTGTGGACTTTATCGTAAGCCCAGGTTTTAACCCTCGTACGGTTCAATACTGCCTAGACAAAGGCGTGGCTATCGTACCTGGCGTAAACAATCCAAGCCTTGTTGAGCAAGCGATGGAAATGGGTCTGCGTACACTTAAGTTCTTCCCTGCTGAGCCATCTGGCGGCGTAGGTATGCTTAAAGCATTGACGGCGGTTTACCCAGTGAAATTCATGCCAACAGGTGGCGTGAGTCTAGGTAACGTAGATGAGTATTTGTCTATCCCTTCAGTGCTGGCATGTGGCGGTACTTGGATGGTGCCAACAAAACTTATCGATGAAGGTAAGTGGGATGAACTAGGTACACTGGTTCGCGACGCAGTAGCTCACGTAGCATAAGTGTCGTAACACCCCGATAAAACTAGCGAATAGAATATAAAGCGAGCCTCAGGGTTCGCTTTTTTTGTGTTTGAAAGAGGCGAGATTGGAGAGGTAGAAATGGAAAGCGCTGGATTTTCCTCACGTCATCCTCGAGAGCGACGAAGGAGCGAGTCGGGGATCTCAGAGAGCCAAATAAGAAACTTCAATAATGATTTGACCCATCAAAGTAACGACTTGGTATTTGGTATTCGGTAGTTGTTGGGAAAAAGAGATTTCCTACTCAGTCGTTCCTCCTTCTAGGAAATGACGAGAAGGAATAGGGGATCTTGCTTGTTATATTCATCTAAATCCCATTTTCTATCCAATTCCTTCGAAACATCTCATTACGTTTCCCTCAAAGAAATACCGCGCATTTTTGATCTTCAGACAAAGCGTGAAGAAGAAAAATATTCCATACTTTAATGAATTTGCAATAGATTATTTGTATTACAATATAATTGCTTGTTGAGGGGCGGATGTTCTGACTTAGAATGCCATTAGCCCAATAAAATAAAGGATTTCTCGCCAATTTCTCGATGAAATAACTTATGTCCCAGATCACAATTAAAGCTTATTGTAGTACAAATGGCGTTGTGAGGAGAGTAGTCTAGACATTAGAAAATGATCAAACTTGAAAGGCTGAAAAAATGACTATTGATACTCTTGTTGTTCTTGCCTACTTCTTCTTCTTAGTTGCAATTGGTTGGATGTTCCGTAAGTTCACTACCTCAACCAGTGACTACTTCCGAGGGGGCGGTAAGATGTTATGGTGGATGGTAGGTGCTACCGCCTTCATGACGCAATTTTCAGCATGGACGTTTACAGGTGCTGCAGGACGCGCGTTCAACGACGGTTTCGTTGTTGTAATCCTATTCTTAGCCAACGCATTTGGCTACTTCATGAACTACCTCTACTTTGCTCCAAAATTCCGCCAATTACGTGTAGTGACGGCGATTGAAGCGATTCGTCAACGTTTTGGTAAGACTTCAGAGCAGTTCTTCACTTGGGCTGGTATGCCAGACAGCTTGATCTCAGCCGGTATTTGGTTGAATGGTCTTGCGATTTTCGTGGCAGCGGTCTTCAACATTCCTATGGAAGCGACCATCATCGTTACGGGCTTAGTGCTAATGCTAATGGCGGTAACGGGTGGCTCTTGGGCAGTTGTTGCATCTGACTTTATGCAGATGCTGGTTATCATGGCAGTGACGATCACTTGTGCGGTGGCGGCATACTTCCATGGTGGCGGTATTGGAAACATCGTGTCGAACTTTCACGGCGACTTCATGCTGGGTAACAACCTGAACTACTTCAGTATCTTTATCCTTTGGGTTGTGTTCATCTTTGTTAAACAGTTCGGTGTCATGAACAACAGCATCAACGCTTACCGCTACTTATGTGCAAAAGACAGTGAAAACGCACGTAAAGCTGCAGGTCTTGCATGTGTGCTGATGATTGTTGGTCCTATCATCTGGTTCCTACCACCTTGGTACGTTGCGGCATTTATGCCTGATTTCGCAGAGCAATACGGCTCAGTAGGTGGTGATGCAGCTTACCTAGCATTCGTACAAAACGTAATGCCAGCAGGTATGGTGGGTCTTCTTATGTCAGCAATGTTTGCGGCGACCATGTCTTCAATGGACTCTGGTCTTAACCGTAACGCGGGCATCTTTGTGATGAACTTCTACAGCCCGATTGTGCGTCCACAAGCGTCGCAAAAAGAACTGGTTATCGTGAGTAAAGCAACGACTATCGTGATGGGCTTCATCATCATTGGTATCGGTCTATTCATTAACTCACTACGTCACTTGAGCCTGTTCGATATCGTACTGAACGTCGGTGCATTAATTGGCTTCCCAATGCTGATTCCTGTACTACTTGGTATGTGGATTCGTAAGACGCCGGATTGGGCTGGTTGGGCAACACTGGTTGTTGGTGGCTTTGTTTCTTACATCTTCGGTATCTCACTACAAGCAGAAGATGTAGAGCGCCTATTCGGTCTAGAGCAAGCGTTTACAGGACGTGAGTGGGCAGACCTAAAAGTTGGCTTGAGCTTAGCGGCACACGTTATCTTCACCGGTGGTTTCTTCTTGCTGACAACGCTCTTCTACAAAGGTCTATCACCTGAACGTGAGAAAGAAGTGGACCAATTGTTCGAGAACTGGAATACGCCACTTGTGGCTGACAGCGAAGAGCAGCAGAACCTAGATACAAAACAGCGCGGCATGCTTGGTAAGCTTATCAGCGTAGCGGGCTTCGGTATCCTAGCTATGGCTCTAATTCCAAATGAACCATCTGGTCGACTACTGTTTATCTTGTGTGGTGCGATTGTTCTCTCGGTGGGTGTTCTATTGGTGAACGCAGCCCGAGGGCCTAAAAGCCCAAAGTTAGCTAACGCGAAAAGCTAACCAAAGTTAAAGACTCTCAATGAAAAATCCCGCGGTGTTAAAGCCGTGGGATTTTTTGATCACGCTGACTGAGAAAGCGTGGCGCATCGTTTGTTGTTATTCGTTGTATTGGGGAACTCCCAATAAGGTGCGACTATATTCGCATTAGAGTCGTCAGCCTAAAGCGAAAAAGCAATCTAACTTTCTTTGCACGCTGTGTTTACACTTTACACCCCAAACCTGATGCTTTGTCTATTTAAATAAATATGTGTGCCTTCTTAGCAAAGAAAAAGCATTAAATCAGACGTAGCTTTAATGAGGCGTACGCCAGAAATAGGAGAGAGGTTTTGAAGTGTGAGTGGAAAATATATAAGAGAATTGGAAGAGGCAGCCCTGCAAAACTTTAAAGGAGTGGCTAGGGTATCAAGGAGTGATGAGCGTCTGGGGAAAAACAAAAAAAGCCCAGCTACATTGGTAGCTGGGCTTTTAGTTACAACTGAGTGTGACTAAGCTTCTAGCTCTGCAAAGTAGTCGAAGATGACTGGAACGTCATTTTGACCAAGGCCTTTATCAACTGCTGCTTGTAGACTCTTAGAAGTGCCCTCTGCAATCAGGGAAGTTGTACCAAGCTCTTCGCATAGAGCAAGGAAGTAACCGAGGTCTTTGTTTGCGTTTGCGACAGAGAAGCCTAGTTTTTCTTCGCCATCTACGGCGTAAAACTTACAGAATTGCATAAAGGGTGAGTTTGATGGTCCTGCAGACATGATGTCGAATAATTGTTGGCCATCAACACCAGCACGTTTAGCAACAGCAAATGCCTGAGACATGGTTGCTACGGTTGTCATACCCATAAAGTTATTCACAAGCTTGGTTACGTGACCAGAACCTAGTGCGCCAAGGTAAAATACGTTTTCACCTTGATCGTCCAGTACTGGCTTAACCTTATTGAATGTTTCGACGTCGCCTGCGGCCATGATGTTTAGTAAACCATCTTTTGCGTGGGCAGGTGTACGACCTAGAGGCGCATCAATCATACCAGCCCCTTTCTTAGCGAGGTCAGCGCCAATCTTCTTCGTTGAAGCTGGAATAGATGTACCGAAGTCGATGAGTGTTTTACCTTCTGACATGCCAGCTAGAACACCAGTGTCTCCGTAAACAACTTTTTCGACAACTTCAGATGTTGTTAGGCACAGCATCACGATATCACTTTTCTCTGCTAGCTCTTTACCTGAAGAAGCTTCAGAAGCGTTTCCACGAGCTAGTACTGCGTCAACAGCATCTTTATTGAGGTCCATTACAGCAACTTCGTAACCACGTTTCTGTAGGTTTTCAACCATGTTTCCGCCCATCAAGCCTAGGCCGATGAAACCAATGATAGGTTTAGTCATTTTAACTCCAAAAATACTATTGTATGATTATATTGCTTGTTGATAATCATAATGACTATTGTGGCTTTTGCAATTGAAAATTGTGAGCATAGCGGGCTTGGGATGGATTTTTTCTAAAAGTGAGATGTAAGTAAGGTTTGTGAGGGTTTTATTCATCAGAGTATATAAGAAAAGCGGATTCCTCACGCTTCCATTTTTATCGTGAACAAAGCCTTTAGGAGGCTTAAATAACGTAAAAATAAAATTTATTGTAATACAAGTGATTTTGTTTCAGCTAGAGGAATACTGTCCATACCAAAAAATGGATGAAACGTTACAGATGGGGTGAAAGGCGAGGTGGTATAAGGATAAGCCGCAGTACAAACATACTGCGGCCGTAATCAAATCAGTACTAAAGCGCACTTACTGATAGGTAAAAAGACTTATTGGTACTAAATGCCTAAAGCTTGACCACCACCAATTTGCAGTGTTTCTGCGGTAATGAATGATGCATCTTTACTTACCAGAAAAGAGATAGCAGAGGCGACTTCCTCTGGCTGGCCTAGGCGTCCAAGCATAATACTGTCTGCCCAAGAAGCAAATACTTCAGGCTTGGTTGCTTTGATTTGAGCATGGAATGGTGTATCGATAGTGCCAGGAGATACTGCATTGACTCGAATTCCTGCCGGAGCTAACTCTTTAGCTAAAGCGCGAGTTAATGTATGAACGGCGGCTTTTGATGTACCGTAAATACCTGCACCTGGACCACCTGCATTCCAAGCAGCGTTTGAAGTGAAGTTGATAATTGATGCGTTATCAGACTTTTTTAGAAATGGAATCGCTGCGCGTGATACGAAGAATGCACTATCGAGGTTTAAAGCCATGACTTTACGGAAAAAAGCAGTTTCCATACCTTCAATAGGACTACGACCACCAAGACCACCAGCGTTATTAACGACAACATCGATTTTGCCGTATTTTTCACCAATAGCATTGATGTTTTCATCGACGGCATGTTCATCTGTAACGTCAAAACCGTAGTATTCAGCCTCAATTCCTGCGTTATGTAGTTTGGAGATACACTCCGAACCTTTTTCATCTTCAATGCCGTTTAGAATGACCGTGTATCCATCCTGACCAAGACGCTTTGCTACTTGGAAGCCGATACCGCCAGTAGCACCAGAAATAAATGCAATTTTAGTAGACATAATGGTGTTCTCTCATGTTTGTAGAGTTGGAAAGGATTTTTATTTAACATAGAGTATTATTGTAATACAAATGGTTTTAATAAACAGAGAAACACCAACAATGAGAAGTCGATCACGTACTTTCTTTAGATGCTGACTCATCCAGTGGCATATATCGACTTTTACGGTCGTGCATGATTTGTATCTAGTCAGGATAATCGGGATATATAAACAATTGAGCTTATAGCTGCCGGCTTAGCTCGTTGGGCTGAGGTTTGTTTCAAGTAGAAAGAAAGCTGATTAACCGTGGGTCTTTGTTGCCAAACTTATGATTTCATTCAGGCTTGCCAAGTGATGGTTGGAGAACTTTGTCGAGAGGTTGAGTTTTAAGCGGGTAGGGAACCTTTTTAGGATCTTAAGTCTTTCAAGGTCATTCTGAATAGCGAGGAACGAGCGTGATTTAGAATCTCTTGCCCGAGCACGCTGTTATGATATATGACGCCGTTTCGCCAAGCGTTATTTATCACCATTGTTCTGAAGAGTCGAGTTAGGACCTATTGGATAATGATTTTGACTAAGCTGAGATAAAAATGCCCGCTAAATCAGCGGGCACTTTTGTTTACGTCATTAATGATGCATGTGTTTTTCCATGTGGCCTTGTTTCTCAACCGCCATTTCCACTTTAACCTTACCTGCGTTTTTAAAGGTTAATGTCATAGGGAAGCGGTCACCCTCTTTAAGAGTTTGTGTTGGGTTAAAAATCATTAAATGGAAGCTGCCTGGTTTAAACAACACAGATTCATTGGCTGGAACGCGCACTTCGTCAATCTTAATCATTTTCATCACACCATCTTCTTTCTTATGCGTGTGAATTTCGACATGTCCTGCGATTGGGCTTTCTGCTGCGATCAATGTATCTTCACTGTCACCGTGGTTGGTTAATTGAAAAAAACCACCGATAACAGGTGCGTTTGGTGGCGCTTCGCGGCTCCATGGATGGTCAATATGAATTTTTCCTGCTTCATAATCGTGCGCTAAACTCAGTGGGCTAGCGATGACAGCAATAAGCGCGATAGCGGCGGTTTTAAATGATTTAAGCATGTGTTTTTCCTTTTGAATGAATAGCTTCTCTGAATGGACAACAAACAGAGTCATCGTTATTTTTGAATAAAGTTGTCAATGATTAGATGCCTGTTAGGCAGGAAAAACACTCGGCGGAGAGTGCTTAGGCGCGATGTGTTTGTATACGAGCTTATCGCATTTTGAAAAATGATAAGTCGTCAGTGCATACTTTACTCGGCGCAGCCAATGGATGGTTGTCAGGTAAAGCCCAATCGCAACCAAAAGAAAGAATTGAACAGCTTGAAGAAGCGGGCATTCAAACTGAAAGCCGTCGTGTAAGTTAAGATCTTGGATGAGCTTAGAAGAAGATTGAGCGTTAGGCTCAATCAACGTATTGATATCCACCCATTTGAAACCATCTGCGGTACACAGTAAAACCTTTTCACTTTGGACTTTGTTGAGCCAAGTTGTGCTGTGAACTTGTGTAGGGTTAAGAGCGGCTGTGGACGCTAAATACAACTGAAACAACACCGCGATAATAACCGCAATAGCGTGCAAGCGATGGTGTTTGTGCTGTATTAGAGTGTTTTCCATACAATTGAGTGCTTATCTTCTTCGGCGCGGGATACTAACAAATTAACCAAACAATGTAATTATCAGTTTACTAAAAGGTGATGCAAGTGTGCATTATTTGTTTTATTGCCTATTTTTAACGCTTTAATGTTTTGATTCGGCTGACATTCACAACCTCCAATTCAACTTGTCAGTCTTGCCTAGTCGCTTTTGAAGATACCGAATTAATCTCTCTTATATGCCACTGAAGCTTCGGTTAGTGGGTGTCGTGGTGGTGTTTTTACGTGCTAGATTTGGCTGATATCGATTCAAAATGCACACCGAATCTTCACTTGTTTTCCATTAACGGAATTATGACAGTAATTTAATAAAGGATACGGTATTCTGCGCTCCTTTGTACATGCCAGAAACGTCCGTCCTACTTAGTCGGAGGGGCGATTAATCTTAAGAAATTTCTCAAATGAAATACGAACAACAGATTGGATATCGATACCCTAAAGGTCGATTTGCCATGGTGAGTGTATATGCATTCACCGGTGCTGCGATTTTAGCATCGACTATTTTTTCTCTATTGCTGTTTTTGTCTATCGACGAAAACCCGATGATGCAAACCTTATTTGGTGGTTTAGCGATCATTTTTGAAGCAGGTAAATTTTACGCTTGGTATGAATACGGTGAGCGCCGAGCCCATCGCAACTACACAGGAGCAGCAACCGCTCTCGTGTTTTATTTAGTCTTAGCTGCGATTTCCATTGGCGGTAGTATTGGTGGGATTAATAGTGCAACCAATAGTGCACAAAGTCATATTTCGGTAGAGCAGGCGAAAGTGGAAGCGTTTAATCGTCAGATTGCGGCAATCGATAAGCAGATTGAGCTCAACAATATGGCAGCGCAGAAATACATCGAGATGGAGCGTATCGCGACTGGTGTAACTCGCATCCAGGAGCAAAACAAAACCTTACGTGAAGAGCAGCAACGCTTGGCTATGGAGCGTGATAGTTTACCGCCGGTGACGCAAGGCTCAGTGATTGGTTTAATTGATAGTCTAGCTAACGCATTTGGTACCACCTCTCAGCAAGCTCAGCTTGGCTTGGTTATATTTCTTTCGATTCTTTTGGACTTCTTTGCTGCATTTTTTGTTGGCTTGATTGGTGAAGAGCAACGGTTCCGATATTTCTATCGCAGAAATGAGGGCATGATATTGAAAACAGTTCGCGATATAGATCCAGCGCCTGCGGGTTATCTTCCTCATATAAAAGAGGAAGAAGAGCAAGAAATACCAGTAGCGCCGGAGCCAGAAGAACCAAAGGAACCGAAAACTTTGTTAGAGCAAGTTAGCGATGCACTTAAAACGCATCAAATTACGTGCACCAAAAAAGCTGTTGCTAAACAGTTTAGGCTGTCTGCGGAAGAGGTAGACCAGGTATTTGAAGAATTGGCAGAGCTCGGTTTAGTGGGGAAAAAAGCCAACCACCATTATCATTGGATAGGTGAAGCAGAGACCGCATAATTGGTTATCTATTAGAGTTCGGAAAGAGCGTCAATCGGCGCTCTTTTTTTGGGGGGGAATTTTCGCTGTTAAAGTTAACTACAAGAAAGCGTATCAATCTTTATTGAGCTTTTTGGTTACGTCTTTCACCGTTTTCTTCTCTTTTTCCGGTGTCATTGCATCAACAGCTTTACCCGCCATCCCTTCATCTGGCAATTTGTCTTTTCCTGCATCAACTGCGGTATCTTTCAGTGCCTCTTTAGGCGTACAGCGACCACCAACACCAACCACGGCTTTTGTCGCAGCGGCTTTAGCTGCCTTTTCTGCATCGCAGTCAGGATCCATAACGCTAGCTAAGCTCGTGGCTGAACCAAAAAACAAGATTAACAAAATGAGGTTGCGTTTTTTCATAGTTGTCACCAATGTTGTGAAACATAGGTAAAGTGTAACGGAGAGAAAAGGCTTTGGCTGAGAATTTGTTGGTTTGAGCTTGGGAAGCAAAGTAAGGTGAAAAGAAAAAGTGCCATCGAAGTGACACTTTTTCTTAAGCGTAGAAGGGATTAGTTGTCGTAAACGTCTAACTCCACTTCACGGGCAATATTTTGGTCGTTAATGATCACACCTTCGACTTCGACACGAGCACCATTTAGGTTAAGTTCTTCAATGCCTTGGAAGCGTGTTTGTGCATCAATCACAACGGTCGTGTTGTTTAGCAATTGATCTGCGTCGTTTTCGCAACGCTCGATTTCAAATGTTCTTGCTTCAGCATCGTAGTTTGATACGTATCCTTCACATTCAAATTCTTTACCTTGCCATTGGTTGTTATCGTCAAAGTCTGGTTGCTCAAACTCAATAACGGTAGCGATGCGTTTGCCATTTTTCATGACAGACGTTACTTCCACTTCTTGGCCTTGTTTTAGGTTCGCTTTGCTGCCATCTTCAAATCGTGTTGCGTTATCGATGAAGAATGCACCTCGGTAGTTTAGTGAGAACTCACTGTAGTCATTTGCAACCCATGTGACGATGCCTTCCACATCGCTGTCATTGCTTATGACGTCGTAGCCTTCAACTTCTACCTCATTTGCCATGAAGATGCCGTTTTGCATTTCACCTTCTACTTCCACCCATTGGCCGATGCTAAGTTGGCTAATGTTGTCGTAAGATACGGTTATATTTGTACCAAGCTCAAACGTGCCAGCATTTTCATCGGTATTAGTAATGCGACCTTCCAGTTCGTAGTAGCTTCCAAGGGCTGGGTAATCGTTATCTACGTCGATTTCGACCACAGACAACACTCGATAACCCGCATCCGCAGTCGGCAAGGATGACACCATCACCCAGTCGTTGATCTCTATATCATCACTTAAACCGTCAAACTGCAGATCTACGACGTTTACCGTAAATGTTTTCTTCACATAATCAATTGCTGTAACACGTCCAGTAATGGTTGGTTCAAGTGTGACTCGGACGCCATTGTCCGAAGCTTGCCGAATATCTGACCCCACGCGAACCACCATTTTTGGTTTTACATCGGCCAATTGCACTTGTGTGTCGTCATAAACCACCTCAGACACACGATACGTATGTCCATTGACGGTTAACGTGCTTTCTTCAGCGTTGACCGCTTCAACAGAGCCAATCGCTACACTTGGTTTCACTGCTGGTTGAGTTGGTGTGCTATCGCTATTGCTGCCACCACCTGAACCACCACAACCAGACAATGCCAAACCTACTACAGAAATAAGAGCGAGTTTTTTCATTGTATTAACCTCAATTTACGAGCGAGTTTAGGAAATTGCCTGTATCTTATTGGGCATATCGTGAAGAAATGTGATTTTATGAAAATTTTAATTGTAGATGACAACCATAACGTCTCGGAGACGATTGCAGACTATCTTGAGCTCGAAGGCATGATTATCGATTGTGCGTTTCATGGAGAGGCTGCGATTAAGTTAATCGAGGAAAATCATTACGATGTAATCATCATGGATATCATGATGCCGAAGCTCGATGGCATCAGTACGGTACAGAAGCTTCGACAAGATAAGTTATGTGGAACGCCAATTCTCTTCCTAACGGCAAAAGATACGCTAGATGACAAAATCGCGGCTTTTAAAGCGGGGGGAGATGATTATTTAATGAAGCCATTTGCGATGGAAGAGCTCAGTTTGCGTGTTCATGCTTTGGCTAATCGTGGTCCAAGACAAGATATCGGAACGCTCAAATTTGCAGATATTTGTTTAGATGCGCGTAAAGGAAAAGTAACGAGAAAAGACAAAGAAATTAAGCTGAGTCGAATTCAAACTAAAATTTTAAAATTGCTCCTCCAACGTGCTCCAGCAGCGGTCTCGCGCACAGAAGTGATCGATAGTGTGTGGGGAGACGAACCACCTGGAAGTGATGCACTTCGTAGCCATATTTATGGTTTAAGAACCGCACTAGACAAAGGTTTTGAAGAATCACGATTAGAGACTATTCATGGACAAGGTTACCGACTTAAAGCATAACGAATATCCAAGCATTTATCGCAAGATCCGTTGGGGTTTTGGGGTCATGACGTTTGTGATGTTTACTCTTTTTTGGTCGCTGATTTATGTGGCAGAAAACAAACTTGAAGTGCTGAGTTTACATCACTGGCTTGATACTGAAGCGGCGCTTTATAGTGAGAATTTCGAGAAACAGGGCTGGGATGCGCCATTGCCAAACGTATTGGAGTTCAACTCATATTGGAGTGAAGCTCCGACACCGGATTGGTTGCTCTCTTTTACTTCGCCCGGTTTTTACGAATATCTGCTTGGTGAAGAAGACAAACACTTCGTCGTATTGAAACACCCCTCAGGGAAGGGGCTTATGTACATTGTATTTCAAGATGACTCCGATGATTACCTCGACGAATACGAAAGCTCGCTGCATCAGTTTACGCTACTGCTCGGTGGCTTATTTTCATTTGTTATGGTCGGGTATGGCATTTATATGGTGCGAATATTGTCTCGACCACTAGCGCAAATCGAAGAAAAAATTAGCCAAATGTCACCGGATCAACCCGCTTTCCAAGTTGAAACTAAGTTCAGCGAAACACGCCAGATAGAGCAAACTTTGCTGGATAATAAGAACGATATCGCGGGCTATTTCAAACGAGAACAAGAATTTAGCCGTTTTGCATCGCATGAGTTGAGAACGCCAATCATGGTGATTAAAGGCTCAACAGACATTCTGACGCGTATTCCTGATCAACCTCGAGTTGCGCAAAAAGCCATCACGAGGATGCAGTCAGCTTGTGACGAGATGCGTGTACTGACAGAAGCGTTTCTCTTACTTGGTAAAGAGAAAATAGAGCCTCAGCATTACGGAGAGCATCAGCTTCTCACTTGTTTACAAAAACAGTTGGAAGAGCTAGCTCCTTTATTTGCCAAGCAAGATTCGAATTACGCTTTGCACGAACAACATAGTGGTGTAGTGAAGGCACCAGAGAGTTTTGTGACCATTGTTATCAACAATCTGATTAAAAACGCCTTTAGCTATAGTGTGGGAGATATTGAAATTGAGTTGAAAGGTCATGCGCTTAAGATCCTAAACCGTCACGATGGCAACGAGACGTACAACGCTGGTTATGGTTGTGGGCTTGTTATCGTACAACGAATATGTGAACGGATGGGGTGGGCGTTAGTACTGGACGATGATGGTGTTCGATTTAGTGCAAAAGTGGAGTTCTGCTCTTAGCTTTGCGCGTATTGATTCAAGTGAGAATTAACGCTCTGGATTTTTCTTGTCGTACGCATCTAACCCGCAGTCAAACAAGAAAAAACTGGAATTTGAATTAGACTGAAGTTAGTGAAGCGGAAACTCGAGGAACCGTTATGCTCTCTTATCAGGTCAGCCGAAGTATTGAAATTAATAAGAATCAAAGTGAAATTATTGGCTATCTCAAGAACTTCAATAACTGGCCCAGCTGGTCACCATGGATTATTCTTGAACCAAGCTGCGAGCTGACATTCAGTGATAATCAGGGCCACGTTGGAGCTGGTTATCAATGGAATGGTCAGCGTATTGGGACTGGCGCGATTGTACTGGAAAGTACTCAAGAGCATCGATTAGATATGGAGCTGCATTTCTTTCGCCCAATCAAGAGCCATGGAAAGGTGACTCTAATCGTGACGCCGTCACAAAATGGCTGTTTAGTCGAATGGCAAATGCAATCTCGCGTCCCTTGGTATCTGTTCTTTCTGAAAAGTATGTTTAAGTCGATGATAGAGATGGATTATCAACGTGGGTTACGCATGCTTAAAAGTAAGCTTGAAACCGGACGAGTGCATTCAGACTTAGCCGAAATTGGTAACCGAACGTTGCCTCAAATTCATTACATTGGGATCAAGGGTGTGGCTAGCTTGCAGGAATTAGGTTCGGTAATTGAGAAGCATGTTCAGCAACTAGAACAGTTAATTAGTGACGAAACCCTATCCGTGAATGGTGAATTGTTTTGTTATTACCAGTCGATGGATATGCAGAAAGGTACATTCGAGTTTATCACTTGCTTTCCTCTTCATAACTCAGTACCAGCGCCTCAAGGGGCGGTTACTGGTACCATTCCTGAGAGTGAAACATTTGTCGTTGAACACCGAGGTGAATATCAGTTTTTGGGAAATGCATGGGCTTTAGCGATGAACTTGGTTCGTCAGAGTGGTATGAAAGTCAAAACCAGTCCTTTAGGAATCGAACGCTACCTGAATAGTCCGAAGGAAACCACGGAAGAAGGGCTAAGAACGGAAATTATTTTGTTTAAGAAATGACAGGCGCAGGCGAGTAGGGTGTTTAGGTATCATACTAGTTATGCGAAATGTTATTAAAGAATAATAGCCTATCTGTTCCTACCCATAAAAATGCCTCAGCAATCGCTGAGGCATGGTTTTACAGGCCAACTTCTCTTGTTAGAGAATTATTGTGCACGGTATTTACCGCTGTTTAGTTCAATTTTAGACGCTTTTACCCGGCTGTCTGCGTTTAGGTAGTCGCTAATACTTAGCAGATCTTGATCTTGAGATGCTTTTAACACCGCTGATTCCCCCTCTGCGAAGATAACTTCTAATTTTAACTCTTTGGCGACTGCTTTCGCTTCGTTAGGATTGTTTACGGTGATATAAACCAGTCCAGTGGCTTTGGATACGTTACTAAACGCATTCTTAAACACCTCATCACCCGCTTGAAGTTTTACGTCTTCAGATAGGGTTCTAACAGTGCCAGTTTGCACTTTTCGATAATCTTGGCCATTAATCTCAACCGCTTCTGATGGCACAAACAGTTCTGGCGCAGGTTGTTGAGAGAGCTGTTGCTCAGCGTATACACTCGACGTCATGATAACGAGAGCCAGCATAGAAAATGATTTGTATTTCATGTTATTGACTCCTTTAGTGTCCAAATATGCGCATCGACCAGTTCTTAATAACACCGGGCTGAGCGTTGTTTGCCATCGGAACGTCATAGATGGTGGAAGAGTTGAAATATGCAATGTAAGAATAGACTTCATCGCCGTTCGTATCTATTGCTCGCAACGTCCATTCGCCTTTTGCATCTTCGCCATAAAATTGGTTAGACAACATTAATTGATCTTTGTAGCCTGTAATCGTTGGATCAAGAGATTGACCAACAAGACCATTGCGCGGTGTTTGCAAAACGGAACGAGTCCCTGATGGCGAAATGAGCTCGATAGCTAAGTCGGGCAGACGAGCGTGGTCCAATGTCAATGTCACCTGAACGGATTCTACTGTCAGCTCATCGGCAATGGCGATACTTGAAGAACCACCAACTAGACTTGCATCGGGTACACTTACTTCTGTAGCGTTATTAACCCATGGCGTAATGACTTGAGCTGGTAAAACACGATTCGTCATGCGAGCACGTTGCATCGCTTCATCTAAATCTACAGCGCCGAAGCCATAAAAAGTATGGAAATCTACGCCTGCTGCGTTTTTCTGCCAAGGGGCAATGGCCTCGTAGCTAACCTGTTCACCATTATGGTTAGTAAATTCAAGCTGTACGCCTGGATGCGCTTTATCCGTTACTTTTGCTGTCTCCGCTAGTAAAGCACGTACATCACGAGCAGAAAGTGCGTGGTTGGTTGACATGATTGCCGCGATGGCACCCGATGTGTTTGGCGCAGCCGATGAGGTTCCGTTCATCGTACTGGTATAGTTACAGTTCGGATCGAGCTCCGTTCCGCCGTGTAACCCATTAATGCCAAGGCCTTCACTGGTATTTTGCCCTTCTTCACAACCCATTAAATCAGTGGTGACCATAGCAGGGAAATCTTGCCCATATTCACCTGCTGGTGCTGCAACCCACACGTTCGAACCCACCGATGAGTAACTCGCTCGCGTACCATCCGCTCGTAGTGCACTAGTGACTAAATTGAAGTAATTGGCGTTATCATAAGACTGAGCAGAGTTGTGCATCGGTAAGCCTTGATTGTCTCCACCAGCAAAGAAGTTACTTGGCAATACGAAGAATCGCCCTGCATTGAAATAACGGTAACCATTACCTGCTGACTTTACAAATACAGCACCTCGACCCCAGGCGTTACTCTCGCTGACGTTTTTCATCACGTCCATTTCAAGTTTTAGTTGAGGGTCGCTTTCATCAAAAGTAATCGGGTTTATAGGGCTGAAACCGTAACTTTGGTTAAATACGCGAACATCACGTGTTGCTGGGTCCATGCCATGGGAGATTAACCAACCTTCTAATGTCTGGTTGGCTAACCAGTTAAAACCAATGAGGGAAGAGTGAGAAGCGACACCGCGTCCGCCTTCACCGTTGTTGCCGACGGCGCTAATCAAACCGGCTACAGCAGTGCCATGACCATTAGTATCAACCGGATAACTTGGTGGGAATGAAGAGTCTTCGACGAAGTTTCTGCTACCTGTAACTATATTACCTGCAAGGTCGGGGTGATCGATCTGCACTCCAGAATCAATGACGGCAACTTTCACACCAACACCTGCAATCCCCATTGCCTGAGTGAGCTTAGTGTTTAAGTCGTTCCCAGCAACAGCAGGATTAGCCGCAAACGCAGTTTGCCCCGTGTTGTCTAAGTGCCATTGTTCAGAATAGAGTGGATCAAACGCCGAGACGGCAGGTGCAATGCCTACTGCCAACATAGCAGAAAATAGGCGATTAATGCGTATTTCCATTTTTGACCTCATGTCTTTGTTTGGAATTTTTTAGTTCCTGTTTCATATTCCGCTAACAGGAACAAACAAAGCTAACGACAAAGAATAAGGACGAAAACCATTTACAACTTGTTTACATTAAAAGTTCGATGGACAACATAAGTCTTTGTTAATTTACTGAAACCATGAGGTTTTTATATGTCGCATCGAGCATGCATGAAAAGTGAAAAGCAGAAAATACGAGTGTACCGTCTGCTTCAAGAGGGGAGTTATTTAGTTGAAGCGGGTTGAATAGTTGCCATTGGTTTCTTAGGTTCGGCTTTTTCTTTAGGCAGCACGTTATCAATCCACTTTTTAATGTACAACTTATCGAATTCTTTATCACACCACTTTTTGTTTAATCCACGTCGATTGAACTCAGCACCAATCGCCACTTTGGTTTGGTTAGTTGCACGGTTGTAGTAGAGAGTTTCACATAGTTGAGTGTTACTCATTTGCTGGGCATACACGTTGACACTGCTGCTGCGCATTCCCAGTTGAGATGCTTGCTGATTACTACACGCCATAAGAAATAGAGGCGCAAAAGTAATAATGATTAGATTTTTTTTCATGTGTGCTTTTTTATGATGTAGGATGAATGACGAACTGGTTTCTACCAGCTTGCTTCGCATCATACAAAGCTTGGTCTGCCAAGAAAAACCATTGATCCCATTCTTGTTTAATTATTTGTGCCGACAGTTTGTCCACTGCTCCAAGGGAAATTGTCGTGTTTAATGGTTTAGAGTCAACCACCAATGGCGTGTTTTCAACGGTATATCTCAATCGCTCCAAAAACTTAGCGCAATCTTCAGCTCGCTGTACTTCGAATAATAGGACAAACTCTTCTCCACCCCAACGAATGAGTAGGTCACCAGAGCGAGTGGATTCATTAAATAGCGTGGCAATATGAGTCAGCATTTTATCGCCAATATCGTGTCCATATTGATCATTAAAGGTTTTAAAATGATCAACATCTAAAACTGCTAAGGCAAATGTTCTATCTGGGCTTCTACGAGCCATTTTGTCCAGCCAAATGTGAAGATAGCGACGGTTATGCAGTTGAGTTAACGGATCGGTAGTATTTTCTTGAGTGAGTGCTTTATTAATACGTCTAACGCGCAGTACGTAACGAAAACCAACGACACCAATTGCCGTAATAGCGATAAAGTAGAACATTTCTCGATAGCGCTGCGAACGCAGTTCAGACGCTTGTAGCGCATTTTTTGTTTCTAGCAATTTGAGTTCTTTCTGGGCTAACTTAGCTTCGAGATCAAACTTAATGTTAATCATCTCTTCACCATGAATATGATGAGAAAACTCAGCCTCCAGCTCTCTTAATTGGGTTAAATAATGAAAAGCGGCTTCATAGTCATTAAGAATTTGATGAGCGTTTACCAGTACCGAAAGCATATCAATACGCTGCCGCAGCTCTAATTCACTGGTTGACTTGGTTTGTTCTAGAACGTTAAGCGCTGTTGTAATAGCTTTATCGTATTGTTTGTTTGCGAGGTAAGCCTCTGCAAATGCCTCGTAACAAGACGTTTTTAGCATTTCTAGATTTTTTGGAATGGGCAGGTCTACGCAACGTTGTGCGACCATTAATGCATCATCAATTTTTCCTACCGAGCTCAACATTTGTGAAAAGCTGGATAAAGAGTGGTGCTTGACTGTGTCAGACCCCGTTTGCATTGAAAGTCGAATGGCTTCATTGAAATAATATTCCGCTTTTCTGTTATCTCCGAGGCTCGAGTGAACGATGCTAAGGTTTGCGTAGATAACCCCCATAAAAAAGCTATTATCGTATTGATATTCGCTCTCTAGGTAAGTGTCGAGAGCTTGCGTTAGGTAACTGTTGGCCCGAGCCCAATCTGATGCGTCGATGTAGACCGTCCCAATGTTGTTCAGTGTCATCGCGACTTGTATTTCAAATACTGTTTTTTCTAATAACTCATAGGCATTGCGATAATATTTTAGGCCACTGCGTAGTTGATTTCGAGATACTTCTAGATTGCCTAACCAGCGGTAAGCACGGCCTTCTAATGCTAGATAACCAAGATCACGGGCTGTAGAAACAACGTCATGGAGTAACAATTCTGCGTTCCAGTTATCGTCTTGCTCAATCATTGTTACAGCCTTATTGAGCTGTGCTTCAGCGACGACCCATTCCAAATGGTGCTTTTTACCGAATTCGATTAAATCGGGCATATCTTTCGGTAATGGAACGCCTTCGTAACGCTTAAGGTACTTTCGTGCAAAGTAATACAGAGCAAGAGACTCCGCTGATGCATTCTGTGGCGCATTTAACTCATCTTTTTGAATTGATCGCGGCTTACCCATCGAGCGAAAGTAGAGTTTTAACATGGGCTTGCTTTCTGCTGAAATGTGTTCTTCCAGATAAGCTTGCTTTTCGGTACTCGCCAGTACGTTGGTGGGATGCAAGAAAAGTCCAAGTGCAGTACAAAGTGCGCAAGCCAGTTTTTTAATTGAGAAGTGCATGAGCGTATTAATAAAATGTGATCTCTTAACCGAATACCAGTTAAGTCTACCATTTCTTGTTGGTTAAGTGCGGATGGATTCCCAGTGGCAAAGTGTTTGGGGAGTGAGATACGAGAAGGATCTCTATAATATTATGATTTATAAAACAAAATCTATTGAAAACTTATGCAATGATTAGGCGATGGTATAGATAAGGTAACGATGACAGGTAGGCGAGCATATTCGGTGGACTCAATCTAATGATTTAAGCCGCGGATTCATCGCTCAAAATCAGGGCGAAGTGTAAAAAATTACGTTTCTGTCATAAATATTTAATGTTTGTATGGGTTGTTAAAAAACTGGATATTAGACATAGTGTTATTAAGCCAATAAAAAATGGCTTTTATAATAAATAGGAGATTAACTATGCATAATGAAATGATTCAACCTTCGCACTTCGGCATTATCGGCCGTACCTGCATCGCTTCAGTACTTATGATTGCGGGTGTTTTCGCTCTTATTTAAGAGTCAAGGGTAACGATGATTACCTTTTAAAGAGTAAGAAAATTCAGGGAATCACCTTAACCTTGTGTAAGGTATTCCCCTGAAAATCCAAGCTAGTCTTTAGTTATTAGCTGAAGAAGCTAAAAATCAATGCACTTACCGCCACAATGCCTGCTGCTAGAACAAAGTAAGTAGAGACATTTCCTCGATATTGTTTCATCGCCTCGATTTTATACACCGCTAACATTGGCATAATAAATAAGATCATTGCAATAACAGGCCCTGACAATGCTTCCATCATACCAAGAATACTTGGGTTCATGATCGCGGCCGCCCAGATTGAGAAGAACAGTGCTGCCACGCTGATACGATCAACACGCTTCTCAGATAGGTTAAAATGCTTGTTAATTAAACCATTTAAGCTTTCACGCGCACCTAAAAAATGCCCAAGGAAAGATGAAGTGATAGCAACAAACGCTACTAAAGGACCAAGTGTTGCAATAAATGGATTATCGGTTGCGTTCGCTAAGTAAGACAATACGGATACGTTTTGTTCTTTTGCTTGAGCCAATTGTTCAGGTGACAGTGTTAGTACACAGGAAAATACAAAAATAAGAACAAAGGCAATCAGCATAATGCTAGTGCGACGAAGAATAACTTCGGATTTGGCATCTGCCTGCTTACCGTAATGGCGACGTTGTACATTTGCAAAGCTTGAAATTGCAGCTGCGTGACTAAACGAGAAAATCACTACAGGAACTGCTAACCACATAGTGCTAGCAAAAGCTGACGCTTCTGGCACATCCATGACAGGCATGGTCCAGTTCGGTATTAAGTAAAATGATAGAAAGGCAAGAATGGCAACAAGTGGGAACACCATGATGGCAAAGGCCCGTAGCATTACTTTTTCACCCGCCATCATAATAGCAATTAGTGCAAACACTAGTACGCCAGAAAGCAAAGGTCTAGGTAAAGAAGCCATATCAGCCTGATTTACCATGAAGCTATCTACTGTGTTTGTTATTCCAACCCCATATATCAACAGGATCGGGAAGATTGAAAGAAAATACAGCAGTGAAATAGAACGACCTGCTTTTGCGCCGAAGTGCTCTTCCACTACATCAGTGAAGTCTGCGTTTTTGATCTTAGAAGATAGTACAAAACGAGCTAAGCCACGGTGCGCAAGATAGGTCATTGGAAAAGCAAGTACTGCCATCGCGACTAAAGGCCAAAAACCACCAATCCCAAGGTTAATTGGCAGAAACAGGATGCCTGCGCCAACGGCTGTTCCAAATAGGCTAAGAACCCAATGTGTATCATGTTTTGACCAAGCTGTGGTTGTGTTTATTTCACTAGGATTTAAGGCATTTCGAGATTCTTTCACTTTAAAACTCGCTTTTATAAAAATAATAATGCTGAAAATGGTAAAGGTTTTAGTGTTTATTATCACATGCGAAGCTTGGTGAATAATGCTGTGGATTTGGTGTGGTTGTAAATTATCCAACTATGAATTTTTCAATAAACCAGAATAAAGTTCTTAAATGTAATGCATTTAATGGTTATATGTATTGAAATTTTCATCTTGTGTGGTTTTTGATTTTGCGGTTAAAACTTAATCACGGATGTATGTTCTAAGTGAGTTAGGCCTAATTTTCAGGAAGAATATTACATTTCTTAAGCACTTAATTGAGATGTTTGTGTCCCGTCATTTAGATGAGATTTAGGTATACTGCTGCCATTCATGTTAAAGAAGGAGTCATTGAATGGACATCTTGTCTGCGCAAAAAGAGGACTTATTTGCCATATATAAGCTCGAAAATACTTTATTTGGAGAACACGCCTATCCTCAATTTTTCTTTCGGCAAGCTTTTGATTGTTGGGGAGAGAGTTTACTGGTAGCAAAAGAGGGAGAGCAGGTCGCAGGGTATATATTGCTAACGACTAGCACAAATGCACATCAATATTGGATCATGTCATTGGCCGTCGATATTCAACATAGAGGTAAAGGTATTGCGCGTTCCCTCCTAGAAAACGTTATTGCGTCGTTGACGTTAGGCTCAAGCGTGAAATTGACTGTCGATCCTAAGAACCAACCTGCATTGTCTTTATACCTCTCCCTTGGCTTTAAAACGTTAGAAGAAGAAGCGCATTATTTTGGTGACGAAGAATCCAGGTTAGTTATGGAATTAGTAAAGTAATACTGCACGATAATGACCGAAATTTGCACACAATCAGTGCGTAGCATTACGTTGCTATAATTGGTTTTAAGCTAACCCTTTGTATGGTAAGGGTTTTTAATCTTGGCACCTCACTTGCTTTACATAAACGTTCATCGATAACTCGATGCGCCGCTCTTAATAGCAGGCGAGAGCGGTATAGGGTATTACTTTTTGAAAATGTACTAACAGCGTTAAAGGCATTGCTGCCTCTCTCGATTCGGGAGAGGCTTTTTTTTGCTAGTAAGTTGGGCTGAATCGCACTGGAGGTGTTATGTCGCAAGGATGCAAAAAAACCACTTGTCCCTATTGTGGTGTTGGATGTGGTGTCGAGGTCAATGCGAAAGGAATCGTTGGGGATGCGTGTCATCCTGCAAATGCGGGATCACTGTGCGTGAAGGGTGTCGCGCTGGCAGAGAGCTTGAATATGCCTTCGCGCTTGTTGTATCCAAAGCTTGTCACCAAGCAACGACCTCAAGGGCAAGAGGTGCAATGGCAACAAGCCACGGATCTGATTGCTGAAAAGATTCATCAAGCGAAAGCGGAGTTTGGACCGGATTCCATCGCGATGTACGTGTCAGGGCAGTTGTTAACGGAAGACTATTACGTCGCCAACAAACTCATGAAAGGCTATGTTGGCAGCGCAAACATCGATACGAACTCGCGTTTGTGTATGTCTTCGGCGGTTGCGGCTCATGTACGAGCATTTGGTGAAGATGTCGTTCCCGTCAATTACGACGATATTGATAAGACTGAGCTATTGATCATTTGCGGTGCTAATACCGCTTGGACGCACCCTGTTTTATTCCGACGTATTCAACAAGCGAGAGAAAACAATCCTAACCTCAAGCTGGTGGTCATTGACCCGCGTGAAACGGTCACCGCACAGCAAGCGGATTTGCATCTACCGATTAAAAACGATGGTGATGTGTCACTCTTCAATGGGCTGCTCAAGTTTCTTATTGAACAACAATTGATTGATTCTGAATACATAAATTCTTATACCGACGGATTTAATGCACTTAGAGAAGAAGTTTCTGATTTGCGTTACGATGTCACTAATTTGACGTCTTCCATTGGCATTTCAGAAGAAAAACTCACGACATTCTTCCAATGGTTTGCGCAAAGCCCAACCGCAATTACGTTGTTTTGCCAAGGGGTAAACCAAGCCGAAAATGGCGTCGACAAAGGCAATGCAATCATTAATGCACACTTGGCGACGGGTAAAATTGCCAAGTCAGGTTGTGGGCCGTTTTCTATTACAGGTCAGCCCAATGCGATGGGTGGGCGAGAAGTCGGTGGATTGGCAAACCAGTTAGCGGTTCATCGTGCTTTTGACGCAAAGTCTATAAAGCAAGTGCAGGCGTTTTGGGATTCACCAGAAATTGCCACTCAGCCCGGTTTAAAAGCTGTTGAACTGTTTGAGGCGGTAGAACGTGGTGAGATTAAAGTTCTCTGGATCATGGCAACCAATCCTGTTGTCTCTTTGCCAGATAACCAATTGGTAAAACGTGCACTAGAGATTTGTCCGTTTGTGATTGTTTCCGATATCACAGCGGATTCGGATGTAGCGCATTACGCGGACCTATTGCTACCCGCCGCTGGCTGGGGGGAGAAGCAAGGCATGGTGACCAATTCTGAGCGTCGACTTTCAAGGCAGCGCCAGTTTCAAACGCCTCCCGGTGAAGCAAAATCAGATTGGTGGGCGATAAGCCAAGTTGGGCAAGCTCTGTGTGCATTGGAAAAGACACAAAATGGCTTTGCGTTTACTTCTGAGCGGGCGGTATTCAGGGAATATGCCGCGATGACAGGCATGAATGCAGATTCGCCATTGAAGCTAGATCTTTCTCAATACGCCAACTTAACCGAGCAAGAATACGAAGAGTGGGTGCCGACACAATGGGGAGGAGAGCGCCCTTTTGCTGATGGCGTCTATTCACACCCAGATGGAAAAGCGCGTTTTGTCGTGACCAGTGAATCTCCAACGCGCTTAGAAAGAACAAAAGGCTGGTGGCTCAATACGGGCAGGCAACGTGACCAATGGCATACCATGACGCGCACAGGGCATATCGCCCACCTTGCCGCCTCAGAGTTAGAACCAACCGTGTACATGAACACGCTCTCTGCCACTCAAAATCGCTTAAAAGCAGGACAGCTCACCAAGCTGTTTCAGCCTGCTTCAAACACCGGTATTTATGCCAAAGTTGCCATTGATGAAGGTTTGGGTTTTCAGGAGCTGTTTATGTCAATGCACTGGGCGGGTCGATATGGCGGTGAAAGCAGTGTTAATGCGATAGTAAACAGCGCAAAAGACCCTATTTCAGGGCAGCCTGCATTTAAGTCGTCTTATGTTGAAGTGCAAGACGCCGCGGTCAAAACCTACGGTATGTTCATCGGTACACAGTTTGATTCCGGTAAATTTCTCTACAGCGCATTTCAAGCAGAAAGCAATTTGGGCATTTGGCGCTTTGCACATGATAAGCGACCAAAGAAGCAGAGTTTTTGTCGAACGGAAAAGAGCCGCAGAATTACGATAGATATTGTCCAAGGTTGGCTAGCGGTGGACTATGACCTTGTTGGAGACGTGCGTATCATTCGCTCTGTTTTGGTGGTGTCTAGTGAACCGATTCAAACCGACTACACCAACTTTACCGGCTTGATTGGCAAGCCGATGGAGCTATCGCAACTGCTTACCATCACTCAATCGCAAAGCAGTGCCAAACTGGTTTGTAGTTGTTTCCGCGTTACCGATAAACAAATACATGACGCGATGGAGAAACAAGACTGCACGTCAGTGACCCAACTTCAAAACAAACTCAAATGCGGTACTAACTGTGGCTCGTGCGTCTCTCAAATCAAACAAATGGTCGACAGCCATCAGCATCAAAAGGGCAAACAGCAAGCGAACCAGCAAAGTCTGGCGATTCAAATAAAGTAAGTCATAAAGAGGATAAGCACATGGAAGCGCCTTATCAAAAGTCTTGGTTTAAGAAAGGACAAGCGAGTCAGAAACAAGAACGCTCGTCTCGCTTTTCTAAGCATGATCAAGCAAGCAAACTGAACCAACTTTTAAAAGACCATTCAGTAGACCTAGACGCGAGCCACAAAGGTTTTGTCTCGATTGTTGGAGCAGGGCCGCACGATCCTGACTTATTAACGGTGAAGGCAGTGAAAGCTATTATGTCGGCAGAGGTTCTGCTGTACGACCGTTTGGTGAACAAAGATATTTTGGAGTTGGCTTCGCCACAAGCTGATTGGATTTACGTGGGCAAAAGATGCGGACAACCTAGTATTGGTCAGGAAGAAATTTGTGACTTGATGGTATCGCTCGCTCAACAAGGAAAGCGAGTTGTACGCTTAAAAGGGGGAGATCCTTTTGTATTTGGCCGTGGAGGCGAAGAGGCGTTAGCACTCGTCAAACACTCAATCGCTTACGAAGTCATCCCCGGTATTACTGCTGCGATTGGATGTTCAGCAAACAGCTTGATTCCGCTGACTCATCGTGGCGTTGCTCGTAGCGTTACCTTTGTGACGGGGCAAGTGGTAACAGGCGCATTTGAGGCTTGGAGCCAACTGATGCAAAGCGGACAAACGTTAGTCTTCTATATGGGATTAGAAAAGTCATCGCAAATACAAACGGGTTTAATCAACTGCGGTTTGAGAGCAGATTTCCCAGTCGCGATCATCACTCATGGTTGCAGCCCTCAACAACAAGTGCACGTTACACAACTCAATCAGCTCAATGATTTATCGATTACACTTAAAGGCGTGAGCCCAGCATTGATTGTGATGGGAGAAGTTGTCAAACTGCGCGAACAACTAATAGAAACCGTACAGTCAGTGACGGAATACGAGGGAATATGAGCAGCATTTTGGAATGTATTAGAACAGTGGGTCGTGGCGAACGTGGTAGAAAACCACTGAACTTTGACCAAGCGTTTCGAGTTATGGATGAATACCTAAACGGTGAGTGCGACGACGATCAGATGGCAATGCTATTGATGCTGATCCGTGTACAGAACGAAACTCAACAAGAAATCGCTGGCTTTGTGAAAGCATTCCAATCCCGCATGCCAGCTATTGGTGCAGACATTGACTGGCCATGTTATGCAGGCAAACGTGAAGCGGCAGGGCAGCCTTGGCACCTGTTGGCAGCGAAGATCCTTGCCGATAATGGCCACAAAGTGCTGATGCACGGCTATCACGACCGTCAATCTGGTCGTTTACACGCTGAAGACTACCTCGACAAATTTGCTATTACGAAAGCGGAATCAGCAGAAGACGCAAAGCGTGTATTAGAAATACAAAACATTGTGTATCTGCCGCTCAGTGCGTTTGCTCCTCAAGCAGAAACCATGATCGGTTGGAAGAATCGTTATGGGCTTAGAACGCCGATTAATACCGTGGTTCGAGCATTGAATCCGGGGCAGGCGACGGTTGGTATTCGTGGTAGCTTCCATCCTGGGTTCCAACAACTTCATGCTGAAGTCGAATACGAGATCGGTCAAACCGCTCATGCCGTTGTGTCATTCAAAGGACAATCGGGTGAGTCAGAATACAACCCGAAAGTAAGCCAAACGGTATGGCTAAGCCAAACAAGCGGCGTGACATCGCACTACTGGACGGAGCAAATGCTGTCTGAGGTGCCAATGCCTGTGAACTGCCCGTTTGGGACGTCAGAAGATGACATGAACCAAATGGCGAATACGGTTCTTGCCACCATGACAGTGGTGCTATTTGCACAAATGCACGACAGGGAAAAAGCATTCGAACGAGCTTTCTCTTACTGGCAAGCCTATTGCGGCCAGCAATAAGATACTATTGTCAATTAATGTAAAACCAACGACGCAAAGTTGTTGAATCTGAATCCATTATCTATTGTTTGAAGAAGGTAAAAGATCCTAGCTCGCCAATGATGTGTTTCACCACCTTGCTCCGTATTAGAGTGGTGAAACCGCAGTTTTAGCCTCAATCGCGTTCGTTTCTCGCTGCGCTTTTGAGAATGAGAAAATCCCATATGGTAAGACACAGAGGACATGGATAATGGTTCTAAAGCATACCACTCCTAGTGAAAAGGCTTCTCATCCGATCCCGCAAGAAGCCTTCGATTGGTACGACGAATACGCCCACGGAAAAATCACGCGCCGTGAGTTTCTTAACAGGCTGGGTGGCCTTGCGGTGCTTGGCTTTAGCATGACAGCACTGGTCGATGCGCTAACCCCGAATTACGCACTCGCAGAACAAGTTTCATTTAACGATCCTGACATCAAAGCAACCTACGAAACCTTTCCATCTCCAAATGGGCATGGAGAAGGGCGTGGTTATTTGGTGATGCCACAGAAGAAGACCTTAAAATCGCCGACAGTGTTGGTGATCCATGAAAACAGAGGTCTGAACCCTTATATCAAAGATGTCGCAAGACGACTTGCAAAAGATGGCTTTATTGCTTTCGCTCCAGATGCACTTTATCCACTCGGCGGCTATCCGGGGAACGACGATGAGGGTCGCGCCATGCAGAAAGAGATGGACAGAGCAAAGATCGAACAAGACTTTATCGCAGCCGCTAACTTTCTCAAACAATACGAGGGTGGCAACGGTAAATTGGGCGCGGTTGGATTCTGCTTCGGTGGATACATTGTCAACATGCTTGCGGCGGTAATGCCAGAAGAGCTCGATGCAGGTGTGCCTTTCTATGGAACACCAGCGGCGCAAGAGCTCCAAAAGCAAGTCAAAGGGCCGTTGATGATTCACTTTGCAGGGCTCGATAAGCGTGTTAACGACACATGGCCTGCTTATGAGCAGCAATTGATCGCAACCGACGCACAGTATCAAGCGTTAATGTATGAGAATGTCAACCACGGCTTCCATAACGACTCAACAGCACGCTACGCACCGGAAGAAGCGGCGCTCGCTTGGGAACGTACACTCGGCTTCTTCAAAGAACATCTCGCCTCTAGTTAAAAGGCTTCTACTTTAGTTGGCACATTCCTTGTTATGTCTCTCTTAGTGAGTGAGATATAAACAAGGAATGTGCATGACTCAATCAACGTCAAAAACACCCATCATAGTATGCTGTGATAGCCTCCAAGAGCAGGCTCGATTGTCCGGCTTATTGAGCAAAGATTACGACAACATTATGGGTTGCCAATTGGCACAATTAGAAACGCTTATGCAGCGAGAACCGTCAGCAAGCGTTGTGGTTGGATGGCAGCAACCAACCGCGGAGCTGCGTTTGATCGTCGATTTCTGCCGCAGAAAATCGGCACCACTTCTTATCGTCTTAAAGCAATTATCATCCAATGATATCAATCGGTTATCAGAAAAAATGGACTATGTTCTCATGCCACATGATAGTGAGTTTGCACTTCAACCTTGGATTGAACATGCGACATTAGTGAGAGCGAAATTCGAAAGTATGCAATCGGAAATTGAATCGCTGACCCACAAGATTGAAGAGCGCAAGCTGGTGGAAAAAGCCAAAGGTCTGCTGATGAAGATGCACAGCGTTGATGAAGATCAGGCTTATAAAGCACTTAGAAATTCGGCCATGCAATCGAGCCAAACGCTCGCACAAGTTGCCAAGAATTTGATAACTACTTTGGAAGTGTTGGATTAGTTGCTCTACCACTTTGGGGTTAGAGTGCATTTTCTAACGTGGTGCGTGTTGCACTATCAGCAAGCAATAACAGGGAATAATAAACGGTGGAATAATCTAATTTATTGTATTTACTGTAAAAAATAAGTTGGCACAGTAATTGGATTAGTAGGTATGGGTTTATTGTTGAATCGCTTATCTCAATTATCAACGGCGGTAATTGTAGACTTAGCAACGGCGCTACTGCTCTTCGGAGTAGTGGCGCTTTTTTTATGGGAGCAAACCAATGAAATGGAGTTCGATGCTGAAAGTGTCAGCAATTTCGTTATCGGTATTCACCACGGTCAGCGTAAAGGCAGAGTTGGGTGAGCCAGAAATTGAAGACCTGAAGTTTGGTTTTATTAAGTTAACCGATATGGCACCGCTGGCGGTTGCTTATGAGAAAGGTTTTTTTGAAGACGAAGGCTTGTACGTCACTTTAGAAGCGCAAGCAAACTGGAAGGTGCTATTAGACCGAGTCATCGACGGTGAGCTTGCTGGCGCGCACATGCTTGCTGGTCAGCCATTGGGCGCAACGATTGGTGTCGGCACAAAAGCGGAAGTGATTACCGCGTTCAGTATGGATTTGAACGGCAACGCAATCACGGTTTCCAATGATACTTGGGAGCAGATGAAGCAATACATTCCAAAACAACCAGATGGCAAACCTGTTCACCCAATTAAAGCGGATGCACTGAAGCCTGTGGTCGATAGTTATCTGGATAAAGGTAAACCGTTCAACATGGGCATGGTGTTCCCTGTATCGACACACAACTATGAGTTGCGTTACTGGTTAGCGGCAGGCGGGATTCATCCAGGTTTTTATGCACCAGACTCAGGTGATAACAGTGGCCAATTGGATGCTGACGTTCTTTTGAGCGTTACACCGCCACCACAAATGCCAGCAACAATGGAAGCGGGCACGATCAAAGGGTACTGCGTAGGCGAACCATGGAACCAACAAGCCGTATTCAAAGGTATTGGTACGCCAGTCGTGACCGATTACGAGATCTGGAAGAACAACCCAGAGAAAGTGTTTGGTGTTTCCAAAGCTTGGGCTGAGAAGTATCCAAACACGCACATTCGCGTAGTGAAAGCCTTGATTCGAGCGGCACATTGGTTGGATGAAAACGACAATGCCAACCGCCAAGAAGCAGTGAAGATGCTATCAAAAAGCGAATACGTTGGAGCCGATGCCGAAGTTATCGCCAACTCGATGACCGGCACATTTGAATACGAGAAAGGCGACAAACGAGACGTGCCAGACTTCAACGTGTTCTTCCGTCATAACGCCACTTATCCGTATTACAGCGATGCGATTTGGTACCTGACCCAAATGCGTCGCTGGGGACAGAATCTCAAGCGAGAAATCCGATGATTGGTACATGGATGTCGCAAAAGAGGTTTACCGTCCAGATATCTACCAACAAGCGGCTCAAGCGCTAATTGAAGATGGTGTGTTGAGCAAAAAAGACTTCCCAGATTTTAGTGCTGAAGATGGTTTCCGTGCGCCACAAACACACTTTATCGACAACATCGTTTATGACGGTCGCGAGCCAAATAAATATCTAGAGAAGTTCTCTATCGGGCTTAAAGGAAAAGACAAGGTTTAACCATAACGATAAACGCCACAGGCGAGGGAATTCGCTTGTGGCAACAAGGATGTAAATTTCTTAGGAGTGAGTATGTCTAGTAATGTCATTTCCCTTTTTCCTGCTAAGCAGGTAGTGAACCGAAGTCGGCTGGTGCTTTTGCCCGTCATTGGCTTGCTGATCTTTTTGGCAATGTGGCACTTGGCGGCGAGAGAAGTGCAAACCTCATTAGGTACGCTACCGGGGCCTGTGCAAACTTTTCAGCAGTTCAGCAACCTTGTCGATGACCATTGGCAAGAGCGAGAAAAGGAACAAGCGTTTATCGAACGTCAGGAAAAACGCAATGCTGCGAAGTTAGCCAAGAATCCAGACGCGGAAGTGAAGATTCGTCCTTACACAGGTAAGCCGACGTTCTTCGACCAAATCATAACAAGCTTAGTGACTGTAACCGCGGGCTTTTTGCTGGCGACGGTCATCGCGATTCCGCTTGGCATCGTGCTTGGTCTTAATCAAGGGCTGTATCAAGCGTTCAACCCAATCATTCAACTGCTCAAGCCCGTATCACCTTTAGCTTGGCTGCCTATCGTCACTATGGTTGTAAGTGCCACTTATGTGAGTGATGACCCGATGTTTGCTAAGTCGTTCATTAACTCTCTGATCACCGTGGCGCTGTGTAGCTTATGGCCGACGCTGATTAATACCGCTGTGGGTGTAACGAGCGTTGATAAAGACTTAATCAACGTGAGCAAAGTGCTCCAACTTTCGTGGTGGCAGCACATTCGCACTATCGTTTTACCTTCTGCCATTCCAATGATCTTCACAGGTTTACGTCTCTCTTTAGGTATCGCTTGGATGGTGTTGATTGCGGCAGAAATGCTCGCGCAAAACCCTGGGTTAGGCAAGTTCGTTTGGGATGAATTCCAAAACGGCAGTTCGGCATCATTGGGTCGCATCATGGTGGCCGTTATCACCATCGGCTTTATCGGTTTGATGCTCGATAGAGGCATGTTGCAACTTCAAAAGTGGTTGTCTTGGAATAAACAACAAGCGTTGAGATAAGGGAAAAGATCATGGAAAAAGCATTATTAGATCTAACGCGATTAGGGATGCGATTCCCAACGCCAGATGGCGAGTTCATCGCGCTTAAGAACGTCGATTTACAAATCAATAAAGGCGAGTTTGTATCCCTAATTGGTCACTCTGGCTGTGGTAAATCAACGGTATTGAACTTAGTTGCAGGGCTGCACATGCCAACAGACGGCGGCGTAATAGTCGATGGGCGAGAAGTAGCAGGACCGGGACCTGACCGCGCAGTGGTGTTCCAAAACCATTCATTATTGCCTTGGTTAACCGTGTATCAAAACGTTGAGCTAGCTGTAAAACAAATTGCCAGCAAAAAGGGCAAAGCGTGGATTCAGGAACAAGTGAATCACTATTTGGAGCTGATTCAAATGCAGCATGCTGCGCACAAAAAGCCGGATGAAATCTCGGGCGGTATGAAGCAGCGAGTCGGCATCGCCAGAGCACTGGCACTTCAACCAAAGGTTCTACTGATGGATGAGCCATTTGGCGCGTTGGATGCGTTAACTCGTGCGCATTTGCAGGATGCACTGATGAAGATTCAAGCCGAGCTAAACAACACCGTCATCATGATTACCCACGACGTGGATGAAGCGGTGTTGTTATCTGACAAAATCGTGATGATGACTAACGGACCGGCAGCAACCATTGGAGAAGTGTTAGAAGTGAATCTACCTCGCCCTCGTGAGCGTGTCGCACTGGCGGATGATGCGCAGTATCAGAAGTGTCGACAAGCGGTGTTGAAGTTCCTTTACGAAAAGCAATCCAAAGTCGAGATTCCTGCTTCGAAAGAAGACAAACCCAAAACCGCAGCGCAAACGGCATAAGGAGGCAGCGATGAACAGTCCTTTAACGATTCCAGTAAAGAACGCATTGAGCCACATCGTTGTGGTAGGCAACGGTATGGTCGGGCAACACCTCGTCGAGCAATTAGTGCAGAAAAACGCGCATTTGGAGCACCGAATTACCGTGATTGGTGCAGAGCGTTTTATTGCGTATGACCGTGTACAGTTGTCCTCTTTGTTTGCGGGTAAATCTCATGATGATTTGATGCTGAGTAACCAAGAATGGTACGACATGCATGGCATCCAACTCGTACTTGGCAGCCAAGTAACAGGCATCGACAGAGAGCAAAAGCGTATTCTGCTTGATGGTGAAGATGTGCTGGGTTACGACCAACTCGTGCTCGCGACCGGTTCTTACCCGTTTGTGCCTCCAATTGAAGGTAAAGACCGCGACAACGTGTTTGTCTACCGCACGCTTGATGACCTTTCACAAATCAAAAAGGCATGTGAAGGCGCAAGAACAGGCGCAGTGATTGGTGGCGGCTTGTTGGGTTTAGAAGCGGCAAATGCACTCAAACTATTGGGGCTAGAAACTCACGTTATTGAATTTGCTCCCCGCCTGATGCCCGTGCAGTTAGACGATGGTGCAGGCTTGGTGCTAAAAGAGAAGATTGAAGCGCTAGGGCTAACCGTTCACACCTCAACGGGTACGGAACGAATCTGCGATGGTGAAACGGCTAAGCATCGTATGGTGTTTAAAGACAAAGATCCTCTCGAAGTGGATGTGATTGTCTTCTCCGCAGGCATTCGTCCTCAAGATGAGTTGGCAAGGCTGGCTGAGCTAGAAATAGGCGAGCGAGGCGGCATTGTGATTAACAACCAATGCCAAACCAGCGATGAGAACATATACGCGATTGGCGAATGTGCCCTTTGGGAGCAGAAGATCTTTGGTTTAGTCGCACCCGGTTACACCATGGCGAGAACCACTGCCGATGTCCTGACTGGTATGCCAAGCGAAGGTTTTAAAGGCGCAGACATGAGCACCAAACTCAAGCTGCTTGGGGTGGATGTGGCGTCTATCGGCGATGCACAAATGCAAACCGAAGGCGCACAAGAAATGGTATTGCAAGATGCGGTTGCAGGCATCTACAAAAAGCTGGTGGTTGATGCGAGTGGTACCCAATTGCTTGGTGCGATTCTCGTCGGTGACAACAGCGACTACGACGCGCTCTTACAGTGTTATTTGAACAAAACAGTCCTGCCAGACCACGCAGCGAACCTGCTGTTTGATACCGGAATGCTGGACGGAGAGATGCCAGACAGCGCTATCATCTGCTCTTGTCACAACGTCACAAAAGGCGACTTAGTTGCCGAGATTCAAGCCGGCACTACCAACCTGACAGACCTTAAAGCCAACACCAAAGCCGGTACTGGCTGTGGTGGCTGTAGCAATATGGTGAAGTCGGTATTGGATACTCAATTGGCAGCCCTGGGGGTAGAGGTTAACAACCACCTTTGTGAGCACTTTGAGCTCAGTCGCCAAGAGATGTTCCATATTTGCCAAGTGGAACAAATCAAAGACTTCGACACCTTAATTGCACTGCATGGCAAAGGGCATGGGTGTGATATTTGTAAGCCTACAGCGGCATCTGTGTTTGCTTCTTTGTGGAATGAACACATCATGGAACCACAGCATCAATCTCTGCAAGATTCTAACGATGCTTTTATGGCAAACCTACAAAAAGATGGCTCTTACTCGATTGTGCCTCGTGTTCCGGGCGGCGAAATCACACCAGACAAACTTATCGTGTTAGGCGAAGTTGCTCAGCAATACGATCTGTACACCAAGATCACTGGCGGTCAGCGCGTGGATTTATTTGGTGCGCAGTTAGAACAGCTTCCTGAAATCTGGCAAACCTTAATTGATGCTGGTTTTGAAACAGGGCATGCCTACGGTAAATCGGTGCGCACCGTGAAATCTTGCGTCGGCTCTACTTGGTGTCGTTATGGTGTTGATGATTCGGTTGGTTTAGCCATTGAGTTAGAGAACCGTTACAAAGGATTGCGAGCGCCCCATAAGCTTAAGTTTGCCGTATCGGGCTGTACTCGCGAGTGTGCAGAAGCGCAAAGTAAAGACATTGGGGTGATCGCCACCGAAAACGGCTGGAATCTATACGTTTGTGGTAATGGCGGCATGAGACCACGACACGCTGATTTGTTTGCATCCGACTTATCCAAATCAGAGTTGATCACTATGATCGACCGAGTATTGATGTTCTACGTCAGCACCGCAGATCGCTTGCAGCGTACGTCGGTGTGGATGGAGAACATGGAAGGGGGCTTAGACTACCTTAAACAAGTGATTTTGGATGACTCTCTCAACCTATGTGACTCATTGGATGAGCAAATGGCACGAGTCGTAGATACCTATCAATGTGAGTGGAAGAGTACGTTGGATAATCCTCAAAAATTGCAACGCTTCCGTCCTTTCTTGAACAGCACGTCGGGCAGCAAAGTCTTACCGTACCAGCGTGTGCGCGGTCAGCGTATTCCAGTGAAACAGGAGGTGTAAATGGCAGCGTTAACCAAAGTGAAATTGTGTCAGCTTGATGACCTAATGCCATTGATCGGTGCCACAGTGTTGATTGAAGGCGAGCATGTCGCGCTATTCTACATTCCTGATAGCGGTGTTTACGCCGTTCAAGATTGGGACCCAATTGGTAAGGCTTATGTGATGAGTCGAGGGATTGTCGGTGATATCGATGGTGAGATGTGTGTTGCATCACCACTGTACAAACAGCATTTCAGTTTAAAGAGCGGGCAGTGTTTGGAAGACGAAGCGCACTGTCTAAAAACGTGGCAAGTAACGGTTGACGATAATCAGGTTTGTTATTTAGTCGAAGAATGATCTCCGAAGTTAGCTTGCTCGATATGAGTGAATTCTTCGCGTGAGAGACATGCGAATAAAGCTCCAGAGACACCACAGTATGGTTCTGGAGCTTTTTATTATTTGGAAGGATTCACTTGTAGTTCGGTATAGCCAGTCGAGTCATCCATCGCTCTGGTAAACTCAAGGTTTGAGTAAGAATGGATGATCAATTCTGCGGTAGTATCAATCACTGTGCCTTCCAGCAAATGCCCACCCCAAACTAGTCCATCACGATCAGACACCGAGATATGAACGTGCTGATGCTCAGGCGTTAGTGTTCCCATCACAGAGACGATTTCAAATGGCTCTTGTTTGGTTAACGTACTCTCTGCACCTGCCAAACGAAGGTTGAGGTCAGAGATACAGCCAACGCATGAGGCAATCGAGCCTGCTTTGATACCATGCTGCTCGACCAATTTCGCTAGGCTCAGCTTTAAGTCCATGCCTTTGGTAAGACGTACTGCTATCACTTCAATCGACATGTCACTTCCTAATCAAAACCAGCAAGCAGGAAAGCGCGGTATCCAAGTCGGCATAGCGTTTGGCTTTGCCAAGTACGCGCATACCTTGCATGTTGTTGAGAACAAAACGAGCGAGTTCTTCTGGCTTCAGCGTTTTTGGCACTAAGGTTTCTTTCTGCGCATTGGTCAGCGCATCCGCAATGATGCCGATAAGATGGTCAAACAAAAAATGCCCTTTGCGCAGTACGTCATCGTCTTCACCAGCGTGCTCAATCAACGCATTTTGGATAAAACACCCACAGTTGCGTTTGCGTTGCAGTTCAGCAAAAGATTTAAGGAACGATTCCAACTCAGGTAAAGACGCATCGTCTTTTTCCAAATCATTCAGTGACGGTAGCGAGACCTTTTTTAAGTAAGTATCGAGCGCTTCGTAGTAGAGCTGTTGCTTGTCACCATAGGTGTTGTAAAGACTGAAGCGGTTGATGTTCAACTCGTCGGTGAGATCAGAGATAGACGTGTTCGCAAAGCCCTTGCGCCAAAACACATCCATAGCCACGAGAAGCTTTTCATCTCGGTCGAAGTTGGCTTTTCTTGCCATAAATTACCTGCCTGGGTCTGCTTATCGGGTAATTAAACTGCTTTGGAGGGATGGTACAGAGAACCTCTAGCGTTCGAACTGAACCAATATGATGAATACCCATCTATTCTTGGGTATCAGCCCCCAAATTCATGTGAACTCACAAACGGCATCAAAAATCTCGCTCAGCAAACAGACCCACAACTGTTTGAAAATTTTTGATAGTGAAGTTCTTGACTGATCGTTTATAAACTGGCTACAGTATATCCTAACCAATCGGTTAGAAAAAGATAAAAGGATGTGAAATGAAGCTCTATGAAACCGCAATGACTCCAAGTTGTAAGCGAGTTAGCATTTTTCTAAAGGAAATCGGTGGCGAGGTTGAGCGAATTGCGCTGAACGTTCGTGAGGGCGATAACCTATCTGAACCGTTTAAATCGAAAAGCGTGAACGGCAAAGTGCCTTTGCTCGAACTGGATGATGGTACGACGATCTGTGAAAGCGTGGCGATTTGTCGCTACCTAGATGAAGCGTTTGAAAATGATCTTGCGCTGTTTGGTGCTAACCAGCTCGAACGTGCTCAAGTGGAAATGTGGCATCGTGTGGTGGAGTTCCAAGGACTAAATGCGGCATTTCAGGCGTTTCGAAACATGACCGGAGTTTATGGAGACAGAGAACGTTGCGTTGAAGCATGGGGCGAAGAATCAAAACAACGCGTCTACGAATTTCTGCCTGTCTTAGACAAGCGCCTTGAACATAATGATTTTATCGCCGTAGACCATTTTACTATCGTCGATATAACAGGCTTTATTTTGATCAGTTTCGCAATTAAAGGCCTAGAAATTGATGTGCTATCGACGTCGCCAAGCATTGCTCGATGGTATAACCAAATTTTAGCTAGACCTGCATTTCAGAGTTAATGTATTGCAGCGAGTGGATGATAGCTCGCTGCTACCACCTTACCGATTCTTAACTCAGCAGGATATTCAAATTTTTTCAGATTTTTCTTATTTTTTCTCCTATCGCCTATAATTGGAAAAACAACCTCAATTTGCTTCGTTGCGTTTTAGAGCCTCGAGCTCTTGGTCCGTAGACGCTCTCTTTCATCATGGAAAGTCTAATAATAGACAAGGAGAGGTCATGAATATTCAAGTGAAAACTATCAATAATATTCTAATCGCCCTGTTAATGGTTTCGGTTTTTGGTCTATTCGCACTGTACCTCAATTACACACAGCAGAATGAACAGATTGAAAGGCTGCAAAGTCAGTTAATCGAAAAAGAGCATCAGATACTAATTTCTAATGAAGCGTTGTCTTACACTCGATATCAACACCAATTATTAGCCGAAGACTACAGCCGTTTTAGAAATGAGCAGTCAGTGACTAGTGTTTTGCGTTAGCCAGTATAGCAACCACTTTAAGGAGGCAGATGAAACCCATTCTTTTGGTCGATGACAGTAAAACAGTACTGCTTTACATCAGCAGTGCATTGGAAAAGCAAGGCTATGAAGTGCTTGCTGTTGAAGACGGACGAGCGGCGCTCGAAGTGCTAACCCACCGCCCTGATATTCAGTTTGTGCTGAGTGATTTAATGATGCCTGGAATTAATGGTATTGAATTGTGTCGCCAATTAAAATCTAAAGTTAGCGAGCGTTATATTTTCTTTGTTCTACTGTCTTCTAGAAATGACCAAAGTTCGATCGTGAAAGGCATTGATGCTGGCGCAGATGATTTCGTAGATAAGAAGACGTCTGTAGAGGAACTTCAGGCCAGAATCCGTGCGGGGTTTCGTACTTTAGAACTGCACAACAAACTCGTTGAGAGAAATAAAGAACTAGATGCGGCCTATCAAACAATTCACCAAGACCTGCAGTCTGCGAGTCATCTGATGGAGCAACTACTCCCTGCTGAATCAACTATCCAAAATATACAGTTTAGTTATGTCTACAAACCATGCTCCCAGATTGGTGGTGATATGTTGGGGTATTTGGAGCTCGATGAACAACATGTTGCGTTTTATGTATTTGATGTTTCTGGTCATGGTATTTCTTCAGCTTTGATGGCTTTTTCTATTCAACAGACGCTATCTCAAAGTCAGGGGCCTGATTCGATCACGATGGAGTTGAGAGATGACGGCTATTGCGTAAGTGAGCCTGCATCTGTGATTGAACGGCTAAATCGGCGTTATCAGCAAACTAGAAACAGTCAACTTTACTTTACTATGGCTTACGCCATTCTTAACACAAAATCAGGGCGACTTAGCTATTGCACGGCTGGCCACCCCAGGATCTTAGTTTGGCGAGCGAGTACGAAAACGATGGAACAGATAGGTGACGATAACTTTATCGTTGGTGCAATGCAGCCGATGGAATATATCGGTAACCAAATTAGTCTGGATGAGGGCGATGCATTGTGGCTTTATTCGGATGGTTTGATTGAAGCGAGGCAGGGTGAGGAGATGTTTTCACTACAACGATTGGCATCGAGTATAAAAGCTGTTTGCACGCTGACAGTTGAAGACCAAGTGGGAGACGTCTTTAAAAAAGTACAATCTTGGCATAACGAAGATGAGTTTGATGATGATGCCAGCCTTTTACAGGTAAAATGGCATGGTGAGAGGCTCGATTTTAAGGAAAAGAATGTCAAAGAGCGAATTTAAACGAACTTACGGGAGCTCCCTTACTCACTCACGAAGTGCGAGCAAAGACGTTGTTCGGTTTTTGATGGGTCATCAAATCCCCTTAAATGCAATTCAATCATTGGAGCTTTGTGTCGTTGAGCTCATGAATAACGCTTATATTCATTCTTACAGTGAAATAGAAGGCCTGCCAATTGAAGTGGAGTGTAGGGTTGGGGATGACCAAGTGTCCGGTTTCGTGGAACTGAGAGTCTCTGATTGCGGAGCGCCGATCAATGAAAAGACGTTCATCCAACATAAAAACAAACAGATTGAGGCACCTAACTTAATGGATGACGATAGTTGGTCCTCCTCTGGTCGCGGACTGATGTTAGTCGCTCAATTATCTGACCTGTTTAAATTGGAAAAAGGTTTCGAAAACAATACGTTTGTTGTAGTGAAAAGGAATAGGGAGAGAAACTAACAACCAAGCAAAGTCGATTTCCTTCACTTGGTCCCTAGCGTTAATCTGACGGTTGCGTTGTATATCATTGTTATTTTGTATTCGTTGTTGGTGCCGGTGATAGTAACGCCTCCAACTCTTCTGGTGTTAGAATATCACTGATGTTTAACATATTACTTTCATCATCTAGCGCCATCTTTGTACGGCTAAGTAAGTACCTTTTTTGAGTTGGTGTTAGGTCTTTGAGAGACTCAATCAACTCCCTGAAATTGCTATTATTCATTGCCATATTTCCCCCAGTTAAGCCTTGAATTTCTTTATTGCATATTCTTCAAGTAAGCGAAGATTTGTTGATTAATTGCAGCTAGCTGTTTAGTAACTATAGCTATATCTGAGCTATCTGGCGCTGTATCGTTTCTGGTTTTTTCTTCTATTCTTTGAAACGCAATGACCGCGGTGTCTTCTCCGAAACTCTCTAGAATGCCCTTTAAACTATGAGCTAATAGATAGAGTTCTGACCAACATCTGCTTGCATATAGCTCATCTATACGCTCTATATCATTCGTGTGATCTTCAAGGTATGTAGAAAAAACAGTGACGATGAGATCTACGTCGTTATCCATGTATGTATTGAGAACATCAAAATTAATCATGTATACCCCTATTAAACGTTGAGGTAGAGGAATGTTTCGGATAATGAAGGCTTAGCCGAAGGTATGAATGGCATAACCAGTATTTGAGCAGAAATAGTTTGCTTGTCGCTTGAGATAAACTTACAAAAAGAAAGTCATTGTTAAAGATATTTTGACTTATATCCAAACGGCAATGGTCGAAATGTAGGGATGAAAAAACTTCAACTCGCGTGTTTTTAACACAAGTAGCAAAGGGGACGTTTCCACGTAAAACGCCGAGTCGGTAAGTGTCTTGCAGTCCTAGTTTAAGGCTATCGTTACATACGGACGCCAGACGTTCGCCAACTTTGACTATTCCTTCAGTCAAGGCTAACTCTCCTCATTAAGTACAAGTATAAATTAGCAATCTAGTTGCATATTGGCAAGTAATCTGCGGCAAAAAAGGGACTCGCGTCCCTTTTGTATTACTAGCTTTGCTTAGAGTCCTGTTCTATTTGCTTCATAAGCTCGTTGGCTTTCTTCATAGCGCGTCTTGCGCTTGAAGTCCTTCGCTTATTAAGTAGTATATCGGAGAAGCGTAAGTATTTATCAGCAGTTTTGAATCTTAAATCGTTAACATCCTGAAAACCAATAGGAAAGTTTTTCGAGAACAGATCCACATCCTTCACCAAGTTATCGAGATGAGTTGTCGTCCTTGCCTTTTCTAGGCGAGAATAAAAGTTTTCAAACTCTTCTTGGAACAGGATTCTAGCGGCATCTTCTGGAAACGGTAGAGGGCTGTTGGAATCTAGCGCTGTCTCATATAATTTCATTTCCAGCACTGCATCTTTCATCGCATTACTTATCTGTAAGTTCTCTTGATGCTCTTCTACGTTTGAAAAGAAGGTGTTCCCAACCTTAATAAGAGCAACAAGTGCAGCTGCGTCTTTCTTTTGGAGTGCTTCAGTGAGGTGCTGACCGAAAACATCGCTAGATAACGAACTTGGCGTGAAAGGATAACCTTGATGAATCTGATTTAACTCATCCTTGAGCTCATAGATGGATTTAATGCCATCTTCTTTACTGTACCGAGACTTTTCAAGTTGACTGTTGATTTGCCTTGCTATCGAAAGTAACGTGGAGTGCTTGCTTGACTGAATATCTAAGGCAAGAACTTCTATTTTATGTGAGTCAGGGTAGTAGGTTTTTGCTTTATCAAGTATGGACTCAATTTCATCATAATTCGGGTAGTTGTTGGCATCAGAATTCAAAACCTGATCAATTTCAGATTCAAACTCGCTGAGAATATAGGTCTTGTGTAAGCGTAATAAGCCAGCCTTAACGACTGGATGTAAGCTTTTTTCACTATCAATCAGTGCCAAACTTTTTTCTGCTGGCGTATCAAGCTGCCACTCTTGTCCGGCAATTTGATCATTTTGCTTGCTAATAACGGTTTCCAAATTGGTGATGGTTTCTTGTTGCTGCTGATAACCAAATACAATGCCGCTAACTAATAATATACTCGCTGCCGCGCCGCTAGCGATAGGCCAATAGCGCATATTCAATTTGCGTTTCAACTGCTCAGGGGTCAGTTCGTTCGGAATAATGCCAGTTGAAAATACGCTTGAAAATATTGGCCACTTAGATGCAGGCATGTTAGTTGGTTTAGAGACCTTGATCTTCTTTTTGAGAGCTTCATTAACTGGAGTTCTTGCGTAAGGGTGTTTGCAACTCAATAGCTCGTAAGCAATACAAAATAGAGCAAACATATCGTCGCTTAAGTTCGGTTCCTTACCGGATAACAGGTTGAGTGATGCATAGTTGGGAGTATAACCAAGCGTTTCAACATTTTCGGATTTACGTTTAGCCGCATATTGATCCTGCTTTAATTGATGAGTTTTAGATACACCAAAATCAAGCAACTTAACGTTACCCTCAGACGTTAAAATCACATTAGCGGGCTTTAGGTCGGCGTGCACTACACCAAGAGAGTGAGCATATGAGAGCGCATCGAGTACCTGATTTAGGATTGATAAAGTTGCATTAAACTTCAGCCCATGCGGCCTAGAACGCTGTATTAAACTCTCTAATGTTTCTCCATTAATATACTCCATAACTAAAAAGTATATTTCGCCATCAACACCAAAATCAAAAACCCTAATGATATTAGGGTGGCTTAACCTTTGAGTTTGTTGAGCTTCACGTATTAACATGCGTGCAGTCTCTGGTTGAGAAGCAAACTCTTTCTGTAATATTTTTAACGCAACGTAGGGTGTTTCTGAACCTGAAGATTCAAGAATCTTATCTTTAGCTAAGTAAACATCGCAAAGCCCACCATGCCCAATAACCGACTCAATTTCATACCGATTTTTAACGGTCGTTCCTATTAAGCTTTCGTTAATAACATCTTTGTTATTATTTAATGAGTCATCTTTATTGTTTTTTTTCTTATTAACTAACGGAGTGTTTTCTTTTTGAGACAGTTTTGTATTTGTTTCATTTTTATTTTTAACGGAGGTTTCATTATTAGTGAGTTTGGTTGATTTAATTGCATTGTCTCGTTTTTGAGTCTTTACAATTTTAGTTTTATCTCCGCTCTCTTCGTTATTTATAGAATTGTTTTTATTACTGTCTTCCATCACAAGAACTCCGTATAAATGATGGGGGAATATATACCTTTCTGCTCAATGAAAAGTCATTATGTTAGAATTTCTCGGCCAAACTAACATTCGTTTTTTTATTGATGAAAGTCTAAGTGTCAAAAATTTGAACTTGGTTGGATAATTAAAATTGTTGAACAATACGTGATTGCTTTGATAAAAAAATGATTCATTATTCCGTGCATGATTTTCAATGGCAGTATTAATGTTTTTATTAATCTTACTGTTAATAAGAAAGTAGTTAATAATAAAATTAAAAATAATATCTAGCAGGTCTTTGGCGAGGTTTACATGAAGTTGGTTTTAACCATAACAAGTTTTCACAAATTTACTCCAGAGATTGAGAGTGAGTTCGTGTTTGAATCAAGTGATGAACATGCCAAGGTTACATTTGGTAGGTCTGAACAATGTGATTGGACACTACCAGATCCTGAAAGAGTGGTATCCGGAACTCACGGAGAACTGATTAAGTTTGGTGACAAATACTTGATAAAAGACCTCTCAACTAATGGTACTTTCGTAAATAATGCTGTAACTCCTGTGGGTCAAGGAAATGAAATAGCACTAAGCAATGACGATATGGTTAGCTTAGGGGATTATCAAATTTCAGTTTCTGTTCAAACAGATACAGATGTATTCAGTCTTGAGACAAGTAAAAGTCTTTCTAGCGCTCCCCCTGAAGTAGTCTCAAGTCCATCGGAAGAGGAATTTGTTGACCTAGGCCTTAGTGCTAGTGAACTATTAAACGAAAGTGTTCCTTCTGACTTTCAGCTAGATATTGGTTTAGTCGATGATTTTATTGATATCCCAAAGCCCGAAAAACAGAGCACCGTATCTGAAACTTTACCGAAAGTTAACCGACAATCAGAGCACCTATCGACTCCCAACTTTGATACCAATGGGGGTGAACTTGCGGCTTTTGTTAGAGGGGTGGGTATAGATCCAATGATGATTCCCAGCGATAACCGAGAGGAATGGTTCGAACAACTGGGGGAGTCATTTTCTTTGATGCTAGTTGGTTTAATGGAAACACTGCATAACAGAGCAGTGTTTAAACAAACAAATCGACTTAGTCATACCGCATTTCGTAAGTCAGAAAATAACCCTTTAAAGTTTTCTGCAAACTTAGAAGATGCGATTCATAACTTATATAACCGTCAAACCGCTAGCTTCTTAAAGCCAAATGCAGCCATTAAAGAAGCATTTAATGACATCGAAAGTCATGAGCAAGCCTTAATGAAAGGTGTTGAAGGTACGGTTTCGAGTGTTATGTCACTTGTTGAACCTACTTCTATATACTCAGATGCTTTAGCGAAAGACACGGTTATTAATAAGGTTATTCCAGCTAGAAAATATGCTCAAAGTTGGAAGAGGTTTGAGGATATTCATGAAAAGTTATCCGATGATATTATCAATAAAGAGTCTCCGTTCTATTTAGAAGACTTCGCTAAGCACTATGAATTAGCATTAAAAAACAAAGGCTAGGAATTAGGGTGATGAAAAAGTTTTACCAATATATTTTGTTATTAATTTCAATAGCTTTATTTGGGTGCTCAGCAGCGAACCTAGTTGTTGATCCATACTCAGATTTAGAAATAGCAGCAAGTCATAACATTAATCCTGATTCAAACGGCAGGCCTTCTCCTGTAGTGGTGTATGTATTTGAATTAACGTCAAATACCATTTTCGAAAGCCAGGACTTTTTTTCTATTTATGAAGAAAGTGAAAAAGTCTTAGGACCTGATTTAGTGAATAAATATGAAGTTTCATTAACTCCAGGTCAGAAAGAAACATATCAAGCAAGTATGTCTCCAAAGACAGAATATTTAGGCATTGTCGTAGCGTTTCGAGATATTGAAAACTCAAATTGGCGACAAGTCATTAAAGTGGATAAGACCGGTTACAACACATATCAAGTATTGTTAGAAGATCTGTCTTTGGTCGTTAAATAACGTTTAGTTGGCTAATTATAAATGACGCAATACTCCAAGACGGCTTGGTGCGAAGGAATGTTTTTACGTCCCCAGCACTTCCAACAACAAGAACGCGCAACCTCTCAAGAATTCAAGGGCTTACATCAGTTAGGTGGGGCTTACAATTGGGGAGTTTGGAAATGTCGAGTAAAAAAACACGCGCTAAAAGATGGTCTTATTGAACTTGAGCATCTTGAAGCTGTTTTGCCAGATATGACGTTGGTTAATACGTTAATATCCAACGATTCAGTTTCGCCTCTACTTATTGATAAAAACACTGAAAATACGTTAGTAAAAATAACTCTCCCTCTTTCAAGTGTTACAGGTAAAAACGTTTCGGATGTAAGCGAATCGATCGTCTCTCGTTATGTACTTCAAGATATCGACGTGATAGATAACCTTACAGGACAAGATGAAGAAACCATCCAAGTTGCAGCCCTTAACCTAGAGTTGAAAGCGAGTAATGACAAATTAGCGGGTTATGTGGAGTTACCTATCTTAAGGATCAAAGAGGTAACTCCTGAAGGGGAAGTTATACTAGACGATGAGTACGTTCCTCCGCTTATCAATCTCCTTAGCGACAAAGTTATGTCAGCCTATCTACGTAACGTTATCGCGATGACAAAGATGCGTGCTGACGTTATTGCGCAGCGCTTGATTAAGGGTAAATCTGCATCGGCATCTGCTGTTGATTTCATCATGCTCCAAATGCTGAACCGATATGAGGCGAAGTTAAAGCATTTCAGTGAGTTAGATAGGTTACATCCACTGGAATTAGCGACGACACTTAAAGGTTACATTGGTGAGTTAGCCACTTTTTCTAATAAAACTAAAAGAGTCCCAAGTTTGCTTGCGTATGATCACTTAGATGTATCAAGTGTTTATAGCGAGTTGAATCAGATACTCAGTCAGTACCTCAGTGTTGTTCTTGACCAAACTGCGACCAAACTTCCGTTGGAGCCTCGCCAGTACGGTATTCAAGTGACGCCACTTCCAGATAAACGCTTGCTTGAGTCATGCCAATTTGTGCTAGCAATTAAAGCAGATACCACAACAGATGAAATAAGACGCCTGGTCCCAGCGCAACTCAAGTTTGGCCCGGCAGAACAGATTCGCGATCTAATTAATAATCAAATCAACGGTATAAACGTAGTGCCGTTGAGTGTCGTCCCGAGACAGATTCCTTACCAAACGGGCTATGTCTATTTCGAAGTTGTCAAGAAAGGGCCATTTTGGATGAGGCTAAAAGATAGTGGCGGTATTGCGCTTCACCTATCAGGGCATTTTCCGAATGCTGAACTTGAGCTTTGGAGTATTAATCAATAGGCGCGCTCAGTATGGAACAAACGATCGTAAAACCAACACCGGGTGGAAGAGCACCCGCATCGAAACCACAATCAGAAAAGTCACTGGATAATACCGTAGTTATCTCAAAAAGCCCTGAATTGGTGAACAATGATTCAGTGGTCGCTTATGGGAATAACTCTCTACTAGCAGAGGCGAATGGCCTGTTATCTATTATCGGTCAAATTCGGTCGACAGCGACTCATTCCGATCCGTTGTTTCTAAAAGAGACATTGGCACAAAAGCTTAGAGATTATGAGAACCGATTACGTCAGCATGACGTTGATTTGGATACCATTGATACAGCTCGTTATTGTTTATGCTGTTCACTAGATGAAGTTGTCCTTAACACCAATTGGGGTGGGCATTCATTCTGGAGTCACGATTCATTACTTAGCTCCTTCTATGCTAGCAGTCAAGGTGGGGAAGCGTTCTTTAAGCATCTTGATAAGTGCATGGCGAAACCAGATGCGAACTTAGATTTGCTTGAACTAATGTATGTGTGCTTATCTCTCGGGTTTCTGGGTCAATACCGTTTAGAAAAAAATGGACTGGAATCGCACCGGAAATTGAGAAGACAGGTTATTGCTACTCTTAAGTCTTATGGGAGAGGAGTCCCTCAGGAGCTAAGTAATAGTATCGACCAACACATTTTGAATGGCTCAAAAGCTTCTGATAGAGCCCCTCTTTGGGTTGTATGTTCTGTAACGGCGGCATTATTGGTCTGCATATATATGTATTTTAGCTATGAGCTAAATAAGGCATCCAATCGCACCTTTTCTCAATTAGTCAATTTGATTCAACCGCAACAACTTAACCAAGATGCAACGTCAGAATCAAAATCAGCGCCAATTGCAGAAAAGATTTCAATGTATCTAGCAACTGAGATCGGTAAGGGGCTAATCAATGTTGAGCCGCTGCAAGACAGGGTAAGAATTTCGTTAAAGTCTCAAGATCTATTTGAATCAGGTAGTGCTGATGTTGTCGCTTACATCCAACCCGTTATTTCTAAGCTTGCGAGAACATTGGAGTCGACCCAAGGCAAGATCATTGTTACTGGTCACACCGACGATAGGCCTATTTTCACGAGTAAATATCCCTCGAACTGGCACCTATCATTAGCTCGAGCCACTGCTATGTCTGAACAACTGATCTCGAATAGTGCATTAGAAGGGCGAGTGATACCCGAGGGATTGGGGGATGCAAGACCATTAGTTGAAAACAGTAGTGATGAAAACCGAGCTATTAACCGCCGGATTGAAATCGACCTTCTTGTCGCGAATTAATAATAGGTAGATAGAGATGCGTATTAAAGAAATTGGCAGAATATTTACTCAAAGATGGTTTCTCGGTCTTATCGGTGTCGCTGCTTGTTCTATTTTCATTTGGGTTGTTGGTCCACTTATTACGATAGCGGGATATGAGCCCCTAAAGAGTGACTTTCAACGGCTAGTCACTATTCTAGTGTTGGTGTTGCTTTGGGCGATATTTAACGTTACCAAGCAGCATAAGCAAAAGGTGAAAGAAGACGAAAGTATTCAAACGTTGCTTGAGGTTGATAGCCAATCAGATAAAGAAGCGGCAAGTGAAATTGACTTAATGCGCGAGCGTATTGAGCAAGCTGTCAAAGTAGTGACGAAAACACACAAAGGCAAGAGAAGCTTGTATGACTTACCGTGGTATGTATTGATTGGCCCTCCTGGAACGGGGAAAACAACCGTATTAAAGCAGTCGGGGTTAGAGTTTCCATTAGGAGACAGCCTTGGCTCTGACTCTATTGCCGGTGTAGGTGGCACTCGTCACTGTGATTGGTGGTTTGCAAATAAAGCAGTTCTTATAGATACGGCTGGCCGGTATACGACACAAGACAGTCAAGAAAAGGTCGACTCTAAAGCGTGGCATGGTTTCTTAGGATTGTTGAAAAAGTATAGAACGCAAAGACCAATTAATGGTGCGATTGTTACGATAAGCTTAGCCAGCGTGATGTCTCAGACTCGAACCGAGCGAAGTCTTCATGCTCGAGCAATTAAGTCGAGACTTCAAGAACTGAAAAACCAGTTAGGCATGCAGTTTCCGATTTACGTATTGCTCACCAAAATGGATTTAGTTGCCGGTTTCAATGAATTCTTTGCCGATTTAAGTAAGGAAGAACGAGATGATTTATTTGGTTTCATGTTCCCTCGTGAAGTGGATGATGAAAGAGGCGTTATTTCTCTATTCAACAAAGAGTTTCATGGCATGTTGGAGCGCCTTGATGCCCGTATGCTTAGAATACTTGAAACTGAGGACGATTTAGATAAACGCGCGCTTATCTTTGAATTTCCAAAGCAATTAAGAGTGCTACAAGCTAATCTTGACGAGTTTTTAGCTGAAATTTTTGCACAAAACAGTTTTGAAGAGCCTGCCTTGATTCGTGGTGTGTTTATGTTGAGTTCGGTTCAAGAAGGCTTACCAGTCGATAAGCTGATGAATGAATCAACCAATGGACTTGGGTTAAATCGTTTAGCTCTAGCAAAGAGTCAGACTGGTTCTCATAGTTATTTCGTAAAGAATCTTTTTGACAAGGTTATTTTCAAAGAGCAACTGTTAGGAACAGTTAATCGTCACTATCAAAAGCAGTCAGGTTGGATGCGTCGAGGTGTTTACATTGGATGTACAACGCTACTGCTAGGAGCTTCTGCGCTTTGGTTTATGAGTTATAAGTGGAACTCACAGTTAATTGTCGATACCAATGAACAAGCTAGCCATATTGATGCACTGATTGGCGCTCAAAGTTTAGATTTTGAAGCGGATATTGTTTCAGCTGTAGAAACATTAGATAGGTTGATGACGCTTCCTCTCGGAAAGCAAAGCAACTACGGTGATGCCGACTCTGTAAAGAGGTTTGGTCTCTATCAAGGAGACAAAGTATCTCAGGCGGCAAACAATGCATATTCTGATGCTTTGACCCAATATTTCGCCCCTTTGCTTCTTGATAGCCTGGTGTCAGAAATGGAGAGCAATCAACAGCATCGTGAGTATTTGTACGAAACGTTAAAAACGTATTTGATGTTATTCAATCCAGACAAATATCAACAAGATGAAGTGTTGGCTTGGTTTAACTTTTATTTCGAACGTCAATATCCGGGTGAGCTAAACGCAGACTTAAGAAGACGCTTGCTACAGCACACTCAATATTTATTAGGCAACGATGGACAAGGCTTTACTTACAACACTGCTGCTGTGACTAGTGCTCGAGAAGTGTTGACTCAAATGTCTCTACCTGAACGTGCTTATCAGCGAATGAAAATACAATTTTCTAAGAGTCATGTACCTTCATTTCGCTTGACTGATGTATTGGGACCTAAAGGGCTTGAGCAGTTCGAGCGAGCTAGTGGAAAACCGCTATCACAAGGCATTTCGGGTTTCTACACGTACAATGGTTTTCATAGCATTTTTCAGATTCAGATCAACCGTACAGTAAAAAGCCTAATGGAAGAGAACTGGGTTTATGGTGACGATCTTAAGGCTCATGAAATTGATCAAGATAGTGCCATCCAAGGCGTTCAGTCACGATACTATCAAGATTATGTTAATGAATGGAAAACGTTGATCGAAGATATTCAATTGAAGCAGGCTCCGAGCCTAGAACTTGCGACAGAGCAAGCGAGGGTTTTATCTGGAGTTGAAAGACCAATCGAATCTTTGTTGAGAGCAATCCAAAAAGAGGTTGCTCTATCAAAAGTATCATTGTCAGAAAATCAAAAAGCCGCTTCTGAAGTTGCTGGTAAAGTTGCCAAAGTTAAGTTTTCAAATACGGCAGATAGACTAGACATGTATTTACCTGAAGAAAACGGTTTCAATGTTGCTCTGCCAGGTAAAGAAGTCGAATCGCATTTTTCAGAGATCTTACGCCTTGGTGAGCAAGACTTTGATGATATTCAACAAGCAATGGTTAACTTGCGTTCGTATTTAAGTGACTTATCAAGCTCTGGTAACAATCAGAAAATTGCCTACAAAAGTATTTTAGATGGAACCGTTACACAAGATGTCGCAGCTTCCTTTGCTCGTGCTAAAGAACTTTTGCCGAGACCATTTAATCAATGGCTAGGTGAGCTTTCTCAAGAGTCGGTTAAGTTTGCGGAGAGCGGTTCGAAGGATCATCTAAATCAACTTTGGGTAACACAGGTGGTCCGCCCTTATCAGCGGACTATTGCTGGCAGATACCCATTCGAGCCCAACGCGAGCAGAGAAGTTAGATTGAAAGACTTTAAGCGATTCTTTGGTTATGGAGGTACGCTTGACGCATTCTTCCAAGAATACCTCGAACCGTTTGTGGATACTTCGAAAAGTCGTTGGCGATTAGAAAAGGAAATTGGAGTTCGTCCAGAAACACTAATGGTCTTTCAAAGAGCGCAACGTATCAGGCAGTCTTTCTTTGAATCTGATAATTCATTACGCGTAGAGTTTGGGATGAAGCCTGTTTATCTAGACCAGCACATTACTCGATTTGTCTTAGAGTTGGGTGGACAAGATTTGGTTTATAAGCATGGACCAGCAAGAGCTAAATCGTTGAGTTGGCCTGCCGGTCAAGATCAGACTCGAATTGTGTTCACACCACCTGAATCTAAACGCGAAATTGCGCATACCTATGAAGGTGAGTGGGGCATATTCAAGCTTTTGGATCAATCACTTAAAGCAAGGCCAGAATCGCGTAAAGACAATATAGTTATGATTGATTTAAAGGGAAACAAGGTGCAACTAGAGCTTATTCCTTCTAGTGCCATTAATCCGTTTTGGTCAAATGAAATGGAGAGGTTCAGATGTCCACGAACCTTATAACATCAGGCTGGGGATATATCGGCAAAATGCCTGCAAAAGGGGACTTTGTGAAAGATGGTTTATCACAAGATTTCTCGGAGCGTTGGCATGATTGGCAACAGGCGGTTATTGCAGTCAGCAGGGAACAACTGGGTGAAAGCTGGAATGAGCACTTTTTAACGGCTCCTGTGTGGCACTTTGCTTTGGATATTAGCTATTTAGAAGACTCAACCTACATTGGTAGCATGATTCCTAGTGTTGATGCATGCGGTAGATACTTTTTCTTTACTATAGCTCGTGCCGTAAAAGGTGAAGCTGCGCAATATTGGGGTGACAGAGCTTGGACAGAGGACAGTGCCGCTCTTGCTCTTTCAGTACTTGAGGACGACTTTGTCTTTGATGTTTGGCATAAGAGTACTCAAGAAAAAAATGACCTCGTTGCGAATGTAACAAGTGAAGTGAGGCCTCTAGAGTTTCTTTATCAAAGCCAAATATCTACAGTTTTTCATGATCACGGCAATACTGATCAAAATACGCTTTTGAATTACCTCATTAAAGAAAAATTGAGTAAACCATGTTTTTGGTGGACTGAAGGTTCAACGAAGGTTGAACCATGCATGTTCATTACTAGTGGATTTCCTTCAATTGGTCAGTTTTCAGCCATGCTTGATGGCGGCTGGAAAAAGTGGAATTGGTAGGATAGAAGAATGAATTGGAACTATTTTACCTTTGCTAAATCGCACGCAGGAAAAGTACGCCCTTATAACGAGGATGCTCTGTTGGATATGACAGAACAGCATATTTGGGTGGTTGCCGATGGAATGGGTGGACATAGTGCTGGCGATATAGCAAGCCAGATGCTAGTGGATAGAGTCGCGCGCCACATGCAGGATGTCTCCAATACTAGTATCGATGATATCCGAAGAGTGGTTCAAGAAGCGAACTTAGAAATTTACCAATACGCACAAAATCACTTAGACGGTAAAACGATGGGAACAACACTTGTTTTGTTGTTTATTCAGGATGGGTATTACCACTGTCTTTGGGTGGGTGATAGCCGAATTTACCAGCTTAGAAGTGGTAATTTTGTCCAAAAAACACGTGATCATAGTCAAGTCATGGACTTAGTGGATCAGGGCTTATTGGCATTTGAAGATGCCGAATCTCACCCTCTTGCAAATGTTATTACCAGAGCTGTTGGGGTCGACGAAAGTGTCACTATTGATCAAGTTTCAGGGCAGTTGGCTGACGGCGATCAGTTTCTACTCTGTAGCGATGGACTCTCTAAGGAACTTACGAGTGAGGAAATTCATCGGACATTGTATGCAGACTCAGTCAACCAAGCTGGATTAGCGCTCATGCATTCGGCTTTGGTTCGGGGCGCAAGTGATAACGTAACTTGTGCTTTGATCAAAGTTCGCCAAGCGCAAACGGAGTGCGAAACAGTAACTAGAGAAGACGCGACAATACCTGTCTTTCTAAGAGGGAGAGCTTATGAGTAATGAAATGTTTGATTGGTATGAACAAGCGTTGGCCCCTATATCTCAAGAAAATCCTACAGGTGTTGATCCTAGAGAGGATGTATCACCACAGTCTGCTTACTATCGGTTGAAAGATCAGCGTATGGCCGCCCGCAACGCTGAACGTAATGCTCTTATAGAAGAAGAAAGTATCTATACCCACAGTAATTTATGGCGAGTATTTATTGAAGATGTCCCAGAAATACTCACGAATCAGTCTAAAGATTTGGAATTTGTTGCCTGGCTTATAGAAGCCCTAACTCGATTGTATGGTTTTCGTGGTATGGGCGTTGGCTACAAACTCGCAACCAGTTTAATTGAGAACTTTTGGGATGATCTGTACCCAATGCCTGATGAAGATGGTATTGAGACAAGAATATCGGCGATTATTGGCCTCAATGGTATCGATAGTGAAGGAACACTTATTTTTCCAATTGCTTGTATACCATTGACTGACTTAGGCGTGGAGCAAGCTTATGCCTATTGGGAATATCAGCAAGCTATAGAGCTTGAGCGCTTAGACGAAGATAAGCGCCGAAATCGAGTCGAGCTTGGGGCTGTTGAGCTATCTGAAATTACAACTACGGTTAAGTCGACTTCTGATACGTTTTATCGAGAATTAATCACGGATTTGGAGTTCGCTAAGGAATCATTTAATGAATTCAGTCAGCGATTAGATGAAGCGGTCGGTGATGTGACTCCTAGTTCTTATATATCAAAAAGACTTGAATCAATACACTCGGCATTAAAGCACCTTCTTGGAGATCGTTTTAATCAACCACAAGCAGTGATTGAAGAGCTAGAGGATCTTGATGAATCTTCTTCTGAACAACCGTTAAGTTCACAAAGTTGTGATGCATTATTAGCGACAAACATGAAATCACGAGAGCAGGCAATTAGACAATTGCAGCAAGTAGCTGATTTCTTCCGAGAGAGTGAACCTCACTCACCAGTTTCTTACTCCATCGAACAGATCATTCGTTGGTGTGGGATGCCTCTGCCGGAGTTACTGGCGGAACTTATCTCCGACGGGGATGCAAAGAAAAGCTACTTCCGTTTGGTTGGCATAGCAGAACAAAATGAAAATTAATAAAGGGAGAATGGTATGACGAGTATCCACTCGAAACTATCACGAGTACGGAAGCCTCGTGTCCACATTACCTATGATGTTGAAACTGAAGGTACAACTCTTAAGAAAGAACTGCCTTTTGTTGTAGGTGTAATGGGTGATTTCGCTGGTCAAAACACAGAAGCGTTGAAGCCATTAAAAGACCGCCGTTTTATTCAGATCGATCGAGATAACTTTGACGATGTACTCAAAAAAATGAATCCATCGGTGAAGTTTAAAGTTGCGAATAAGCTTGCGAATGACGATTCACAGTTTGAGGTCGATTTAAACTTTAAATCAATGCAAGACTTTGAGCCTGCTGCGATCGTAAATCAAGTTGATCCACTACGCCAATTGATGGAAACGCGTAATAAACTGCGTGATTTGATGACAAAAGTTGACCGCTCAGAAGAGCTTGAAAATATCCTAGAGGATGTTTTGAACAATACGGACAATCTGGCAAGACTTGCAGGCGAGTTAGATCTTGACAAGAAAGCGAAGTCAGACAGTACTGAAGGAGCGGAATAATGACGACTGAAGCTGAAAAACAGTTAGATCCAACAGTTAATGAACAGACAACTTCATTCTTAGATCAAGCTATTGGTGCGACTAAGCAGACCGAAGCTTCTCGTGCTGAGGAGCTGATTAAAACGCTCGCTGAAGAAGCAATGAAAGGGACAGTTACTTGGAACAAAAACCTAACAGTAACTTTTCGTGAAGCGATTAATTTGCTCGATAGGCAGATTTCTGATCAGTTGTCTGAAGTAATGCATCACCCAGAATTACAGAAACTCGAAGGTTCTTGGCGCGGCTTAAATTATCTAGTGATGAATTCAGAGACCAGCTCTACTCTGAAAGTTCGCATGATGAGTATGACCAAGAAAGAGCTACATAAAGACTTGAGCAAAGCTGTTGAGTTTGATCAAAGCCAGATCTTTAAAAAGGTTTACGAGTCTGAGTTTGGTAGTGCTGGTGGTGAACCGTATGGTGCATTGATTGGAGACTATGAGTTTACCAACCACCCAGAAGATATTGAGTCGTTACGCCTAATGTCAAATGTAGCGGCTTCTGGTTTCTCTCCATTCTTGTCCGCGGCTTCACCAGCACTATTCGGCTTTGATGAGTGGACTGAGCTGTCAAAACCACGCGACCTAGATAAGGTATTTGAATCACTAGAATACGCCCAATGGCGTTCGTTCCGCGAGAGTGCCGATTCGCGCTTCGTTAGTCTGACGATGCCAAAAGTCCTTGCTCGTTTGCCATACGGACAAGCTACCGCTCCAGTCGAAGAGTTTGGGTTTGAAGAGTTCGAAGTAGATCCTGTTTCAGGTATTGCTGTTAACGCTGAACATAACGACTACTGTTGGATGAACTCTTCGTATGTTCTTGGTGTTAAGTTAACCGACGCATTTTCAAAATATGGATTTTGTACTGCCATCCGTGGTGCAGAAGGCGGCGGTCGAGTGGATAACTTGCCAACGCATTTCTTCATGAGTGATGATGGCGACCCTGATATGAAGTGCCCAACAGAGATTGGTATTACCGACAGACGTGAGGCGGAGCTTGGTAAGCTTGGTTTCTTACCGCTTTGTCACTACAAAAACACCAACTATGCAGTGTTCTTTGGTGCGCAAACCTGTCAAAAACCAGCGAACCATGAATCCCCTGAAGCAACGGCCAATGCGGCCATTTCTGCCCGCCTACCTTATATGATGGCAACATCTCGTTTTGCGCATTATTTGAAAGTAATGGCTCGAGATAAAATTGGTAGCTTTATGGAAGCAGAAGACGTTGAGTCTTGGCTGAACCGCTGGATCCTAGGTTACGTCAATGCTTCTGAAGGCGGTGGTCAAGAGATCAGAGCGAAATACCCTCTAGCAGACGCTCGTGTTCAGGTTAAGGAAATTCCTGGCGCACCTGGTTCTTACAATGCCGTAGCATGGCTGAAACCTTGGTTGCAAATGGAAGAACTGACGACATCTTTGCGACTTGTGGCCAAGATCCCTCAGTCAGGTGGATAAGAAATGAATTGGCTGGTCGAAAGGCCAGCCATGACCAATCTTTATGTTCTAGATGGAATTAGCAGTGTCACTTAACTTTCGCGACCCTAGCAAGCTAAAACATGAGTTCAGTACCGGAGGCTACGCTGAACTTGATAGCCCGTGGTTGACTCGATTCAATGAATCTTCTGATCTTGTAGCGTCAGCGCGAATTTGGTTAGAAGGTACACGTTCAAGAGATTTGGACAGCTTTCGTCATAGTGTGATGAACACAATTAACCGCATTGATGAGCTATTAGAATCTCAACTCAATGAAATATTACATCATCCTGAGTTTCAACAGCTCGAAAGGGGGTGGGTTGGAGTTAGGTATTTATGTGAACAGGTTGATTCTCGTTCATCGGATTCTGTAAAAGTTAAGGTTTTAACGGCGACATGGAATGAAATCAGTAAAGATGCTTTAAAAGCCATCGAGTTTGACCAATCAGCACTATTTAAGTTGCTCTATCAAAATGAATATGGCACGGCAGGGGGAGAACCCTTTGGTGTGGTGGTTGGAGATTATCAGCTTCGCTGTGATCCTAGTAAAAATTATTTTGATAGAGATCTGTCTGTGTTGAGTAAGATCTCTCAGTCTGCAGCTGCAGCATTCAGCCCATTTATCATGTCTGCGTCGCCAGAGATGTTTGGTGTTGATAGTTTCGCTCAACTCTCTGCGATAAGAGATATAGCAGCCCAATTTGAACAGGAAGATTATGCAAAGTGGCGTAGTTTGAGAGACAACGATGATGCTAAATTTATTGGTTTGACTGCACCTAACGTCTTGTTCCGTCAGCCATACAAAAGTGATGGCTCGCGGAATGATAAATTCAACTTTCAAGAACACATCTACGACTCCAACCGAGATTTGCTGTGGGGGAGTAGTGCGTACTGTTTTGCTGCCGTATCAATTAGAGCATTTCAGGAACATGGTTGGTTCACGCATATGCGAGGGATTAAACAAGGCGATTACAGTCAGGGTATTATCGTCGCTCCTACAAGGAGCACGATGCGTGTTAATGGCAAGAATGACCGTGAAAGATGTCCGTTAAACTTGAAAATCTCTGAGAGAAAAGAACAAGAATTGTCTGAGTGCGGTTTTATTTCTATTTCTCCAATACCTGAGACCGATATGGTAGGGATGACCTCGAATGTATCTCTCTACAAGCCCAAACAATACGCAGAAAAGCATATTTCAACGAATGCAAAACTGACATCGATGTTGCAATACACATTGTGTGTATCGCGAGTCGCACATTATCTCAAGGTTATGGGGCGTGACAAAATTGGTGGGTATCAAGACGCGGAAAGCCTAGAGCGTGACTTTCAACGCTGGTTACACCAGTACACTACCGCATCAGATGAAGCGTCTGATGAGCTTCGGGCTAAATACCCCCTAAATGAAGCAAAAATTACAGTTCGAGAGAAAAGAGAAACTCCTGGACATTATTACTCAGTTATCCATTTGCGACCGCATTTTCAACTCGATCAAATGGTATCTAGCATTAAATTAATTACCGAATTATCACCAGAGCACATGGTGTAAGGAAATAACAATGACTCAATGGAAAAATGCTTTGTCCCAAGGCCTATTGCAACACGCTCTAGAGCAATTAATTGATGAAATTAAAGCAACGCCTAAAGATGCGAGCTTGAGAAGTTCTTTCATTGAGCTTCTGTGCATTGATGGGGACTTCGAGCGTGCGGACGCTCAGCTCATGCAATCGATTAAATTGTTTCCTGAGTATCTGCCTGGTGCAAGTCAGCTGCGACATTTAGTGAAAGCAGCTCAAGCTAGAAAGGATTTTATTAATGGTGCGGCTAGTGCCAAAGTATTAGGTGATGAGGAATTAACTAAAGATCTTGTTCGATTTAATCTTGCTCTCGGAAATCAAGAGTACGAAGAAGCGTCACGTCTATCACATCGCATTGAAGAGCATCGTACTATTAAAGGGTTTAACGTAAACGGCACAAACTACGAAGATGCTAGAGATATTGATGATCGTTTAGGTGGTTACATTGAACTGTTTTCTACAGCAGGTAACTATTTTCTTGTACCCATATCGAGCATCCATACGCTAGAAGTTAAAGCACCTACTTCTTTGTTAGAGAGTATTTGGCGACCTGTCGAGTTTGATATCGATGGACTTGGTGAAGGCGAAGGCCATATGCCTTTGACGTATGTCGACTCAGAGACCGATGCGCAAAAGTTAGGTCGAGAAACGGATTGGAAGCAGATTGGTGAGCAAGAATCTTTTGTTGGCTTGGGTCAAAAATGTTGGTTAGTCGGTGACTCAGCGCTTCCAATCTGTGATTTGACTACATTATTAGAACAGAAACAAATAGCGTAGAAATATCATGTCGTTAACCGTTTCTCTGCTCGACAAATTGATAGATAGTGATCCTCTCACTCGAGATGAGAAAGACTTCCCTGCAAGCCAGCAACAGATGTTGAGCAGCTTACTTAGAGATCTAGAGTCGATGCTGAATAGTCGTATTGGATGGAAAAACATTCCTGATGATCTTCTAGAGGTTCGTTATTCAATATTGAATTATGGGCTGCCAGATTTTTCCTCAATGCCCTATAGCAGCCAAGAAGGGCAGAATCAGCTTTGCGACATCGTTCATGATGCAATTAAAGAGTTTGAGCCGAGGTTAAGGAACCCTCATGTCCAGATTTCGGACGAGAAAAACGCTATTGATAGGGTATTGAGGTTACAGATAAATGCCACTTGCTTAATTGATAACAGTATTCATGAAGTGCGATTCAATTCTGAAGTAGAGCCGGTAAATTTAGGTATGAAACTGAGTAGAGCAAAATGAGTGAAGAGTTTCTCAAGTACTATAATCGCGAGTTAGCTTATTTGCGTCACAAAGGGCAAGAGTTTGGTGAGCAGTATCCCAAGATTGCCGCGAGACTTCGTATTAGTGAGGAACAGGTTGACGATCCACACGTAGAAAGATTGTTAGAAGGCTGCGCATTCCTAACAGCAAGGATTAGACAAAGCTTAGACAATAGTTACCCTCAGTTTACAGAGTCTTTGATGGGACAGTTATATCCGGATTTTCACGCCCCAATCCCGTCAATGTCAGTCATTAAAATGAGCTGTTCTAACTCCACTTCCTCTTATTTTGATGTAGAAGAAGGCGAGCGAGTTGTTATCGGTGCTCCTGGATATCATGAGTGCGAGTTTAGAACTTGTTATCCGGTCAGAATGTATCCTGTTGATGTGACCTCTGGCGTTTTTAAAAATGCGCCTTTCAAGCCAGTTGGCTCACGATGGGAAAGCAATGCTCATTCAGTTTTGAAAGTACAGCTCACGGCTCAAGATGAAGAGACTCCTCTTGGTGAAATGGGGGTAGAACGGCTGCGCTTCTATTTAAACGGTCAATCTCAATTGACTTTTAAGCTCTACCAAATGCTGTTTCAAAACCTAATTGGTTTATCTGTTGTTGTGGATGGCAAAGAAGTTCGTCCTTTAACCAAAAGACATCTTTCTGAAGTGGGATTTTCAGAAGATGAGAAAGTTGTGCCATACAGTAAAAGAAGCTTTTCAGGAGCAAGATTACTTGTTGAGTATTTACACTTTCCTGAGAAGTTTATGTTCTTTGATATCACCGAACTTGGATTATCAGAGCTAGATCTTAGAGAGCAAGTCGAACTGTATTTTTACTTTGATACCAACGATGACTGGCTTCCAAAGCAAGTGGACGAAGAAAGCTTAATGGTAGGCTGTGTGCCTGTGATCAACTTATTTAAAAGTATTATGGAGCCTAAGCGTATTCTACCAACTGAATACGATTACCACTTGTCTCCACAATACCAAGAAGCTGAAAGTAATGAGGTTGTCTCAATTTCTGACGTAACGTTGAGAAACTGGAACAAAACGTACCACAATTTGCCATGTTATCACGCTGGTGAGCACACGCATTATACGAACACTAGTGAGATTTATTGGTTGATGAGACGTGAGGATAAGAACTGGGCTGGTGGGTATGATGAGCCAGGTAGAGAAACTTACATTTCTTTTGTTGATAAAAAACATCAATTGTTCAGCCCGGATAGCCGGGAAAACTGGTTAATGTACGTGGAAGCTGAGTGCTGTAACCGCAACTTAGCGCAGAAACTTCCATTTGGAGGTGGGCTGCCGCAAGTATCTTTACCGGAGGTAAATGACAATTTCGAATCTGTTCGTTGTTTAGTTTCTTTATCAGAAACTATTCGGCCAGAAATGGATGAAAGCACACGATGGCAGTTAACTAAGCTTTTAACTTTAAACCATTTTACCGAGGAAGATGGTTTAGCAACTTTGAAGCAGACCCTTAATCTCTATGCATTTTCTGGGACAGCAGAAACGAAAGCGGTAATCGATGCTTTAACTAAGTTAGAGTTTGAGCCTACTACAGGAAGAATTAGTCAGAAAGGCAAAGTTGGATTTGCGCACGGTATAAAAATTATTTTGACGGTTTCTGATCAAATTTTACCTAAAGAGCAGATCTTTCTCTTAGGTAGTGTTTTATCTGTTTACTTCTCGCAATATGCTGAAATTAACATTTTTACGCAGTTAGAAATAAGACTTAAGTCCACAGGAAAGTCTTTCCACCTATGGCCCGCATTAACTGGCGATAAGGTGTTGCTATGAGCGCGGAACAATTTTATCGAGAATTAAAGCAACATCCATTGTTTGAAGCGATTCATCTTATTGAACACGAAGTTCTGCAAGCAGAGGCGCAAATAGGAACAGATGCGTTACCGAAGCATGAAAAGCTAAACTTAAAGGTTAATCCATCATTAGGTTTTGAAAATGCTCAGCTTTGTGAACTGAAAAATATAGATGACAGCAAGTTAGAGATTGAGACCAATTTAATAGGCCTAACGGGTGAGCAAGGTGTGCTTCCCCAGCACTATAGTGAATTGGCTTTACATCGCCAAAAAGAAGGTGATACGGCTATGGTGGACTTCTACGATATTTTCAATCATCGCTTATTATCTCTTTATTATCGATGTTGGCAATTGAGTCAGCTGACTGTTCAGTCTCGTGCGCATGCGCAGGGCGCGCGTTCGCCGTTAGAAAGCTGTAAATCGGCATTAACTGGGAAAGGGAGTTCACTGTCCCGGCACTATGGTGGTGTGTTTGCTTCACCAGTGAGAAGTAAAGGTGGACTAAAAAGTATTCTTGAATGTTTATCTGGATGCCAAGTAAAAGTTCATGAATTTCAAGGACAATGGTTACACCTTACGAAAGAAGAGCAAACACGCCTTGCATCCCGAACTATGCCTGAAGGGCAGTTTGCTCAACTTGGTTTAGGAGCGTCTTTGGGTTCGAAAGCATGGAACATCAACGCGGGGACAACAATAGAATTTCTGCCAAAAGATAAACAGCTAGTTAGTAAATTGCTTCCTAACCAACCCAATATAGCAATCATTAAGAACGCTGCTTATGAGTTGATTGGAAAACATAAACAACTGAAGTGGCAGCTCACCACCAAACATAGTTTGCTACCACAAGCTTGTTTATCGAAACAGCAGGGGCAGTTAGGTATTGGTTCTGTGCTTAAAAAACACGAACGTACAAAAGATCGAACTATAACAATTACTATTTAAAGGAAATGTAATGGCTTCACTCTCACTTTCAGCGTTGGTCGAAAGATTGTCTCCTCAGGCTAAGGAAACACTTGAACAGGCAGCTGCGATGGCAAGCTCCCGAACTCATCACAGTATTGAAATGTCTCACTGGTTAATGATGATTATCCGCCATCCTGACGATATTTACTCTGAAGTTTTTGACGAATTTGATGTCGATAAAATCAAGGTTGAAACCGATATTCAAAAGGCATTAGAAAAATACAAAACAGGATGCCAGTCGGTGCCTGGGCTATCAGCTCATACGGTGACTGTTATGCAAAATGCCTTGTTGTCTGCAACCATTGAATTCAATCAAGAACAGTTGGGGTGCATCCATCTTTTATTTGCCTACTTGTCTGATGATACGTTAGTCAACATGGCTGGTTCGATTAGTCCTGAACTAAACAAGATAGAACCATCTCGCTTATTGAACTTTAAAGAAAGTAATGCGCCTCAATCAAGATCGAATGACTTAGCGCAGTCAAACGCGAATTCCGCCTTGAATCAATTTACAACAGACCTTACTGAGCAAGCTAGGGAAGGTAAAATAGATCCGGTGATAGGTAGAGATAATGAAATTCGCCTAATGATCGATATTTTATTAAGACGCCGACAAAACAACCCGATTCTTACGGGAGAAGCTGGTGTTGGAAAAACAGCCGTTGTTGAAGGTTTGGCGCAAAAGATCATTGATGGCGATGTACCTCCCGCTCTGCAAAATGTGGCAATTAAGTCTCTGGATTTGGCGTTACTGCAAGCCGGCGCAGGCATGAAAGGTGAGTTTGAAAACAGGCTTAAGAACCTTGTTAAGGAAGTAAACGACGCTCCACAGCCTATTATATTGTTCATTGATGAAGCTCATGGCCTAATTGGCGGTGGTGGGCAAGCGGGCCAAGGTGATGCGGCGAATATTCTGAAGCCAGCATTAGCGAGAGGTGAACTCAGAACGATCGCAGCAACAACGTGGGCAGAGTATAAAAAGTATTTTGAAAAAGATGCAGCTTTAACTAGGCGTTTTCAAGTCGTAAAGGTTGATGAGCCTGCCCCTGAACTCGCGATCGAAATGTTACGAGGCTTACTTGATGTAATGGCACAACACCACGATGTTCATATCACTAACCAAGCTCTCAATGCAGCGGTCCAACTCTCAGCTCGATACATTAATGGTCGTCAACTGCCAGATAAAGCGGTTTCTGTTTTGGATACGGCCTGCTCTCGAGTTGCGTTAAGTCAGTCATCTACACCGGGAGGCCTAGATGCGAAAAGAAATAAACTTAAAGCAAAGCAAGCTGAGTATGAGCATCTTAGCCAAGAGAATCGGCTAGGAGCATCTCTTGATGTGCAGCTGCAAAGTGTCCGAAAAGAGATTGATGCGCTATCTAATGACATTATTGAATTAGAAGTACTTTGGGAAAAAGAAAAAGAATGGGTAAGTGAAGCTAAGTCACTTAGAACCCAAATAATCCAGGAGGGTTCTGAGACTGCGAGAGACAAGTTACAAGAGCTTGAAAATAACCTCTCCGCTAACTCACAGCCCTTAGTTTTTTCGCATGTAAATGAAGCGCTAATCGCAGAAGTTATTTCGGATTGGACCGGTATACCGCTGGGTAAACTTCAGGATGATGAAATCCAAGCAGTATTGGGTTTGAAAGAAAGTTTGTGCAAGCGAGTTGTCGGGCAGGATCACGCTTTAGAGCTCATGTCTGAAGTGATAAAAACCGCGAGTGCGCAGCTCACGGATGAGACACGACCAAATGGTGTATTTCTCCTAACCGGACCAAGCGGAGTGGGTAAAACCGAATCGGCTTTGGCGATTGCAGAGAAAGTGTATGGTAGTGAAGAAAATGTCACGACTATCAATATGTCGGAATTTAAGGAAGAGCATAAAGTCTCATTGCTATTAGGTTCTCCTCCTGGTTATGTCGGTTATGGAGAAGGAGGTGTACTGACTGAAGCTGTTAGACGTAAACCTTATAGTGTAATTCTCCTCGATGAAATGGAAAAAGCGCACCCTGGTGTTCAAGATATTTTTTATCAGGTATTTGATAAAGGCTCAATTAAAGACGGTGAAGGTCGAGATATAGACTTTAAAAACACTATTATTATTATGACCGCGAACACAGGGACCGAAACGACGATGTCTTTGTATTCTGATCCTGATTTAGCGCCTGAGCCGTCAGCACTAAAAGATGCTTTACGCGATGATTTGTTGGTTGACTTTAAACCAGCATTTTTAGGGCGTGTGAATGTATTACCTTATTTGCCTCTATCAAGAAAAGTATTGATAGAAATAACAAAATTAAAGTTGGATAAAATTACGACTCGTATTCGTAAGCACTATAACGCTGACCTGTTTTTTGATGAGGAACTAATTAATGATATTGTAGATAATAGCAATGAGTCTGGGAGTGGTGCGCGTGTGGTACAAACAACCATAGAAAATACATTGCTTCCGAAGATTTCTCATGAAATATTGCATGCAATTCTTAATGATAAGACGTTTGATGAAATTATTGTTAAAGGTACAACTAGTGGACTTGATGTCTCAATAGTTTAACATCCTTTACACTCTCAATAATAATTGGGAGTTGGTTCATATTAACTATTATTTTTTATAAAAAACGCTTAAATTAAATCTTATTTAAAGATATAACAGGGCGTATTTAAAATGAAGTTTTTGATACATTAATCACTAATTATCACCAAACGTCAGATAATTAAATTATTACGATATATGTCAATTAATAATGCTATAGGAGATTAGCATGCAGTCTAATACGTATCTTAAATACGCAGATATTAAGGGTGAGGCAACAGCCGAGCAATACAAAGATTTGATTACACTACTATCTGTAGATTGGAGTGTAGGTCGTGAGATCTCATCATACACTGGTACAGCGATGGACCGTGAAGCGAGCGCTACTCGTCTATATGATTTGACTATCACTAAACTTCAAGACCGTTCTTCTCCTGACTTATTTAAAGAAGCGACGATTGGTAAAGGTAAACCAGCGGTTTTCCATATTACTAAGCAGGGTGAGAAGGTTGAAGAGATCATGAAGATCGAACTGACTGATGCGATGATTTCTAACTACTCAGTTTCTATCCAAGACGATCGTCCAGTTGAAACTATCACAATTTCTTACACAGAAATGATGATGACAGTGACTCCTACTGACGATAAGAACAACACTTCTGCTCCATTGGTATACGGCTACAGCGGTGTTAAAGGTCAACAAATGTAATTTTCATGCGGGGGAGTATTCCTCCGCATTTTTTTGAAAGAAGTATTTAATGAAAAGAGCAACTCAAGATAACAATTTCATCCGAATTTCTTCCCCATTCGGTAAAGATGCCATCATACTAAACTCGTTTGAGTATAAAGAAGAGATCTCAGAACTTTTTTCATTGCGTGCTAAAGCTTACTTTAATGATCAACGAAGTGAGTTAAACGAAATTATTGGTAAGGAAGTTACCATTACCCTTGAAAATAATGAGGATGTTTCTTCAAATCCTCGTTATATGCATGGTTACGTTTCTGCTGCAAGATTAGAAGGGAAAAGGGTTTCTAATACACATAAAGGCGAAAATTATAAAAACATAGAATTATTAATAGAGCCTAAATTACGTTTCGCTGAATATCGAAAAAATTGCAGAATATTTCAGCATAAAGATATAAAGGAAATTATCTCTGAAGTACTATCGGAGCATAGTGTTGCCTTTAGTTTTGAGCTAACCAAGTCCTATCCTAAATACACGTACAAAGTACAATATGAAGAATCAGATCTTGAATTTGTTCGACGTCTGTTATCGGAAGAGGGGCTATCATTTTGTTTTACACATACTAAGTCTGCCCATACGCTCAATATTTTTGATGACATCAGTTTTTATAAGCCGGGTACTGAGTTTTTAGTCGATTTTGATACAGGTACGGCGAAATCTAGCCACATTTCTTCTTGGCATGAAACGCAAATTCTGACTACTAAAGCGAGTCAAAAGTCAGGCTATAACATGCTCAAGCCTTCTTCGAATCCTAAAAATACTGCAAAGGGTGAAAGTGATTTTTTTACAGTGCCTGAAAGCGAGTATTTTGAATACATGGGTGAAATGGAGAGCAATGATCAATACGCACTGAGAAACACGCATGCAATAGAAGCACTACAGCAAAATGCATATTTGTGTCGTGGCGAGGCTACGTGCAGAACATTCAGCGTAGGCAAGTGCTTCAAGTTTAAAAAACATGAAGATAAATCTCGAGTCGGCAAAGAATATGTACTGTCTTCTGTTTTTTTGTCTGCTGCTGTTTATAACCAGACTGGTCAAGGTGGCACCGGTGCGCAAGGTGTCAAAGTCTCGTTTAGTTGTGTTGACTCAAAGACAATCCTTCGTCCTTCAGTTAACTATCCGAAACCTCAGATGAAAGGTTTGCAAACTGCAATAGTTACGGGGAACAAAGATGGTGAAATTTACATAGACAAACATGGCCGTATCAAAGTTCAGTTTCACTGGGACCGTGTTGGTAAATACGATGTAAATAGTTCATGTTGGATTCGTGTTGCGCAAAATATCGCAGGTAACGGATGGGGGTCGGTGTTTCACCCTAGAGTCGGACAAGAGGTCATCGTCGAGTTTGTCAACGGAGACCCTGATCAACCAATCGTTACGGGGTCACTATATAACGGTAGTCAACTCCCTCCTTACGCTTTACCAGAGCAAAGTTCTCAGAGTGGTTATAAATCACGCTCTGTACAAAAAGGTACATCCAATTTTAATGAGTTGCGCTTCGATGATAAGCCTGGTGAAGAGCACATTTATCTTCATGCTGAAAAACTGTTCCAAATGCTAGTTGAAGACTGTGTTGATATCGCCGTTGAAAACAGTAAAACCGAAAAAGTGACCAATGATGTTAATCAAGAGGTTGGTCAGAACGCGAGCTTGAAAGTAGGTAAAAACTTTTCGAATGAAACGGGTGAAGTGCTGTCTTTTAATGCAGGAAAGAGCGTCGAGATCAAAGTAGGTGGTGCTTCTATTCAGATGTCTAGCTCTGGAGAAATCAATATCAAAGGTAATAAAATATCCATTAACGGCTCAGCTATTGCTCTTAAAGCTGGGCAAATTTCATTGAACTAAGGTGATTTAAAGTGGGTAAACCAGCCGCAATTTTGGGCAGCTTTCATCTTTGTCCTAAAAAAACAGGAAAGATACCGCATGTCGGTGGTCCCGTCGTTGTTGGCTCACCAAACGTAACGATTGGCGGGATACCTGCGGCAAGACAAGGCGACAAGCTTATTTGTATCGGTCCTCCGGATAGTATCTCAGCAGGTTCTTCTAGCGTAACAATCAACGGTAAACCAGCCGCGAGAGTCGGCGATTCAACGTCTCATGGTGGCAAAATTCTATCTGGTATGCCTACGGTTTTAATCGGAGGCTAGATGCCACTCGCATTTCAAACGCATCTTCTATCTTTTAATGGCCGTTCACACACCGTTCGCGAGATAGCTGATGATTCTTTTAGATTGTCCGAGGAAATCCGACCCCCTGACTTTGCTCAATCAATAGATGAGCATATATTAAGCCTCGTGCGCTCTGAGCGCGAGAGTCTTGAGCAAGCTGATATCAAGGGGAATCTCTGTGTTCTTTTACCATCTTCGGTGGACAAAAGTTTGCTTAAAGCATTGATAAGCGAGCTTTCTATTTTCGTTGGCCAAACTGTCAATACTGAAATTTACTTTTATCCTTATGGCCAAGCTGCATTTTTGATGGCACTAAATCGGATAAATCGTGAAGTTAATGAAACGCAAGCGACTTGGATACTGGCTATAGAGGTTACGAGTGATGTAGAAGGGCATGTCAAACCTCAAAGCTCTATCATTTTAACCAAGTGTTTTTTTCGACATTCAGGTCTTGTGCCTGATGTTGTTCGAATTGATTTAGATGCCAAACAACAACGCATCGCCGTGGACAAGGTGTTTAAGCAATTAGGAGTAAGTTGTGAACATCCACTCAGTCAATTGTATTTATCCGTTAATAAGGAAGAACCGCAATGGTTAAACTCAATGCAATTCTTGTCTCCGTGGGTGACCGATCAAACTCAGTATCAATTTGTTGATATCAAACTTGGCGGATTGAGTGCATGTGGCGGCGTTTTAAAAGCGTTAGTGATTGATGAGCTTCAAAGAAGCAGCCCCTGCCCAGACTTTCACGTGTTGCAAGCCGACATCGAGCCAGATGGCTATGCGGTAGGAGTAATATACAATTGGCGTAGCGAATAGGTCTGGCTATTGCTTTTCCTTCTAGTAGCTGAGGTTTTAGTGATGCAAATGTTATGGGGGATTGACTCGAAACTGGCCCTTTAATGATGTTTGGACAATGACTAGGCGCAGCTTGCTTGTCAAAATAGTTTTGCTCACCGCGTTTTTACAGTGTTCTTCTCGCTTTCTGATTAAATAGCCAGCCATAGAACACAAACCACATGAAAAGCTGTTCGACTCAAGATATCCTTACCGATATAAAATAACTTGAGTTTTGGCTTGTTCGAGATCCCACCCGTGACGCATTCCTTTTTATAAACGGTACATGGACTCTGACAGAAGCAAGCCTACTCATAGAATTGGCGGAAAGTGAATTCGAATGAAGTTTATCCACACCTCAGATTGGCATCTTGGTCGACAATTCCACAACGTATCACTACTCGAAGATCAACAAGCAGTACTCGAACAACTGATTAACTATATTGAACGCAACCCCGTCGATGCAGTTGTAGTGGCGGGAGATATCTATGACCGTTCGGTGCCACCAACGGTTGCAATAGAACTGTTAAATCGAGTCGTGAAACGCATTTGTACCGAGTTAGAAACACCAATGATATTGATATCTGGCAACCATGATGGTGCAGAAAGGTTAGGTTTCGGCTCAGAGCAAATGAAAAATGCAGGTCTTCATATTGTTAGCAACTTTGAAGATATGCTCACTCCCATCATCATAAAAACGGATTCTGGGGATGAGGTCGCGTTTTATGGTATGCCTTATAACGACCCTGAACAGGTCAGGTTTGCCTACAAAGCCTCGGTATCCACTCATGATGAGGCTCATCAATTGCTTGTTGAGCAAATTAAAGAGCGCTTTATCTCTAAGCAAAAGCGCGTACTCGTGAGTCACTGTTTTGTTGATGGGGCCATCGAGTCAGACTCTGAACGACCATTATCTATTGGTGGTTCTGATCGCGTGAGTCATGAACACTTCTTAGATTTTGACTACGTCGCACTTGGTCATTTGCATCAGCCTCAAAAGAAAGGCGCAGAGCATATCCGTTACTCTGGCTCTCCCATGAAGTATAGCTTTGGTGAACAGAACCAGAGAAAAGGTTTCACGTTAGTTGAACTGAACAAGAAAGGATTCGTTTCTGCAAAGCATATTGATCTTACGGCTCCTCATGAAATGCGTATTGTAGAGGGCGAGCTGGATAAAGTTATTGAGCAAGGAAAAACAGACCCTAAGAATGAAGATTATTTGTTAGTTCGTTTGATGGATAAACATGCGATTTTAAACCCAATGGAAAAACTTCGTTCAGTGTATCCAAACGTTTTACACCTTGAGAAACCTGGCATGTTAATTGGGGTAGAGCAGGAAATGGCGCAAGCAAAGTTGGCGCGAAGCGAAATTGATATGTTCCGAGATTTTTTTATTGAGGCGCAAGATAGCCAGTTGTCTAAAGAGCAAGAGCAAGCTGTTACTGACATTATTAAGCAATTATCACAGCAATAGGGACCAAAGATGAAACCAATTAAACTAATCATGCAAGCCTTTGGTCCGTTTGCAAAAACTGAAATCATTGATTTTGAGAAGCTTGGCAGTAACCCTCTATTTTTGATTAATGGTCCTACAGGTTCCGGTAAAACGTCGATCTTAGATGCCATTTGCTTCGCCCTTTATGGTGAAACCACAGGTAATGAGCGACAAGGTATTCAGATGCGGTGTGACTTATCCGCGCAAGATTTACCAACCGAAGTAGTTCTCGAATTTTCGTTACACGGCAAACAATACCGAGTTGTTCGATCCCCTGAGCAGGAAGCGCCCAAGGCCCGTGGTGAAGGGATGACGATTAAAAAGCACACTGCTGCTCTTTATGAACTCGGTGAGACTGAAACGCTTATCACCAGCAAGACGACTCAGGTTAAAACTGAAGTTAGCAATATTATTGGCTTGAATGAAACTCAATTTCGTCAAGTTATGGTGTTGCCTCAAGGAAAATTCCGAGAACTGTTGCTTGCTAGCTCTAAAGAGCGTGAAGAAATTTTTGGCCAACTCTTTCAAACTGACATATATAAAAAAATTGAGTACGCGCTCAAAGATAAAGCGAGTGCAATTAGTAAAGCGAAAGGCGAATTTGATAATCAAATTCGAGGTGCTTTACAAGTTGCAGAAGCGAGTTCTGAACAAGAACTATTACAACAACTGGAACAAGTAACTAAGCAATTAGAGTCTGATAAACAGAATGAGCAAGCAGCGTTAGATAAGCTCAATACTGCTAAATCTGAATTGCAAAAAGCGGAAACCTTGAATGGAGAGTTTTCGAAACGAGAGCAAGCAGAAAGCGCACTCAAGCTGCATCTAGAACACTCAGATTCGATAAAAGCTCGTCAACAGCAATTAGAAAACGCTAAAAATGCCAATAAGATAGAGTTGCCCTACGTCTCATTACAAAATGCAAAAGCTCAAACGCAAGAGCTTAGGCAAAAAATCGTAGCTTTGAAAGAGAGTCTCGAAAAAGCTCATGTCGTTGCGAGAGAACAAGAAAACTTGCAGCAAAGTGCAAAAGAGGCCGCGGCAAAGGTCCCGCAGTTAACGCAACTGCAGTATCAGCTTGAAAGTATGAAAAACAAGTTGGTCGAGAAAGACAATTTGGAAAGTAAAATAACGGCGGGTTATCAACAAAAACAACAATTTGAAGCAACGTTAAAACAGTACATAGAACTAAAAGATAAGTTAACGTTACAGGCCCAGCAGGGACAGAAGGAGCTAGAGAAAGCACGAGTTGATGTTGCGCTTATTGGCAGCATCGATGCGGAAATAAAACAAAAACAACGGCTGCTACAGGATCTAAAAAAGCTGCATGATCTTACTTTAGAGCTCTCTAAACTCAATGCGCTAACTGTAGGTAAGCAGCAGTCACTAAACGAAGCCAGTCAGCGCTATATGCAGTGTCAACAAGACGCTGATACGATAGAGCTTAAGTGGCACAGCGCTCAAGCAGCAGTATTAGCGCAGCGACTAAAAGCAGGTGAAGCATGCCCGGTGTGTGGTAGCGAAACGCATCCTAACCCCGCAACGTTTGTTGAAGAAGCCGTTACAAAAGAGCAAGTTCAGGCGGCTAGAGCGAAAGAGCGAGAAGCTCAAACCTTGTTGAACCAACTAAGCAATCAGCTAGAACAACATAACGTTGTCATTAGTCAGTATCAGAATCAGTGTAACCAGTTGAAAGAGGAGTTGGGTGAGTATGCTACATCTGAGATCTCGACGGTTCAAAATGATTTGCAAGCGATCAATGCTCAACTCCTACGTCTACAAGCAATTGATATTGAAAAGCTAGAAAAGAACGTTGAACAGCTTAATCAACGCTGCGTCGTGGGTGAAAATAAAATTCATGAGCTGCAGAATCAAATGGCGGCAAATGAATCAACCGTTAAAGCGAACCAAGAACAATTGGCTCAATTACAAGCTTTTATTGACCCAAAATACAGTTCCGCTGACTTGCTTGAACGTGAAATTTTGCTGACAAAAGAGCAAATTCTGAGTTTGAACACAGGCTTAGAAAAGGCGCAAAACGCTTTGCAGCAAGCGATATTGGAGAAATCAAATGCGGAAAGTCACTTAGCGACGAACAAGCAGTGGTTATCTGAGTCAGAGCAAAAACTTAGCCAAGCAGAATTAGCGTGGAATGAGGCACTACAGGCGAGTAAATTTGAAGATGAAAGCCATTATCTAAGTAGTCGAGTGGGAGATGATGAACTTCAAGCCTGGCAGCAAGAAATAGACAGCTTCAAACAGGCACAAACCAAGCTTGAGCAAACACTACATGATTTAAATCATGCATTGAAAGATCTTGAAAGGCCTAATTTAGAGTCGTTTAACGACAGGTTAACCACTCTGCAGGCGCAATATATTGAAGTAAGGAATCAACTTGATACCACACGCTCAATATTTGAACGTCTTGAAAAGGTTCGTAAAGATATTGCCGTGTTGCATGAGAAAAATAGTAAGTTAGAAGAAGAATACAAAGTCTTTGGTACGTTGTACGACGTTGCTAGTGGTAAAACAGGCAGCAGGGTTAGCCTACATCGCTTTGTTCTTGGTGTACTGTTGGATGATGTGCTGATCCAGGCCTCTCAACGTTTAAGCCTTATGAGTAAAGGGCGCTATATTCTTGCTCGAAAAACAGAGGGCTTCAAAGGTGCTGCGGGTCGCGGCTTAGATTTAATGGTTGAAGATGGCTACACAGGAAAAACGCGTGATGTTGCGACACTTTCCGGCGGTGAATCATTTATGGCAGCGCTTGCTCTGGCACTTGGTTTGTCGGATGTTGTGCAATCCTATAGTGGCGGTATTCGTTTAGACACTTTATTTATTGATGAGGGCTTCGGTAGTTTAGACCCAGAGTCTTTAGATCTTGCTATTCAAACGCTAGTGGACCTGCAACAGACTGGGCGCATGATCGGTGTTATTTCTCACGTTTCTGAGTTGAAAGAACAAATGGCGCAGAGGATTGATGTAGAACCATCAAGACTTGGTTCAACGGTGTCGATTAAATCTCAATGTCGCTTCGCTGTCTAATTCAGTGACTACTGTTAGATCAAAAAGCCCCTAATGTTGGGGCTTTCTGACTAAGTCGCTACTGTTCGCAAAAGTGGCCTTCTTTTGGTGATTGGGTAATCGCATATTCGCCATCGAGGTTGCGATAAACAATCGTGTTCCAAACAGAGCCATCATCCAATTCAAACTCAATAGCATAGTTGACGCCGCTAACGATTTGCGCGTGAACATTCAGTATTTGTTTAAACGACGCTATTGTGTCCATTTTCTTTAAAACAAAGGCCATTGCCTTTTGTGCATCAGGGGTCGCGTTAAACTCATTCCACCCACCTGGCATGTTTCCTTGTGCATTACATACATCTGCCGAGGTCGTTAATTGTGTCGTTGCGCTCGGCTTTTCCTGCTGACAACCTGCAAGTAACACCAAAAGTGCACAAACTGACACTGTTTTTAATTTCATAACAATAACCTCTGTCTATAACGCAACGTATTATAGGAGGGTGATATGCCTACGAATGTCTATGTTGTGCAAAGTTTCTATATGCATAGGGTTAAATGCTGACAAAATGTACAAGCATGGTCAGCTTGTAAGTCAAAAATAGAGCAATCTTGTTATCGATTTGCTGAGATGACGAGGTTTCGGTGTTCAGCGCGCTATTGATGATGAAGAATTGTGATGTGTACCTATGAGGGCGATGGTGCGGCTAAGTGATCGATTTGTTATCTTCTAGAGTAAAATCAATCACTAATTAAAATTTAGGTGTTGTATGAAATCGATAAAAATATTTTTACTTTTGTCACTTGCAACTTTATTTGGTTGTACCTCGAAGCCGGATGGGGTGGAACCCGTCAATAATTTCGATTTAGAGCCATATCTAGGTAAGTGGTACGAAATTGCACGCCTAGACCATTCATTTGAGCGAGGCTTATCCAACGTTACCGCTGAGTATCAGGTTCGCGAGGATGGTGGGGTTAAGGTGATAAACCGTGGATATTCCGAAGAAGAGCGACAGTGGTCAGAAGCTGAAGGCAAAGCTTATTTTGTTGAAGATAAAACGGTTGGACACTTAAAGGTTTCCTTTTTTGGGCCAATATACTCTTCTTACATTGTTTTTGAGCTAGGTGAAAACTATAACTATGCGTTTGTTTCCGGTTACAACCACGACTATTTGTGGCTATTGTCTAGAACGCCTAACGTTGATGAGAAAGTAGTGGAGCGCTTTAAGTACGTAGCTAAAGAGAAAGGTTTCGCTATAGACGAGCTCATTTTTGTTGAACAAGAGAAACAAAGACAGCTTTAAGTTCATCAGCGTGGCTGAAAAAGCGGACAGAGGGGAAGCTTCCTAATTAAGAGCTCAGTTTGTCATTTCGCTTAACAGTAATTTGTTACCGCGTAACTTAATGTGGTCAAAATGGATATAGACCCATCATTTGTGATTACTCGTGATGGGGCTTATATAAATTTGAGTGAGCGTCGAAAGGTTGCTCTATCAACAAACGGTTATGGTTTACTTAATCAAACGAACGATCAGGGAACCTGGTGCTCGAATAGATTCAACATTGTGGCTAAGTACTGTGCCGCTTGTTGGGGCGGTGTAGCGTTTAATCTCAGCGCCAAAGCTGTCGTATTGAATCGCAAGAAGTTGACCTTGCTCGACAAAATCCATCAAACTGACATGAGGCAGTACAAAGCCGCCGTGTGTCGCTTTCACACTGATGATTTCGTTTCCTTCCAAGCATGACGTAATAGGGTCCATATCACCTTCAACAATGTTATGCTTTTTCAGCACATTAAAAATGCCTGTTACAGTTCGACTGATAAGTTCTTGCTCGGTGTATCGCCCCATACCTACTTCAACAGTAATGCTTGGGACACCATGGTTATTCCAGACCGTTTCAAGGACGCCAGCATCTCCAGGATCATTTAAAATCGCATCAGGATTAATGAGGCGAGCCATTTCTAATGATTGCTCGATTCGGAAATCTGCAAACACGTAAAGTGGATAGGCCGCACCACTGGTTTGAGTGTGAACGTCAATGGCTAAATCAGCATTTGGCTTGAGCAAATCATTCCACAATGCATATAAGTAACGTTGGGCCTCATTGCCGTTTTGGTCACCAGGAAAAAAGCGGTTTAAGTTTGCAGGAGACGCATCAGGGTCTGCGGAATAGAAATCGCGGCTGTGGTTTAGCATACCAGGCATGTTAATGGTTGGAACAATAGTGACAGTACCAGCGACTTCAGTGCCGATGAGCTCTCGAGCAGTTTTCTGCGCTGCTAACACACCATTGTACTCATCACCATGAACCCCTGCGGTAATCATGATCTTCTTGCCAGGTTTTTCACCTTTGAACACTAGCACAGGTAGGTGTTGCCACTGAGAGAGAGCATTCGTTGCGATGCGAAACCAAAACTTATGCTCGCCCGAATTTAGGTCTGCTACATTGAGAGATTGAATCACTTGATGACCTTGAATCACGTCATCGAGAAATTGTGTTGCCATTAAAGTTACCACTCCAAAACCATAAGCTAATCTAAAACCTTAGCGTCGTCATACCATGAATATTAATAAGGCGAGAACATGTCTCGCCTTAATTACCAATTGGCTTCGTTTTACGCAAAACCCATAATATGAGCTGCGATAACGACGATACTTGATAGGGTAAAGAGTAATAGAATAAATCGCCAGCAGAATTTTGCCCAGTCACCCCAGTCGATACGGCAGACACCAAGCGTTGCCATGAGAGATGCCGAAGTAGGGACGATAACGTTAGTAAAGCCATCGCCAAGTTGGAATGACAAAACTGCCACTTGGCGCGTAACTCCTGCAATGTCTGCCAGAGGGGCCAGTAGAGGCATCGTTAGTGCCGCTTGTCCAGAGCCCGAAGTGACGAAGAAGTTGAAGATAGATTGGAATACATACATTAACCATGCCGCAGCCACGTCAGGAAGCCCGCTAATCACGCCGCCAGCACTGTTTAGAATTGAGTTCAGTACACTCGCTTCATCAGTTGTACCACCACCAAGGATCAACAATACACCTTTTGCACAACCCACTAACAGGGCAGGTGCAAGCATAATAGCTGCACCTTCTTTAAATGCATCAGCTGCGCAGTTTAGCGTCATACCGTTCAGGCGGAAAATCGTACCGATGATCGCGACAACAAAGCCCATAGTGAAAAATTGAGACGCGATTTCTGGGATGTACCATGCGTTAGCGACTACGCCCCAAACGACCCACACCGTGGTCGCAATAACCGTAAGGATAACGAGTGTGTCACCTAGGTTCCAACGAGAATCTTGATTGCCAAGCTCTTGCTGACGGAAATACTGGTCTGTGCGATGGCTGTAAGAAAGTTTAGGATTTGACTTCACACGAGCGGCGTAGATCATTGTGAAAGCGATACCGATTAACGTAAAGCCAGCCCATAACCCCATGCGTACTGTCATGCCGGATAAAACAGGTACACCCGCAATGCCTTGCGCAATAGCTACGGAAAAAGGGTTCATCCAAGAAGTAGCGAAGCCAATTTGAGTCGCAACATAGGTAACCATTACCGTAGTGATACCATCATAACCAAGGCGAACCATAAGCGGCGCGATAATAATCGCAAACGCTACGGCTTCTTCACCCATACCAAATACCGCACCGCCTAGCGAGAACAGCAAAAATAGCACTGGAATGAATAGCGCTTCGTTACCTTTGGTCTTATCGATAAGGCGCAGGATACCGTTATCGATTGTGCCTGTGCGCATTACAACGCCGAAAGCACCGCCGATAACCAACATGAACATAGTCACGCCGATTGCGCTGCCCCATTTAGAGCCAGAAACTAGCCCTTCGAAAGGGAAGTTCATCAGACCAATGCCACCACCAGAAGCAAACAGGCCAACCTTGTTGTAAACCAATTCACCGTTTTCGTCGGTTGCATAAGAGAAAGAAGAAGGATCGATAACTGTGCGAGTTTTTTCTGCACCGTCGACCATGTAGGTCACCTGTTGGCTATCAAAATGACCAGCAGGAATTAAGTAGGTAAGAATCGCAGCAAGAATACCAACAATGAAGATCAAAATGAGGGTATCTGGCATCTGCCACGACTTAGGGGTAGCAACCGAGTCTGCTGGTTGCGCATGTGTGTGAGACATAACTTACTTCACGTCAAATTCAATAAAGCATGAAATATCAATAAAATAGAATAAAAAGTCAATATTAATGCTTATGTTGAACTATAAATTCATCAATTATTTGAAGTGAAGTTAATTTGATTGTTTTGTGGTCAAATGTTGGGTTAATGTTTCAATATGCGTTGAGTTTGGATGATTCACGAGCTTTCATAGTCATCTACAGGTGATCTAATTACTTGATTTCTGTCTGTTCTGCATAAAAAGCAGCGACATCACGAAGGTCTTCATCATTTAACATTTTTAACTGTGCTGCCATCATTTCTGCAAGCGGCCCTTTACGCTCACCGGCTTGATAAGATTTCATTGCATTGTAAAGGTACTGAGAATTTTGACCAGCAAGGCTTGGATAGGTGTTGTTCGTTGCGATGCCTGTAACACCGTGACAATAGACACAGCTAGGTGATTTGATTTTACCTTTATCAGCATCACCAAACGGCTCGGCATGGATAGCGGAAGAGAAAATAAAAGAGATTAGAAGTACAAACCTGAGCATGGAGGTTATCTATTCGCTAAAAATCATGGCGATACAATAAAGCTTCCCCTTAGGGGAAGCTCAATGATCAAAATCAAATTAAAGTAGAGATTTTATACTTGATAAGAAAGTGTCGATGTCTTTCGCTGAAATATCTTTATGAGTTACAAAACGAATTGGATTTCCAGGGGTTATCGTGATGTTTTGTTCCTTTAGTTTCGCAGCGATACTTACTATGTCCACTTGAGGATCAAGCTTCGCGAACACGATGTTCGTTTGAACAAATTCAGGGTTGACTGAAAAACCAGGCAGTTCTGCTAAACCTTCCGCTAAGGTTTTTGCGTTGATGTGGTCTTGTTTTAGCTGTTCCACTTGTTCGGTAAGGGCAAGTTTGCCTGCTGCGGCAAGAATACCCGCTTGACGCATACCACCGCCGACCATCTTTCTTAAGCGACGTGCTTTTGCGATGTAGTCTTTGCTACCAAGTAGTAGCGAGCCAACAGGGGCAGCCAGACCTTTCGACAGACAGATCGTCATTGAATCAAAGTACTGACCGATCTCTTTTACCGGAACATCAAGTGCAACGGCTGCGTTAAAAACGCGAGCGCCATCTAGATGCATCTGCAAGTTATGTTTATTCACGAAGTCACGTGCTTCTGCTAAGTAAGACAGAGGTAGTACTTTACCATTAATTGTGTTTTCTAAGCTGAGAAGCTTAGTGCGAGCAAAGTGACAATCATCTGGTTTAATCGCCGCAGCCAGTTTATCAAATGGTAGCGTGCCATCTGGGTTATTTTCGACTGGTTGAGGTTGAATTGATCCCAAAACCGCCGCGCCACCAGCTTCGTATTTGTAGTTATGTGCTTGTTGCCCACATAGATATTCATCTCCCCGCTCGCAATGCGCCATTAAACCGAGCAGATTGGCTTGAGTGCCTGAAGTGGTAAACAAAGCTGCTTCGAAACCAGCAAGCTGCGCAGCAAATTTTTCAAGCTCATTGACCGTAGGGTCATCACCATAAACATCATCCCCAACGGGGGCCTTAAACATGGCTTCTCGCATGGCTTGGGTGGGCTGTGTAACGGTATCTGATCGAAAATCCATGAATGTCTCCTTGGTCAAAGTCCTAAATATATCCGCAAAGGCGCGCTTTGCTTAAGCAAGCGATCGTTTTGGCATCGGTGATCGTGCCATCGACTATCTTTTCTTCGAGTTGCTTGATTGACAAGGTGACGACCTCAATCACTTCGTCTTCATCGCACTCGTAACGGTTTGTTTTGTTGAGCTTTTCGGCAACAAATAGATACTGTATCTCATCACAAAATCCGGCAAGAGGGGTGACTTGGCCGAGAGACGTGAATTTCTCTGCACTAAACCCAGTTTCTTCCTCTAACTCTCTTTTGGCGCAGCAGAGTGGCTCTTCGTTGCCTTCTCTGGTACCAGCAGGAAGTTCCAATAGCCATTTATTAAGTGAAGGCCGAAATTGGTGGACAAGGACAATGTGACCCTCCGCTGTAATAGGGAGAATCACCGCAGCACCCGGATGATGGATTGTGGTGTGCGTAATTGCCTGTCCTGTAGGAAGCACAACGTCTTCTTCAATCAGAGAAATTTGCTTCCATTTATGAATTATCTTGCTCATGCAGTTATAAACCCTAGCTGTTACCGCATTTTTGACGTTTTTCGACATTAACCACAAATGGTGGGAAACAAAAGCAAAAAATACTGCAACACGACGAAAGCGTTTGCACTTTAAGTGAGCAATGTCTCATAAATGGAAACTTTGATTGCTTCGTCAAGAAGGGGAAAAGCATCTGCTATAAGGGGAATTCGACAAAATACATTTGTAACAAAGTTATAACAAGTGTATAAAAATGTTAACGCAATACCACTTCAGCAGCCGGAGAACGTATGACACAAACCTTATTTACCTCAAATGCCGAAAAAGCGCTTCTCTCAGAACGCATCAATAAATTGGCGAAAGCGTTAACGGATGGCGTTTATGAGCGTGAACATACGATCAAGCTCTGCCTTCTTGCTGCACTTGCTGGTGAAAGTGTTTTTCTTTTAGGTCCCCCTGGTATTGCAAAAAGCTTAATTGCCAAACGACTCATCCAAGCGTTCGATAACAGCAGTTACTTCGAATACCTGATGACGCGCTTCTCAACCCCTGAAGAGGTGTTTGGGCCACTGAGTATCCAAGAGCTAAAAGACAACGGCCGTTATGTTCGCTTAACTAAAGGGTATTTGCCAACTGCACAAGTCGTATTTTTGGATGAAATCTGGAAGGCGGGCCCTGCAATTCTTAATACATTGCTGACAGTGGTTAATGAGAAAACATTCAAAAATGGCAGCGATATCGAGCGTGTGCCAATGCGCTTGTTGGTATCGGCTTCCAATGAATTACCCGATGAAGATAGTGGATTGGATGCGCTCTACGACCGCATGTTGGTGCGTGTGTTTGTGAATCGAATTCAGAATAAACAAAACTTTAAGTCGATGTTGACTGTGGGCACATCGCAAGAGGCACAAGTACCAGAAGGCCTAGCGATAACTGATGAAGAATATCATCAATGGCAACAACAGCTCGACAAATTGACGTTAACCGACAATGCATTCGAAAAGCTTTTCCAGCTTAAAACGATGTTAGAAAGCAAAGTTGAAGCTCAGTTTGGTGATGTGGCCAATACCGATATGTATGTCTCTGACCGCCGCTGGAAGAAAGCCGTGAAGTTGTTAAAAGCGAGCGCGTTTTTTAATGGTCGCGATGAAATAAATCCGCTTGACCTTTTACTGCTGCAAGATTGTTTATGGAACAGTCCTGAATCGCGAGATGTGGTACGTGAAGTGGTTCAAGAGTTCGCCTTAAAACATGCATTTGATCAACAAGACGCGGAGCAGGAAATCGAGTACTGCCGTGAGTCTTTGGTTGATGTCCAACATGAACTAGAAGATGCCTACCGCATGACGTTAACGTCTGAAGCGGCCACGGGTATTTTGCGTAAAGAAACCATGCGCTTTGATACCTCTAAAGCCAAGATGTACAAAGTTGGCGCAGCCGTTAACTTAGTTAAATTGGTTGTCTTGCAAAGCAACATGTCGGTTTCAGAATCAGAAAAAGGTGATAGCCGCTGGGTTTATGTACCCAAAGATGAGTTAGATCGAGTCATTAAAGAGGGAAGCGGTGATGTGTATGGTTACGTCAATCAAAACACCAACATGTGCCGTTTACGATTTGATGTTGACGCGGCGAATAACCTAGTTATCCGTGATATCGCGAACCGAGGCATTTTGGTTAGCCTAGTGACTCAAGAGGGCTTGGATGTAGAGCTTTACCAAAAGTGGTTAACGCAGAGCGAAAAAGCCGTAAATCAGCTTAGTGAGGCAGAACACCATATGCGCAAGGTGAAAGCGAACTTTCATGATGCGCTTCCGCATAGCTTTGTTGATCCTGAACTACCCCGCCTAATGGAGTCGAGTCTGCAACAGGTAAGTCAGAGACTTGAATCAATCCAAGCAGAAAGTGAAAAAGTTATCCAACGCTTTAAAAACTTAAATCAGTTTTTCTCATAAGGAGACGACATGCTAGGTGCAGACGGACTTAACCTCGCGCTGATGGTGGCCGACTCCGGCATCATCGATAGCGCAGTTAATGATTTGATGGCGCGTTCACAAGTCATGATGATGGCAGAAAACCGAGGTGTTAAATCTTCGGTCAAAGGTCACTTGTTAAAGTGGCGAGGCAGCGTCAAAAAACGGATCACCAAGGTATGTGAGACAGAGCGTTTCCAACAAGAGCTGTCTTTATATCAAGAGGTTATTCATTGGGATGAAGAGGCGTTTTTTGAAAACATCGAAGATGTGATTAAAAAGCTAGAATGGCACTCTGCGTTTTACATGCAAGCTCGCCGAATGATGGAAAAGAACAAAGGGATGAATAACCCTATGTTCCCTCATTACTTTTGTGATCAATGGTACCAAAGCCTCACCGATGCTATAAAACAAGCGCAAGTAAGCGAGCTTGAAGCCAATAAAGAAAAGGTGCTGAATGACCTGTATCAACGTATGGAAACCATGCGTAATATGGATAAAGTCACGGAGTCGGGTGACGCTGAAAGTGTAGGGCGCCTGTGGGATATGGCATCTGCCAAGTTGAGTAAAACAGACTTAACGGTGATGAAACGCCATGCTGAGTTTCTGAAGAAGCACCAAGGCTTGCAAGAAATTGCGGAGCAACTCGGTCGTATGGCGGGGCAAGTAAATGATCCTGAACTAAATCGTGCGCCCACTGAAGAACTTCAATTGGTCGAAGAGAAAAGTGATGAGGCGACGGATGATATTGTCGGTATTCACGAAAGCGATGATCTAAATAAGCTACTTCCCAACGAAACGATGTTTTTGGCGTATCCTGAACTTGAAGTTGTGTTCTATAAACACTTAGTTGATAAACGGCTCATGAACTATCGTACACAAGGCAAATCGCGCACGTTACGTAAAGTTAAAGCTCACCGACCTGACCATAAAGCGGTAGATATCGAAAAAGGCCCCTTCATTGTTTGTGTGGACGCGTCCGGTTCCATGAGTGGCTTTCCTGAGCAATGCGCCAAAGCCATGGCTTATGCTCTGATGCAAATCGCACTAGCGGAGCAACGTGATTGCTATGTCATTATTTTTTCTACGGAACACATTACCTACGAACTAACCAAACAAGATGGTCTGCGCGAGGCGGCGGACTTTCTAACTTATAGCTTCCATGGTGGTACAGACTTAGAGCCAACTTTGATTAAATCTATCGACTTGATGAGCGGTGATAAATATAAAAACGCAGACATGGTAGTCATTTCCGACTTTATCGCGCCAAAACAACAAGACGAGTTACTGGCCAAAGTGGATGCGCTCAAAGCGAAGAAAAACCGTTTTCACGCGATTAGCTTATCGAAATACGGAAATCCTGCATTAATGTCGATGTTTGATCACACTTGGTCTTATCACCCTAATGTTGTGGGAAGATTGCTAAAAAGGGTCAGCAACTATTAAACGCCTTAATGTTTCATGGGACAAAACGAACTGAAAGCTAGATTTATATTGCTTCGTTTTAAGCCAATAAGATCGAACTTTGGTCGAATTGACTTAAAAGAAATCAAACGAACAGAAAATGAAATATTTTTGTTTGACTATCTTCTCTCAATCCGTAAAGTAGCCACCAACGCAACGGGGTAGAGCCCTGAAGCGTAATAAAAGGCGCCTTGGCAGAGTGGCTATGCAGCGGATTGCAAATCCGTGGACCTCGGTTCGACTCCGGGAGGCGCCTCCATTATTCTTTTGAGAGCGAATGGCTTTCGAGAATAAATGCGACACTAGCTCAGTTGGTAGAGCGCAACCTTGCCAAGGTTGAGGTCACGAGTTCGAACCTCGTGTGTCGCTCCAAATTATTCAGATATGGCTATGGCGGTATCTCGATGCCAAGTGCATCAACTTAAAACCAGCGAAAGCTGGTTTTTTTGTATCTGAAGACTGATAAATTCACACCATCTCTTTTTCATTACCTGTGAGCTTAGCAACCCCATCTCTGTCACGAGTTTCTGATATTAAGTGTGACCCGATGTTTCGCACCTCAGCCAATTTCAGTTTACAATACGGGCTTCCAAAGGATTTGACGAAGACGCATGAGAAATACCGACGATTACATCATTTTTTATCACTTGATCGAGCAAGGTTCATTCAGTGCTGCCGCGAGACATATGTCACTGACCAAATCGGTCGTCAGTAAACGGATTGCCAAGCTTGAACAAGAGCTTGGTGTACAGCTTCTCTACCGAACAACGCGAACGCTAACGTTGACTGAAGCAGGACGAGCGTTTTTTACTCATGCAAAAGCGGTTTATCAAGCGGTGGCAACGGCGGAAGAATCCATTGTGGGTTTAGGTAAAAACTTATCTGGAAACATTAAAATTTCGGTGCCTACTATCTCTGGTGAATTAATTCTTCCTCAAGTGATTAATGAATTTAATCAGAAATACCCAGACATCAATATCGATATGGATCTAGATAATCGTTTCGTCGATATCGTGAATGAACGTTTTGATTTGGCAATTAGAACGGGTGTGTTGCCAGATTCTAGTCTGATTGCAAGAAAGCTGGTGGATGCAAATTGGATCATTTGCGCGTCACCCCAATACCTAGCTAAACATGGCATACCTAAACAACCTCAAGCCTTGGCTAAACACAATTGTTTAGTCTATTCCTACCAAGAAACCGGAGCGCATGAGTGGGCGTTTAAAGATGGAGACGAGGTATATCAAATCACCGTCGACGGTAACCTCTGTACTAACAATTCTTCTGTATTGAGAAATGTGGCGCTGTTAGGGCAGGGAATCATCTATGTGCCGCGTGTATTGGTTTATGAAGACTTAAAGCAAGGCAGTCTGATTCAGTTATTTAAAGACGAAACAGCCAAATGTTTGGGTATTTATGCGGTGTACCCTTACACTCGTCAGCAACCAGAAAAAATTAAGATCTTTATCGATCATCTATACACAAGCTTTCAAAGTCAAAACCATCGATTTTAAGCCAATAACTCAACACCGATCGTTATGTTGGTGTTGAGCTTATGTTTCCATCTTCATTTCTAAGAATCCTCTTAAATTTAGGGGCTTACGCTTCTCCTCGTTTTCTTCACTAATATTGATAACAAGATACCCCGCACAACTGTTAACAAATGGTTTTGCTATTGTTTCTTTTAAGAAACGGTCTGTTTCTTACGTTAAATTTCTCAAATGTGAAAGATAAGTGACAGAAAAATAAAGAATTATTTTGTTTGTTGTTTATTGATTACGTATTGGTCGTCCGTCTGACATAGACGCAGAGAAATGGACTGCTTATAGTGGCTCAAACGCCATGCCTGCCGCTAAGCGGTGTTGTGAGCGAAGTACAATAACTAGAGATACGGATATGAAACAAAAGCAGCTGATTGAAGAATTTAAAGCCATCGTTGGGGAAGAAAATGTTCTAACCGACGAGGTTAAAACGAAATATTACCGCTCGGGGTTTCGTTCGGGTAGTGGTAATGCGCTTGCTATCGTGTTTCCTAACACTCTTCTGGAACAATGGAAGATTATTAAACAGTGTGTTGAAGCAAACTGCATCATTATCATGCAGGCGGCTAAAACAGGTTTAACAGAGGGCTCGGCTCCGAGTGGTAATGATTATGATCGCGATGTGGTTGTGATCAATATTACCAAAATCAAGAAGATTCACTTATTAGATGGTGGTAAGCAGGCGGTTTGCTTGCCTGGTGCGAGCTTACACTCTTTGGAGAAAGAGTTGAAGGCAGTGAACCGAGCACCGCATTCTATCATCGGTTCTTCATCGCTAGGTGCCACTGTGGTCGGTGGTATCGCTAATAACTCAGGCGGTGCGCTAGTTAAGCGTGGTCCTGCTTATACGGAACTGGCGATCTATGCGCAGGTGGATAAGCAAGGCCAGTTACATTTGGTGAACCACCTTGGTATTGAAGGATTAGGTGAAACGCCAGAAGAAATTCTAACAAACCTGCAAGAAGGGAACTTTGACCCAGCGAAGATCATTCATGATGAGCGAATGGCGTCAGACAAAGAATACGATGAACGTGTTCGAGACGTGACTTCTGACATTCCTTCTCGCTTTAATGCCGATGAACGCCGATTATTTGAAGCCAGTGGCTGCGCCGGTAAGTTGGGGGTTTTTGCCGTTCGGGTGGACAGCTACCCAGTCCCCGAAAAAGAGCAGGTTTTTTACCTTGGCACCAATGACCCTGCGAAACTAACGAAGTTGCGAAAAGACTTCTTATCTACGTTTGATAACTTGCCTGAGATGGGAGAATACTTGCATCGAGATATCTTCAACATGGCAGAGAAGTACGGCAAGGATGTGTTCTTATCCATCGACTTGTTAGGCACAGATAAGCTACCAAAAATGTTCGCACTTAAAGCTAAGGTAGAAAATTTCTTAGAGCGCATCCCGTTTGTCAGTAAATATCTGCCAGACACCATTTTGTACTACGCGAGCAAGTTGTTCCCACAACATTTACCAGAGCGAATGCTGGATTTCCGTGACAAGTATGAGCATCACTTGGTATTGAAAATGAGTGATGGTGGTATTGCTGAAGCACAAAAATACCTCAAAGAAGTTTGGGCTGTTGAAGACGACTGTGATTTCTTCGAGTGTACGCCGGAAGAAGGTAAAAAAGCTTATTTACATCGCTTTGCAGCAGCAGGTGCAGCAATTCGTTACGAGACGATTCACCGAAAAGACGTAGAAGACATCGTTGCACTTGATATTGCATTGCGACGTAATGATGAAGAGTGGCTAGAAACTTTGCCTGAAGAGGTGAGTAAGAACCTTGTTCAAGCGCTCTATTATGGTCACTTTATGTGTTACGTCTTCCATCAAGATTACATTTTCAAAAAAGGGACTGACACGAAGTTGATGAAAAAGCTGATGCTAGAGCACCTCAATAGCCGTGGTGCCAAATACCCAGCAGAACATAATGTGGGTCACTTGTACGAAGCTGAAAACTCGCTGCAGAAGTTTTACTACGAGTTAGATCCAACGAACACCTTTAACCCTGGTATTGGCAAAATGGACAAATATAAGCGCAATTGTAACTGCTGTGCATAATGTGCTGCATCACCATGATTAATAATCGTTGTTCATCGTTAAAATGATGAGCATAAGATAAGCCCTGATGACACTTGTGACATCAGGGCTTTGTGTTTTGGGTCTTTTATTGATGATTGGTATCGGCTTTGAAACAACGACTAAAGAGCACGTACTGCAGCGGCAGCGATGATGCCTGCTGCGATTGCGGGTAGAGGCTTTTTCACGATGAACATGACAACGGCAGTAGAAAACAGTGCTGCTCTAGCACCATTATCACCCTCTACTGCTAGCGGAGCTAAAAGCGCAACCAGTACGGAACCTGACATCGCAGTAATGAAACGTTGAACCCGTTCGCTAATTGGAATGAATGACATAACATACACACCGCCCCAGCGGGTTATGAGCGTGACTAACGCCATAGCGATAATGATAAGCAGTGTGCCACCTAAGGTTGTTTCGATGTTCATGCTTTCTTCTCCTTCCAACAAGCACCCAATACTCCGCCAGTAATGGCGCCAACCACTACGTGGCTATTCTCTGGCAAATACCAATACGCCAACATAGAAGAGGCTGCTGCTATGGCCCAAATCGCAAAGATTCTTAAGTCTTTCGGCCCGGCTACCACCATAGACAGCAGGAAGCACCCCATAACCATATCGAGCCCGAGGCCCACCGGATCTTTGATTGCGCTACCAAAATAAATGCCGATCCAGGTGCCCACAATCCAAAAAGACCACATCGCTAAGCCGCCACCAACAAGTAAGCCAAAGCCTGGTTCTTTTCTACCGAATGCATTGAGTGCCATTGCCCAGTTAGCGTCTGATGCTACCAGCATTACACCGTAACGTTTTGTTGGTGGGAGTTGTCGTAACCATGGATAAAGCGTGGCTCCCATCAAGAGGTGACGAGCATTAATCGCAAATACAGTAATAAGTACTGGAATGAGAGGGACTTCTGCTCCCCACATTTCTAACGTGGCAAATTGTGAAGCACCGGCGAAGACCAGTGTGCTCATCAACATAGTGGGAAATACATCTAGTCCAGTCTGTACGGCAGCAACACCGAAAGCGAGGCCAAATATGACCACGAACATAGAGAGGGGTAAAAGTTGGGTGAATCCGTTCCAGACGTCAAGCCGATTAAATTCGTGCAACTCAGTGGAGGAGCGTTGAAGATGTTGAGTATTTTCTGTCATAGAGATACCTAGCTAGCAGGCAAAGGGGCAGTGCCATACGAGTGTGTTTGTTATTCTTTTGTAAACTTCATGTTTAACATCAATTAGAGGGGCTTTCAAACACTAAGTGCTATATAAAATTGAGCCATCCAAGCGGCTTTAAGAAACAGAGTGTAGAGAGTCGCACTTGGTAGTGCTAAAGGAGAGTAAAACAACAGAAATAGTAAGCTCTGTTCAATTGATAACATCACGAGCTAGTACAGATTAGTAAATAAGAAAGAAAGCGAGCACGAGGCTCGCTTTTTCGCTCTGTTACGAATAACTGAATAGGTTTATTTTACGTAGACACGAGGGTTCGCGCTTCCCCAAACCGTGTATAGTTCAGGGAAGATGACTTCTGCGTGTTTTTCCATCTCAGCAGCTGAAATCGTTTTGCCTTGTTGGGAGCCAAACAAAACAACTTCAGAACCAGGCTCAACATCTTTGATACCTGTAACATCTACCATTGTAGTGTTCATTGAAGCAACGCCCGCAACTTTTGCACGTTGGCCATTGATCAGAACTTCTGCTGTATTCCCCATTTTTCGTGGATAACCATCAGAGTAACCAACAGGAATGTTCGCCATTAAGCTTTCTTTGCTTGTTGTGTAGCTGCTGTCGTAACCGACTGTGCTATTTTTTGGAAGGTGGTGAACGGATGCCACGCGTGTTTTGAAAGACACGATAGAAGGGTACTCAGGGTTAGTTGGTAAGTCTCCGTATAAAACGCCACCAGGACGAACCATATCAAGCTGGGCCTCAGGAACATTAAGCGCGGTGTAAGAGTTTGCTACGTGCAGTAAAATGTTGTCGCGTTTTAGATTCGCTTCTTTAATCAGCCATGCAGAACTGTCTTTGAATGAAGCTAACTTTTGGCGCACGTCGTCTGCATTGTAGTTAGGGAAATGAGTCATGATACCAACAATACTAACGCCAGCTTGTTGAGCGATTTCTAGCGCTTCTTTCTTGCCCGCTTCTGTCGTCATATCAACACCATTACGTCCCATACCACCGTCGTTCAGAGCAAGGTGAACTTTGATTTCTTTACCAGCTTTCTCGGCTAGTTTAGACAGTGCTTTAGCTTGCTCTGCTGTGCCTATCAACTCTTCGACATTTAGGTCGATTGCGGCTTCAATCTCGCCAATATCCGCTGAGCGTACACGCATAAGTTGGCCTTTAAAGCCACTGTCGCGAACAGTTTGTGCTTCGGCGTTACTTGCAACGGCAACACAAGGAATTTGTTGTTCGATAATAGTCGGCATCAGGCCTGCGATACCATTGCCGTATGCGTCGGCTTTCATCACGGCACAAATTTTCGTTTTGCCATCCATGTGCGATTTAAACTGCTCAATATTATCGCGGAACTGACCTAAGTTTATTTCTAGCCAAGCGTTAGCACCTTGAACTTGCTCTGCTTTTGCTGCTGTATTGCTAATTTGAAGAGGAGCAGCAGTAGCTTGCATTACAGGAACCGCGATTGCAGCAGCGATAGTCAGTGATAGTAAGGTTTTATTTAAGCGCATAAAGTCTCCGTACGCGTTTTTTGTATTGGTTATGTTATTGAGTACTTGGGGAAAGTACCTGACGAAGTAAAACGCTCCAAGTGGTGCTTTGGAGCGTTTGTTAAGATAGTGATTTAATATATACCTAAATATACCTCAGTGATGACATTCTATTTAAGCAAATCGGGATTGATTTGGTATCTACTAAGGTATCCACTGAGTTTAACTCAGTTTAAAGCGGCTCATTACATCTTTAAGAGAAATGGATAGCTGGCTTAGTTCGCGGCACGCCTGTGCGGTTTGCTCCGAACCTTGCGAGACCTCTTGAGATGCCAAATGTATGTTTTCAATGCTGCGGTTAAGCTCTTCTGCAACAGAGTCTTGCTGGTTACAAGCCGTGGCGATTTGGGTACCCATGTCTGAGATGTCCGAAATCGAATGCTCAATGTCGCTCATCAGCTGTTTTGATTGAATGCCTTGTTCTGCACATTCTGAGATACTGGTTCTAGAAAGTTCAGTGGCTGATTTTGCGTCTTTTGCAAGTGATTGTAGCTGCTCAATGATCGAAGTGATTTCACTCGTTGAATCTTGCGTACGGCCGGCAAGAGTTCGAACTTCGTCTGCAACGACGGCAAAGCCACGACCAGACTCACCAGCACGCGCCGCTTCAATGGCTGCATTAAGTGCAAGTAGGTTGGTTTGATCGGCGATGTCGCGGATAACATCCACGATCACGTTAATTTTATTCGATTGCTGTTCAAGCTCTGCTACGGTATCGCCTGCAGCGCCAATTACGTTTGAAACTTCTTGAATCGCGTCAACCATACCTTGGGTTTCACGAACACCGTGTTGTGTGCGGCGGTTTGCTTCGTTAGCTTGGTTCGCTGAGTCTTCAGTGTTACGAGCAACATCGGCTACGGCCGCTTTCATTTCTGTCATTGCTGTTGCGATGTGCGTAATTTGCAGCTGTTGATCTTTCATACCAGACGCAGAAATATCGGAGATTTGGTTCATCTCTTCGACAGCGCTGCTTAACTGAGTAACTGCAGCAATCACGTTATCGATAACTTGGCGTAAGTCATCTTGCATCTTAGTTGTCGCGTCTGCCAGTTCACCAAGCTCGTCATTGCCGATTGCTTTACGGTCAATGTCACTTGATAGATCACCTGTCGCGATGGCATTTGCTTGCTCAACAACAAGTTTAAGTGGGCCACAAATTAGGCGAGTCAGCACGTATGTCATGCCTACCATGATCAGTAGAATAATCACGTTACTTGCAATTGAAGAATTACTCAATCCATTTACAGAGGACAGGATATGAGTTTTGTTGCTATCCATAGCTTCTTTAAGGAGACGGATTAGTTCGCCTAACTCTGAGTCAACCGCTTCGAAAGCAGACAAAGAGTTCGCCAAAATAGGGTGGGCCTTGCTTTTGTCGTTAGCTAGCATCGCTTCATTGTACTGGTCCATAGTAACCAAGTACTTTTTCCACTGACGCATAAGACGCTGGTAAGTTTGCTGCTCTTCGCCAGGCCAGATAGTTTCACCGTAAGCGTTGAGCTCTCTAGTGATCTTTTCGCGTTCTCTAATATTGTTAGAAATTTTAGTTTTGACTTGGTCTGCGTCTTCATAAGTGTACGCAGCAAATTGAGCTCGGCGCCAGCGAGACAAATGATCTCGAATCGAATCGACCCTTTCCATTGCAGGAAGCGTATCATCGGTATAGTTTAAAAGCTCAGATTTGATGCTTTTGAGCTCTGTAGATAAAAACACGCCAAATGCAATGTTGACGATGGCAATGAGTAAAAACGATAGCGATATCTTTTTCGCTATAGAAAGATTCTTGATAGACATTAGTGATATACCTTGTTTTTCTTATGTTGTGTCGCCAAAGTAAACCACATCCTTATATGTGATATATGTCCATTAAATTACTGCAACTCGTGTAACGTACCATTATTTATTGATATTTTCGATAATGAATTGAGCTTTGTTTGAAAATAAAAAAAGTCAATGATTTTATAAAGGTACGACCACATTCGATATAAAGTTATCGGTAACAAAATATGATGTTCTGTACGCAGTCGTGCCAAGAGTAGGGAATCAAATTGTTACAGATGTTACAGCGGTGAAAAGATCAGCGTTCATAACGTGATAGTCGCGTGTTTACCTCGAAGCAGTTACGGGCACTAGTATGCGTATGACTTAATAGACAATGAAAGGGAACGGGTGCTTATTGGTCTAATTGAATGCCAAATGTACTAGTCAGATCGCTTTTTAAGCACTTAAATCAAAAAGATAAAATTTATTGTTGACCAGATAAATTAATCCGTTAAAGTACGCCTCGTTCTCACGGCAAAGGTCGCTGAGACAGATGGTGTCTAACCCATCGCATGATTGCGTTGCCCTGGTGGTGGAATTGGTAGACACAAGGGATTTAAAATCCCTCGGCGTTCGCGCTGTGCCGGTTCAAGTCCGGCCCGGGGCACCATCAAAATCTTTGGTGACAGAGATACAAAATCAGAAAGGCGCCTTGGCAGAGTGGCTATGCAGCGGATTGCAAATCCGTGGACCTCGGTTCGACTCCGGGAGGCGCCTCCACTATTTCGAAAGCCAGTCTTAAATGACTGGCTTTTTTCGTTTTTAGTCTGCCTTGGCGCTTTCCTAAAGTCTCCCATGTTTTGATCACCATTCAATATTTTTAACGCGCTACTCATTGATTTTATAAATGTTAGACAACTCAATAATTGTATAGTGTGATTGGTGATAGTTTCTCTTCGATTGTAATCCGAACTTTTTGTATTACAGGCAGCAACCTAGCTAGCGTCATAGTTAGTATCGCTTGGTGCGTATATGCAGAAAGGAGGATTCTAGTCCTTAACGTGAGAGAAAAATAATGAAAACATTCAACCTTAAACCTACACTTTTACCCTTAACTTTGCTGCTCAGTTCGCCTGTAATGGCGGCACAAAATGGCACCATGATGCAGTATTTCCATTGGTATGTGCCAAATGACGGTGCGCTCTGGACACAAGTTGAAAACAACGCTTCGGCACTATCTGGCAACGGCTTTACTGCGTTATGGTTACCGCCCGCCTATAAAGGTGCTGGTGGTAGCAACGACGTCGGTTATGGCGTTTATGATATGTATGATTTGGGAGAGTTTGATCAAAAAGGTTCGGTGCGCACCAAGTATGGCACCAAAGATCAGTACCTAAGCGCCATCAATACTGCCCATAAAAACAATATCCAGATTTATGGCGATGTGGTGTTCAACCATCGCGGTGGTGCGGATGGAAAGTCTTGGGTTGATACCAAGCGCGTAGATTGGAACAACCGAAATATTGAACTTGGTGATAAATGGATTGAAGCGTGGGTAGAGTTTGATTTCCCTGGGCGCAACGACAAGTACTCAAACTTTCATTGGACGTGGTACCACTTTGATGGCGTGGACTGGGACGATGCTGGCGAAGAAAAAGCTATCTTCAAATTCAAAGGTGAAGGTAAGGCATGGGATTGGGAAGTTAGCTCGGAAAAAGGCAACTACGATTACCTTATGTATGCTGATCTAGACATGGATCACCCTGAAGTGAAGCAAGAGCTGAAAGACTGGGGCGAGTGGTATATCAACATGACGGGTGTCGATGGGTTTAGAATGGACGCGGTGAAGCACATCAAATATCAATACCTGCAAGAATGGATTGATCACCTACGTTGGAAAACAGGGAAAGAACTTTTCACGGTCGGAGAGTACTGGAACTACGATGTGAATCAGCTGCATAACTTTATCACCAAAACCTCTGGCAGCATGTCTTTGTTTGATGCACCGTTACATATGAACTTTTATAATGCGTCTAAATCGGGTGGTAGCTACGATATGCGTCAAATCATGGATGGTACGCTGATGAAGGACAATCCAGTCAAAGCGGTTACCTTAGTAGAAAACCATGACACTCAGCCTTTGCAGGCGTTGGAATCAACCGTTGATTGGTGGTTTAAGCCGCTCGCTTACGCATTTATCTTATTGCGTGAAGAAGGTTATCCATCCGTGTTTTATGCAGATTACTACGGCGCGCAGTACAGTGATAAAGGGCATGACATCAATATGGTCAAAGTGCCTTACATTAAAGAGCTAGTAACACTGCGTAAAGATTATGCCTATGGCAAACAACATTCTTATCTCGACCACTGGGACGTAATTGGTTGGACTCGAGAAGGTGATGCAAATCATCCACATTCAATGGCCGTGATCATGAGTGATGGACCTGGCGGCTCGAAGTGGATGTATACGGGTAAACCAAGTGCTCGCTACGTAGACAAGTTGGGTATCCGAACTGAAGAAGTTTGGACTGATGCGAATGGTTGGGCTGAGTTCCCAGTAAACGGCGGATCTGTCTCGGTTTGGGTTGGCGTTGAATAATCCATTCCTGTGATTTTGATACAGAGTAGGCAATTCTTGATAAAACTTTTCAATGAATCAATGTGTTATTTGATATTCATTCAACAAATGAGTAACTTATATTTGAGCATAATCTAGAGGAAGATAAAGAATGGAATCTATTGCTGATGTATTGGTTGTGGCTATTGTGTTCGGTGCCATATTTGGGGGTGGGATAATAAAGTTAATCTTGAACCATCGTAAAGAAGTAAGAGCGTTGGAGATATCTGAACGTAATACGATGAGCCGAGAAGAACAAGATAACCTTAACAAGCAAATTGGTGACTTGAAGCGACGTGTTGAAGTGCTAGAGCGAATTGTCACAGATAACAAATATCAACTTGAAAAAGAAATTGCCTCTCTGTAGATCACCACTTAATCGTAAAGCCGGCGAAGTCCGGCTTTTTCGTGTCTGTACGTCAGACCTTTCGGATGTTTAACTCAGCGTTCATCAAAAAAGTCTTTGTCGCGAATGTATTTACTCATAAAGTGATAAGAGAACGGTCGCGTTAGCCAACTAAATAAGGAGCGCCCAAGCCGTATGAGCGTTGGGGTGTTCTCGTATATTCTCCCGTTATATAACCATAGCATTTTGCCTACATGCCAATACAAAAAAGGTACGGGCGGCATAAAGGTCACGATGTCGATGTCGCAACAAATCCTGTATGTTTTGTGCCCCAAACGGTAGCGTTTCTTAAACGTCCAATCCCCGACAGCGGGCTGTCCGAAAGTGACCACGCGTTTAATGCTTTTGGGGTATTTTTTCTCAATATAGTCAGCAAAAACACTGCCAATCGCGCCACCTGAAGAGTGGCCAGTAATAGTGATTCTTTTTCCCCTGAGAATAAGTGGTACAACGATACCTTCGAGGCGTTCGATCACGGTCAACCCTAACCGATCTTCATTCCGGCTCGGTAAACTTTCTTGGAACAACAGATGATAGAAACCCGCGTGAATGCGATAGTTTAGTCCCAACCTTCGACAGCTTCTCGTCCACATCGCGAAGTTCAACAACCAATCACTGATACTGTGTGAGCCTTTAATCACTACGACCACTTCACTCTGTTTTTTACTCCAGAGCACGCGAATCATAATCTTACCGTGTTCATTTCTAATGACTCGTTGCCCATTAGGATCGAACCCATATTGGGTTTGTCTGAAGACGCGAGGGTAGGCGAGATTACAAAGCACCGCATAGCGCTCGTATTGGTATCGTTTTAATGGTTTCACGTTATCTTTCTTAGTGGAGCCTAACGATTGACTGTAATTAATGAATATTAAAAATACGTGAACCTTGATTTAGAGCCGATAGAGATTCTGTGTATTGGTATCGCGAATGAAAGACTCAAACTGGCTTAAATGCGTCAAGATGGTTTGGCGAGAGAGTTCATGATGTTCGCTAAGCACGTTAATTAGCTTTTTCAAAGCCTTACGATCTTGTTTATTGAGATTTGCTGTCTCTTTGAGTTGTGCGAAAAATTCAATTTGACTTGAAGTGTCGTTAAAGTCACCGAGCTTGTCTTGCAATAGTTTTAGTTGTTTCACGTTGTTTTTGTGCTGTTGGGAAGGATAGAGCGTGGAAAACCCTTCTAACAGATAACGCAGCGCTTTGCACTTTATCCGCATCGAATGAATCACGCTGTCACGACTTTTGTCCGAGATCTTGCGTCGTGCTTTATCAACTTTTTTAAATTGATCGGAGATTTTTTGGCTTGCGAAGAGTAACGCAGGTACGTTGCTATCCACTCGTTCGTGTTGCGTACTTCGCAGCAGACTATTCCTGACCAAAGTGCAGTGCGTTGTGTATTCTTTTGTAGCTAGCCAACGCGTAACTCTTGCCTGTTCGTAAGCACGTTCGGCTTCGATAAAGCCAAAAAGCTGCTCAAGAGACGATTTGTGATTTGGGAGCATTTCAATGTATTGGTTTTTGTCCAAGATAAATACGTCCAAATCACGCAGCTTATTTGTTTTCTTCATCATTATTCTTAAATGAGGTTTCAAAATACGCTGTTCAAAAGGAGGGATCAGTTCGCGAAGTAGTGAGCATAGTGAGCGTATGCGCCTCAGTGTGACGCGATATTGGTGTGTATATTCAGGGTCCAAGTCATGGACGATCCCCTGTTCCAGAGAGCGTGCATAATCAAATTCAGTAAGTAAGAAGTGGGACACTACGAAGTCGAGTTCGGAATCAGTATGTAGCGGTAATTGAAATGATGACTTTCGAAACATGATGAGCGCTTATTTGTCCCCTGCAGTACGAGTTAAGTTTATACCCATACTGTCAATTTGTGCGACTTGTCGATTCCTCATTGACATGAAGTGATGAAGCAAAGTAAACGAGAGCAAAACATGCTGATGTTCTTGTGAGCAAAATGATCGCCCTTTGTTCGTTTGAGTTGGCTTTTTAACCATTTGAATAAAAAAGACTAATTTTTTGTTGACCAGATAAATTAATCCGTTAAAGTACGCCTCGTTCTCACGGCAAAGGCCGTAGAGACAGATGGTGTCTAACCCATCGCATGATTGCGTTGCCCTGGTGGTGGAATTGGTAGACACAAGGGATTTAAAATCCCTCGGCGTTCGCGCTGTGCCGGTTCAAGTCCGGCCCGGGGCACCATCAAAATCTTTGGTGACAGAGATACAAAATCAGAAAGGCGCCTTGGCAGAGTGGCTATGCAGCGGATTGCAAATCCGTGGACCTCGGTTCGACTCCGGGAGGCGCCTCCACTATTTCTAAAAACCGGCCTTGTGCCGGTTTTTTACTATCTGGTATTGTCAAACTATTCTAATACACATTTATTATTGAATAATTAATTTTTGTACAAATACCAACCTCAATTATCAATTAATCATTCTTTAACTAGTCTTCCCGAATTGCTATCTATAGCGTCATATTGTCACGTGATTTTAGTTCAATACTGAAAATAAAGTTGCACATATATCCTGCTTGTTTCTCTATATGTCTCTAGTTGATATGGCACTGTATCGCTCAGTCTGTCTTTTAATCGAGTATAAAACTAGGTGAGCAAAAAAATTTTCACCACTTTAATTTAACGTAAATTTAACAATTAAAGGTGGATAATATTACTCATGAGTTGTTGAGGTATATTATTAGAATGACTCGTTATTAAGTTAATGAATTTAAAGGTTATAATTTTATGCGATGAAATTGAGGTTATTTTAGTTCAATTTCTACTTGTTTGATTTTTAATGATTTAAATTGTCTGTAGTGCAAGTAATTTATTAAATTCATTGTTGAATACAAAGGTTGTTCATATAAAACAATCATAAGGTTATTTTAAGTGACTGACAAAAATGGATAAATTTATTATTACACAAACTTAACCTAAATTACTTATCACTCTGGTTGAATTTTGACCGGCTGCTTTGCTATGATTCCGGCTCTTATATTTTTGGTGGTTATCCTTTTATAACCATGTTGATGTATATAGGAATATATTTGGCTTTATAGGCTAGGGCATTTTATTGCCTAAAATTTATATGATTTTACCCTACCATTTCTGCTTATATTGGCGGGAAGGTGAACTCGTTATTAAATTAAAATTAGGTGAAGCAGTGATAAAAAATATTAAAATAAATAGAACAACCCTAAATAAAGGGTTGTCATTTTTATTAGTAATATTCGCTTGTTTACAGAGCATCCATTACGCCAGTGCAGCAGGAAATACGACGGGACAGCAAAATACATTGGTTATCCTGCTGAACTTCAAAGAAAACCCAAATGAGCAGCCATTAACTTTGTCAGAAGCAAATAATCTAATCTTTGGTACAGTGAATGACTTCTACCGTGAAAGCTCTTTTGATCAAATGTGGCTGTCTGGGAAAGTCGTGGGTTGGTTTAATCTACCGTTGTCTAATCAGGTTTGTGACTTTACCGCTGTTCAAGATGCAGCGGATCAAGAAGCCATCGCAGCGGGAGTGAAGCTTGAAGAGTACGATCGTATTGTTTACTTGATGACAAAAACGGCATGTGGTGTCGCTGGATCCGCAACTATTGATGGCATGCCTTCACGCGCATACATCAATGGTGATTTTTCTCCGATGAATATCGCTCATGAGCTTGGACATAACTTTGGTTTGCATCACTCTCGTGCTCTTGATTGTGGCGAGCATACGCTTTCAGACAACTGTACGTTGCGTGAATACGGTGATACCTATGATGTAATGGGTGGTCCAGACATCGGCTATTTGAATACTTTCCAGCGCGAGCGACTAGGATGGCTAGAGGGAGAGCACGCCTCAAAGACACTGGAAGTTACTCAAAATGGTACTTACTCCATCGCGAATTACGAGACGACTAGTGAGCAGCCAGTTACGATAAAAGTACCTTGTGGTACTGATCCTTCTACAGGTGCAAAAAAATGGTTTTACATTGAATACCGCCAGTCTATTGGGTTTGACGACTTTTTAGATGCTCGTTCTTACTCGTTCTATCGTGGGGACGTTACGGATGGCATCATCATTCGAAGCGCTGTAGAAGGTGATGGGCGCAGCAGTAATCTGCTTCACTTTAAAACTGATTCTGAATATCGTGCGGTTTTTGGCCGAAATGACTGGTTTGACCCATCTATGCCGGTCGGTGGTAGCTATACTGACCCAGACTCAGGTGTAACATTGAGTTTGGTGAGTGCAGCGAACGGCATCGCCGAAGTAAGCGTTGTCTTTGACGGCTCTGACAACGGTAATATCGGAACTTGTACTGTAAATGCTCCATCAGTGACTGCGAAAGCTGCAACAAGTCACTCGGTTGCAGCCGGCGATGAGGTTCAATATCAGGTCACTATTACTAACAAAGATAGTGCAGATTGTTCAGCGAGCAGTTTTTCTGTGAACGCGTCAGTGCCAACTGGTTGGAAAGCAAGCAGCAATGCAATCACGCTAGCAGCAGGTGGAACCGGACAAGTAATGATATCAGTCGTATCTTCGGTTGACGCTAGTGATAAAGACTATGCTTTGAAGATGATCGTGACGCACGGCGAGGACTCAAGTCTGCAAACCGCAGCATCCGTGAATTACTCTGTAACCACTGAAATCTCGCCATCACCAGAGCTCGTTGCTGTTGATGATCAGGTGACTATGTCTTCGAAACAGTCGGTGATTATCGATGTGATGGCAAACGATGTTGTTGGAGAGCAAAACTCTGCAAGCGTGGTTTCTTTTACTAGACCAAGTAAGGGGCGACTAGAGCTGTTATCAGATGGCACCCTGCGTTATACACCTGAGAAGAAATTCAAAAATAACGACAGCTTTACCTATACCATAGGTGATGGTCAAAGCAGCTCGACCGCTCAGGTCTCAGTGAAGTTAGAGTCCTCAGCTGGTGGCGATTCTGGCAACTCTGGTAACAATGGGAAAGGTAAGAATAAATAGAACGATATAGTTCGAAAGAAAACGCCTGACGAGTTAACGTCAGGCGTTGTTTTATTAAGTTGTAAGTAGACCTTATTCAGGGCAGTTAACAGGCTCTGGACAAGTTGGACATAGCGTACATTCTGCAGACGCTGTTATCGCTTCTACGACAACATTACCGAAGATAGTTTCACCACTTGCATCCACAGTATCTGTAAACGCTCTGACTTCTTCACCCGGTAATGGAAGGCCTTCACCATCTCCTGGGATTGGCTCGTAGTTACCAGTAAAGTCGTAACACTCAGCAGGCGCAAGCATACCAACCTGGATTGGATTCGAGTCTTTGTTGTCGATTACGACAATGCCGTCAATGGTGACATCGGAGGTATTACATACACTACCACTGTAATTGACTTGAAGACCGTATTCATTAATACCAGTATCTTCAAATCGATTCACGACGACGACACTACAGTCTTTCTCTAGAGACAATGAACCAGGGATGTTTTGGCTTGGGCATTCCCAATCTGCGTTGTCAGAAACCGCAACACCACCACCAGTTTCAAGTGCTGCGCTTACTTCTGCATAGTTAGTGATACCGTTTTGGTCAATAATAAACGAACCATTAAACTCTTGCGTTTGTCCAACGGCGAGCATCGCTAAATTGAACACATGGTCACCAGCAGCCATATCGTTGTCAACGGCTGTAGTGTCTGTTGCCACAACATCATACAATGCAAAGTCACCGGTGTTTTCTACAGTGAGTTTATAGTTGTATTTCAAAGTGTTACCATTGACAACATCACCAAATGTACAAGTTTTAGTGATTTTAATGTCTGGTACGCCTGGTGTGTAACAGAATGAAATATGACTTAAGCCATAGTATCTACCATTTTTCCCTACAGGTGAATGCAGCAAGGCATCATCTTGATACAATAATCCATCTGTGAAGTAGTTATATAGGTTTCCGTCAGGACCACCTTTAACAAAGATAGCTTGCATAATCACAGGGCTATCACCTTGATCCCAACTGAAGGTTTTTGCCCCAGGTTGTTGATCAATAACCACTTCAAGCATGCCATCACCGAAAGTGCCGTCTGTAACTGGCTCAAGCTTGTATTCTATCAAACCATCGATCCCTGGAAGTAATTGTTGACAGGTGTTATTCCCTTCAACAAATATTGGTTGCACGCCTCGGCTTGAAGGGTCGCCAGAGGATGCGTAAACAATTTGAGAGCTCAGCACTAAGCTAACCGCTATGACCCAAGTAAACAGCTTAAACATGCTGCTGATATTGATCGCTGTAAGTATATTCTGGCTACATAAAGTGGAACAACGGTAACTCTTATTGCCCCACCAAGAGTTAAATATGGTTTTCATAAAACCTCCTTGTGTAAGTGGGCTCGCTACGTCCTTGAGCCCACATACGTGATAGTTTTCTCACAGAGTTAAACTGCGTCGGTTGACTAGCATAGAGTGTTCCATATTTAACCTTTTGTATTTGTTGGTTATTTTTTATTTTTGTACAGAGGGGTGAACAGTTTGTTTATATTTTCATAAATGGTTGGGCTAAAACTTATTCGCTAAACTACTGAATATGTTTTAGTTAAATGAGTATTCAATTAGATGTGTAAAGGATGTAACACTATGCAAACAGGTGTTACACATCACCTTCACATTAGTTGGAGCAGGTGAGTAAGCGTCTATTTCATATTCATAGTGGACAGTTTCAATACCGTCGTTTTTGTGCACCTGTCACAGGTGTAAACAATAAAGTGTCAATCTGTAACATTATCCTAGAACACGTATATATCTTTGTTATCGTAGGTTTTTTGTCTCTTTTGTTTTCTTTCTCTTTCTTTAAAATTGAACACTCTGTTCATTCTCTTCGCTGTTGAAAATATTTAGTTTAATAAAATCATAACCTTAAGTAGTGGCATGCTCTATGCGTTATACAAGCCGAAACGAAAGTTGTATCTCGCTTTCACTCTTTCTTAAAAGGCAATTAATGACATAGGGACCTTCGTCTAGCTTTAGAAGCGTTCTAAGGAGTAGGTTATGAATTCTTGTAAGTCAGGTATCTGGCATACGATGAAGAGCTTTCTTTATGCAATATTTACAAGTTTGCTAATAGGTAGCTCTGCATTTGCAACACCAACAGATGGCGTATTTGAGTTAGAAGCAAATGCTAATGCGATAGATGACTCTGGAGTGGGAGCTCCAGATGACTGGTCAACGCCGCCAAACAGTGGTGGAGCATTAGTATTTAGCTTTGAGAATGACACGGCAACACCGGATACAATCTTTACTGGTGGTAATAAAGACATCAAAGACATACCAGAACTCGGTTGGAAGACTGGGACGGTACTTGATAAAGGGGATATTCTTCATGCGTATGCAGCGGCATACAACATTAATAATGACCTTGTACTCACCTTTGGTGCAGACCGCTTTGGTAACAGCGGTGATGCCTTCTTAGGTTTTTGGTTTTATCAAGACTCAGTCAGTACAAACCCAGACGGTACATTCACTGGTCAACATATTGCTGGCGACCTTTTGATTCAGGTGAATTATTTGCAAGGGGCAAATGAGGGGCCAGAAATTTTGGTTCTTGAATGGGACACAACTTGTGCGAAAGCTGATAACAATAATCCACAAGATGGTCAGTGTGCTGCGACAAACTTACGTTTGAAAGTTAAGACAAATGCACTGTGTTCACCGGGCGCGCAAGATGTGTGTGCTTCAACCAATACAACTGACTCACCTGCACCATGGGCGTATACGCCAAAAAGTGGTGTCGAAAATGTCTTCCCTCCAGAAACCTTCTTTGAAGGTGGTGTAAACCTTACTGAACTTCTACAAACAGACACCTGTTTTAGCTCATTTGCAGCCGAAACAAGAGCATCAAGCAGTATTACCGCTCAGTTGAAAGACTTCGTGGTTGGTGACTTTGAGTTGTGTAGTGTTGATATCACCAAAACATGTAATCAAGCGGTCGTGAATGATACAGAAGATGGTTACGTTTACTCATACAGCGGCGACGTGATTAATGATGGTGTTGGTACGCTATACGATGTTGTTGTAGAGGATTTAGAAGCAGGTACTACACATAGCTTAGGTGCCATTGCTTCAGGTGACAGTGCTTCATACAGCGGCAGTTTTGAAAGTACAAATAACGGTCTAACTAATACAGTAAGAGTCACAGCAGCTGCGACTCCGGGTGGTCAAGCGACCATTACTGATACAGCAAGTGATCCATGTGAGTCATTGAGCTTGTCTCCAATGATTAGTGTAACGAAATCATGTGAAAGCGGCTTCAAACTTACTGAAAACGGTATCATTGCAGAAGTGAGCTTCTCGGGAATGGTATGTAACACAACGCCTGGACTTACTTTAGTGAATGTTTCTGTTGTGGATGACTCAGGTACGCCTGAGGATACTTCTGATGACGTGAAAGTGGTAGATAATATCGAACTCGCTTCGGATCAATGTCAGTCTTATACTGGTAGTTATATCCCAACGGCATTTAGCAATGCAGAAACACAATCTTTCCGTGATACTGTGACAGCGGTTGGTTTCTTGAAAATCGATAATACTCAAGCGACGAATACAGCTTCTGCAGACTGTGACATTTGTCCTGCACCAAGCAACTAATTGACGTCTTGTGAATAAAAAGCCTGGAGTATTCTCCAGGCTTTTTCATATTGAATTGCGTGATTTAGTTCGGTTTCCCTTTACCGTTTCCACCACCATTCCCACCAGAACTCGATTGTAAGGTGATGCTAATCGTCGCGGTTGAAGAAGATTGACCGTCACTGATCGTATAAGTAAATGAATCATTATTCTTAAACTTCTTCGAAGGTATGTATTCAATGGAGCCATCGCTCAGTACACGGGCGCTGCCTTTGTTTGGCTTAGCGACCGTAATTGCAAGAGAAGTCGATTGTTCAAATGAGTCATTATTTAACTGTTGGATGCGAACGACGGATTTATCACTGATCGTTACGCTATCATTCACCGCTTCAAGTGGTGACGTTGACTCAGATAACACTGTGTAAGGTAGCTCGGTTTTGGCTGATTGTTCATTTTCAGCATCTATAACGTCAACGGCTATGCTGTAAGAGTTCGGTTGAGCATCGCTGTTTGACGTAACCATGACCGTCGTTTCTGCACTCATGCCGGAAGGAACCGTCAAGGCACTTGCGTCATAATTCCATCCGTCAGGAACGCTTAAAGCTGTTGTATAGGTCGCGTCTGCACATTCTGTATTGTTCTGGTTCGTCACTTTTAGATTATACGCTAATGTTTCTCCGGCATTAGCATCAGAACCTGAAAGTGGGGTTAGAGAGAGTAGAGGCGATGTCGCAACGCATTGCCCTGATTCACCACCAAATATGACACTGACCTGTGCGTTTTGACCATTAGCACTTTCCAAAGTAATCGACACGCCTGTTTTTGGATCGGTGAATGTTCCACCGATTGGAAGAGCGGGGTCTTCCCAGTCATTACTCCCAAATAATTGTTTGAAAGTGGAGTCAGGCTTCATGTGTAGCAAGCGGCTACTTTTAAGATCACCGTCTGTCGCTAGGCGCACAACCACACCTTCTGTCACATCTTGGCGGTATACGATGTACGAACGGTCACGTAAAAAGCTGTCGTAGCCAAGAGCTTGTCGATATTCAACGTAAAACCATTGGCGCTGGCCTGTAATTGGATCGGTACCTCTTGGGATTTTTAAAACTTTTGATGAAGTACTTTCAAAGTCTTCATAGGCATCAATAGAGTAAACACCATCACTAGAAATGATTTGAGCAGGGGAGGTCTGCCACCCTAAGTTTTCCAGTTGGAAGGCGCTAAAGTAACCCATATCGTAGTTACCCATCGTATCGTAGCTATCACCGTACTCTATGACACGGCAATCACCAGCCAACGTACCGTCTTTACAGTCGAGTGCGGAAGCGTGATGCAATCCAAAATTATGTCCTAATTCATGGGCGATAACTCGAGGCTCGAAAACCGCATTTATTGACGCTCTAGAGGGAGTTACTCCTTGACTACCAGAGCCTTCTGATGCACATCCAGTTTTGGTTGTTAAGTAGATAAAACGGTCATAGTTTGATAGTTGATATCCCGCAGTTTCAGCCATTTTGTTGGCTTCCGCAGCTACAGCATCATCATCGCAAATTTGGTTTGATATCGGCAAGGTGAATGTTCCAGCAACATCACCAGTTAGCCAAAGTTGCCCCTGGGACATTTGCGAATAGAAGTCGCTAACGGTATTAAAAACAACATGATGGGCGTCTTCTTTAGAGATCGGGATCTCTTGAGGGTTTTCTTGGAAATTGACGAGTACAACTAATGTTTTTTGTTCACCACTGGCCACTTGCTCAACATAAGCCTCTGATGAAAAAGAATATGCTGACACGAGGGTTACAAAGCCAAGAGCTAGCAAGCGTAAATTTGACGCAACAAAGCCCAATTGAGGGAGGATGACCTTCTTCAATTTATATACCTACTTAATATTTTGATATTAAATGAAATTACAAATTCATAATGTTTTAAATAAAATAAATAACGAGCTCTACCCAAATAGAACCAGTAATTATCAAGTGTGCATTATGTTTTATAAGGTTTGTTTTATATTTGTGTGTGTTTATTACTTTTAAACACGAGGCGAGATATTAGCAGAAGGGGTGGTTAAAATTCAACCATGCATTTCGGTTTTTATAAGTTCATGAATTATAATGTTTAACTACTTTTTATTGGTGGTTTTTATAAAAATAATAAGAGACAATATTGTATGCAACAAAAGTAGTTACAAAGACAGTAGTAATATTACACCGTGTAGTATGCAACACTCTTAATTGTTTGTTATTTCTTTTGTTTTATATATAAATTACTTATTAAAAATAAGACGCTATCAATTCCATAGAGAAAATTGTCAAATTAAAGAAATATTAATTTCAAAAAACAAGAGACTTATTATATCTGGATATAGGCAACGCCATTTTTGCCATTTTTCTTTATCTCATACATTGCATGATCGGCTTTTTGATAAACTTCATTAAACTGTTGTTTTCCTTTATCAAATAGACAAACACCGATGCTCATTCCAATCGTTACTTTATTTAAGTCCTGATTTATCACAGGAATGATGGAACTTAAGAGTCGATCACAAAGTTGAGATATTTCTTCTTGATTTGAATAAGAGCTTAAAACGACAAACTCATCTCCTCCTATGCGTCCGACTTGAGACTTGCTTGGCGCAAGCTCTGTTAAGCTATTGGCTATATTAATGAGGAGAGTATCACCAGTATGATGGCCTAGCTGGTCGTTAACTGCTTTAAAATTATCTATATCAACAAACACTAAGGCAGACTGCTGAGACGGTTCGGTTTGAGGTTGATGATTAAAGTTTTCCTCAATTGCTTTTCTATTTAATAGTCCGGTCAATGGATCACTCGAAGCTAACTTAGCCAGTTGCTGCTCATATCGCTTTTCTTTTGTAATATCGATATGAGTGCCCATCATGCGTAGTGGTTCGCCATCAGAACCATACTCGACGATGCGCCCTCGATCGTAGACCCAACTATCACTGCCGTCTTTATGAATCATGCGATGAACTACCTCATAAAGGTCGGTTTTGCCAGCTAGGTGATCTTCAAATGCACCCACCGCAAGATCATAATCTTCAGGGTGGAGATTGTTTTTCCACGTTTCAACCGTCGCGGTTAACTCATGGGGCTGATAACCTAGCATTTTGCCCCATTGCATATTGAATATCGTCAAAGTACCTGAAGGAATATGCTGCTCCCACAAACACAGTCCATTACTGTCGAGTGCAGCATTCAACTTTTCTTGTAGTCGCGCATTTTTCCGCTTCAGCTCTTCATTTTCTTTTTCTAAGACGGCAATTCGAGTTAGATATTCTTCCATTTTGCGCATAATTTACGTCGTTTTCGGAGCGACAATATACGAAAAATACTTTGCAATTTCTATGATTGAGCTTGGAGATATAAGTATTGAATATGCGGTAAATAATAAAGAATCGGTGATGTTACTTAAGAGCAGCAAAGTAAATGCTTGGAAAAACAAAGAGGGAAATAGGGGATAAGCGAGGGGCTCTCCTGGTGCAAAGTCTTAAATGGAGGCCTTTGCACCGGGACTACTGAGGGTTAGCGGTTTAGTGCACCACAACGCTCAGGTTGGTATGTGATATCGACAATTTCAATTGTCTTCACTTGATTATTTGGCATTGGCCATTCAAGTTTTTGACCAACAGACAAACCGATCAGTGCGCTGCCTACGGGCGCAAAAATAGAGATATCATCACTGCTTTTCAGTTCAGAAGGGTAAACCAGTGTCTTTGTCATGGTTCTATCTTCACCTGAAAATTTAAACTCTACAGTCGAGTTCATCGTGACCACGTTATCTGGCATTTGTTCTGGCTCAAGAACTGTTGCTCGGTCGAGCTCTGCTTCTAATTCCACAAGCTCCGCTGCGATGTTTGGCATTTTATCCAACAAGGCCGTGATTCGGTTCATATCTAAGCTTGAGATGTAGATAGAATTGTTTTCTGACATTTTATGACTCCCAAATAAAAGGCCGCCTCACAAAAATGGGACGGCACTCTATATGTCAATTACGGTATCAATCATATGGACGCTATTCCATATGAACTAAACCTGATTTTAGTCTTTATAGTGCGACTTAGCTAGTAAAAAATTTTTGTTGTGAAGCTTGATTTTTCTAAATCTTTCAATCACTTCAGATATTGTTCTCTGATCACCTTGAAACGGTGAAGTCAAGTGAGTGCGTCGTTTAGAAGCAAAACAGGATTTATCGTAGGTGTGCTCGGTTTCGATGGTCAGCCTAACTTCATAAAAGCAAAACGGTATAGTCCGTTGCTAGCATGGCTTCGGTTATCTCAGTTTGTTAAAATTACCAATATCCGTTAATAAATTACTTTTTATTTCGCAATAGTCAGATAAATACGTTCATCTACCCCTTTAGGGTAGTTTGAAATTGTAATTGATTTACATCATGTATTAATTTTCTTTCACAACTAACAATGAGCTCAGTGATAAGAACCTAACCCTTAGGAATTATAATGAGCAAGTTGAAGCTAGTAGTCATCGGTAACGGTATGGTAGGGCACCGTTATATTGAAGACTTAGTCGAGAAAGCTGATATGTCTAATATAGACATTACGGTTTTCTGTGAAGAACCTCGTGTCGCATACGACCGTGTGCACCTTTCCTCTTACTTTTCTCACCATACTGCAGATGAACTTTCTTTAGTAAAAGAAGGCTTCTACGAGAAACACGGTATTAACATGCTGATCGGCGAACGCGCGATTAACATCAACCGTGAAAACCGCATTGTTTACTCAAGCACTGGCCGTGAAGTTCAATACGACAAGCTGATTCTTGCTACTGGCTCGTTCCCATTTGTTCCACCTATCAAAGGTCACGAAAGCAAAGACTGTTTTGTTTACCGTACTATCGAAGATCTTAAAGCGATCGAAGCGTGTGCGAAGAAGAGCAAATCAGGCGTTGTTGTCGGTGGTGGTCTGCTAGGTCTTGAAGCAGCAGGCGCATTGAAAGCACTGGGTGTAGAAACGCATGTTGTTGAGTTCGCACCGAAGCTAATGGCTGAGCAACTTGACCTTGCTGGTGGTAACCAACTTCGACAAAAGATCGAGCGTATGGGCGTGAACGTTCACACTAGCAAAAACACGCTTGAGATTGCGCCAGAAGGCACAAACGCACGCAACGTTATGCGTTTTGCTGACGGCTCAGAGCTAGAAACAGACTTCATCGTATTCTCTGCAGGTATTCGTCCACAAGACAAACTAGCACGCCAAATGGAGCTAGAAGTGGCACCTCGTGGCGGTGTTGCTATCAACGATCATTGTCAGACTTCTGATGAGAACATCTACGCGATTGGTGAGTGTGCGTCTTGGAACGAAATGTTCTACGGCCTTGTTGCTCCTGGCTACAAGATGGCGACAGTTGCTGTTGACCACCTACTAGGTAACACAGAAAGCAAATTCGAAGGCGCTGACATGTCTGCGAAGCTGAAACTTCTAGGTGTAAAAGTAGGTTCAATCGGTGACGCGAACGGTCGTACTGAAGGCTGTAAGAGTTACGTTTACCAGAACGAAGAACAAGAAGTTTACAAACGTCTTATCGTTTCTAAAGACAACAAGAAACTACTTGGCGCGGTTATGGTTGGTGACACCTCTGACTACGGCGACCTGCTTCAACTTATGTTGAACGAAATCGACCTGCCAGAACACCCAGATGCGTTGATCCTTCCTGCTCACGCAGGCGCTGAGAAACCAGCATTAGGTGCAGATGCTCTACCAGAAAGCGCAGTCATCTGTTCTTGTTTCGACGTAACCAAAGGCAAGATCGCACAAGCGGTGGCTGATGGTCACCACACATTGGGCGACATCAAAGCCGTGACTGGCGCAGGTACAGGTTGTGGTGGTTGTATTCCTCTAGTGACCTCTGTCCTAAACGCAGAGCTTGCTAAATCTGGTATCGAAGTGAAGAACGACGTGTGTGAGCATTTTGCATACTCGCGCCAAGAGTTGTTCCACCTAATCCGCATAGAAGAGATCAAAACGTTTGATGAGCTTCTAGATAAATACGGTAAAGGTTACGGTTGTGAAGTTTGTAAACCACTGGCTGGTTCTATCTTGGCTTCTTGCTGGGGTGAGCACATTCTTAAGCCACAACTGGTTAAGCTGCACGACACGAACGATAACTTCCTAGGTAACATCCAAAGAGACGGTACTTACTCTGTTATCCCACGTATGGCGGGTGGTGAAGTGACACCTCAAGCACTGGGTGCGCTAGCGAACGTTGCTGCAGAGTACAACCTATACACCAAAGTCACCGGCGCTCAACGTATTGGTCTGTTTGGTGCTCAAAAAGACGATCTTCCAGAGATCTGGCGCAAGCTTATCGACGCTGGGTTCGAAACAGGTCAAGCGTACGCAAAAGCACTTCGTATGGCGAAGACATGTGTTGGCTCAACGTGGTGCCGCTACGGCGTCCAAGATTCTGTTGGTCTAGGTTCTTACATCGAGAACCGTTACAAAGGCATTCGTACACCTCATAAGATGAAGTTCGGTGTTTCTGGTTGTACTCGTGAGTGTGCGGAAGCACAAGGTAAAGACCTTGGCATTATCGCGACTGATGCAGGTTGGAACATGTACGTATGTGGTAACGGTGGTATGAAGCCTCGTCACGCAGACCTACTTGCAAGTGACCTAGATAAAGAAACGCTGATTAAGTACATCGACCGCTTCATGATGTTCTACATCCGTACTGCTGCGCCACTACAACGCACATCAGTTTGGATGGAAAACATGGAAGGTGGCGTTGACTACCTACGCGAAGTGATTGTTGAAGACAAACTTGGCATCAACGCTCAACTAGAAGCAGACGTAGCGAAGCTTGTAGACGAGTACGAGTGTGAGTGGACTGCGACCATCAACGACGAATCACAACTGACTCGTTTCGCGCACTTCATCAACTCTGACAAGCGCGATGAAAACGTCGTGTTTGTACAAGAGCGTGAACAGCACCGCCCAGCAACCTTCACGGAAAAACACCCTGAAGCGAAAGGCGACATCCTACACGTAGCGATCACTGAAGCATAAGGGAAGGTTGATTATGTCATTTGAAAAGATTTGCCAAATCAGCGACATCGTACCGGGCACTGGCGTTTGTGCTTTGGTTAATGGTCTGCAAGTTGCGGTATTTCGTCCAACACAAGCAGAAGAAGTGCTGGCGATCAGCAACACAGACCCGTTCTTCCAATCAAACGTGCTTTCTCGCGGTTTGATCTGTGAGCACCAAGGCGAGCTTTGGGTGGCAAGCCCACTTAAGAAGCAGCGCTTTAACCTGACAACAGGTGCGTGCATGGAAGACGAACGTTTTAGCGTGAAAGCGTACAAAACGCGTGTAACCAACGGCGAAGTAGAAATCTCTGCGTAAGCTTGGTTTTCATTCCCTCCTCTTAGGGGGAGGGAATGAACTGAAACCTAGATTTAATAGACAAAGGCTTTCCAAGCATCATCTCAGGGGAACAGGGAAGCGAGGTGTTGTAGACAGCGTTCAGGTGTCAACGGGAAGCCTTTCTCTATTCAATCTTTAACTTTTTAACTTTCAATTTTGGATAAGGACACATTCATGTCTACTGATTTTAAGCCTGCAGAATTCGTGCAAACCATGATCAATGTTGGTGAAGCGAAAACCAATACAAGCACGCGAGATCTTCTGCTTCGCGGTACGATGGCTGGCGTTATTCTTTCGCTTGCGGTGGTGGTTGCTATTACCGCGATTGTACAAACGGGTATCGGCCTTGTAGGAGCACTTGTTTTCCCCGTTGGTTTCGTAATTCTAAGTGTGATGGGGTATGACCTAGTGACCGGTGTTTTTGGTCTAGCGCCTCTGGCTAAGTTTGCTAACCGTCCGGGCATCACTTGGGGTCGTATCTTCCGTTGTTGGGGTCTTGTAGGCTTGGGTAACCTTATCGGTTCTCTGATCGTTGCTTACCTAGTGGCTATCTCTCTAACAGGTAACTTCTCTCTAGAACTGAACGCAGTAGCGAAGAAATTTGTCGCTGTTTCTACGGCGCGTAGCCTTGGTTTTGAAAACATGGGTATGGACGGATGGATCACATGTTTCGTACGCGGCATCTTCTGTAACCTAATGGTGTGTCTAGGCGTTATCGGCAACATGACGGCACGTTCGGTGTCTGGTCGCGTAGCAATGATGTGGTTCCCAATCTTCATCTTCTTTGCGCTAGTATTTGAACACACCGTAGTAAACATGTTCCTATTCCCACTAGGTATGATTCTAGGTGCGGATTTTGGTATCGCGACTTGGTTGAACTTCAACCTTATTCCAACCATTCTAGGTAATATTGTCGGTGGTCTCGTAATGACTTGTATTCCACTGTACCTAACTCACGCAAAAACAGCGCCTTCTATCAACGTAGTTGAAGAAGAAGTAAAAACAGAGCCTGCAATCGCAAAATAAACCGCTTTTATCTGGCCCTACCTATGGTAGGTAGGGCTGTTCAACTCATTTAACTTTCGATAAGTATTGTATTGATTTAACTATAAAAAGTAATAACTCCTTGGGGTGATTTTAACCTTGAGTTAATGACTTGAGTGTTACTTTTTATGTCCAAATTTTCGATAGGCGTTGATATGACAACTGTTAACTCATCTTTAAACAGCGGCTTTGTTTCTCTTGTTGGTGCAGGTCCTGGTGACCCTGATTTACTCACAGTAAAAGGCTTAAAAGCCATTCAAGCGGCTGAAGTTGTTGTGTACGACCGATTGGTATCAAAAGAGATTCTTGAGTTGGCGCATGCATCAGCAGAGATGATTTATGTTGGGAAAAAGCTCGATTTTCACTGCGTGCCTCAAGATCAAATCAACCAAATCTTGGTGCAAAAAGCGCAAGAAGGTAAACGCGTTGTACGTCTAAAAGGCGGCGATTCATTTATCTTTGGTCGTGGCGGTGAAGAGCTAGAAGAGCTAGCAGAATTCGGCATCAAATACGAAGTGGTTCCGGGTATCACAGCTGCTGCGGGTGCAACGGCTTACGCAGGTATTCCATTAACACACCGCGACCATGCACAAAGCGTTCAATTTATCACTGGTCATGTACAAAAAGATGGTCGTGAGATTGAATGGCATTCACTAGCGCAATCCAACAACACACTTGTGTTCTATATGGGTTTGAAGCAAAGCGGCCATATTATGGATAAGCTGATCACTCATGGGTTAGATCCTGAGATGTCATGCGCCATTATTGAAAACGGTACGCGCCCAGAGCAGCGCGTGTTCCAAGGAAAGTTGAACGAGCTATCGATCATGGCAGAGCAAGCCGTGAGCCCAGCATTGATTGTGGTTGGCAGCGTGACTCAACTTCACAACAAGTTGGATTGGTTCGCAAAGTAATACTGCCCAGAAGTGACTATATTTTACAGGGGCTTTGTTGCCTCTGCATTTCTTGCTTACGCATAGGCATTTGATCAATGAGGTTGTTGATAAACGACCAGTCTGTTTCTGCGCCCCAGCGGTGCTTTTCTAGACCATCTTTACCAAGCAAAATAGCGGTATGAGAACCTTTTTCGACCTCATAAAGACGAGCTAGCATTTTTAGGTCGAACTCTTCTTTAAGCCAAGCAGGAAAAGTATAACCTTGTTCTGTAATGACCAGCGTGACGACATCTCTGTCTTCCAACTCACACTCATTCATAAGTGTTTCTAGCAAGAATTGTTTGACGTATTCATCATTTTCTGGCGCAAAGTAGAGCACACTTCTATGTGGCCAGTATTTGGAGTGCGCTGGATAACCAAATGCTGTCGATGACAAGATACAAGAAAGCAGTATCACTAGTAACTTTCCGCCCATGACAGTTCCCCTAGAAACCCAAATAACTTTTTATACGTTAAGTTTAGTGGAATTGGCTCATTGTGCTTTTTCCAAAACTGGCATAGGGTAGGCAGCAAATAAATTGAGCGTAGAAATAGATGAGTTCGGAAAGCAAACAAAAAATCGCCATTTTGGTTGATGTACAGAATGTGTATTACACCTGTCGCGAAGCGTATCGAAGCAATTTTGATTACAACCAGTTTTGGTATGTTGCCACACAAGGGAAAGAGGTGGTAAGTGCTCGTGCTTATGCTATTGCGAGCAATGATCCCAAGCAACGTCAGTTCCACCATATTCTTCGTGGTGTTGGATTTGAGGTGATGCTTAAACCCTACATCCAGCGTCGTGATGGCAGCTCGAAAGGCGATTGGGATGTGGGTATTACTCTCGATGCAATTGAAATTGCTCCCGAAGTTGAGGAAGTGATTCTAGTTTCGGGAGATGGAGACTTCAGTCTGCTAGTAGAGAGAATTCAGCAGCGCTTCAATAAAACGGTGACCGTTTATGGTGTACCTAAACTTACATCTCAAACTCTGATTGATTGTGCCGACAATTTTGTCGCGATTGATGACGATTTCTTGCTGTAGTTAATAGTGCAATAAAGAAAGGCGAGTCACTCAGGCTATACGAAAACGTACAATGACTCGCCTCTAATTTATCGTTGATTTGGCTAGTTACGAAGGAATGATCATTTGCCCTAGCAAGTAACCCAAGCAACACGCACCAATCACGCCGATTAAGCCCACAGACATGAATGAGTGGTTGAAGTACCACTTACCAATCTTAGTTGTGCCCGAGGTATCGAAGTTCACAGTCGCGATATCTGAAGGGTAGTTTGGAATAAAGAAGTAGCCGTATACCGCTGGCATCAAGCCGATAAGCAGCGCAGGTTCCAAACCTAAGCCGAGACCAACAGGCAGCATCATGCGAGCCGTTGCAGCTTGAGAGTTCACCACAACCGACACAATGAATAACGCAAGCGCGAATGTCCAAGGATAGTTGGTTACCATCTCTACGATGCCAGATTTAAATTGAGGCATAGCGTACTGAAAGTAGGTATCTGACATCCATGCAATACCGAAGATAGCAATCGCCGCCACCATACCAGATTTAAATACCACCCCATTTGGTACGTCACGCGGGTCAGTTTTGGTCGCAAGCAAAATGATACCGCCGAAGCAGAGCATCATCATTTGAATCACAACTGCCATGCTGATTGGCTTCGAGCCATCTACGATGGTACGAATGTCTGGCCACATCGCGATAATGACGATAACCAAGATCGATGCAATGAACAGCAATACAGAGTTACGAGCACTTGTTGGTAGTACTTCATCAAGAGACGTTGCAGTTGTGTTGAGGATTTTTTCTCTCCACACTGGATCTTTCAAACGCTCTTGGTATTCTTCATCGTCGTCTAGCTCTTTACCACGCTTTAGGCTGTAAAGTGACATCAACAACGTACCGAATAGCGTTGCAGGTACAGTAACGAGCAGAATTGAGAGCAGAGTGATCTCGTGTTGAATGTCGGAGAGTTGCGCCAAGTAGTAAACCACTGCTGCTGAAATTGGCGAGGCTGTGATTGCGATTTGAGACGCGACAGAAGCGGCAGCCATAGGACGCTCTGGACGAATGCCATTTTTAAGTGCAACGTCGCCAATGATTGGCATGATAGAGTAAACCGCGTGACCTGTACCAAGTAGGAAGGTCATAAAGTAAGTCACGAACGGAGCAATAAGGGTGACGCGTTTTGGGTTCTTACGAAGCACACGCTCGGCAACTTGCAGCATGTATTTCAAACCGCCAGCGGCTTCAAGAATGGAAGCACATGTTACCACCGCTAAAATGATCAACATAACGGTGACAGGAGGAGAGGTTGGCGGCATCTTAAAGATGAAGACTTCAATCACCAAGCCAATTCCGGATACGACCCCAAGGCCTATACCACCATAACGTGAGCCGATATACAGCATCACGAGCAAAAATAGAAACTCAAGATACAACATGTGGATTTCCTTATTCAAAACAGAGAGCTACATAGCCAAATTACCTCTTTGTATTGTCTCGATATTCAGAAAGAAAATACTTCATGTTGTTCACAATCCGCTGGATAAGAAACAGCAATATTCAATTATTGGCAATAACTCACGCTACACAGGGAAACTGTTAACACAGTTTTATCAGGGTGTTTTTATGCTGTGTATTTTTGCGATCATGTGAGCGTTAAATGCGAAGAGGTTTAAGAGTTTGTTGCTATTCATCGCATACGTAACCAGACCTTACAGCTTCACAGAACTCGGAAATACATTCATAACTAACCCTAAGAGTGCTTCTTTGTTATGAAAACGCAAAGGATAATAGTTTGCATTGCGATTGGTGCTTGGGTATAAAGGTGTCAGAATGACTACACCAACAATAAGCCATCATGTCTGAGCAATTTTTCCCGCAACTGTTTCAAACTTCGAGTGAGATTACACCTTACCTACACGGTGATATCGGCGAGATAGGGCAAGAAGCTATCCATATCGAGAATGATATCAACCCGATCATCCAAGGCCTTTACCAGCAAATCTCGGAGGCTCATCCGGAAGCGGGAAAAGCATATTGGTTGACAAGAACGTGGGATTTACTTTGTTGGCAGCCAGTTTATGTCGCATTCATCTCTATTTACGGTTACCACACGTTGCCAAACATTCGCGAGATAGCGCAGCACCTCAAACCTTGTTTTGTTTCTGGGTACCGATTCGCCGACGAAGCGCATATACATGGCGAGCCAGAGGCGTTGATAAAAGAGGCGGGGCGTCAAATCCGAGAACTGTTCGACTTCTATCAACAAGAGATGAGTCAATGGACACGCATTCGTCCTGGCTTCACCCATCAATTGATGTCGGACGGAATCATGGCTTGTTTAATTCGTCTCCAACAGCGCTTTCCGCAAATGACTAACTCGACACTTCAGGAGCATGCGGTCTTGTGGCTAAGCGCAATGGGTTTGGATGTTGATAATAGCCGCTCACTTCATGAGACGGAATCTGATCAGCCGCTAAAGTTAGTAAGAAAAAGTTGTTGTTTAGTCTATAAGTGTGAAGGCAGAAAGCTTTGTGCAGATTGTCCTCGTTTAGAGGAAAATCGACAGCTTATGAGCAAGAAGGTTCTTAATTAACATTTATTTAACTTGTGTAACAGTGCTCGATTTGAGAGTGAGAATAAGTATCATTGCACGCTCTTGTTGACAACAAAAAGATAAATACAATGATGAAAAGGACGTTTTCTTTCAATCTCATCGTACTTGCGATGAGCAGTGGATACGCAGTTAGCTCAATAGCAGCAGAAGATCTTCAACAAACATCGACTCCGAGCGATGAGCAATTGGTTGTTGTAGGCAGTGTGATGCCGAAATCGATCTCCGATATTCCAGGAACGGTTTGGTTTGTTGGCCAAGAAGAGATTGCTCAGCAATATCGTGCGGGCAAGACACTGGGTGATATTCTTTCTGCAACCATCCCTTCTTTAGACGTCGGCACCGGTGGTCGAACTAACTATGGTCAGAACCTTCGCGGTAGAGCAATGTTGGTAATGATTGATGGTGTCTCGTTACAGTCTTCTCGCCCGATTAGTCGTCAGTTAGACGCAATAGACCCATTCAACATCGAGCGAATTGAAGTACTATCTGGTGCAACCTCCATTTATGGGGCAGGCGCTACTGGTGGTGTTATTAACATTATCACCAAGAAAGCGTACTCGGATGACTTGTCGTTTGAATCCTACGTGAGTGGCACTACAGGTTTTAATAGCAGCGATGACTTTGATTACAAACTCGCTCAGTCTATCTCGGGTGGTAATGAGCGAATTACCGCTAGAGGTTCGGTTGTGTACACCGAGACACAAGGTGCATTTGACGCAAATGGCGACATTGTCACCCCAGACATTTCACAGGGCTCTTTGCAGTATAATTCAACGCTCGATGTTATGGGATCGACCGAGATTCAAATCTCCGATGCCAGCAAGTTAAACCTTGTCGCACAATACTATGACAGCCAGCAAGATTCGCCATACGGTTTGTACATTGTTAACAATAAATTTGTTGATGTACGAGAGGGGTTCGATTCCGACCGTGAACATGGTACAGAGCGAGTTCTCTTAAGTGCGAACTACGCTCACGACAGCGTATTCGGTCATCAACTGATAGGCGAGTTATCTTACCGTAGTGAAGACCAAACCTTTACTCCTTATTACCAAAGTGCCTCTCAACAAAAAACAGAAGTTTTTGCTGGGCGCTTAGCGTTAGCTAAAAGCTGGGAGTCATTCAAACTTGTTTATGGTGTCGATGCGTACTTAGACCGTTTTGAAAGTAACCAGGCTCTGTTCGATCCAACCATTGCGAACAGCTCTGGGAACTTAATTAATCGAACCTATGCCGAAGTGGGCCGTTACCCAGATGTTGATGTGGCGTCTTACGCAATGTTTGTCCAAGGGGATTACCAAATCAATCAAGATTGGTCAGTACAAGCAGGCTACCGCTACCAATACATGGACAATAAGATTGATGATTTTGTTGCCTATAGTATACAAAAGAAGATCGCATCGGGTAATGGTGTATCAGCGGATGCGGTACCAGGTGGCAGCACTGACTACTCTGTGAGCTTATTTAATTTGGGCACCATTTATCAGCTTAACGATGAATCTCAGCTTTGGGCGAACTTCTCTCAAGGTTTCGAACTCGCTGATCCTGCAAAGTACTACGGCCAAGGTAGCTACGATGCCGCGGATGCAAATGGTCACTACGCGTTGAACAATAGCATTAATGTATCTGATTCAAAAATGTCGGGCATCAAAACGGACAGCTATGAAATTGGTTACCGATTAGATACCGATACTGTCGCACTGCAAGCGGCGGGTTACTACTCGGTTTCGGATAACTCAATCAAGTATGACAAGAAGACGCTCCTAATCACCAATGTTGATGACGAGCAACGTGTATACGGTGCCGAAGCAAACATTAACTACTGGGTAAACCGTGATATTTTGTTAGGTGCATCAGGTCACTATGTGGTTTCTGAGCTGAAAACCAACGGTAAGTGGGAAGATCTAAGCGCGGGTAAAGCAAGTACATCAAAAGCGAACGCGTGGGCGGCTTACTATCAGGATGGCTATTCAGTACGTTTACAAAGCCAGACGATGTTTGATTACGAAGATGACTCAAACAATAAACTAGATGGATACACTACGTTTGATCTTCTTGGTAACGTAACACTACCTATCGGGCAGTTAGGTTTTGGTATTCAAAACCTATTTGATGAAGACTACACAACCGCTTGGGGACAACGTGCGCAGATTCTTTATGCAGCACACTACGATGCTGCAGCGTACGACTACAAAGGAAGAGGTCGCACATTCACACTGAACTACAGTGTCGAATACTAAAGCTAACTATCTCCGAATATCAAAAAAGCCGCTGAAAGCGGCTTTTCTTTTAGGCTTGATCTGTCTGCGCTGTGTCTACAACGTTTTCCGTGTGTTCTGAAGCTTGGTTTTGTTCTTCAGCTTCCATTTTCGCGCGTTCAGCTTTGGAGATATAACGCGGCTTATTGCTCTTATGTAGCTTAGCGTTATGCTTCTTCTGCTTCGCTTTCAAGATCTGATTGATTTTCTTCTTGCGGTTCATGGTGGTGGTCCTTTAATTTAGCGAGGCAGGATAGTTACTTTTTTATCAAGTTACAACTAAATAAGCGCCGGTATCGGTCGCAAAATTCAAGTAAGTTCCTATGTCCAATCATCTATCGCGTTTTAATGGAGCCCAAATGAAAACACTGTACACCGAACGTTTGATACTGCGTCTTGTGAGTGTAGATGATGCACCATTTATACTAGAACTTTATAACCACCCAGACTTCTACCGTTTTGTCGGAGACAAACAAATTCGTACCGAATATGAAGCGGCGCGTTACATAAAAGAAAACATGCTACGCATGCAACAAATTAAAGGCGTGAGTTTACTCGTTGTAGAGAAGAAAGAAGATGGGCAACCCATCGGGATTTGTGGGTTGGTTAAACGTGACACATTACAACACTATGATCTCGGATATGGATTTTTACCTTCCGCTTATGGCTACGACTACGGAACGGAGTCTGCAACCGCAGTGCTGGAATACGCTAGAGAGGAAATGAAACTCGATAATTTGGTTGCCATCACCAACAATGACAATATTCGTAGTATAAGTTTGCTCAAAAAACTGGGCTTTGAGTTTGAACGAGTTGAGCAGCAATATGATAATGGCCGCACGTTAGAACTTTACACAATGATGTTGTGATTTTTGGATAGTGCATGAGCGATATTTTACTTGGCAAACTCGCCACTGAATTTAAGACAGTAAAAGCCATGGTAGAGGTTTACTGTCATGACCATCATGGAACAAAACGTGACTTATGCTCAGAATGTCGTGAGCTGCTTGAATACGCAGAAGTGCGCCTCGACCGCTGTCCTTATGGAGAGAATAAACCGACGTGTAATAAATGTCCGATTCACTGCTACAAACCAGAGCCGAAAGAACAAATGCGTTTGGTCATGCGTTACTCTGGCCCCAGAATGTTACTGAAACATCCCATCTTGGCGGTTCGTCATTTGCTTCATGAAAAACGAATGGTACCGGAAAAGCCTGCAGCGAACGCGTCAAACCGTCACAAGCGTTTATCTAAACAAAAATGCGAAGAATAAAAAAACGAGGGCGACATGCCCTCGTTTTCGTTGAGCTCGTTGAGGAGAAGCGGCGTGATTAGAGGCCAGCGGCCATACGCTGCTTGGTTTTGCTCGCAGCAAGTAGCATGTATACGCCAGTCGCAACCAAAGCGGCAAACACGTAGCCTAGTAAGCCGTGTTCTTGGCCCATGAATTTATCAGCGACAACTGGGCCAGCAACAGAGCCGATGCTGTAGCTAAACAGCATGACTTGTGTCGCAGAGACAATAAAGCGTTCATCAAGTCCTTCGCAACCTAAGTTGATTGCTATCGGGTACAAGGCAAAAGTAGCTGCACCTAAAAAGAATAATGCAGCAGCCAATACCACGGCTGACGAGGAAATAAAGGTCATACCGATCGAAAAAATACCCAAAATACAGAAAAACGCCATTAGCACTGTGCGGCTCATGTATTTGTTTAACGCGGTCACCATTGGTTGAACTAGCATGCCACCTAGAATCACTAGCGCCATCAATGTACCAATGTCTTGATGGCTAATTTTACGGTTAGTTAACTCAACTGGCATTAATCCGTAGATCGCGCCTAAGGTCAAACCTGAAACAACACAACCAATAATTGCTGCATGGTTTAGTTTGGCAATTTGCTTAAATGATAAAGCGGTTGATTCATGGCTGTTTGGCTGCTCACACTCAATGAACATTAGCACCAGCATCGCCATTAGGATCAACGTCGTGATCGCAATAAACGGAACGCCGCCACTTACGCCAAGCACGCCAATACCAAACTGGCCTAATGCTGAACCACCATAAAGCGATAGCATGTACAAGCTCAAACGTTTCGCACGCGATGCTTCGTCTCCAGACATTAGCCAAGACTCAACAATGACAAAAACACCAGCAACCGCGATACCCGCAATAAAGCGAGCGGCAAGCCACATCAATCCGTTAGCAAACACGGGTAGTGTGACGATAGTTAGCGAAAATACGGCCAAGCAACCAATAAACGCGTTACGGTGACCAACTTGACGTACGATACGTTCAATAAAAATCGCACCAGTTAATAAGCCGCCATAAAACACACTCGCCAACCAACTCGCGTAATCTGCTGAGATGTTGTATTCACCGAGCATGAGAGGGATCAAGCTCATTAAATAGCCCGAAGCCACCGCATAAAGAGACAGTGCGACGACTGGAACTGTAACTCGTGGTGATGCTGCAGGAACGACTGTGTTTTCCACTGTTTTGCGCCTATAAGTTAAATGAAATCTAAGGGTTATTCGGCGCGAATATGAGGCTAATAGTTAGGCAAGTAAAATGATAAATTTAAGTCGTTTCGACAAATAATATTTATTAACTAGATAGGTTGATAAGTTGCATAAAAACGCCAACCTACATACAAGGTTGGCGTGGAAGATTATTTAGTAAGTGCTTGATTTAACCATTGATCAAATTGAGTTTTAGGTAACGCACCATTGATCATATCAACACGTTGACCATTTTTGAAAACCATAATGGTAGGAATGCTGCGAATACCAAATTGCGCCGCAAGTTGTTGTTGAGCTTCGGTATCAATCTTAACAAAACGAGCCGTTCCGGCTTGCTCATGAGCAACATCAGAGAAAACAGGAGCAAAACCAACGCACGGGTTGCACCATGGGGCCCAAAAATCTACTACAACAGGCATATCACTTTGTAATAGAGCAGAAAAGTTATCTTGTGTACCTTCGATAGGCGAGCCGTCTAAAAGTGCACTTTTACATTTACCGCAAGTTGCAGATTCGGCAACGCGCTCATTAGGGACACGATTTAGACCGCCGCACGAAGGGCAGCGAGTTTTAAACGATGACATGACTTCTTCCTTTATTACGTATTGATGAAAACATGACTTACCAGTCAGCCTCATTATTTGTATACTTATTTTTTAACCTGCCGAAATAACGCAGCGCAGGTTTGTATTTGAGCCTAAGGTTCTAAGAAATTTTATTAAAATACAACAATAAATAGGTCTGCGATGACAAATTACTACGCTGAAATTACAGGTTGGGGGAAATGTGTTCCGCCAGCCGTGCTCTCTAACGATGATCTTAGCACTTTCCTCGATACTTCCGATGAGTGGATTCGTACCCGCACTGGTATCGAAAACCGCCGTATTAGTCATGTAAACACGTCAGACATGGCGACCGTTGCTGCTAAACATGCATTAGCTCGAGCAGGTGTCGATGCAGCAGACGTGGATTTAATCATTGTGGCGACTTGTTCACCAGATTCATTGATTCCAAATATCGCGTCTAAGGTACAGCAGAACCTAGGTATTCGTGCAGCCGCTGCCTTTGACTTAAATGCCGCATGTACGGGATTTGTCTATGGCCTAGAAACGGGCACACGTTTGATTCAATCAGGTAACTATCGTAACGCGATCATTATTGGTGCGGAAAGATTGTCTTTCTACATCGATTGGGCAATGCGAGATACCGCTGTTCTATTTGGTGATGGTGCGGGCGCCGTTGTGTTATCAAGAACGGAAAAAGAAACGGGTTTACTACAGTCTCAAATCGGTTGTGACGCAAAAGGCCGCGATATTCTGTCCGTACCAAAGTTTGGTACTTGTATGGATCGCTTTGCGGAAGACAACGGTTACTGGGATTTCAACTTTGTAGGACAAGAAATTTTCAAACGTGCAGTAAAAGGCATGGGGCTAGCTGCGAAAACCGTACTGAAAGCATCACAGTTAACGACGGAACAAATCGATGTTGTGATTCCGCATCAAGCGAATATTCGTATTATTCAAACCTTGTGTGACCTGTCTGGAATTCCACACGACAAAGCGTTTGTTAACATTCAAAACTATGGCAATACTTCAGCTGCGACGGTGCCAATTGCATTGTGTGAAGCGGTAGAGCAAGGTCGAGTTAACCCAGGTGATAACATGCTTCTCGCTGCGTTTGGTGCTGGTTTGACATGGGGTGCGGCAGTATTGAAATGGGGTGACCGCGTAACGCCAATTGGTGAAAGTGATGCGGTTCTGCCTGAATGTGAGCAATCCGCGCTAGAATTACTTGAGCGTGCCATTAAGCTGTGTAACGAACGCCGTCGCGACGAGGTGTAACGGACACTTTGCAAACATAAGATGAGTAAGGGAGCGCGAGGCTCCCTTATTTGATGATGTGTTCTACAGCTACCTGTAAAATATCTTACGACATAAAACCCAGGTTTGAATGAGTAAAATTACGGATGTTCGGGAACACGTATTCCAGTGCAGCGTTATCACTCACGCCCATCCACTGTGCTAGTGTTGAACCAACTTGATCAGCGGCAATTTTGGGTATGAGTCGGCCTTGAGAGTAATCATCGTTTCCGCCCAGTATTAGTTCCGGCCATGTACCGATAGGTTGTTTCCCATTTACCGCGCCTCCAATTAATAGTTGATGGCCACCCCAGCCATGATCAGTACCATTTCCGTTGCTCATCATCCGTCGACCGAAGTCAGACATAGTGAAAGAGGTGACTTGCTTGTTTAGCCCTAACCGTTCGACCGCACGATACATTGCCAAAAGGTTTGTCGCGAGATCCTCAAGTAACACTGGATGACGTGCCAGTTGCGAATCGTGTAGGTCATACCCAGAGTGTTTAACGAAAAAGACTTGTCGTTGCTGCTTCAGGACATCTTGGCTTGCTATCAATTTGTACACGGTTTGCATCTGCTTGCCGAGCGTCGATGACGTAAACAGCGGCTCGTCAGCAATGTGGTTGAGTTGCTCGCTCAGTACACTGCTCATTACCATCGACTCATCAACCATCAAATTAAAATGACCATTAAATGGATTGTCAGTTTGATGAGAGAGAAGGCGATCATAGATCCCCTTGTATAGCGGGTTATCAATCGCGGTAAGCTGAACTGCGCGATCTTTTTTCAGGACGGTTTGGCGGTGTTCCATTGCCCGTAACCAAAGCGAGTTGCCATGCACACTGTATAGCGGTGTTATTTCTGATTCAGAGTTTAATACATCCAACATTCTGCCAGCCCAACCAAGATTTTTAGACTCGCTCATTCCACCAAGTAACCAAGCGTCTGTTTGAGAATTATGAGAAAACAGTTGCTCGGGAAGTGATGCTTCACCTTGCTCAATAGCTTGTTTGGTGACGGGATGGTTGAGAATGCCACTATTGAGCACGATGCTGGCATCGCCTTGTTCGAAAACGGAAGTTAACGCATTTAACTTTGGGTGTAAGCCGAGCTTCACTGGGTGATTTGAGCTATCGACAGCACTCAAATTGATAGGGAGTATGTCTTCTTTGGCGACAGAGAGTGGCCCTCTGACTTTGGAATATTGATGATAATGCGCCTCCGATAATGGCAGTATGGTGTTGAATGCATCGTTTCCGCCTGCTAAATACACACATATTAATGCTCGAAAGTCATTGGATGGCGCTGCGAGAGAGTAACCTGGCAGACTAAGAGAGGCTAATGCGCCCATCGATAGCGTGCTTTGTATAAAATGTCGTCGTGAAATATCCATAATTCACTCCTAATCCTGAATATAGAATTCGTCGCCAGAAATGGCGGTAAATATCACTAGAGCGAGTTTTGTTGTTGGCACATAATCCCCACGATAATCATTCAGGGCGGTGAGCATGAGCTCTTTCAATTCAGCAGAAGCCGTTCCAGCAAAGAAACGCTCGTTAACCAATTCGACTAAGGCATGGTGATCGTCCAGAAGAAGATAAAACTCGTTAAGATCGAAGTGGTAGGAATCACCACCTCCTCTACGAGTGCTGGTTAACATATAGTTGACCAAATCGGTATAAACAGACCAATTGAGAAGTTCATACTCTGGAGAGTTAATACCAGACTCCGTAAACTCGTTAGACGGCTGATAGTCTGGAGAGTAAAAATTAAACACGGAAGGAGAACGAAGCGGCCCTTGATTAGCGATGTTCATCATCGTTGTTGCGTCTTCGTAACGTGATCCTTTAACCGTAAAACCTGATGCTCGATGAAAATTAGTCAGGACCAGTATCGGTTCTTTCACTTTTATAGGCGGGGTATCCGTCATCCCTAATGCTTCAGGGTCGAGCAATATGGCTCGAACAACGGCGGTTAGATCGCCTTTTTCTCCTTCCCCATTGTTGTTAAATATCGTAGCAACACGCGCGACGTACTCTGGGCTTGGATTTGAACTGACCAAACGTTGGATAAGTAACTTTGAAACAAATGGAGCAACATTTGGGTGAGACATCAACATATCAATCACTTTTGAAAGCTCTTCTTGTGCGGTTAGACCCGATGGGATCACGTTCCCTAGAAATCGCTTCTCGCCGGTGTCGTGTCTTTGACTGATAACTCGCATCGGTTTCACGAATGCGATGTCGGAATTTTTCCATCCAGTTAATGCTCGCGCGAGCTCTTGAATATCAGTTTGATTGTACGTGGGGATAGGTTTGCCTGTTGCGTGGTTTAGCTTTTTACTGCCATCTAAATTGAGTTCATACAAACCGATAGTGAATAACTGCATTAACTCTCGAGCAAAGTTCTCATCGGGAAGCGTTCCTGTCGCACTATTTTCTTTTGCACTACCGAGCATAGACAAATAGCTCCCCATGACTGGATGGATGGAAACGTCATACAACAGGTCTCGGTAGTTGCCAAACGCATGCTCAACCAACAGATCGTAGTAATTCACTAACCCTGTAGGTTTGCTGGAAAGAACGCCGCCATAACGAGAAACGACTACGATCTGACTCAATGCATAAGCCGTTCGCTGTCTGAGCTGATCTTCAGCAGTAACAACAATCTGATACCAAGCATTTTCTCGGTTTGACTGTAGGCCTTTAGAAAAAGGCGTTTGATAAAGTGGTTGATGGTAGGTTGCTGGCAGGTTGATTTGTTTCTGTATCCAGTCCCCTAACCCGTTTTCCCTAACCTCATTAATTAACGCAGGAGTTGGTCCAAAAGAGGTTTGATAGAGAAAACGCGCAACGGTTTGATCGGATGGGGATTGCTGTATTTGTGCTGATACATTAGACACATGGCTCAGCAATAAGATAGCCAATCCTAGTACCCAAGCAGAGATTTTATTTAGCTTCTGACGTCTCATAGTTAACTCGCTTACCCGAAGTAACGATTTAAGTCCATTTAACGGGAGTTATTAAGCTCTTTTGAGCTGTTTAGTAAATTTATGAAAATCAAGCAGCTGCATAGGCGAGTATAGTAGCAATAAGTGGTGAACAAAAAACTCAAACGATGAATTTGGTACTATAGTGCTAGAATTTTTTGATGCTATTTTTTCTAAGATACTGATATTAAATATGGCCAATGAAGAGTAACAAGCAGAGGTATCGCAATGGATATAGAAGGGGGACAGCTAAAGTACTGTTAACAAGAGATTGGTATGTTTGTTAAGGCTTAAGTTAGTTTCAAGAAATTATTGAGCCAATAAATAAAGTCCATTGGTTTGCACAAGAGAAAACCACACGGATGTTCTCTTGTACAAAGCAACAAAGGTTATTTTCGGGCAAGCTTATGGTGAGCACGAGAAAAGTGATCGGCACAAAATGCGCCCACGATCGAGAGTTCGCCAGCCAGACAAAGCGCAGCTGCGACTTCGGCTAACGCTTTCGCATTGCCGTTGCCGTGCAAACCCAAAATATCCAAACATGCTTTTTGCGTTGGAAGGCCAGTACCACCACCAACCGTTCCCACCATGATGTTTGGCAAGGTCACGCACGCGTACAAGTTGCCTTGAGCGTCCACATCCATACGAGTGATTCCAATGGCAGACTCTGCAACGCAAGCGGCATCTTGACCACAAGCAATGTACAGCGCGGCAAGCGCGTTTGCGTAATGCGCGTTGACGCCAATTGTCCCGCTGAGTAAACCGCCCACTGTGGTCATTTTGCCAAATTGAACCATAGACTCCGGCGTCGTATGCAGATATTTTTCCACCAACTCAGCAGGAATGGTCACTTCGGCGGATACTTTCTTACCGCGTACCGAGCGCAGTGTGTGTGCGTTTGGTTTTTTGTCGCCTGATAAGTTGCCATCCAAGAATGCTTGAGTTGGTTTGATTGGGCTGGTCGCCAAAATATGATGGAACACTTCGTTTGTTGCGATGGTCACCATGTTTTGTCCGGAAGCGTCACCAGTCACGTATTCAAAGACCAAATAAACATGGTTTCCTTCGATATTTACATTGATGTCTTTGAGTTTGCCATGTGAGGTGGTGGATTCCGCAATTTGACGAAATACGTCAAACTGGGTCACAACCCAACTGACGAACTGGCCAGCGTCGGCAAGGTTATTAAAGGCGAACACTGGCGTTCGGCTCACCCCTTCACTCAGCAACAATGCGCTCGCGCCACCAGCGGCGGTGATAAGATTTGCGCCACGGTTGTAGGAAGCGACTAACGCGGCTTCTGTCGTTGCGAGCGGAACCAAAAAGTCATCGTTCGCATACAAGCCGTTGACGCGCAAAGGGCCTGCAATGCCGACCGGCACATTAACAGTACCAATGAAGTGCTCGATGTTGTTGGAGTAAGCATCGCAATGTGACTGCGTGAAAGGATCAAGGAGATGATCTTTATTGGTCACGTGTTCCAATACTTGCCAACGGCGCGCCAAATGCTTATCCGATAGGCCAGGGCTTAAGCAGAGACGTTTCTCTGGCTTGTGAAACTTCGGTTCTAATGCCGATTGAATCTTACTGCTGGTTTCGATATCGGAAAGGGCGGAGCTTTGAACAGGGTTATCTTGTTTTAACTTCGGCATACAAACGTTAACTGAAAAATCGAACCAGAGATTGTAGTGATTGAGGCTTTGATTACAACGTTGATTATACGTTTTGCAACAAATACCACTATGCAAGCGCCTTTATTATCCAAGTGATTTGATATTGGAGCGACGAATTTACCGGACATAAATGGGTTTTGACAATGAATGTTGCAGTAAATGGCAGATCCGGGAGGTTATGGCTTTTAGAGAAACTGGCCTGTAGGTGTTTGGATTCGGCAAGGTGTAAGCATGAGTGCCTTAAAAGCGGAATGGTTCAATCTATGAAAGGAATAAATTGTCTAACCCAGTCCCTTGGGCCAGACGTTAGTTTGAATCGGTTGTTCAAAAACTAGTTGAAGGCGCGAGCCACACGTCCCGCACTTTGAATACGGTAATGACCAACGTAAGCAGGAACAAATACAGATTGTCCTTTCGAGGCAGTTAACGTCTCACCGTTATCACTGATGAGTGTCAGGTCGGCATCAATCGCCATCAAAATCTCTGCGCTATTGGCATCAACCACTTCATTGTTCGGCTGGTTAAGAATGCTGAAACTAAAGTCTGCCACTGGGACCGGATAAAGGCTTTGGCAACCATTGGCATTAGGATCTAGAACAAGGCTGTTAAACGGCTTAGGCACAAAGTCTGTGCATTTAGCCAGTTCTTCAACATCCATGTGTTTCGGCGTGAGTCCTGCACGCAAAACGTTATCTGAGTTCGCCATGATCTCTAATCCCGTACCTTTAATGTAAGCGTGTGGCGTTCTTGCGCTCAGGAACATCGCTTCGCCAGGTTGCAGCGTGATGACATTCAACAGCAATGGTGCAAACAAGCCGACATCGCCGGGGTATTGAGTGGATAGATCCAAGATGAGTTGGAAAACGTCGCTGTCAGTGCCATGCTCTGATTGACGTGAGGCGCAGGCAAGAAGCTGTTTCAGTGCTCGCTCTTTTGTTTCGCCTTCCATGGTCAGAATGTGCACAAAGAAATCTCGTAAACCTTGTGAGTTGATTTCGCGTTTGAATGTGTCAAGAGGCGCGCGTAGCTCATCGATATCGCAAAGGCTAAATGCCTCAATAATATCGTCATACGAACGAAAACCGTTCATGGCTTGGTAACTTGTCAGCGCGTACACCAACTCAGGTTTATGGTTTGGATCCTTGTAGTTACGATGGCTTGCGTTTAGTGGGATCCCGGCACTTTGTTCTTTTTCGAAGCCTATTTCGGCATCTTGTTTGCTTGGGTGAACTTGAATCGACAGTGCATGTTCGGCCGCTAAGATCTTAAACAGAAAGGGCAGGTCGCCAAATTTCGCTGCGGTTTCTGCTGATAAGTAAGCGGGTTGGTTTTGTTTGATCAGTTCAGACAAAGGCAGCGTGTTTTGCTCAACCTGAACTTCAGAGCAGCCGTTTGGGTGAGTACCCATCCATACTTCTGCTTGAGGCTCATTCGTTTCGTTAGAAAAGCCAAACAAATCGTGAATAGAAGAGGTGCTTCCCCAAGCGTAGTTTTGGATTTTGTTGTTCATTTGAAAGAAGCTATGCGATGAAATAGTGTTCAAATTCATGAATTTTTCCCATAGTTAACCCTCCGAACTGAATCGGAAGAAAAATTGAGCAGAGATACGTTAAATAAGGAGGGCGAGCGCGGTTAGGTCACTCGCCAATTTGCCCGAAGGGCGATAAGTCGATTTACAACCGAGGTTTTGGTTCGAGTGGTTTTCGTGATGGTTGCGCTTGCAAAAATGGCAGCAACAAAAGGCCAATGACGGCTGCACAAACTGAAATGGTGATGAAGAAACCCGTCCAATGATATTCTTCAAGAATTAACGCCAGTGGATAACCAGACAATGCTGCGCCCATGTAGGCGAATAAGCCCACGAATCCTGTTGCCGCGCCGGCAGAATCTTTGTGAGAGCACTCCGCCGCCGCCATACCGATCAGCATTTGTGGCCCAAAGACAAAGAAGCCGATGGAGAACAATCCCGCGGCTTGGAACGCAAAGTTGGTCAGGGGCATCAGCCAAAGCGCAGAGACAGATAAAAAAATCCCAATCGCGAACAGCAAGTTCATTGGCCCACGGTTACCGCCAAAGAGTTTGTCTGAGCCCCAACCCGCAACCAATGAACCAACAAAACCTCCGATTTCAAACATCGACAGAGCAGCGTTGGCGTTAATCAGGCTATAGTGATGCTGCTCGGTCAAGTACAGGTTTCCCCAGTCATTGATTGCGGTTCGGACGATGTAAACCAACACATAACTGAACGCGAGCAGCCAGATGTATTTGTTGTTAAATACGTACGATTTTAGAATTTCTCGGTAGGTGAGGCCACGTCCGTAATTTTCCTGCGCAAGTTCTAGTGCGTCGTTGCGCCATTGGCCGACACTTGGTAAACCCATTGTTGTGGGTTTGTCGCGCAATCGCCAACAAACGAATAGACCGAGTAATACCCCGATGATGCCGGGTAGAATAAAACCTTCACGCCAGCTGTAGTGCAACGTTAAATAGCCCACTAAAATAGGGATCAGCGCGCCACCAACGTTGTGTGCGGTGTTCCAAATGGCCCATAAGAAGCCACGCTCGGAGCGTGAATACCAAGTGGTTAACAGCTTGGAGCATGAAGGCCAGCCCCAGCCTTGGAACCAGGCGTTTAAGATCCACAGAGTAATGAAAGCCGCGAGTGAGCTAGAAAAACCGAACGCGATATTGACCAGACCTGTCGCAATCAATCCTAATCCCATGAAATAACGAGGATTAGAGCGATCCGAAATCGTGCCAGAAATAAACTTCGAACAGCCGTAAGTAATGTAGAAAAGCGTACCGATAAGACCCAAATCACCTTTATCTAAGCCAAGATCGGTAATCATCGCTGGTGCGGCGTAGTTAAAGGTCTTACGGGTAAAGTAGAAACCTGCGTAGCCGATGTACATCCCCAACATAATGTGCAAACGCCAATGGTGGTAACGCTGGTCGATTTGCTCGTTGCTCAGGCTCGGTTGAGTAAATTTAGGTGAACGTAAAAATCCAAACATCTTGAGTTACACCTTAGGTAAAGTAATGCTGATTTGTGTGCCGATCACTTGATCGCTGGTGGAGTAGATAACCATTTTTCCACCTAACGCGTGCACACGTTCTTGCATGCCGCGAACGCCCATGCCTTTCATGCTGTCCTGAACTTTGAATCCGACACCATCATCGTGAATCATCAGTGACACCGCAGCTTCTCCAATTGTCAGTTCAATATTGATCAACTGCGCTTCTGCGTACTTGGCAGCGTTATTTAATGACTCTTGGCATAAACGGAATAGGGTTACTTTGAGTGTGTCACTCAGGCTGGTGTAATCGCCTTGCCAGTTCAGTTGAACAGTTGTTCCGTGATTGGCGAATTCCATCTCTCGCGTCAGTTGCTCGACGGATTCTTTTAAGTCCAAATCATCCAGCATTTTTGGTCTTAGCTTGCTTAACAGTCGCTTAGTGGTGTCGTACACGTTGAGGGAAAGCCCTTCGATCATGTCCGCGCAACCAACGCGTGTTTCTGCGTTGTTCACTCGTTTAATGATGTTGGCTTGTGTGCGGATTGCCGTGATGTTCTGTCCTATTTCGTCATGCAGTTCGCGCGCAATATCGCGTCTTACGGACTCTTCAGCTTTGATAAGCTGGCGAGACAAATTCTGATTGCGCGCAAGTTCACCGCGCAGTTTGTGATTGAGGTCTTTTTGTTTCTGAACCCCTAAACCGAGCATAATGCCAGTAATGGTTTGCGCCGAGAGAGATAATAACAAATCGGTGATTTCTAGATTCGATACGCCGCTACGAGCCGCAATCAGCGCTATGCTGTTGAGCATGGTGGCGAGCAGAGCACCTTGCCAGCCGTAACGCAGAGCAAGCACGATGATTGGAATCGCCATACAAAATGGCGCAAATCGTTTTAGCTCTTCAGGCAAGCTGGTTTGCACCAAAATACTGCCGATCAAAAGCAGCGCATAAAGCACGATATGACGTACCTGAAATACAACGGCATTACTAAGTAGGAGAGAGCTAAGCGGAGACCAACGACTTTGGAACAAATAGCTCCACAACAGGTAGCACATAGGCACCACGAGCAAGCCTCCAGAAATGCTAGCCAGCCATACCATGTAAACAGAAGGCACGTGAAATCCGACCGCCATTAAGTTGATGAAGGCGGTAATGATGATCACAATGCCCATCACGGCTAAATGGCGGTTTTGGTCTCCGTAGTAGTATTTTTTCGCAATCAGAGTGACCGGGATACTGGCAATGCTCGCAATCAGCACGGTAAGCCACTGCGGTTGACCCAGTAACATCGCAAGTGCGATGGAAAGTCCCCACTCCGAAAGGTAAATCGTCGGCCAATAAGCGGTGCGAGTGTGAAGGGCGACACCTAATCGTAAAGCGAAAGGAAACAATAAGATCGCCAGCTCGGGATCATTGACAAAGTAGTAGGCGATCACCCACAAACAGAACCAGGCGCAGGCCATAACAAAAAGTCCCCAAATGGTGGTAACAGCATAAGCTCGCATTAAAAGGACTCTTGAGAAAATAGTTTGGCGAGCTCAACGTTGTTTTTCACGCCGAGTTTGTCGATGGCATTAGCACGATGAACATGCACAGTCTTGTGGCTCAAGCCAAGCTCAGCCGCGACAGACTTCACATCCAACCCATTGGCAAGTAGTTGACATACCTCGTTTTCACGTTTTGTCAGTTGGCATAGAGAGGTGGTGTTGTCGCTAGGCGTTGCAAGTTTAAGTGCAATATCTGATGTGAGGTAACAGCCGCCAGACGCACTGGTTCTCACGGCTTGAATAAGTTCGTCTGGGCTACAGCGTTTACTAAGATAGCCTTTTGCACCTAGCTTTAGTGATTTTTCCACCATCGCAGGGGAGTCATGCACGCTAAGCATCACGCAGGCAATGCCAGTTGGTATTTCGCTGAGAAAGTTTAAGCCGCTCTCATCTGGCATGGAGATATCTAGGATGACGACATGAGGGTGTACCGCAGGCAACCCTTTGCGCGCTTCTGCGACAGAACCAAATTCACCAACAACGGTAATATCACTTTCTAAATTTAATAATTGTGCGAAACCAGAACGCACGATGACGTGATCATCAACTAGAGCAACATGAATCATTATTACAACCAAATAGAGCAGACGACTAACAACAATAAGCTCCAACAGGAGCCAATAGAAAAATCTTTAATGATACTGAATTGAACCTTGCTTTTTAATGATCTTGCGCGCTTTACCGAAGTAAAGCGCGCAGAGAAGTTAGGCTTGGTTTTGTGCAAGTTGAAGCTTCTTCGCGTGTCGAATCTTCTTCTCTTCCGCGATAGCGACGAAAGCAAGCAAAACAATACAAATCATGGCGGAGGTATCTAGGGCTGCGAAGGTACCTTTCCAACCTGTTAAGCCGAAGATAGGTGTACCGTCTGCAATCATACCGAGACCAAGTTTCGCGAAGCTGTCACCGATTAGGTAAGCGAATGTACCTTTTACGCCGTCAGCCACACTGATTGCTTTTTTAGGGACAAAACCAACCGCGGCAACACCGATAAGAAGTTGCGGACCAAACACCAAGAAGCCCAATACAAATAGAGAGGCTAAGTACATGAACTCGCTAGTGGCGTGTTGGTAGAACTCAAGCGATACGATGATCAAACCAAGAGACACACAAGCAACCAATGCGCGGCGACCGTTTGCTAAGTCAGATAAGTAACCCCACATCAAAGTACCCACAAGCGCACCGACTTCGAATAGAGTAAAACCAGAGATTGCCGTTTCTTTTGACAGACCAAGTTCTTGGTACGCGTATACCGTTGACCATTGGTCGATACCGATACGAACGATGTAAAGGAAGATGTTGGCAAAGCAAAGTAGCCAGATAACTTTGTTTTTAAGAACGTATTCAACAAAGATTTCTTTTTTGGTCATCTGGTTTTCTTCAGCGGCGGTGTCTTCTTCACTCACTGCTTCATCGAAAAGTTCTTCTACTTTACCTAGACCGTAAGCTTCTGGAGAGTCGCTACCAAAGCGCATACCGATAAAACCAACGATGATCGCGATGATAGAAGGGAACACGAACATGCCGATTACGTGGCCGTCGAATAGGTAGTTGGCACCGAAAAGAGCAACACCCGCTGCGCCCGCACCACCAACGTTGTGTGACATGTTCCACAAGCCTAGGTAAGAGCCGCGCTTGTTACGAGGTGTCCATTTTGTAATGGTTGAGTAACTAGAAGGGCCACCAGTACTTTGGAAGAAACCACTTAGAGCGTAGAAAGCCACCATCAAGAACAGGCTTGCACTACCGCCGCCCATGCTGAAGCTGAAACCAAGCATTGCAAGACCAGAAAGGATCAGCATAAAAGGGAGGAATTGCTTGGTGTTCTTACCGTCAGCGTAGTAAGACACAACGGTTTTACCGATGCCGTATGTGATGGAGAAGCCAAGGCCAATAAGACCTAGGTCTGTCATGCTCAAACCGTAAGTAGAGATCATGTCGTTTTGCGCGACATTGAAGTTCTTACGAATCAAGTACATGGTTAGGTAGCCGATGAATACGACCAAGTAAGATTGGATGAACGGTTTAAACCACATCTTTCTTCTAACTTCGACAGGAAGATCGAGTGTCGGCTTCCGCACCTGTTCGAGGAATTTTAACATGATGAACTCTCTTGTAATTGTTTTAGAAACACAACGGAGACCGTTATGCGCTCTTGTTACCTTTGACTGAGCGGAATTCTAGAGAGTGGTTTTGTGAGGCACATGAGATGGTTGCCTAGATCGGCTAGGAAAAATTCCTAGAAATACCTAGGAAGGCGGAAAAGCGTGAAAAGAGTCACACAAAATCCTTACTAATTTATGGGTTTTTGACAGGGTTCTTATCGGATTGGAAAGCGTTCAAATGCAAGCAGGTTAATATACGCAAGCTTAGTGCTGACAAGGGGTGAGCACGTTTGATTGGAGAGAATAGTGGCTTGTCGCTAAGTATCAATTGGGAACGAGAAGCAAACAACAGAGACCCAGAGGTCTCCGTTAGAAATATTAGGAATTCGGCTAGGTTGACGTGTTAAGGCGCAGGGCTGTATAGACGCGGCGAGCCGTGTTTTGGTAAGTGAATTAGGTTCAAATGGTTTCTTCTTGCCCATTCGACAGTTAACGCTGTCGGTGCAGATAAGCAAACCAGAGTGGGGATACGCGCGCGAACGGCTTTGTGGATCAACTCTAAGCTGCAACGGCTTGTCATGATTGCGAAGCCACTTTTAGGTTCGATGTGATTGTTGGCCAATGCGCCAATCAACTTATCTAGCGCGTTGTGACGGCCGATGTCCTCTCGGCACAACTTGATGTTGCCTTGTAAATCTGAAAATAAAGCGGCGTGTAGCGCGCCAGATTCACGTGCGGCTTCTTGATGCAGTGCGACTTTGTCTCGCAGCCCTTCGAATACATCGGAGCGCGGAGGAAGAGACGGTGTTAGCGGTGCTAAATCAGGCAAAGCTTGTTCCAGAGCCTCGACACCACAAATGCCGCATCCAGTTGTGCCGGCAAGATTCCGGCGTTGTGTTTTTAACGCCCAGAAAGCGCGGTTGCTGATTTCCACTTCCGCATAGTGAGATTCGTGATCTCCACCAACTTCAATGTCTTTGATCTCTTTGAAGTCGTGGACGATGCCTGTGCTTAGGCTAAACCCTTTCACAAAGTCTTCCAGATGGCCTGGCGTCACCATCATGACCGCTTGGCTAATGCCGTTATAGCTGATAGCTAAAGCTGACTCACTCGCCAGCGACATTTGTTGCACTGGGCGGCCATCAATCAATTCTCGGTAATTGAACGCACTTGGTTGAGGTGGTGCTTGATTGAAATCGGACAGTTCAAAATAAGATTGAGTAGTACATCTCATGAAATCACCTCATAAGCCGTTATGTATGCCAAACATTGACGTGTGGGTTGTTGTTATCGATTGAATATGTTTTTTGCTTCTGCGAAGCACTGATCGGTTAGTGCGGAGAAGGGTTCTTGTTTTCGCTTTAACAAACCTAGCGGGGCGTGAACGGCGGCTTCTTCGATAGGGATAATGCGAAGCGTATCGTTCAACTCTTCTAATCCACAGTTCAGCGGCATAATGGCGCAACAAAGGCCACTGGTTACTGCTTGGATCAAGTGAAAGGTGGAGTTACTTTCAATGACGGTTTGCGGAACTAGCCCTTTACTCACAAAGCTAAGATCAATTGAGTGGCGATAGTGCATACCCTTCGAAAGCAGCCCTAGCGGAATGTTATTGAGTGACTCCCACAACACTTCAGATTCGGCAAAATCAAAATGACGCTCATCGAATAAAACGCCAAGTTTGGTCGAGTCGAGCTCGATAACATCGAAGTAAGCGGTGTTAACTTGATCGACATAACACATCCCCAAATCTAGTTGATTGCGATTGAGTTGGTCTATGATCTGTTCGGTCGTCATGGAGAGTATTTGAAAGCGTAACTCAGGGAACTGGTGAGCTAATGGTTTGAGCAATTGCATCGGGTTTTGGCTGGCGAGTGGCACCATTCCAAGCCGAAGAGAGCCGACCAACTGACCACGGCAGTTGGCGGCTTCAGCTTGCAATCCATCATGAGCTGCTAAGACGGTTTTTGCCCAAGCTAAAATGCGTTCTCCTGCTTCAGTAAACCCTTCAAATCGTTGACTTCTTTGGATTAATTCGAGATCGAGTTCTTCCTCTAAGCTTCGGATCCTCATGGACAAGGTAGGCTGCGTAATGTGGCACAATGCGGCGGCTTGACCAAAGTGTTTGGTCTGTTCAAGTGCGATGAGATATTTAAGTTGTTTGATATCCATAATGGCTTGTTAACCTTGCGTTGTGAGTCACATGTACGGGGGAACTCCCTAAAAAGGGCACAGCACTACCGTACTTTTTAAGCGCTGGAGCGTTTTAACTAGGGAATGGAAAACCAAAACCAAGTCAAGAATAAAACCACACTCAAAATTGATCTGAATCAAGGCTATTCCTGATATTAATTAGGGTCAAATTTAAAGTATCTATAGTGTGATAGATATTATCTATTATCAAGAGTGCCGATTTTATTGAGTTCGTTAATCGAACTAGGTGGAATCGAATGGGAAAACGATTAACCTCATAAATTGTATTGATTAAAAATGTGATAACCGTCAGTGGAAAAATTCGTCATAGATTTTGTTTATCACTCGGTCAGGATTATCAATTGGACGCATATTGAATATCGACTTAATCTTTGATTTAGATCAAGACGCAACAATGCGAATTGAATCTACCAGTCATAGAAACAGTAGGCGGGTATCCGATATCAAGAATCTAGATAAGTAAACGCTCGGACAAGCGAGAGCATGTTGAGTGGTTACTTATTTGGATTAAAAAATACATGGATTAGAAACTAAGCCCTTCAATACTTCCGCATTATCTCAATAAATAACGCGCTTGTTTTCACGGGCACCCTGCTTGCTGGTATATCTGCGAGGAGTAAAGTCGTGAGCCAAAAAGAACAAATAAAAGCATACAAAGGTCCAGCTGGTGGTTGGGGTGCACTGAAAGCCGTAACCAGAAGTTGGTGGGGCAGTGAAAATGCAGTTAAAAACATTCGCACTATGCTCAAAACCAACCAAAATGGCGGTTTCGACTGCCCGGGATGTGCATGGGGTGAGTCGCCAGATAGTGGTAAAGTCAATTTCTGTGAGAATGGCGCGAAAGCGGTAAACTGGGAGGCGACCAATCGTCTGGTTGATCCTGAGTTTTTTGCCAATCACAGCGCTTCTTCTCTCTCAACTCAAACCGATTACTGGTTGGAATACCAAGGCCGTATCACGCACCCAATGCGATACGATGCTGAATCCGATCACTACGTGCCAGTCTCTTGGGATGAGGCTTTTGCACTTGTCGCGAAACATCTCAATCAATTGGATTCGCCACACCAAGCTGAGTTTTATACCTCTGGTCGTGCAAGCAACGAAGCGGCGTTTTTGTATCAGCTATTTGTGCGCGCATTCGGTACCAACAACTTCCCAGATTGTTCCAACATGTGTCACGAAGCCAGTGCAATAGGGATGAAAGACACCATTGGCGTTGGTAAAGGCACAGTGATCTTTGATGATTTTGAAGAAGCCGACGCGATTTTTGTGATTGGTCAAAACCCGGGCACGAATCACCCACGAATGCTTGAACCTCTGCGCGAAGCGGTAAAACGTGGTGCACAGGTTATCTGTCTAAACCCGCTGAAAGAGCGCGGATTAGAGCGTTTCCAAAACCCACAAATGCCGATTGAGATGTTGAGTAACGGCTCAGAGCCTACCAACACGGCGTACCTGCGTCCTGCTTTAGGTGGAGACATGGCAGTGTTTCGTGGCATCGCGAAATTCTTGTTGCAATGGGAACGCGAGGCATTGCAAAACGGTGGCAAAGCGGTATTTGACCGTGAGTTCATCAAGCAACACACGATAGGTATTGATGAGTATTTGGCTGAAGTGGACGCAACCTCTTGGGAACACATCGCGGAACAATCGGGTCTTGATTTAAGTGAAATCGAGATGGTGGCGAGCATGTATCGACGTGCAGAACGTGTGATCATGTGTTGGGCGATGGGGTTGACTCAGCATCGTCACTCTGTACCAACCATTAAAGAAGTCGCAAACGTGCAAATGTTACGAGGTAACGTTGGTAAGCCGGGCGCGGGTCTTTCACCAGTGCGTGGTCACAGTAACGTTCAGGGCGACCGTACGATGGGCATTGATGAAAAACCTTCAGAGCTGTTGTTGGATCGCATTGAAAGTCGATTTAACTTTGCCGTCCCGCGCGGTGAAGGCCACAACACTGTGCAAGCCATTAAAGCGATGGAAGAAGGGCAAGCGAAAGTATTTATCGGTTTGGGCGGCAACTTTGCACAAGCAACGCCAGACACAGAACGTACGCACAACGCGATGCGAAACTGTAATTTAACCGTACACATTTCGACGAAGTTAAATCGTTCTCACCTTGTCACAGGTAAAGATGCGCTTATTCTTCCGTGCTTAGGCCGTACTGAGATTGATCAGCAAGCGACTGGCCCACAAGGCGTGACGGTTGAAGATACCTTCAGCATGGTACATATCTCATTTGGTCAGCTAAAACCGCGTTCGGAGCATTTGCGTTCAGAACCAGCGATTATTGCCGGTATTGCCAATGCTACACTCGGGGCAAAACCAATTGATTGGTTGTGGGCGATTGAAGATTACGACCGTATTCGCGATTTGATTGCCGACACGATTTCGGGTTTTACCGACTTTAACCATAAGCTTAAACAACCGGGTGGATTCCACTTGGTAAACCCAGCTGCCGAGCGTCGATGGAATACACCAAGCGGCAAAGCACAGTTCAGCTCTAGCGAGTTGCCGAAGCAGTTGATCAGCGAAGCGATACTCGAAAAAGGCCAAAAGCCAGATTTGATCTTGCAAACCATGCGCTCACACGACCAATACAATACGACACTTTACGGCTTGAATGACCGTTATCGTGGAGTATTTGGTATGCGCGAAGTGCTGTTTATCAATGAAGCGGATATTCGTAAACTCGGTTTTGAACCGGGAGACAAAGTGGACATGATGTCATTGTGGGAAGATGGCGTTGAGCGCCGTGTGAGCGGATTTACGCTTGTTGCCTATGATGTACCAGCAGGTCAGGCGGCGGCTTACTATCCAGAAACAAACCCATTAGTTCCTTTGGACAGTTATGGGGATAGAACGTTTACGCCAACCTCTAAGTTTATTGCGATAAAATTGGAAAAATCGATATCCGATAAAATCGCTTTGGTGGAAGCGGAATAGTGACTAAACCGGCACAACGACATTTCCGATAAGCAAACGGCTGATATTAATTATCAGCCGCTTTTAATTGCGTTCAGTCTGCATTTAGTGCGCATAGCTTGTGTATAATGTTGATGACATTATGCTGCTCGATAATAGACAGATAAGGCCGATTTGAATCTAATTTCAAGTAGTAAAACTAATAAGAAGATGCTTATGACCTTGAAAAATATAATTAAATTAACAATCAGTCACTTAGTGGCAGTTTCTATTGGCATTGCGATAGGTATCTATACTTTACCGATCCTTATTGCACCACCTGCGCCGACCGATGAACAAGTTGCTAAGAGCAAGCAAGGCGCAGAATACAGCGCAGTGTTTAAGAGGGAACTCAAAGGTAGCGACGCTTTTCATTGGGGAGAGGGAGAAATTCACTTGAGTTCTGAAGTCATTACGTTGGTAGGAAAACTCGCTCCCGGACCAGACTATAAACTCTATCTATCTCCTAAGTTTGTCGAAACGGAACAAGAGTTTAATGACCTTAAATCTGAAATGAGCTTAATTGGTGATGTAAAAACGTTCGATAACTTCGTTGTTGAGGTTCCTCAAAGCACTTCAATTTCTGAATACAATACGGTTGTTGTATGGTGCGAGACATTCGGTGAGTTCATTACTTCGGCAAAGTATCAATAAACCTTAGCAGTAGAGTAAAAGGCTTTTCTTTTCACTTTACGCTAGGATGTTGTTTCGCATCATTAGAAGGCAAAGACGCTTAAACATTCTAAATTTAAGAGTCTTTGTTTAGAGTTATTGACAGAACCATTCGACTTGTAAGTCGTTTGCACCTTTCAGGCTACGTTCTGGAAAAACAAGATTTCGAACTATTTAGAGTTATTCTCTGTTTGGCTTGTTTCGTTCGATGACGCTAATCGCAATGGCTAAAAATAGAATATCTTTTACTAAAAAGAAGTTTGTCACCAAAACCCCATCAGATACTTTCCATGTATTCGGTGTCGTAATTAGAAAGCTGAGTGTCGCAAGAAAAATAATTGCGGCGGCTATGCCAGAAAAATAAGCGACTCGTGTATTTTTAAGGCCAACGATTAATCCAATAGCGACAATGATTTCTGTTGCGCCAATGATGTTTGATACGGCTTGAACTGACATCACATCATACAACCAACTCATCAGAAAATGATTTTCAACGAGCGGTTGTATAAGCTTGGCCTCTGTAGGTGTGAATTTATAAATACCAATCCATATTAGAACTAAAGAAACGCCGAAAACTCCGATAAAATATCCAATTGAGTCACATTGATGATGGCTTTTTACGTTTTGCATAATTAACTACATTCTCCTGTTTGTTAGCGCTTCCAACAAGACCTATAAGGTTGGTAGAAAATTTCATAGGTTTTTTTTCGCTCAAACAACAGATATTAAAAATCACGTGATACAGAATTACGTGTTTGATAGAACTTAAGGATATTTCGTGGAAGTTAAAATTTTTCAGGTTGACTCGTTTACATCAGAGGTTTTCAAAGGTAATCCCGCGGGTGTTTGTATCACAGAGTCAAGCCTTGATGAGGAAACGATGTTGGCCATCGCGGCCGAGATGTCGTTATCTGAAACGGCATTTCTGTCACTCAGTACAATGCAACTTCGTTGGTTTACACCGAGGACGGAAGTTGCTTTGTGTGGACACGGCACACTTGCAACGGCGCACGTTCTGAAAGAGCAGGGGTTATATAATACTGGAGATACGATTGAGTTCGTTACGCTATCTGGGGTTTTAACTGCACAACTCGATCATGAAGAAATTCATTTGGTGTTTCCTGCTCCAACTTTAGATATGCGAGCTAGTATTAACAAAGACTTACTTCATGGTTTGGGGCTAGATGCCGCCAATGTAGTCGCCTACGGTCAGTTTGATAATAAGCAGTTGGTCGTCATTAATGATGAATTTGTGCTTGAACAGCTCGACCCTGATTTTGGTGCGCTGCTTAAACAAAAAGGCCGTGGCGTCGTCATCACTGCTCAATCAAGCACTGACGCCGATTTTGTCTCTCGATACTTCGCGCCTTGGGTAGGTGTTAATGAGGACCCAGTTACAGGCTCTGCACATTGCGCTTTATGTGTTTACTGGGCTAAAGAGCTCAACAAAAAGCAACTGAAAGGCTTCCAAGCCTCCAAGAGAAGTGGGGTCGTCCATACAGAGTTGTTAAGCACTGAGCACGTTAAGCTTTCTGGAAATGCAGTAACGATATTGCGAGGATATATGAGAATCGCGTAGCGGTCCTTGTGGGAATGATTTTATTTTCGTGTTACCCAATACTCAATAGTGAAGACGCTTGAATGCTGCTTATTTAAGTGGCTGATTTTTTTTAAAAACACCCCTGGCACGGTGGTGTATAACGATTGGAGAGTTATATGAAAACTATCGGCCTTCTAGGTGGTATGTGAATAGCCACCGACTTGATAGACACCTTTTAGTTAGGCAAAATGACTAAAAGAGAGGTGCTTATGAGCAGCAAAAGATATCCAGAAGAATTTAAAATTGAAGCGGTCAACCAAGTGATTCAGCATGGCTATGCCGTTAACGACGTTGCTGCTCGCTTGGTGATATCCAGTAAGACGCTTTATAACTGGGTATCAAAGTTCTCTAAGCCACCGACTCAGTGTAAACAAGATGGCGATCTTCTCACTGAAATTGCGCGCTTGAAGAAGCAACTCAAGCGAGCCGAGCAAGAAAGGTATATTTTAAAGGAAGCCGCAAGGTTGTTTGCCAACGAGTCAAAGAACGATACGCGTTCATAAAATCTCGCAGTCATCACTACCCCATCCGAGCGATGTGTCGCTGCTTAGGGCTACACCCTAGTGGTTATTACACATGGCTGAAAGAGCCACAAAGTAAGCAGTATATTGAAGAAAAAAGCTGTTGCTCAAAATCAAACAGCTTTGGCTTGAGGGTGGTGGTTTACATGGATACCGCAATCTTCACTTGGATTTAAAGGATGAGAAAATAGCCTGTGGGAGAAATCGAGTTCTGAGATTAAAGCAGAACGCTAACCTCAAAGTTTTACGAGGTTAGAAGCGTCCAAAAGTGGATTACTCCGGTCTTTAATAATGGCCTCAATAGAGAGTTTTAAGTGTTAGCGCCAAATCAGTGGTGGGTGAGCGATATCATTTATATCCACACGCACGAAGGATTTTTGTTCTTGGTGGTTGTAATGGATTTTTACGCTCGGCAAGTTGTCGGTTGGTCTATGTCACCAAGAATACGGAGGATCTTGTTTTATTAGCGATCACGATGGCATATTGGAACTGAAAGCATGAGTCGCCAACCCAAAACTGCGACATAGATATATAAAGATAAGATAATTGTGCTCATGCTCAATTATTAGGCATGTATAAACTAATCGCCGTACGATTTATCCCTTCCATGTAATGCAGAAGGTGGCGGAAGGCGTTTGCTGGTGCTCTCTCAGCCTGTGTAGGATGTAATAATTCATAGCAATAATCATTAAGTGGATGAAAACCAAGTAATGCCGCTTGCTGTCGCCACGCTTCAAGTTGCTGTTTGGTTTTTGGGCGTAAGTTATGAGCCCCTTGCTGTAGAATCGCGTGAGATAACTGTTGCCATTTCAGTAAAAAATCAGAGAGTTGATTTCGTTCCATTTAGTTTTTGTCCTTTGTTTTTATTTGCACTAAGCCGAATTTTTCATCAGAGAGTGGGGTTTTGGTAAACATCGCCAATACCTCAAAATAACTCTGTTTTGCATTGCAGTTCCAGCGACCAAAGAGCAGTTGCTGATGCTCATTACTCATAGATAAGTCTATATTTTTTGGGATACGAACATTCACCCTTGTATCGCATGTGGTAACGATCTCCGCTTCTTGATAGTGACAATATGGCATGTGTTGCGTCTGGTATGCTTGTTCGCAGCATAGCCAACCTAATTGATCCGTATTGGATGCAAAACGGTTTGATAAACGACGGGTTTGCATACGCTGCCATTGGGCACGAACCTGAAGTTCTGGGTGATCAAACAAGGTTTCCCATTCAATATCGGTAGGAGACGATGTGATTTTAGTATCTTTTATGGATAACTCATTGTGATGCGTTATTTTTGATTGCGCCGAAAACGACATCAGTGCCAATGAAGGCAGAGCTTTGAGATCGCACTGAGTATGCGCAAACGCCAATTGACTATTCCAGCCTTGATTTCGCTGTGCTTTTCGACCATCGGTGATGGTAGTCCATTGGTGCTGAACATGATCATAAAGATAAAAACGATACCCTTGAGCGCCTTTATCGGTACGCCAAAACTCCACACTTATCCCCATTAGGTTGTGATAACTCACTGGATGATAACGGCGCTTGTGTTCACCCGCTAAGAGATACAGTGGACAAGGCAGTGGCGTTTGTTGTAAAGCATGAAGTTGCAAGCTTAATGCCGTGATCTGCGGTATGACGGTGGCGTAGTCAACATCAATATAGTTAGCGACTAAATACTCAATCGTATTCAATACACTATTGAGTTGGGCTGACAGAGAGGGTAAATCCACTTGGTTTAACTCAAGTACCAAAGTATGCGCTTGTGCCAGTTGTGCAGGAACGATGTTTTGCACGCCCACTGAGAGCGTCTCTTCTAACCATTGTTCTAATTGCTGTAATTGAGCGCGTTGCTTATCGCTGATTTGTTCAATGAAGATCGCCTCATCCATGGCTAAGGTATTGCCTTGTATGGAAAGTGCAATCAGTGCCGCCGCTTGGTGTACGCAAGGGTGTTGTTTGCATGAGCAGGTGGCAAGTTCCCATTGCGACGCTCGTGGGAAATAGAGACGAAAGGATTTGCTGCTTGCGAAATGACATTGAACGATGGCGTGTTCATCATGGATTTCTACATCAAGGGTAATCCCTTTTCGCCAGTGCTGAATGGCCCTGGTGACGGTGCTCTTTCCCATAATAGGGGCGAGGTCATCACAGTGCTGTATAAACCAATCGTTAAGGGAAAAAGGCGCCAAAGAGGAGGCGACCTCTGTGGTGGTTTCAGGAGTAGTTTGACTTTCACATTGACGTAATGCAATAAAAAACGCCACTTTATGAAAGCAGGTATTGATGGCACCACACGAGCAAGTTAAGGCATCAATGCTCTTTTCACTGAGCGTTAATTGGTGTTGATCAATGACGCCATTTAGGTGAGAGGGGGTGATGTCCCACTCACTGATATCCATATCTTGGCTTTGTTTGGTGGCGCGACGTAATAAACCGCGATTTGTCCAGTTAACTAAGAAATCATCGCTTAATTGTTGCGACCAGTGTAGCAATGTCATTATTTGATTACCTCAGCAACCCATTGACTTAAATGTTCGGGCGTCATTGATGCTATCTCCATCCCCTTATGTAACAGTTGGTTGGTGATTTGATTGTCGTACTGTGGAATGCCCGCCGTATCTAATGCCGTTAATCCAAGCAGGGTTACGCCATCGCGGTGCATTTTTTCAGTATAGTGATACAGCGAAGCGGGTGAGCCACCTTCATAGAAATCACTGATCAATACCACCATGCTACGAGCCGGATCCGTGATGCGTTCATGCGTGTATTGCATGGCTAAACCGATGTTTGTCCCACCACCTAATTGAGAATTCAACAAGATGGCCAGAGGATCCCCTGCATGATCGGTGACATCGACAACCCGTGTATCAAATAAATAAAGTTTGACATTGAGCATAGGCAATCGACAAAAAATGGTGGCTACCACAGCGGCATGGATCAAGGAATTTAACATCGAACCACTTTGGTCAACCACCAAATGAATGTCCCACGGCACTTTATTTTGTTGGGTTTGATAAAAGAAAGGGCGTTCTAAAATAAACGTCTCTGTGTCAATTTGGTAGTGCTTTAAATTTCGTTTAATGGTGTGATGCCAATGCGTATAGGATAACGGCATCGGTTGTGCGTGGCTCATCGGTATTCTGTGATGAGAAAAAACACTGCGAATTTGTTGTACGAGTACCTCTTCTAACTCTTTGCATACGGTTTGAATAATGCGTTCTAGCTCAGAATGAAGAGAGGCTGGGATTTGTTCGCGAAACGATAACAGCAGTTGCAATAAATCCAAATCGGCCGTTTGTTGCTTGAGGGTATCTTCATCGAGTAGCAGCGATGTTAAGCCATAGCGCGCTAAACCGTGTTGTTGTAAAATCTCTACGGTGGATTTAGGAAAGGCTTTTTTTACGCTTGAGAGCCATGTTATTGGGCTAGGTAAACCGCTGTTGATGCCACCTTTAGACGACACGGTAAATCGGTCTTTATATTCCTGTGAATACAGTTGATCCAGACACTGATCTTTTAATGCGTCTTCTTGATTAAGGGTGTGTGAATAGCGTTGGCCTAAGATTAACCGCCAACGTCGATTTTGCTCATTAGTCATGAGAGATCCCCCATAATGATAGCCACTCTTCAGCTAGGTGTTGAAGTTGATTCGCTTGAAGTAAAGTATCATGACTTGGTATCGTTAAATTGAGCCATAAAGTATCGCTCTCTTGGTGACATAAGTGCCCAAACTCTTCGATTTGATTAGGGGTCATGAGCATAAAGGCGCGACGCAAAGCGGGAAGCGTGTGCAGAAAATCGTGTTCATCAAACTCAGAAATGATCTGATCTAACGCCGGTTGGATCGCATCATAATATTGGTATATTTGCGTGTCGACTAAGCCCAACCCATAACAGAAATCCCCCAGAGAATCCGGAGTGAGATGGCATTGGCTGGCGGCACTTCTCATCATTAATATCACGTTTTGTTGTTCATCTTCTTCGTTTGAAGAGGGAGCAATCGATAAGGCCAATCCTGCAAATACCCCTTGTATCTCAAAAGGGACGGCAATGTCAGACAGCGAATGAATCGCATCCAATAAAAAATAGGCCGGACATAATTGTGGCATTCGATTAATCAGCTTTCCAAGATCAGAAAGCAAGGTTGCCTCAGCGGTGCTGGAATGCCCATTAATGGCACGAGGCAGCCGAGTGCAAAGACGAACATAACAACGGTAAATCAAGCGTTCTATCTCGTTTTTCGTGTCTTGCACAAACAGCGAACTGTTCCATTGAGAGCGAAATAACAGCGTCAGTGTTTGATTAAGAATATGCAGATCACTTTCTTTATCCACCTGCTCAGAGAGGCGATGTAAGAATGGGGTAAGCCATTTTTCCAGCCCCATCTGCAAAGAACGCAATAGCAACGCCACAAGATTTTCGCTGTTTAGGTATTCATCAGCGAGGTGTTGTTGTATTTTATAGTTGATCGCTTCTACAATGGTGCTGCCTTGGTAGCCAAGCTCAATTAATGTGGTTTCTGTAGTAAGTTCGTATTGAATCAGCCACTTTTCTCGTACGCGATAAAGATCCGTTTGAGTGACAAAATTCGGGCCTGCGATCTGAGTGGCGTAAGGAATCGATAAAAAAGCCAAACGATGTAAACACTGAGAAAGCGCAAGGTGTTTGGGACTTCGATAAATAGCCAGCTCTTTAGTAATAGTGAGATCACTGAGTGTTTTTGGTAATGCAAAAGCATCACATTGACGGTGAAAGTCAATGATGATCGGCGAAGAAGGCAGCGTATTCGGCACCTTTCCGTATTGTGAATCAACAAAAAAAGCATCAAGCCATAATGAAAAACGCGATATGTGATCGCTTAAGCTCGGATCTTTTTCTAAGATTAAGCACGCGGCCTCACAAAACTCACTGCGTCCGACTGGCACTTGGCGCAGTTGAGCTAAATGCTCGGCGGCCACCACCAAATCGACCAATTGCGGCATGGCAACAGGGTGCTCTTTTTGCTGTAAGAATGACATGAGCTCTGTCGCCAGTTCCGTGTGCAGGCGGGTGGCTAGTGTTGCTCGTTCTTTCTTCGTGCTTGATTTTAGTTTTTTCCACCAATGCGCATAATAGCCACTTTGCGATAAATGCGCGCCGTACTGGGGATGACTTAATCGTGATAAAGGATAAGGGATCAGGTATTGATAAGACGTTTCCACTTTTATTTGAGGTAAAAAATCGGAGGTGCCTTGTTGTAAATAGTGCGAGATCCCCATGCAGTGAAACGCACCACAGACCACCAATACGCGTTTTCCCTCTTGGATATGAGGCGCAATGTGGCTTGCCATGTACTGTTCACGGTATTGAGTGTGACGATCCGTCTCGACACGCCCCTCCCGCATTTGCAGTCCAAATAGGTGCATGCGTGTAAAAAACTCAGAAGGTGACAAGGTCACATTGGCTTCAAAATGGCGATCCCACCACTGATCAAAATGTTCGCACCCAGAGCGTTGAAGTAACGCGTCAAGGTAACGGTGTTGAAAATGCTTTTTTTCACTGGAAGCGTAAATTAACGGGTTATTTCCTTCTTCGTTTTCCTCTTCCTCGTTACTCTCATTCCAATAACCGTAAGGCAAATCAATAAATTGGCAAGGAATGTTCTTTTTCTTTGCGACTTTTAGAGCGTTCCATTCAGGTGACATCTCTGCAAATGGGATAAACCCGCGTTGAGCATAAGGGTCACTCTGGGTCTCATTCGTTAAGCGTGCTTGTTTGTGTAGATAAATCGCCACTGGCGCTTGGCATTCATCGGCTTGCATGTAGGGCAGCAAGGATTGTGCATCATGTGGTGTTTCAATGAGAATCACATCAGGTTTGGCTTGTTTGATCAATTGCAACAAGTACCAACTGCATGTTGGACTGTGATGACGAATGGGAGCCCAAATGAGGTTATTATCGTGATGGAATTGAGCCGCAAGAGAAAGAAGATCAGATCCCTGCATGTTTGCATCCATCTAAGAATAGGGCCCATTGTGGGTCATTCGCACGCTGACGAGTGATCACCCGGATGTAATCGCTTAATGATTCATGATCTTTTTGATTGTCTTTAATGACGGTGCCCATTAAAAATTGAGCCAAATGCACAGGAGTAACGTGATTATCCCCAAAGTAGTGGCACTGCATGGCGGCATGAAAGGCTAAGTTGATGCTTTCAGGTATGGAGAGTAACGTCGAAGGCGTTGGGATGCTCACTCCTGCCACTTGGCCTGATTTCAATTCATCAAATACCGTGACTAATACATCAATGGTGTCATTCTCTAAACGTAAATCGACTTTTTCATGTTTGAGTCGATCATTCACTTGCGTCATGACTAATTCAATGCGTTGCTGGCGTTGAGCTAAGGGTTTCAATACTTCAAAATTAAAACGACGCTTGAGAGCAGAAGACATTTGATTAACGCCTCGGTCGTTTAAATTTGTAGATGCAATGATGGTGAATCCAGGCTGAGATAATAGGTAGTTGGTCTCAGATTGAATCTCTGGAATGTGCAAAATGCGATCCGATAAGATAGGGATCAGGTTATCTTGCACTTCTGTTGGGCAGCGCGTTAACTCTTCAAAACGCATGATGGCCCCTTGTTTCATGGCATTAAAGAGTGGGCCGGGTACCATGGCATCCATGGTTGGGCCTGATTTTAGCAGGGTAGCGTAGTTCCAACTGTAGCGAATGTTTTCTTCAAATAACCCAGCACTGCCTTGAACGGTATAGGTACTGTTACCACAGATAGCGGCGCTCAGCAGTTCAGACAGTAACGATTTTGCGGTGCCAGGCTCACCAACAAGCATTAAGCCTTGTTGACCAAGCAGCGTGACGATGGCGCGCTCTACCACCGCATCGTTACCGTAAATTTTACGTGTGATGATTTGCCCTGAAATTGGCGTGTCGCTACCAAGAATGAAGGTGCGTACCGCTTTAGGACTGAGTTGCCAATGAGTGGGCTTTGATGATGTATCCGCATCTTGTAGTGCTGTTAATTGTTCTTTGTACAGTTGCTCTGCGGGTAATCGTTGTACTGCAAACATGGTTAATCCATTTCATGTGAGTCATGCCACCAATAGGGAGTTGATGGCATGTATTAACGTGTTTAATGTAGGGTTATTTTATTGATTCAATATCATTAATTACTTCACTGTAGACCATTGGGGAGACGTTACCCAGCTCCAGTAAGTGATTGTTGCGATCCGAATAATAATGATAATCACCCGTGAAAAACTTAACGTGTGGGATGGTTTGATTCTCGTCATAATCGTACGATCCCATACAAAAGCCTTCTTCCATATAAATCAGGGCGCTGATGTTGGCTTGAACAAAGTATTTTTCGAACCATTGCACCGAGCCGCCATCCAAAGGCTCACCGGTTCGCCATCCACGTTTTTCCAACGAGCTGCGCATACGTGATGTGCCGAATTTTTCTTTTTTATAGCGAGTGATCGTTTTATACGCGTGATCGTCTTCGGCTAACGTAAAGGTTGGGCGTGACAATTGAGCAAAAGGCGGCACAATCTCATAATCATCCAATAGATTATTCCACTCGATGCACGTTGCTTCTTCCAGCGTTAATGGGTGGACGACAGAGAACAGGCTCTCGTTGTCTATCGTAATGTTTTCATCATCAATATCCACAAACTGGTTGCTTTCGTCTAGACGAGCAAGCGTGATCTTATCTTGGTGCTGAATTGACCAAACCACACGACGTGCAATGTAACTGAGTAGTGGGTTGTGACCCCATGTTTGATTAAATAAGCTTGGTGAGAAAAGACGACCGGTGATCATCGCTTGCTCTAAACGATCAACCGCATTACGGTACACTTGTTTGATGTGTTTACGGAATTGAGTCAGCTCTGCGCGGCGTACTTTTAACAGCTCAGCATCATCGTCTTTACGTGTCGCTGGTGCCGATTTTAGCACTTTGCCATCTAAGCTGGTGATCAGTGAACCTTCATCGCAGAGTGTTAACGTTAGCGTACGCTCCCCAAATGGGAAAGCCGCGTTTCCTTGTTGGTCAAAGCCGAGATCCGCAGACACAAGATCTGAAATCTCATCGCGAGAAATGCCTCTTTCTTTTGCCAGTTGATTCAGGGCTTTAATGCAGCGCTCTTTCAATCCTTGGCTACGGGCTTTGCGTGACCAGTGATCCAGCCAAGTGAGTGCCACGGTAGAGCTTTGGTAAGCTAAGACTTCAACTTTATAGAAGGCACTGGCAGACGCCCCGTTGCGTGATTCATCATCGAGATCTTTGCCGTAGGCTTGCATCAAGGTGTCATCACCCAGTAAAGCCGCAGAGAACAATACCCATCCTAAGCGACGCGATTTATCATCCGCTTGTTGATAGAGGGCGTCCCATAACGGTTTGAAGCCTGCGTTATCACAGTGTGCGATCACCTTAACCAATAAACTTGAGTGCTGTTTCGCGCTCTCTTCTGATAATTTAGAGATCACCCATTGCATGACTTTTGGTGGTAACGGGTTACCTGTTGTCCAATGAAGTGATGGTAAATTCTCAAGCTCGATGCCTTTTGGTAGTGCGCCAGCAAATTCACTTAATAGTGCTTCAAGCTGGGTAAGGGTATCCGTTGAAAGTGGTGCATCGGCATCTAATTGCGTTTCAAGCTCGCTCTGAGCTAGCGTGATCGTAATGGCGATGTTGTTCATCAATAGGCTTAATGTATGGTTTTTCTCTTTTACTCGGGCTTTATTTAATGCCGGAAGCGCCTCTGGAATAGGGGCTTGAGATAAGGCTTCAGCCACTTGCTTTCGAGTCGCGAGTTTTTTATGCGCCAATAGGTCAATAATGATAGGGTACGTCTCATTTGGCGACCATTGAAGCGCTAATGCCATTGATCGTGCTGAGGCATTGGGACTGAACGCTTTAAATACGGTTAACGTATTGGCGGATTGCAGTGGTAAATAGAGTGACCATAGCAGATCCATCGCCAGAGAATCCATTGTGGATAAGATAATCTCCGCGGCCTTAATGGCATTCTCTTGGTAATACTCTAGGAAAAACTGAAATGCGTGTTTATTGGTTTCTGTATAACCGCCATCAGCCTCGATATCTTGAACCCAAAAAGTCAGGCAAAGCAGTGCATTTTGCTCATTATTATCATGGTGTTCCATGAGTTTTTTAAATAATGCTAGCTGATAATAGTGTGGACAAACGTGATGAATTATGGCACTCAGTGTCACCACTAAAGCACGCTCACCATGTTGGCTCAGCAAGTTATTGGCGATTTGTTCGACATAAGAATCGAAGTTTTTCACCCAATTTTCAGAGGTGTCACAGCCACACTCAGGATCACGACAGTTTGCATTGGCTTTGATGGATTTAATGGCTTGCTTAACGGTTTTATGATCATCATTAGACACGGCTTGTAATAATTGTTTCACCGTATTCGCTGGATTTGTATCAACACTCACCTCATTTTCTTGTCCGGATAGAGTGGCAAGCAATGATTTTATCTCAGCGACTTTTTCTTTTTTGAACAATGGCGTCGTTGTGCTCACGATGATGTCGGTCAGGCTTGGATCTGACACCAATGAAAGCAATGCTTCACACGCGTGAAAGCGCACATTTTTTTTACGAGAAGATAAGGCATTCAATAATGCATCACTTGCTGTGGAACCTTGTTTAAGCAATCCTTTTGTTGCCGCTTGTCGTACGCTCTCAATGGTATCATCAAGATAGTCAATTAAGGTAGGGATCGCAGCAGGATCCGTCGAGACACTCAAGGCGTTGACAAGGAAAAAGCGCTGCGGGATTTTTTTGGTTTGGAGTGCAGAAATCAACACATGTGGAAAACCTGTACCAATAACAGCCAGCCCTTTTTCCTCTTTCTTATCAATGCGAAGCTCTGAGCGTCCCCAATCGACAATACGTTGAACCATGCGAGTGGCCACATTCTCATTACAGAAAAGGTTAAGAAGCTCTACTTTATGCAGATGCTTAAGTATGAATTTTTCCATGTGTTGGTCTGATAATGCCGACAACACAGCACTGTTTGTTCTTAGGTCGTAAGCACTTAAATGCTCAACAAGGTAATCCGCACGAGCGTCGTCAATCTGTTGATTTTGCTTTTTTAAATGTAATGCAAGCCAAGGAAATAACGCCATTGCTCGTGAATGGCCATCATAATTTTGTGGCACAGGGTAAGCTAAGGCTATTTGACAAATTGCGTCACTGTGTTGGTCGAAGTAAGGTGCAATGTCATCATAATCGACACGATGATTCTCAGCAATTATGCACAGTTGTTCTGGAGTGATGCTGTGACACGTGAATGCTAAGAAATCCAGAGAATATATATATCTTGCTTGCGTTGCAGCGATGTTGATGGCGTCACACACGTCTTGGTGTGGCCAGCATGCAAACATCTCCTCTAGTGTGCTTTGCTCTCTATCATCAACAACGTCCTCGGCAATTTTTGTTAGTAAGCAAGCAGGGGTTTGATCGACATTGATCTGTTTATTTTTTAAAAATTCAAAGTAGAGAGATAAAGAAATGGATTCTAAGAATGAAGGCAGCGCATCAATTAATGGTTGAACATCACCTTGAGCCTTCTTTATCAAAGACACCGAGTAGTCGGTCATTTTACCATATTGATTCCAACGATTGATGTTTTCAGGTTCTTTACTGGCTTGAGTAAATAAATCAATACAATCAGCAATGGTATAGCCATTAGAAGCCCCACTGAGTGTATACCATGAGTTTATCTCAGTCGCGAGATTGAGGATCTGCTTTTTGTGCAGTTCCCACAGTATATTCTTATATTGGTCGCCATCTTCAAAGTGCTCACGCAATTCATCTTTTATTTCATAAAAAGAGTCGTTGTCTTCAACAATTTTTTTAGCAATATTTAGTTCTGATTCAGTTATCATACTACGCTCACTATTTAGTGATTTATTTTTATTAAAAAGGTAAGTCTGCCTTGTCTTGGCGTCGTCGATCTTCTATCTGATTTGATCAACAATGCCATCTCGAATTAATGACCGTTTTCAGGAACCAAGCCCGCACCTTCAGTTGACTCGGTACACAGTGAGCGGCATTAGCTACAATGCCGCTTTTTCTTATTCAACGATATGTGGCATGAAACGTTCTTTATGAAGCTGGAGTACTTCACCTGTGAACTCTCTCACAGCGATACCGGAAGATTCCATATCTAGTGCTTCGCCATCTACCCACGGAGCGAGCCAAGAGCAAACGATGGCTTTTGTTTCGCCCTGATCTGCAGATGTAGTTGGGCAAAGTTCTTGATAAATGAAATCATCTTCAGCGTAAAATCCAGAGGTTTCGTGAACGAGCTTGTCATCATGATAGAACTCAATGTTGTTGCTCATTCGGCCTTGGAGCGGCTTTTTTACGTAATGTGAGAGGTGGGGGGGCTTTTCCATGAATGATGGAATAACGTATTGCCATGCTTCAGCGTTTGCAGTAACAAAAGCCTCTATTACACGATCTTCCTTAGCAAGCACGTCTTTTAAATACGTTAACCATGCCCAGACTCCCTTATTTGAGACGAACCATCGCCAAGCGGGCTCCATGAAACGTGTTTTATTAGACCACTTGTGCCACTCTAAAAGGGGATTAGACGTTTCAGCATATAGGTCCCGAACCATGTCTTCCCAAGGGTAGAGTGCGAAAATGTAATCTAACTCTAAATCGTCAAGTAACCACGTACTTCGATTTAGGGAGAAATCATAAACCAGCCTATTGATGTCGGAGAACTGGACCAAATGTTCGGTTTGCTCGTTAAATGCATGGAAAAGCAGTTCTGTAGTGATACAGTCTTCAGTCAACTTTGTATCACATAAGAAAGCCACACGCTTGGGCGATTTACCTATCACTCGGTCTAAAGTCTTAGTCAAGTTTTCATAATGTAGATTGTATTGGTCGTTTGCCTGATCGAGCTTAGTAACCAAATGATCCTGCATAATCACAGAATCATAATACATCGTTGGAGTGTCTAAGTTACCTTCGTAGAACTTTAAAACCTTACCATTCTCAAAATCATAGGCGATATCAAATCTGCCGTAGATTGCCTCATGATTTTGCTCATAGGTATGGATGGCATACTCAACAAACTCGGGAAACTGTTCGATGAATTCCCTTCCATAAAAGGTTGGAATTAGGGATTTGTAGGCTTCAGAAAAAAGAAAGTCTAGAGAATTGACGAGTAGATTGTAAACCTGCTCGGAAGCAATGTTGATGGCTTTAACCTCCTCTCGTGTAAAGCGATAGAAAGGGGTTTGGGCATCCTTATTCTCAGGAAAAACAAACTCGTCTTCCAATGGCGTTAAAGAAGTATTGCCACCATGAATCAATGCGATCGCAGATGTGCGGGGGCACTCTGCTTCCAGAGCGAAGTAATCTGGTGTCACGGGTAATAGTATTTTACGCATATTTGTGTGCATGAAGGGGGAGCCCCCCCCCTTATTTCCTGAGATGAAACTATCCACCCCACGAGCGAGATGAACTGAAACCCATCGAGCTACTGCGGCTGGAAGAACGTTTTGTTGAGAACGCTTGACGTTGTTGAGATAGTGTCTTGTCGGATGATGCTTTTGCTTTGATTGCAGCGGCACGCTCGGCAGATGTTTTTTTAACAGTTTGCGCACTGTAGATCCGTTTCTCTTTGGACGTTGTCGTGCTGTAGCTATCCATCGTTGAGTAAGACGTACGCGAGTAGCTATTCCAACTCGAATAATTCGAGACGTGGCGATAACACTCGTTGTCGTCGTCATCAAAAAGATAGCCGGGTTCGCAATTTGACTGACTGCTCAACTCTCGAGCGAGTTGTGAGTTGGCTTTTCCGGAATGGGTCTTATCCAGTTGAATAATATATTCAGTCACGCCACTCTTCGTGTCACCTTTGACGTTCAGTACCGCGACGTACAGATACTTCACGTTATTGAGGTAACCGTATCGTGCACCTACAACTTCGGGATGAATCTTTTGAATTTCAGCCAGAAACTCTTTGAGTTCGATATCTTCGTTATTCAGTGTTAAAAGAACGTCATCAACAGCATTTTGAATTTGATCAGGCGAGGGCGTTATGGTGTTGTCGTATTGGTGAGAGGAGCTATGTACTGTGGCCATTACAGTCATGCCGGTAATGAAACCAGCGCCACCCACCAACGCAATCTGAGACTTTTTCATTGTTTGCACCTATGCTGGTTAGTTGCTCATTGAAGCTGCGTTGATGAGACCAGCACTAATTGAAATGCTAGCAAGCAAAATAGCTTTAGCTTTTTCACCTGCGTTGATACGCTCAACAATAGTGGGAAGAGTGAGACGAACCAAAGCAAATACGGAAATTTGAACAACCATTGCAACCACACCCCAGATCGCAAAGTCTATCAAGTTTACTGATACTTTTGAGGCAGCAGTCAACGCTAAAATGAAACCTAAAAGGGCACCGCCAAACGAAATCGCTGCTGCTTCATTGTTTTGTTTTATCAATGCAAACTCGTCGTGAGGTGTAAATTTGGTATATACAAAAGCGAAAACAATAACCATCAGTAACGAAAGGCCAAAATATGCAATGAAAGGAATTAGCCCAGAAAGGGATTGCATTACATTAAATTCATAGGAGTTGAACATCTAGAGTTATCCTTGTTGGTGATTAATAGTTAACTGTGTGAGAGGTATGGAAACGCCAAGTGCGATGGAGCAGATGTAATTTCCTCGGTGAACAATATCGTGGTTGTCGTTAACCACGACTTCTTGCTCGACATTGACAATGACGATCTCTTGCATTTGCGCGGTTATATCTCGAAAGAATACAGCGAAGTTATTGTCAATAGTGTTTAAGTCATCGCCGATGACTTCCACGACTTCTAGGCCACCAAGCACACCCGTTAATCGGTGATATTCAGCGCCTTCAAAAGAAAATATTTCACTTTCTTCAATTATGTTTCGCCAGTAGTTTTCTGTTGCTTTATCACTCTTCGAACAAAACTCGTCTCCGGCATCTAATTGATATTTGAACAGCATAATGTCGATAAGGTTGTCAATTTTGTTTTCGCCAAAAAAGTTAAACTGAAAGAAGTAATCGTCTTCGGTATAGAAACGATGCGTATGTTCACCTCTTTCATTGTGGCTAGATTTACCGGTCACTTTTTTCGTCTCAGAACCAATCTGAAACTTTAGTTCAGGCGTGAAACGAAGCATCGGATAATCAACAGTGATAAGTTTTTGGAGGTCTATACCTAAAGTCGCTGTTTCACATTTCGTGTTTTCAACGAGATCAGGATTAGTTTTTAATTCAAAAAGTGTTTTGAGTTTTCTTAACATAAATAATTCTTCAAATGAGTTTCAATTTTCTGGATCTCTTGGTTTGCGATGTAATGAATAAAATCACCACCGCTGACCATGGCATCATCATCGGGGTTGAGCTGCAAATTTCGCCCTAGCTTGTCACTCTTTTTGGAAAAGCCTATCGAGATGACTTTTAGCTCTCGCTTAAGGATTGCCGACAATTCAGAGAAAGCCATTTCTCGCATTTGAATGGGGAGTTTAAGTGTGAAATGTGTTGCTAAAAAAGCAGGGTTAAGCAGCGCCTCTGTGCAAGAGCTGCTACCAGGGAACATTGCTGAGCGTGAAAGTAGGTGTTCGTCATGAATATTGATAATCTCAGTGCGGCCACTCGCGCCTTCTAACAGAGCTTGAATGTCCTCACACTCTGAATAGACTACGATATGGGCGTTGGATCCAATACGCTCTAGGTAGTGATCGACGGCAACTGCAGTTAAATAGTTAACTGCATCTATACCCGTGTTTACGATAATGCTATCGCACTTTTCCAAACCCAGTCGTTTTAGCTCTTTAACAGAAACATAGTTCTCAACATTTACATAGAGAATATCGGTGTTCATCAGAGGATGCTCTAAACCTTTTTCATCAGAAACGATGACGATTTTTTTCTTATTTGCTTGGAGAAGCTTTGTCAGCTTAGCCGTGCGTTGTGGTATCCAACCAAAGACAATGATATGTCTACTGAGATCGCTCACGTCAATTGTTCCTGCTACAAATCTTTTTTTCAGTGTTAAGTACAATTCGCCTAACTTCGCCAGCGCTGAGCCAAATAGCAAAATACCAGTAGGGGCGATAATCAATGCATAGAACAACCGGCCTCCAGGCGTTACTGGTGAGATATCCCCGAAGCCAACTGTGCTCATTGAGACACTGTACCAATAGGTATAATCAATAAAGTTTTGGGTCAGCGGTTCACTGAATGCGGCGAGCATTGCCCATGTAAAAAGGTAGTGAATGAAATAGGTGGCGAGGAGTACTCGCCACGTTGTATTTCCCACCATCCTTTGCAAGAAACTCACTAGCAATGGACGATGTAAAAACATTGAATCACCAACCTAAACCGTCATCATCGGTTGTCGCTGCGTCGATTTTATCTTGTAGGCTATTTGATGAAGCGTTCTTACGTTCACGTTGCAGTCGAATGAGTTCTCTTTCTTCTTCTTGACGTCGGGCGAGTTTTGACACGGCACCGCCGCCAGCTACAGATACGCCTTTAATCTCTGCTGCAAGCTCTGTTTGTGCTTTGTGAACTTTAATTAGCTCAGCATTCGCACGATAGTTTGCAATCAGTTGCTCTTCTGCTTGGATTTCATTTTCCATCTCTACAATCAAAGTGCGATTTTCTTTAATTGTATCTAGCGTGAACTCATATGCTTCAATCTGTGGCGTATACTTCGCTTTTAGTGACTTGATCTCGTTATGAATTTCTAGGCCTAAAGCTCGGAATTCTGTTGCTTTTTGCTCATCACCAGCTGCTTTAGCGTTGTCATGGCGTTGTTTGATGTCTGCCAAACTCGCTTCATAACCTTCTACTTGAGACTCGTAAGCTTCAAGGTCTCGTTTTTGGACACGGTTTTTTGCCTCGCACTCATCGACTTTCTGTTTTGCGCCAGTTAGACGTTTACGAGCACGAGCAATATTCGCCTCATGAATTTCTACGCCATAGCGGTCATCGATAGCCTCTTCTGCTTTCTTGGCTACGGCTTCGCCAAGTCCAAATAATTTTTTAAACAAACTCACGGTGTATTTCTCCTGAAATTAGTTTTGCTGATTATGCTCAGTAATCAGCTGCGCGACTTCAAACGCGTTGATAGCCAGTTTATTAAGCTCTTTCTCTACGCCTTCGATAGGCGTGTTAGACAATGTCTCACCTAAAATCACATAGCATTCTTCGCCATCGATCTCTTCCAAGGCGAAACTAGATAAAGGCAACAGCTTTGCTGCTTTCAATAAGCAATAATTCAGTTTTGCTGGATCCTTAACCTGATCGACCGAGGCCAGCACTGCCTCAGCGGTCATGTATTCTCCGTTTATGACAACAGCAATTGCTAAGTCTTGATGCTCTTTTAAAACAACAGAAAGAGAAGATTCACCGATCACTGTAGGGATGAACTTAGTTTCATTTAAAGATGATGCCAATTCGTTAGCAGTCCACATATTCACTTCCATCTGTATTTGTTTGCTATAAGTTGTGCTCACTCATGAGGAAAAACGTTCCCACTGAGTTTACTTCAAACCGCACAGGTGGCGGTCAAACGATATCGTCTTGTTCAGGGGAGGAGAGTACGCCTTTAACCATTCGGTTAGCTTAGAAATATCAATGGGCGTATCGGACCTGCTTGAAAAACAAAGCAATTATATCGTGATGGTTAGGGTTATTCACTTGGCAAAATGTCTGTTCGTATAAGCAATCTCACGGTTCTTGCCGACATAAAGAAAGCATGTTCTATTTTGATGTGTCTTTGGTGCTTTTTGATAACTTGGATGTGCAATTCAATTAACGGGTTTGCATGCGACAAAAAGGTATACGTGAGCAGGATCTGCTTGATTCGTACTCTTCTTTCCTAAGGCTAAATACACCAGAGGAAGTTTTTCTATTGGACAGAAAACTGTAGTAACGCACCATTTTAAAATGGTGCCGAGGGATACGACTCACGAACCGTAATATCATATCTTCCTTCGTCAACGTCTTCGTTTTGTTCTGACCATCTCGATGGTCTAGGTACTTAAACATGCCCGTTCCTCCGTTGTTGGCTCATCGCTCGCAGCTTCAATTTGATGGCTGTCCGCCGTGTGTTCAGACATCCACTCCGTTACACGTTGCTGCCCTAATTATGGTGTTGTGTAGCGACTAAGATAGTCGTAGCACCGCAAATCAAAGTTTGGGCCTTCATCAGCGTTTGTTTCTTGCGGAATTTTTTGCGTGAGAGAGTTGTAATCGTCGTAGCTCACTAAACCAGTACGAGTTCGATGGATTTGCTCAAGGTCGAAAATATGTTCTCTGTCTGGCGTACCACCGCCTTGGGAATGATAAATCATTGGTCCTAGGTATTTGTCTTGACAATTTATCGATACCACTTCATTCATTACACGAACATCAACGCTGAAACGAGCTAAAAAGCTTTCTGGTGTTTGTAGCAATCATTTACTGCTATCTTTGATGTCGCCACCGATGTGCCAGGGATGGACACAGTTAGCAAGGCAAGAGTTGGGCAAAAGCCAACACAAACGGGTAAGCGACATTCTCTCCACATCGATCGCCTCAGGTTCATTCCATGCGTTTTCAAGGATGGAATGGCAGGGTAACAACGTTCTAATGATAGGAAAGATTCATCGATACTTTACATGTGTTGTTCTGGAGCGAGTCGACTAATAACTTGCATCATTTGGGACGACAGGTCTGCGTACAATTCGTAATTGGATGATAAGGTAATGATTCCTTTCTGCTCACAAAGTGCTTTAACTTGAAAGAATGATTTGAACTTCTCAATGCCTGCTTCTTTGGCTTGTCGATTTGCAGCCACCACGCCCCCCCGTCGCTATTGGAAAGAACAACGACGGGCTTACCTCGCCAGTCGGGACGGAAAACTTGCTCAGCACTACAATAAAATGAGTTCGAATCGACTAAGGCATACATTATTTTTGCTCTCAGCAGGTTACTTGGTCGATGACAACGTATGGATCTGATGACTACACCTTCTAACGAAAATGAGTCACATTCGGTAATCAGGGTTGGTTGATACTTACTGTGTGCCGATAATAGCCGCTTGCGATGAATATGAATTCACCATTGAGGTTTGTGACAATAACGTCGTTCTGTTTAACATCTATATGTCGAAAACGATCAGCAAATCCTGATCAAATATACCTAGCCCTTGCATGGAATCACCACATGCTCGCCCGATGAAGGTTGCATTGGGATGCTCTACTAGCAGTTCGTCTAGATCTAGAGAGTTGAATGTATTCAGTAGCTGGAGACTAAATCCAGTGATGCCAGCATGTGCGCTAATTGGAATAACTCTCATAAATAATACTGTGTAAGTGAACAGTATTATTTGGTGTGAAAAGTCATTTTGGCAAGTGGGTGTAAACTGTCGGCCTAATATCTCAGCAAATTTAATTATGTGATTTGAAGGTTTGTTCCTATGTTTCTGATAATCAAGAATATATGAGGACAAACGTAGTGATGGAATTAGATCAAAGGCGACTTACCGCGGTTAAGAACCTGCTTATTGAGATCGAGTTTTGCACTGATGAGGTGGTCGAAGAGGGGAGTCGAAAAGGGCTGTATATAGATATAAACGATTGGCATCTTTACCCAGTGTTTCAGTTTGATGAAGAGATGGAAATATATGGTTAACTAAAGAGACGTCTTGATGACTTAAGAGCAGGCCGAGATGAAGTTGATGTCCTTCACGGGAGCTTTTCTGAGAAAAGCGTGCTGATGTGCAAGGCGGTTACGTCTTACTAGTTGGTCGAGAAAGCTTTGAGTTTCGGTGACTTAAAAGCTCATTATGAACTGGTGTCGGCAGAAGCTAGACAGAGTGAGTATCTGACCGCTCGTCCTATTGAGTACCTAGGAAAAGACGAATTCGACGTATTTGTCGACGATTGGAAGCTTGGAGACTATCGAATGATCCCGAGGAAAGAGGTTAAGGGCATTTCGGGGTGGTGAAGCTGAAGTAGGAAACATCAAAGCGTGACTTTGAGCCTAGTAATTTCCCCTATCAAAAGTTATCCGAAGGAGTTAGGGTAACACTATTATTCTGAAACTATGAGGCATCATACAATCTAATTTCTTTTAACTTTCATTAACCTATTGATTAGATTGTTGGTATGGTATTAAAAAGGTTACATAATAGGAATATGAAATGGGCTAAAAGCCGCATAGAAAGCGTTATGCTCTTTGGAGGGGATAATGACATCCTTATCCGATATTAGCTCTAGGCTTCAATAATCTTTACTTTGTTGTATTCGCGTAGAGCTCGCCCACCGATAGGATTAGTACAGGTTAAGTTGATTAAGTATTCACCTGTTGAAAGTAGGTTGGCGGCCTCAGTGAGTGTTGGAACACAAACCTTATTTTTTGCCTTGTTTGTCCTGTTTGAGTCAGTTGGCGTATGAATCTTTTTATTTAGCACATAATGACCATCAAGGTTCTGCTTTGCGACAAACTCTAAGCCTTTAACTTTACCACGTGTACCAGTAGCTGAGATTTTGATTACGTTTTTATATTTCATTTTAAGTCACCCTGAATTGCGTGCGTAGATCATAAATTGGTAAGCCTGCGTAATCAAAAATAAATTAATCTCTAAAAATCAAAGCAATAAAATGCATTGGAACGAGCATAACAAAGCATTTAAGAGGGATTCTCAACGCTTGGCATTTTCAGTTTGAGTCGGCAGTAGTGTTTACGGCACAATGCTTTAGGTAGGGTGGTTTGCGTTGTTCACCCCTTAACGCGGCGTTATGCTGCAATGAGCTTTCGATATGATCTAATGTTACATAAATCGTTATTATCCCGAGAGAAATCGAATCATGTATCAATTGCGCTGCACTAAGAAATCACAAGACTTGCTGGGTCTTAGACCCCAAGACATGTCAGATATTGAAAGCGAACATCATATTCTCGGTAATTGGTATATGCATACATTTACTCAAGAGCGTCGAAAATGTCTCTTTTTCATGGAAGAGAAAACTCTGATGTCTTTTGTGCTTATCGGTTTCAAAAAGTCAGAATTCAAGCATTTTAATGAAGCTTTCAAAAGTGGGTTGTTGACCTTACTAGAGCTTGAAAATGCTCCAAATGAGATTCTTTCTTCGTTTGGAAATGCAGAGCCGAATATTAGCTTTACCAAAACTGACAGTCGAAAGTTACTTGGTCACGTTAACGATAAAATGTCGTTGTACCAAGATTTCATATATTCAGATGGCGGTTTTGAGCATTGTGATGTAGCGCAGATCACCGCAAAAATTAATAGAATGCCTCAAAAAGAGCTGGGTTGGGCATTATCAATAGATGTCTTCAATGAGCTCTTCAACTAGCAACATAACAAACTGTTCAAGAGGGATTCGCAACGCGTGGCATTTTTACTATGCGTTACGTTTGGTGTTTAGGTTGTATGTGGGGGCATCGGTATTGCGTTGCTCACACCTTAACAGGGCGTTGTGAAAATGAGGGGAATTAACATGTTAGATAGTGAAAAAATCGAATTAATAGAATCTTATGTCAGTAGCTACAATGCTTTTGATGTGGTTGGATTACTCGATCTTCTTGACGATGGTGTAGTGTTCGAGAATGAGTCAAATGGAGAAATTACCGCTCGTTCAAACGGCAAAGTTGAGTTTGAAAGCTTGGCTTCTGAGTCGGCAAAGATTTTTAGTGCTCATCAGCAAGTTGTGCTAGCTACGGAGATGTTGGAAATGGCAGCGACGGTCAACATTGAGTATATGGGGACTTTGGCAATAGACCTACCTAACGGTCTCAAAGCGGGGCAGGTTTTGGAGTTAAAAGGTCGAACATACTTTGAGTTTCAAAATGGTAAAATTAGTTACATAAAAGATGTCAGCTAAATTTGTATAACAAACAATTTAAATAGATTCGCAACGCTCGACATTTTTGGTTTAAATCAGTTTTAGTGTTTAAGGCGGTGTGCCGCGGCTTTTGTATTACATTGCTCACACCTTAACAGGACGTTTTGCCTTTTCACGTTGAACAATTCGTGCTAATAAGTGCTTTAATTTGATTGGTCTTGTGAATGTATTGGTTGTTGTCATGAAATCTGAGTTTATAGTTATCGGTTTAATTAGCAGTTTTTCTATAGGTAGCTTAGCTAACGATATTCGGATTACCACGCCTGTTGACGAAAAAGAAGTAGGCTGTTCCAGTGTTGTTTGTAAAAATATTATTGCAGAAAAAAGTGTTAGTAAAGCAGGGGACTTTCCAGAAAGAACGGGTAATGAAACCTTCTCGGCTATAGGGAATGTATTATTCGTAGTTGGTGAAATGGGTTTAGCTGAAAACTTGCAAGAAGATAATGTTGACCACAGGGTTATGAAGCACCCTTGAACATAGGTATAACAAAGCATTTAAGAGTGATTCCCAGCGTGTGGTATTTTTACTGTGCCTCGATTTTAGTGTTTAAAGTGGTTACGTGAGCTTCGGTATTGCGTTGCTCACCACTTAAGCGGCGTTAGTGCTCTCGCTAAAAATCAAGAATAAGGATTTTTAATGTCAAAATTTCAGTTTTATAGTAAGCCCGATACCAATGATAAAGCGTTTACATTTCTAGATATGGGCACAAACAGTTTTCTCGATGAAAAAGAAATATTATTTAAGCAGGGGTTTGAGGTCTCAGGAGATGTCATTTTTGCCGCTACTCCAAAAGAGGCTGTAGAGAAATATAGATCAAATTTTTTATATGTATCAGAAGAATACACGTATTCAAACTTGATTACAGCGATACCTTTGCTATTGATTGATTGTTTTAGGTGGGCATTTGGTCGCCGTTCAAAGCACTAAAAAAGTATTTAAGGCAGATTCGCAATGCATGGCATTTAGGTTTCTTTTAAATTTAGCGTTTACGTCCATAGTGGTTTAGGCTCAGTGGCAGTGTTGCTCATTACTTAACGCGGCGTTAGCCCTCAAAAGTAAAATATGGATACTTCCCCAGAAATAGAGTTATCTAAAGAGTAGCATAACTCAATTGAAGTCCTCAGAAACAAGTCGTTTCCTGAACATCAAGTAACTCGTTCTTACTATAAGCAACTCCCGTATATGAGGGCTTTAAAGTACAGAGATGATCAACTGGTTGGTGACATGGGGCTGGACTATAGAGTTGTTAGCGTCGGCGATGAAATTTACAAATATTGGGCGTTAGTGACTTTTATGTTGAACAATCACCTCAAAGAAATGGTATTGGAACTGCCATGTTGTCTCAACTCAGCGAGTATGCCTCAAGCAAACAGATCGACTTTATTAATTTAATCTCCGATTTAGATACTTTTGTTATGGTAATGGTTATCTTCGTCTTAGTTCTTTAAGCTCTTGGTTGCGAATACATGATCATAAGAATGATGGCGTTGCAGTTGATCAAGTCGATGATTTGTATGTTAAACCGATTAGCGGTAAAACTTGGGCTGTTGGTCATATAAACTGGTTAGGGTATATGTATTAGTCGGGTATCGGGCTAGCAAATTGTTCAAGAGGGATTTCAGCACGCGCGGCATTTTTTACTATGCGCTGGTTTTAGTGGTTAAGGCGGCATCGGTGTTGCGTTTCTCACACCTTGACAGGGCGTAATATTCAAATTAAGCCAATAAGGTTCTGTCCAAAATAAGCTACGCGCGGTGTGAAATAGGGGCTCGAAAGAGCCCCAAGCATTGTCATGACTTAGACTTTGTCCCTACTTTACGGCTCTTCCTCTTAACGCTTCAAAGGTTGCTCTAACGCGAGATGTGGTGTTGGAAGTGGCGTTTTCTGAAAGCGGCGTCAATAAACTTTCGTCGCAGATAGTGAAACGGGCCATGCAGTCTTGCTCGAACTTAGATTGCTTCTCCTTCTTGCCCAGACCTCCAATCGTTCGACCCATGTCATACTTTTTGTCCATGAATTTGGCGAGCTCATCATTTTGGTACTTCTCTACATTAAAGCTTCTATAGCCGTAGCCCATGTTAGACAGTATCGACTCTAGAAGGGCCAAGGCCTGCTGAATGTCCTCGGCTTCATACTCTTTTAGCTCTAATCCTCTTGAATCAGTTGTGCGACTGCCGTCGGCACGTTCAATTTGACCAATAGTTTCACACAAATGGTGGATCGGGGCAGCGAACTGATGAATGGTATCGCCGTTTTCGAGAGTAACAGTCCCTCGTTCAATGTTTGCCACGCGTTCGAGGTTTTCTTTGACTGCAAGTTTGAGATACACCTGAATTTTCTCGAAGTAGCTGTCTTTTAGAGACATGATGTGTGGTTGAAAGTGCTCTGTGGCGTATCTACGCTCTATGTCGTACTTTGAGTTTGGTATCTTAGTAGCGGTATCCAATGGGATCTGGAAGATAACGTCAAATGAGACGACAGAGTCTCTATCAATAACAGTTCCTCTTACTGATATAGACTTACCGTTATCACGTGGTAGACGCAATTGATACCATACCTTAATGTTTGCAGTATTTGCGTTTTCTTCTCTCATGTCGGAAATGATTTTATTTGCTTCAATTACACTGATCATAAGTTGTCCTTTTTTATTATATTTATTAGTAAGGTTATTTAAATAGTAAGCTCTTGTTTTTCCAAGCAATATAAAGTTATTTTACATATTTTTACTATTAAATATTAATTCGTGGTTTTTTTCATACTTGGATTGCTAAGTTAGTGATTTATTTGCATTAGTTTGTTTGGTAATTAATTTACTTATATTTAAAAAATATTTTTAGTCAACTTATTATTCTGATTAAGAACCATAATAAGTTGACTAAAATTAGTAAGCTAGAGTTTACTCTTTAAGGTTAGAGCTAGCCCTTGCTCCTCGCACATCTCTAAGTAGCGTTCGATATGTCCGCTTGCGTTTGCATCTTGTATAGCATTCAGAATCTGGGGGATGGTGTGGACGGTGTGTAGTCCGTCGTCGCGCCTTAACTGGAAGTCTTGTTGCTCTTTGTAGTCTCCCAGATGGCTTTCTGCCTCAATAGTAAGGGGAACAAAAGCCCAACATATGCAGCAATGATTCAATGAACTCAATCAATAGCTCTGCCAGATGTTGATTGACTAATGCAAAGAATTCATCACGAGTCATTTTGGGAGAATTGAACCAAGATTTGCTGTAGCGTTCCTTATGCCATTTTTGATTGATTTTCACCCTGAAAACAAAGGCATGAAGCTTGGAGTCGTATTCCCTGGAACCGCCCTCGTTGTAAAGTTGAAGGTAAGTGCGGAGGCGTGAGTACTTGAGAGCTTTATTGTTTTTTGTGAAATCTCTCGCTCTGAAGCGAAGCACCACATTGCAGTGGCGGTCATCATGACTCAGAAGATGACCGTGCTCATTCTCTATGGTCTGGGTTGGGCCTTTAACAATGGCATAAGCACGCTTAGATTCAAGAATATTTAACTGTTTAAGGCTTTGACTGTCACTTTCGGTCATTGTAAATCGACCGTTATTCAGCAGTTTTTTAGGGAGTATGCGTTGCTGTGTCCCATCTTTGAAGAAGGAAAGTACAAGGCTGGCCTGTTAGTCTTGTTTCGTGATTTATTGGGCTTACTTAAACGATAGGACATACCGTTGGGTAGCTTGTCTGTTTGAGATTTGTAACTAAGCCTAGCTTGCACACCAACGGCTTCTAACTGCTCTAGAAAAACTGGGAGGGTTGGCTTTGCATTAAGAAGCCTGTTTTGTTCAAGAACAAAGTCTAGCTTGCGTCGTGTTTGGGCTTTATCGCCCCCTTTAACTTTTTGGTTTGGTGTGATGCGAATGGGCTTTAGTTTATAGTTCTCATCCCTTTCGTTAATCTTATCGCCTGGATTGGCGACGCTACCGAGTCCAAATTCCTTTTCAATTTCACGCATGACCATCGTGGCTTTAGGGTGGTTCTGCCATTCGTTAACGACTTTCTTTGTTTTGACATCTATGGCTCCGCAGTTGATGTGGATATGGCTATGGTCAGTGTCATGGTGAATAAACACAACATATTTTGTGTGTTGAAGTCCCATTCTACGCATATACTTCTTCACGAGCTTGCGCTATTGTTTATGGCTAAGCTGCTCACCTTTCTGAAGAGATATCATTCGGTGGCTGGTGGGTTTCTGCAGGCCAGTCTTGCTTTTATAATTTGCTATCTCACGACCGATGTCAGACCAATTCATCTCGTGAACCTTGAAGTTGGGCGTTTTTAAGATAGGGAGTGGTGATGAGATGTTGTAAGCCATTAGGAATTCGGTTTTTTCACTAATGATGTTTTCTTCTTCATGAGGCTTGAACTTGCCAGAAGCGTATTCGACAAGGATACATTGCTGTAGATCTTTGGTTGTGCCTGCCGCGTAGCTAGTGGTGCAGCAGACTGCTCTTCGATGGATTGTTTTTTGTTTGGCGTTTTCGTCTTGAAAATCTTGTGAATAGCCATCGTTACACCTTTTTATAATTGTAATGTGGTGAGTAGAATCGGTAGGTTCGACCCGACGGGGTCGGAAGGGAGCGACATAGTCGCCCCTTGGTTACATGTAAGTTGCTTCTTCGCGCAGTTCTTTGAAGTCAGCGAGTTTTTGAAGCTGCTCTTGGGTCAAATGCCTATTAGCAAGCATCAAAGCGAAATCTGAGTTGTATTCACCCAGCTCTTGTTGCTCTCGCTCAGCAAGTTTTTGTTGAATCAGTGATAGGTATTCGATGATAAGGTTTACTGTTTCTTTATCTAAAACATTCTCTTGCAGGGCATGCATCAGTTGAACGCTTGAGAACTGGATATCTTCATTGATAGATTCAAGAACACATTCATCAACGCTGGGCCTCTCAATCTGGCTGACTTGCAGAGCTGGTGTAAGGTTCAGAGTGATATCACGCATGTAAGTGGATAGGTGTTTGTAGCCTAGCTTTGTTCTACGGTACTCAAGGTCAGCTCTTTCTTGCGGGGTTATATTTATTTTAACTTGTTCACTGCATTTGGCTTCTGCTGGTTTTCGTGGTCTACCACGGCTAGGTTTATTGAGGTATTGTTCAATAAGCTCTAAGGCTTGAAGCTTTTCTTCAGAATCACGTAGATGGCGATACAAGCCTCGTTCTTCGAACACAAGCTGACGTTGTTCAATAAGTTCAGCTTTGCTCATTTTTTCTAGTCTTTTTCTGATACTTAGATCGAAAATATTCATACTTGTTACCTTTATTATTTTTATTAGTGGTACTAGGAGCGGAGCGACGAGCGCAGAACCGCAAGGTTCGAGCACCGCAGCACTAGCAAGGAAGCTCCGCAGGACAAGCTGCTAATTAATTTCGAGGAACGAGAAATAAATAGTACTGGCTTGTTTCCGTGTTTTGTAATTTAGTGGAACCACTGTGGTTATTCTTATGCCCGCACTCATGGAGTGCGTTCCCATTATTCATGGGCGTAAATTAAAATAGTGTTCCTATGTTTTATTTTAATCCAATGTGTGCGATTTATTCAACTGACATGAAATTTAATATTGAGTATAGTTTGAGTTATTTGGGAAAAAATTTGTTTTTGTCATATGAAGTAAGTTATGTATTGATAAGTTAATAAATGATAAATCACTTACAGTGGGGGTATATTAGAGTGGACTAATTCCCGCATAATATAAATTTATAGTTAGTCAACTTATTACTTTTTAAAAGGTATCGTGTGGTGATTTTGGGTATTGGATTGATTAGGTTAATAATTAACGATTCGAACCAAATTAAATGAGTAGGAGAATAAATACCAGTATGCTTAAGGCTGATTATGTTGGCCGACTTCGTCGAACTTGTCGAGTTGAGGTCGCGTGCTAAGTGGAGGGGTTATGGATGGTAAGGTAAAACAGCGCAGAGCTAGGAAAGCTTATACTTCTGAGTTAGCTGAATCCTTTGCAAAAGCTGTTAATTTGGCAGCAAAGCAGGTTAGTAAAAAGAAACCTGTTTCCTCTTCAGCAACGCTGAATTAAAAAAGAATGTTGTAAAGCTTGTTCAGCGAAAAAAGTAGCATTACCTATTTCTTTGCTTCATAAACAAAAAAGGAGCACACAGAGTGCTCCAAAGGATAAGGGCAGTGTTTGGTTTACCTTAAGCAGTGGCGAACTTGTAAGTGCGATAGCCGCCAAGCAGGTTACGTGCTTTAAACCCTGAGTTGACCAGCTGACGATAGGCGACGTTACCGCGCAAACCGACCTGACAATAAATCACGATCTCTTTGTCTTTAGGAAGTTCGTGCATGCGACGACGTAGTTGATCGACAGGAATATTAATTGCACCTTCAAGATAACCAACGGACTCCAATTCACCAGGATTACGAACATCAAGTAACAGTTGGTCTTCTGTCAGTGAATCCATTTCATCATAATGAATCGCGGTCGCATCGCCTTTGATGATGTTATTTGCCACAAACGCCGCTTGGTTAATTACATCTTTAGCAGAGCCATAAGGTGGCGCGTAAGTTAGCTCGAGGTGTTGCAGTTGCTCTACAGTCATACCAGCACGCTGAGCAACTGCCATTACGTCGATACGTTTATCAACACCGTCTTTACCTACTGCTTGCGCACCTAATATTTTACCTGTTACTGGATCAAACAGCATTTTGAATGACACGGTTTCTGCACCTGGGTAGTAACTCGCGTGACTTGCTGTATGCACATACACTTTTTCATAAGCGATGTTTTCACGTTTCAGCTGTTTCTCGTTTTTACCAGTAGAAGCGACGGCTAAATCAAAAATCTTACAGATCGCCGTGCCTTGCGTACCTTGGTAAGTTTCTTGGCGGCCAAGCATGTTGTCTGCTGCCATTCGGCCTTGACGGTTTGCCGGGCCCGCAAGTGGCACTAGAGTTTGCTCGCCAGTCACGAAGTCTTTCTCTTCTACCGCGTCGCCGACAGCGTAGATCGAAGGATCGCTGGTTTGCATGTATTCATTGGTATAAATACCACCAAGAGCGCCGATTTCTAAGCCAGCTTCTTTTGCTAATTTGGTCTCGGGGCGAACACCAATTGCCATAATCAGAATATCGGTGGTGAGTCTTTCACCATTGTTTAGTGTTAATTCCAATTCACCTTCTAGATGTTGGTGTTTTTCGCTTTCACCAGAGTCGAAACTTGCCACGTGCTCGTTAGGTACGAATTTCACCGACTCAAGTGCGACGCCAAGTTTAAGGTCGATGCCTTTCTCACGAATTTCAGCATGTGCGAAGCCAGCCATTTCACGGTCAACGGGCGTCATCACTTGATCCGCCATTTCAACTAATGTGGTTTTTATGCCTAGCTGGTGGAAGGCTTCCATCATTTCCAAACCGATAAAACCACCACCAACGACCGTAGCGTGTTCAACTTTGTTGGTTTCGATCGTTTTAATGATGCGATCCATATCTGGAATATTGCGCAGCGAGTATGTTAACGGGTTATCAACACCCGGAATAGGCGGCACAACTGGACCTGCGCCAGGGCTAAGTAGAAGAAAGTCGTAGCTCTCTTGGTATTCCGAGCCATCAAGCAAATTGTTAACCGTAACCGTTTTGTCTTGACGGTTAATAGAAACCACTTCGTTCATCACACGGACATCAACATTGAAACGCGCTAGAAAGCTCTCAGGCGTTTGAAAAAGCAGTTTGCTGCGCTCTTGGATATCGCCACCAATGTGATAGGGTAAGCCACAGTTTGCAAATGACACAAATGGACCGCGTTCAAACATAATGATTTCTGCGTCTTCACTAAGACGACGAGCGCGAGCTGCTGCAGATGCACCGCCAGCAACCCCACCAATAATCACGATTTTGCTCATGGATTTCTCCTGCTGAATGATCGAAAACGCCTACACCTTACTTAAATAAATTAGCTAAGTCTAATGTTATTTAATCTACATTAGCATTGACTTAATAATATTAATTAGTAATATCTAATAAAATGTAATGTAGTAATGAAGAGGCATAAGAATGGGCGACAGTATGCTACAAAGTGCGACCGAAGCGAGTGAGCTGCTTAAAATTATGGCTCATCCAGAGCGCCTAATCGTGATGTGTAAGCTGATTGAAGGCGAGAAAGGGGTCGGTGAACTGTTTGAAGGTTCATCATTAAGCCAATCTGCTTTTTCACAACATCTCACCGTATTGAGAAAGCACGACATTATTAAAGCTAGAAAAGTTTCTCAGCAGGTATTTTATTCAATTTCTGATGAAAGAGTTGGTCCGCTGGTTGAGGCCTTTAAGCAAGTTTTCTGTAAGTAATTAGTTTGGCGGTTGCTATGTTTGAAGTTCCTTGGATGTCGCTGTTAGGCGGCATAATAGTTGGCGTATCAGCGATAACACTGATGCTATTTACTGGCAAGACTGCTGGGATCAGTGGGATCTTAAACGGTGCCGTTGGGAACGCAGATCGCGCTTGGCGCATTGTTTTTTTAATTGCGATGGCATTAGGCGGTGTGTTTGCTGTTTATGTTCTTGGCGGGCATGTACCAGATCAGTACAGCGGTTCTCTTGTTTTAGTTATCGTTGCTGGCTTGTTAGTCGGTGTTGGTACGCGTATCGGCAATGGTTGTACTAGTGGCCATGGCATTTGTGGAATAGGGCGTTTCTCAATCCGTTCTGTGGTCGCGACGTGTACTTTTATGGCCACAGCCATGTTAACCGTCTTGCTAGTATCTTGAGGAATAGTGTCGTTATGAAAACTCACGTAATGAAAAGTATTAAGCAAATGTCCGTTGTTGCATTTTCTGGTGTGCTCTTTGGTATTGGTATGGTGGTCTCTGGTATGGCAGATCCGGCAAAAGTGATCGGCTTTCTTGATATTACCGGTTCATGGGACCCAAGCTTAGCCTTCGTTATGGGCGGAGCACTTGTTGTGTTCGTTCCTGCTTATCTTTTATTAATAAAGCCAAGAAGCGAATCTGTGTTTGGTGATGAGATTGTCTGTCCGACTTCTAAAGCGATAGACAAAAAGTTAGTCGGTGGTGCAGCACTGTTTGGTACTGGTTGGGGCTTACTGGGTGTGTGTCCTGGTCCTGCGGTTGCCAGCCTTTTTACTGGCAACACACAAGTTCTGCTCTTTATAGCGGCAATGTTGGTTGGGTCATTCACCGCTAAAAGAATGGTTCGTGGCTAAAGAGTTCTTCAACGCAAAAAAGAGTATCTCAACGTTAACAGAGAACTTAAACGCTAAAAAGTGAGTGTCGTAGAAACCGGGCAATGGTCACTCAGTTTATAGTCGAGTACATCTTGTGTTTTGAAAACGGTTTGAACACCAGACGACGCCTTTAAATCACCACTCGCAATGATGTGGTCTATCACCGAGCGGAATTGGTGGGTTTTATTCGGATTACGATTAGAGCGCACTTTACATTCCGCTTTAGTGTCTTTAGTCACTAGCTTTGCACTAGTATTGTCCGATATCACGTCCCACAACCAATCTCCTTGATAACCCAAGTTGTGGTTAAAGTCGCCAAGCACGACATAATGTTGTTTGTTGTCCTCGCGCGCCTTTATCCACTTAGCTAGTGCCTGTCCTTGTTGTTTCACTATCTTACAATCGCGGTTATTACGATACGCGCCACTGCAACCCGCTTTCAGATGTACAGAGAGTAGGTGAGTCTCGTTTTCTTGGTTTGGATTTAATATAAGGTAGCTCGCGAAGCGCAGCTTGCTGTTGCCTCGTGTGATAGAGAAGTCTGGCTTGTCTAATACGCTTACACCATTGCGCACGGCAAAGCCTGTGTATTGGTTGGTGTCGTTAAACTGAAGGTGTCGGTTGGAGGCGTTTGAACGATCGGAAAGATAAATAGTGAAGTCATTGCCAACAGCTTTTTGCATTGCAGCGACGCTTTCGACTTCTTGAAAAGCAAGAATGTCGGCTTGTGTTTTATCCACATAGTGGGTCAGTTTTTCAAAATCTTGTGGTGTTCTCGACACTTTTCCACCATCTATAGATAACCATTCTATGTTCCAACTGGTTAGATTGATGGAGTTTTGAGCAAATGAAAGAGAACTAAAAAGTAATATTAACGTAACAAAAAGTGATCGCATTTTGGCCTGTTGCACTCCTATCTTTTAGCGTATTCCTTTCCATCCTTTATCCTACAAGACCTCCAAAAATAGCAAGTAGATTTAGTACCAATTTTGCAATTTTCATGGTTTTCTTCGCAACTGAGATCAACGCCAATAAGATCGATTTCTTCTTGTTCGCTAGCCAATCTTTATTGATCAAAATCAATGTTTTCGAGTGGTGCTTCTCGTTAAATACGCCACAATATATTGTGTTGCCAGAATAAAAAATAACCCCATATAGTGTGTTTGTGGATAACTCTGTGAGTATGCTCGGGTAAGGAGAACAAAGTGAAACCAATCGTAATCAAACGCGACGGATCAAGAGCTCCGTTCAACAGGGATCGTATCCAAGCAGCAGTTGAAGCAGCAGCGGAAAACAAAGATAAGGATGTCGCTATTTATGCTCTTAATGTGGCTCTTGCTGTCGAGTTACAGTTAAGAGAACACGATGAAGTTCACATCCATGAGATTCAAGACTTAGTCGAAAATGAACTCATGCAAGGTCCTTACAAAGCCCTAGCGCGTTCTTACATTGAATATCGCCACGATCGCGACATCGCTCGTGAGAAGCAAAGTGCACTAACTCGCGAAATCGAAGGTTTGATTGAAGAAAGTAATCTGGATCTAATCAACGAGAACGCGAACAAAGACGGCAAAGTAATTCCGACTCAACGTGACTTGTTGGCTGGTATCGTAGCGAAACACTACGCGAAGACGCACATTCTTCCTCGCGATGTGGTTCAAGCGCACGACGTGGGTGACATTCACTACCACGATTTAGACTACGCACCGTTCTTCCCAATGTTTAACTGTATGCTTATCGATCTTAAAGGCATGCTGACGCATGGTTTTAAAATGGGTAACGCTGAGATTGATACGCCAAAATCAATTTCGACTGCAACAGCGGTAACAGCGCAAATCATTGCTCAAGTCGCGAGCCACATTTACGGCGGTACAACCATCAACCGTATTGATGAGGTTCTAGAACCGTACGTAATCACAAGCTACGAGAAACACCTAGAGATTGCAAAAGAGTGGAACATTGCTGAGCCAGAAGAGTTCGCAAAAGCGCGCACTGAGAAAGAGTGTTACGACGCATTCCAATCTCTAGAATACGAAGTAAACACGCTGCACACAGCGAACGGTCAAACCCCATTCGTTACGTTCGGTTTTGGTCTTGGTACAAGCTGGGCATCCCGCCTTATCCAGAAATCGATTCTGAAGAATCGTATTGCAGGTCTAGGCAAGAACCGTAAAACAGCGGTATTCCCTAAACTTGTATTCGGCATCAAAGATGGTTTGAACCACAAATCAGAAGATCCAAACTACGACATCAAGCAACTTGCGCTTGAGTGTGCGTCTAAGCGTATGTACCCAGACATTCTTAACTACGACAAAGTAGTGGAAGTAACCGGTTCATTCAAAACGCCAATGGGTTGCCGTAGCTTCCTTGGTACTTACGAAGAAAACGGTGAGCTGATTCACGAAGGTCGTAACAACCTTGGCGTCGTGAGCTTGAATCTTCCTCGTATCGCTATCCGTGCAAACGGAAGCGAAGAGAAATTCTACGAGCTTCTAAATGACCGCCTACGTCTTGCTCGTAAAGCACTAGAGACACGTATCTCTCGCCTTGAAAACGTGAAAGCACGTGTGGCCCCAATCCTATACATGGAAGGCGCATGTGGTGTTCGCTTGAAAGCAGACGACTCAATCGCAGATATCTTCAAGAACGGTCGTGCGTCTATTTCTCTTGGTTACATCGGTGTACACGAGACAATTAACGCGCTATTCGGTACAGAAGCGCACGTTTATGATGACGCTGTTTTGCGTGAAAAAGCGGTCGCGATCATCAAGCATCTAAAAGATGCTGTGAATCAATGGGCTGACGAAACAGGTTATGGCTTCAGCTTATATGCAACGCCAAGTGAAAACCTATGTAGCCGTTTCTGCCGCATCGATGCGAAAGAGTTCGGCGTAATTGAAGGCGTAACAGACAAAGGTTACTACACCAACAGCTTCCACCTAGATGTTGAGAAGAAGGTGAACCCATACGACAAGATCGACTTTGAGATGCCTTACCCAGAAATCTCAAGCGGCGGCTTTATCTGTTACGGCGAGTTCCCGAACATGCAACGTAACGTTGAAGCACTAGAAAACGTATGGGACTACAGTTACACCCGAGTGCCTTACTACGGTACAAACACGCCAATTGATGAGTGCTACGAGTGTGGCTACAACGGCGAGTTTGACTGTACAAGTAAAGGCTTCACTTGCCCAAGCTGTGGTAACCATGACTCAACTAAAGTATCAGTAACACGTCGAGTTTGTGGCTATCTAGGCAGCCCAGATGCACGCCCGTTTAACTTCGGTAAGCAAGAAGAAGTGAAGCGCCGAGTTAAACACCTGTAAGGTTTACTACCACTCGTTTTAACACTTTGAAAATCAACTTTAAACAGGTTGGTTTTCTCTTTCGCGATAACACATAGATGCATTATGAATTACCACCAATACTATCCAATTGACGTTGTTAACGGACCGGGTACGCGCTGCACGCTGTTTGTGTCGGGTTGTGTGCATCAGTGCCGTGGCTGTTATAACCAGTCGACGCAACGTTTGGATTCTGGTGTACTTTTCACGCAAGAAGCGGAAGACAAAATCATCGCTGACTTAAACGACACGCGTATCAAACGCCGTGGCTTGTCGTTGTCGGGTGGAGATCCGCTTCACCCTGCTAATGTGCCTCATATTTTGAAGATAGTGAAAAGGGTGAGAGAGGAGTGCCCAGGTAAAGACATTTGGGTTTGGACTGGCTACACGCTGACGGAACTGAATGACGCGCAAAGGGAAGTGGTGCAATACATCGATGTTTTGATTGATGGTAAGTTTGAACAAGACAAGAAAGACCTCAATCTCGAATGGCGTGGCAGTTCAAACCAAATCATTCATCGATTTACGGACATCTAATCAAGCATTCTCCGCACATAAAAAGGGCTCACGCGTGCATAACGGGTGAACCCTTTTGGTGTGAGTTCGTTAATGTCTTTTTGGTTACGCTGTCACCGATTGGTCATCTTCAACCATATTATTTATCCAGCGTTTAGATTGAATACGGTAAGTCGTCAGTACGCCTTTCACTAACTCTTCCGCGAGCAGAGACATCAAGACAAAATGCAAAGGCAGCCCTAACACCATGCCTGTGTAATAAGTAAGGGGGATGCCAATAGCCCACTGACCGAACGTGTCGATGAAAATGCTATAGCGAATATCAGCGCCACTCTTTAGTACGCCGCCAATCCCAACCATGTTAAACACCCTCAAAATCATACCTAGCGCCATGACTAAACATACGTTAAGTGCCATGTCTGCATCGGTTAACGGGCTCAGTACCAATAGGTGATGAATCATGGGCGAGCTCAACCACACTAGGAAAAACAGCAAGGTGGCTAAGATTGCGCTGGTTAACACATACCACCACGCCGTTTTCTCGACTCGGTCATAATGTTTTGCACCAATATCATTCCCAAGAAGAACGGATGCAGCGACCGCAAATCCCATAAAGGTTGAAATCAGTACCCCTTCAATCGGTGATAAGAATGAGATGATCGCCAGTTCTGAAACGCCCAATTGACCATAGATGATGCTGTAAACGATCAATCCACCAGTCCAAAGCGCATCGTGGACCAACATGGGTAAAGAAACCTTAAAGTACTTTTTTCGATACTGTTTTAAGCGGCCTTGTACCCAATCGAACTTAGTCGGAATTAGGTAAGCATATCGTTTGTAGAAAAAATAAATCAAGACGGCGGTTTGGAAAAATCGAGAAACAAAACTACCTACGGCTGCACCAAATACGCCCCATTGAGGGAAACCAAATAAACCAAAAATCAAAACATAATTAAGCGCGACGTTAACGACAATGGCGGAGATACTAACGTTGGTTGCCAGTTTGGTTTGGCCCACGGAGCGCAATACCGCTTCAATCGGTACTACTATCGCCGTAGCAATGAGGCTAAAGCCTGTAACCACAAGATAATCACGTGCATAAGTGACGTATTCAGGATCGTCTGACATAAAAGAGACGATCTCTTCATCAAAAATCGCATAAAGAACGATAAACGGCAGCGTCACCAAAATGGAAATAAACCAAGATTGCGCTAACGTTCTGCGAATTCCGGCTAGGTTTCCTGAGCCGTAGTATTGAGAAGCAAGTATGGTAACTGCACCGCACAGGCCAAAGACAACCGCTAGGTTGAAGAAAAATATACGATTTCCAACCCCAACTGCTGCCGTTGCAGATTCACCGAGTAGGCTTACCATGAAAATATCCACGACGCCGAGCAAAGCAAAAAGCATGGACTGAAGTGAAACAGGTAGGCCAATCGTAATCAGCTTTTGCCAAAATGCTTTATCGATGTATTCGCGTGTTAAGAGCATCGCATTTCTCCTTAAAGATTAATGCGAGTAGTTTATCCTCATGATTTGGCGGTGTATTTTTCAAAGGAATCCAAAACCTTTGTAAAACTCTCTACTAACGCACATGTGAGCCAATAAATCATGGAAGATAAACAAGAACGCTACGCGATTTCAGAAAAAACTTATCAAGAGTTTATTGATCACAGTCGAGTATTAGCACTTGAGGAGAGAGGCATTGTGCAGTGCGGCATTGCCACTTGTCGTGACTTCTTCTCTGTTTATCGTAAAAACCAAAAGAAACACATGCTGCTCTATACGGTGCGTGGTAAAGGGTGGCTAGAGAGTGGGACTTATCGATACGATTTGGAACCGGGCTCGTTGATTACAGTACCCGCAGGTGTTGAAAACGGTTTTGGTATAGAAGAAGAACCTTGGCAGATCGCGTGGCTTTTTCTTGCTACTGATAGAGAGTGGCCGATATTAGAGTGTGATGTTCGCTATCAGCTTTCATCTACACCTGAAGTGATGTATGCATGTATCCAAACACTACTACGCAGCATTCACCTTCCAATCGATTATGGTGGTGCGGTAGGTGAGCATAGTGTGGCTCAGTTAGAGCTGATGTTAAACATGCCGCCCTCAGAGTCGATATCACGCAGCCAATTGAGGCTTCGGCGTGTATTTGACCTTGTCCAACGTCAGCTCCATAAGGATTGGAGCGTTGAGCAGGTGGCGGCTCTATATCCATGCTCGGAGCCTCATTTGCATCGACTGACTCAAAAGCAGTTTGGTCGAAGCCCAATGGCACATTTAACGCGTATGCGCATGGAATATGCTGCTAGGTTACTTCGTTCAACAGAATGGCCAATTCAGCATATTGGAGAAATAGTCGGATATCCGACAAGCGCTAACTTTAGTACACGTTTTAAAGCGTGGTCGACCATGACACCAAGAGAGTTTAGAAAAAACGGTAGAGTGGATTGGTACGACAAGGAGTGAATCGTTCTTTTTCTGAACGATAGAGCGCACAAAACTCACCGTAAGCCAGAATTTTGTTCTCTAATTGATGAAATAAGTGAAAAATCATTTCGTCATTTTTTGCGATGGTGTTAACGTGAGGTTCGGTACTTGAATTTCAAAGGGTTATGACTTTCATGTTTTCTAATCTCCCAACTCCCGTATTAGATCCTATTTTATCTCTATCCGTTGCATACCGTAACGATGAACGTCCAAACAAGGTTGACCTTGGCATTGGCGTATACAAAAACAGCGCAGGCGAAACGCCGATTATGAAAGCCATTCAAATGGCGCAGGATGTCGTTGTTGAAACTCAAAAAACCAAGTCTTACGTTGGTCTTGCGGGTTGCGAAGAATTTAATAAAAGCATGATCGATTTGCTGCTGACGGGAACGTCTGCAATGGATCGTGTTGCAGCAATTCAAACGCCAGGTGCAAGTGGTGCGCTGCGTATGCTCGGTGATCTGATGAAGATCGCACAGCCAGATACGACGGTTTGGATTTCCAACCCAAGCTACGTAAACCACAAGCCAGTAATGGAAGCAGCAGGCCTTAAAGTTAAGTTCTACCACTATTTCTCTTCGGAAACGAAACAAGTAGACACCGCAAAAATGATGGATGATCTTGCGAAAGCTGGGCCTTCAGATGTGGTACTTCTTCATGGTTGTTGCCACAATCCAACTGGTGCGGATATTGACTTCTCTGCTTGGCAAGCCATTACAGAATTGTCGCAGAAGAACGGTTTCATCCCATTTGTGGACATTGCTTACCAAGGCTTCGGTGATGGCCTAGAAGAAGACGCAAAAGGTCTTCGTTTTATGGCAGATAACGTTGAAGAGATGTTGATTACTACTTCATGTTCGAAGAACTTTGGTCTGTACCGTGAACGAACTGGTGCAGCGATTGTGGTTGGTAAGAACATGCATGATGTAACCAATGCAAAAGGTAAACTCCTCACTCTAGCTCGCTCGACTTACACGATGCCACCCGACCATGGTGCAGCTTTAGTCAAGACCATTCTGCAAGATGACAAGCTCACTTCCGTTTGGAAGCAAGAATTGAGTGAAATGCAACATCGTTTGGTTAGCCTTCGTCAAAGTTTGTGTAACGAGTTGAGAAACAACCATAATACAGATCAATTTGATTTCATTGAGGGTCACAAAGGCATGTTTACTGTGCTAGGCTTTAGTGGAAACCAAATGGCGCAACTGCGTGAAGATTATGGCATTTATGGTGTTGGCGATGGTCGAATTAACATTGCCGGACTTACCGAAACTCATATTCCATACGTAGCGGACGCAATTAAGAAAGTATCTCAAGCTTAATTGGAGTGTGGATGAAAAACTGGAAACTGATTCTGCCGCTTATGATGAGCGGCAGTTTAATTGCTTGTACGTCAACTCAAACGACGCAGGAACCTGTTGAGCCAGAGTCGCCAAAGGTCGAAGAGCCCGTTAAAGTAGAGCCAGAAGTGAAGCCTGAGGTAGATCCAAAGCCTGAGGTGGAGCCCAAACCAGAAGCGAAACCTGAGAAAAAGCCGGAACCAAAGCCTAAGAAGCCAGTCAAGGTCACAAAAACACCCGATGGCATGTTAATTCTTGGTTCTGAAGAATGGGTTTATGTTCCTGAAATTGACCAGACTTTCAAGGCTAGAGTCGATACAGGTGCGACAACATCATCAATTAGTGCGACTGACATTGTTCCGTTTGAGCGTGATGGTAAAGACTGGGTTAAATTTAAGATAGATTTAGGTGACAAAGACACCAAAGAATTTAAAGTACCCGTTGAGCGCTGGGCTAAAGTTAAGCAGTCTTCGTCAGAAGAGGTGGATAAACGAGCGGTGGTAAAAGCCTACATTACCGTTGGGGATCACAAAGAAAAGACAGAGTTTACGTTAGCGGATCGCGGACATATGACGTTTCCAATTTTGCTTGGTCGAAGCTTTTTTAGAGATATCGCCGTTGTAGATGTATCGAAAAAATATGTGCAAGATAAACCTAAAAAAACCGCTAAAAACTGATGTATTACAGCTAGTTTCTGCTACAAGCTAATAATTCGTGATTAGCAAAAAATGGCCTCCAAAATCGGAGGCTATTTTTATTGAATCATATGCTTGCTTGTGATGCCTGGTAGTCATATCCACTAAAATGCAAAACGAGCAGACATTACAATTTGCTGGCCATAGACACCATTATTTTTAAAATCTGCACCAAGCGATAGTTGCTGAGTTGAGTGGAATCGTGCGCCTAGATTGTAAATGGTATTCGAATCGTCATTATCTATGATTTGGCCGATACGGCCATGTAGCTCAACATTTTGCATAAACCAAATACGAGTGCCAATATTCACTTCCGTGCGCCACTCGTCGCCGACTTTATCACTGCCGTTCTCTTTAATGTTGTGTACCAACATTTGGCCATAAATATCTGCAAATTGGCCTGCTGGCCCATTAAAGCCTATACCACCAGCAATGTCCCAGTCTCCGCTGAATTCACTGTCTGCGCGAGCAATGAAATGGGTATTCTCTGTAAAGTAGGTATTGAACTCGCCACCAAATGTACCAGGGCTAGTGCCCATGCGAAATTCCATCGTGTTGTAGTTGAAATTATTTGCATGTGCGGAAAGTGGCAAAATAGCACACAAACCAAAGGCTGCAACCTTTAGAGCTTTACCTAGCATGGTGTCTCCGGGCAAGATGAATAAAATGAACAAAAAAATGGTCTGCAAAAAGCAGACCAAGATTGATAAAGCTATCATTTTAAGTGCTTGCCGTCACTATTTAGCTGTAATCGTCACTACATCATGTTGATATGCACAGCAATCGGGGTTTGTTTCACATGACCACGAGTTGTTCGACTTCAATCTCTGGTTTGTTCCCGCCTTCAAATTCGCCAAACAGACGGACTTTAGTCGTGTGATCAATCGGAGTATTTAGCTGAATATCGTCATCGAGTTCGACCATCACTTCACCGGAACCATCGCTAAAGACAAACTTATCCGCGCGAACTTGACGCAATAAGTTACCTTCAACGACCACATCTTTTTCAGTAAACATATTGGAGTCGTTTAGCAAGGCATCCAATTTTTCCACAGTGACAGGACCGTTAAACTGCAAGTTTGATTGGTTTTGAGCGTTATCTTTCGCGAACGCGATAGAAGGAGCAATAGCTAAGGCGGCGATTGTTGCGATAATTGTATTCTTTTTCATGTTACATCCTCATCGGTTTGTTTTGATGGGGTCATTAAAACAGGGCTTGTTTGAACCAATGATGATTTCAACATTCATATTCTATTCATTTGCTTGAGTAAGTGGGGACGATGACGTTATGATTGTTCATCTTCCTCTATTCCTTACAAATGTTCATGAAATCAGCGATCCCATCTTTAATGGTTCAAGGCACCACTTCGGATGCCGGAAAAAGTGTCCTTGTGGCAGGTTTATGCCGTGTATTAGCAAGAAAAGGGATAAATGTTGCCCCATTTAAGCCACAAAACATGGCACTAAATAGTGCGGTAACCAAAGATGGCGGTGAAATAGGTCGAGCACAGGCCGTTCAGGCACAGGCGTGTAATATTGAGCCAACCGTACATATGAATCCGGTTTTGATTAAACCTAACAGTGATACAGGTGCTCAGATCATTTTGCAGGGTAAGGCGATTTCCAATATGGATGCGGCTGGCTTTCATGATTACAAGAAAGTGGCGATGGACACGGTGTTAGATTCCTTCTCTCGTCTGACTCAAGAATTTGATTCGATCATTATCGAGGGCGCGGGGAGTCCTGCTGAAATCAATTTACGAGAAGGCGATATTGCAAACATGGGTTTTGCTGAGGCCGCTGATGTACCAGTGATCATTGTTGCTGATATTGATCGTGGTGGAGTGTTTGCACATTTGTACGGAACACTTGCGTTACTTTCTGAATCTGAACAAGCGCGAGTAAAAGGATTTGTTATCAACCGTTTTCGAGGTGATATTCGCTTATTGCAATCGGGCCTCGATTGGCTAGAAGAAAAAACAGGTAAACCTGTACTTGGTGTACTTCCTTTTCTTCATGGTTTGAATTTAGAAGCAGAAGACGCGATCACTGCGCAGCAAGAGTTGCACTCTGAGGTAAAACTGAATGTTGTTGTGCCTGTTTTAACCCGGATTAGTAATCATACTGATTTTGATGTGCTGCGATTGAATCCAGATATCAATCTACGTTATGTAGGTAAAGGCGAAAAAATAGATAAAGCCGACCTTGTTATTTTGCCTGGGACCAAATCAGTGAGAGACGACTTAGAGTATCTAAGAAGCCAAGGGTGGGATAAAGATATCTTGCGTCATATTCGTCTTGGTGGAAAAGTGATTGGTATCTGTGGTGGCTACCAGATGCTTGGAAACTTGATTGATGATCCAAACGGCGTCGAAGGCCAACCAGGTCAAAGCGAAGGACTTGGCTTGCTTGATATCACTACGACGCTAACTAACAGCAAACAGCTTACAAACACACAAGCACAGCTTTCTCTTAACGGCAAAACAGCCAATGTAAAGGGTTATGAAATCCACGTAGGGCGAAGTGAAGTACGGGGCCTGCAACCTCTTACATTCAGTTCCGGTGAAGCGGAAGGGGCGATCAGCGAGTGTGGCCAAATCATGGGAACCTACCTTCACGGGTTCTTTGATGAGGCAGATGTCTTAAGCCTGGTATCAGAATGGGTAAACGGCACCCAAATCAAACAACAAGACTTTAAAGAGTTAAAGGAGCAAGGCATTAATCGCATCGCAGATGCGATAGAACAACATATGCGCCTTGATTTTTTGTTTAAATAGCACATTAACTGATTGAACTTTATATTCAAATAACCTGTTCTTTCGCTTGCCTTGTATTGGAGTATCTCTATGAAAGCATGGAAACAGCATGCTTGCCTTGCGGCAGTATTAAGCATTTCATTTTCAGCAAACGCAGCAACGAACCTAAAAGTGTATGCAGCCTCTTCTATGACGAATGCGATTAACGAGATCGCGCAAAACTTTGAAGAAAAGTATGACGTTTCTATCACTCCCGTTTATGGTGGTTCTTCTTCTATCGCTCGACAAATTATCAATGGCGCACCAGCGGATGTATTCATTTCTGCGAACACGAAATGGATGGATTATTTGGTCGATAAAGACGTCATTTATCGTGACAATGTCACAAATCTAGTGCGCAATAGCTTAGTGTTGATTGCTCCTCAGTCTTCAGAATTAACCTCATTTAACTTTTCTGATGCAAAGGCATGGGAGAAGGCATTGCATGGAAATCGTCTTGCTTTAGGAAATCCGACGTCAGTACCTGCTGGTATGTACGCGAAAGAGTCATTGACTACACTGGGTGTATGGAAAGCGGTTCAAACTCACGTCGCACCAGCAAAGAATGTGCGCTTAGCTTTGGCGTTGGTTGAACGTGGAGAAGCGCCTTTAGGTGTGGTCTACAAAACCGATGCTCAGTTAACTGATAAAGTCAAAATTCTCGGCGAATTTGCAAGTGATACGCATGCGGCTATTGTTTACCCGGCTGCAATTGTGAATGATTCTACTGAGTCGGAGCAGTTCTTCCAGTACCTAAAATCGGACGAAGCCGCACGCGTTTTTGCTCAATATGGCTTTCAGCAATAAACCGGCCTTCAATTATAGGAACGAAGCGTGACAGAACTGGAATACCAAGCCTTAATGTTAAGCCTCAAAGTAGGCGCGTACGCGGTACTTTGGCTGATTCCTCTCGGCGTTTTTCTGGCTTGGCTACTTTCTCGAAAAACGTTCATTGGTAAATCGATTCTCGATAGCTTAATTCATTTACCACTGGTATTGCCGCCAGTGGTAATCGGCTATTTATTGTTGATTTCTTTAGGACGACAAGGGTTCCTTGGAAAGTGGCTCTATGAAAACTTAGGGGTAGTCTTTAGCTTTAATTGGAAAGGGGCAGTAGTCGCTTGTATTGTCGTGGCTTTGCCTTTGATGGTTCGTTCAGTACGCTTAAGCTTAGATAGCGTCGACCCTAAATTGGAGCACGCAGCCTCTACGTTAGGCGCTTCTCCTTTAAAAGTGTTTCTCACCGTCACGTTACCACTGACCATTCCCGGAATTATTACGGGCACGATGCTGTCATTTGCTCGTAGTCTTGGCGAATTCGGGGCGACGATCAGTTTCGTCTCTAACATTCCGGGTGAGACCCAAACGATTCCGCTGGCAATGTACAACTTTATTGAAACGCCAGGTGCAGAAATGCAGGCGGCTCGTCTGTGTATCATTTCTATCGCGTTAGCCTTGTCTACATTAATGATCTCTGAATGGCTAAATCGTAAAGCGGCAAGCAGATTGGGTGCGAAGCAATGACGATTAAAGTCCAATTTAAACAAATGCTTGGTGAGACTGACTTCGACATTAAACTTAAGTTACCCTGTAACGGAATTAGTGCCTTGTTTGGACGATCTGGTGCAGGTAAAACGACGTTGATTAACATCATCAGCGGATTGGTCACTCCAAGGCAAGGGTATGTTGCGGTTGGTGAGCATGTTTTGTTTGACAGTGAACAGGGAATCAACCTACCAACGCACAAGCGTGGTATTGGTTATGTGTTTCAGGATTCACGTTTGTTTCCTCACTATTCGGTTCAAGGCAATTTGTTATATGGCGTTAAAGAAAAAGATGACGAGTATTTTGATGCAGTCACCGAACTCTTGTCTATCAAACCGTTACTAAAGCGCTTTCCGGTATCACTTTCTGGTGGTGAAAAGCAACGTGTTGCGATTGCGCGCGCATTGCTATCTAAACCCAATTTGCTTTTGATGGATGAGCCACTTGCCTCACTCGATATGCCAAGAAAGCGTGAGGTAATGCCTTTTCTTGAGGAGTTGTCGGAGAAGGTAAATATCCCTATTATCTATGTCACACACAGTCTCCAGGAAATTTTAAGGCTTGCTCAGCACCTTGCAATTATTGACCAAGGTAAAATTTCGAGTTCAGGTAAGCTTGAGGAAGTGTGGGCTTCTCATGCTATGCGTCCATGGCAATCTTTCTCAGATCAAAGCAGCTTATTTGAAGGCCGGATTGCTGAACATCATGAACGTTATGCACTGACTTGTATCAGCCTTGCACCTAATGTATTCCTGTGGGTGCAAAAGATTGACGGAACACCAGACACGCCAATACGCTTGCAAGTGCGTGCCAACGACGTTTCTATCACGCTCGAGCAACCCAAGGCGACGTCGATTCGAAATATTTTGCCTGCTATTGTCGATTCCATCGAGGCGCTTAACGCAGCCGATGACAAGCAGAGTATTAATGTATCACTCAAGCTAGACGAGAAATGTTATTTGTGGGCAACGATCACACCGTGGGCCCTTGATGATCTCAACCTAAAAGTTGGTAGTCGTGTTTTTGCACAAATTAAAGGTGTCAGTGTGACACAAAAAGATATGGCACTAGCGCCTCATTAACCGTTTAGACTGATTTACGCTTCATGATCAAAAAAGGCCGCAAAGTGCGGCCTTTGTTACTAGAAGAATGTCGGAATTACTTCGCGAATACTTCTTTGAATTCACGCTTAAGAAGTGGGTCACGGCGTGCTTTCTTAAGTTGTTTAACCATGTCTTTCACACAGTTGTGAAGCACATTATCAAGTAGTTGAGCACGGTATTCTTCTTTATCTTCATCTGTCATGTTTTCTGGCAGATTAAGAGTCGGAAACTCTTCCATCACATTAATACCAGCGAATGCTTGGCCTACAGAAACTAGAGCATGAAACTGTTCAAAGTTGTCTAGAATGTTCTGTGCACTTGCTGGCATTTCGTCCCATGATTCACGTACCGCTTCTTCAGACACTTCATGGATAGAGGTAACCATTTCGAACATTTGCTCTGGAACTTCGTCAAATTCGATAACTTTACGTAGCTCTGGAGAAATGCTGGCTAGATCGATTTTTTTGCTTTCGCTGTTAGTTGCTTCTGACATGGTGTGTCTCTCATTACAAAAAGGCGAGAATATTAATACCAAATGCATCAAATAGCTATACCCATTAGTCCGCAAGATGACCAAAGTGAATGAGTTTGTTGAACTTCTGCTCACAGGCCATGATTAGATAGGGTAACGTCCAGTCTAACTGCTTTATGCAATGGATTCCGTGATATTCAAACAAAAATATAGCACTTAATTATGAGTCAAATGCAACAACTCTATGAGTATGGTATATGTTTAATAAAGACATAATTAAAAATGGAACGCGTTATGCAACCGACAGGGACATCGATGCGAATCCTTCTGGTTGACGATGTTCAGCTAGACAGGATGCAGTTGGCTATTCGTCTAAAGCAACTTGGACATATTGTAAAAGCCGTAGGTAGTGGACTAGAGGCGTTAAATACCTACGAGAGTTTTGATCCGGAACTGGTGTTACTCGATATATCAATGCCAGATATGAACGGTTTTGAAGTCTCTCTTCATATAAGAGAAACGTTTCCGGATTGGATCCCAATTATTTTCTTGAGTAGTCACGAAGAGCCAGAAATGATTGCTAAAGCCATAGATGCGGGCGGTGATGACTATTTAATTAAGCCGGTAGATAAACTGGTACTGAACTCTAAACTTATCGCAATGCAGCGTATTGCTCATATGAGACGAGAGCTTAAGCAAGCGACAGCTCAATTGGAGCAGGTTAATCAACTTTTGACTCAGCAAGCGAATGAAGATGGCCTAACCAAACTCTATAACCGCCGTTATATCGACCATAAGTTGGAATCGATGGTTGCATGGCATGGCCGTCACAACATGCCAATGGCTTTGATTCTATTGGACGTCGATTTTTTTAAACCGTTTAATGATAATTACGGTCATATTGAAGGCGATCGTTGCTTGCAAGCGATTGCGAATCAACTAAAGGCGACGTTTTGTCGCTCTGGGGAATATGTAGGTCGATATGGTGGAGAAGAGTTTGTCGTGTTGCTAGGGTGTACCGACACTCAAACAGCAGAAAGAGAAGCCGAGCGTATACAAGAGGCTATGTATTTTCTCGATTACCCACATGAGTATTCTAGTGTGTCAAATAGAGTGACGGTGTCACAGGGTGTTTTTGTTTTTCAACCGACAGGGAAAGAAGTGCAATCAGACTTGTATGCAACCGTTGATAAAGCGCTATATACCTCGAAGTCTTTGGGAAGAAACACACATACTATAGTTAATTCTTTTTAAAAACAAAACCTTATGAATGCCGCTCTTTTTGTTGCGTTGTCACTTTTTGGTGGTTATTTTAAAGCTCACTCAAAGTAAGATAGGCAAACAGTGCGAACGGAATGTCGCAATCGGGCGTATACCTTATACCTTTGATTAGATAGATAACATCGGGATAGTGGCAACGATGAGTGCAGTTATTATGCTGATGGGGAAGTTCGGTTTTGTTGTAAACCCAGACAAGCTTGTTAACTTTCACGATTGGTGAGGGTCTAACGAAGCTTTATGCAGTTACGTCCGGCCTTTTTCGCTTTGTAAAGTGCTTCGTCCGCTGATTTAATGACGTCCAGAGGAGCTTGCCCATTCCGGCTATCAGCAACTCCGAAACTTGCGGTAACAAAAACCGACTTTCTTTTCGAACTGTTGCTACCACGACGTTTTTGTCCTTGTTTATGGTTCTCAGGGCGAGATTCTTCATCGCGTAATATCATCTCGTATTCTGCAATCGATTTGCGAGCTTCTTCCAAAAAGTTCTTACATTCGTCAGCGTATTTGCCTTTAAAAACGATGGTAAATTCTTCTCCGCCAAATCGATAAACTTTTGCGCCGCCTGGGGTTTTAGTGAGGCGCGAAGCGACCATTTTTAGAACGTCATCACCAGTATCGTGACCGTAGGTGTCGTTAAACTTTTTAAAATGGTCAACATCAAGCATTGCGATCGTGAACTTCTTACCCATGTGTTTTAGATCGAGATCAAGTGCACGTCTGCTCGGAATCAGCGTTAGGCTATCGGTGAAAGCCAGTTGATGGCTAGCGGAAGCGGCATAAATAATGATAAGCAGCCCTGTTAGCGTAAACATGGTGCTTGATATGTACTGCACATCAAAGAAAATGAACGTCGCAGACGCCAATACCATGGCAGAGTAGGTCATCGCATGGATAATTTCATTCTTCTTTAAAACAAGGATTCCAAGAAAACAGACAATACCCACGCAATATAAAACAAGAATTAAAGGCAGTTTAGAGACCGTAGGTACAATAAATAAAATACCGCTTGTCCATTGTTCAAACCCTCCTTCAACGTAATATGCTAGCGTTAGATAAGACCAAAGAACGAACATTGCTAACATCAAGATGTAAGTCAACATGGCTCTAGAGTCAAAACCTTCTTTACTAAACAAAAATACCGTAAGAAACGAGACAGGAAGTAACGTGGCTAAAATGGTTAGCTCAAGTAAAGCGGTACCACTTTGAAGCGGGACTTGTAGGCGGTGCTGTATCACGAAATAGGCTAGCAACATTGCCAAGCACACCATGGACTCTCTGCCTTGCTTAAATGAATAACAAAGGAGTAGCGCACAACCTAATAGTATGTACGGCAAGTTTGCGGCAATGCCCCAGTTTGCCTGAGTCATCTGAATAATGCTGTCCATGCCCGAACTCACTATGCCCAGTAGCAAAAAAGGGAATAAGAATCTGAAGCCTGATGAAGTCATTGACGATGAGGACATCTATTACAAACTGCCTGAAAATAGTTGACTATATAATTGGTTAGGTAAATCGTTTTATCAATATGGATATTTATCCGTTATTGAATTTCGAACTTTGAGAACTAGCAAGAATACGTCTATTTGTTCCTTTTCCCAAGTATTTTGGAAGACATTACGGCAAAAAGAGAGAGATTGATTAAATTAAGAGCAATCAATAAGTTGTTATAAACAAGTCGTTGCTATACTCATTTCATAGGAAAAAGGAGATTTACAGATGCAGATAAGCTCAGATGTGCACAATTACATGGAAACCTTAGTAGGCCAGGTTCTCAGTTTGCCCGAATTTTTAGAACAGTATGACAACGAACAGTTAGCCGATATTGCTTGCCTTGCGCTTATCCAGCTCAAGCCTGTCTATATCCGTCATGATATTGATTTTTTGTCTTCACTTCCTGAACAAAAATTAGGCCAGTTTAAGCAAAGCGCGGATATAGCGGTGAAAAACGCCGCAGAAATGGTGAAAGAAGACAGGCGTAAGAACCGAGAGTATGATGTGCCTGTAATTTTTTCCCATACTAGTTATGATGATGACAAAGAGTTGGATTGGTATGAAAAACCGATCCTTAACGTTAATATTAAGTAAGAGTCGCTCAGTTGACTAGTGAGCTGACCCAAGGAGGAATCGTGGGATTTTTTTCGCGTTTGTTTGGTGGTAGTGAGAAAACGGTTGAAGCCAAAAATATCGAACCAGTTGAATATAAAGGTTTCCTTATTTACCCAGAGAGCCTTTCAGAGGGCGGACAATATCGCATCGCTGGTCGAATAGAAAAGCATGACAATGATGAAGTGAAAACACATCGGTTTATTCGCTCCGATTTGCTTGGCTCAGAGCAAGATGCCAATGACCTTATGTTGAAGAAATCTCAAATGTTTATTGATCAAATGGGCGATAAAATCTTCGACTAGCAATTTACTGCAATTTGATTCCAGTCATCTTAAAAAGAGCCGTTAGTGTATATGCTAGTGGCTCTTTCTTTTTAACGCTTAAATCTCTGTTAAGTCAGTATTTAATCGTTACCTGGTTAGACCTCAGTCTAGTACGGTGTTGCGTTGTTATTTTTCGTGCACAGAGCGACAATCATTCATTACTTAGCGTTATATGTAATGAAATTTAGTATTTAAATTACAAAACACTTGAAGTAATGAGACGCGTTCGATACAAACAGAATAATAACAGGGCTGTTAGTCAAGGTGTTATTGTGCAAATGGGTGTCCCCAAACATCATCTTTCGTTTGCAATTGTCTTGCGTGGTAAACAGATAGAAATAAAAAAGAATTAGAGTAGAGCGACGCTCTGTTTTGGGACTAATTTATTGATATGTATACAAGGAGTATGCGTTTTGCAAATCGGTGTACCTAAAGAGATACTCGCGGGTGAATCGCGAGTGGCTGCATCGCCGAAGTCGGTTGAGCAGTTAATAAAATTGGGATTCGATGTCGCGATTGAATCCCAAGCGGGGGTGCTAGCGAGTTTCGATGATGCCGCTTATGAAGCAGCTGGTGCGAAAATCGTTTCTAGTGAAGAAGTTTGGGCATCTGGCCTTATTTTAAAAGTTAATGCGCCAATTGTGGATGATGAGCAAAGCATTGACGAAATTGCGTTACTGCAAGATGGAGCAACACTGGTTAGCTTTATTTGGCCGGCTCAAAATGCTGAGTTGATGGAACAACTTTCAAGTAAGAACATTAACGTTCTTGCCATGGATTCCGTTCCTCGTATCTCACGTGCACAAGCCTTAGACGCGCTATCTTCGATGGCTAATATCGCTGGTTATCGTGCAGTGGTTGAGGCAGCTCATGAGTTTGGTCGTTTCTTTACAGGTCAAATTACGGCTGCCGGTAAAGTACCTCCAGCGAAAGTATTGGTTGCGGGTGCTGGCGTCGCTGGCTTGGCGGCTATCGGTGCTGCAGGTAGCTTAGGTGCCATTGTCCGTGCGTTTGACGTCCGCCCAGAAGTAAAAGAGCAAGTTGAATCGATGGGCGCTGAGTTCCTGACCGTTGACTTTCAAGAAGAGTCAGGCTCCGGGGATGGCTACGCAAAAGAAATGTCTGATGACTTCAACAAAAAAGCGGCAGAGTTATACGCAGAGCAAGCTAAAGATGTTGATATCATTATTACGACCGCGCTCATCCCTGGTAAACCTGCGCCGAAGTTGATCACCAAAGAAATGGTCGACAGCATGAAAGCGGGCAGTGTTATTGTCGATTTGGCAGCTGCTAATGGCGGTAACTGTGAATATACAGTGAAAGACCAAGTTATCATGACGGATAACGGCGTAAAAATTGTTGGTTACACTGACATGGTTGGTCGTTTGCCAACACAATCTTCTCAGCTTTACGCGACAAACCTTGTCAATCTTCTAAAACTGCTGTGTAAAGAGAAAGATGGCAACATCAATATTGATTTTGAAGATGTTGTTATCCGTGGCGTTACCGTGGTGAAAGAAGGTGAAGTTACTTGGCCAGCGCCACCAATTCAGGTTTCAGTTCAGCCGCAAGTGAAACAAGAACAGCCTGTGAAGCCAGAGCCTAAAGTAGAAGAACCTACGTCTCCAACGAAGAAAATTATTGGTGTGGCAGCGGCTGTTGGAGCCTTTGCATGGGTTGCATCGGTTGCTCCGGCAGCGTTTCTTTCTCACTTTACTGTATTTGTTCTAGCGTGTGTTGTCGGATACTACGTAGTATGGAATGTTACCCATGCACTTCATACTCCACTAATGTCAGTAACGAATGCTATCTCTGGCATTATTGTCGTTGGTGCATTACTGCAAATTGGACAAGGTAATGGCGTCGTTTCATTCCTATCTTTTATTGCCGTATTGATCGCGAGTATCAATATCTTCGGTGGTTTCACCGTCACCAAGCGTATGCTTGAAATGTTCCGCAAAGATAAATAGGAGTCACAATGTCTGCAGGATTAGTACAAGCAGCTTACATTGTTGCTGCATTATTTTTCATCATGAGTTTGGCGGGGCTTTCAAAGCAAGAGTCTGCTCGTAATGGTAACTACTACGGTATCGCTGGTATGACGATCGCGCTAATAGCGACGATCTTTAGCCCAGATGCGCAAGGTTTTGGTTGGATCATTATCGCGATGGCGATAGGTGGTGCGATCGGTATTTTCTATGCGAAGAAAGTAGAAATGACCGAGATGCCAGAACTGGTTGCGATTCTACACAGCTTTGTAGGTTTAGCTGCGGTTTTAGTTGGCTACAACAGCTACCTAGATGCGCCAGAAGCAGCAACACATGCTGAGCATGTTATCCACCTTGTAGAAGTATTCTTGGGTGTGTTCATCGGTGCCGTAACTTTCACCGGTTCAATTGTCGCATTTGGTAAGCTGCGTGGTGTGATTTCTTCGTCGCCACTTAACCTGCCTCATAAGCACAAAATGAACCTCGCAGCGGTTGTTATTTCTACGCTTCTTATGATCTACTTCGTAAAAGCAGATGGCAGCATGTTCGCTCTTATTGTGATGACTTTGATCGCGTTCGCATTCGGCTACCATTTAGTCGCTTCAATCGGTGGTGCTGATATGCCAGTTGTTGTCTCTATGTTGAACTCATACTCAGGTTGGGCAGCAGCGGCAGCAGGTTTCATGCTAGCAAATGATCTATTGATTGTAACAGGTGCTTTGGTAGGTTCATCAGGTGCGATTCTTTCTTACATCATGTGTAAAGCAATGAACCGTTCGTTTATCAGTGTTATTGCCGGTGGTTTTGGTCAAGAGATAGTGATTTCAGGTGACGAAGAGCAGGGCGAATATCGTGAAACAACGGCTGAAGAAGTTGCAGAGATGTTGAAGAACTCAAAATCAGTAATCATCACTCCAGGATATGGCATGGCAGTAGCTCAGGCACAATACCCTGTTCATGAAATTACTGATGTACTTCGTTCACAAGGTATTGAAGTTCGCTTTGGGATTCACCCAGTAGCGGGTCGTCTACCGGGGCATATGAATGTGTTACTCGCTGAAGCAAAAGTACCGTATGATATCGTTCTTGAAATGGATGAAATCAATGATGACTTTGCAGAAACCGATACCGTATTGGTTATCGGTGCTAACGATACGGTCAACCCAGCCGCACTGGAAGATCCGAACAGCCCAATCGCTGGTATGCCCGTATTGGAGGTATGGAACGCGAAAAACGTAGTGGTATTCAAGCGCTCAATGAATACTGGTTACGCAGGAGTACAGAACCCACTGTTCTTCAAAGAAAATACATCAATGCTATTTGGTGATGCGAAAGAAAGTGTTGAGTCTATTTTTAAAGCACTTTAACCATTCTTGATTTAAAACTATACAGGGTCAGCAATCGCTGGCCCTTTTTTGTTCCGTTTCAATGTTATAGTAATGCAAATCCTTCTGTTAGCAGATGTCAATTGCTTGTAGATTGATGTATAGTTTTGGCTAATGTAACAAGTGACGGTAACAGTTTGATTAAAAAGTTTTTGCTCGGTTTTGCAACTGTATTGCCGCTTTTTTCGGCACCTGCATTTTCCGATTCACTACCAGAAAGAATAGATACGTTTACAGAGCTATTTAACTATGAAGTAGCTCTTAAGTCGTACGATATTCGTATTCTGCAATCAAATTATCCTACCAAGTTACTTGCGCCAGATTCGCTTCTGCCGCAAACGTCTGACTATCCGTTAAAAGATATCCAACAGCTTTACAGCTTGGCGAATACTTGTCGTGGCAAATTACCATTAAGTCCTTTAATTACTGAGCCTTTAGTATTTACAAGGGCGATTTGTAAAGGGACGCAGCTGACACCTCGTTGGTTCTCGCGTAGTGGTCTCATTCACCCTGGTGGTGGGACGTATGCGGCACGTTATGTGGATAAGTATCCAGAACTCAAACCCAAACTATCTCAGTACATGCATATAAAAGAGCGTGATAACGAGGAAGGGGATGAGTTGCTAGAAAGCTTGAAAAACATGGATGACGACGCCATTAATGCTTTGATTGCAGGCGCGAGCATGTTTATTGAAGGTAACGAACTTTGGTTAAGACGTGGTGACCGTTACTTTGTTTTCGAGAAAGATATCTGGCAAGAGAACGTAGCGAATGCGGGTCTGTCATACGCTCTAGCGTCTCAAAGCAAAAGTTGCTTTGTTAAACGAGGTAATATTTGTTGGGATGTAGAAGATCACTCGCAAGTTTTGCGGATCAGTATGATCATACTGGTAATCGCCAATATTCTTTTGGTGATTGGTTGGGCGGTGTACCGTTGGAATAGCAAGCGAGAAGAACTACGTAGTAGAATGCTCGTGTTGCAAATTTTAACGCATGAGCTCAGAACACCGATTGCATCTCTGTCACTAACGGTTGAGGGCTTTCGTCGAGAGTTCGAGCATTTGCCTGAAAGTGTGTATGACGAATTCCGCAGATTGTGTGAAGATACGCGCCGCCTGCGTCAATTGGCAGAAGCGAGTAAAGATTATTTGCAATCTGATAACCAAATGCTTGCAACAGACTGGGTACCATCCGTTGCAGATTGGTTAGAATTTAAGATCGAAGAAGAATTTGATAGTGCCGTGCTTTTTAACATCAATGAAGATGTGGCTGCTAAAGTTAATGTGTACTGGTTAGGAACTTGTATCGATAACTTGCTTCGTAATGCGCTTAAGTACGGTGTCGCACCGGTTGAATTGGATGTCTCAACTAGTGAAGAAAAAATAGTATTCCAAGTCCGAGATGCAGGAGGCCTAACGGCTAAAGATTGGGCAAATTTGAAGAAACCGTTCGTAAGTAAGAGCGGGTTAGGACTTGGATTAACAATCGTTGAATCTATGGTAGGCCGCATGGGCGGAAAAATGTCCTTAATGGGACCACCTACAACTTTTATATTGGAGATACCTTGTGAAACAGACACTGCTTCTCGTTGAGGACGATAAAAACTTGGCTGACGGCCTGTTAGTAAGCCTGGAACAAGCAGGATATGAGTGTTTACATGTGGAGCGTATTGCAGACGTAGAGCCACAATGGAAAAAAGCTGACTTGGTAATTCTCGATCGCCAACTCCCAGATGGTGACTCTGTACAATGTCTCCCAGAATGGAAACAGATTAAAGACGTACCAGTTATCTTGTTAACGGCACTTGTTACCGTAAAAGATAAAGTTGCAGGCCTTGATTCCGGCGCGAACGACTACTTAACAAAGCCTTTTGCTGAGGCGGAGCTTTTTGCGAGAATCCGTGCACAGCTACGAGCACCGGATTCAGCAGAACAAAGCAACGCTGATAAAGTGATTACAAAAGACCTAGAGATTGACCGCTCGACTCGTGAAGTGACTTATAAAGACGAGCTAATTACGCTTACTCGAACAGAGTTTGATTTGCTGCTATTTTTGGCGTCAAACTTAGGTCGCGTGTTTACTCGTGATGAGCTACTTGACCACGTTTGGGGTTACAATCACTTCCCGACAACACGTACGGTTGATACACATGTACTACAGCTTCGTCAAAAACTGCCAGGACTGGAAATTGAAACACTTCGTGGTGTTGGCTACAAGATGAAAGCATAAGTCGTAATGAAAATACTACTCCCTGTAGTTCTCTCATTAGCGTTAGTGAAACCAGTCCATGCAATGGACTGGTTTCAAACTAACACGCCTTTAACACAGGCACATCAACACTTACTTGAAGATGATCTTGCGGGTATGTTCAACTCTCTTGTTGAACTCTGGCAAACGGAACCAAGTAAAGATTTGACTCCTCACCTTAATGATCTTCTTGGTCAGTCACTATCTAAAAACTGTGGCAAGGCTCTCACTGGTGTAACGCTGCCTGATTGGATAAGTGGTGTGAACGTTATTCGTCAGACTATTCAAAGCCCTGGGCGAGATACATTTAGATTGGTAATCAAGCTAAGAGCTACAACTGACATCGAAAATATTTCATTTAATCGATGGGTGGATGATTCTATATCCGCGGACAGTTCATTCAGCTATGAACAACAGCCGAACGGGACAGAACTTGCCAACGAGCGTAGTTACTCGAAACGCTATAACTTAACCGGTAAGCTTGAAGCTGGTTTATATCACTTAACCGTTGTTTCTACTGATAAACAAGAGTATCGAACTTGGGTAATACTTGGAGATTCAAACTCTTCTCAATATGTTCGTTGGACATCTAAAGAGAATTGGAAAGTAGAAAAGAGCGCACTTCGTAATCCCCATTGTCCATTACCGCAACTTGAAGTCGGTTTGTATGACTACATTGATGGCCAGTACGAGCAAATGTGGAAAAAGACTTACGAGTCTAACTATCCAAATTCATTGGAGCTAGCGGGTGTCCCAAACGATAGATACGTATTGGCGGTAAGTATCAATAGTCGCCGTTGGCAGGGCGATATAATTGTTGAGCAGGCTCAAACTATTAGCCGAACCTATGATCTTTCCCAGGAAGAATAGTTAAAGAAATACTACTTGTGCCGATAAAGGTTCAGGACGAACTAAAATCACAAGTGTAGTATGAAAAACAAATATAAAATTCTTGCCACTTCTGTTGCTACTATTCTTTTCGCTAATGCTGCTTCTGCTGCTACTTATGCGATAGAGGCTCGTAGTGATGCAATGGGTGGCGTTGGTACCGTATCAGCAACTTATCTAACTGCGCCTTTTTTCAACCCCGCTCTTACTGCGATTTATCGCCGAAATGACGATGCAGGCATGATCGTGCCAAGTTTTGGTGGCAGCTACGATGATCAATATGATCTAGTTGATGAGATCGAACGCATCAGCAAATTGACAGACGTCGATGAAATCAAAAAATCGATGGATGCTATCGATGGGAAAAAGACAGACTTTGATCTTGGTGGTGTCGTTGCCATTGGTATTCCCAACAAATTCTTATCTGCAACTGCATACGGTAAGCTATACACTGAATCATTCGTACAACCAAATGTTGATACCTCAGGTACTAATCCATTAGATGATAGCTATGTACAAGGTGTTTCTATTGGCGTGGCTGAAGCAGGTATTTCACTTGCTAAATACACTAATTTCATGAACCAACACCTTTCTTTTGGTGTTACTCCTAAACTTCAGCGTATATACACATACTCATACGCCACGAGTTTTCAGAATTTTGATACTAAAGACTTACGTGAAAATGAGACCGCGGAAACGATGTTTAACTTAGACGCCGGCGCACTTTGGTTCTTTGGCCCATATCGTCTCGGTATTTCAGCGAAAAATTTGATCGGAAGAGACGTTAAAACAAAATCATTCGAGTATGGCAGCGATACGATAAAATCATACGAATATAGCATGCGTCCTGTATACACCGTTGGGGCAGGGATTGTTGCCGATTACTTTACGATGAGTGTTGACTACGATCTTAACGAAGAAAAACGTTTTTCATCCTTTGATGATAATACGCAAATGATTCGAGCCGGTATTGAATTTGATATTTTGCGTCAAATGGCATTACGAGCAGGGTATATGAAGAACTTAGCTCGAAGTAATGACGAAGGAACCATTACTGCTGGTATCGGATTGTCTCCACTTAAGTTGTTCGAATTGGATATCGCAGCTCAGTACACAAACGAGAACGCTATGGGTGCATCCATTAATTTCCTTGCTACCTATTAATCGAATCGTTATAGTCAGCTCCTCAAAATGAGGAGCTTTTTATGTTTGACGATTTACCCCCTCTATCTCACCAAGAGCAACAACAAGCTGTAGAGAGAATTCAAGAATTGATGGCGAAGGGCACAAGTACTGCAGAAGCTATCAAAATTGTTGCCGAACGGATTCGATCTGAGTACGCAGAAAAACAACAGCAACAAAACTAATCAATTCATGGACAGGGCATACGCCCTGTTTTTTTGCCTTTCTATTTTCTATTCCTCTACATTCCCAAATACCACCCTGGTTACGCTGTAACTACAATTTACTATACCTATATGATTTTAATCTTGTTCAATTACCTTTAAGACTAAATAGTAAGTTGGTAAAATTTTACCTCATTATGTTAACCTTGGTTTGCATAGTGCAGGTAATTAGGCGTTTTTTAAAGAACTTATAAATTAAACTCAATTATATCAATTGTTTACCACGGTATTTTAATCTGCCAACCATATTGGTCGCGATTGATCTTGTAATTTAATTACAAAGTCCAAGAGGGCCTCGTTCTCAGGCAGAAGATTATGCTAAAAAAAGAAAAAAGAGACACCGTAACTTATAGCGATAATTCAACTAGAGTTATTAAATAAGCGATATAAGAACAGTAAGCACTCGCAGACATATGTAATAGATGAAGCGAAATTCATCTCATTGAGCTGCTTTTTTTAGCCGAAATACGTCTCCTGGATTTGAGCGGAGCGTTACATATTGAGCATGCTTAATCTAAAGTAGTTTTACTAAACTAGGCGACGTTGAAGTGGGTAATATGAAACCTCAAGAGTAGTAGAAATCAAGAGTAGTAACGCGTGTTACAACGTAATGTTTTCTGGCATCCTTCCTGTTAAATAGTCCGATAATTAGAGAAGAAATTGGAAAAACATCGTTGATCTTTGGATGAGAGGAAGCAACAAGGTTGCAATGAAAACTATTTGCCTGTTTTACACTAAACTCCTTTAACTATCATGTAGCAGTAGTTTTGATGTTGTGTTCGCTCTATGTGGACTAGACTTAATATGAGAACAAAAACTAACCTAGGGAGGAATGATGGGTTATAAGCACGTTTTGGTTGCTGTCGACTTATCTCAATCTAGCCAAGCAGTTATCGAAAAAGCAATAATGCAAGTAGATAACTCAAGCAGCAAACTCTCATTTGTTTACGTAGATGTTGATCGCATAGTCATGGAAGCGAAGGAAGAGCAAGAATTGGAAAGAAGGCTGCAAGAGCTCGCTGATAAATGCTTATACCCAGTAAACGAGACCATGGTAGTAATCGGCGATCTTCATATAAAACTATCGGGAATCGTCAAAAAAGAGGGGATAGATTTAGTTGTCTGTGGTCATCATCACAACTTATTGAGTCGCTTTTTTTCATCGATACCAAAGGTTGTGAACGAAGTTGAAGCTGATTTATTAATCGTCTATTTAGACGAGTGATCGACACCTCTTGTTCGCACTCATCATTTTTTGTCACTAAAAAGCCGAACGTTTATGTTCGGCTTGGTGTATCGGTGATAATAAAAGTTTTTAGCCAGGAATGATTGATGCCTCATGAGATAAAACAGATGCAGACTCCGCGTTTGACTGCAGATCAAAATGTACGTTAACTTGCACGCCTTCTCGCTCAAAAGTGACATCATCAAAATCGGTCATAGCGATTTTGAATCCATTTCTAGCAAAAAAGCCAGTCACCATAGTTCGCTGCTTAATTTCTAATGCAGACGCGAGTAGCTTATCCATGGCATTCTCCTTGGTTATTGTGGGGATATGGGTAGAAGATACACATAGATTGGTATGAAATCAATTTTATATAAAGTTGCTTTTGATGAAAATTTTAATGTAAGTCAATCTAACGTTTACCCCACGTGATTTATTCCACGCAAAACCTTGATAACAAGACGGCAGAGCATCTCACATTGTGATAGCAAGCATAAAGATGGGGGTGTTAATAAATACCGCTGAAACAATATGTTACAAAGATTAGCGTTAGGCCTAGTTGAGTAGACAACGCAAAATTCTAAATCTGAACAACCGCCCTAAAATGACTCACTCTTCAATACTTGTGATAACTCAGACCTAATAAAAGTAGATATCTCAGCTAGCTTTCTTGGCAAAGGGTTTTGATAAGGGTAGGCAATATACATAGAACGTTCTATATCAAAAGTTTGCGATATTCGGATGTTTTTGTCTATATAGTTACTTTTAATAAGATAGTTTGGAATGACACCAACCCCAACTCCCTCAGAAACAAAGTTTATTAAAATAGAGGTGTTATCAACTTCGATAACATCAGTATATTGATTTTTAATTGATTCCTTATTCGAATGATGTTTGTAGATTAATAGTGTTTTGTTGTTGGCATTACTTACCCTAGATATCAAAACATCACTATAATCACCAATTTTATGTGCAATAAGAGTGTCATCAATAACATTATTAAGCCTAATCGCTAAATCTACATTGCTTTCTAATAAATTTTCTACATTGTTACTTGACGATATTTCAAAATCAACTTTTGGATATCGTTCTTTTAAGTCTTTAAGAACAGAACCAAAAATAGAAGAGGCTATAGAGTTGGGCATTGTGATTTTAAACTTTCCATCAATGCATTCACTCAACGAGCTAGCTCTGTAATTTAACTCGTGCAAACTCTCTAACGTCTTGATAGCAAGCTCTCTAATGCTTTCGCCATGATCAGTTAAAACGAGTTTCCTTGTTGTTCTGTGGACGAGTGTTACGCCAAGTTGTTTTTCTAATGCTGCTAGCTGCCTGCTGACTTGAGCTTTAGACTTTCCAAGTTCTTTTGATGCCGATGTAAGAGAGAGGTGTTTACAAATGGCTGCAAAGCAGATCAGCTCATTGTTCATCAATTCCATGATTGTTACCTTTTTGCAACTCTGAGTCACGTTGTCTTTTAACTGGTGGGAAAGTATAACTTGCATCATCGGAGGGGGACAATGATATTTAAAAGCCGCCATGAAATAATGGCAGACTACTATCTTAATAAAACCATATTGGATATTAAGTTAAACCAATATCCTGAAGAAATTAACTCAATCGGATTAAATATAGAAAATAAAGATTTAAAAATAAAAAATTTGTCTCGTGAAATTACTAAGTTGGATTCGGGTGATTTAATTCTTGATTGTGCATCATTGATAATGACTCATTCTATATCGGAAAAAGTAATAATAAAAGTTGAAATTGACTCTTTAAATTATAAAGTTAAACGTGTGAGGATATTTAAATATGAAGACTGCAATACAAAATTCGAAAAGATCTGTTTATCAGAAAGATACATTGTATAGAATAATAAATAATATTTGTGCTTTGTATACCAAATCACTAGTAAAATTATTTGGTGAAGAGTTGAGAATCCATCATTGCAAACATAAGATTAATGTAAGAACCACTAACGAGTTGAGTGAGCATATGAAGAAAGATCTAGGTATAGATTGAAAAGTAGAGAGTTTACATCTGTTAGATTCCTTGTTCCTATAAAGGTAATCTAGTACTTATACGTTTGGGTTAAGCAAATGCGTGTCCATGTTGACTCATATTGAATGAGCAAGACGCAGAACCAACGTGTACTGTGTTGAACGTAACCCAAGATACAATGAAGGAACTTAATCAGCCACACGGTTTTAAAGTTGATGACTGGTTATTATCAAGTTGTCGCTGTGGTGAAATCGAAGTTCACGGTCCATACAAGACAGCTGATGAGGCTTGCAAAGCAGCAACAGCCAAATACGGTGTAACTAAACTGACTTCACCAATGCTAATCTTCTAACCCTTAAGTTCGCATTATGTATATTATGTTAAATTGTATATCGCCGTACGCTAAATGTTGTCTGAGTATGCTCCTATTCCCCTGCAGATTTTAAATTTAAGGGCCTTACTGTGAGCATTAAACATAATGGTTATTTACCATAAAATAGCTAATATCAATCTATCAATCTACGATTGCTTGCTCTTCAATTAGCAACTTATAAAAAATGGCGTCTATTTCTTTAGACGCCATTTTTGTTTACTGGAAATATTAAATTAGCCACCGGCTAATTTGACTGTCATGCCTTTCTTTTCAAGATGTGCCTTGATCTTGTCTCTAGCATCACCTTGAATCTCGATATTGCCATCTTTTACAGAGCCACCACAGCCACAGACTTTTTTGAGTTCTGCCGCTAATAACTTTAAAGGTGCATCATCCAAGTCTAAACCTGTAACAATGCATACGCCTTTACCTTTACGGCCTTTCGTTTGGCGCTGAATCCGAACAACACCATCGCCTTTAGGGCGAGATACTTTTTCTTCTTCCGGTTTAATTCGACCGGTTTCTGTTGAATACACCAGAGTCATTCTATTGTTTCTTTTGTTGTTGAGCTTGCATCGCTTTTTGCTTTGCAACCAAATAAGCTTCGATATGGCGTTGAATAGCGGCTTTACTGCCCTTAATCAGTTTACCATTAAACATACAGTACCAAGAGTTAGGTTGGCCTGTATCGTTTTGAATAGTATAGCCGTTAAAGACCTCTGATTTTGCAACACCAGTTTGCTGCACTCTTTGTCCGAGTGAAGCAAACTCTTTGGGATCAATAATCGATGCGGTGTCACACCACCAATCAATGCTTTTCTTTACCGCCGTCAAACTGCCCTGTAAAACGTGGTTCTTGATTTTAACCTTCCAAACACTGCCATCTGATCCGACTGACTGCAGGTTAAAACCTCTATAATTTGAAATCGCCATACCACTGAGTCATCTGTTTAATGCGTTGATATAATCATAATTGCTACTGAGCAATATTCAAATACGGCTTGAATAATCCTTGCTCTAGAAAACAACTTGTATCATAAAACGCGTCTCGATAACGTTAATCACTTTGCACTGTTTATACAATCTTCCAAGAACTCATGAAATTTGTGCCCGTTGTTTTGAAGCATTTTAGGGAACATTGAGATCGGAGTCATTCCTGGAAATGTGTTTACTTCGTTTAAGTAAATCTCATCATCTTCCGTTAGGAAAAAGTCGATACGAGATAAATGACGAAGATTCATTTGTTTAAATACCGTCTCTGACGCGTGTTGGATGGAATCTAATTGTATTTGAGTTAGATTCTTCGCCTCAACTTCTGTGAGCGAGTGACTTGAACTGCTGTACTTTTCATCGTACGAGTAAAAAGCACCATCAGGCGCGATGACCTCGCCTGGCTTAGTGATATGTAGTTGGCCATTCATCTCATATGCAGCAACTTCAAGTTCTCGAGGTTTTACTGCTTTCTCAACCAACACTTGGTCAGAAAACCCAAAAGCATCATTTACTGCATTAGAAAGCTTGTCTTTTTCTGTGACACTGTAACAGCCAACGGAAGAACCTTGGCGAGCGGCTTTAACAAAAACTTTTCCCCACTTTTCAAAGGCTTTATGAGCTTGAACGTGAGCTTCTTCATCGTTTCGCGTTAAGAATAAGTATGGCGTATTGGGTATGCCAATAGCGTCGTACCAAAGCTTAGATGTGATTTTATTGAAACTATTGCTACTCGCTTCTGGCCCGCAGCCAAGATAAGGAATACCTGCGATTTCAAACAGAGATTGAATGTCGCCTGTTTCGCCAGGAAAACCATGTATACAAGGCACGATGAAATCAATGGTTTGATTAGATTCACTTGAGCACAACTGCTTGGTATTGAGATCCAAGTAAACCAACTCACCTTGGTTGGTCATCCAACCTTCGTTTTTTATTTCTACGCGTGTAACGTGAACGTCTTCAATAAGATTTAGTTGTTGTTCGACAAAGTTTGCAGACAATAATGAAATCTCGTGCTCAGAAGAGCCACCGCCGCATAGTAAAAGAATATTTTTAATCATGAATCCATCTTTCCGTGACCTACAAAAGATACTATTTATTATGATAAACCTTTGAAGTGTGACGTACAGTAATTTTAATGTGAGGAATGTTGTTCGAATAGGATTTGAGCAAATAAATAAGGGAGCTATTCGCTCCCTTATTTGATGTGTTAATTTAATTTGTTAAGCGTTGGGTAAGCTGAGTTTTTGATTGCATCAATGCTTTTAACAAATGGTCTTAACTGCTGAAATTGAGCTGGCAAAGTCGAAATCGCTTGCTTGGCTTCTGCGCTTGTTGCGTAGTCTCCGTATAAAACTGAGAACCACTTAGTACCGTTTACAACTTTGTAGTTTTCCCAAATTGGCTGACCGTTCTGTGGCAGCTTATTTGCAAACTGATCGACTTTAGCTTGGCTACCCACAGCTGCGACTTGAATGGTATAGCCGAATCGTTGAATGCCAGCTTGCTTTTTACTTGGTGGTACGATCTTAACTGGCTTCGCCTGCTCTTTTGGCGTTAGCTTGACTACTTTCTTTTCTTCAGGCTTTGCCGTCATTTTCACAACAGTTGGTTGTACGTCTTTTTCTACTACAGCGTTTTCAGACGCCATAATTGGTTTAGAGATACGATCTGATTTGTAGTCCTCTCGGTAACTTTCTGAGGTCACATCCGTGATGTAAGTTTCAGATGCACAAGCAGAAAGCAGAACTGACAAGCCGATGATTGCGATTTTTTTCATGAAGTAACAAATGCTCTGGATAAATATTACGATAAATCATGCCGATAGCAGGGCCGTTTATCAAGCATCAAATACAATAATCTGTGATTTTGATGTGATGAATAACACAAACTCCATAAGCATCGTACACATTTTCTGCAATGTCTGGTCTGAAGATGTTTTATCAGTAAATTATTCGTTTATGATTGATATGAAACCGAGAAGCCAACGTGACTTACAAACGGCCAGGAGTCAGCATGAATAAACTACATAAACTCTTTAAACCCAACTCTGTGGCCGTTATTGGGGCATCTCAAAAAGCATTGCGAGCAGGACATGTTGTGATGCGCAACCTTCTACAAAGTGGATTTGGTGGCGCGATTATGCCAGTAACGCCGCGATATAAAGCCGTATCTGGCGTGATCGCTTACCCTGATGTAGCTTCCCTGCCCTATACGCCAGATATTGCAATTTTGTGTACGAACGTTTCACGTAACGAGCAATTGCTTAAAGAGCTAGATGAGAGAGGCACACCGTTTGCGATTGTTATCTCTGATGACCCTAACCCTTTAGATATCTCATCATTGAACATTCGAGTCTTAGGCCCAAACAGCTTAGGTATCATCCTTCCTTGGCACAATTTTAACTGCACGTTTTCCCCTGTTGCAGCTAAACCCGGAAAAATTGCTTTCATCTCACAATCCGCGGCGGTTTGTACCACGGTTTTAGACTGGGCAAATGATAAGAACATTGGTTTTTCTTCGTTCATTTCGATTGGGCGCGGACAAGATATCGATTTTGCAGATTTGCTCGACTATTTGAGTATGGATGGAAACACTGAAGCTATTCTGCTTTATGTTGATAATATCCAAGACGCTCGCCGATTTATGTCTGCTGCGCGCGCCGCTTCACGTAACCGACGTATATTGGTGCTAAAAGCGGGCCGCTCTAAAGAGATGAATACTTTTGAGCAGCAAGACGGAGATACACTTGACGTAATTTACGATTCTGCTATTCGCAGAACTGGTATGTTACGAGTCAGCAATACGCATGAGCTTTTTGCCGCGGTAGAAACACTCACGCATTCTGTGCCACTTCGTGGAGAGCGTTTAGCGATCATCACCAATGGCGGCGGCCCTGCTGTTATGTCCGTTGATACTTTGATTGAACGTGGTGGCCAACTCGCAACGCTTGATGACGCTTCCATTGAGCAATTACAAGCAGTACTTCCATCCAACTGGCGTGCTCGAAATCCAATTGATCTGTCTGGTGACGCAACCCAAAAACGCTATATTGATACCATTAACGCACTGATGAATAACGACTGTGCAGATGCGATATTGATTATGCATAGTCCTTCTGCTGTTTCTGATCCTCTTGAAACTGCTCAAGTCGTTATTAATGCCATCAAATCTCACCCTCGGCATAAGCATTTTAATATCTTGACCAACTGGTCAGGAGAACAAACGTCGAGAGAAGCGCGACTGGCCTTTACTCAAGCAGGCATTCCAACCTATAGAACACCTGAAAGTGCGGTTGTAGCATACATGCACTTGGTCGAATACAGACGAAACCAGAAACAACTAATGGAAACGCCAACGACGGCAGAGCCATTACATTCTGGAAGTGTGAGTTCAGCAAAAGAATGGGTAAACGAACGACTACTGGATAAAAACACAGTCACCTTGGATACGCATCAAACCAGCCCATTATTTAAGCTGTTCGGGTTTAACGTTTTGCCTACGTGGATTGCATCTGACGACATTGAAGCCGTTCATATGGCAGAAAATATTGGATATCCTGTTGCGGTTAAATTGCGTTCTCCAGACATTCCTCATAAATCTGATGTTCACGGTGTCGCTCTAAATTTAAGAAACAGTCGAGAAGTTTCCAACGCAGCGCTATCCATTTTAGATACCGTAAAGCTCAGTTACCCTTCCGCCAATGTACATGGGCTGTTGGTACAAGGGATGGCAAAGCTCGGCAGCGCTGAAGAGCTACGGGTTAGTATTGCAGTAGATAAAGTCTTTGGACCAGTGATCTTGCTTGGTCAAGGCGGCTCTGAGTGGAATATCGCCCAAGATGCCGTCGCTGCACTTCCTCCTTTGAACATGACGCTTGCGCGCTACCTTGTCGTTGTTGCCCTAAAGTCTGGAAAGATTCGCCTGCAGAAACACAAAGATGCGCTCGATATTACTGAGTTGTCGAAGTTCTTGGTTCGTATCTCCCAAATGGCAGTTGAGTTACCAGAAATACAAAAGCTGGATATCCATCCAGTGCTAGTGTCCGGAAGCGATTTAACCATCCTTGATGCAGATGTCACACTGTGTAAATACGAAGGAGACGCCCAAAAACGGCTAGCGATTCGCCCTTTCCCGGCAGAGTTTGTCGAAACTGTAACGCTTCGAGATGGCCAACCTATCCTGCTTCGCCCTATCTTGCCTGAGGATGAGCCGCTGCATGCTCAATTCATTAATAACGTATCGAAAGAAGATCTCTATAAGCGTTTCTTTTCTGAAGTTGGAGAGTTCAACCATGAGGCTTTGGCAAACTTTACTCAAATCGACTACGACCGCGAAATGGCGTTTGTTGCGGTAGCGTTTAATACTGACGGACCGTCTATCATAGGGGTAGCCCGCGCATTGATTACACCAGACAATAGTGACGCTGAGTTTGCTATTTTGGTTCGTTCAGATTTGAAAGGAAAAGGTTTAGGCAAAGTGCTGATGCAGAAAATAATCAGCTATTGCAAAATTAAAGGCACAAAGCAAATGTCTGGAATGACCATGCCAACAAACAGAGGAATGTTGATGTTGGCTCAGAACTTGGGGTTTGAGATCGATGTCCAGTTTGCAGACGGTACGGCAGATATGGTGCTCCCTTTAAATTGAAAAGCGCAGCATTAGCGATGACTTTTACTTCTTACATTCGGTAATCAATGGGAATCTAAGAAGTAAAAGTTACGTTGTTACTTTAGTTTCCAATTCTTTTTTAAGTACTGAATACACCAGGATTTTGCCTCACCCATAGTGTTCCGGCGCCATGCCAAAATAATATCCATCGGCTGTTCTTCAGTGCCTTCGATTCGTTTCAATACACCACTATCAATAAGAGGTTGTGCAATTTGGCTTGGTAATGTACCAATGCCTAAACCTGCAGTTAGCGCTTCTACTTTTGCCGTAAAGTTGGTGACGGTCAAGCGAGGCTGTTTTTGAATGATATTAATTGAGAGCGCTGGTTGCTCACGTGCGGTATCTGCAATAGCAATAATCCGATACTTTTCTCGCGCTGCTTCATCAAACTTACCACTACGCTTGTGAACATAGTGATCAGCGGAAGCTACCCAATACATACTCATTTTACCAATTTTTTCTGACTTAACTTCTTGAGGAAGCGTATCCAGTGATGGGCAAATCAGTAAATCAGCTCTCCCCGTATTCAAAGACTCCCAGCTACCAGCCAGAATCTCCTCTTGCAGCCTGACTCGAGTTGAGCTGACCTCGGCCAACGCATCAACCATCGGGAAAAAATTGGATATAGGAATAATGCCATCAAAGGCAATGGTAATATCCAGTTCCCAGCCATTCGCCAATAACGTTGCATCGTTCACTAACTTTTCACTGGCTTGTAAAATGGCTCTTCCTCTTTCAAGAATAAGCTTACCTGCTTCAGTAAAATGGGCTTTGTGACCAGAGCGATCGAAGATAATAATGTCTAAGTCTTGCTCGAGTTTCTGGATTTGATAGCTCAGCGATGACGGGGCTCTGTCTAACTCATTCGCAGCAGCAGCAAAACTCCCTCTTCGATCAATAGCATCTAGAATATGGAGTGCTTCTAACGTAATTGGACTCTGCACATGGCCTCTCTTAATGTGATATCCATCACATTCGTTGTATTTGGATGAACTTATCAAGAACTAACGACAAATAATATAACATATTGATAACTAAAGACTAGGAATGCTCATAGCCTAAGAAGAAGATTCAATACAAATTAATAAATGACAATGGTAATGATAGTAATTACCATTTAGATCCATTAATATCCGTGTGTTGTTACCTATTATGGATCTAAGGTATTGAAGCCAATGTATAAAAAATCAATTTTGTCAGCCTCCATTTTAGTTGCCCTTTCCCATACTGCTTATGCGGAAGAAGCTTCTAAGTTTGAAGAAGTCGTTGTGTCGGCCACCCGTACCAACCAAACCATAAACACTGTTGCTGCTTCTGTTGCTGTTGTATCAGAGAAAGACATCGAAGAAAACATGGTAAAGGACTTGAATGATCTATTCGAGTATACGCCAGGTGTTACTGTTAATGGCACTCAACGCCAAGGCGTCCAAAGTATTAACATTCGCGGGATGGAAGGTAAACGAGTTAAAATCTTAGTAGACGGTGCATCTCAACCAGGTGTATTCAGCGGTGGACCATATTCGTTTATCAATTCTAGTGCCGTTACTGTCGACCCCGATATGCTAAAGAGTGTCGAAATTGTTAAAGGAGCAGCTTCTAGCCTACATGGTAGTGATGCAATTGGCGGTGTTGTCGCATTCGAAACAAAAGATCCGAAGGATTTCCTCAAAGATGGTAAAGACTTTGGTGGTCAAGCTAAACTCTCTTATTCATCGGAAGATAACTCTTTTAGTGAGCATGTAGCTTTAGCAAAGCGTTTCGGTAATACAGAAGCACTTATAGCCTTTACACGCCGTGATGGTGCAGAGCTACAAAATTTCTCTAAGGCGCCTTACGATAACTATTCTGTGGACAACCAAGATTATTACAAAAACGATCTATTGGTAAAACTTCAATCTCAATTGAATGACGCTCATCGCTTGGAGTTCTTGGGAGAAGTTATTTACAACGAGACTGACTCAGAGATCGCACATAAAAGTTACAAAAACTTCAACGCTGAAGACACAACCAAGCAAAATCGCATTGGGCTCAAGCACATTTGGTTTGCAGATGCAGCTATCTCGGATACGATCACGTCCAAGCTTACATGGATTGGTAAAGAAGAAAACGGCGTCTCTAATCGCTTTATCGAAGCCAGCCCTGGTTACCCACCTTACGTACCGCCTAGTGGTGACAACCAACAGAAAAAAGATTACGAATATACTGAAGACAAATTTGAATTCGAAACTCAGTTAGATAAAGAGATTCAAAATCACTATATTGTTTACGGAATATCGTACAAACATAGTGACATCAGTAATACCAATCGCGAGTTTAATTCCGATCCTGGCACGCCAGATACTGTTTACGTTTACACACCGGATGCAAAAGAAGAAAGCTTTGGTTTATTCTTGCAAGATGAAATTTCGCTTCTTAATGACAAGCTAATTCTGACTCCAGGTGTGCGTTACGATTACTTCTCTACTAATCCTTCAAATACTTCTGAAGAGTCATTCGAGAAGTTTAGCGACTCTGCATTAACTGGTCGTTTAGGAGCAACTTACTCTGTATCGCAACCTGGCACGATCTTCGCGCAAGTGAGCCAAGGGTTCCGAGCGCCATCGTTCGACGAGCTTTACTACACCTACGATAATCCGGCTCATGGCTATACCAACCGCCCTAACCCAAATTTGGGATCTGAAAAGAGTTTGTCTTATGAACTTGGTTACCGTCATAACACTGCAGCGTCTGCAACTGAAGTAGCGTTCTACTACAGTGATTACAGTGACTTTATTGAGCAAACGTCATCAAACAATGGTGGTTTAACTGAATTCACAAATATCAATATTAGTGAAGCAAACATTAAAGGGGTTGAGCTCTCTAACCGTCTTGATTGGCATGCCATTGCTGGTCTTCCATCAGGCGTGACAACTCGCTTTGTTGCAGCATACACAGAAGGTGAAGATGGTGATGGTAATCCTTTGAACAGTGTAAACCCATGGAATGCCGTAGCTGCTGTAAATTACGATTCACCAAATGCACTTTGGGGGACAAGCCTAAAAGTAAACTACACGGCTAAGAAATCGAACAGTGATATCAACTCTGATGGTGATAAAGGCGGAATCAAAGACCAAGTTGCTTTGCCGTCTGCGACAGTCGTTGACTTAACGGCGTACTACAAACCAATGAAAGATATAACCATTCGTGCTGGTGTTATGAATCTAACGAATGAAGAATACCATCTTTGGAACGATGTTCGCGGTAAGACTGAGTTAAGTCGAGACAAAACGCAAGCTGAGCGTAATTATAACATTAGTGTTAAATACGAGTTCTAAACCTTAAAAACACAAAAGCCAGCGTAATGCTGGCTTTTTTTATGGCTTTCATTTCAAAAATGTAAAGAAAAGTATGAAAAATGAAAGTTTACTGTTTTGCCATCTCTTTTTTCACCATTACTGCTGCTGCAATGATGAAAGTGATGATCAGACCGAGTTCCATGAACTACCCCAATAGCTATGAGAAAATTTATAACCCAAATTAAGAGTCGGGCATAGTTTAACAGCTCTATATATACTTGCTACCTTTTAACCAGTAATTTACGATTTTTTCCGATTTGGATCAAAAAAGACGCAATCACGCGCCTTTTTGTTACTATTATGTAAATTAAAGATTAGGCGTCTGGATAACCTTGAGGGTTAGTAGACTGCCAGCGCCATGTATCGCCAGTCATTTCTTCTAGAGTGCGAGTTGCTTTCCAACCTAACTCATTCATCGCTTTTGATGGATCCGCCCAACACTCTGCAATATCACCTGGACGACGCTCAACAAGTTGGTATGGGACATCTTTACCACTTGCGGCTTCAAATGCTTTCACCATGTCCAGTACACTGTAGCCGTTACCAGTACCGAGGTTATAGATATGAAGGCCAGCTTTGCTACCTACTTTTTCTAATGCAGCAACGTGACCATCGGATAAGTCCATTACATGAATATAATCACGTACGCCCGTGCCATCTTTGGTGGGATAATCACTACCAAACACAGAAAGGAACTCTCGGCGCCCTACCGCAACTTGCGAAACAAACGGCATTAAGTTGTTTGGAATACCTTGAGGATCTTCACCTAGCTCGCCTGTTGGATGTGAACCTACCGGGTTAAAGTAACGAAGAAGTGTAATGCTCCAGTCAGGGTTCGCATTTTGGAAGTCGGTTAAACACTCTTCTACCATTAATTTGCTGCGCCCATATGGGTTAGTTGCGCTAGTTGGAAAGTCCTCAGTGATGGGTACAGATGCAGGATCACCGTATACAGTCGCTGATGAACTAAATACCAACGATTTAACTCCGGCTTCGCGCATTGCATCAACCAATACTAACGTGCCATTAACGTTGTTGTCGTAATACTCTAGAGGTTTTACTACAGACTCACCGACGGCCTTTAAACCTGCAAAATGGATAACAGCTTCAATATTGTGCGACTTTAGTGCTTCTACCATCGCCAATTTATCTCTGATATCGGCTTGAATGAAGGTTGGCTTTACACCACATACCTTTTCAATTCGATCTAATACCGTAGATTTACTGTTGTACAGGTTGTCTAGAATCACTGGCGTCATGCCAGCTTCGATCATTTGAATACACGTATGACTACCGATATAGCCCATACCACCCGTAACGAGTACTTTCATTTTATTATTCCTTCTGACGCGAATTGGGTTAGTTTAAAGCTTTGACGTTACGATTTAAACTGTCTCTTGTAATTCGCATCCCATTAATATTGCTTGGCCTTTTCCGGCTTTCTTTGCTTGATACATTGCCGTATCCGCACTTTTTAAAACTCGAGTAGCATCGCGCTCATTTACGCCGACTAATTTTACGCCGATACTAACGCCAACTTTGAGTAAGTGACCTTTGTACTCAATTGGAGCACATATGCTCTCGAGCAACTGTTCTGCTATTCGGGTGACCACTTTTTGATTGGCGGGATTAACCAACATGACAAATTCATCACCAGAAAGTCTTGCGATTAAATCACTATGTCTCGTCGCAGATGTTAGACGCTCGGAAACTTTTTTCAAAACTTCATCACCTGCATCATGACCGTAGGTATCGTTAACTTCTTTAAATCCATCCAGATCGAGGTACAAAACTGCAAATTCGTCACGCAAGTATCCAGAGCGTTGTACTAGTTGTTCCAACTCTAAATGGAACTTAGATCGATTGGCTAACCCCGTTAAAGCATCGTGATGAGCTAAATGCTCCAATCGTTCCATCTCTTTTGCGCCGGAAAGGTCGGTAAGAACAATAACCAGATCATAGAAACCATAGTCTTCACATTTAACGATACGATTGACCCTAGCAAACATCGGTACAAACTGACCAATATGGTTCTTCTCGATAACTTCACCTTGCCAAACGCCATAATTTTCTATCGACTCGATGATACTAGGCATCATTTCCTGTAACTTGCGCCACTTTAGAGTTTGGATGAATGACTTCCCAATAAGCTGATCCACCTCTAAGCCGACTAACTTAGTGACGGCAGGGTTTGCCATCGTAATGACACCGCGATGATTAAGAACAATGAGACCATCTTGGCTGCTTTCAAAAACACGTCCCGCAACACGTTGCCGGTTTATGGCTTCTTCAATTTCGGTGATATCTTGAATCGAAAACAGTAAGTATTCATGTGTCGAGAGGCGACGACTGGTTAGGCTCAACTGCTGTTCGTTATCTGCATTTTTGAGGTGAATATCATCGCACTCTAGGCCTCGACTCAGGATCTGACTCAGCTCATTCGGTGTTTTGGTTTTAATTAGATCACGAATATTGGCATATTTAAGTTCATCTAATTTTTTTTGAAATATTTGCTGGGTCGCCGTATTACAATGAATAACACGTCCGGAATTGTCTGTAATAACTAATGCATGCTGAACAGATTCGATAACCTCTTCTGAAAATGCGCGCTTTTGTTCTAGTGTGTCTAGTGAATGTTGCCGCTGCTTCTCACGTACTGTTAACCTGTTCATCATTTGATTGAAAGATCTCGCGAGCTCTCCAATTTCATCGTTGGCGTAATAGCGTGCTTGATTTTCCGTGCTTCGTCCGTGTGTCACATTCTCTATTACGCGGCTAAGCTCCATAACGGGCTTGAGAACAAGCCTCTCGATACTTATGTAAAAAACAGTGCCACCAGCGATCAGAAACAGAAGAAGTAAAGCGCCATCTTGAAGTAAAGATTGTATGGCTTCTACAATTGGGCGATGAGAAAGCGTAACTCTCATGCTACCAATGACATAGCCATCATGGATAATCGGCTCTAGAACATAAAGAAATTTGGTTGATAAGGCATACCCTAGAGCGTGCAACCTACTTCTTTCGGTTTGACTTGGAACGGGTGCCAGTGCCCCACTTATCTCCATAACAGCGAATGGTTGGTCATCTTGGTCATAAAGTTTGACCCGCGTTACATTTGGCTGGTTTAAAAAGTTGGCGAGAATAGTTTGAGCTTTTTGCTTGTCCTTTGTCGTCAGCGCATCTTTAATTGAGAAAGAAACGTTGTTAATCAACTTTCTTGTCTGCTCGACCAGTTCATGCTTAGACGATTGGTATACAGTATACGAGGTGTAACCTTTTGAGATAACAAAGATAGCCGTTAAAAAGACCAGAAGAGGCCAAATAAGCTTCGCTCGTAATGACATATATATTCCTGTCGCAGACAACCACAAAAATGACAGAAGAACCATTATGCAATCTATCACCCATGAAGGGCGACAAGATTAACACGATGCTAATGCAAAATAACCTTAAATTCTCAAAAATTGGATGGAAAAGAAACGAAATACCTTAAAATTCGGATCAACTCAAATAACGGCAACATCTTTATGGACTAACGTGATCTTTTTCGTCAGCTATCTGCTCAAAAAGCTTCGTTTTCATGATAGAAGAATGAAGTGAGTCACTGAACCTAGATGCATTTTCCTGCATCGTAAACCCATTGCTTGTGTAGAAATAAAACGTATGACATTGAATAAACAGCAACTTACATTGAACTGTGATATGGGCGAGAGCTTTGGCTCTTGGAGTATGGGCGCAGATGAAGACGTGATGCCCCATGTTGATATGGCGAACATCGCGTGTGGTTTTCATGCCTCCGACCCTAATGTCATGCACGACACTATCACCCTAGCGAATGACAACGATGTTGATATTGGCGCACATCCAGGTTACGCCGACCTACAAGGCTTTGGCAGACGAAGCATAAGCATGACGGGTGATGAAATTACGAACATGGTTATATATCAGGTTGGTGCTTTACAAGCATTATGCCGGGCGCAATACACAGACATCAGTTACATAAAACCTCATGGCGCTCTATACAACGACATGATGAAAAGTGATGCGATATTTAGAGCGGTAGTAAAGGCGGCAGCACTGTTCAAAGTACCGTTAATGATCCTAGCTTCACAGGAAAACGAAAAATACTTAGAAATCGCAGACGATTATGATGTTCCCTTGCTATTTGAAGCATTTGCAGACCGTTTATACCAAGATGACGGCTTACTGACTCCTAGAACACAGCCCAATGCCGTGTTAAAAAGCGAACACGCGATACTTGAGCAAGTCCGGACCTTAGCTGACTCTGGGCGTGTCAAAACCGCTTCAGGCGGTTACATATTATTGGAAGCCGATACAATTTGTGTTCATGGTGACAATGAAGAGTCGATCGCGCTGATCCAAAAGATCCGCCAAAGCCTATACGCTGGAGGAAATTAATGCATAAAGAGAAATTTAATATCTCTTTGATCTCCGAGTGCAGTATTTTCATTAAGTTTGATGAGAGTATTTCTGAAAATGCAGTCGGAGAGCTTGCTCGCAGCATAAGAGAAACTTTCGCTTCAATTGTTATGAACGTTGTCCCCTCCTATCAAACTATTCTCATTGATTACTTACCTTTTCGAATCAACGAAAAGAACTTAGTCAATGAGCTGCAACAAATCGTGAGCCAGTTTGATACTCAATCACTTAAGCTTTCCCAGCCGAATCACATTACTATCCCTGTATATTACTCTGAAGAAACCGCGTTAGATCTATCTCGTTTTAAAAAGCGAGGTCTGTCATTAGACGATCTTATTACCCTGCATACGAAAACCGAGTACGCGGTTTCTGCAATTGGCTTTGCTCCTGGCTTTGCATTTCTCTCTGACGTTGATACTCAATTGCACATGGCAAGGCTTGCCACACCAAGAACTCACGTGCCGGCCGGAAGTGTCGGAATCGCAGACTCTAAAACGGCCGTCTATCCATCAGATAGCCCTGGCGGATGGAACATTATTGGTAAAAGCCCGCTTGCGCTCTTCTCCGACTCTCCTCCTTTTATACCGTTTGAAGTGGGTGACAAGGTCACCTTTAATGCTATTTCAAAACAAGAGTTTATCGATTTAGGAGGCGTACTATGAGTTACGGTGGATTACTGGTGGAAAAGCCAGGACCGCTCTCTTTAGTTCAAGACTTTGGTCGTTTTGGCTTAGCGCATGTCGGTGTGACTCAAGGTGGCCCGGTCGACGACTATGCTTACAGTTGGGCCAACCATTTGCTTGGTAACGTAGTCAATTGCGTTGCGATTGAAATTACTCTGGGTAACGCTTGTTTTATTGCATTGCATAACTGCCACCTTGCTATATGTGGCGGTGATTTAAATGCAAAAATAGATGGTGAACCTATTTCAAATTGGTCTGACTTTACGTTGAAAAAAGGACAGAAGCTTCAGTTCGGAGTCGCAAGGAATGGACTTCGCTCCTACCTAGCGGTTAAAGGTGGATTCAATGTTGCTCAGCACTTAGGAAGCGCATCGACCGTCTTGCGAGAATCTCTAGGTGGTTATGATTCAAATGGTGGCGCTTTGAAAGCTGGTGATATTCTTCCCTTTGTCCCTCATAACTTACCGAAACGTAAACCAAGGCAAATGACGTTTCGCTTTAAGCCAGATTACAACTTACCCATTAAGCTGAGAGTGATTGAAGGCTATCAGAACGAGGACTTTGATGAAGAGGCTCGCCAAGCATTTTATAACAAAGCATTCATCATCTCCCCAAATTCGAATCGCATGGGCTACCGTCTTGAGGGCAATAACATTCGTCCACCTTACGAAGGCGTACTATCAGAGGGAATTGCGTTAGGTTCAATTCAAATACCTAGCGATGGTAACCCTATTGTGCTGCTCAACGATCACCAGACTATTGGCGGGTATCCTAAATTTGGCTGCGTAGCTCGTATTGACTTACCTAGACTGGCACAGGCGAAACCCGGACAAAAAGTCAATTTTGTGAAAGGAGACAGACTAGGCTTGCAAGAAGTATGGTGCCAATGGGCTCAGTTTTTTGGGTATTAATACAACCACTGAGCCCAAACACAGCCGATTATGCAGGCATACCATAACGCACTGCTAAAGCTTGTGGATAGCCTCGCTCTTGAGTGAGTTTAATCGCGTACTGCTCGACCTCTTGTTCAGACCACTTTACAGCGACCGGATGCTGTGTTTCCACATTTTGGTTAGGATCGATGTCAAACCAGAATTGAAGCATTTTTTGCGCTGCGAGTAGTGTCGATGACGCTTTTACCACCTCTATTCTCGCGTAGTGGTTATCTTCAAAAGTCACATCTGCCGCTCTGAGTACTGGATCTGTGCCGGGAATTTGCTGAGCGCCAAATAATGCTTTTCCTCCTTTTACAGCAGAGTGATATTCGGGAATGAACTGTGCCATGTGTTTGATGGCGTTGTTCGTTCGCTCTTCTAACACTTCTTCTCTCCAGCCGTTACGGATCTTCGAGAGTAAAGGCATAGGCAGTTCAGGTTGAGCAGATGAGTTCGTGCTCTCCACTAAACCATCTTCAAACAGCGTGATTCCTTTTGTCATACCATGAAGCTGAAAGTAACCATCGCCATAAGGCGTCAATTGAGCCATTCCTTTATCGGTTCCACGCGGGCCATGAAAAATAACTTCTGGCCATTGTTGTTGACAGTCTGCCCACCTCGTAACGTAAGCGGCTTTAAACTCCACCAACCTGTCTCGCTTGGCACCAACTGTGTTGTCAATTGAGCCTGTTTCAAAGCCACACGCGTTAACCAAGTAGTCGCATGTCATCAGGTAATCGATACCTTCACGTTCATAGCCAAGTTGCCAGTGTTCCCCCATCCAATCGGCTTGCTTAAACGTTGCTTGTGTCAAGACCGAAGCATTAGGAAGCGTATCTAGTGTTAAGTTGGCAATTGCGGCGAGGCGAAAAACACTCCAACCATATTCTTGAACTGCGACAACAGGATACTTTAGCGCTTCAAGATCAGCATGTTGAGCAAAAGGAATGCACCACTCATCGAAGTCTGTAGGATGACTTGGTTGAGTACGTTGCGCGAGAGCTTCTAGCTCCGCTTTTGAATACAGTTTGTAGTATTCGCTTGGCTCGCCGAGCACTTTATTACTCTCATCTTTATCAACGAGCGTCTGATAAGCACTTTTCACAACCTCTAATCGCGGAATTAGTGTGGATGGGTCTCCACCATCGGAATGAGGAACCGCGATGATTGTCGGACGAATATTCAGTGAAAGCGGATACAGGCGAACAGTATCAATAGATTGTGCTAACAAGTCTAAGCATTGTTGCTCGGAAATCTCTCGATATAAATTACCACCAGCATGCAAATGACAAATGGGTGGACCATTTACTAGTGATACGCCCTTCTCTATTACGGAAACTTTAAAACCCAGCTCCGCAAAATGAATTGCTGCTGTTGCACCTGCTACACCGCCACCAACAACAGCGATATGCTTATCTTTATAACTTGGAAACTCAGACTTCATTGCTTCACTAAAAATTTTATAAGGAAAATTCTTTACTAACGGTGGATTCTACTCGTGTTTGAACTTGATTAAAATCACAAAAAGTTCATGGGTTTGCGAAATATCCAACAGCGCCTGTAAAGTGCATTAAAGTAGAAAAAATTTGCGAAAAAGTACTTGACTACATGGTTAAGAAGACACTTTTTTGTGTCTATGTGAATAAGAATTTCACTGTAAGACCCATGGCGCAAAGCCTGCAGAAACACCCCACTTTTTACCCCATTTAGTTATCCCAAAAGTTATCCACTGTTTTTGTGGATAACTAAAATAAAAGTGTCATGGAGTGTTCCAAACTTGATAACACTCGCTGCGATTAAGTGTTTACTGGCGTTAACAATCTTTTCAACAAACTCATCACTACAAGTGCCAACGTAACAAATGTTGCAAGCGGTAAAGCTATCCACAATTCGGGGTGAATTTGTGCATTGAGATCGAATCCATATGTCATGACTGCGGCCACACAAACTTCCGCAGCGAATACCGCAACACCACTAGCAATCAACGCCATAATTCCGTACTCGGCCCACAGGGTTGTGTTGATCCGTTTCTTACTTGAACCTAATGTGCGATACAAACGAATCTCTTGTTGACGTTGGGACAAGCTTAACCTCAGTAAAGTAAAGATGAGCAGCAGACCAGCAACAACGCCTAAAAGAGCAAGGATGGTGATTGCTGATACGATTTGCTGAATCAAAGCCTGAATTTTCTCGCCCATAGTTCGGATATCTAAAACAGAGACCGTTGGGTGAGCACGTGACATTGATGTCAACAACGCTTCATTTCCTTCTTCAATCCTATAACTGATGAGGTAAGAACCAGGTAAATTAGCCATCACGTCAGATGAGAAAATAAAATAAAAGTTAGGCTTCATATCACGCCATTCGACATAACGGATGGTATCTACTACTGCATCGTAATTCTGACTGTTTATTACAAAGCGCAGCGTATCACCGAGTTTGATGCCTAAGTCATTTGCTACATCCGCTTCTACAGATACACTCCCTTTGTTTGTCCATTCACCCGAAAGCACATCATTATATTCTGGTAGGCTATCTCCCCATGTCAGGTTTAGCTCTCGACGTATCGCGTCAGAACCTTCTCCTTCGTAATCAATCTCTTTGACGTTTTGACCGTTGATCTCTGTTAGTCGTCCACGAATTATTGGATAAGCTTGTGACCGCGTAACTCCATTTTTATCTAGGGTTTCTAGGTAGCTATCGAGCTCATAATCACCAATGTTTAAAGCGAACACATTTGGCGCGTCTGCAGGTAAGGTTCTCTCCCAATCAGCGAGAATATCGCTGCGCACAAGCCAAATGATAGACAGCAACATCAAAGATAATGCCAAAGCACCAAACTGTAGACCGCTGGTTACTGGCGTCCGGTTGATACGACTCAACGCAAGCTTCATTGCAGGATGGGTTGACACACGTGCAAACAGCTTTGTGAGTGCGACGCTAACTGCTGCGAGTACCACAAACAGTACCGCTATACCAGTGAGCACGATCCAAACTAAGGTGTTATCTGCATACAGTAAAAGCAATGGAACAACGGGAACTAGAACAAGTAACATTCGCTTCCAAGAACGTTGCGCTTTGCCCTGCTGTAGCACTTCTAACGCGGGAGTTTTAATCAAGCCTAACAATGGTATACCGAGAGCGGGAACAGTAATCAAGACTGCAGAGATAAATGCCACCAAAAATGGTGTGACACCGTAACTAGGGAGTGGATCGGGTAATAAGTCTTTGAGTGGAATGCGTAATAAATACTCCAGCCCACTCCCTAGCAGTAGGCCGACGACACTGGCACTAATGAGAAGGATTGTGACTTGAATAAATAACCACTTTTCAATCCATCGGCGGCTCGCACCAAGACTTTTCAACATCGCAATAGTTTGTGTCCGGCTGTTCACGTAGTTTTGACAAGTAAGAACCAATGTTGTCGCCGCCATAATGATGACAATCGCTACGGTCAAAGACAGATACTGCGTCGTGCGTTCAAAAACCTCATTACTACGACTGGCAGTATCTTGCGTGCGCCAGCGATCGCTCGGAGAAAGCTGCGTATCATCTTGTAAGCTATTTAGTGTTTTATCATCGGCTTGTAAAAACAGACGGTATTGAACTCGGCTCCCAACTTGAATTGCTCCTGTTTTATCTACGTCACTTTGATGAATGTATGCAGAAGGCATTTGTTGAAATGGATTAAAGCTCAAGCCTGGTTCCATCAATACTGCGCCTGATACAGTAAACTCGGCATCGCCTATCGTGACACTGTCACCTGACTTTACGCTTAGTTGAGTCATAATCCGCTCATCAAGCCAGAGTTGGTTCTCTTTAACGCGACCGGCTGGATTATTTTCAAGAACGAGCTCTCCCATTAAAGGGTAATTATCATCCACCGCCCTTACAGAAATAAGCTGCATACCATTATCGCTAAATGCCATAGTGGCAAAGCGTGTCATCGTCGAACGGTCAAGGCTTTCAGTCGAGGCTAACAACGTGTCCGGAATGGGATTAGCAGACACAAACACCGCATCTGCCGTTAATGCGTCCTTCCCCTGCTTGACGATCACCTGCTCCATTCGTTCTGCTAATGCAGAAAGCGCAAAGATACTCGCAATCACGAGAATAAGAGCAACGCTAATAGGCCAAAGATTCCCCTGCCTTATTTCGCCGAAACTCCAGCGTATCAAACTTTTATTCGACGAGTGCTGTGTTGTACTGTTTTGCTCTGTGGATGTTGCTTCACTTGATGATACTGCAGACATTATATCTCCTCCTTAAGCTCACCCGCCTCCATACGATAGATACGGTCACATCGGCTTGCTAGATGACCATCGTGTGTTACTAAAATCAGAGTTGTCCCGTGCTGTTCATTAAGATCGAATAGCAGCTCAATCACTTTGTCTGCGGTTTGATGGTCAAGATTGCCGGTAGGCTCGTCTGCGAACAACAGCTCAGGCTGTGTCATAAATGCACGCGCTAGCGCAACTCGCTGTTGTTCACCACCAGATAACTGGCTTGGTAAATGGTCGACACGTTTTTCCAATCCAACAGCAGCTAATAATTCCGCTGCTCTTGCTTCATCTTCGGCTTCACCACGTAAAAGACAAGGAAGCGTGACATTACGTAATGCACTCAAACTCGGGATTAACAGGAAACTTTGGAAAACGAAACCTAAAGAGTCAGCCCGGATTTTCGCACGAGCTTCATCGTCCAGTTTTGATAATTCATGACCTAATAAAGTAATTTCGCCTGATGTCGGCGTATCAAGACCAGCTAGCAACGTCATCAATGTTGACTTACCTGCACCGGAAGTTCCGACGATGGCGATTTTTTCTCCTTTTCGGATGTCAACATTTACGTCTTTGAGGATTGTTAATTGTTCTTGATTAGTAGAGACTTGTTTAGAAACCAAATTGGCTTGAACAATAGGTGCATTAAGTACAGGTGTTTGCATGATTCGTATACTTTCCTTAGTTCTATTTTTTTGTTTTTCCGCTACTGCACATGCGAGCGAAAAGCTACTTGTCTTGGGTGATAGCTTGAGTGCAGGCTATCAGATGCCGATTGAAGAGAGTTGGCCTAGCTTACTCCCTGATGCGTTGTCAGAACATGGTCAAGATGTAACAGTTATTAATGCTAGCATTTCTGGCGATACCACTGGCAATGGCTTAGCACGGTTACCTCAGTTGCTAACTCAGCATAGCCCTGACATGGTACTTATTGAGTTAGGTGCCAACGATGGCCTAAGAGGTTTCCCTCCTAAACTTATTACGTCAAATCTTTCAAAAATGATTACCATGATAAAAGATTCTGGTGCGGACGTTGTCATGATGCAAATTCGGGTTCCGCCTAATTATGGTAAGCGCTATAGCGATATGTTTTACGATATCTACCCTAAGCTTGCACAGCATCAACAAGTTGCCTTGATGCCATTCTTCTTAGAGCATGTTGTCACCAAACCAGAATGGATGATGGATGATGGCCTTCACCCAAAACCAGATGCACAACCTTGGATCGCTGATTTCGTTGCTCAAGAATTAATTAAACATCTCTAATTTTAATGGTCTAGCTCAATAAGTTTTACGTAACTTTACGTTAATCTATTTTCAATTCCACTCATCGAGGATAGATAACAACATGCGAATAGAACCGTTAATTCAAGGTGTTGTTGCTCGCTCTGCGCACCCCAAAGGGTGTCATGCATCTATTAAAGAGCAAATTGAATACGTAAAGCACGCCCCACAGATCAAAAAAGGCCCAAAACGGGTTTTGATTATTGGTGCCTCCTCTGGTTTCGGCCTAGCGGCACGAATAGCCCTAACGTTCGGTGGCGCTAACGCCGATACCATTGGCGTCTCATTTGAGCGTGGCCCTTCAGAGAAAGGGGTTGGGAGTGCGGGTTGGTATAACAACGTCTTTTTTAAGCAAGAAGCAAATCAAGCCGGGCGTACCGCAATAAATATTGTTGGCGATGCATTCTCTGGTTCGGTGCGCAATCAAGTGATTGAAGCCATTGAAACGTACTTTGAGGGTGAAGTTGACTTAGTCATCTATAGCTTGGCAACCGGTGTTCGACCTAAACCTGAATCTGATGAGTTTTGGCGCAGTGTCATTAAACCTATTGGTGAACCTGTCACTGGCGCTTCTATCATGCTGGAGAACGATAAGTGGATAGAAACCACCTTAACGCCTGCAACAGAAGAGGAAGCCAATGCCACCATTAAAGTAATGGGCGGCGAAGACTGGGAAAGCTGGATTGACACACTCATCAATAACGACTCTATCGCAAACGGCTGCAAAACCATCGCCTTTTCTTACATGGGCCCTGACATTACGCACCCAATTTATCTCGATGGTACGTTAGGTCGAGCGAAAATCGATTTACACCAAACCAGTCATTCATTAAACCTCAAACTCGCCAACTTTGACGGCGGTGCTTACGCAACCGTGTGTAAGGCGTTGGTGACGAAAGCCAGTGTATTCATCCCTGCTCTAAGCCCTTACCTGTTAGCGCTTTATCGAGTGATGAAGGAAAAAGGTACTCACGAACGCTGTATTGAACAAATGCAGCGGCTGTTTACTACGAAGTTATACGATCAAGAGAAAGTGCCAGTTGACGGTGAACGCTTGATTCGAATAGATGACTTGGAACTTGAACCGCAAGTTCAACAAGAAGTCCACGCTCTTTTAGAACAAATGAATGCTGATAACTTTAAAGAGATTGGTGATTACCAAGGTTTTAAAGATGAGTTTATGAAGCTCAATGGCTTTAACTTTGAGGATGTCGACTATTCGCAAGACATTTCTATTGAATCGTTAATGTCGCTTAAGCCTTGATGCTTGTTATCTGTTTCAAGGATGAGATATGTGACAACTATTCCTAGTCCTGAACACTTTTCAGGACTTTTTTTTGTTTCGAGCCCTAGCCACCCTATACTTAATTAAAAAGCGAGAACAAAATAGAGCAGTCTGCATTTTTAATTCACAGGAAGTGAAACCACGTAAAGGATGACCTATATGGGGAGATTGCAAACATTAGACTACGAAATCCCTGAGTCTATGCGAAGAAGTTGGCAGGAAATCGTCAACTTACTGGCTCAAATAACGCACGTACCCACCACATTAATTATGCGTATCCATCCAGATCGCATAGAAGTAAATACATCCAGCGAAACTATAGGTAATCCTTATCGTACTGGCGATACTGAGTTGCTTGGCAACGGTTTGTATTGTGAGCATGTCATAAAACACAAAAGTGAACTTATTGTCCCAAACGCGCTTGAAGATGAAGAGTGGCAAAATAACCCTGATATCAAACTAGGTATGATCTCTTATTGCGGCTTACCGCTACTCTGGCCAAATGGAGAGACGTTTGGAACTATTTGCATGCTTGATTCTAAGGAGAATGAATACTGCGACACTTACCGGCAATTGCTTGGGACTTTTAAAGATTCAATCGAAGCGCAGCTTTCCATCGTGCATCAGCAACACAAACTTCAGCGTCTTAACAACGAACTCAAAAATAGAGTTGAGAATCGCACTACAGATTTGGCGCAGTTAAGTTATTCCCTAACGCAAGAGATTGATCGTCGCAGAGCCGCTGAAAAGCAGGTGAGCTACCAAAAAACACACGATCAAGGAACTGGATTCCTAAACCGAGCAGCACTCGAAAATATAGTCAGTGACACACTCAGAACGTTAGATCACAGTCAGCAATCATTAATCGTAATAAACATTGGTTTTAGCAATGCACGCAGTATCCAAACCCGTTATGGCTTTGAAGCTTTCGACGAAATATTGAAAGAGTTTCGGTATCGTCTTGGTAAGCGGGAGTCCAGACATTTTGTTACGGGGAGGCCTAGCTCCAATGATCTCGTATTGCTCGTTTGGGGCACAGACATCGATATAAAATTGCATCAGCTACTGAATGATATTACCGATATTGGTATGGGAAGTTTTTATGTAAAAGACACAGAGGTTCACCTAAACTCTTACATTGGTGTTGTACAAGCTCACCGAACCAGCAATGCTAAACAACTACTCCAGAACGCATGTTATGCCATGCTTTTGTGTAAAGAATCTGGCGAAGCGTATGGTTATTTCTGTGAAAGCCATTCAAATGAACTCAACAACCACAATCAACTGGAAAGCTACTTATTGCAAGCGGTAAGAAACGACGACCTAATGCTCTACTTTCAGCCCAAAGTACACCCTCAAACCCACAAATGGATTGGCGCAGAAGCATTACTACGCTGGAGGCATCCAATACTAGGCGACGTATCCAACGAAGCCTTAATACATATGGCTGAACAAAACGGGCTTATCTTTGAAGTTGGCTCTTTTGTTCTTCGAACCGCGATAGACAAAGCAAAACAATGGTCTGAGTTAATTGATAACTTCAAAATGGCCGTCAACGTTTCTCCCATTCAATTACAAAACGTAAATTTTGCGGAACAAGTGCAACACTTACTCGAGTCTTTTCACTTGCCAGCGCACTTTCTCGAGCTCGAGGTGACCGAGAGCGCTTTAATTGCCGATGAGGTCGTAGCACGCACTACATTAAATAAACTGCACAAACTAGGCGTGACACTGTCACTTGACGATTTTGGTACAGGATATGCCTCGTTCAGCTATTTAAAGAAATATCCATTTGATGCCATCAAAATTGATAAAAGCTTCGTCCAGCAAATGGAAAAGTCGGACGATGACCGCGCGATAATTTGTTCTATCATACACATTGCGAAAAAACTGGAACTCCAAGTCGTGATCGAAGGCATTGAATCTCCCCAACAAGAACAGTTTCTCATTGGTGAGGGCTGTGATATCGGACAAGGTTTTCTTTATGGTAAACCTATGCCTTGTAATGAATTTGAGCAAAGTTTGTTTAATCAGCGCCTTTCTGGCGGGCAATACGCCTACTCTTCCTAAGCATTCTCTTTACTATGAGGGCGGTGGTTTCTATAATCGCCGCCCGCTTCTATTAAAAGGCTAATATCTTCATGGATCAGTTGACTGCCACGCTTAAGAAAATTGAAAAGCAGAACTACCGAGCTTATCAGCAAATCAAAGGTCAATACGACTTCACTGATTTCACTTTGTTTATCGATCATGTACAGGGTGACCCTTATGCATCGGCGTCACGTTTTCGTGCGACTCGCTCATGGTCTTTGACTGGTCTTGAGTGGCTAAGAGACGAGTCTCCTGCATTTCAAAGAGCTGCACGTGATTTTATTGCGCGTAGTTTTGAGCAGTTTGCTAAACAAGAAAACTCAGTATCAATTTCACTGACAGGCCAAACAGTACTGGATAGCACCGCGGTGTTGTTTACTGAAGAAGGTATTGAACTGCGTTTTCGAGTTAACTTACCAGCCGAAGGTCGTTCAGTATTGGGGAAAAAAGCCAACAACATACTGACTTTCCACCTGCCTAAGTTTATCCGTCGAGCAACTTTAGAGCGTGAACTCGACAAAGCCGCTTTAATTAAGCACTGCCAAGTTGTTGAAGACCAAGATGCCCTGCGAGAACAGTTGGAGGCCAATAACTTAGTCGCGTTTGTCGCAAACGGCAGTATTCTTCCTCGAATTGCAGGTAATTGCGACCTTCCTATGAAAGAAGCCGTTGAGTTTAAAGCCCCTGAATCTCTACAAGTCACTTTACATGCGCCAAACAAGGGCCATGTCACAGGATTAGGAATTCCAAAAGGTATCACACTGATCGTAGGTGGCGGCTTCCACGGTAAATCTACCTTATTAAATGCAATAGAGCGTTCAATTTACGATCATATTCCAGGAGATGGTCGCGAATACATTGTTGCCGATAACAAGGCTATGAAGATTCGTGCCGAAGATGGCCGATGCGTACACCACTTGAACCTCTCGAACTACATCAACCATTTACCGATGGGTAAAGATACGGCGGACTTTTCTACTCAAGACGCATCAGGCTCAACGTCGCAAGCCGCTTGGCTTCAAGAGTCTATTGAAGCGGGTGCAAGCACATTATTGATTGATGAAGATACTTCTGCTACCAACTTCATGATTAGAGATGAGCGTATGCAGGCATTGGTGGCAAAAGGTGATGAGCCAATTACTCCTCTCGTCGACCGCATTGGTCAATTACGAGATGATCTTGATATCTCTACCATTATCGTTATGGGTGGGTCGGGCGACTACTTAGACGTTGCCGATACCGTCATTCAAATGCACGACTACCAAGCCGTTGATGTAACTGAAAAAGCGAAAGAAGTTATCGCTCAGCACCCTACTCAACGCCATAACGAGTCAGAAGAACGTTTACAGACCTTCCCACCTCGAGCACTGAACCGCGTTGCGTTGATGAATATTCTCACTGACGGCAAGTTCCGTGTGAATGCGAAAGGCAAAGAGTCACTTCGATTTGGTAAAGAGTTTACTGATCTCAGCGCTTTGGAACAGATAGAGTCAGCCGATGAAGTCAACACAATTGGCTGGTTATGGTTCCAAATTGCTCAACTTCCAGGTTGGTGTAATCATCCGGCGAAGGAGATTGAAGAAATGCTGTCTGGTGAGTGGCATGCCGTTCTTCCTAAGCAAGGCGACTTAGCCAAACCACGCACACTAGACGTTATGGCTGCCCTCAACCGCATGCGAAAATCTCAGTTTAAGTCATCATGCTAGTTTTGATACGCTGACAGAGACAGTTCAATCAAAAGGCAGCTATAGTTAGCTGCCTTCCTTTATCTTTATTCTTAGCGAATCATTCGTTTCTCAGTACATTCCACGCTTCACAAAGAACTCTAAATCTTTCTGCATCGCCATTTTCTCGATCAGGATGCCAACGAAGCGCGAGTTTTCGCCATTGTTTTCTAATTTCCGCAGGCGTAGCGTCAGTGTTAAGTTCAAATAGTGACAGTGCCTTTGTCTTATCTACGCTGGCTACTGACGAACCACCTATGAACTTTTGATAAGTTGTCCAAAATTCATTCAACAATCGACGCACTTCACCTTCGTCCGCTTCGTAATTGCGCCAATCTAAGTAATAATCACGCAAAGGATCATGAATATCGATCTTATGCCTCAAAGCTTCCATCGAAGACATGAGCTGAATATCCATGGCTTCGACTTGAAGCCAGCTATCCGGATACAGAGTGTCTTGCAGTTGATATAATGCATTCATGATCAGGAAATTTCTTTTGAATAAATCCTTATCGGGAGAGTCGTCCAGCTTTGAAATATAACCTTGTTCACCCAACCAGCTTGCCAAGGTGTGCACTTTCCAATTAGAGGGCTGTTTTCTCAGAATTTCTAGCATTGGCCAAAGCAGCGGATTTTCTATTGCATGAGGCTCAATACTACTGACAGTACGTTGTCCTTCCATTCATCCTCTCTGACACGAGTTTAGGGCCCCATTCACGGCACAAAAAACATAGTTTCCACTTTGTAGCATAAATGCAAAAAGGCCGATAGTCATTCACCATCGGCCTTTGTAAGGAGATCACGTAAAGGTTAAATAACCCCTAGCTCACGTAAACGTTCCATAAGGTAGCTATGTGCAGTATAGCGCTCAGATAACACCACTTCCGGCTTTGGATGCAGGAACAACGGTAATGAGATACGTGACTTTTCTTGACGGCCACCCGTAGGGTTGATTACACGGTGAGTCGTTGAAGGGAAATAACCACCTGACGCTTCTTGAAGCATATCACCAATGTTGATGATTAAGTTCCCGAAGTCACATGGTACATCGATCCAATCACCCTCTTTACTCTTTACTTGCAGTCCAGGTTCATTAGCAGCAGGCAAAACCGTTAACAGGTTAATGTCTTCATGCGCAGCAGCACGAATAGCGCCTGGCTCTTCTTCGCCTGTCATCGGTGGGTAGTGAAGCACGCGTAGTAATGTTTTGTCACTGTTATTGATCATTTCTGACAACGCGATAGAGAACTTCTCTTGAACGTCCTTAGGTGCGTACGCTTCAACCCAGCCTAATAGCTCTTGAGCAAATGCATTGGCACGCTCGTAGTACTCTAAGATTTCAGCTTTAAGCTGCTCTGGGATCTGACCCCAAGGGTAAACATGAAAGTACTCTTTGATGTCTTTCACTTTGTGCCCTTTTGCCACTTCAGACACAGAAGGTGGGAAGTAGCCATCTTGGGTGTCTACGTTAAAGTGAAAATCATTCTTTTGTTCTGAACAGAAAAACTCATGCCAGTTTTTGTAAATTGACTCTACAAGCTCTTGTGGAATCGGGTGGTTTTTCAACACACCGAACCCCGTTTCGCGTAAAGAGGTAACGAACTGTTGAGCAGCATCGTCAGCAAGATAATCGACAGTTTCCAGTTTCATGGCTTTACTTCTTTTTTATTAGACTGAATCATGGATTCTATGGATGGGCATGTTGTAAATCAAACTTTAATGAAAAGTGCACGCGCAAACGTTTTAATGTTGAGCAGTTTGCCAATAAATCAACATTTTCAGTGATCAAAAAACCCATTAAAATATCAATTGCACACCGTTCAATTAAGTGTAATCATTAACACAATCTATGGAGTCCCACTGTAAGATAAATTGAAGGATCAAATAACTCTATGAAAAGCACCTCGACACTCTTAGGATTAACGATTTTTTATGCCATCGTGTTTTTATTTTCTGCGTTGGAACCTAACTCACGTGCAGTTTGGTTTGCGGAGATTATCCCGGCGATTGGTATTCTTGTTGCTATTTGGGCGATTTCGATTCGCTATCAGTTCAGTAATACGGCTTACTTTTTAATGTTCATCTGGCTCTGTTTGCACACTATCGGTGCGAAATATACGTTCTCCGAAGTGCCGTTTGACTGGTTTAACGACATGATTGGTTCAGAGCGAAATAATTTTGATCGCGTTGCGCACTTTTCAATTGGCCTTTACGCATATCCGATCGCTGAATACTTGATAAACAAAAAACGGTTCAACAAAGCGTTCTCTTGCTGGTTTGCTTTGTTTGCTATCATGTCACTTGCTGCTGGCTATGAGATTATCGAATGGTGGTATGCGGAGTTGGCTGGTGGCGATGAGGGAATTGCCTTTCTGGGCTCGCAAGGTGACATATGGGACGCCCAGAAAGATATGTTGTGCGATACCGTTGGTGCAGTGTTGTCGTTATTCTTAATGTCGGCTCAACGTCGATTCTCTCAACCATTCTAAATAAGGGTTAAACCCATCAACAATTGGAACCTGTACGATTTGAGCGACCTCGTATTCGTGCAGGTTTTCTATTTTCTCTTCCACCAATTCATAAAGTTCTCGACGAGTTTTGATGACTAGCAACCATTCGTTGTCAGTACAAACCTCCCCTTTCCAAACGTAGTGGCTTTCAATAGGCATTGTTTGAATACACGCGGCTAATTGGGCATCTAGCAAACCTTTAATGATCTGATCTCGATTTTTTTCATTACTGGTTGTACTTAAAACCATGCAATAGTCATGTTTCATACTCATTTTCTAGCCCTTTATTATTTCATCGTCACTTTGCCGCCAATCATTTTGTAAGCGGGGGTTCCTCTTACTAGGGTATCTCTTGCAAACTCTTGTCCGCAAGCGGGGCAAATACATGGGGTTTGTGTGAAATCGTCAACAATGCGCTCTTTGAAGCATTTAACCAGTGCTCCTTTCCCGCCTTTACGGTACTTAAATAGTTGAGTTTTACATTTAGAGCAAAAGATATCGACGGTTTTCGTCGGTTGTTTTTTATTCGGTTTCGCCATGGTTACTTTCTATATCCGGTTTGACCCATACATTATTAAAATCAAACCAACCTAAGGCATTACACTTTGCATTTTGTAACGCACCGCTGTGGTCTTTATTCACGCCTAGCCAGCAGTGAAACATAGGAATCACCTGACAGCTTTTTACTAACTGTCGTCCTAGCTCACGCGCAGGAAAGTCTGTGTGCATGCCGGCACGCCATTGATCGACAAGTTTAGCCCATTCACTAAAATCGTAACCTGAACTGAACTTCTCAATATCACTGTAATCCAGGAGCCAGCCCGCCAACGCGTCATTTCGGTTCGTTGCAATGCCCATAGCTTTCACCCAGATATCCACTTCCTCCGGTGCGGGCGGTTGAGAATCATAACGAATAAACTCAACCTCTATACCGTGCGGTTTTAAGAGTGTCTTGATGGCCTTGGCAACTACTGGAAACATCGGATGCTTTTTCTGATACGCTACGGAAATTACCTTATTAGCCTGTGGTACGCTGCCCGCTTCCGCTGGCCTGAGATCAATCCAACCGGGCTTAAGGCCAAAGGCTTGCAATACTCCCAGTTCCATCACTTTATCTTGTGGAACATGCGCGTAAATCTGGTGACTGTTGAGGGTTTGCGAGAGGAACTCTGCCCAACGTGGATCTTTTGCAATCCCGGTGTTTTTGTTTAGTAATAGGAATGTACATCCAGGGTCCAGCTCTACTTCATCGGATGAACCTTGTTTATCCATCTTCGGCTTTGACAGGCTTGGATAAACCATTGAAGAATAGGCTTCATCGATTACCCACACCTCCACCTGGTCAAGTAAAGGGCGAAAACCAAAGTAGCCATCAAAAGCAGTCAAAATAAGACGCTTATCATCATTCATTTTAACTTGGAACGGCCCTGTCCCTATCGGTTGCCTATCGAAGCTTTCAGAACGCAAAGCACTCGGTAGCAAAATTTTTGCTTGCGACTCACTCAGAGCCAGAGGAAGGTAGCGATCAGGACGGACGAGCTCAATATCAACGGTCCACTCTTGTGGTGAAGACACCCGCTTTATGTGAGAAAACAAGTTCAAGCCATTTAACGCAAGCACACTCTCAAGAACACAACTGGTTGTTAACGGTTCACCATTATGAAAGCGTACTCCACGACGAAGATAAAAACGCCAATGTGTATCAGAAATTGCTTCCCACGTGTGGGCTAAATCTGGTTGAAGTTGTTCATTTTCATCAAGGCGAGTGAGTCCGCTAAAAATTTGTCTGGCGATGTGCTGTTCAGAACGCCGCATCGGTTTCTGCGGGTTTAACATCGACAATGGTCGATAATAAGGCAAACGCACGACCTGCTCGCCCTGTCGATGCTGAAGCCCTAAATAACCTTGGATAACCTGCGTCAATCGTGCCGCATCGTTATCAAGCGCATCTAGAGCCTGACCGATTTTCCCTTCATCGAGATAACGCCTGGCGAGGTTTTCGCTGACGTCGCTTCGATTACGTTTAAAAACGAGTTTCGAAAGTTTTCCTCGACCCGCTGCCGGATGCCACTCAATCCAGCCCTCTTCTTCAAGTTTATTTAGAACAATACGAGCATTACGACGTGTACAAAACAACGCTTCGGTGATGTCTTCGAGCTGAACGTCCGTATCGTGACCGGAAAATTTTTCAAACAGTGTTTCGAACTGAACACGTAAACGAGGGCTACTCATAAAGAGGAAATTCTTATCTTGTTGTCGATAAGCTAAGTTTCCTCATTTTTTCCAAAAAGTGCAAACATCACACTATAAATTATTGAATATCGATACCAATTTCTCGCGAAAGTTCAGCCAGTTGTACCTCGTTGTCCAGCTTGATAGACCATTTGCACTCTGCTCCATGAGATAAAACAACGTTCGCTCCTCTACCCAGCAACTGAATTGCATCGGTTTGCGCTTGCAAGGTTACCATTGCACTGCCGGAGAGCTTAATCACTATTTCACGCTGGGTTGCAATGATTTTTCCTAATGAAAACTCAATCACCATCTTAGTTTATACCGACTTTGTTTTGTGTTGTTTCACAGCGATGGTCAAGCGACTGGTACACACTAAACGGCCTCGCTCATCAGTGATATCGATTTGCCACACTTGCGTTGAAATACCCAGATGAAGCGGTGTTGCCGTACCAATCACATGACCACTTCGCACGGCTCGCACATGGTTCGCGTTAATATCTAAACCGACGCAGTAGCTGCCCTCATCGACAGAGAAGTTTGCAGCCAATGAGCCTAATGTTTCTGCGAGCACGACTGATGCACCACCGTGAAGCATTCCTAAAGGTTGATGAGTAAAGCTGCATACGGGCATGGTTGCTGTAAGGGAGTCGTCAGTGAAATCTGTATATTTAATTTGTAGGTGCTCGATCAGGGTATTTTTTGACGTGGCATTCAGAATCTCTATGCTTACGGGCTTTTTCCATATACTCATTGTTTTACTCTTAGTTTCACAAACTGGTTTGTTAGGTTGTAACGATGTGCTAGGAAGCTAGCATAGACGCTACTTGGGCATAACTTCAAGACGTAACATCTCACCTTCTTTATTAATCAGATGAATAACTTGATCCATGCATCATGTTACTATTTGGGTATATACTATTGCTTCAAAACAAAAAATTAAATGGAGCCTGTTATGAAGGTATGGATGAAAGCCTCTGCTCTTTTAACTATCGCGGGTTTAACAGCGTGTAGCGCATCACCGACGGGTCGCAACCAGATCCTGATGTTTTCAGATCAGGAAATGTCATCGCTTGGCGCTAAATCTTTCGAACAAATGAAGAAAGATATCCCAATCAGCAAAGATCGCAAAACGAATGCCTACGTTCAATGCGTTGCCAAACACATCACTGACACCATTCCCGCTCAATCTGGATTTAAAGACTGGGAAGTCGTTGTTTTTGATAGTGAACAAGTCAATGCGTTTGCTCTACCAGGTGGGAAGATCGGCGTGTATACCGGGCTTTTAGATGTCGCGAAAAACCAAGATCAGTTGGCAACAGTTATTGGTCACGAAGTCGCTCACGTCCTCGCTGACCACAGTAATGAACGTCTTTCACAAAGTCAGTTAGCAAATGCTGGGTTGTCTCTAGCAAACGTTGCCATTGGCGCTTCCGAGTACAAACAGTATCAACAAATGACGATGGCGGCACTTGGTGTCGGTGTTCAATACGGTGTTATCTTGCCATACGGTCGTACTCAGGAATCCGAGGCTGATATTGTCGGGCTGGAATTCATGGCAAAAGCAGGTTTCGACCCACGTCAAAGTGTCGATTTATGGAAAAATATGAGTGCTGCATCAGGTGGTTCTCAACCACCTGAATTCTTCTCAACCCACCCATCGCACAGTACGCGCATTAAAGATTTACAAGCAACCATAAATAAGCTGCCTGCGTATAACGCGAAAGCACCAAGATGTGGCTAATTCATTGCTACTATCGTCTACTACTTAAGCTTGCCAAATAAAAAAAAAGCTCCCTAGGGAGCTTTTAATGATTCTAATCAAGTGCCCAATATCTGTAGCGGCAAACTTAACAAACTATCTCCGAGAGTGGCAAAATACCAGATGATAGAAACAAAACCTCCGACAGAGACCAAGTACCAAGCCAGTGAAAATAGTTGCCCATAACGGGTTAATGGCAATAAATGGCTTTGATGTCGAGCTCTCCATTCCATCACCACTTCCAACATTCCCATTAACAATAAAAACCCTAGCAACGTCAGACCGAAATAGTAACTGATAAAAATGCCTAATAAAGCGGTCGCAATACTGCCAACTAACCCGACCCAAGTATTCATTGAGAAGGTAATACTTTTGAGCACATGGCCACCATCTAATGGTAAAATAGGCAGCAGATTAAATAGGTTTAGCAAGGCGTTAAACACAGCAAGCCCAGCGAAGATCACCTCACCAGTCATCCAATAAAGCAAAGTAAAAACAATACTAAGTACTAAACCGAAAAATGGTCCCATGATTGAGATAACCACATCCTGCCAGCGCGTGTTTATCTTTTCGTCACTTAGCGCCAAACCACCTAGGAATGGAATCAAATAGATTCCTTTGGTCTTCATTCCAAAATACTTCATCGCTCTAATGTGACCATATTCATGAAAAACCAAACAAGCGATCAACGCTAGCGCGAACTCGATGGAAAATAGCCAAGAATATGCAGCGAGACTTGCAGACGCTAACGCCACTTTAATAACTTTCGCACTTTTAAGTGCTTTCATCCCAAGAGATACGAGGCCTATTACACTTAAACGCTTTTCGGATGGTGGCGTAACTTCTGGCACTTGGCGCTCGATGTCTTTTTCATTTCGACAACCTTCATTGATGAGCTCACCGTTAATTGTGACCTTGTAACTCAATTCAAACGGTTGCCATGTTAAAGAACACTCTAAATGACAGTTCAGGATTTCCTCACCCGCAGAGAGCCTAAACTGGTGTAGACAAGTCTCTGCGGTATTGTCACTGGCATCGATTTGAGACACCAACGTATTATCCCAATATAACTGCTGCCACCCAGCCATCGATCCTTCGAGCCTTAGCGAACGACCTAAAAATTCAACATTCAGTAATTCCAATGCGGTTCCTATTGCGTCTATTGAATAACTACATAGCGAGCGCGAATTATGCCTGTGAAGTGAAGAAACAGCAAAGCGAGCTATCTCTTGATTTGATCGTTATTTAACTATAAAGCTCGCAAAACAATTCTGGTCGTACCATTCTCTTCAAAAATATAACGATAATACATGCCCTTACAAGCCATCGTTTGACCTATGCATCATATTTAAAACGCAAAATACGCTCAAACTTTGACAAGTTATTAAACATACAATTAACATTACATTTACATCACCGTTGTATTTCGCGTATTAACAATTGGTGTAAGTACCACACAACAATTACAAGGACTTCGGTCCAGCATTATGACACCCTAGGAGGGTCAAGGATGAACAAGAAGCACTGCTCTCTGCTTACAATTTCAATATTGTTTGCGTGTAATGCCCACTCAGCGGGCTTCCAGGTAGCTGAACATTCGGCATCTGGTCTTGGTCGAGCATTTTCAGGTGAAGGGGCTGTCGCAGATAATGCCAGCGTCCTTGCCCGTAACCCTGCAGCAATGACACTTTTCAAAGAAGCTCAATTTTCGGGCGCGTTATCTATCATCGACCCTGAAGTCGATGTGTACGACACTGTAAACAATGAACACGCGAAAGATGTCGCTCCTTTACAGATCGTGCCAGCAGGTTATTACATCAGCCCTATCAATGATAACTGGGCTTGGGGTATCGGTATGTTCACAACATACGGTGTTGCTACCGACTATCCAAATGATATTTCCGCAGGTGATATGGCGGGTGACACTTCCCTACTTTCAGTAAACATCAACCCTAATGTCGCTTACCGTATCAACGAGTCTTTCAGTGTCGGTGGTGGTATCAACCTCGTATACGCTGAAGCGGAGCTGACTCGTCACAAAGGCGCACTCGCCGGTATTTTAGGTGGTAATAAGTCCGATAACCTTGTCGGCATGGAAGGCGAAACTTTCGCTTGGGGTTGGAATGTCGGCGCTTTATTTGAGCTAAATGAAAACAACCGTTTTGGCTTTGGCTACCGCTCTAAGGTTGATCTAGATTTTGATGACGGTGAGTTTAGTAGTTACGACTCTGGTCGAGCTTCATCACCAAAAGTTGATGGCCGTTTAAAAATCTCTCTCCCTTCAATTATCGAATTATCGGCTTTCCATCAACTGAATGAACAATGGGCTGTACATTACGGCTGGCAACAAACCGACTGGAGCACATTTAAAGAACTAAAAGCGACCAGTAACGAATGTAATGACGGAGTATGTTTCTTTAAACCTGAGAAATATGAAGACAACAATCGCTACTCCATTGGTGCAACTTACATACTTAATACAGACTGGACATTCCGTGCAGGCTTTGCGTACGACGAACAAGCAGGTGAAGCGACATTGAGTATCCCTGACAGTGACCGTTTTTGGTACAGCGCGGGCCTAACTTACGCAATGAGTGAGAATTTAACTTTCGATGCAGGCTTTGCACTTGTTAAGAGTAAATCAGGCTCTTTCACTGAGACAAATGCTCTGGGTGAAGAGATTAAGTTTGACTCAGAAGGTACTGCTTACATCAGCGCGGTACAGATGAACTACACCTTCAAATAATGGGATTACGGAGTAAACCAATGAAACACACGTTTAAATTATCAATGCTTTGTTCTGCAATCCTTCTTGCTGGTTGTGGTGATGATACCTCCAGCTCTGGTACTTCCGACAAAGTTCAATTTGAAGATGAAGTCCAAGCATTGCTTGATCGCGAAACATCCATCAGTTTTACGCTTCAAGGAGCGAACGCAGATGTACCGGCACCGTCTTACTTATTAATGGACACAAGCGATGGTACGCTTGGTCTGCCAACTGATGGCGATGATGCTTTAACCAACCCTAGAGCCTCGATGAATACGATGGATGGATGGTCAACGTCTATGCCAATCGTTCTTAACTTCAACGGCGACGGTTTTGCAGCGGGCATGCTGTCGTCTGGTGTTAAAGTCATCAAGATTAACCAACGCTTAACCGAGTGGGACGGTAAATCTAACCCAATCGAAGAGGTACTCGTTCAGAATCAGGACTACGTAGTTCAAGCAAAAGGTAACTCTCTATACATCCAGTTCTTGGCTGCACTTGATGAGTCAAGCGAGTACATTTTTGCGGTCACACAAGATGTTACTGACGTAAATGGTGAGCCAATTGGTACATCTGCAAGCTATGCAACTGGTAAATCGAAAGAGATCGTTTATGAAACTGGCGACCTTGCTTCTGTTCAAGCAGTCACTCAGGCGGTTGAAGGAATTTTTGGTATTGCCAAAGTAAACCCTGCAGACATCGTTTATTCTTCATGGTTCAGCACCCAGTCAGTAGGTGATACGTTAGCGGCAGTCAAAGGAGTAACCGCTACTGGTTTTTCTACTGGCGCAAACACACTAAATACCGTTTACAAAAATGACTCAAACGAAGGTTCAGTTGACTTATCAACGGCCTACACAATAACGCTCGGTGAAACCCAAGACTTTAGCACTGCGCTAGACTCTGACGATGACTTTAGTAAATACATTAGCGATCTAGACGCAGCTAAAACGGCAATTAAAGGCCTTTACATGCAATCAGGTGCCGATGTAAGCGTGACACAAGGTGTGGTAAGACTGCCTCATTACCTGGAAAAAGGCGCAAGCTGGAACATGCAACCAATGGTATCTGCGATGCCAAGCCTAGCGAAGCTAATCGCAGCATTAGCGGATCCGAACGAGCAAGCAAACATGGTTCAGCAGCTATCAACAGGCGTTTTTGCAAATGATCCTGTTGATGTGACAAAGCTTGCTACAGATCCTACAGAGCAGCTAAAACTTGTTGGAGCTAAGCTTACTCTTACCGATGGTACCCAGCTTGATAGTGAGCGTATTATTACTCGCTACTCGCCTGTTCCCGTAGTGAAATCGGTTGAAGATGTCGAAGTACTGGTCTTCACACCTAAATCTGGCGTCGCGACAGACGTTGTGATTTATCAACACGGCATCACCTCAGCGAAAGAGAATGCGTACGCGTTCGCGTTCAATATGGTAAAAGCAGGTGTGGCAGTTATCGCTATTGACTTACCTATTCATGGTACGCGCAGCTTAGATGAACAACGTTCCGCAAATGCGAATGTACTGGCTTATCTAAATCTTTCCAACTTAGCCGTTGCGCGTGACAACCTACGTCAGAGTGTTCTGGATGTGTTAGGTTTGCGCGCTAGCTTGGTAGTATCTGCTCAAGGCGGTCTTTTAGCTGGAGGTCCTCTGCAAGGCTTCAACCCAATGACGGGTTCAAAAGTCAAAATGTTAGGTCATTCACTTGGCGGTATTGTAGCGACATCTGCCGTCGCAGCAGCAAACAATACATTGGGCAGCCCTACTGCGGATGCGCTGTACACCTTTAGTTCTGCATCAGTACAGAACTCTGGTGGACAAATTGGTAATTTGTTACTGGGTTCAGACAATTACGGCCCTCAGATCAAACATAACCTCGCTTATGCAGCATCAAAAGACTATGCGAATTACGCTGATGCATCATGTGCGGATCTAGAAGATAAAACATGTTACGAAGCATTTGAGGCTGCGGCAACGGAAGCTCAAGTAGCAGCGCTAGAAGCAGGTTTCTCACAATTTATCTATGCAGCACAGACTACACTAGACACTGTCGATCCGTTCACAAACGCTTCAGATTTAGTGGCATCTGGTTCGCTAACGACACCATTCTTTATGACAGAAGTGGATGGCGATAGCACGGTACCAAACAGCGTTCCAAATGCACCATTCGCGGGTACTGAACCGCTTGCTAATAAGCTAGGGTTGAAGACTGTGAACAGTACGGACACTACTGTGAATGCAACTGCGAGCTTTGTACAGTTTAATGCTACTGCATCGCACAGTACTTTTGCTTCGCCAAATGGCACTTTGTCTGATATTGATCATCATGTAGAGATGCAGATGGAAAACACTGACTTCTTAATGGATGACGCACTAACAGGTGTCACTAACACTTCTGTTTTGAAGTAATCGCAACACCCTTCCTACCAAAGCCCAGTTTCTACTGGGCTTTTTCATTTCAATTCTATTCAAACCCACTCATATTTCCTCTGCTATAGTTAAATCGATGTCTTTGCCTAACTCACTTGTTTAAAAGGAAAACTCTATGCGCGTATTGACTGTTATTGCCACTGTATTACTTCTTGCTGCATGCGGAAGTAGCCAATATCTGATGTCGACAAATGAAGGGAAAATTATTACCTCTTACGGTAAACCAGAATCTGAACGAGGAAACGGGTATGTACGAGTATGAAGACATGGATGGTAAAGAAATGAGTATTTCAAAAGAGCAAATTGTCCAGATTGTCGAACGTTAACGACAGGCCCTCTGTAAATTAGAGGGCTATGTTCTAGCCACCCTCTCTCTACATTTCCCTCTTTTAGGCTTGTAATCGTTGTAGAAATTGACACAACCAATTCATAATCCAAAACAATTAATAGTGTCTATTATACTTCCGTATTATTTATTTAGCGAATATTTTACATCTTCACCTTAATCAGGTTGGAGTATTGTAAAATCTATTCTTTAATTCGCTAACACCCTTTTATTTCTCAGGATAAAGTGGATAATACCGCCACAAAATAACATTACTAAGGTGAGTCCTTATGTCTATTGAAGCTACTCTGCTTGCGCGCTGCGAGTCAAAATGTGAACTGTGTTCTTCTGAATCTCAACTAACTGCATACGCTGTCCCACCTCACGGTAATGTGACGGTTGATACTGCCATCATGGTTTGTGATAAGTGTCTGGGTGAGATCGATGAGCCAAAAGACATTAACCACTGGCGTTGTCTAAACGAAAGCATGTGGAGCCAGGTTCCTGCTGTACAAGTGACTGCATGGCGCCAACTCACTCGCCTAAACACAGAAAGCTGGGCTCAAGATGCTCTTGACATGATGTACATGGAAGAAGAGCAAATGAACTGGGCAATGAAAGGGATGTCTGCTGACGATAAAACGGTTGACTGTAACGGCACTGAACTTAAGAAAGGTGACGATGTAACAGTAATTAAAGACCTACCAGTAAAAGGCACTAACCAAGTAATCAAACAAGGTACAGTGATTCGTGGTATTAGCCTTGGCGATGATCCAAAGCTAGTTTCGGGTAAGGCAAATGGTGGTCAGTCGATGTACGTGATCGCAGAATACTGCCGCAAGAAGTAATATCGCACTTCAGTCATGTCAAAACGGGGCACCAATGGTGCCCCGTTTTTCTATACAACACTTAATCTACTATCATGTCTACCCCCTCTAGAGTGTTTCTTTTCTAGGGCGTAGGTTGAGTAGGCATGTTTTACAAATAAAAAAATACCGGCTCATAGGCCGGTATTTCTTACACTATTTCAATATTAACGGTACATACCGATGTCTTTTTGAATATGTGCTGACAAGTCTTCTGCGTAGTAACTGCGTGGCGCAGTGTTATCTACAAATAGAATGTCCAGTAAGTGAGCAATCAGTCCTTTGAAGTTAACCGCGTAGGTTTTCTTATCCATAGAGGTTGGTAAAGCTACATTTGTCATTTGCATTGCTTGTGCCATGATTGCCTCTCTTTAAAAGCAGTAGTCTGTTTAGTTGGTTGTATATTAGTCAGTTTCTTATTGTTTAAGAAATGACAAATTTTACCCATTCAAATTAGAATTTCTAATAAAACAAACTCATTACAAAACTCAAAAATACAAATGAATAATAACGGCATAAATAATCACAATTGCTGTAATTACATTGAATAACTGAACATCACCTGCATAATCGCCCCTTAAGCAACAACATATATTTAACAATATTTTTCGTTATTTCTTTTGATTTTAGTGCTTACTTTATATTTTTTGATTAGTAATATTAACGCTAGTTTGACGCTTCGCTTTATTTTTTAGGAGTGATGCAACCACTGCCGATGTCATCACAACAACTAAAAATGTGAGAGACCATGCTGTCGGAATCTCATATTCTGTTCCAACCAATAGCATTTTTACCCCGATAAACATCATGATTACTGATAATGCTGGTTTTAAGTATACAAACTTGTCTAACATTGCTTGAAGAACAAAGTACAGCGATCGCAAACCCAATAATGCAAATACGTTCGCGGCTAAGACTAAAAATGGCTCTCGCGTTACCGCGAATATAGCTGGTATAGAATCCAACGCAAACATAACGTCCATTACTGCAATGACACCAACAACGATCAGCATCGGTGTTGCCACCCACTTACCAGCTTGCTTTAAGATTAAGTGATTTCCTTGGTAGTCATCTGTAACTGGCAATACCTTTCGAATCAACTGCTCCGGATATGGATTAACTTCTTCTGCTTCGTCTTTGTCACGAGCTAGCTTAACACCTGTCCAAATAAGGAAAGCAGCAAATAAGTACAATACCCAGTGATACTGTGCAAGTAACTGAGCACCAACCGCAATCATGACAGCGCGTAAAACTAGCGCACCTATCACCCCCCAAAGCAATGCTCTCGGACGCAAATGCTCCGGCACACTGTATTGTGCAAAGATGATGGCAAACACAAACAAGTTATCAACGCTTAACGACTTCTCTAGTAAGTAACCAGTTAAGAATGAAATCGTTGCTTTGTCGTTCGTATAAGCGCTATGTGGCGCGTAATAGTCCCAGAATAAATAAATAGAACCTGCAAAAACAAAGGCAAGCAAGAACCAAAAAACACTCCAAACGATGGCTTTTTTCATCGTGATAGCGCCACCACGTGTTTGATAGATATCAAGCGTAACAAGAACAAGGGTAAATAAACCAAAAGCACCATACATCGCTAATGATTCTTGAAGAGGCACCGATTGGCTCAATTGGGTGGTATTTTCGATAAGAGACATATTTCCTCCCATGGCGGAAGGACTTCGTTTGGTGACCTTCCGCATACAATAACAACCAACAGCCACATAACGATTATGTGCTGCTAGTCAATGAATGCGTTGGTCTCGTTGAAGTGTTGATGTGAATAAACCACGTAACACCTTTACTTACCGGATAAGCTGATGCTTAACGAGATGACGATAAGTAAACTTGCGCTAACTACTCCCCAAACGTCGACATAATAACGCCGAGCGTCAGGCTTTCCAACAAAAAAACCTTGTCTTATCGAAATAAAATTCTTATTAAAAATCAAGAAGCACTATAAAAAGAAAGAAATGGATTCAACCACCGCAACTATAGTAAACAGACAAAAAGCAGCAAATGGCTCAAGACAAACTCTTCATTGGTTAGAACCCTAACGGGGAAGATAGATACAAAAAAGGAGCATTACTGCTCCCTTTTGTAACATCCACATTCTTAGCAATTCAAAAGCCGCTTAGAGGCACAAAGTAGACCAGTGTTGACCAAATTGCGATCCAGGCAACCACGACTGCCGTATCTGCCCAATCTTTATTCCACATACTGCCATCCTCATCAACCCATGTAGTAAGTGGAGAGCAGCAAAATCAATACCAGTATCTATTATCGACGTCGCTTTGTGTAAAGTTTGTGACTTTGATTCAAACAGTTTGGCTCATCGGTCAGGAGTTCAATAAAACAATCAGCCATGGACAAACTGGTCACACGCCCTTCTCCTTTCATCTCCTGCAATGCGTCATATCCCTCTTTCCCTTTCATCGTATAGGCAGAAGAAGTCCCTCGATACCAAACATCATCTTGAACACCTACCCATTGTTTGCCATCAAAAATCACTAATGATTGAACTCTTTCACCTTTTGGGGCATCTGCGTGGTACTCGAAGTTTAAATTGTAAGTGTACGGATAACTGCCAGATCCAGTGCCTTCTACGCCATTGTTGAGTGCATTATTTATCGCGCCTTCAAGTGCACGGCGAATAGCGCTGCCTTTTACATCGTAAAAGCCGATAGGAACGGCAAAAGGCAACAGTCGTCCGGCAATGTCTGCCACTGTGATGTTGCCAGGGTTCAAAGAGGTTCGCACGCCACCCGCATTATGAATTGCAAATTGAACGTCATATCCACGTTTGTTTAAACAGTGCAGAAATGAGCGGGCAACGGAGGAAGCCAACTCACTCTCACCAAATTCATCGGGAATTCTCACATGACGCTTTTTGGTGTCAACACTAGCAATGACTTGTGACTGTAACTGCCTGACCTGAGGAATATACTTATCGCTCAGGATCGCTTGAGTTTCCGGGTGTTTCTTACAAACCACGACATTCGGTTGACCATGGATGAAGTCGCACGCGGTTTCGAATACACCTTGGTCGAGCTGTTGGTTTAGCGTCGAGTCCCAAAAAATACGTCGACCAAGCAACAGTTCATTTTGTCCACTCAACATCGTTGCTTTACCGTGTTCATCAAACTCAATGACGCAGTGCCCCATTGTCAAAGCATGGAAACCCGCTTGCACCACATAGGTATCATTAATTTTGATACCGTAGGGATCGTCTTGTCCTAACCCTATTGATGAAAAATCACCTTGCAACCGGTGGCTGTGTCCACCAACAATTATACCAATACCTGCGACTTGCTCAGCTAACTCTAAATCACCTTCATAACCTAAGTGGCTCAGAAGAATAATATTTTTTATACCTGATGAATGGATTTGTTTTACGGTCGCCTTGGCGGTTTCAATTGCTGAGTGAAAAGGCGTGTCTGCATCAGGGTTTGCGATGTCGCTCATTTTATCTATGGATAATCCGAAAATCGCGACCCGCTCACCATGGAATTCTTTAACAATGTATTGTGCGCTCTGTGTATCCGGTTGGTAACTATATACATCCTTGCAATCACTGATACGGTGAGGTTTTTTAAGTGATTCATTGGATAAATCCCAGTTGCCAGCAAGCAATGGGAACTGAGTACGTTGGCAAAACAATGCAACTGGCTCATTCCCCATATCTAATTCATGGTTACCTAACGCCATTGCATCAATCTTTAATGCGTTCAATAAGTCGGCATTGGCTTTGCCTTTAAATAGTGAGAAATACAGCGTGCCTTGGAAGCAATCTCCGGCGTGGAGGAACAACATCCCATGACCTTGGCGCTGAGCATCATCTCTTAACTGCTCGACTCTGGTTGCGATACGAGAAAAGCCGCCAGCACTGACATAGGGCTCTAGCGTGAGTTCATTGTTTATCTTAAGCTTTAACTGTAATGACGTTGGTTCAAAGTAGGAATGTGTGTCATTGATGTGTGCCAGTTTGATTCTCACTGGCTTATGATTGTTATTCATCTTCATCTTCTCTTTTTTCATTCCTTATAATAATAAGAAGTGAATCATGACAGAATCATGAATTTTATGAAACTGCGATTTAGGATTTCATGTTTAAGTGATCACGATGCTGTCCCCCGGCTTTGAAAGCAAGCTTCGCTTGTAACGGTCTCTATTCAGTAAGAGGCTCTCGTAATTTTGTGAACTGAGCTTAACTCAAAAATTCCGAATTCATATATGCTTAGGAGTAGCAAAATAACTCTCGATAATTCAAATAATTGCAAGGAGGATTGAGATGAGACTAGAACGCATCGAAATCTCCGGGTTTAGAGGCATCAAACGCCTTTCACTCTCTTTTGACGAACTCACCACGCTTATCGGTGAAAACACGTGGGGCAAATCATCATTACTCGATGCCCTTTCCATCGCATTACCTGCCAATGGCTCATTGTATCAATTCAAACTGAAAGATTTTCACGTTGACTACTCAATTTCTCATCCACAAACACAACACTTACAGATCATTGTTTGTTTTAAAGCACAGGATAAAAACGAAGTAAAAGCGGGACGCTACAGACGCATAAAGCCTACATGGTGCACCAACGAAGATGGTGAGCAAGTCATTTACTATCGTATTAGTGCGTCTCGCGATGAGCACGGCATTAATACAGAGTACGCGTTTTTGGGTCATAACGGCAAACCCAAAAAACTTCACCACTCAGAGAAACTCGCTATTGAGTTAATGACACTTCATCCTGTAATCCGACTACGTGACTCCCGACGCTTCCCAGATTTAAACCATGTCAACGGCGATGGTAAAAATGCTCGGATTGAAAAACGAATCAACAACACCTGTCGACGCTTATTGGCTATGCCTGGCCATGTGAATAAAGGTGAGATTCGTAGTAGCCTCGACTCAATGCAAACGCTTGTTGAACACTATTTCGCGTTCAGAAGTGTCAGTAAAGGCAACCCACGCAAACCTCGTGATGGTCTTTTCTATACAAGCCCTTCCTCTGATAAAGGCTTGAGTCAGTTCTTGAAAGAAACCAATGACAAACAAAGCCGCTTGCTTTTAATGGGGTTACTCAATGCCTATCTTCAAGCTAAGGGTCCCACCGATTTAAGGCGCTGTGCGAGACCAATACTGATCATTGAAGATCCAGAAGGACGACTGCATCCAACTCATCTAGCGAGAGCGTGGTCCTTATTGCAATTGTTGCCAATGCAAAAGATATTAACCACCAACAGTGGCACGTTACTCGGTTCTGTTCCACTGTATTCAATTCGACGTTTAATTCGGCTATCAGACAGAACCATCGCTAAGAGTTTAAACTCAACAAAGTTTGGTCGAGATGAGTTGCGCCGAATTGGTTTCCATATTCGTTTTCATCGTTCAGGAGCATTATTTGCACGGTGCTGGTTACTTGTTGAGGGCGAAACCGAAGTTTGGCTTTTTCATGAACTGGCTCGTCAATGCGGGTATGACTTGGCTGCCGAAGGGGTTCAAATCGTTGAGTTTGCTCAATCAGGTCTAAAATCACTCATCAAAGTAGCAAAAGAGTTTGGTATTGATTGGCATGTCGTTACCGATGGCGACCCAGCAGGGAAAAAGTACGCGCATGCAGTACGAGCACAGCTCGACCATGATCAGGAAAGGCATCGACTTACGGAGTTACCCGACCGAGACATCGAGCACTTTCTGTACAACAATGGTTTTGAACTTTTCTTTAAGGACATCATCAAAGTTCCTCATGACCACCCTATCCCTGCTAAAAAAGTCGTAAATCGTGTTTTGAAAAAACATGCAAAACCGGACTTAGCTTTGGCTATTGTTTCTCATTGTGAAGAGAAAGGCATGGAGTGTATTCCTGTTCTTCTGCGCTGGACACTTAAACGCGTTGTTACCATGGCCAACGGCAATACATGAGTTAGGCGTATTTTACACTCAGCGTATTGTCTTGTAATACAAAAAAAGCACACCAATTTGGTGTGCTTGTATCAAACATCATTAATTTTGATTAAGGGTATTGAGAGGGATAAAACTCAATACACAGTGGATACCAATAAGATCGGGGGTTCACTACTGTGCTTGCTCAGCAAGCGAAGAAGAAGTAGCGGTTGATTTCGTATGCAACCATAGCCCTGTCGCTTTCATTAGATAGCCAAACACACCACCTAGCAACAACGATGGAATGACAAGTTGCCAGTTTCCGTCAGCCGCAAATGTTGCGCATGAACCAATAAAAGTACCAGGGATGTACGCGAGCCAAGACTGTTTAGCTTGAATACACATGAAGAATGCCACAATAGCGGTAATCACATAGCCAATAATTTCCAACCCCACGTAAGTGGAACCGTGAATAATTACCATTGCCCAGAATACGCCTGTCATATTGGTGATTAAGCTGATGCCTAGTCCTTTCAATCCGCTCGTTGGCGCTGCAAAGTAGCTCGTGCAACCTAAAAAACCAGCCCAAGAAAGCAAACCTAAAGAGATGGCGATCCAACCCCATACGCCAGATAAAATTCCAGTAGTGATAGAAATAGCTAAAAGTGTCGTCATGGTAGTCATACCTACTCGGCTATTATCGTACCTATATGGTTCAATAACTGCCTTCATACATTGAAATCAAGGACACATGTTAGATACATCAGCTCAGCTTATCGGTGATATTGATCACAATAAGATATTATTATTTTCACAATTTACATTAAAAGTTTGACGCAACCGATAAATCAACAGATTTAGGGAATAAACCAACTCATCTCGTAGGCATATTTAATCAACCTTTAAAGAACTGAAGGCTTCCCTTTCATCATTCGCAGTCCCTCTCTTTTAATGCAGTCGACTAATGGGTTTTCTGCCATATCTGAACGCCATATAAATGAAAGTGTCCTTTCCATTTTTAACTCAGGTACATTTAATGCCACAAGGTGACCTGCTTCTATATATCGCTCTACATCTAAATACGGTAAGCAAGTAAGGTACTGGCCATTAGCAACTAAACTACGTAACACCGGAACGTGTTCGTACTCGCGCCACACATCCAAATCTTCAATAAGGTGGTGAATAGAACTATCAAATGTTTTTCGTGTGCCAGAGCCATGCTCTCTTAGTACCCACTTCGCTTGCTCTAACTGCGCAAGGCTAACAGACTGATTACGCGCAAAAGGATGATGAGAAGCTGCGACAACAGTAAGATGATCACGACACCATACTTCTTGGTGTAAACGGTTATCATCACAGCGCCCTTCAATAATCCCTAAGTCATACTTGTAATCTAATACCCCATCAATCACCCCTTTTGTACTTTGTACACCGAGGGAAATACGCATTTCTGGAAAGTCATTATCAATGATACTGATAAGGTCGGGAACTAAGTGCTCTGCTGGAGTTTGACTCGCTCCCATACGAATCTCACCACTCAATAAATGTTGCTCATAGAAGCCCATTTCAATCTGCAATGCATCTTGTAGCAAGCGTTTTGCTTTTGGTCGTAACCACATCCCCCAATGGGTTAACGCCATTTGCTTGCCTTGCCTCTCAAACAACGGCCTGCCAAGCATCTTCTCTAATTGCGCAAGCGACATGCTTGTCGCTGATTGTGTCAAAGCCAATTTTTCTGCGGCTTGGCTTACACTGCCGGTATCTGCAACTGCGTCGAAAACCGCTAATTGCTTAAGTGAGTAGCGCAAAGTGTCCTCCATTATTAGTGGGTATTTCCCAATCCCCACAATTGTTAAAGCATGCCCCAATAAGCAATAGAGTTCATTTTACCTGGCCCCGTAAAGTTATCAATTAATTTGATGAGGTTTCTAAATATTATCAATTTTACCTTACTAACCGTTCTCCCTATTCTGAGTACGCGGTTCGGGAACACCGCAAGCCTCAATGGTTTTGAAACCGAAGTCATTGAGGCTCTTAATAAAAACAACAATTTCATTTTTGAGTTAATAACTAAGGATTTTTTATGCGATTACAAATTAAGGAGTCAATATGGCGGTGACCAGTTCTCAAAATCACCAGTATTTTTCTCCAAAAGAGATGATGGTTGAAGCGGAAAAATTTGCGTTAAGTAAGGCAAACAAAACCAGCAGTATGACATTAAGCCTCGCCATTATGGCCGGCGCGTTCATCGGGTTAGCATTCTTGTTTTACATCACGGTGACCACCGGTAGTACGGGCGCTGGTTGGGGCTTGAGCCGCCTAGCTGGTGGACTCGCATTTAGCATGGGATTGATCCTCATAGTGATCTGCGGTGGTGAATTATTTACCAGCTCCGTCCTATCCAGTATTTCTTGGGCCAATAAGCAAATCTCGTTCGGTAAGATGCTTTCGATCTGGGGCAAAGTTTACGTTGGTAACTTTATTGGCGCGATGTTCCTACTTGCGCTGGTTACTGCTGCTGGTCTTTATCAGATGGATGGCGGTCAATGGGGATTAAATGCGCTTAACATCGCACAACACAAACTTCACCACACTCTCATTCAAGCGTTTGCACTCGGCATTCTCTGTAACCTATTGGTCTGCCTAGCGATTTGGCTAACATTTAGTTCTGCAAATGCAATGACAAAAGCAGCAATGACAATTTTGCCTGTGGCAATGTTTGTCAGCAGCGGTTTTGAGCACTGTGTTGCGAACATGTTTATGGTTCCACTTGGTATTGTTATCGCGAATTTTGCACCTGAATCTTTTTGGGCATCTGTCGGTGTGCCCGCGTCACAATACACAGACCTAAACATTAGCCACTTTATTACCGCTAACTTAATTCCTGTCACGCTTGGCAACATCGTCGGCGGAGCGGTATTAGTTGGCCTTTCAAACTGGTGTATTTTTCGCCGACCAGAACTAAAAGCAGCGAATATTTCTTCTATCACTACAACTACAACACTGTCGTCAGTTAAGGATTTCACCATGAAAAATGCCTCTTTTGTTAAAGACATTATGAACCAAAAACCAGTCACCATTCGTGCAGAAACGCCAATTGCAGCCGCGCTGGATGTGTTACTTGATAACAACGTAACTAGCGCACCTGTTGTAGACGTACAAAATCGATTAGTTGGCTTCTTCTCTGCTCACGATGTGATGGTAGAACTATGGTGTGAGGACTACATTCCGGTGAAAGACCAAAAAGTCGTCGACATCATGAGCCGAGATGTGGTCGCAATTGACGCTGATGATCGCCTCGTTGATGTTGTGGAATTCCTATGTATCGATAAAGAGCAGTTGTACCCAGCGAGCAGTATGGGTATTGCCACTCGCTTGACGTCTTTGTCTCTCGAAGAACGCGCTAAAAGTATCAAAGTAAGTAAGCCACAAGTGCTTCCTGTGCTTGAAAATGGGCAGATGGTCGGGGTGGTTACTCGTACTGAAGTATTAAAAGCACTACGCCCGATTTTTGGTGAGCGTTTAAACCTAGTGGAAAAAAGCGAGTTAGAAACAGCGTAATTCGCTAAACATTTACAACGTCTATTGGCTTTCAATCGCTATCACTGACTGGTTTATCGATGTTAGTGATGTGATTAAGATAATAAAAAAGCGCTCTTCAAGTGAAGAGCGCTTTTAGTGTATCTAAAAGGAACTAATTACTTCTTAATACCTTCGATATGAAGTTCCATATCGACGTAGCTTGAAGCACCCATTACTGGGATGTCAAAGTCAGCAAGCTCTAGGCGAGTGTTGCCAACAAAGCCAGCGCGCTCGCCGCCCCATGGGTCACTGCCAGCACCAACGAATTCAGCCTCAATAGTAATAGGCTTAGTAACACCGTGTAGCGTTAGATCACCAGTTACATCTAGTTTGCCATTGCCTTTATCAACCACTTTTGTGCTCGTAAAGGTTGCTTCACTGTATTTACCAGCATCGATGAAGTCACCACTACGAATGTGTTTGTCACGTTCAGCATGGTTTGAATCTAGGCTGGTTGTATCAACAACAACATTTACTTTTGAGTCAGCAATGTTGTTTTCATCAAAAGAAAAGTCACCAGAAAATGTATTGAAACGACCTTTGATGAAACTGTAACCCAAGTGGCTAACTTTAAAGTTGATTGAAGCGTGAGCACCTTTGGTATCGATGACATAATCTGCAGCTTGCGCACCAAATGGCAGTGCCATAGCGATAGCTAATCCTGTAGCGAAAAGTGACTTTTTCATTTTGAAGCTCCTAACATTTTTCTTAATGTGTTGTCTTTATCGATAAAGTGGTGTTTTAGTGCAGCAATAGCATGTAAGCCTGCAATCAGGATGACTGCCCAAGCTGCATAGAAGTGAATCTCACCTGCAATATCTGATTGGCCTGGGAATAACTCTCCCGCTCCTGGCACGGTGAACCAATTAAACACTTCGATGCCGCGTCCATCAGACGTTGAAATGAGGTAACCTGAAACAAAGATGGTGACCAATAGTAGGTACATGACACCATGCGCTGCTTTAGCAGCAAGCACTTCGTAACGTTTGCCTTCTACCTTTGGTGACGCCGTCACATGTTTCCATACGATGCGTGCCAAAGTTAAAATAGCGAGTAAAATACCGACAGAGCGATGGTAATGCGGCGCAGTTCGATACCATTCGCTGTAATAGCTAAGGTCGACCATCCACAAACCCACTGCAAATAGACCAATAATGCACAGCGCTGATAACCAATGCATCACGCGTGCAGTAAGGTTGTAATTCTTTACCAGTGTATCCATCTCAAGTTCCTAGATATATTCCTAAGTTAATGCTGAGCAAGAAACACTACATTAACCTATTTACGTCATATGAAACAGATTATTTACCATCATTTACATCCAGCCAATGGTACCGTATCTATCAAGTTGTTCGAATTTTTTGAAGGAACTTTAAATCGTTTGTAAAACTGAAACTTACAGCTTAATTTCTTGTTCTATCTCATACAGCTCTTCGGAAACTTCTAACATTCTGCGTTCAACCAGTAACTTAGCATCTTCAACACCCTTGTTATAATAAATCGGTCCTAGTTTTTCTGTAATAAAATCAATTAGAAACTCACTATCGAACTGGCCAATTTCAACATCTAGCTCGTCTTGCATGTAATCTTGAATGGCGGTGGCCAACGCCTCTTTTTGTGCGCGTTCTAGCTTTATCATTTTTTCCCTTTCAAATTTTTGTTCAACTTCTGCTTCTTTCGTGTTGCTCTATTAAAGATTAGACACGGTCATTTGTGAGAAATTTGGTGTTTAGATCAAGAAGTTGCCGAAGTAAATTAGTCTATTCTCAAAAGACTATGCTAACCTTTTGCAGTTCGTTTTGTAATTATTAAGGGATATTCTTTGCTACTCGACCTAGTTATTCAAAGTGTTAATGATTTTCAAGACGACTGTCTTAAGCTGTGTGAAAAGCATTACCCTGCGGTGCATAACCAAGGCATGAGTGAGCATCATCTTGGTCTCGCGTTTTCAAGAAGGATGGAACATACTTTTCGTCACTTTGGATACAACTGCGTGATAAAGCCAATCGAAGTGTTGGATTCTCCAGACCTTCCCCATCACTATCGAATTTCATCCGACATTGGCACTGTCTGGGTTCTGAGTCACCATATGGTCAGTGCCGGAAAATCTTGCCGGGAAAACTTACTCTCATCAATTACGGAATGGCAGAGTGAATATGGCTATGCCTTACAGCCTAATGACCTACTCTTTTTGGTTTGCGATCATTGGATAAGTCGCAGCAAAACGAGCCGAGAATTGCTTCATTGGTGGATGGGTGAACTACCCGATCAGATCAACGAATACACAGAACAAGGAATCACACTGTACACCAGCGAGTCGCAACTCACGCAATCTTTGGACACTCGATTCGGTATTAGCCCTTGTTACATTAAGTTTGGGCATCCTTTACGGCGTTCGAACAAACAGCAGTTAGTCAGAAAATATTTGCAGTTGTATGCCGTACTGCAATGGTAGCATCAAATTGAAGTGCTGAGATTATCAATTATTTCATCAATTTGTTTGATATCACTCGACAAACCTACCCATCCATTACCATCGTTCTTGCTTGAGTTAATGAGCACACTTAGATTCATTGCCAATGAAATAGAAAAATTAGCGCGATAACGCTGATGTTGAGACATTGATTTAGGTTGTGGTAACAATGATGAGCATCTCGCAACTACTTAGTTGCATCCGGAAACAAGCCGACGGGCAGTATATTGCGAAATACGCGAACTTCACTCTCCGCAGTGTCTTTCAACCCATATATAAGAACGATATTTCCATCGTTGGCCTTGAAGCACTGGTAAGAATTAGCAATGCCAATGGCAACATGGTTAGGCCAGATCAGTTTTTCCAATCCAAAGCGACTCCCACTCAAGATTTGCTCAATGTTGAACGCTTAAGTCGCCTAATCCATATCAAAAATTTCTCTCAGTCTCGTTTTCACACAAAACAATTGTTTCTCAATGTATTACCGGTAGCGGCAGAGATACTAGTCAAAGACATCACGTATAACCGACTGCTAAAACAAACCATTTATGAATCGCATTTGATGAATGAACAAATCGTCATGGAGTTACTTGAATTGAAGGTGGAGGATGAACTCTCTTTGTCTCAAGCTGCTCGGGAGTTAAGTCTTGAAGGATTTAAATTAGCGATTGACGATTATGGCGTCAATGCATCGACAACTGAGCGAGTGAGAAGCGTTTGCCCAGATATAATCAAGATGGATCGCTCTTTATTGCTAAGGTATGAAAACGGTGATTTTAAAGCGCTTAACGATGCATTATCACTCGCAAAAGCGTTATGCTCTAAAACCGTTATCGAAGGAATTGAAACCGAGCATCAACTTCGCTTAATGAAAAAGCTCGGTTTCGATATGTATCAAGGGTACCTACTTGCTATCCCCCAAACGTTAGACGCCTATGAAGAGGCAAAAACAGCCTGACTATGTAAGAGCAAAAGTTTGCGCGGTTTAGCGAGAGCTACGTGATTTACCACGATTCTTATGAATCGCCAATTTTGCTTTTAGCTTACGCTTCTCAGATGAACGACTACGACGACGCCCACCCCCATTTTGTTCAGGCTCAACTTCTTCTACAAGACTTGGTTCGAAACCTGCCAGCCATTCTTGGGGTAAGCGTTGATCAAGCAGATTCTCGATAGCTTGCAACAAGTACTCCTCATCTCTACTCATCAGAGAAACCGCCAAACCTGACTTTCCTGCTCTTCCAGTGCGGCCAATTCGATGGACATAATCTTCTGCTTTGAATGGCATATCAAAGTTCACGACTTGTTCTAGCTCTTGAATATCTAACCCTCGTGCTGCCACATCGGTTGCAATCAAAGCACGTACCTTACCTTGTTTAAATTCATCCAAAGCTCTTTGGCGGGCACCTTGTGATTTATCGCCGTTGATAGAAACCGCTTTGATGCCATCTAACTTGAGCTCTTTCGCTAACTCATCACTGCCTTGCTTCGTTTTTGTAAATACCAGCACTTGCTGCCAATTCCGCGAGCCAATTAAGTACGCTAGCAATTCACGTTTCCGTTTTTTATCCACTGGATAAACCATTTGTGTTACCGTTTCAGCAGTCGTATTTGCTGGTGAAACTTCGACTTCAACTGGCGATTCCATGAGTTTATACGCAATAGTTTTGATTCGCTTCTCAAATGTCGCAGAGAACAATAGGATCTGTTTCTCTGCAGGTAAACGTCGGAAGATGCGCTGCAAGTCAGGCCAAAATCCCATATCTAACATACGGTCGGCTTCGTCTAACACGAGCATACCGGTTTTAGAGATGTTTACGTTACCATTAAACAGGTGATCCAAAAGGCGGCCTGGCGTGGCAATCAAAATATCAGCGCCCTCTTCTAACTTTCTCTTTTGTACGCCAATGCTTGTACCACCATAAACACACACAATGCGAAGTTCTGTTTCTGCCGAGTACTGATTCAAATTATCAAATACCTGCTGTGCAAGCTCGCGTGTTGGAACCAAAATCAATGCTTGAGGTGTGCCGTTAAGTTTCTTTTGCTGAACGGTTTGTATGATAGGTAAACCAAACGCAGCCGTTTTTCCCGTACCAGTTTGTGCAGCAGCAAGTAAGTTTTTTCCTGCAAGGACGTGTGGAATTGACTTTTCTTGCACTGGTGTTGGCGTCACGATATTTAGATTGCCTAGCGTCTCGATTAGCTTTTGTTCGATGCCTAAATCAGCAAAATTAACAGACATGTGTAACCTCATTATTTTTGGAGCGCAGAGTTTACCAGAGCCCCTAAAGCCATACTACTTTTCTATCTCATTGAGTTGAGTCATTAAGCTGTTGCTGAAAATCATACGACTGGCGCAAAACATCTCGATAAAGTGACGAGAACTTCTCCTCTAATTCGGTGTAATCACTTTCAATCACTTTAAATGTTGTGGTTAAGTCTGCCATTCTAGGGCTTCTTTGCGAAATCCGATGTAGTGCAAATTCTATATTGTCTAGATCTTGATAGGATTGAAGCCATCGGCCATGCCACATTCTGCTGTGGAGCACCAAAAAACGTGGCGGCAAATGTTCATGAACCTCTCGGTTTACTCTCTCGTATGCCGTTTTTACAAAGTGTTCGAGAGACACGGAGTGAAAGTCGTTCCAGTGTTTTGCGAGGCAATGATCCCAAAACATATCTAAAGCGATAGGCGCAAAACGTCTCGCAACACCAGTGAAATGAGGCTTACATTCGTTGACGATTGGATGATGGTCAGTAATACGGTCAACAAATCTATGTAATCTGATGCCATTTGAGATATCGCGATCATACAGCTTGCTTGGATCTCCTTTTACGAAGTCTCCAAGCAAGTTTCCCAATAAATGGCTGTTACTGTGTTCTGCGATATGCAGGTGGGCTAGAAAGTTCATTCGACGCCAGTTTTGGCCTCTAGGGCTTGGTGTGACATGAACCTAGTATAACGTCAATTACGACGAGATGAGAGTGTTCCGCTATTCGGCTTCGTTGTCTGAGCCAACGTATTCCGACAAGATAATGCCAATTTCAAGCGCATCTAGCAGCTCTAGGCTCTCATCGTTTTGGTATTGGTCGCTCATTGTGACCTCCTTTATTTTAAGCTCTCTTGCTTTTACTTGCTGACGGCCTGACTCTTGCCATATCCACATCAGCAACTCCTTTTTATAGTCTTTATATGACACATTCATGACAGCGAGAAGTAAAGATTTAAAAACCTATGAGCATAATCAAAAGTAAACGATTGCAATTAGGTTTCATATCCGCTTAACACTTTAGAAAAATGACTCTTTTATCAACATTCATGTCAATTTAAAGATATAACATACTGTTATAGGCGTCCTTAGATCTCATTTCTTAAACTAAATTTAGTCTTCGTTACATATTTTGCTGATTAACTTCGCATATTTTGTTTCGATATAGCAATAGATTTGGTCAATATCTTTTATCTCTAATGGAGCTTTAAATGAGAGAAGTTGAGTTTAGAACGATAGACAGGCTGTTTATCAAGATGTCTATCAACGACAAAATGTGGGTTATATTCCTACTGTTTTTAGTAGCCCTCACTTCAGTGGCTGGAAGCCGCTACTTCAATGAAATACAACAATTTGAGCAGCAAGCCATCTCGGCGAGCGAAGCGAAGCTTTCTGGTATCGTTGATGCTCAATCAAACCGCGCTACAGAAATTGACGGCGTATCGAAATCGAACCGCGTAAGCGAGAGTTCTTTTGTCGATGGGTCTGTCACCGCTTATGCCAAGTTGCATTCTGGAGAAGTGATTAAGCTGACTCAAAATGTGTCCACACAATACGAATCGTTAAAATCATCAGCTCTATCGTCACTATTACTCAGCTTCTTATGGGTTATTCCTTTTGCCCTATTCTCTTACTGGGTGGCAACGTTTATCGGAGGAGCTCTGTGGGTTTTATATACAACAACCGAAAAAATTGGTGACGGTGACTTAACCTCTCGTCTTGGTTTCCATCCTGGTCGAGATGAATTCGGTACCATCGGCTGTGCGCTAGACAAGTCTATGGATACCTTAAGTGAACTGGTTAATAGTGTTAAAAATAATGCAACGATGTTGAGTGAGACATCTTCTGCATTCGAAAAAGATATGCAGTTGAGTGAAACCCAGATATCTCATCAATATCAAACGCTTGATTCAGTCGCGACGGCAATGGAAGAAATGACAGCCTCTGCAAAGGAGGTATCAAGTATTTCTCAACAAGCAACGACGCAGTCAGACCAAGATGCCCAGAAGATCGAACTAAGCAGAAGCCGTGTACAAAACGTGATTGGCGAGATAGAGACGTTATCTAGCTATATTGAACAAGCCTCTACGTCAGTAACCAATTTAAACGAGAATACGACGCAGATTAATGACGTGATCACAACGATTAACGCCATTTCAGAACAAACTAATCTGTTGGCGCTAAACGCAGCAATCGAAGCAGCCCGTGCTGGTGAACAAGGTCGTGGATTTGCAGTGGTTGCCGATGAAGTACGTACATTAGCAAGCAGAACTCAACAGGCAACAGTAGAGATCCAAGCCATGATTGAGAAGCTTCAAATTGAGAGCCAGAACATTGCTTCAATCACCAACCGAACCGTTCAGCAAGCTCAAACCAGCAGCCAGCTTATTGATGAAATCGGCCATGATGTTACCTCTATTGCCGAGTCAGCACGCTCATTAATGGACATGAGCATTCAGATTTCCACATCTGCTGAAGAACAAAGCGCAGTTGCTAACGATATTGCATCGGAACTTTCAGAAATTCGTAGTCAATCAAGCACAATCAGAGAAGTGGCGGAGCAATCTACCGCTGGCGTCGCTAATCTCACGCAAGCCTCCGTTTCTCTTGGTGAGATATTACAACGCTACCGCACCGCATAACGTTGTGGAACTTATGATCAACAAGGGCTCCTTAAGGAGCCCTTTTCTTTAAGCCGTGTTCAACTATTACCTTCGATATTTTCTACGACATCCAAGTGGATATTTGAAGTGAATCTCAAGTTCTCGCTGTACCGGATGAAATAATGTTCTTAAACAAAGCGTTCCGCTATGCTTGATCTTGCCAATTCCAATTTGCTGCTGGAAAACAATATGAATAATTACAAAGACACAAAAGACATAGAGAACCTGAATTGCCCACTCTGCCAAGGAGATGAATATCTCATTTCATCGGATGGCGAGAAATTCACATGCGCTGCTTGCGGATTTCATACAAAAAACTTCTCATCTATCCAATGTCTACATCAAACGCCTTACCTACAGTCTAAACTTAAGCACATCCACAGCTTAAGTCCGGTTTGCCATTAATAGGTCAAACAGAGCAGCCACACAGCTGCTCTTTTAATTCATCTAAATGATGGATGCGAATTACACGCTCGTCATCAACACGATTGATAGCTTCACCATTAAATAACTGCACCGTTTTGATACCGGCGTTTAGTCCCGCCTCAACTCCTTTAGGAGTGTCATCAATATAAAGACAGTCACTTGGTAAAAAGCCCATGCTCATAGCACTGTACATGATTAAATCGGGCTCAGGCTTCCAACTATTCGCATCGAATGCCGAGAACACTTTCCCTCGGAAAGCATCGAGTAAACCGGTTAACTCCAAAGCGTATTCAATTTTATCTTTAGGTCCATTAGACGCCACACAATATTCGATATTATGCGAATCCAAAAACTGAATTAATCGTTTTGCGCCATCCATCGGCTGTAAGTGACGCACAAAAAGAGACTGGACTTCTTCTCGGTATTGCGGCTCTAAAACATCAATTGGGACTTTGATATCTTTCAATTCTTTAGTATCTAAAAGGATGTCAGCGAGCTTTCCTCCTTTAAAGTGAGAAACGCACTCTTCCATCGTTAACGCAGCCCCATGCTGGTTAAATACATTGACGAGCGCTTGGCAACACAGTCTTTCGCTGTCGACCAACGTACCATCACAGTCAAATATCACGCACTTAATATTGGTAATTGCCATAGCCATCTCCAGACGTCTTAAAGGCTCAAGCCCAAGCTGATTTTAAGAATGTTTGGATTAATCTTATTTGAGTTTGGGATTGTTGAAACGACGAGCTTGGCATTTCATGGAAATAGAAGGGAGCAATTACAGTTTTTCTAAGCAAGATCACCCAACGTCATCTTGCTTTACTTTTTATGCACATTGATGTGTAAGTTAGTCTTCGATAACCACTGAGTCTAACAGTTTTTGCTCGGTGCTTAGTCTTTTAGCCAGATCAGCCACAAACGAGCTTTTGTATTTTGATTCAGAAACAGCAACATCAGAGATGAGTGTATTTCCTTCGAGATGGCTAACAATAGCAGCACCAATTGGGACTCCTGATTTAAAACCAACATATAATTCAAAATCTGGCGTGAGGATAATCTGTGTCAGATATTCAATGATCATATCTTTATCATGCTGCTGTTCCCAGCGCTGAGATTGCAAGATAGAGAACATAATGGTCAGTCGATGAAAATCGACCAGAAAAATGTCGTCGGGGTTAAATTCAGAGTCACTTTCCAGTAGTGTGTCTTTGTCGACTACTTGATACGTTGCTTTTTCTAGCGTTTTGAAATAGACATCGCGCCCTTTCAAACTCTCTGGTGTCGGAAATTCAACTTCGACCAGATCATACAGCCATGTATTTTTACGCTCGATACTGGCTAACTGTTGTTCATTCATCTTGATACCTTCGTTTAGAGCAGTACATTAGCATGAAGCCCGCAACAAACCTAGCGCACATAGACCTTTCCGTGGCTAAATTTTGTTTTAGGTGCAAACCTCTGATAGATTTCATCAATATCTTTCCTAGTTAAGGACAAAAATAATGAAAAAGATGCTGTTAAGTGCATTGCTTGCTACTACTCTAGTTGGTTGTTCAGATAACGATGTTGCTGACGTGGGGCTCGGTTGGTTTACTTTGAAAGACATCAAAGTCGGTGAGTTGAAAGACGAGGTGGTAACAGGTGTCACATGTCACATCGCCTCTATCGAAGCGGATTTCAGCTTAGCAGATCCAAGTGATAGCTCAATATCATGTCGTCAGACTGGCGAAATCACACCGGAAATGATTGCAAAAATAGATAAGAGTAAGTCCGGTGAAATTGTATTTAAGAAGTCAAAAAGCATTTTCTTCAAAACAATGAAGGTTCGCCGTATTTATGATGCCGATAACCAAACCTTACTCTACTTGTCTTATACAACAAAAGAGACCGATGGTAGTTTTAAACATAGCCTTTCGACAGTCCCACTTTGGGGTACCAAGGCTTACGTTGAGCCAACTGAAGTGAAAAAGTAACGCGGGTAAATTTAGTTAGCGCGGAGCAGGCTCTTTCCGGGCGCTGCTGAGCAACAAGTTTAAAAAACAACCCATTGCAATACGACAAGCGTCATAAATTGCAGCTGCTTTGGTTGCTATTTACTCAGCTCGCTGATTTTTTCAGCGAGCAGACTTCTTTGTAATAAATCGCCACGATTTTCATTTTTTTGTGATACAATCCCGCCTCTTTTTTTTCTCACTCAAGAACAAGCATGAAGTTTCCTGGTCAGCGTAAATCTAAACACTACTTCCCAACTCACGCTCGAGATCCATTAGTAAACCAAATCCGACAGGCACCTAAGCTATATCGCCCAACTATTGTTGGTGTCGGTCAAACCATTGTAGATATCGAAGCACGTGTAGATGACGCGTTTTTAGAGAAATACAACCTGAGTAAAGGACATTCGCTCGTTCTTGAAGAAAGCAAAGCAGATGCTCTTTACGAAGAACTGGTTGAGCAAGGCCTGATCACACACCAATACCCAGGTGACACGATTGGCAATACTCTTCACAACTACTCAGTTTTAGCCGATAGCAAATCCGTTTTGCTCGGTGTGATGTCTAAGAACATTCAAGTCGGTTCTTTTGCTTACCGCTACCTTTGCCGTACGTCTTCACGCATGAACCTTAACCATTTACAAACGGTAGATGGCCCTATTGGTCGCTGCTACACCCTAATTTCTCAAGACGGTGAGCGTACATTTGCTATCAACGAAGGTCATATGAATCAACTACTTCCGGAAAGCATTCCTGAAGAGATCTTTGAGAAAGCATCAGCCCTGGTTGTTTCTTCTTACCTAATGCGTGGTAAAGAAGAAGATCCAATGCCTAAAGCGGTACAAAGAGCGATCGACTTTGCTAAGAAGCACGATGTCCCTGTTGTACTTACGTTAGGGACGAAGTACGTTATCGAAGGCAACGCACAGTGGTGGCAAGAATACATTCGCGAAAACATTTCTGTTGTCGCTATGAATGAAGAAGAAGGTGCGGCGCTAACAGGTGAAACAGAGCCGCTAGCTGCTGCTGATAAAGCACTTGAATGGGTTGATCTCGTACTGTGTACGGCAGGACCAAATGGTCTGTACATGGCTGGTTACACCGACGAGAAAGTAAAACGAGAAACCACACACGACATCCTTGAAAGCTCCCTCGAAGCCTTTAACCAGTACGAGTTTAGTCGTGCGATGCGTAAAGAAGACTGTCAAAACCCAATGAAGGTCTACTCTCACATCGGCCCTTACCTTGGTGGACCATTAGAGATTAAGAACACTAATGGTGCAGGTGATGCAGCCCTTTCAGCCTTACTGCATGACATGGCAGCAAACTCTTTCCACCAAAAAGAAGTGCCTAACTCAGAAAAGCACGAAGTACGATGCTTAACCTACTCCTCGCTTTCTCAGATCTGTAAATACGCAAACCGAGTAAGCTATGAAGTGTTGACGCAGCACTCTCCTCGCCTATCGCGAGCGCTTCCTGAACGAGAAGATAGCTTAGAAGAGACTTATTGGGATCGTTAAAACGACAGCTTTAAAGCTGAAAATATATCAAGGCCACCATTTGGTGGCCTTTTTGTTTTTATCTAGCACTGTAACGAGTAGATTTTGTTAGTATGTCGCACAATACGAAGCAGTAAACTCTTTACAAGCCTAACCGAAACAGTACCATCACCAAGCAGACCTTTGCCTCACAATAATACTCGTTATAACTCAGGTAGTTTTTCAACGCTACCTGTGTGCCACTTTGGGGATTCTCCATGCAGTCAGATATCGAAATTTGCCGAAACACACCACTTTCTTCTATTGATGTTATCGCGGAAAAAGTAGGACTATTGCCCGAAGAGTATGACACTCACGGGAAGCACAAAGCCAAAGTCCACCCAAAATGTTTGGAACGACTCAAAGCAAATGATGACGGTAAACTTGTACTCGTCACTGCGATCACGCCGACTCCTCTTGGCGAAGGAAAAACCGTTACGACGATAGGATTGGCGCAAGGTTTAGCAAAGCTTAATCAATCTGTTATTGCATGTATAAGGCAACCTTCGATGGGACCCGTCTTCGGTATTAAAGGTGGCGCAGCGGGCGGTGGTTATTCTCAAGTAGCTCCAATGGAAGAGTTAAACTTACACCTTACTGGTGACATTCACGCAGTGACAGCGGCGCACAACCTTGCTTCAGCCGCTCTTGACGCTCGCTTGTTCCATGAGCAACGCGAAGGTTATGATGCCTTTGAAGCACGTACCGGGTTAAGAGCACTTAAAATCGACACGGCCAGTATTACTTGGAAACGAGTGATGGACCATAATGATCGTGCACTACGTAAAGTCAAAATTGGCCTCAATGATGCAGGAAAAACCATCAATGGTTTCGAGCGTGACGAAGGGTTCGATATTTCAGCCGCTTCCGAGTTAATGGCTATCATTGCACTAGCCAAAGATTTAAAAGATTTACGTCAACGTATCGGGAAAATTGTCGTAGCGTACGATTTGAACGGAAACCCCGTCACTACGGAAGATCTACAAGTTGCAGGAGCAATGGCAGTAACACTAAAAGAGGCGATTGCACCAACACTGATGCAAACTCTAGAAGGTGTTCCTACGTTGATCCATGCAGGTCCATTTGCAAACATCGCCCATGGAAATTCATCCATTATCGCGGACGATATTGCGCTAAAACTATCAGGTTACACGGTAACTGAAGCCGGTTTTGGTTCGGATATGGGATTCGAGAAAGCGTGTAACATTAAAGCTGCTGCCGCCAACAAAGCCCCGGACTGTGTAGTGATCGTAGCAACATTACGCGGCCTCAAAGCGAATTCTGGACACTACGATTTACGACCAGGTATGGCTATTCCAGATTCCATTTTTAATCCGGACCAAGCAGCATTGGAGGCTGGGTTTGAAAATTTAAAATGGCACATAAATAACGTTCATAAATACGGTTTACCTGCTGTCGTTGCCATTAATCAGTTTCCACAAGATTGTGTGAAAGAGCTTAAAGCTCTTGAAGATCTGATTCACCAATTTAATCCCGAAGTTAAAGTAGCCATCAGCACCGCTTTTTCGCAAGGCGGACAAGGCGCAACGGAACTAGCTCAACATGTTATTGATGCGTGTACCACGCCTGTAGAGTTTTGTCCGTTATACAACAAAGAGCAATCATTACTCGAAAAGCTCATGGCAGTATGTGAAGGGGGCTATGGCGCAACCAATATAGAAATGACTCCTATCGCGACTGAACAGCTCAACCATTTTGAAAATCTAGGTTTTAACAACTTAGCGGTTTGCATCGCGAAGACACCATTATCGATAACCACAGACTCCGCAGTCAAAGGCGCACCAACTGGTTTTACCGTCCCAATCCGCGAGCTGCGCTTGTGTGCGGGCGCAGGATTCGTTTATGCATTATCTGGTACCGTGATGACGATGCCAGGCTTACCTGATAAACCCGCATTTATGAACTTAGATCTTGATGATGGAGGAAATATCGTCGGTCTCTCTTAGTGCAGTGATAACGTATCGCTATCAGTGAAGTGAGCATATTCATTGAGTGAGTGGTCTACTTACCTATCCACTCACTCTCAACAACTGTGAAAAGAGTTGTCTCAGGCCTTCTACTCTTGAATCGTTGATACAAAGCTCTCCTGCCTTACATCAACGCGCCTGTTTTAGACCTTTAGAGTTAAGACGCTAACCCTAAGCCTTGTTTGGCCATAGTTATTAAGCTAGAAAACCCTATTTATCTTCTTGTTTTGTCGCCACTTTACATTGTAAATCCATACTTGTTGACTTCTCCTTTCTACAATTTTGCGCCAATTTGATGCACGGGCTATTTAGCGTTTCACTAATATGGTGCAGTTGTCTTACAGTGAAATTTTAACCTCCTTGATTTTTAAGGAGATATTCTATGGCTCGATTCTTGTAGTAGACTTTTCACTAATAAGCACATTAGCACATGCTTTTCAAAACCTCTGCGTTGCATACCACCTCCTTCAGGTTAGCACCGTTTTGATGCATGTCAGAAAAGGGAAAGGGAATACTATGGAAGACGCACTCGCCGTAATTTTAGCAGGAGGGATGGGGTCTAGACTCAGCCCACTCACCGATGACAGAACCAAGCCAGCCGTACCTTTTGGCGGAAAATATAGAATTATAGATTTCACACTAACCAATTGTTTACATTCGGGTTTACGCAAGATCCTTGTTTTAACCCAATATAAATCTCATTCACTTCAAAAACACTTACGAGACGGCTGGTCGATATTCAATCCAGAGCTAGGCGAGTACATTACTGCTGTTCCACCACAAATGCGCAAAGGTGGTGCATGGTATGAAGGAACCGCCGATGCGATTTATCACAACATGTGGTTGCTATCGCGAAATGATGCAAAGTATGTGGTTGTGTTATCCGGCGATCATATCTATCGAATGGACTACGCTGCAATGCTTGAAGAGCATAAAGAGAAAGGTGCTAAGCTCACCGTTGCCTGTATGGATGTTCCCGTAGAGGATGCTTCAGCATTCGGTGTAATGGGCACCGCAGAAAACGGGCTCGTTACTTCGTTTATAGAGAAACCTGAAACCCCACCTACCCTTCCTGGAAGCGCGACCAGAAGCCTTGTTTCTATGGGAATATATATCTTTGATATGGATGTTTTGAAAGAAGCGCTTGAAGAAGACTCAAAACTCGATTCATCAAGCCATGACTTCGGAAAAGACATCATACCTAAGCTGATTGATACGGAATCCGTTTACGCTTATCAATTCTGTGGTAGTAAAGGGCGCGTCGATAAAGATTGCTATTGGCGCGACGTAGGTACCATTGATTCCTTCTATGAAGCGAATATGGATCTACTAGAACCTGTGCCGCCAATGAACCTTTATCAGTCTAATTGGGCGATTCGTACTTACGAGCCGCAGTTTCCACCAGCTCGTACTGTATCGTCGGCTACGGGTAATGAAGGTATTTTTATTAACTCCATCATTGCTACCGGTGTCATCAATTCCGGCGGCTCAGTACAGCACTCCATTATTTCTTCTAATGTACGTATCCAAGACAGTGCAACGGTAGTCGATTCTATCATTTTTGATGACGTGGAAGTCGGTGAAGGAAGTCAGTTGGTCAACTGCATAGTTGATAAACATGTTCGTATTCCGCCACATACTCAAATTGGCATCAACAAACTTGAAGATGCGAAGCGATTTAAAATCTCAGACAAAGGTATTGTCGTCATACCTGAAAGTTACCAATTCGATTAAACGACAAACTATCACAACAAAAAAGCGCACGATAATCATCGTGCGCTTTTGTTTAAGTACCTGTAAACATTAGGCTATAACAAATAATCCATAATAATTAGATGTTACATACCGTTGACCAGCTACCATCTGTACCCGGTTCAGCCGCTGTCCACCAGTTCGCTTGGTAAACCACACCGTTGTGGATGATCTTATCACCTTGGTTAGCGTGGCTTGGATTACCTGCCCAATCCGTTTGTGGCAGAGCTGGGTATGTCACTAAACCTGTCGTATCACACGTACCTGGTTCAGTGGTACCACCACCCGTGCCCGCATTGAGATCACCAATTGGTAGAGCTGGCTGTTCAAACTTAAACGCAAACTCTTTACCACCAGAAATCACTGAGTAGTTAGCCGGACCAGAGATTGGTAGGTAGTAAACCATATCAAGCTCGTAAGTGCCGCCCGCCGGCAAGTCTTTCCATGCTGGTAGAGAGAACGACACACGGTGCATTACGCCATCTAAGCCACCAATGTTGTTTGCTCGAGTATGTCCAGAAGCAATTACTTTCAAACCACCACCTGATTGGTCTTTCGCGTTGTCCGGCGCAGATACTGGGATATCGAATTGGAATTCAGTACCGCCAGGGATCGCTTGACCAGTGTTGTTCGTAAACGTGATTTTCGGGTTAATTGGGTAGTTTTGATCGCCAACTTTGAAGCCGCCAACACTAACAGTAATGTCTACTGCTTCAGTTGGTGTTGGACCAGTCGCTACTTTATTACCGTAAGGCGTCGCAGACTTAAACTTGTCGTAGATAGCTTTGGTCATAGTGTTACCCATGTGGTATTCACCATTACCTGCCGCACAAGCTTGTTCAGTGGCATCTACTGCCGTACGATTACCATTTGCATCCAGTACGTAACAGTTGTAATCACCGGCTAGTTCCCAGAACATGATACCGCCGATCTCTTTATCGATAACGTAATCGGCTTTCACCTCGATAGAAGCTTTATCTTCCGTAGATAGGAATACGCTCTTCTCTGCGTTCCACAACCAAGGTGCCACAGCAACGCTATCGTAATGACGGGTATAAGTACCAACAAACTTATCTGAAGGATCGTTGACAGGGTCGAGACCGTAAGCAGCTGCGTAAGAGCCCCAAATACCGTTTTCTAGGTTCTTAGCATGCCACATTGGGTTAGAACCAGCGCCCATTTCGTTTCCTTTAGGGTCGGTATCATGCCACATGTTGTCGATACCAATAGCGCCGTGACCACAGTTGTTCTTCTCACCTTCACCTGTGCCCGGTTGGCACTCTGCTTGGTTTGGTAGTGCCGCTCGGCCCCAAAGGCCATTGTCGCCACCAGTAACACCTTGCCAACCACGGGTGTAGTAAGGAACACCAATGTTGATACGACCTGCTGGCATAGAGCCACGGAAGTAATGGTAAGCCCAGTCTGTGTTCAAGTAACCGATACCACCGTATGCAGCAGTGCCGTATACGTTCCACTGCGCTAGCTCAGAGTCTTTACCTGTATCGAATAAAGCCGCGTTATGACCAACGTGATCATTCCAAGCCCCATGCAAGTCGTAAGACATGATGTTTACGTAGTCTAGGTACTTAGTTACATCGAAGGTTTCCATCCCACGTAGCAAGTAGCCTGAAGATGGTGCTGCGATAGTCAGCATATAATGAATACCATCTTGCGCGGATGCCGCATCAAGTTTCTCACGCAATACTTTCATCAGCTCTTGGTAAGACGCCCATAAATACTGACGACGTGGTTCCATGAAGTCTTTGTCGTAAGGGTTACCAGCACCAGCCATTGACGTCGGGTATTCATAGTCAATATCCAGGCCATCGAACTTGTACTGACGCATCATTTCAACGGCAGAAGTTGCGAACTTCTCAATACCAGCATGATTAATAGAACCGTCCGCATTCGTCGTCATGGTGTAGAAGCCACCATCAGCTACACGATCGCCGTTCGTATCGAAGTGACCGCCCGTTTCAGCCCAACCACCAATCGAGATTAGCGTTTTAACATCATGTTTTTGCTTGTAAGTTGCTAGTGCACCAAAATGACCTTTAAAACCAAGAGCAGGATCTACCTCAACGCCTGGCCAAGTTTTACCTGTAGCAGGGTTGTTAGGATCATTAACGTCGCCAACGTTTACTTTGCCGTCAGAACCAATGCTCACAAACGCGTAGTTAATGTGAGTAAGTTGTTCCCAAGGAATGTCTTTAACAAGGTAAGTCGCTTGTGGGTCGTCACCTGATCGCCAACTGGTGAAGTAGCCGATTACACGACGTGGGTGATCAGCCCCCATTTTCTCACGACCTTCTTCATCATAAATAGAACAGTAAGGAACATCTACACCCGTTGTTTGATAAAGACCATCAGGACGACAATTAGATGTCACTGCGCCGCCGTTTACTGTTAACGTCGCAAGTGCAGAATCTGCTGTTGCTCCAGCGTCATCGGTTGCTCTCGCATAAACACTTAATGAGCCAGCTTGTGAAGGGGTTACATCCAGCGTGTATGGCGCTGTTGTAGCAGTGCCAGCAAGCACACCTGCAACATAAAAATCAACTTTAGCAACGGTACCATCCGCATCCGTAGCATTTGCAGTCAGTGTTACGGAACCACCCAGGTCAATAGAGCTCGCAGAAAGCGCGACATCCACTGTCGGCGCTTCGTTACCAGGTTGCGCTGATGCCACAGTTAACGTCACAACACTTGCCGTACTAACGGCACCTGCATCGTCATAGGCCTTGGTAGAGAACTCGTGCTGTCCTTCAGTTGCTGTCCACGATGCAGCATACGGCGCAGACGTTGCCTGACCAACTAATACACCATCAACAAAGAACTCTACTTTGCTAACAGTCCCATCAGTATCTGCCGCATCTGCAGCTAGGTTAACAACATCACCCGCAGTCACAGAAGCCGACGCAGAAGGCGATGTCAGAGTAACCGTCGGGACTTCATTCTGAGGTGGATCAACCGGTCCAGTGCCATCACAAGCGCCAAGTGTTTCCCACTCGCCCCACTCACCAGATTGCGCTGGATTGTTGTTTTGCGTCCAGTAACGCGCTTTATAAGCATTACCTTCATGCTGAACTTGGTCGCCACCGTTATAAACTTTTGATGATTGCCAAGTTTCTAGAGGGGCACAGTCAACTGCTGCGTAGCTATTGAAGGCCATAAGACAAGAAGCGGTGAGTGTGCTTAGTGTGAACACGTTTTTCACTGCGTTGCCGTTTTTAAGGTGCATAATCGCTCTTCCTTAAGTTATTGTTAAAACAATACTAAATGCGCTAAACGAAGCGCATCTATACTTTTATTTCGACGTAAAATAACTTAAGTACAAGTTGGTGATTTCACACTATCTATTTACGAGTTTTCCACACCGCCTCGCAACAATCCACTAAATGATTGCAACAACGTACCTATTATTTGGCACCAGTAACTAATTTTATAACTCAAATAAATATGTCACTCGCAAATTAATAAAAAAGGTAAAAAAAGTCGCCATTTTGAAATAAAGATCACTAAGCCTTTATTGACCTTGGCGTTTCATTAAAATGCCGCTTGTACTCGCGACTAAACTGTGATGGGCTCGTGTAACCGACCATTCTCGCTGCATCATTAACACGTCTCCCCTCTAACTGGATCAATTCGCGCGCTTTGTTAAGTCGAACTTTCTTAATATATTGCAACGGAGATTCAAGCGTGACATTGCGAAATGCTTGATGGAAAGCAGACACACTCATGTTGGCTTCTTCAGCCAATGCTTGTACGTTCAACTGTTCATGATACGCTTGATGCACGCGATTTAGTGCTTTAGCGACCCTCGCGTAAGAACCTTCTTGATGTGCTAGGTCAAATAAAACATACCCCTCTTTGCTCACCAAAGTACGATACACAATTTCCTCAAGAAGCAGCTCGCCAAGCATGATGACATCAAGCTCGTTACACATTGCTTTCATTAACCGCTTGCACGCATCCAACATACCTTCATTCATACGTACCGACTTAAGGCCGCAACGGGTTGCATCCAGACACTTATTACTGAATTTCTCAGCCTCTAATTTTTTAACGAGTTTATGAAGAAGCGTTGGCGAAATATCTATCGAAATGCCAAGTAAAGGCTCATTGTTTGTCGCAAACGCTTCGCACTCTAGTGGCATGGGAACCCCGACAACAAGGTAATCTTCGGGCCCATATTGCACTGGTGTATCACCAATATGAATGTTCTTATGCCCTTGACCCAATACGATGATGCCGGACTGATAGACAAACGGCTGGCGATGATTCCCTTTGCTACTGCGATAAAACCATACGCCATCTATCGCTGTTTTCTTCATACCTTCTAGGTCATGCAGCCCCTGCTTTTCAACATATTGCTGCATGATATCTGCGAGAGTGTGCATTAGAGCGCTCCATCAATGACCAACGAGTTTGGTCTCTATTATCGTTTCGAGCACTATACTTCCTCTCGACTTTAACTTTCTAGCTCAAGAGCATTAATTTTGTAGAAATAGGCAAATTATTTGCAGAAATCGACCTGTTAACGATCGTTAATCAGGACTAATATGCATGTATTCAATCTCCTTCACTGGAAGCAAGAGGGCTAATAATGAACTTTTCTTATGTAAACCCAACCAAGATTTTCTTTGGTCAAAAACAAATCGCAGCAATCAAAGAAGCTATCCCATCCGACCAAAAAGTTTTAGTGGTATACGGTGGTGGCTCCATCAAAAAAAATGGCGTGTACGACCAAGTAGCAGAAGCTCTTGAGGGACATGAATGGCTAGAGTTTTCAGGTGTTGAACCAAACCCAACCAAAGAAACACTCGATAAAGCAGTCGCAATGGTAAAAGAGCATGGTGTTGATTTTATTCTAGCGGTAGGTGGTGGTTCAGTCATCGATGGTTCCAAATACGTAGCTGCGGCATCAAAGTATGATGGTGATGGTTGGGATATCATGATTGGTAAGCACCAAGTCACTGAAGCGACGCCTCTAGCTGCAATTTTGACATTGCCAGCAACAGGCTCAGAGTCAAACATGGGCGCAGTTATCACTAAAAAAGAAACTCAAGACAAACTTCCGTTCATGTCTCCAGCAGTGCAGCCAAAATTTGCCGTGTTAGACCCAGATGTAATGAAAACACTGCCAGAACGCCAGCTTATCAACGGCATTGTTGACGCATGGGTGCACGTATGTGAGCAATACTTGACGCTTCCTACCGGTGCAATGGTTCAAGATGGTTACGCAGAAACACTGCTGAAAACTTTAAAAACACTCGGAGAACAGTTTGCGGAACGAGACGACGATATGTGGCGCGCAAACTTAATGTGGTCTGCTAACCAAGCATTGAATGGGTTAATTGGTAGTGGCGTTCCACAAGACTGGGCGACACATATGATCGGCCATGAATTAACCGCTCTATGGGGCGTTGATCATGCGCGTTCTCTTGCAATTGTCCAACCGTCGTTACTTCGTAACCAAATGCAGTTTAAGCGCCCTAAGTTAGAACAAATGGGTCGCAACGTATTTGGTCTTGAAGCAGGTGAGGATTTAGCAGAGCGCACAATCGAATCTATCGAAGCGTTTTATCATCAACTTGATGTCGCAACTAAGCTCGAAAACTATGGTGAGAGCCGTGAACAAGCTATCGATGCCATCATTGATCAACTAAACAAACACGGCATGACTGTTTTAGGTGAAAACCAGGCGATCACACTTGAACGTAGCCGAGAAATCTTAGAGTTAGCTGTCTCATAACTGCAACAATTCTTCACTGCCCTTCCTAGGGTTTAACGGTATTGTGACTTAACAGTCACAATACCGTTTTTTTATGCTATTTTGTAAGCCACATCACGTTCAAAACGAGGAGGCTTCTAAAAACAACGATTCCCTCCAGACAAAAAATCGGCCGTGTTGGTTAGTAAAGAGACAACTGTCCAGCTTTACACAAATAAAAATAATTGAGATCAAAAAACGAGTTAACTCGTTAATTAAGTTTTGATTTGTTGTAGTGATGTACTACATAATTTTGTCTGTTCGAGAAAACACTTTATGTGGCTAGTTGTTGTCGTATTAGCATTCATACATATCATCAGTATCCGTAAAGGCTCTAAATGGCTCTTTTACGTTTCTAAACCATTACCAGTGCTCTGTATGCTTGGTATTTTAATTCAGTCCCCGGCTTACCCAATGCCATATGCGCATTGGATTTTGATTGGCTTATCGCTCTCGTTGCTTGGTGACGTGTTATTAATGCTCCCTAGAGACAAGTTCATTACAGGATTAGTGCTCTTTTGCTCTGCCCATCTCTCCTATAGTTATGGTTTTGCCATCATGTCAGCGTGGCATTTTACACCTTGGCTCCCAATTGCCTTGTTCGGACTCGGTATATGCGTCTACTGGTTGTTCCGACCGGATCTCGGTAAAGAGAAACGGCCAGTTGCCAGTTATATATTGGTACTGATGACTATGTGCTGGGCTTCGATCGAGTATTATTTGAGTGGGAAAACACAATCCTCCTCTTTTGCAGTGCTCGGAAGCTTTATCTTTATTATCTCTGGCATCGTATTGGCTTTCGAACGCTTTGGAGGACGGTCAATATTTTCACGACAAGTTGTCATGGTGACCTACTATTCTGCACAGACATTAATGGTTATGTCTGTTGTTGCGATTGTTGTTCGTTATCCGTATCTCGTTGAACTGAGTTAGTCATACTCTAGACTGCACCAACATTAAAGAAACATGGATGTATCTTGTAAGCGATCTGAATAGAGTCTTAAAATCATCGCCTAAACATTAGCTTATTCTTAATGAAATTACGCGCACAACTTGCTATTGTAAAAGGATATTTTTCCGTTATAGCGTGCCCCTTTGAAAGAGAATACTCCCGTCGTTGAGTTTAGCGACGTAAATAAGTGGTATGGCGATTACCACGCTCTAAAAGACATCAACTTCTCCGTGCATTCTGGCGAGATCGTCGTGGTGTGTGGCCCTTCAGGTTCCGGAAAATCAACGCTCATTCGTTGCATCAACCATCTTGAATCGATTCAAGGAGGCCAGCTTCATGTGTTCGACCAGCCTTCTCACGCAAAATCTCTCAAGCCCGGTAAAATCGGCATGGTGTTCCAACACTTTCACCTTTTTCCTCACTTGACTGTACTGGAAAACCTCACCTTAGCGCCGATTCGCACACAAAAATTGTCAAAACAAGAAGCTGAAAAACGCGCAAAACATTACCTAAAGCGAGTCAATATTGAAGAGCAAGCGAGTAAGTATCCTATCCAGCTTTCTGGCGGTCAGCAGCAACGCGTCGCGATTGCCCGCTCCTTGTGTATGGAACCGGATTTACTCCTGTTTGACGAGCCAACTTCGGCGCTTGATCCGGAAATGATCAACGAAGTGTTGGATGTCATGGTTGAGCTGGCTCAAAGCGGAATGACGATGATTTGCGTCACGCATGAAATGGGATTTGCCAAAAAAGTAGCGAACCGCGTGGTATTTATGGATGAAGGCCAAATCGTGGAAATGAACTCTCCAGTCGCCTTATTTGAGACACCACAGCATCCACGAACCCAAGCATTTTTGAACCAAATTTTAAGTTACTGATGATAGTTCGCGTAATCAAACCAGTCCTTCAAGCTTTACTGCAAATGACGCTCCTCTTCATCGCGATTGTGTGGGTGTTGGACTCTGGTGCCGACGCTATGGGCTATCAATGGCAATGGGAGCGCGTACCTGATTACATCGCTTTTTATGAAGATGGCGAATGGTGGCCGGCAGAACTTATTGATGGGCTATTGGTCACGCTTAACATCTCGGCTATTAGTCTATTTTTTACCTTAGTATTAGGGTTGGTTACCGCGTTACTAAGGCTTAGCGATTCGAAAGTCGGCAATGTTATTGGTACCACTTATGTCGAAGTAATACGTAACACGCCGTTGTTGGTGCAAATCTATTTACTCTACTTCGTGTTTGGCCCCGTGATTGGTTTAGACCGATTCAGCACCGCCGTTTTGGCATTATCCCTTTTCCAAGGTGCCTACACCGCGGAAATATTCCGTGCAGGTTTAAACAGTATTCCTAAAGGGCAATTCGAAGCAGCACAAACTCTCGGGCTATCACCGTTTTACACCTACAAAGACGTAATTTTGCCTCAGGTTTTACAGCGCACATTACCGCCATTAACCAATGAAGTGGTTTCTTTGATCAAAAACTCTTCCATTGTAAGCGTGATGGCGATTTTTGATCTAACAACACAGGCACGCAACATCGTCTCAGAGACGGCGATGCCGTTCGAAATTTGGTTTACCGTGGCAGCAATTTATCTTGCTCTCACTCTGTCACTTTCTGGCTTGTCTGCATGGCTAGAACACAAACTCGGAGCCAGTTGGCGCAAATTATAAGGAGATAACATGAAGTTATTCAAAGCGACCATTACTGCATTATTAGGGCTAGCCATCGCTATGCCTACAATCGCGAAAGAAGATGTCGCCACAACCAATGTAGATCAAATCAAAGAACGAGGCACTTTGCGCGTTGGTATGTCAACATTTGTACCTTGGGCAATGCGTAACAAGCAAGGTGAGTTAATCGGTTTTGAAATCGATGTTGCCAAACGCTTAGCACAAGATTCAGGTTTGAAAGTGGAATTCGTACCGACTGCGTGGGATGGCATTATTCCCGCACTACTGGCGAAAAAGTTCGACGTGATCATCGGTGGCATGTCGGTTACGCCTGAACGTTCCAAAAGCGTGTTGTTTACTGAGGCCTACTCGCACTCAGGCGTTCAAGTAGCAGCAAACAAAGAACTCGCCTCTGGTTTTAGCGAATTTTCGGATTTTGACTCACGACGCGTAAAAATTGCGGCTCGTCGCGGCGCATTCACCGTTCAAGTAGCCAGAGAAACCTTCCCGAAAGCGAAGATCCTGCAATTTGATGACGACGTGCAAGCGTTCCAAGAGGTGCTGAATGGTAACGCCCACGCGGTCATTGCTTCTAGCCCAAAACCAGAACATGAGACAGTGAAACACAGCGACAAACTATTCCTTCCATTCTCTGAGCGACTATCACAAGGTAACGAAGCCTTTGCAGTTCGCTTGGGGGAAGAAGATAAAAAGGCCTTTTTCAATAAATGGATTGAAGCAAGAACCCAAGATGGATGGTTAAAACAACGTTATGAATACTGGTTCTCGACATTAGATTGGCAAGATCAAGTCGCGCAAGGCCAGTAATCTAAATGGCTCGTGGACGCCGCGAGCCTATACTCTCCAATCATCCATTTTACTTTTCCATAACTTATCGGAGTCAAATTTTTGGGCGAACACACTACCACTCGCACAGCACCCGCGAAATCCAGCACAGGCTACCTTTTACCGCAATTAAACACACTAGACTGGGTACTACTTGTTATGTGCGGTATCGGTGGTGTTTGGCTGTACCATCGGTCCGCTGTTGGTGTGCATTATTTGTGGCAGTGGAAAGAGGCGCTTGAATTACTTTTCACGCCTAGAGCAGATGGTGGTTTGCCCTACTTCTTCCAAGGTTTGATTTCGACGTTAAGGCTCAGTATTTGGGGCATCAGCTTCGCATTAGCGTTTGGCACTTTGTTAGGCTTAGCACGCTTCTCTCGTTCCGTTTGGTTGCGCACACCTGCCAATGCATTTATCCAGTTAGTGAGAAACATCCCTCCGTTGGTGTTTGTTTTTATTTTCTACTTTTTCATATCTAACCAATTGATCCCGTTACTCGGTTTGGAAGATCTTCTACGAAACTACAACGGCGAACCAAATACGCTACAGCACTTTCTGTTTGGGCCTTCTAACCTTTGGGAAAACCTTGCCTCTGGCGTGTTATGCGTCGGCTTACTCTCTTCTGCCTACATTGCAGAAGTTGTGCGCGGTGGTTTACAAAGTATCGACCAAGGTCAGTGGGAAGCGTCTGACTCATTGGGCTTGTCTCGATGGGTGAAATACCGATTTGTTATCGCGCCACAGGTGCTTAAATCAATAACACCTGCACTTGCCGGTCAAACCATCTCTTTGGTGAAAGACACCTCTATTGTTTCACTGATTTCGATACAAGAAATGACGTTTGTTGGGACAGAGATGGCAAATTCATCAGGGTATATATTTGAAATTTGGTTGATTGTCGGCCTCGCTTACTTCTTAATTTGTTTTGGTCTGTCACTTATTTTTCGCCATATTGAAGCAAAATCGGAAGCCATTTCAAATTAACTCAACCGCATATGTAATTAGGCACATTTGATTCTTCAAATCAGAATTGCACCCTGTTACATTGGCAAGATGCTAAATTTTCGGCGTTTTTCATGGAGTTAAAGAATCAATCCGACTACGAGCGATACATAAAACAAGATAATCTTGGTGAATATTACGTAGTTCTCAATCAATTCACTTTTCACAGTGTTTATCAGCCAATTTTTGATAGACGCCAACGTATTATTGGTATGGAAGCCTTACTGCGTATTCGTGGCATTGATGGTTCCCTAATTCGTCCTGACGTGTTTCTGGCCAATAATGGTCTTGATCCCTACTTTCGCTTATGTGTAGAGTTTTTATCCAGAGCAATGCACATTCGAAATTTTGCACGCTATTTCGCAGGGACACCGATCAAACTGTTTCTTAACGTCATGCCTCAAACGCTACTCACGCTAACCAAAGACATGGGCTTTAAAGATAACGGCCTGCTTTACAAACGCCTTTCCGAACTTGGTATGAGCCCATCAGACGTAGTTTTTGAAGTAGTCGAAGAGTCATGCGGAAATACGGATTTATTAATCAAAGCCGTACAGTTAATGAAAGCGAATGGTTTTATCTTTGCTATCGATGATTTTGGCGCCCAACATTCTGATATCGCACGTGTTCAGCAGCTCTGCCCTGACATCATCAAAATCGATCGTTCCTATTTGCTAGACTACTGCGCCGGAGAAACCTTTTCCATACATAGCGCCGTTGATCTAGCGGATCATATGGGAGCAAAAGTCATTATAGAAGGGGTTGAAGAAGACGTGCAGCTACAAGCTATGTATCAACTTAATTTGGATTATTACCAAGGCTTTTACTTAGGAAAGCCTTGCGCCATTCATCACTGGACAGATAGCCTAAACATCGAGACGACAGTGCATTAACACTGCCCACTTACAGCACAGTGAAACCAAAAAAGCGCCGATATAATATGCTCGGCGCTTTTTAGTTTTACTCAGATGTCACTTATTTAGTTAAGCGTTCATTTCCCTAGAAAAAATCAATAGAATTACGACCGCTCTTCGGATCACGAGTGGCTTGCGGTTTGTCTTCTTTTTTGCCTTTCTTAGCAGACTGAGACAACGCTTCTTTCTGCGCTTTACGCTCTTTATGTGCCGCTTTACGGCCTGTTGATTTAGGCCCAGAGGCTTTGGGTGACTTACTTTGACGAGACTTATCTTTACGAGAAGACTGTGCTTCTTTTTTCGCTTTCTTTTCTGCTTTTTGCTCTGCCGTCTCAGGTTCGGTTACTGGCGCATCGCAAACCACAACATAATATTCCTGGTTAAACTCAAAAAAGTCACCATCATACATCTTGCGGCGCTTACGTGTTTCTAGTTCACCATTCACCGCGACGTAGCCTTCCTCGATGATATGTTTTGCTTCGCCGCCACCGCTGACCAAGTTTGCGATTTTAAAAAGCTTGTACAGTTCGATTGGATGCGCATCAACATCGATGCCAATCGCTTCGATCTCAATCTCTTCGCCTTCTAAATACTCTTCGTGGTCGTAATCTTGGGTCATGTTACTTACTCTTACTATTTGATGCCCTGAAGTTTAAACGCAATGCTTAAAAATAGAAACCTCTGCCGATATTCAATCACCGATTCGCCTTGGCGTTTGAGCACCTCTTAACCCATTTAACTTGTCGCTTGTTAGCTTGTATACCGATGCGTAGCTCAAACGAAGATGCAATTACGCAACCTGAAGGTATATACTCTCTAAGTTATTGTTGAAAAGAGTGAATACTTTGTCTCAACCAAGTAGAATTACCTTTGTCACTGCGAACTTGTTTAATTTTGTCGCACCGCCTAACGCCTACTATGATTTCGAGAACATATACTCGTTAGAGCAATGGCGAGACAAACTTTCGTGGACGCAACGTCAAGTTGAAAAACTGGAAGGCGACGTGATTGGCTTACAAGAAGTATTCAGTATCGAGAAGACCCAGGCATTCTTTTCAACCATCGGCTACCCCTACTTTGCGACCGTTGACACCCCACATGTTGAGGATGAGTACATTTACTCAAGCCCTGTTGTGGCAATCGCATCTCGGTTTCCAATAGAAAAAGTACAAGCGGTAGAGTTTGACTTAGCAACGCTTGAGCCTTTTGGAGTAAGTGTTGTTCCAGAGTTCAGTCGCAAACCTATCTATGCCCAAGTAATACATCCTGTACTTGGTCATATCGCTGTTTACGTAACGCACCTGAAATCTCAACGCCCGGCCGACTCAGAACAACCAGAAACGTCTAGCACGATTATTGGGCGCTGGTTATCCACCCAGCAAAGAGGCTGGGAAGCAGCGATGTTAAGAGACGCGATGCAAAAGAGGTATCGAAAAGAACCAATGCCGACAGTGTTAATGGGCGATATGAATCAACCTATCACTCCTATCAGCGTTAACAGCCCATTGGTATCCAATACTGGTGACAGCGTCACTGAACTACAACTCAAAGATGGTTGGTTATTGCAAAGTGACACCCTGAAGGATGAACGCCCAGCCACGCACTATCATTTTTCCACTGGGAATGTATTCGACTATATCTTGCTCTCACAAGAGTTTGACACCTTATCAGATATATCGGTTGCCGAGGTTGTTGACTATCAGGTGTCTAACCAACATCTGATCAACCCGATTTATGACAGAGATAAAAACGCCAGCGACCACGCATTTGTGGCGCTGACGGCTGAAGTAAAGCTTTGAGCAACCTATTTAGTTACTTAGTGACGTTTCACAATTTTACGCGGGATAAGTTCTACGCCAGGCTTGTAACGCTTAGCGGAAGCATTGAGTGCTAACTCCATTGCGCTGTCCGCGATCAACTCAAACTGTTGAGGCAAAGAGTTGATTTTCACAGGCAAAAAGTCCAGCAGTCGATTATCACCAAATGTCGCTAAACGCACCTTTCCCATCAGTTCTGGTTTTTCTAGCATTACATCCAACACACCTTCTAACAGTGTGTATGACGTTGTAACAATGGCATCTGGCAATGCGTTCTCTGTTAACCATCTCTCTAAGACTTTCTTGCCTTCTTCCCGGGAGAAGTGTTGTCCATAACCCACTGTTGCCGTTTTACCACCTTGTTGAGAAGCAGATAGAAAACCAAGCTCACGCTCTTTTGAGACTTGAAGATCTTGCAATGCACCGATTAAGCCAATGGACTTTATATCCTCTGACAGTACTGACTGAGTGAGTTCAAGTGCGGCATCAAAATCTTCGCTGATGACACAACAAAAGTGCTCATCATCCATTGGACGGTCTAGCGCGATAACTGGCGTACCAGAATTTTGCAACTTAAGATAATACTCGTTTGCAGTGGGCATACCACTTGCCACAAACAACGCATCAATACGACGACTGACTAATGCTTCCGCCACCTTTTGCTCTGTATCAGGATCATCATCAGAGCAGCCAATCAAAATTTGGTACCCCGCTTTCCGAGAGTTCTGCTCTATCAACTTTGCAAGACGCGCATAACTGGTGTTCTCTAAGTCTGGGATGATAAGCCCAAATGAGCGTGAATTACCTGCCCGCAAGGAAGACGCCGCATGATCTGGCTTATAATTGTACTCATCTACAACGGCCATCACCTTTTTCTGAGTCTTCTCGCTGATGCGGTATTTCTGCGCTTTTCCGTTAATCACATAGCTAGCAGTTGTCTTAGAAACACCCGCTAATTTGGCTATTTCATCCAGTGTCATATTCTAAACCTTATTCTGTGCGCGCGATCATATTAATACATCAACGATCTTTCGATAAGTTGAATTATAAGCTGAACCGATTCAGTATAAAAGCTGAAAGGATTCAGCAAAACTTAAAAATTGACGTAAATCACCCGAACACGCAACAAACCAATTTGTGAGCTAGGCTATAGGAAAGCGGCAAAGGCTCGTTTGTTAACGTCAGTTTTTAAAACAGTTTTTCTGAGTCTTTTAAAAAATTTACCAACAAGCTGAATCGATTTAGCTTGAAAGATAAAAGGTTTGAGGAGTGATAAGCGCTCAGAAGAAGCGGCGTTCAACTTCTCACACAGAATACATTTTTAAATTGATACCTTAAGGCTGGAGAAGCACCATGCTTAAGCTAAATAAGAACGACATTACCCTTTCGCAATCAGCGACAGATAAGTTTGAAGCAATAAAGAGTATTGCTCATAGCCTGACTGATAAAGGCCTAGTTGAACGCGGTTACGTTGAAGGCATGCTAAACCGTGAAAACCAAAACTCTACGTTTTTGGGGAACGGTATCGCCATCCCGCACGGTACAACCGACACTCGTGCAATGGTGAAAACAACGGGTGTTGCTGTGCATCACTTCCCACAAGGTGTCGACTGGGGTGATGGCAATACTGTGTTCGTCGCTATCGGTATCGCAGCTAAATCTGATGAACACCTTGGCATTCTTAAACAGCTCACCAAAGTGCTAGGCGCAGATGGCGTAGAAGAGCGTCTGCGTAATGCAAAAAATGAAGACGAAATCATCGCCCTACTGCACGGTGATGTTCAGCTTGAAGCAGACTTTGACGCTTCTTTAATTCAACTGATGTTCCCTGCGAGCGACATGCTACAGATGAGTGCTGTTGCAGGTGGTCTGTTGAAAAATACGGGATGTGCTGATAACGAATTCGTTGCCGATCTCGTTACCAAACAACCAACTCACTTAGGTAATGGCCTGTGGTTAATTGGCAGTGACAAACATGTCACTCGCACAGGTGTGTCATTTGTCTCGACGGCAAACGACTGCGAATATGAAGGTCAAAAAGTGCGTGCACTTTTCGCGTTCGCAGCATGTAACAATGCTCACCAACCTATCCTAAAAACGCTTTCTAATATTGTGTTTAACAATGAACACGGCAAGCTTTTAGATGCATCAGTAGAACAGATTCTTGCTTTGTTCAAAGGTGAAGAAGTCACAGCCGCATCTTCAGAAGAAGGCAATACCGCTGTATTTAAAATCAAAAACTCTCACGGCCTACATGCTCGTCCGGGGGCAATGTTAGTCGCAGAAGCGAAAAAGTTTGAATCCACTATACGTGTTGCCAACCTAGACGGAGATGGAAAAGCAGTAAACGCGAAGAGCCTAATGAAAGTTATCGCGCTGGGCGTTAAGCACGGTCACCAACTTCAATTTACAGCAGAAGGCCCTGATGCCCCGCAAGCCTTGGAGTCTATCGGAAATGCAATCGCTTCTGGCCTTGGTGAAGGTTAAGGATCCGATATGACAAACAAAACAAATAAGGTTGTCACTATTACGCTCAACCCGGCATTGGATTTAACAGGTTCAGTAAATGAACTAAACGTTGGTTCCGTGAGCTTAGTACAGCAAAGCAATCTCCACGCTGCAGGTAAAGGTGTCAACGTAGCAAAAGTGTTGAGCGATTTAGGCGCAGACGTCACGGTTACCGGCTTTCTTGGTAAAGATAACCCTGAGCTATTCCATCAGCTTTTCAATGACATCGGCGTTAAGAATGAGTTTGTAGAAGTACAAGGTGCAACTCGTATCAACGTCAAGCTCGTTGAGGCTAATGGAAACGTTAGTGACATTAACTTCCCTGGTGTTCAAGTTACGGCAGAAGAAATCGCGCGCTTTGAAGAAACCCTATTCCGCCTTGCTGAAACACACGATTACTTTGTATTGGCAGGCAGCCTACCGGGCGGTGTTACTGCAGAGCAATGCGCTGCATGGATAGAAGCACTGCATCAACAAGGCAAAAAGGTGTTGTTCGACAGTAGCAAAGCCGCATTGAAGTCAGGTATTGATGCTCACCCATGGTTAATTAAACCTAACGATGAAGAACTTGGTGATTTTGTTGGCGAACATCTAGCAACACCTGAACAGTGCCAAGCTGCAGCGCAAACACTGAGCGACAAAGGCATAGAAAACATCGTGGTTTCTATGGGACCTGACGGTGTTATGTGGCTCAACCAAGGCGAATGGCTTAGTGCAAAACCGCCTCGAATGCATGTCGTGAGCACCGTTGGCGCAGGCGATACGCTGGTCGCTGGCTTGTGTTGGGGCCACATGCAACTGATGCCTAAAAACGATTTATTGCGCTTCGCTACGGCACTTTCTGCTTTGGCAGTTAGTCAAGTTGGCGTAGGGCTAACCAGTCAGGAAGAACTGGAAAATATCAAGCGACAAACTGAAGTTAGCGCGCTTTACCCTATTACAAACTTAGAACAAAACTAAGGAACAGAAGGTTATCGTATGAATATTGCCATTATTACTGCCTGTCCGAGCGGTGTAGCAAATAGCATCCTTGCGGCAGGATTACTAGAACAAGCCGCCGCAAAATTAAACTGGAATGCCAAAATAGAATGTCAATCAAGTGTGGTTGAACCAACACTATTGACGGAAGCTGACGTTGAACAAGCAGAAGTCATTGTCATTGCGGCAAATACTAGCGTCGACACTTCTCGTTTTGTAGGAAAAAAGGTTTACCAAGCGGAAATTAGCGAAGTAGCAAAAGACGCAACTGCGTTTCTCCAGCAAGCGGTTGAAAACGCCACTTTACTTGAAAAAGCAACCACACTTGCAGCCCCTATCACTACAGATACAACATCAGCATCAAAGAAGATTGTTGCAATCACGGCATGCCCTACTGGCGTTGCGCATACCTTTATGGCGGCAGAAGCTTTAGAAGAAGAAGGCAAGCGTCGTGGCCATCAAATCAAGGTGGAAACTCGTGGTTCAGTTGGCGCTAAAAACCAACTGACTGAGCAAGAAATTGCAGATGCCGATCTGGTGATCATTGCTGCGGATATTGAAGTGCCACTTGATCGCTTTAACGGAAAAAAGATGTACCGCACGAAAACAGGCCCAGCTCTGAAAAAAACAGCCGAAGAGATGGACAAAGCATTCGAGCAAGCCACGATTTACCAACATTCAGGTTCTGCAAATTCTGCTTCGGCAGCAGACGAGAAGAAAGGCGCTTACAAACACTTGATGACAGGGGTATCGCACATGCTGCCTGTGGTTGTCGCTGGTGGTTTGATCATCGCCCTATCGTTCGTGTTTGGTATTGAAGCATTTAAAGAAGAAGGCACACTAGCAGCAGCCTTGATGAACATTGGTGGTGGCTCTGCATTCGCATTGATGATTCCTGTACTTGCTGGCTATATTGCGTTTTCAATCGCTGACCGTCCTGGTCTGGCTCCTGGTCTTGTTGGTGGTATGCTAGCAAGTTCAACGGGTGCTGGTTTCCTAGGTGGTATCGCAGCTGGCTTCATTGCCGGTTACGCAGCGAAACTCCTCGCAGATAAGGTGAAACTGCCACAATCGATGGAGGCGCTTAAACCGATTCTGATCATTCCATTTGTAGCAACATTGTTCACTGGCCTTGTGATGATCTACATCGTAGGCGGCCCAGTTTCAGGCATCATGAACGGCCTGACTGACTTCCTAAACAACATGGGATCTGACAGTGCAGTACTACTGGGTATTATCCTTGGCGCAATGATGTGTTTCGACCTAGGAGGCCCTGTCAACAAAGCCGCTTACGCATTTGGTGTTGGCCTTTTGGCTTCACAAACTTACGCGCCAATGGCGGCAATCATGGCCGCAGGTATGGTTCCTGCGCTAGGTATGGGTTTAGCGACCTTCATTGCGAAGAACAAATTTGAACAAAATGAACGTGAGGCAGGTAAAGCATCATTTGTCTTGGGCCTTTGTTTCATCTCTGAAGGCGCAATTCCATTTGCTGCGAAAGATCCAATGCGCGTGATTCCATCTTGTATGGCAGGTGGCGCGCTTACTGGTGCCCTATCGATGCTATTCGGTGCGAAATTAATGGCACCACACGGCGGTCTATTCGTGCTGCTAATTCCTAACGCAATTTCACCAGTATTAATGTATTTAGTGGCTATTGCAGCAGGTACAGCGGTAACTGGCTTTACTTACGCATTCTTAAAAAGCAAAGCAGAAGCGAAACAAGAAGTCGCAGCTTAATTAGAGCGACTCCGGTTAACAATGCCACCCTCGAATTTGGCATTTAGCACCTCCCTTTAATTCCGGTTAAGGGAGGTGTTTTTTATTCCGCAGCCGGAACGGCTACAATGTCTACTTCCCCACTGCTCATATCCACCGTTGCTTGATAAGCGCTATGCGGGTCACCGTAGTGCTTGAAGGTAAAGTGGTAAACGTTAGCTGGCGTCCACAAGGTTTTTGATTCTGCGGGCAGAATGTCATAGCCGTCTTGCTGATAAAGCTCTGTCGCCATTACATTTGCGATTGCCGCCTGCTGGTTAGCGTCTCGATCCACCTTTGGCTCTAGTGACGGGTTACTTGGATAAGACTCACCGTTGTAACTCATGAGTCGATATGAGCCATTACTCCAAACGATAAAGTCCTGCCAACCATTACTGTAACTGTCGGCTAGTACAATAGGCGTGCGAGTTACCGACATTCGATTAATAACGTTTCCCTCATTATCAAACATATATGCAGAGCAGCCACCACTACCACAGAAATAGCGATCTTGAAGCAACACTATGTGTTCTGCCTTTCCGTCGCTGTTTAGGTCGGCGCTACCCGATAGATAACGTAGGTTGTCTTGCTCGAGCGACAGCCCTTCAGGGGCTAAAACCTTACTATCAATCCAACTGGAAATGACTTCAGCACTAACACTGTTAATTTTAGGGGCAGGTTGTTTGGTTTCTGTCGGCATGCTATCCGTCGCGGTGCAGCCAACCAAGGTGAAAGAACCAACGAAGAAGAGTCCGTTTAATATGCGCTTATTCATGTAATCTCAATCTTTGATGTGTCGTTACATCAGTATACGCATGATTTGCATTGTAATCGTAAGAAAATCATTAAAATCAAGCAAATGAATGGTTTGGTATGTATTAGTAAGATCAAAAAAGCCCCGAAGAAAACCTTCAGGGCTAGGCAGGAAGCTGGCAAATAGCCAGGAGTCCCTATGCAGTGGTCGGTTTTACCCTAAACAGAATTGCAAACATCACTGGCACCACTATCAGTGTCAGTACAGTAGCAAAACCAAGACCTGCCATAATCGTTATTGCCATCGAGCCAAAGAAGGCGTCGAAGACCAGTGGAATCATCCCCAAGATAGTTGTTAGTGCCGCCATACTTACCGGACGAACGCGGCTTATCGCACTATCAACAATCGCGAGGTAAGGATCTTTACCAGACTCCAACTCAAGGTTAATTTGGTCAAGCAACACAATACCGTTTTTCAAAATCATGCCACTTAGGCTTAACAAACCAAGGAATGCTGTAAAACTGAACGGCATGTTCGTGGTAAGCAAACCAAAAGCAACGCCAATGATCGCTAACGGAACGGTGAACCAAATGACCAACGGCTTTTTGATTGAGTTAAACAGTAAAATAGTAATGATGAACATCAACAAGTAACCCATCGGCAATGAACCGAATAGGCCTTCTTGTGCATCTTTGGATGATTCGTACTCACCACCCCATGTGATTTCGTACCCTTCTGGAACATGCAATGCCATCACTTCAGGCTGTACACGAGCAAATAAGCTTGCTGCCGTGTCGTCACTCAACACATCATGGTCCGCGAGAACGGTTAACGTACGCTTACGGTCACGACGCTGAATTAGCGGCTCACTCCAATCCAGTTGAACGCCATCAATCACTTGATCAACCGGAATATAAGTTTGCAACGAAGGACTCCAAATGGTCACGTTTTGTAGTGATTCAAAATCTACGCGTTCTTCTTCAGGAAGGCGTGTCATAATTGGCAACGTATGTGTACCATCACGCAAGTAACCTAAGGTGCTACCACCAAACGCCATTTGCAGTGTGCTTGAAAGATCTTCTTTCGAAATACCTAAGCGACGAGCTTTAGACTCATTGAAAACGGGTACAAGTTCCTTGGTGCGCTCTCGCCAATCGTGACGAATGTTTCGGGCACCAGGGTCGGTATGAAGGATGTCTTCAACTTGCACCGCCAAGTCACGTAAAACTTGTGGATCAGGGCCAGTAATACGCGCTTCGATCTTAGACGCTGGTGATGGACCAAATTCCATCAATTTAAACTGGAACGTAGGCGCATCAAATGTTTTCGCCAGATTCTCATCTAACTTATACAGTAAACCAAACATTTTCTCACGATCAGTCGCGCGAACTTGGAACTGCGCGTACGCTTCGTAACTTTTTTCTGGTTGATAGGTTAAAGCAAAACGCTGTAGGCCCTGCCCAATCGAAGCAGAAACAAAGTCAATATCATCTTGCTGACGAATGTAGCTTTCGACCTCTTCAGCTTTTTTAATCGTTTCACGGATGTCAGTACCCTCTGGCATCCACATATCCACGTAGAACATCGGCGTATTCGATGGTGGGAAGAACTGCTGTTTTACATTACCAAATGCCACGACAGCACCCACTAATAGCGCCACCATGCCAGCAACGGTAAGCCAGCGGAATCGCAATGCAAATTTCAGCGATGCCCCAAATACGACAAACAACCAGCCTTTATAAGGATCATCTTCGCTAGTACCCTGCTCTTTGTTTTCCTCTTTCAACAAAAGATCGGCAAGGAAAGGCGTCAGTGTAATAGCGGTAATCCAGCTTAAAAATAATGAGAAACACAGCACCCAGAATAGAGAGCCCATGAACTCGCCTGTCGCATCTTGCGACAAGCCGATAGGTGCAAAAGCCGTAATTGCAATAACAGTTGCGCCCAGCAAAGGCCATTGTGTTTGCTTTACAATATCGACAGCCGCTTGAACTTTGGTACGCCCTTTCTTTAGGCCAACCAATATGCCTTCCACGACAACAATCGCGTTATCAACCAGCATACCCAAGGCAATAATTAACGCGCCAAGAGAAATACGATGCAGTTCGATGTTGTTGTAATTCATCAAAATGAAGGTACCAAATACCGTCAATAACAACACAACTCCAATGATGACACCACTGCGTAAACCCATAGTAAACAGCAACACAATGATTACGATCGCCACTGCCTCCGCTAGACTAATTACAAACGCTTTAACAGATTCATCCACCTCATTGGCTTGGTTGTAAAAGTAGTTCATATCGATGCCAGCAGGCTTGATAGACTCAAGGCTCGCGAGCTCCGCATCCAAACGTTCACCAACCTCAACCACGTTCACACCCGATGCAAACGAGATACCGATATTAATCGCTTTTTGACCGTTAAAGAGTACGACGTTGCTTGGCTTCTCTTGAATACCGCGAGAAATCGTTGCTACGTCTTTTAGACGAATTAGATTTCCTGTGTCACGGCCATGAATGATCAGATTTTCTAGTGCTTCTACAGTGTTTAAGGTGCCGCTTGGGCGAATAACAAGGCTTTCGCCATTAACCATCACTTCACCTGCTGAAACCACATTGTTTTGCTGGTTCAACAAGCTCGAAACCACATTCATGTCTAAGTTCAGTGCAGCAAGGCGATCAAGTGAGATCTCAACGAATAGCATTTCTTGCTGATCGCCCGTGATGTCTACCTTACCAACACCATCAACAAGCTCGATTTCACGGGTCAGGTAATCCGCATAACGTTTCAGCTCTACATAGTCGTAATCGTCACCAGTGAGCATTAACATCACGCCATAAACGTCACCGAAATCATCAATGATCTGTAAAGACTGAACACCTTGAGGCAATGATGGTCGTAAATCATTAATTTTACGGCGCATTTCATCCCAAATTTGCGGCAGTTCATCAGGACCATAGTCCATTTCCATGCTCACCGTTATTTGAGACATACCATTAGAAGACGTAGAGGTAATTTTGTCGATATAAGGGAGTTTTCGAATCTCTTTTTCTAGAGGATACGTCAGCTCTTCTTCAACTTCTTTTGACGTCGCGCCAGGGTATGTTGAGATGATCATGGCATCTTTGATCGTAAATGCCGGGTCTTCTAATCGTCCAAGCTCCAAAAATGACGTTAAACCACCAACAGCAAGGATAATAATGAACAACCAGCTGATGACTTTGTTTTTTATTGAATACTCAGCAATGTTCATTATTGGTTATTCTCCACAACATCCACATGTTTACCTTCGCGTAATTTACGCAGATTTGAATTAATCAGAATATCGCCCTGGTTAACACCTGACGACACAATGGCTCCATTGCCATTCACTTGAGAAATCATGACAGGCACCCGTGTGACAATGTCACCTTCTTTTTTCCACACAAAGAACTCATTCCCTTCACTGCCTGCTTGAAGCGCCGTGACAGGAACACTGTAACCATCAATAGAGGTAATGCCCGCCTTCACCATATCGACCAAAACGCTTACGCTGGTTCCCGGTAATATCTCTGTTTTTGGCTGTGGCATCGTCAAGTACATTTCGTAGGTTTGAGTTTCAGCGTTGGGTTCACTTGTGTGCTCTAAATAGTCCAAAGCAAATCTGCCATCGATGCCGGAGAAGGTTGCTCTAGGCTTGTAGCTCATGCTGTCTGAGTTTGGGTCTACCATCGCTAAAACATTGTCGGAAAGCTCAATGCGCACGTAAACCAAATCGTTTTGGTATAGGTTTAACACGGGTTCACCAATTGCCACACGCTCAAAACGTTCTTTGAAAACATCAGATACTTTACCGGCGAACGGGGCGAATAAACGGGTGTAATTCAATTGATTGGTCGCGTTATAGAAAGTAGCCTCAGCTAGCTCTTTATTAGCGGTTAGCTCATCAAGTTCCGCTTTTGAAATCATTTGACGTGCATGCAAGTCTTCACCGCGTTTAAGCTGACGAATTGCAAGTGTGTATTGTGCTTCTGCGTCATTCACGGCTTGCTTCTCTTTGCTATCATCTAGCTTTGCGATCATTTGCCCCTGCTTCACAACGTCACCCGCTTTAACCAATACCTGCTGAACTTCCCCAGCGCGGCGAAATGCCATTGGCGTTTGCTCTGCAGGCACTACTATGCCTTTGAACGCGCGATGTTGACTTTGTACTGGTGCATCCACCGAGATAGTCGACACAAAAAGTGGCTGCTCGACGATAGCTTGGTTTTCATTTTTGCACCCCGTTAAAACTGCAAGTGCAATCGCAGAGATCGTAAATAGAGAACGTTTCATTAAATGCCTCCCTCACGAACCCAAGCTTTCACCACTTGTCCTTCAACCAGTCTCTCAACACCAGCAATAACAACGTAATCATTGTTATCAAGCCCGGCTTTCACACCACCTGCTGCGTCAAGTGACACAGTGACTTTATTGACCTGCTGCGTGCTTCTGTCCATTACCCAAACTTCACCTTGCGTCCCATTTTTGTTGACCCAAGCAGACTGAGGTAACGTCATCGCGTCCGATACATGTTGTTTAGCAATGTGTACCTGCCCTGTCATACCTGTCAGCAAATTGCGATCTTCTGGTCGAGTGATGGTCACGATCGCCTCATAACTATTGGTATCGATGTTTGGCTGTGTCGAAATTTCTTTAAATTGCCCAGGAATACGTTTTCCTGGCTCGCTATCCATCGTCACCCACATATCGGAGTTTTGCAGTGACTCAAGTGATACAGATTCCGCATAACTTACTGGCAAGGTGAACGACACATCCAACGTCGTGTTATCAATGAGATTCAAGATCTCCTGCTTCTCTGCTACTACCTGAAATGGGTTGACATAGGTATATGACACTATGCCATCAAACGGTGCGTGAATTTTGGTATAGCTCAAATCGGTTTTAGCTTGTTCGTAGTTCGCCAATGCCGCTTTATATTGAGTTTCTTTCTGATCGTACTCATCAGTACTAATGAGTTTTTTTCCGTAAAGGTTTTTCGAGCGGTCCCATTGTGTTTTCGCTAACGCGTACTGCGCTTGAGCGGCATCTAACGCAAGCTGAAGATCTTTAGGGTCTAACGTTGCGAGCACTTCACCTTTTTGGACTTTTTGACCCATGCGTATACGTAATTCATCAACCTCTCCACCAACCTGAAAAGAAAGCTGCGCGCGATGTGTTGCATCAATACGCGCTAAAAAGGCGTGCGAGTCTTCAAGTTCTAGGTCTTTCACCGCCAGTAATTTTACAGGTTTGATTAAAGGTTCAGACGGCTCAGAAATGGCTTTATTACACCCAGTTAGCATCCCAGAAAGACTTAATGTCACCACTGCGCCAACTAAAGTGCGCTTTAAATATTGTTTTCGCACCCGCTTTCTCCGTAGGTTTTATATATTACACAGCCGTGCAGTATAAGCAGAATTTGAAATTGATCAACATATTTTCCAGGTGGATAGCAAATTAATTAGTCAAAGCGTTCGGTTTCTGGTAAAAGTAAGCGCGTGATTAATATTCGGGAAAATTCGAACTATGAATGAAAGAAAGCAGGGGCGTAGAAGTGCTGAAGCAGCAGAACAAACTAAGTGTCTGATCCTTAAAGTGGCAGCAGATATGTTTTGTGAACTTGGTTACGAGCGTGTCTCGCTGCGCAATATCAGTGAAAAGGCTGGTGTTTCACATAGTTTGATCCGTCACCACTTCGGCAGCAAAGAGAAAATCTGGCAAGCGGTTAGCGATGCAATGGACGAGTTCATGCAGTGCTATATGGCTGAACTCATCAATGAAATGCCGGAGAACACACCTTCGAATAGAAAAATTTATCTGTTTATGGTTCGCATGCTAGCATTTGCTCTCGTCAATCCTCATCCAGTACAGATGATCGCCGATGCCATTCGACAAGGCGATGACGGTGCTCTGCTGCAGTATTTCTTAAAGTCAAAAGATGAGTTCGCTGCGATATTTACCGGAATTTTCGAGCAGTACAACAGCGAAAACCCTAATGCACAATTTGATCAGTGGGAATCAAAGTGGCAAATGTTGATCTTCGCACATGGTGCTGTCAGTCTCGCGCCAATGATGCAAGAAACATGGCCGGATATTGCAGATAATCGCGAAAAACTGCTGATCAAGCATTGGGAATTGTTTAATACCATTATGGCCTCTCAATTTGGGATCCCAAAAGAAGAGATGATTCATCCGGAAAAGCTTGAAGATATCGTTATTGATATGTGCTGTACTATTGATGAAGCAGTAAACTAAAAGTAAACAAGCGAAAAGAAGACATAAAAAATGCCGAGCTACAAAGCTCGGCATTTTTGTTTCAATTCGTTTTAACCACGGTAGTAACGTTGTGGTACGAACGGCATTTTTTCAACTGTCATTGGTAGCATTTTACCACGCACTTCAGCGAACACTTCAGTACCAATCGCCGCCAAATCCGCACGAACATAACCCATTGAGACTGGCTTACCTGCATTCGGACCCGCCGTACCGCTGGTTACAACGCCAATTTTAACGCCGTCAGCATCAAACAGTTCAACACCTTCACGCACTGGCGCTTTGGTTTGACCTACTAGACCCACACGCTTACGCGCCACATCTTTAGTCTCAATCTGCTTAAGAATAATGTCTGCGCCAGGGAAACCACCTTCACGTTCACCACCAATACGACGAACTTTTTGGATACCCCATAGCAAGCTCGCTTCAACAGGTGTTGTTGTTGTGTCTAGGTCATGACCGTATAGACAAAGGCCACACTCAAGACGAAGTGAATCACGAGCACCAAGGCCAATCCATTCAACTTCATCTTCCGCAGTCAGTTTACGTGCTAGCTCTTCCGCTTTGTCAGCAGGAACCGAGATTTCGTAACCGTCTTCGCCTGTATAACCACTACGAGAAACAATGCACTCGGCGCCTAAAACATCGACTTTACAAATATCCATGAACAGCATTTCAGAAACTTCTGGTGCAAAACGCGCCAATACAGCCGCCGCTTTAGGGCCTTGGATTGCAAGTAGAGCTCGGTCTTCGATAGTTTCTAGCTCAACACCAGATGGTAAATGCGCTTGTAGGTGTGCGATATCTTGCGCTTTACATGCTGCGTTCACAACCACAAACAGATGATCGCCTAGGTTAGCCACCATCAAGTCGTCCATGATGCCGCCCTCTTCATTAGTGAAAAAAGCGTAACGCTGTTTACCAGACTCAAGATCCACAATATCCACTGGGACTAATGTTTCTAGGAACGCAGCTGCACCGTCACCAATTAGGCGAAGCTGTCCCATGTGAGAAACATCAAACAGACCTGCCGCATCACGAGTATGTAAGTGTTCCTTCTTTACGCCTAGAGGATACTGAACAGGCATATCGTAACCCGCGAACGGGACCATTTTGGCACCAACTTCAACGTGAAGTGCGTGTAGTGGTGTTTTCAGTAGTTCTTGAGTCATTTTCGTCTCCATTTAGATAGACCCGAGAATGCTATCGGCATTCGATGTGTTTCCAATAATAAACATGGCTCATTCTATTTTGCACGAACAAGACGTAGATCGACTTGCAAAAGTGTGACTCTTAACATTTTAATCACAACAAATCGTACAAAAAAAGCGCTTTAATGAGCAAGTTCTCATCAAAAAAGCGCTTTTTCATCATAACGACCACCAGCAGCAATCGTTTGCTTTCACTATAGGAAATTTACAAGTATTTATCACTATTTGGCTGTCACCCACAAAATGAGCGCATCTTCCTCGCTAACACTGGTCAACATATGTCCCATATTTGCATCGTAATAAACGCTGTCTCCCTCGCTTAAAACAACAGGTTCGTAAAACTCAGAATAGAACATGACCTCACCAGATAAGATAAGTAAAAATTCTTCGCCGTCATGACGAACCCAGTCTTTATATTCATCAAAACTACGAGCTCGAATTTGGCTCTTAAACGGCATCATTTTCTTATTGGAAAGTTGAGTAGCGAGCAGTTCATGTTCATAAGTTTGTGTTGGGTGTGGTTTACCTTCATTCTTCTTGGTAACATCCCTGCGCCCTGTCGCTACCTTTTTTCTAGGTGGTTCAAAGAGTTGTGGCATGTCAATTTGTAAGCCTAGTGCCAATTTTTGCATCGCTTGAAACGTCGGGGAGATCTGCTCATTTTCTATTTTGCTCAGTGTAGATCGAGCAAGCCCGGTTCGCTGACTCGCTTCTTCTAATGTGATACCAAGTTTCGAGCGGATATCCTTAATACGCTGGCCCAGTTTTAACGGCTCGATATTTTGGTCATGTTGCTCTTTTGCCAACGTCATCGATGGGTATTCATCGTAAATACTTTCTGCCATAAATCCCTCTATAGATATCCATATTTTTTGTCTTACTCGCATTGTGCATGAAGCACATAGTGGATAGAAGTCCACCAAGTGAATTAAAGCGTGCTCTTGTTAACAAATTTTGAAATCTTGTTTCCTATAGGAAATTTTTGGTTGATTGTTCCCGCTACAGGCGCTATGTTACCAACTTGTTAGATGTAGAGATGCATATTTCCGTAAGAGATTGGTAAAGGAAACACGCAATCCAACGGAGTTTTTTGCCCAAATTTAGGGCCGGATGTTCACTCTGTTCTGCTACGCAGTTCAGCTGTTTTTGAGGACAAATGAACCACAACCGCAAATCATAACTCATCTATTGCGGGTTCATTTTCAGATTTGGAAGGTCAACTACCATGAATAAGAGTTACCCTAACCACAGCTTGGAAAACTTTTTCTCTACCAACCTCTCTGCGACAGATGATGCTGTCTTTGCTGGAATTCAAGCGGAATCCGCTCGCCAAAACGAACAAATCGAACTTATCGCTTCTGAGAACATTGTTTCTAAAGCGGTAATGCAAGCTCAAGGCACATGCCTAACAAACAAATACGCTGAAGGTTACCCAGGTCGCCGTTACTATGGTGGTTGTGAGCACGTAGATACAGTGGAAGCCATTGCTATCGAACGCGCAAAAAAACTTTTCAATTGTGAATACGCAAACGTTCAACCACACTCAGGCGCACAAGCAAACGGCGCAGTAAAGCTGGCACTGCTTCAACCTGGTGACACCATTCTTGGTATGTCTTTAGACGCAGGTGGTCACCTGACGCACGGCGCACGCCCTGCACTTTCTGGTAAATGGTTTAATGCAGTTCAATACGGTGTTGATCGCGAAACACTAGAAATTAACTACGAAGATGTTCGTGAGCTTGCACTTGAGCACCAACCTAAAATGATCATCGCAGGTGGTAGCGCTATTCCACGTACTATCGACTTTGCAAAATTCCGTGAAATCGCAGACGAAGTAAATGCAATTCTTATGGTCGACATGGCGCACATCGCTGGTCTTATCGCAACAAGCGCACACCCTAGCCCACTGCCACACGCACACGTTGTTACGACTACAACACACAAAACATTGCGTGGCCCTCGCGGCGGTATGATTCTTACTAACCACGAAGACATCATTAAGAAAATCAACTCAGCCGTATTCCCTGGCCTACAAGGTGGCCCACTGATGCACGTTATCGCAGCCAAAGCGGTCGCATTTGGTGAAGCGCTTGGCCCTGAATTTAAAACTTATATTGATTCGGTGATCAATAACGCAAAAGTCCTAGCGGAAGTATTGCAAACTCGCGGTTGCGACATCGTAACTGGTGGCACAGACACGCACCTAATGCTGGTTGACCTTCGTCCGAAAGGGTTGAAAGGCAATAAAGCAGAAGAAGCTCTAGAGCGTGCTGGGATCACATGTAACAAAAATGGCATCCCATTCGATACAGAGAAGCCTATGATTACATCGGGCATCCGTTTAGGAACGCCTGGGGGTACAAGCCGCGGCTTTGGCGCTGAAGAATTCAAACTCATCGGTAATTGGATTGGTGACGTACTGGACGGTTTAGTGAACAACCCTGAAGGTGACGCAGAAGTTGAAAAACGCGTTCGCAAAGAAGTAAAAGAACTTTGCAGTCGCTTTCCTCTATACCAGTAAACGATTTTTTTGAAATCATAATAATTCCTGACAAGTTATTCGGAGATTAAGCAATGGACAAAACACTGAAGTTTGCAGATAGCCACGAGTGGGTACGTGACAACGGTGACGGCACAGTAACAATTGGTATTTCTGAGCATGCACAAGAAATGCTAGGTGACGTGGTATTCGTTGACCTACCAGACGTAGAAGACGAAGTTGAAGCAGGTGAAAGCTTCTCTCTCGTTGAATCTGTAAAAGCAGCGTCAGACATCTACGCACCAATCACTGGTGAAATCGTAGAAATCAATGAAGAACTAGAAGACAGCCCAGAGCTAATTAACGAAGAGCCGTACGAAGGTGGCTGGATCGTAAAAGTGAAGATGTCTGATGTATCTGAACTAGATAACCTGAAAGACGCAGACGAATACCTAAACTCTATCGAAGAAGAGTAATTAGGATGTGACGAAAGCTGTTCCCTAGCCTGTTTAGAGAACAGCTTTTTTTCTAGGTTCGGACGTATAATTTAATTTATCAGTAACGCAAATCCGTTACCCGAACCAAGGAGTAGGTAAAGGACAATGACTGAATTACTTCAAAGCCTCAGCACACAAAACGAGTTCGTTGCTCGCCACAATGGACCAAACAAATCTGACCAACAGAAAATGTTGGAAGCGATCAACGCAGTTAGCCTAGATTCGCTTATCGACGAAACCGTACCAGCACAAATTCGCTTAGAGCAACCAATGAGCTTGGCAGAAGCGAAAAGCGAAGCAGACATGCTGGCAGCAATGCGTAAGTTCGCCGATCAGAACCAAGTTAAACGTACATTCATTGGTCAGGGTTACTACAACACCTTCACGCCGAACGTGATTCTACGCAACGTGATGGAAAACCCGGGCTGGTACACTGCTTACACCCCTTACCAACCAGAGATCTCACAAGGTCGTTTAGAAGCACTTCTAAACTACCAACAAATGGTGATGGATCTTACTGGTATGGAAATCGCGAACGCGTCATTGCTCGATGAAGCAACGGCAGCAGCAGAAGCGATGACACTTTGTAAGCGTGCGGGTAAAAGCAAGAGCAACGTATTCTTCGTTGCTGACGACGTTCACCCACAAACCATCGAAGTGGTAAAAACTCGTGCGAAATTCATCGGCTTTGAAGTCTTGGTTGGTTCTTTAGAAGCACTACCAGAGCAAGACGTGTTCGGTGCACTAGTTCAATACCCAAGTACAACAGGTGAAGTTCGTGACCTAACAGACATCATCGCTAAAGCGCAAGCAAACAAAACACTAGTGACTGTAGCAACGGATCTTCTTGCTTCTACCCTACTTAAACCTGCAGGTGAAATGGGCGCAGACGTAGCAATCGGTTCAGCTCAACGTTTTGGCGTGCCGATGGGTTACGGCGGTCCACACGCTGCTTTCATGGCAACGCGTGATAAGCACAAGCGTACAATGCCTGGTCGTGTTATCGGTGTTTCTATCGATACCAACGGTAACCAAGCACTGCGTATGGCAATGCAAACGCGTGAACAGCACATCCGTCGTGAAAAAGCGACATCAAACATCTGTACTGCTCAAGCACTGCTAGCGAACATGGCGTCTTTCTACGCGGTTTACCACGGCGCAGAAGGTCTACGCACGATTGCTCGTCGTACGCACCATATGACAGCCATCCTAGCCGCTGGCCTAACTAAAGGCGGCTTCGAGCTTGCTCACAACAGCTTCTTCGACACCATCACTATCAACACAGGTGCACAAACTGAAGACCTATACGCGAAAGCACTAGCCGCAGACATCAACCTACGTAAGTTGGGTACTCAGCTAGGTGTGAGCTTCGACGAAACCACAACCGTGGCAGATGTAGAAGCCCTATTCGCAGTATTCGGTGTGAAAGAAGAAGTGGCAGCACTATCAACTGAAATCGCGGGCAACGAGTTTGCAGCCATTCCAGAAGCATTGCGCCGCACAACAAAATATCTAACACACCCTGTGTTTAACACGCACCACAGCGAAACACAGATGATGCGTTACCTAAAACAGCTAGAGAACAAAGACTTCTCACTCACGCACGGCATGATCCCACTGGGCAGCTGTACGATGAAGCTGAACGCAGCAGCAGAGATGATTCCAGTAACTTGGCCTGAGTTTGGTTCGATCCACCCGTTCGCACCAGCAGAACAAGCAGCTGGTTACGCAGCACTCGCAAAAGATCTAAAAGAAAAGCTATGTGAAATCACTGGCTATGACGCATTCTCACTACAACCAAACTCTGGTGCATCGGGTGAGTACGCAGGTCTTATCGCGATTCAACGCTACCACGAAAGCCGTGGCGAAGGTCACCGCAACGTATGTTTGATCCCAAGCTCTGCGCACGGTACTAACCCTGCGACAGCATCTATGGTGTCAATGAAAGTGGTTGTGGTTAAGTGTGATGAAGAAGGCAACATCGACATCGACGACCTAGCAGCGAAAATCGAGAAACACAAAGACAACCTATCAAGCATTATGATCACTTACCCTTCTACGCACGGCGTTTACGAAGAGAAAGTGAAAGAAGTGTGTGAAATGGTTCATGCCGCTGGTGGTCAGGTTTACCTAGACGGCGCTAACATGAACGCGCAGGTTGGTCTAACATCACCAGGCTTCATCGGTTCAGACGTTTCTCACCTAAACCTACACAAAACCTTCTGCATCCCGCACGGTGGTGGCGGTCCGGGTATGGGTCCTATCGGTGTGAAATCTCACCTAGCTCCTTTCTTACCAGGGCATATTGAAGACGGTGTAGAAGGCGCAGATTTCGCAGTATCAGCAGCAGATATGGGTAGCGCTTCTATCCTACCTATCTCTTGGGCTTACATCGCAATGATGGGCGAAGCTGGCCTAACAGATGCTACAAAAGTAGCAATTCTGAACGCAAACTACGTGATGGAAACACTTCGCCAACACTACCCTGTTCTTTACCGTGGCAAAAATGGCCGCGTAGCGCACGAATGTATTATCGACATTCGTCCGCTGAAAGAAGAAACAGGTATCAGCGAAGAAGACATCGCGAAGCGTCTAATGGACTACGGTTTCCACGCACCAACTATGTCGTTCCCTGTAGCGGGCACGCTAATGGTTGAGCCAACGGAATCGGAAGATCTAGAAGAGCTGGACCGCTTCTGTGATGCGATGATCGCTATCCGCGAAGAAATGGAGAAAGTGAAAAACGGTGAATGGCCACTGGATAACAACCCACTTGTTAACGCGCCACACACTCAAGTTGATCTTTCAGCTGAAGATTGGGACCGCCCTTACTCTCGCGAGATTGGCTGCTTCCCGTCTAAAGCGACCAAATCTTGGAAGTACTGGCCAACGGTAAACCGCGTAGATAACGTATACGGCGACCGTAACCTAATCTGTTCATGCCCAAGCATCGATAACTACGAAGATTAATTTTTGTAGTCTCTAAATCGACAAAGGCGAACCGTTTGGTTCGCCTTTGTTTTTGGTGTGCCGCCCTAACATTTGTTGATACATCGAGAAGGAATGATGGCTAGTTATTGTTTGCACAAAAGTGATTTAGAAATACAGTGACTTCTGAGAACCTTTGAATTAGCACTAATATCTCAGAGCCTTAAAAGCTTGTTGGAAACTCCTCATGAACACTATGTTATGCAGGTGCTATGTAGTTTCTAGTTCAGTTGCAGTAAGTCCCATTTATTACCATAGAGATCTTGGAACACCACCACTGTCCCGTATTCTTCCACACGAGGCTCTTCATTAAATACAACACCATTTTTCTTCATCAACTCGTAGTCACGCCAAAAATCATTAGTTTGCAGAAACAGGAAAACACGGCCACCTGTTTGATTTCCTACTGCATGCGTTTGCTCCGGTGTACTCGCTTGAGCTAAAAGTAGGTTTGTACCATTGGAGTTTGGAGGAGAAACTTGAACCCAGCGTTTACCACCACCTAGGTTGGTATCTTCAACCAGAGTGAATTGAAGTTTTCGAGTATAGAATTCGATAGCATCGTCGTAATTTTCAACGACTAGAGCAATGTTTCCGATTTGCTGCTGAACAGTTTTGGCCATGATGATTTCCGCTGTGTCAAAACGCTAATTGTACGCTATTTTGAGACTTTTCTAGAAAGCACGTAACGCCTTGCAAATGTTTAAGGCACACAATACGAATGTTTACGCACAGCGCCTTTGCCACTAGAACCTACAAACAATATAGCTACCACAAGTGTCGAATCTTGATTGAGCAACTCATCAAAGCCTTAGCTATAACTCAAGAGCAAATCTCTAACCTAATAACGAAGGCTGCTCGTATACCACGGTATTATAGTTCTTCTAGTTTTCCCTTAGCTAAATCTTCTTGTTGCTTAAGGAACATGAAGAAGTTTGCCTCACTGATAAACGGGTTACCGCTTGTGCCGAGCTTCTTCCTATTTTCAAAAAGGAAATTTTTATGTGGATGGTTCGAAAGGTTAACGTTCACAATAGGTGCCTGTAGTGAAATTTTTCTAATTTTCTCCATGCTAGTCAGGAACTGGCCAATAACTTCTGGATCATTGCTACTTACGCTATGCCCACCAACGATAAAAGCACGATATTGTTCGCCATTATCTTCAACAGTGAAGTCTAAGGAATAATCACCTTCCGTGTGGCCAGGTGTGAGATAGAACTTAAACTCATGTCCACCAATAGCCATAGAGCTATCGCTTTTTATCTCTATGTCTAAATTTGGAGGAAGGAACTTGTTCTCACCTTCGCTTTTGTTTGATTGCTGTATAGATAGTTCATGAGCGCTTTTGGTCATCACGACTTTGGAACCATACTTCTCTTGAAGTAACTGGGCGCCCCCAACGTGGTCAGAATGCCCATGAGTTACCAATATGTGCGTTATTGGCTTATCTTTTAGCCCTAGCTTCTCTAGGTTGATAGGTATCCACTCAGAGTAAGGGAAGTCAAGCGTATCAATGATAACAAGTCCGTCTTCTGTAGCAATGGCATATGATGAGACCCACTTGTCTCCTACATAATAGACATTATCAAACATCTGAAATGGTTCTACATAACCGTTCTTATCATTCATTGCTGGAACATATTGACTTAAGGAAGCAAAAGACGAAGCACTGAAAAGTAAACCTACAATAATTTTTTTCACGAAATCACACACAAATATATCCTTAATAATTTCTTATAGAACCTCGCGGATGAGAAAGCTCTAAACGATTTTCAGAGGCAAATACAACTGCAAATACTTTCTACTTAGCTTGAGTTTTAGCTGACCGAATCACTTGTAAACTCGAATCCCATTAACTGCCTATGTATTCATGATTCTTTTAGAGGTTAAATAAATGAACTCAATTGAAGCAGAGTCATGAAGCTTCACTTGAGGTTACCGGCACAGCACAATGTGATAAACCTCTTTCAAGCAAACATTTGAATGCGATTTTTCCAATTTAAGACATGTTCAATAAATGCATCAACTCTTGCAGGCCTTTTATCGCGGTCTCGATACATAATGAATACTTCTTTACCCGAGCATTGCCATTCTGGCAACAAAGGCAGCAGGTTATGTTGATCATGATTTAGCTCATGAAAGTAATAGGTTGGAATCCACGCAATTCCTAAACCATGGATGACGGCGTCTCTAACTAGCAGTACATCATTTGAAGTGAATTGAAACTTTAGCGGATGATCAAATGTTTCATTGGTGATTTGATTAACTAATTTCCATTGGCTGTCGTTGTTTACCGTAATTAGGCGATGATGAACAAGTTGTTCTGGATGGGTAATCGGTTGGTGTTGTTCTAAATAGCTTCGTGATGCACAAAGCGCAAATGGAATCGACCATAATTTCTGAGCAATCCAGTCTTGTTCAATAAGATCACCAAGACGAAAACTAACATCGACACGGTTAGATACAAGATTGATTTTTTCATTCTGTACATCTAAATCGATACATATCTTCGGATGTTGCTCTGCAAATTCATAAACGCACCGCTTTAACCACATCTGTGTCATGTTAATTGGCGCTGATATTTTGATCGTTCCGCTTAAAGACTGACGCTCAGTCGCAATTCTCGATGTCACATTATTTAAGCTAAGAAGTAACGGCTCACAGAGTTGATAATATTTTTCGCCATCAGTTGTTAACGCAAAGTGGTGTGCACTGCGGTTAAATAGTCTGCAATTTAAGTTTATTTCCAGCCTTTTTAACTTCCGGCTTAGCGTGGCTAACGGGACATTAAGACGCTCAGATGCTTGTGTTAGGCTTTGATAGCGAGCAACAGAAACGAATAACAAAAGGTCATCCAAAGAGTGACGTTCCATATTTGGGATTAACCCTCTTAAATTTGGCTATTAAAAATCAAATATGAAATATATAGCATTATCGCGTCAAGTTAATTTTTATCAGGAAGATCTATGTCTAAGCATTTATCAATTTGGTGCGGTGTTGTTGTCGCTATCTTTTTTTGGTCTAGTAACTTTAACGTAATAAAGGCTATTAATAGCGATGTCTCTCCTTTGGATTCAGCGACGTTACGATTTTCCGTTGCAGCTTTAATACTCTTACTGATAAGAGGAACTAAACGCTCTCCATATGGAGCCAAACTCACACGAAAAAGTATGTTGTCGTTGTTTGTTATAGCAACCGTGGGTGTAACTATCCAAAACTTCTCTATTTTCTCTGCAATGAGCTTTACTACCCCAGTTAACGCAGCGGTTGTTCAGGCAAATCTACCACTTGTCACTATCTTGTTGTCGGGCTTTATTCTCAAAACTTCCATTTCGGTTAAAACTATTTTAGGTGCACTAATCAGTTTTTGTGGAGTGGTAATCGTCATTACAGGGGGAAATATTCATTCTATTAGCAGCAATAGTAATATTGGTGATCTATACATGTTATTTGCTTTAATTAGTGGGTGTTTATACACAATTCTAGCGAAGCGTTTAACATCTCATATCCCAGTAACTCAGCAGTTACGTTGGGTGTTAAGTATTGGTGCCATTCAAATGGTCGCTATAGCGATGTACCACGGCGACTTTAGCCGTAGCTTAAATGCCATAACATTTAAAGACCTATCACTAATAGCGTACATGAGCCTGTTTGGCACTTTGATCGCTTATTACTTTTGGATGAAAGGTGCTATCGTTCTTGGTCCAGATAAAATGTCTCCATTATTTAATATTATGCCGGTATTCACTCTACTGATTTCGTTCATTTCTGGTGAGCAGGCTCAATGGGAAAATGTTTTAGGCGTCTTTATCGTTGCGGCTGGCGTGTATATAGGTAACTCAGCACCTTTTGCTCGTTTACGGAAGGTGGTGGAGTAAAAATAGACGCCAACCTTAAGTCGCATTATTTAGAGCAATACTTTGTTAATTGGCATAAGTTTTCTTGGTTTCCAATAGGTACACTTTTCGCTTTCGTCGTTCACTCTTTTATCTAACTTTATTGAGTGCATGTCGAAAATCTTCAATCTTTTGCTAAGAGCGTTTTTTACTATGTAAAAAACAGAGGAGAATGACCATGAAAAAACGACTCAACTATATTGAAGTAGCGCCAAAAGCAATAGAAATCCTATACGCTCAGGAAGCTTACTTCCATGAACAATTTAGCCAATCAGAAACTATGAACATGATCATATGGGAACTGGTTAAGTTACGCATATCGCAAATCAATCAATGTGCATTTTGTATCGACATGCATAGTAAAGATGCGCTTAAGTTAGGTGAAAAGCCGGAACGCATATGGGGGCTTAGTGCATGGAAAGATATGCCATTCTACAGCGATGCAGAACACGTTGCACTAGGTTGGGCTGAATTACTAACTGCTGGCCTACCAGTAGATGATGATAGCTATCAGCTGACCTTGAATACCTTTGGAGAAGAAGCTATGGTCAACCTAACAATTGCGATCAACGCGATCAATAGTTGGAACCGAATAGTTAAGGCATTTAAGCCAAAGGTTGGAGTCTATAAACCTCGATAATTCTATTTGACGGTTCTTACTTGTAAGCCACTGCTTATACCTCAACTTAATAGGATGAAAAGTACATGTGTATCACTTTCTCATTTAAGTTGAGGTTAAATAGGATGATTCATTTGAACTTAGAATTTGATATTTTAAAACCTCAAAAGGCTTTAGCTGGCTATGTTCAAGCCATTTGGTCAGCATCCGTCAAACCTGATACGACGCAAACCGTACGTAAACAATTACTCAGTGATGCTGGTACAGGTGTGGTATTCATTTTACAGAATGAAGTACAAATAGATGGTGAGTGGCAGACGCCGGGGGTTGTCCTACTGCCTATAAGCATTCTGGCACATCAGGTCTGCCTACCGCCAGGCGCGGTGATGACTGGCGTACGCTTTCATCCTGCTGTTGGTTATCAACTATTTGGTAAACGTCTAGAACAGCTATTGCGGATTCAAGACGACCACCCTTTGGCTTCTTCTGCACTAGCAACATTTGAGTCTCTGCAAACAGCACGTTCGCCATATGCAAGGATTTCTACGTTATATCGCTGGGTTCAAACACTGATTGAGGAATATGAACCGCAGTATGTCGGCCACATTATTGAACAACCTACAGGGACCATCAGTCAGCGCCAGAGAGAGCGCAATTTTCAGAAATGGTTGGGGATTACTCCTAAACATTACCAACGCATTAAACGAGTGAAGCACACTTTAGAGCAACTCCGAGCGCAACCCGATCTTACTTTATCGGAATTGGCGCTGGAGCAAGGCTTTTCCGATCAAGCACACATGACTAGAGAGTGTAAGCAGATTGCGCGCATGACACCGAAGCAGTATGTCCGAAAGAGAAACCTCTAAGCCTTATTAGCTTTCTACATCAAACCCAATTGATTCAGAATCGACGATATACTTGCTACAATGTTCGATCATATATCACCTACTTTTTAGAACGCTCATTCCAGCTTGATATGAGCTGGTTAGCTCGCTTTTGATGCCGCGTGCTGCTCTACCATAAACGCGATCACTTCTTCGTTTAAGCAAGATTTGCTGATGTATTGGCGTTGTTTACCAAGGTGAAGGATAAAGCCCAAATCAGTTTGTTCGAGTTGGTCGATTTCATTCCAAGCGAGGCTGCGGTCAACTTTACCGCTTTTGTAGCGCACGCCATCTGCATTCACTTCAAACACCACTTTACTGCCGCGGCTTGAGCTGATGGTTTGACGCCACAGCCACCAAGTTCTTTTGAAGTAAACGCTGCACGCTTCAATCACACTCAATACGATAAAGAACCAACCGACGTAACCGTTAGGTAGCAGTTCAAACTCCAATAAAACCACACCAAAAATTAGAAAGAGGATCCCTTTCAAATACGCTTGCGGGAACTTAACTGGCTGGCTAGTTTGATCATAACACTCAGCAAAAAATGGCTTGTCGAGTGTGTATTCTGTAGTGAATTCGAAATCTTTAGACATGTATGGTTACTTCAAGGCTTCTGTAAATGAGTATTCTTGGTTGCACTCTTGCAACGCGAGCATTGTAGCGCTTCTCTGGCTTTATCTTTAGCCCTTTTGATGCTGTTTTGTAAATCAATGATAACGAAACATTAGAAGACCTCGGTGCACTCGCCAAGATCAAACAAGGCGAACCATTTGGCTCGCCTTGTTAATTAATGACCTATATGACTTATGAGGTTTTCTACTTTAGAGGGTCGTTGTCTGGCAATGCACTGTGTATCCAGACTGCCAGTCGGTGTTTGATGCTTGCGCCGTCTAGCTTGCTTTCCGGTAATGGGGTGATCTGTTTGGCATCAACCAAGAATAGGTAAATCGCTTTTACTCTTAGAGGTTGTGGTGACTGAGGAAGGTCAAAGCCTTGTAGCTTCGCCATCTTCCCACCAATCTCTAGTGCCTTCTTAACCAGTTTGTCTTCATTGTGAAGTTTGGAGCTTTTTGACATTGATAAATCCTCTTCTTCGCTTCAATTAAGAATACATGAAGTGTCGCGTATGGCGTGTTAGTAAGCTCGCATATTGATAAGTTTATGCCTTCTTACCGAGTAACTGATTGAAAAACGACCTTAATTCGTCATCACCAAGATTGAGCAGGTAGTCACCAATATACCATTCAACAATCGATTGATTTGGATGTGCCGTGACTTGCGGGTTACCAAACCAAATGCCCTTTTCCGTGGCAAACGTGTGTTGGAGTTCTTTCAACTCTTCGCAGCTAAATGGCAGGATAAGGTGCAACATGTTTGCTCGAGGTGCTGCCGAACGGCATTGCTGCAGACACTACATAAGGTGTTCTATTAATGATTTATTTAGAACAAAGATCCTGTTCACCGTAAACGAGCCATTTCGGCAAATATGCGGTTTCTGGAATTGTCCAGCCATACTTATCGTATGCCAATGCAGCAAGACCAATCAGTTTCAAAGAAACATTCCCTTTTGGCGAATAACGAACATCTTCATTCATGTAGAACTGGTAATGCGCCTCTAACGCATCTCTCAGTGCTTCTTGATAATGCGCCTCATCGCCATCGATAATGGCAACAAACACATTCACAAATGGAATAAACAAAGAATGTACATAGCGCACTCTGGTTGATTCTAAGTATTGCGGAGAAGATTTCTCCATCACAGTTTGCAATAACTCAGGTAACGCTGATGAATTGCTAAATACACCGTTAACGAACTCGACTAGCGCAACATCGAATGGATCTTTTAAACGCACTAACGACTCATCCATGATGGTCATCAGCTCTACGCCGCGCCAATCTCTCGCGGCCATCGTTAAACAGATTTCATCCAACCAAGCATCCATCGTTCCCCCTGCAACAGAACGGTTACCTACTTCCGAAAAATGTCGGTGCCCAACGGAGAATTCAACAACTTGCTCTGAATGATTGGCCAGTAAGTACACGTTATTCAGTAACTCAAGCGCTCTTTTTATATAAGCTGGCGAGGCATGATGTTGTCCATATTTTGAAGCAGTGAAGAATGAGTGGAGCGAATGCCAAGCATCGCCTTTCATTCTTTTGAGAGGTTGCTGATAAAAAGATTGTTTTTCATCAAGCATTTTTTCCCAAAAACTATAGAAACGTTCGTCTTCTTCACGAAAAATACGCAATTTTCTTTCTTCAGGTATCTCTAAATAGTGATTTTTCATTGGTTCCATCGTTCCCTAGCCTCGCATTATAAGTTGTTCTAATTTTTGCCGTGATGATAATCATCCTCAAAATCAAGCATTGAATGATGCCGAAGTTGTTTTATGAAATCAATTTATAATCAGTATCTTATATCGAAAAGCAATACTTAATTGAAATGAATCGAAAAGCCGCCTGTGTCCAGTTAGTTGTTTTGTAACAAGGTTTCGGCATAAGGCTACGATGATTAACTGATGTAGCCGATCAGATCGTAACTTCCTGATTTAGTTCCATCGAATTACGCAACAAAGCCCAATGATCTTGTAGATTTGTTTTGTTCGCTCAAACAGAGCCCGCAGCTGAGCCAACCTTTCATCGAACGGCATTGCTTCAGACACTGCATAAGGTGTTCTATTAATGATTTATTTAGAACAAAGATCATGCTCACCGTAAACAAGCCATTTAGGTAAATATGCGGCTTCTGGAATCGTCCAGCCATACTTATCGTATGCTAATGCAGCAAGACCAGTCAGTTTCAGAGAAACATTTCCTTTTGGCGAATAGCGAACATCTTCATTTATGTAGAACTGGTAATGCGCCTCTAACGCATCCCTCAGTGCCTCTTGATAATGTGCCTCATCGCCATCGATAATGGCAACAAACACATTCACAAATGGAATAAACAAAGAGTGTACATATGGCACTCTGGTTGATTCTAAGTATTGCGGAGAAGATTTCTCCATCACCGTTTGCAATAACTCAGGTAATGCTGATGAATTGCTAAATACACCGTTAACAAACTCGACCAGCGCAACATCGAAAGGATCTTTTAAACGCACTAACGACTCATCCATGATGGTCATCAGCTCTACGCAGCGCCAATCTCTCGCGGCCATCGCTAAACAGATTTCATCCAACCAAGCATCCATCGTTCCCCCTGCAATAGAACGGTTACCTACTTCCGAAAAATGTCGGTGCCCAACGGAGAATTCAACAACTTGCTCTGAATGATTGGCCAGTAAGTACACGTTATTCAATAACTCAAGCGCTCTTTTTATATAAGCTGGCGAGGCCTGATGTTGTCCATATTTTGAAGCAGTAAAAAATGCCTGAAGCGAATCCCAAGCATCGCCTTTCATTCTTTTAAGAGGTTGCTTATAAAAAGATTGTTTTTCATCAAGCATTCTTTCCCAGAAGCTGTAGAAATCTTCATCTTCTTCACGAAAAATACGCAATTTTCTTTCTTCAGGTATCTCTAAATAATGATTCTTCATTGGTTCCATCGTTCCCTAGCCTCGCATTATAAGTTGTTCTAATTTTTTGCTGTGATGATATTCATCCTCAAAATCAAGCCGTGAATGATGCCGAAGTTGATTTATAAAATCAATTTATAATCAGTATGTTGTATCGAAAGTTAATGCTTAATTGAAATGAATCGAAAAGCCGAAAAACATTTGAAATATAAGGCTACCGCACAAGCCGCGATGGGTAAGCCAGAACGTACCTGTCCATAAACAGTGGACGACGAACACTGACTTTGTGGAGTAAAGATAGACAGATATTCACCATTGTGTTCGCCTTTCTTTTTCTGTCGCTTTCGATAATACTCTTGCGCAATATTACTCAGCTGGAAAATTTTATGCCTCAAGCAAACTCTGTGGTCGTACTCGACTTTGAAACCACAGGTCTCTCTCCTACTTTAGGTGATCGCGCAATAGAAATTGGTGCAGTAAAGTTAGTCAATGGCGAGGTTGTCGATAGTTTTCAGCAACTCATGAATCCCAGTTTCAGAGTGAGTTCTTTCATTGAGAACTACACCGGCATTACCAACAATATGTTGCGATCGGCACCAAGCTGCGAAGAGGTAATGGCGTCATTTAGTGAGTTCATTGCTGGCGAGAACCTTATCGCTCACAACGCGTCCTTCGATAAACGATTTTTAGATGCAGAGCTTGAACGAATCAACTGTGGTTATTCGGGTGAGTTTGCTTGCTCCTTACTTGTGGCAAGACGGCTCATTCAAGATGCCCCATCACATAAGCTAAGTGAACTTGTTCGCTATAAAAATATCGACAACGACGGCGTTTTCCACCGTGCACTAGCCGATGCGCAAATGACAGCCAAGCTTTGGCTCTTAATGGTCGAAGGGATAGAAAACTCAGGCGTCGAAAAACCAAGTTTTCAGTTGATGCAAACGGTCAGTAAAACAGCCAAAGGAAAAGTCGACCTGCTACTCGCCAAAAGCCGTGCGTAACACCCTCCGAACTAAAAGCTGATTCTAGTCTCTTCGACGTTTAAGTGATTTTCGATATACATGCGATATTGGCTATATCTGTCAATATCGCAGTGCTTCTTATTCAAAACAAAGATCGCCTGGGTCACTCTATCCTCCAAAACTTCTAAAAAAATCGTGAATTATGTCTCACCGATTTAGATACTCGCTATAGTCACTCGAGACAATACGCAACAATTCGAGGTGTATTCACTGACTACTGATTTGTAAGCGATGATCAACAATGTTTTTCTGTTCTTAGAACAGTTTGCAGCTTTACTCATACTCGTACTGATTTCTGTTTTTGCTGTTGGCTTTTTATTTTTTGGTAAGGAAGCTCAAGTGTTTACACCAAGCATAAAAGGACGTATTACGAAGAACGATACTCCCATAAAGAATGCAAATGTAGTACTTAACATTCGGTCAGCAAATAGTTCTTTCGAACGTAGCTTCACCACGAATACAAATGGGGAATTCAAGTTTGATCCTGTTTTCAGAAAAAGGAACAAAGTTCTAAGTATTTTCGATGGCCTATTTCAAACAATATGCAGTGTAGAAGTGACCACAACCGTTGCCAATCAAAAGGTTGTTATTTGGAAAGGAATTTTCAGGCATCATGTCATCGGTATGAAGGAAAGAGTAAATATGTCTAATTTAAACTGCGAAGCCACCACCCCCATCAGAAAGTTTGAATTTCAATCCCATGGGGATTCCGTAAGTAGTCAATGTGACTTAAGTGATTACTTAAAAGTAAACAGATAGAGTAATGTTTACTCTATCAAACTCCTCAACTTCCTGATCCGAACGCGGTAGTTCGCTGGTCTCACCAACCAAACTGGCTTACTATGCCAGGTACCTAAAACGCTTTGTGAGTCACTCATGAGCAGAAAAAATAACAAAAATCTCAGCATTCTTCTTAAACTCACCACCTTTATTGCACCTTATAAATGGCGGGTTGCGGCGGCCTTAGTTGCCCTTGTCGCGACAGCAAGTTTGACGTTATCCGTTGGCTATGGAGTACGCATACTTATCGACCAAGGCTTTGCTCAGCAATCATTGCAAGAGCTTACCAATGCGATTCAGTTTATTGTCGGTGTCACATTGTGTATTGCCATTGGGACTTTCTTTCGCTTTTACCTTGTCTCTGCCGTAGGTGAGCGCGTTAGTGCGGATATTCGCCTTGCGGTGTTTAATCATGTGATTACGCTGCATCCGAGCTATTTTGAGACTAACAGTAGTGGCGACATAATGTCGCGCCTGACTACCGATACCACATTGCTGCAAAGCATTATTGGTTCATCGTTCTCGATGGCGATGCGTAGCGCTTTGATGTGTTTTGGTGCCATCATTATGTTATTCGCTACCAACGTTAAGCTCACGCTGATTGTGCTTGCTTCTGTGCCTTTGGTTTTGGTGCCAATTTTGTTTTATGGACGACGCGTGCGTGCTCTCTCTCGCCAAAGTCAGGACTCAATGGCCGATGTCGGAAGCTACGCTGGAGAAGCGATAGAACATATTAAAACCGTGCAAAGTTTTAGCTCAGAGTCGCATGAACGAGCGGCTTTCGCTGTCGAGGTGGAAAAAGCTTATGAAGTAGGCAGACAGAGAGTAAAGCAGCGAGCGATCCTGATATCAGGCGTTATTGTGATTGTGTTCAGCGCGATTTCAGGCATGCTTTGGATAGGCGGCAGCGATGTGATTCACGGAAAAATGTCTGCGGGTGACCTAGCCGCATTTGTGTTTTATGCCATTATGGTTGCCTCATCGACTGCAACCATTTCCGAAGTCATGGGTGAATTGCAAAGAGCCGCAGGTGCTACCGAACGGCTGATTGAGATCCTTCAAGTAGCCAGTGATATTAAAGCGCCAAGCAACCATTTGCCTGTCCGTGCCGACATGCCTGCTGAGGTTAACTTTAATTCGGTGAGTTTCAACTACCCTTCTCGCCCAAATCAACCAGCTATCAAAGAGTTAAATCTAACTGCTGAACAAGGAAAAGTGTTGGCGTTGGTCGGCCCTTCTGGTGCCGGTAAAACAACACTATTCGAACTGCTGCAACGCTTTTATGATCCGCAAAAAGGGCAAGTGTTGTTTGGTGGTGAAGATATTCGACAGTTCGATCCAAACGAGCTTCGACGTCAAATGGCGCTCGTACCACAACAACCAGCGCTGTTTAGCCATGATGTTTTCCATAATATTCGCTACGGTAATCCTGAAGCGACGGATGAACAAGTTATCGAAGCCGCGAAAAAAGCCCATGCCCATGAGTTTATTGAGAAGCTTCCCGAAGGCTATCACAGCTTTTTAGGGGAGCGCGGCGTTAGGCTATCGGGCGGACAAAAGCAGCGCATTGCGATTGCTCGCGCGATTCTAAAAGATCCAAAAATCTTACTGCTAGACGAAGCTACCAGCGCCCTTGATAGTGAAAGTGAACATCACGTTCAGCAAGCACTTGAAGCTCTAATGAAAGGACGCACAACGCTGATTATTGCTCATCGTCTTTCGACTATCCAACATGCGGATAAAATTGCGGTGCTCGACAATGGCGAATTAGTCGATGCTGGTAACCACCAATCATTAATGCAAAGCTGTGAGTTGTATCAGCGACTTGTGGCATTGCAATTTAAGCACTTGGAGTAACGCCTAGTTAAGCGCTCAAAAATAAGCAAAGGCGGACCAAATAATTTAATAACAGGAGTTTAACGATGTTTTTGTGTCAGTCCAGCGAGCCCTTGCGAGACTAGGAATCTAATAGCTGCGCTCTGAGTGGTTAATGAGATATTTTAGACCATGAAGAGCTAGGATAGAAGATCCCACATCATGTCCCATCGTCGCTGTACAAGGTGACGAAATACAAAAGATGCCACTCGCAGTTAAACGAGCGGCATTAAACCAAGCAGCTCGCCTTTTAACAAAGGAATTCCAGTAACCAGCGTATTCTCCCTTCAACTAGAAACACTCGTTCACAACCACCATATAAAACCCAATCAACTTCATTTGTAACAATTCAGGTTTCAAAAATAGGAAATCATTACTGAAAAAGTTTACCGCGTTTTGTGTTGCTATCTATGGTTACAATATTCGAGACATCAATGCCTTTAAACCAAGCAACACAAAAGCGGCACCGATATGAACAGCGAAGCGAAACAACTATTTTCTTATCTATGTCAGCGATACGATGCGCTTTCTCAAGAGCTTGAGTCTCGCCCTTTTCCTGAATTTTCTGAGACTATTACTCATCCTCTTGGGCACTGTTTAGTCCGTTGCCCAGCAGGTAGCCAACGCTTTTCTATTGTAGCAGTCAACTTTGCACCCTCCGTTCGCGGGCAAGGCGTGCTTACTGCATTTATCGACTACATCAAAAGCAATCCTTACCACTACCAAGGTGTTGAGGTTGCAATCATTGAAAACAAGAACTTAGCTAAACGGCTTTTGTCTCTTGGCTGGAAGTACAAGTCCCTGTTTGGCAAGATTTTCTTCGCTAGCAAGCCGACCCTAGTAAAGGACTTTCAGTCTGCGTAATAGTTATTACGAAACCGCATCGACATCCAAAGTAAAACCATCACTCAAAATCCGTAAGCATGTTGAAAAAAACTTGGCGATCTTCTGCAGTACTTCCTCGATGAGCAGTGTATTCAACGTGCGCGTCTGCACTGGCTTTTGGGGATAGATTGATGCCCCATAACGCATTAATTTGGTTTGGTACGATGGAATAACGCATATCAACAATTCGCATTTCATTATTCGGATCCGTCGCTACAAAACCGTTTGAAAACCAACGGAAACGTTCGATGTCTTTTGCTTGTTGCGATTGCGGGTTTAGCCACGGAAATTGCTCTTTTATATTTAACTTTGGAGTTGATTCGCCAGGGTAAATTTTTATTGAACGCCCCACCCTTACGGCATCTACATAGTAGCTCTCTTCCGTTTCATAAATTAGTTTCCAAACCAAAAGATTGCTGAAACTTGGTTTGGCTTTTAATTGTATAGCGTTGTGTTGTCGCTCTTTGACGATTTCCCAACCAGCTACTTCTGCTCTATCTCGTTGTATCGTTCCAAGACTTAGGTAAGCCAGGCACCATAAAAATGCAATGCGGGCATAGTTTGGGCTTCGCTTCAGTGCAACAAACAAAAGCAATATTAAAATAGGGAGTGTGAACGCGGGGTCGATTACCGAAATAGTGTTCCAAGCATAACGCGTGTTGCTTATCGGCCATAGAAGCTGTGTTCCATAACTGGTGCATGCGTCTAATAACGCATGGGTACTATAACCAAGCGCGCAGTAAAACCAACTCTGCCGGAAGCTTAGTCCTCGCTTTTTTGCGAACAATGGATACAACAACAAAGCACAAATGAAACTACCAAACGGGATAAACAAGAGCGAGTGAGTAAATTGGCGATGGTATTCCAAATACAGCAAAGGATCAGTTGAAGAACGGATTAGCACATCTAAATCCGGAGCCATCCCAGAGACCACGCCCAACACGCCAACAACTGCAAGGTTTCGCTTGTTGCTCACCGCCAGTGGCAAAGCTGCACCCAATAAACCTTGCGTTAACGGATCCATCGTTCACTTCCTTTAGATAGATGAAGCTCAGCTGGAAAGCGTACACGCTCAATAGTCGGTTCCAATTTAAAAACCAGAAGGTTCTTCGACATAAATTATCCGCATTTAAGTGGAAAATAATACACGACTTAGTCATGCATTTGCTTGTTTAGCAACAAACACCTTGATTTAGTGTAAGAAGGAATCACGCCGTTCGCTAGTGAACGAACAAATCTGAGTCTAGGCTTGTTTGGTATTTCAAACCCGAAGGTTTATCTGACGCGAAAAAACAAGGCGATCCAAATGGCTCGCCTTGTTTCTAATTTACTGAACGATAAACGACAGGTGTTTAGTCTTGAGGATTCTCTTTCGCGTTGATTTCAGCGTAAGTGTGCAGCAGCTCCGTCAATGTTTTTACCCACGCAAAAACATCCGAAGGTGCATTTTCGATTAGTTTTTCCACTAGCGCACAGTGTGTTTCTAGCGTGATGGCCTCTTCCAAACGGAATGAGATCGCGTAGAAATGCCAAAGCACCAATCGCGTCATTCGCTCGCTATTTTGCTTTGCGTTGTCTGAGTCATCAAACGCTTGTTGAATTTCACTCAGTGCGATTGCTGTCATGCGTAGCATTGCATCAAGACGTGCAGACAACATGCGGTCTTCACTATCCACTTCTTCTTGATCAAAAGTGAACAGCTCATTCATCACGTCTTCTGGCACCATTTTACTGATCATACGAGCACTAAACTCTTCCAGCTCATGGCGAGGCATAGTTACAAGACAATCGAAGGTGTAATCACGAAGCATAAAATCACTCTAGGTTAGAAATCAATTTCAGCCTCGCATTCTAAATATTGAAATTTCAATTGCCAGTGTTAATTTCTATCCATCTACGAAAAACTACAAAACACCGTTGATTGCAATACCAACACCAATCCGCTGCTGATTATGATCATAGTCGATCAAGCTCTTACCATAACCCGCTGAGTATTGTGCGTACCCCTGAACTTTGCCCCAAATCGGAAATGACACACCCAGTTCTGCAAAACCCTTATGTGTTTGAAAGTTCTGGCGACCTAAAAAGGTAAACTCGTAACCATTCCACTTGTAAGCACTCGATAGCTCAAAGTGTCCCATATAGTCTTCGATATCCGGGTTATCATCACCTTTGGGATCATTAGGCGATGTCTTTTCATCTTCAGGTATACGCCACCAAGGCTGGATAGAAACCGCAAAATTGTCTTTTGCAAAGGTTAAGTTGGCATAGACACGGTTCCAACTGCGCGATAGCTCCTGTCTCTGACCGTTAGACTCATGTTCAATACCAAAACCTAACCAAGTCGAACCATCAAGTGGTTTCCAGTCTGTTGGGGTGTAGTAAAAAAGCTCTGGACGATAATTGGTTTCACGGAATGGACGAGATGCTGCACCCGTGTATACCTGCCAAAATGATTTAAGAGTCATTCCAAAAAACAGACCATCTCCATCAAACAACAAGTCATCATAGTTCATTGGTACTTTAAAACTGATTTGGAACTCCGCCTCTTCCTTACGCAGTTCATCGCCGTATTTGGTGTCGGCATACGCGCGTTTATTTACACGATCACTGTATGTAAACGGAAGAATATAGTTAACGCGATGCGCGACTAGGCTAAACGGTTCGAACGCGTTTTCTCGTTCTGATTCCAAACGCTTGTCGACCAAACTTTCCTGAAGTTCTTCAGGCTCTTCAATTTCTGGATCTGCGGGCACTGTGCTGGTTACTGTGTCAAGCTCACACTGCGCGCGAATGCTCTTTATGGTTTCTTCACCTTTGCTTTGCTTTATTTTGTCTAGCAAACATAAATCATAAGCACTGGCTGTTTCTCCCATCGCAACTGGCGCTGCCAATAAACTCAGTATTGATATCCCTGCCACTTTTGAAGCCATCTGAAACCCTTAATATTCTTTATGTCAAACCAGATAATTTTAGTTTTTCTTGGTAAACCGCTTGCCATTCTGACGTTAAGGCAATGTTAAATGTCCGCCGACTTTACGTCTTGGATAAATGCAACAGACTTTAGACATATCGGTCAACTATGATCAAAGCGCAAAAAACAACCAAGAGTTGAGCATCATAGATAAAAACCACTCGTTTGCATGATGCTCATTTTATCTATGCAAAATACTGGCTCGTAACTTTGATTGCAAACCCGGCTATGAATAAACCCAAACCATAACCCAAATGCGCCAATGTGCTAAGAAAACGGGCTTTCCAAGGTGTTGGGGTTTTACTCGCAGCAAAACCAAATCCTAGACAAGGTTGAATGACCAAAAATGGGAAGATCAACGTTACCACGCCTGTAATTAAGCTGGGCATTAGACTGGGCTCTACCAACCAATGATGACCAAAAACAGTAACGTGAGCCAAAGCGAAAGTAACGCCGATGGCATAATGCAAAAACCAGCCAAGTGACTTTTCTCCCGGCATCGCCTCTGACGCCATAATTGGCGCATGCATAAGCTTTCCTTGGGGCATGTACAAAACCCAGCGCGCAACCAACGCATAGTTTAATGAAGGAATACCAAACACTCTCCTTTGTAACCATGCCCATAAATCCATTATCAAAGTGGCACCAATCCCTATTAGCACCGCTTGCAATCCCATTAAAAGCAGCATTTTTCTCTCCTCAAGTTTTTGATTTGTTAAGGTCTTAGTTGCATGCTACAACTTAAAGCCAACTTGAAGTCAATGGGGAATAATATGGATATTGCAGAAGTGGTTAGAAAATCAGGATTGCCGACTTCAACGCTCAGGTACTACGAACAGCTGGGGTTAATTCGCTCGATAGGAAGGAATGGATTGAGACGCCAATATTCACCAGAGGTACTCAATACACTCAATTTAATTAGTTTGGGGCGTATCGCTGGAATATCGCTTAACGAAATGGCAGAAATGTTGAATCAATCAGAAGTTTCAAAGCCATATATCGATCGTGACTTACTAACGAAAAAGGCACTTGAGATTGATGAGCAAATAAAACGTTTGAAAGCGGTGCGAGACAGCCTAAACCATGTTGCCACCTGCCCTCATGAGTCACATATGGACTGTTCTTCATTTCAAAGGCTTATGAAGGTCGTAAAGCGTTATGTCCCCCAAAAGCAGAGATAAACCGCTCTCCCTACCGTCCTATTCTTGATTTACAAGGAAGTAACTCGCGGTTGTGAGTTACTTCCTTTCATATTACTTAGCTTGCGATTTTACGTACTTCTTCACTTTTTTCATCGCCATTTTTTGCTTTAACGGTGAAAGGTAATCAATGAACAAGTTACCAGATAGGTGATCAATTTCGTGCTGCATCACAATCGCCAAGAACTCATCGCTCTCGATTGTAATCGGGTTGCCATCACGGTCTAGTGCAGAAACAACAACTGACGTGTAACGCTCTACATCTGCGTAGTACTCAGGAACAGATAGGCACCCTTCTTGACCAAGTGCTTTGTTTTCTCCGCTCACCACTTCTGGGTTAACCAAGATTAAAGGATCATTGCGTTCGTCAGAGATATCGATGACAACAACCGCCTCTTTTCTGCCTACTTGGGTTGAAGCTAAACCGATACCATTGCCCGTTGCGTAAAGTGTTTCTAGCATATCGTCTATCAGCGTTTGTACTGTCGATACATCAGTGACTTTTTCTGCTTTTACTTTAAGCCTTGGGTCTGGAATGGAGAGAATTTCGAGGACTGCCATACTTACCTTTCATATCTATAAATCGTAATTCGTGGCGAATTATACACACGTTTCTCGATACATAAACCTGCTAAGCTATCTTGCGCACAAGGCATAAACCATTAACTCAAACTACAACACAATAAATGGGTTTGCCTTTTAGATAAAAATCCTACATACAGGAAACTAAAACGCCAGCACATTATGGCTGACGTCTTGTCATGATCCTAATTGAATCGTTTGTTGTATTTTATCTACTGACTTTCCTTGGCTTTGAGTAATACTCTAATCGCCATTTTCTCACCACTTTTTAAAATTAAGTAGGCGATGCCAATCGTTATTAGCATTATGATAGCAATAAAAATACTTACCCCACCGAGCTCAGATAATAAATAAAACGGAGAAATATCTAACGACATTAAGATAAGAGAGAACACTACCAAACTTGCTAAAGTCCACAGTAAAACAGCATACCATCTTGTTTTTGATGGCATTACATCTCCAGTCTTGTAGCCGAAGTAATAACCAACACTCATGGCTGGGATTAACGTGCTAAGAAAGCCTGTACCACTCATTTCTATCCCAACAATATATTCAATGGCCAACAGCAATGCAGCCCAACAAACGGACGCCAGACACAACAGAGACGTAACAAGAAGTACCGATGGTGGCTGGTTTATTTCTGATTCTGAATAGTTATTTTTTAATTCCACTTTCATTTCCTTCCATTTATTTGAATAAAATAAGCGTTTTAGATCATGCTTCCGCTTGGACAACCTAGAGAAACAACACCACAAGAAATACAACTTGTAGCTTTTTAAATAGTTTTATTTTCATTTAACCTAGATTCCAACTAACTGTTATTTTTTAAAACTAAACCCTCTCTCTCAAATTGTATATTCAATAAGTTTACTCATATGGGCCCAGTGCAACCATGTTAATACGTTCTATGTATCAGAAACAATTCATTTATTTCCAATGACACTAGTGAGACTATGCGACGTGATTGGAATCTCACTTAAGTTTTCATGGACCTATCGCGCTGAAAATTGAATCCTCTACCTGTCATAAAATAAAAAGCCGTCAAAACCAGTGGTTCTGACGGCTTTTTATAAGCGCCCAGGGGTCATTACCTACACAATTACTGCTTGAAGCTTATCTAGTGACAGACCTAGATAGCTAATAGTCATCCTTGCTATCGGAGGACTTTATTGGCTTTTACGCGGACTTTAACTAACACATCACCATCGACCAACCTAAGGTCGAATATTGGTGAATGTCGCGGTGGCGACTCCATCACTTTGTGACGACAACGATTTTACGTCTGCGCTAAAGTAATACGGATTAAGTGGCATTTTATTCTCTGCTGGTCGCGCGTAGTAAAGCTTGGCGGGCTGTTTTGCCATTTGTTGCGCGTACAAATACCCGACCAACGCATGTTCAAACTGGTGGTAACCATTTCCCCAATGGAACGCTTTGGTTGATTTAGGACTCAGACCGACTCCTCCATATTGATGATCCACCCATACGTCCATAAAAGTGGGTAACGTGTATTGAAGCGTTTCTTTCATCGAACCATCGACAAGAGAAACTGTCATCGCCGCTTGATCGAGTTCTGCCCATTCCCAAGACGAGCTATAGTGCTTGTATGGTCTTGATTGCCAAGCAGGAATGCTCTCTTGTGCCCATTTACTCTGCCATTCTGGTGAGAAAAGTGCTTTGACTTGCTCAAAGTTTTGCTGATATTGCGCTTGCTTAAGCGTGTGTTTCATTCCTTTGAAACCAAACTCTGTCCAATTGGAATTTTCCAACAACTGACCAGTGAGATACGTCATCCAATACGCTTTGATGGTGTGTCCAAAATCATTGTGTTTCGCATCTGGCATCATTACCGCTTTGTGGTGTATCGCGCCATAAAAGCGCTGCTCTTTGACGGAATGGTAGTTATCTAGCATCACTTTCGTCAGCCATTGCAGATCTTGCTTCCACTTGGCTTGCGCTGGCGCTGGTAAAAGTGGCGCCGTTAACAACAGATAGCCATTGATCTGGTCAAGTTGAGCGACTAGCTCTTGCTGCTTCGCACTTTCCCCATCACCGTCTTTCAAAACCCAAGCCAGACCGCGATCATCGCTTCGTCGGTATTGTTTAAATATAAACGCTTGCTGGTCGATGAGCGCTTGTTCGACCTTTGGATCTTGAGTCAAGTAGTAGTACATCGCCAAACCCACCAAGGCGTAAGCTTGGTCTTGAGAAGTTCGTTGTTGCCACTCCATCCCCGGTTTCCCACTACGCGTAAAGCTCACAAAGCCGCCGTTTTTCTCATCTTGTAGATGATCAATCAGGTAATAAGCCCCTTTCTTTGCCAGCTCTAATGCTTGCTTGTCACCCGTAAGATGAAAAAGCACGCCATAAGCGTAAGTTTGGCGCGATTTCATGCGGGTGTATTCGCGATCGAAGTGCGGGCTAATCCACCCTTTGTTTAATTCTCCACACGGCTTTTGTGGGTCGAGAATGACACCGTTATCACAACGAAAAGTCGGAAAATTCCCCGCAGGTTGTCCATGCGCGCTTTCCATCATCCAATATGGGGCTAGGCCATTCGTCACATGGTTTAACCAATCATCCCCCGAAGGCAGGCCTACATCAGCAAAGCTGCTCATGCTCGTCGTTGCGAGCAATAAGGTAAGATATTTAAAAGACATAACACTCAATTAAGTTATTGAATTTTATCCAGTATAAATAACTCCCTTTACGCATATTGTTGTCGTGCTCACAATCGCCTTACGCATTTGTTTGCATCAATCATCTTTCAGCCTTGTTCGATGACTGAGCCGAGAATAAACGCTACTCTGTCTTCGACTGACATTTTGGGCACTTCGATCAATTGATAACCAAATTTGTGATAAGCGTTGACCATCTGTTGATACGTAGCCACCGCTTCAGAAAAATCTTGCTTTCGCTCTTCGTCGTTGCTGAATATCGACGTCCACGGTGGAAAAATGAATACTTGAGAATGATAACGAAGCGTCTGGCAATGCGTGATGAGCTCATGCGAGATTGGCAGTTGTTCCAACTTACTGTAGCCATATACGTCCACAATACTGCGATCAAAAAACACATTCCCTTGGTGGACATTGAAAGCTCGGTAATTGCTCACTTCTGCCTTCATCATTTCGTCTCGAAAAGCTTGTTTGTCATTCCAAGGTAATGCTGAACCGTGATTGGCAACCTGCGTTTGTATTATTTGACGGCCGGTTTCTGGCGCGCAGATAAAACCTTGTGTTTTTAGCTGTTCGATTACCGAAGTTTTCCCTGCACCGGGACCACCAGAGAATACGATAAGTTTATTCAAAATCTTTTCCTTATTTTTTGTTTGAGTGAAGTAATGCGTGTACAGCCAAGAAAATGGGCATCATCTGGCGTTTGAAATTGGCATTTGGCACGCCAGCGTTAAGCGAGATCGGTAGTGGGAAATTTGGGGAATAGAACTGGGCAGTGAAGAGATATACAAAGTAAGAACCGAAACGACGTGTTCATCGGTTATGGAAAACGGAGGAATGCTGAGTGAAGCAAGCTCGCCCAAAATACTGGGTTGGGAAATGGTGCGATTGGTTCTGCTAGTTAACGCGTCAATTGGATATTTATATCAAGAAAATGGCACCTAAGCCTAAGAACGCAAAGAAACCAACGACATCGGTAACGGTCGTCAATACTACCGAGCCAGCCACGGCGGGGTCAATGTTAAACTTTTTCAACGTGAATGGTATCAACGTACCCGATGCCGCGGCCGCCAAACTATTGAGGAAAATGGCACAGCAAATAATAAGCGCCAATGGCAAAGAGTCAAACACCATGTAAACGACACCCGCGATCACCAATCCCATAATTAAACCATTAATGGTGGCGATTTTTAATTCCTTATTCACCAATAGCTTCAAGTTACTTTGGTGCAAGTGGTTTAGTGCGATACCTCGAATGGCCACCGCTAAGGTTTGGCTACCCGCGATGCCGCCCATACTCGCCACAACGGGCATTAAGATCGCAAGCGCAACGACTTGCTCGACCACATTATCAAAAAGCCCAATGATGGCGGAGGCTACGAAAGCGGTCAGCAAGTTAATCACCAACCAAAGTGCTCTTAGCCTTGTCGCCACGCTTAATGGTGTGAACAAATCTTCTTCGCTTCGTACGTTTTCTGCCACTACAGCTTGTAGGCTGAGTTCGCGCAACGTAATCGCAATGGTCGCCATCGACAAGACGCCCATAATTTTGCCACCAGCCATGATAGGAAACCAATGTGCTCCACCATCAATCGAGACTTGTTTGCTGACGCTTTGAATCGTTTGAATATCTTCTAGAATTGGCGTAACTACGGTCAAGTCGGTAAGTTTGATATGATTTTCGTGCAGCAACAGGGTATGCGGCTCTATCGTACCAATCACACCACTTGCATCACGCACAATAATCAACCGCACAGGACTTTGCCCGCGTTTTAGCAGCTCGGTTTTGATGCCTCCTACGCTGTTTTTAGGGTTTGCGACCAGAAAGTGAGGCTCGGCATAACGTCCAACTTTGTTGTCTTCATACGACAATGCTTGTTGGATATGCGCGACCGACTCTTCACTTTGGTCGATAAGGTACTCATCCACAAACTCGGTCGGTAGAAAGTCTGCAAAGATGATCAGTTCCGAATCCGTGATGTACGCTAAGCGTTCATGTTGCAGCTCTTTGTTGAGTGATTGATGAATGTGCTTGGCGGTGTCGTATCGCAGCAAATTTAATACCGTCCAGTACTTCTCTGGCGGCACTACTTCTATGACACGCTTACGGTAAGCAATGTTGACCGATTCCAAAATGTTCGCAATCTGTGCTTCTTGATAGTCTTTCAAAAAGCTCAAGTCTTCGGTCGATTCTATCGCTTTAATGATCTCAGCAAGCAAATGTGGCACTTTGCGGTTAATTTGCAATTGGTTGGAATCTATCATTACTTTTACCTATAGCTTTCACTACCACATTCGCCGCATTGACGATATGTGCTATCCGAAGGCATGAATTCTTGATGTTAAAATTCTAGGCGATAGTTGACTTAATTGCGGAATTTATATTTCGCTCGCAGAAACAAAACGCCTCTGCATCAGTTCATGGTATAGACTTGAATGTGTGTCAGGCTCATTCGCCTTGTTTGATAATGGAGTAATCAATGGCACCTGTATTTTTTCTGACTCAGCAGGCCGCCTTACCAAGTCGTAAGGTGCTTCGTAAAGTGATTCAATTTTCGACAGCGTTGGCTCAGCCTATTGTGGTTTTAGTGGAAGACCATCGCCGAAGTGAAGATCACGCATTCGCTCATTTTCTCAGTTTCAACTCTGACCATATAGAAAAAAGACAAGCTGAGTTTGAAGCTTGGACCTTAAAGTTCAACGCATTAATTGTCGAACTTTGTGAAGAAGAAGAGCTTGAAACGCCAACGCTCTCTTACGAGCATTTCAAAGGGAGTCATTGGGTTGAGCAAGTTGCGAAACGACTTGTTGACCACACTGACTTACTGCTCGTGGGACACTTTAACAAACACGAGATTCAAACGATGCTCACAGAACTAGCACAACAAGATTGCGACTTGTTGCTACTGAGTGAGCGTTCATGGCCTTCTCACGCCAACATGCTTTGTGCAATCGACCCACTTCATCGAGGGGATGAAAAGTCGATAGTAGATAAAGCCATCGTCTCGCGAGGCTCAAAATTAGAACAAACCTTAAGCGGGAAAATGACGCTCGTTTACTGCCGATACGTCGCGCCATACCTCTCTCGCTATCGTGCAGAGATATTAAGCAACCAAAAAGCAGGCATTACAGATTTTATTAGTGCGCAAAGGTTAACTCGAGTACCACTACTGCTGCCAGAAGGAAACCCTGAAACGGCGTTACCAAAAGCAGTTAAGCAATCACAAGCAGCGATTTTGATTATGGGGGCATGTAAACGAAGCATGTCATCTCAATTTTGGTCTGGCAGCACTGTAGACACGTTACTTGATCAACCACCTTGTGACCTACTGTTGGTCAACAGCTCCAAGGGCTGACTAGGTATTCCCTATTAACCTATCCTTTCAATACCAAGCGCAGTTATTGGCTCTTTACATCTTCTAACTGCGCGGCTTCATGTTCCGCGTTCAAGGCTTGTTTCTGCTGCTGTTTTATCTCATCCCAACTGCGTCCCGATTCAATCGCAGATACACGCTGCTCGTATTTAGTGCAGGCTCTTTCGAGTACTTTCTCAGGATCTATACCCTTTTCTCTTTCCAGCGCTTTTAATACGTTAAGGTAGTTCCACAACACATCGCCTAACTCGTCTTCCAAATGACAAAGGCGATCCTCGCGAATCTCTTCGCGGACTTCATCAACTTCTTTGCCAATGGCCTCCAGATAAGTCTCTACGCCTTTAAACCAAGTATTGGTTTGGTCATATTGAGATTTTCTCGTCGCAATTGCATACAGCTCATCAAATTTCTTCATTGCCTCTCCGTAGAACACGTTTTTATTTATGCCTTTTTAGGACGAATAAACTTCCCTTTAGCCGTCACTCTAACTTCGCTTTCGACCCGCAATTGAGCCACCAGTTGATATATACCGCGTCGTTCACCTTCACAGTGTGCAGTAATCGTGACTCGATCATCTAACTGAATAGGTGCATGGTAGCGCACATCCAACTGCGCCGTAAGGGCTTGAATGTCTCTAGATAACAAACAATGCGTCATTGCACCATCGAGAAGCGAACTGGCAATACCACCATGCAACAGGTCTGTGTAACCTTGATGACGCGGTAAAACGTGAAACTCTCCGACAACAGAGCCATCGGCTAGGTATTGGTAGTTCACGGCCAAAGAGTTCGGATTCACATTAATTGAAGAACAAACCGCACATTGATGATGAGACTCGTGAGTGTAATGACAGTAGCTGTTTGTGGACATGATAGTTACTCGGTTTCTCAAAAGAGTAATTAGCATATGCCAATAATTAAAAAGAAACGGCGAGTAATCTTTGTTTGCATGTTGCAGGGCCAGCAACCTCGCTTTTCATAACACTAAATAATCATTTTAATAATTAACGATAATTTCCAGTTTATTTAGAGTGACGATATGGTTTGCATAGTGATTACGCAACGTTATGAAAAGGCGACTTATGAAGTTTCTCCACACGATGATCCGTGTAGCTGACCTAGACAAATCTATCGAATTTTATACAAAAGTTCTGGGAATGAGTGTTTTGGATCGTTTTGAAAACCAAGAATACCGTTACTCACTGGTGTTTGTTGGTAACCCTGATCAACCAGATGGCGCGACCATCGAGCTAACTTATAACTGGGATACCGACAGTTACGACTTGGGTAACGCATTCGGACACATGGCACTGGGGTCTGAAGATATTTACGCCGCTTGCGAAAAAATTAAAGCGCTTGGTGGCAACGTTACTCGCGAGCCAGGTCCAATGAAAGGCGGAGAAACTCACATCGCGTTCATTAAAGATCCCGATGGTTACCAAATCGAACTCATCCAAACTCAAAAATAACGAGGTTTCCTATGACAGACGCATTATTTCAACCCATTCAACTTGGCTCTCTCTCATTAAAAAACCGTATCGTTATGCCTCCGATGACGCGCTCTCGTGCTTCTCAACCAGGTAATATCGCTAACGACATGATGGCGACCTACTATGCTCAACGTGCTGAAGCGGGCCTAATCGTTGCTGAAGGCACACAAATTTCGCCAATGGGTCAAGGCTATGCATGGACACCAGGCATTTACAGCCCAGAGCAAATTGCTGGCTGGAAAAAAGTAACTGCTGCAGTGCACGAGAAAGGCGGCGTTATCTTCGCGCAATTATGGCACGTTGGTCGTGTGACTCACCCTGATAACATTGGCGGTGAGCAACCTATTTCTTCTTCTGCGCTAAAAGCAGAAAACGTGAAAGTATTTGTCGATAACGGCACAGACGAACCGGGTTTTGTCGACGTGGTTGTGCCACGTGAAATGACCAAACAAGACATCAAGAACGTTATTGAAGAGTACCGCCAAGCCGCACTAAACGCGATGGAAGCCGGATTCGATGGTATCGAGCTTCATGCAGCGAATGGCTACTTGGTTAACCAGTTTATCGATTCTGAAGCGAATAACCGCACCGATGAATACGGTGGCTCTATTGAAAACCGTCTGCGTTTTCTTGGTGAAGTGATAGAAGCGATGACGCAAGCTATTGGCGCTGAGCGCGTTGGTGTTCGTCTTGCACCATTCACTTCGTTAAATGGCACCGTTGATAGTACGCCAGTCGAAACCTACACCGCCGCTGCAGCGCTGCTTGATAAACTCAATGTGGTTTACATTCACATTGCAGAAGTGGATTGGGACGACGCGCCAGACACTCCGCACAACTTTAAAACCGCAGTTCGTGAGGCGTACAAAGGTACACTGATTTATGCCGGTCGTTACAACGATGAAAAGGCGCAACACGCGATCGAAAGTGGTTTAGCTGACATGATTGGCTTTGGCCGTCCGTTTGTTGCAAACCCCGACTTACCAAGCCGCATCAAGCATGGCTATCCACTGGCAGAACATGACCCTGCCACATTGTTCGGCGGCGGTGAAAAAGGCTTAGTGGACTACCCTGCGTACCACGCGGGTTAATTCATCTACGTAAAGCTGATTCGCAACTCGCGACAAACCAATAGCGAAACCAAAAGAACCTTGCTCTTCCCCCTGTAACGCCAAGATGCAGGGTTCTTTTTAGGCAAGCCATCAGAATTAACGTCTTTGACAAGATGTACAACCTCGACACGCAGAGCGCGTCTTTTTACTGAGCAAACTGCGTTGTACTTTACAGTAAGCATTCTTTAAAGCACGACGACCTGAAAACCAATCATCCGGTTTAGTGAGGATTAAGTAGCCGTGAAACCTCTTAACCAACTCGGTTCGATTGTTTTCGATAAATCGGCTATCAAACTCGATGTCGAAGTAATTCAAAGCCTCTTCGATACAAGTAAAGCTGGCAATTTTTTCCTGAATCGTATTCTCTGTCATCGTTTCTTTAGCGTAATCATTTTCAATGGAGTCTAAGTGCCTCGCGCTTTACGTTCTTTGATTTAGCGCTTCTTAAGATCATTCTTTATGGGTTTTCCATATTGAAATTCAATTTGGGAATTCGTTAACCCACCTAGCATTTTCATTTTGACAATCACTTTAAGGCACTGATTTAAATAAACATTATTTCTGGTTCATATTTTGCTCTACTTCATTAAACGGAATGTTGGAGCAACACGATATGACTTACAGAGCAGAAGTAGACGGATTAAGGGCGATTGCTGTCACGTTGGTGATTTTGTTTCATGCAGGAGTTGAGCAATTCGCTGGTGGCTTTATTGGCGTCGACGTGTTCTTTGTGATCAGCGGCTATTTGATCACTATCATCGTGATTAACGACTTAGAAAACCAGAAGTTCAGCCTTGGTGATTTTTATGAGCGACGCATTCGTCGCATACTCCCCCTCTTACTAGTGGTGATCGCCGTCAGCTATTTGATGTCTTGGTGGCTATTTTTGCCGCAAGCACACAAAGACGTTGGTCAATTTGCAGTGTCTTCCATTCTTTCCGCATCCAACATTCTTCTGTATTTAAAAGGCCACAATTACTTCGGTTTAGAAGATCAAGCCAACCCGCTGTTTCACACTTGGAGCTTGGGCGTTGAAGAACAATACTACATTGTCATTCCTTTGCTACTCATGCTACTCGCTCGTGGCAAAAACGCGTTTTACCTGACTTTTTTTATCACGGTATTTGCGCTGAGTTTGATGACTATTGTCTACGCGAGCAACGATCCTGATTTCGCTTTTTACATGATCTTCTCTCGTGCTTGGGAACTGGCAACCGGTTCATTACTCGCATTAGTGATGAGAAAAGTCCAAGTTCAATCTAACGATACTCTAGCAACCATTGGCATCGTTTTGATATTGGCTTCCGCGCTTTTGTTTGAAAAATCGCAAGATGGCGCGGGCATTACGCTGCTGGTGCCGGTCATCGGTAGCGCGTTGGTGATTTTGTTTGCCTCTAAAGACAATGTCTGCGGTAGATTACTGAGCCTAAAGTGGGTCGTGTTCGTCGGCTTAATCAGCTACAGCTTATACTTGTGGCACATTCCATTATTTGTCTTTTACCGCTACGTGTTGGACGCAACACAAGACGTCAATATCCCGCTTTACGTTATCGCTCTTTTTGTACTGTCTTACTTCACTTGGCGCTTTATTGAAAAGCCGTTCCGTAGCCGAAAAGCCATGAGCATGCGCACTGTGTCCGCGGTTATTGTGTTGTTGACGTTGCCCTTGCTAACGTTCGGCGTTATCGGTCATCAAAACGGTGGTTTTCCAGAAAGAAGCGTATTTTTCGAGGCCATGCGCGTTAACAACGGTTATGGTTTAGATTGCAACGGCAACACCAACGTTAACGATGTGTGCTCGTCTGCGCCGCAGCCCGCCATCGCTGTGTTAGGCAATAGTCACAGCATGGTTTACGTGAAGCGTCTATCCGAAGTAACACCAACTGGCGTGGTACAACTTACTCAAGATTCCTGTGCGGTCGGTTATGTCGACACCATCAAAGGCGCTGGCTCAGTTCCTTGCCGACAGTTCTTTAATGAGGCTGTCGATACCATTCTAAGTACCCCTTCCATTCGTCGCGTTGTTATCTCTTCTAATTTCAATAAAGAGCTTTCACAAGCCGATTATGAAGCATCATTAACCAAATTATTGAATGAACTGAAAGGAAAGGAAGTGGTCGTTTTTGGTCCAACCCCTTCTGCACCGTTTGCGGTAGGAGAATGCCTTTGGAAAGCGCGTTTGTTTGGCGAGACAGAAGAGTCTGCCTGCGACTTTTCTCCCAAACAACATCACCCTCGAAACGTGGCGAAGTTAGTGAACTACTTTGAGCAATTTGAGCACGTTGAGTTTGTCGACTTGACCGATGCCATTTGCAGAAGTGGCGTATGTCGAATGAAAGTTGGTACAAACAATGCGATGTATACGGATGACAGCCATTTATCTTACAAAGGTGCTGAGTTGGTGCTTGGGCATTACCTCAACACTACAAATGAAGCGCAACAGTTCACTTACGACCGACAATAACCAAGGAAATAAACTTTTATGCTTCAGCGCTTATCTCAGGTAAGCGCTGAATGCTTTAAAGCAAGACAAAACCAGCACGTCTATTTGAAAATGCGCGGATCAAACGCGAAATCGAGCTTTTCGGCTTTCTTGATGATCTCTTTTATTTTGGGATGATTTGGATTAACCACGTAGTTTTTATCACGAGGTGAAATCGTTGAAGGCACTTGCAGCGCGGCAAACTCTGGATGAGGATCATTGAGAAACTGATCACCAATGTACTGCGTAGACTCGCTCGCCGGTATTGCTCGCCACGTCACAGGGAGATCTTCTTCATCTAAGGTGGCGATGAGGTATTCTGGCATTTCAATACGATATAAATCGTAAAGTTTGGTGATAGCAGGATCGTTGTTTACGTGCACAAACACTTCCAACGAGCAAAGGGATTCCGATTCAGAGAAGTAGAGGGCTTCGGTTCCTTTTGAGTTCCATCGCCCTCCAAATAACTTTGCGCCAACGGGGCTGAATGGCGTGTCAGCAAATTTCTTTTGTGTGAGACGATAGAGCTTCATATTACGAGAATACCCCGTGCTCTAAACGGCCGATCAAATCTTTTACGATTTCAAAATCCACCGTGGTCGAGACCATATCAAGTGGACGTTTTCCACCTAAGCCATACACATTCTCTCTCATCCATTTTAACGCGCGCTCTTCGTCGTCAAACAGTTCTGTCGCGAGTTTCAATAACATCGCTAATCGATAGATTGCATCACTTTCTTGCGTATTGAAGCGCTCATCGTTTTTTAGACGACGCTTGATCGTGCTAACAGGTATCAATGTGACGTTTTGAAACTCACTCTGAGAAAGCTTCACACGCTCAACAATATTGCGATACACCTTTGGCTCAAAGCCTTTGTGAACCGCATCAGTGCGACCTGTTTCAGCGTCTTCAATACCCAACATAAACCAGAAATTGGCTTTATGAGGTTGTTTCGGTTTGAAGCTTTTTAATGCTGCAGTTGCCATATCAAGCTCCTATGGTTCATATGGTCCAGTTATTATGGTTCAAATGAGCTTAACTTTCAATCAAAGTAACAATCAAAGTAAAAAGATAGGTAAAGAAAAAGGCGAGCTTTTCGCCCGCCTCTCTTACTTATTCATCAACCCATCTACCGACGGGCATCGTTTCACTTATTGCAAGTCAAAACGATCCGCGTTCATGACTTTCGTCCATGCGGCGATGAAGTCATGGATGAATTTTTCCTGATTATCATCTTGCGCATACACTTCCGCATACGAACGCAGGATCGAGTTTGAACCAAAGACAAGATCCACTCGAGTAGCCGTCCACTTCACAGCGTCGGTTTTACGATCACGGATTTCATATTGATTAGCACTCACTGGTTTCCACGTATATGCCATGTCAGTAAGGTTCACGAAGAAATCATTCGACAAAGTGCCTACTCGGTCAGTAAATACGCCCTCTTTTCCACCGCCGTAGTTACTGCCTAGAACACGCATACCACCGATAAGTACCGTCATTTCTGGCGCCGTTAGCCCCATAAGCTGAGCACGATCTAATAAAAGCTCTTCTGGCTTAACCGCGTAGTCTTTCTTCAACCAATTTCGGAAACCGTCAGCAACAGGCTCAAGTACTTCGAACGATTCCACATCCGTCATCTCTTGGGTGGCATCACCTCGGCCTGGCGCGAATGGTACGGAAACATTATGACCTGCGGCACGCGCAGCCAGTTCAATACCTACGTTCCCAGCAAGCACGATAGCGTCTGCAACACTACAGCCCTCTTCTGCTGCTATTTTTTCTAGCACAGCAAGAACACGGCTTAGACGTTCAGGTTCGTTCCCTTGCCAATCTTTTTGCGGAGCCAAGCGAATTCTCGCGCCATTTGCACCGCCTCGGCGGTCAGAGCCACGGTAAGTACGCGCACTATCCCACGCCGTACTTACTAACTCACTAATGGATAGGCCACTTGCTTCGATTTTTGTTTTTACTAAATCAACATCGTAGTCTGTCTTACCTGCGGGCGTTGGGTCTTGCCAAATAAGATCTTCGCTTGGCACATCAGGGCCGAAATAACATGATTTTGGTCCTAGATCGCGGTGTGTCAACTTAAACCAGGCACGAGCAAAAACGTCATCAAAGTACGCAGGGTCATTTTGGAACTTTTCTGCAATCTTACGATATTCAGGGTCCATTTTGAGCGCCATATCGGCGTCGGTCATGATTGGATTGTAGCGCTTAGAACCGTCTTCAACATCGACAGGCTTGTCTTGTTCTTCAATGTCGATTGGCTCCCATTGCCATGCGCCAGCTGGGCTCTTTTTCAGTTCCCAGTCATACTTAAATAGTAGGTGGAAGTATCCGTAATCCCATTGTGTAGGGTGTGTTGTCCAAGCACCTTCAATACCACTCGTTACCGTGTCACGGCCAATGCCACGTGTTTTGTGATTAATCCAGCCAAGACCTTGCTCATGAACGTCTGCTGCTTCGGGCTCTGGGCCAAGGTTTGCGGCATCACCATTACCATGACACTTACCCACCGTGTGACCACCAGCTGTGAGCGCGACGGTTTCTTCATCGTTCATTGCCATTCGCGCAAAGGTCACTCGCATGTCATGTGCTGTTTTGAGAGGATCTGGGTTACCGTCTACCCCTTCAGGGTTCACATAGATAAGACCCATCATTACCGCAGCAAGCGGGTTTTCTAAATCTCGCTCACCAGAGTAGCGGCTGTTATCAGCGTCACTTGTGGCTAACCATTCTTGCTCAGAGCCCCAGTAAGTGTCTTTTTCTGGGTGCCAAATGTCCTCTCGTCCAAACGCAAAGCCAAAGGTCTTAAAACCCATGGATTCGTACGCCATGTTACCGGCAAGGACAATCAGGTCTGCCCAACTTAGTTTGTTGCCATATTTTTTCTTGATTGGCCATAAAAGGCGTCGAGCCTTATCGAGGTTGGCGTTATCTGGCCAAGAGTTGAGAGGAGCAAAGCGTTGGTTGCCTGTAGCAGCACCGCCACGGCCATCCGCAATACGATAACTGCCCGCTGCATGCCATGCCATTCGGATCATTAAACCACCGTAGTGTCCCCAGTCGGCAGGCCACCAGTCTTGGCTATCAGTCATTAAATCTTTTAAATCTTTTTTAAGTGCTTCGACATCTAGCTTTTTCAGTTCTTCTTTGTAATTAAAGTCCTGACCAAATGGGTTGGTTTTGGAGTCGTGTTGATGCAGGATGTCTAAGTTCAAGGCATTCGGCCACCAATCCATCACCGACTTATCTGTAGATGTTTGCCCACCATGCATAACTGGACATTTACCTACCGAACCGCCGTTTGCTTTGCTCATATAATGCTCCTTCGTGTCGTGGTTGTGGTAACCACTCTTTGTTATTCAATAAATCGAATATCCACCTCAAACAGCGTAGTTCATACACTGTTTTTTTAGTTAACGCCAAGTCAAAATTTCAAACATTTCAGCGAATAAATAATTGTTATCAAACATGTACCTATATGCAGAAAATATGGATAGAGATCAGTTTAAGTCCATACCTGAATACTTAATCCCAGACAGCCTCGCCATGTTGTGATCCCAGGTCGCTAAATCATGATGACTAAATTCATTCAGAGCGTGATGACCACACGCCCTCGCCATGACTTTCATGAGCTCGACCGAGGATTCGAAGAAATTTTTCAGTTGCTGGGATGACTTTTCAACGTCGAGACGCTGCCTCAAATCGGCATTTTGTGTCGCAATGCCTGCCGGGCAATTATTGGTGTTGCAGATGCGAGCCGCGACACAACCGATCGATTGCATCGCACTGTTTGCTATCGCTACTCCGTCTGCTCCAAGTGCCAACGCTTTGACAAAATCCGTAGGAACTCGCAACCCACCGGTGATGATTAATGTGACACGGTCACTTACGCCTTTTTCATCTAAGTACTTACGTGCACGAGCTAATGCAGGGATGGTGGGTACACTAATATGATCACGGAACATAGTTGGCGCCGCACCCGTGCCACCACCGCGACCATCTAAGATGATATAATCAGCCCCAGCATCAAGCGCAAACTGGATGTCTTGCTCAATATGGTTGGCACTGAGTTTAAATCCAATTGGAATACCGCCTGTGATGCCACGAACTCTGTCAGCAAACTTTCTGAAATCGTGAGTAGTGTGAAGATCTTTGAACGTTGGTGGTGATATCGCTGGTTGTCCCTCGGGGATGCCTCTCACCTGAGAGATCTTACCTACATTTTTATTTGCAGGCAGATGACCACCCGTGCCCGTTTTTGCTCCTTGCCCGCCTTTGAAGTGAAACGCCTGAACATTAAGAAGCTTAGATTCGTCGTAGCCAAATTGAGCACTAGCAAGCTCATAGAAATACCGTGAATTGGCGGCTTGCTCTTCCGGTAACATGCCACCCTCACCAGAGCAAATCCCAGTCCCTGCCCACTCTGCACCTTTTGCTAGTGCAATTTTCGCCTCTTCAGAAAGTGCGCCAAAACTCATGTCCGACACCAACAAAGGAATGGCGAGTCTGAGCGGCTTACGCGCGTTTGGTCCCACAATCAACTCGGTAGACACAGGAACGTCTTCCAACAACGGTTGTGTCGCCATTTGCGCCACCATGATTTGTATAGCATCCCAATGTGGTAGCAAATGCCTAGGAACCCCCATTGCAGCCATCGGACCATGATGACCGAGTTTAGAGAGTCCTTCTCTCGCTAATTGGTGGATAAACTCGAGGGTTGGTTCTTCTTGAGTAGCAGACGCCGTTGGTTTGTCTCTTTTCTCTCGCTTTTGTTCCGGTCCCTCTTTACCGACTTGCTCTGCGGTAAATCGCTTGTGTGTACCATCACAAAAAGGAGCATTGGCGGTATGCTTACATTGGCAGAGATAGGCATCTTCGTCTTTTTCCGCACTAAAGCTCATTGGCTTTAAGCCGGTTCCCGAATGAGACCCATCGCAGTAAGGTTGATTTTTAGAACGCCCACATCGGCAGAAGTAATATTCTTGCCCAGCTTTCAACTCTACTTTGATCGGCTTGTTATCAGCGATGATTGGCTTGCTCATGTTGCCCCCTATTTATTATTGTTAACCATGCTTTCTCGCTGGCTTGCAATAAGCGTAGAACAGGAGCGTAAAGAGCGTCAGTGTCGCCGAGTAAAATGCGCGATTGTCGCCCGACTAACCTATACTTTTTATGGGTCTCATACACGTGGAGGCTATATGACGATTGCAACCCGATTAGATGAATATTTGACTGAGCATAACATTCACTTTCAAACCGTGAATCACAGCCACAGTCATAGCTCGCTACAAAGTGGTGTTGCAGCAGGTGTGCCTTTAATGAATATCGCAAAAGGTGTGATTCTAGAGGATCATGAAGGGCGTCATATGATGGCGGTCTTACCTGCCAACAACAAAATCAGTTTGTCGAGATTAAACGACGAATTTAATGCCACCTTCCACTTGGTGAAAGAGCGTATGGTTTACCGACTCTTCACCGATTGTGAACACGGCGCTATTCCACCGATTGGTAGCCCTTACCACATGTCGACAGTTTGCGATGAAAGACTAGCAAACTTGGAACATGTCTACCTTGAAGCTGGCGATCATGAAACTCTGATTAAGCTGGACCGAAAGGCGTTTAAAGAACTGATGAACGACTGTAGATATCTAAGATTCAGCAGTGAAGTTCTGCATTAAACTTGCCAAGATCTCTCGACACTTCCTGAACAAGGCTCTATCAACAAGAGCCTTTCTTTGTTTTGTTGGTAGCACGCGATGGAAGTTTCTCGGACTTTGGTGCCCAGCGTTTCAGAGCATATAGAAACAAAAAACCGCCTATTAGGGCGGTTTTTTATCAATCAAATCATAATTATTATCGAACAAAGATCTTTTGGATCGCTTTTATCGCCATAGCCCTACGGCGCATTAATACGCTCGTTCTTGGCAACCATTTCGGTGTGTGAAGAATGGTTTTCGCATGACTAAAAGTTCTGAATCCTTCCTCTCCGTGATAATGCCCAATACCCGATTCACCAACGCCACCAAAAGGCGCATCTTCAGCGCCAACATGTAAAACCGTATCATTAACGCCGACGCCACCACTGTGGGTGTTGCGTACAATATGTTTGATAGTCGATTTGTCGTCCGACATAACATACAGCGCAAGTGGTCTTTGGTGCTGATTAATGTAGTCAATCGCTTCATCAACGGCATTGTAGGGCTTAACAGGTAGAAATGGCCCGAAGATCTCCTCTTGCATGATTCGCATATTCGGCGACACATCCGTGACCAAATGAGGATACAGAAGTCGTTCCTCTTGGGGCGACGCCTCAACAGTGTGAAGGTTAGCACCTTGCGCTTTTGCATCCTCAAGTAGCGCAGTCAAACGATCATATTGTCGTTGGTTGACAATATGGGTCAGCTTTTGATTCTTGTTGGATTTTAAATAGAGCTTTTCAAAACGTTTTAAGAATAGCGAAATGAACTCTTCGACACGTTCTTGCGGTACAAATGCGTAGTCAGGCGCGACACAAATCTGGCCTGCATTAATGCATTTACCAAACAAGATAGCATCAACGGCTTTCTTCATGTCTGCATCTTTTGCAATGATCACCGGGGACTTTCCACCCAACTCTAACGTCACCGGGGTAAGGTTTTCCGCTGCCGCTTTTGCCACTGCGCGACCAACACTCGTAGAACCCGTGAACAAAAGGTGAGCGAATGGCAGTTGGCTGAATGCTTGTGCGACGTCTGCTTCACCCTCAAAAACTTCGACATACTCAGACAACCCACGGCAAATATCGACGATGACTTTATTGGTTTTTGGCGTAAATTCGCTGAGCTTCATCATCACGCGGTTGCCAGCAGCCAATGCTGTCACTAAAGGCGCAAGGCTCAAAATCACAGGAAAGTTCCACGGTGAAATGATCCCGACGACACCTAACGGTTGATACTGAACGGTGACTTTAGAAGGTGCGAGCAATAAGCCGGATTCGCGCTTGCTGGGTTTGCACCATTTTTTTAGTCGTTTGAGGGTATAATTAATATGCGAGACCGTTGGCAAAACGTCGGTCATAGCGGTATCAAATTCTGAGCGATAGCCAAAATCGTCACTTAACGCTTCAACCAGAGCTTGTTTGTTCTCAAGCAGCGATTTTTTTAACAAAACGAGGCGCTGTTTACGTTCATCTAAACTAGGATAAGGCTCGGCTGCATATGCCGCTTTTAAGCGTTCGAGGCTTTGCTGTAACAAGTTATCTACTTCAACCTCTGTGATTGCGTTCATGATGCTTCTCCTAGCCTAGTTTCTGCCAATGACGCCCCAAGTTAACACGAGCGCAACAATGTTACTATTGTAGCGCTCGTGAAGTTAGAGTTCGAACTCTGATTAAAATATTTCTGGGGTGGATACTACATCAAACGTAGTTCATAAATGCCTAGTCGTTGAGAGCGGTCAAGCATATCGAACTCATGATCAACGTATTCTTTTAATGTGGCGCCTGCACGCTCAGCAATATTGATGCTAGCGATGTTATCTTCCATACAATGGAACTGAATGAATTGTGCGTGCCCTTTCTTCTTCAAGAAAGGGATCAATACTGCGAGTACTTGATCAATCACACGATGGCCTCGCCCATTGTTGGCAAGCCAGTAGCCAATTTCAGTAACACGTGTATGTGAATCCACACCTTTAATGCCAATAACACCCGTAAGTTGCTCATCAAAATAAATTGCACACCAGTGGGAATCCAGCGCGTTACTGTTCACTCGCTGGGAAATGTAGTTAACGGCCTCTCTATGATTCGTGACAGAATCCGTCCAAGGTAGATAGCCCTCAAGGCTCTCTCGGTGAGTGTTCACAACCTCTAGTAAAGCGGACGCGTGTTTCGTGTTGAGGGGCTCAATTGAGACCCTTTGCGAGACGGAAAAACGCTTCTGTAAGTGATTTCCTTGATACGTCTCTTGGCATGTGACTTCATCCATAGATGTTATTCCTTTTTATTGTGAACGCTCAGCGCAAATCCTAACGCTTCATTTTATGAGAACAAACCTCTCTATAAAAACTAATCAAAGCCGTTGCCGTTCATTTAGCCCTTTTGATCGATCAGCGTAAATGGCGTTAGTGATGCCACATCTACATAATGTTTCCATACATGTTCATATAGGTGATGCTGATTGGCAAACGGAGCCAGCTGCTTAGCTTCTTCAAGCGTACACCAGCGATACTCTGTATGCTCTTCGTTAAGAACAACTGATTGGTTAGGCGGACAAAGTAGCACAAAACATGGGATAACCATGATACGGTTATTTTTTGCTTCGTAGAACTGCTCTAGAAAGTCTGCTGTATGTAACTCAACTTGGTCAATTAGTGTCTCTTCTTTTAACTCTCTTAAAATGGTTTGCCACCCGGCTTCACCCGCTTCGATACCACCTGCAACATGGCACCAATAGCCACCTTTTACGCGTTTGAGTAACAGCATTTTTTCTATGCCATCAATTTTTGAAATGACAACGCCTGAAACATGCGTTGCTTTTATCGGGATCATGTAAGCTCCTTAAATATCGAGTTTTTATTGTTACGCTGAGAGAGGCAGATTAATTGCTACGTATTCTACTGTTTATTCATCTTGCCGACAGAAGTGTTTGAGTTTAGAGGATTTAATCGCTAACTAAGTATGCTAAAGTGAGATCTGTCGCAACAAATGAGCAGTAAAATGTCCAATTCATTCAACACTATGATTCCCATCGGTGTGCGCTTTATGGTGCTTTCCGCGTTCGGCTTTGCTCTGATGTCGGCTACAGTAAAGCACGTCGGCAACTACGGTATCCCCGTTTTTGAAATCGTTGCAGCAAGAGCGCTCGTTTCACTTATCATTAGTTATTTCGATGTAAAGCGAAAACGAATTTCTGTATGGGGCAATAATAAGCCATTACTATTTGCACGCGGTGCTGTGGGTACGATGGCTCTGATGTGTGTATATTATTCAGTGACCACCTTACCTTTGGCAGAAGCGACGATATTCCAATATATTCATCCGGTATTTACTGCACTACTCGCCGTATTTTTCTTGAAAGAGCGCATCCAGCCGTCAACTTTCCTTTGTATTGCGTTGTGCTTACTCGGCATCTATATCATGGTAAGCCCAGAAACTGGGCAAGGCTCAGATAGCGCTTTACCAATGTTTAGCGTCATGATTGCGATCTTAGGCGCATTTGGTAGCTCAATTGCCTACGTCATTGTCAGAAAACTGAGTCAGACAGAAGACAGCTCAGTGATCATTTTCTATTTCCCGTTGGTTGCTCTCCCCGCTTCACTCTTACTGATTGGCGACGATTTTGTAATGCCCGATTTATATCTGACTTTCATGTTGGTTCTAGTTGGTGTCTTTACCCAAATTGGACAATTGGGGTTAACCAAAGCGATGCAAACTCAACAAGCGGGTAAAGCCTCCGCTTATTCGTATATCCAGATCGTATTTTCTGTGTTGTTGGGCATCATTTTCTTTGGCGAGGTTCCGATCATTTGGACGTACGTCGGTGGCGGTCTGATTGTTACAGGCGCATTAATTAATGCGTTTGGTCATCACTTACGGTTACCTTTTATTAAGCGCAACGCTTGATATACCTACCCAGAACCGTAAACACGACATTTAGAAAAACAGCCAGAGTGACTCTGGCTGTTTTGTGTTTAGCCTAACGTTAAGCTGATATTTTTAACCCTGCGATACCAGCGACAATCATTAGCAAGCTTAAGGCTTTGATAAGTGTTGCTGGCTCATTGAACAGATAAATACTCACGACTGCCGTGCCTATTGCGCCAATCCCTACCCATACGCCATAAGCAATGCCTAAAGGCAAGGTTCTTAACGCAATGCCAAGCAACCAAAAGCTCAATAACATAAAGACAATAGTGAATGCCGAAGCACCGAATTTGGTAAACCCTTGTGAATATTTAAGACCGACAGCCCATGCGATTTCACACAAGCCCGCAATGAAGAGAATTCCCCAAGCCATGTCACATTTCCCAACGAGATGGGGTCGTCCCCGAGAAAAGATAGAGCGGTGAGGTCGTCCTCACTTCTGATTGACTGCTTATTATATACAGAAATTTAAACATAAAAAATAAAACACGGCGATAAACATACAACTCAAACATCTCATGTACGCTTAAATTCTACGCTTTTCTTTTTAACGGTGGCGGACTCTCTATTTCGCATCAATAACGACACCGTTTTTTAACAATTTACATATAACCTTCTGGTGTTGAAAGTGTTGCATTTATTGCACAAATCACACAAAAACTAATTGAACATGTAAATATGAAAACGTTTGTGTGACTAATATCGCTTAAAACAATGACTGATGACTTTAATATTCAGCCGAATTAATTATAAGGTATGACGTACCCATGAAAGCAATCAAAACCTCTATCGCTGTCCTTGTTGGCGCCGCTCTACTATCTGGATGTAATGACGATACTGAATACGTCAATGTTCAGCCTAAAGAAGTAAAAATAGCGACTTACAACCTCTCTTTTGACCGCGCTACCTTCGAAACTTTGGTAGATGAAATGCAAATTGAACCAACGCAGCAAGCTGCGTTGGTCACCTCTTATTTAGACGGTTCAATCGCAGCCGAAGACAAAACCACTGCGGAAAAAGTCATTCAAATTCGTAACGTTGCAGCAATCATTCAAAAGAATCGTCCTGATGTTCTCATGATGGCGGAATACAACAACGATGGAACAGGTGAAAACAAAGCAGCCATTGAAGGATTCCAGAAGAACTACTTGTCTGTCGCGCAAAGTATCGATGGCGCGGGCGGTGAAGCAAACCTTGAGCCTATTGAATACCCTTATGCTGAATCTTATTCAACCAATACAGGGTTGTTGAGTGAGTTTGATCTCGACAACAACGGAACCGCAGGTCAAATGCCAGGTGATGCATGGGGCTTTGGCATGTACCATGGTCAATATGCATTTGCCCTTATGTCTAAGTATAAAATTGACACGGCAAACACACGTACATTCCAAGCATTTAAATGGAAAGATATGGAAGGTGCGAAAATTCCAACCATTACTATCTGTGACGGTTCGCAAAAGATTCCAGACGGCATGAAGTGTGGTGATGAATGGTACTCAGCGGAAGAATGGGATCAAGTGCGTCTATCTTCGAAAAATCACGTCGACGCGCCAATCATCATTCCAACTCGCAATGGCGAGGAAGTTGTACACTTGTTGATGTCTCATCCTACTCCACCAGTATTCGACACCGGTAAAAACAAAGCGCAAAACGCAACAGAAGTGGAGTTTTGGCATCATTACATTCAAGGCAAAGACTATTTTTACGACGATGCGGGTAAAACAGGTGGCTTAACGAACGGCGCTAAATTCGTAATGATGGGTGATCAAAACCTTGATCCAGTGTCTGGTGACGGTATTAGCTCTGTAATGCAGGAGCTGCACAACGATCCATTGGTTAACCAAACCGTGATGAATGGTGAGCTTTACCCAACAAGCTTTGGTGCAGCTGAACACGCTGTTGACCGCAGTTCAACTCACCCATATCCGAATCGCATCACTTCAACGTTTGGCTTAGGGGTAGACTATGCCTTGCCTTCAGCAAATTTGAATGTAATAGACTCTGGTGTGTACTGGTCAGCGTCTTATGAAGAAGGCCATAAACTATTTAACGATGCACGTATCGGTAAGTATGGTGATGGTAAGGATGTATCTTCCGACCATCGCATGATCTGGATTAAAGCACAGTTCTAGACCGCATAAAAAAAAAGCCAACCACAAGGAGTCGTGATTGGCTGTATATATTTGTGAACAAGATGGTTCACTAACAACGTCAGTTGGCTAGGTGACCCTCGGCTTAGAAAGGGTCACTCATACTAAAGCATGAGGCGTGCCAACTTTTCAGTGCACAAAAACAGGTTGTTATTTAATCACTTTCATTAAAACTTAACCAATAGCTACTGTTTGCTCACAGAATAAATTGCAATTTGCAAACTACCATTGGCATTTCGCAATAAACCTGATCTTTAGCTCTTGCTTTTATTGCTTCCTAGCTAAGTCGCGTGCAAGGATTAACGCAAGTCCGAATACTTGCAAGAAGAGTCCGATATTCTTGTACCAAGCGATCTTTTCATCCTGCTTTGCCATTACCTCATTGAGCTCTACATTCTCAATGTAGTAATTATCGATGCGGTCTCTATACGAAGCTTGTGCCTGATTTATCTTTGACATCAGTTGAGGAAGTTGATCAATTTTTATTTCATCCGACTCGTTGAGAACCCAAGAAGATAAATGCCCTGCTAATACCTCTTCTAGCTCTAAAGGTATCGCTACGCTCTGACTTATGTGCACATGCAGCAGTAAAGCTTCTCTTTTCCTTTCTAGGGTTTCCACACTGTTCCATGCGAGTTGGATGGAATACAAGTTTTCTGCTGTTTGCTCTGCGAGCTGCGAGTGCTGTTTACCCAACTTATCAAGGACTAAGCTAGTAACGATGATCGCGCCAATATTCAGTACTAATCCAATCAGAACGAGTATCCAAGGTGGTGGAATGTAACGTCGCAGACTTACCATAACTTATCGTATGGCAGGTAAATCATATTTAACACAACCAATGAAAGTATCACCAGAAATGTCACCTGCATCCCTCTAATACGCTTTTTCAAGTCTTTTTTCAATATGCCTTTAGCATGAATAACTCGACCAATTACAAAAATAATACCGGTGAGATGTATCCATGTTGGGTAAGCACTATTAAATTCTAAAAGTGCCATTAAAATCAGGGTGATGGGGATATATTCTGTCGCATTACTCTGGGCACTACGAGCAATTTGTAGAGCCTCTACCCCACCATCGGCATAAGCAATTTGATTTAAGCGACGTTGCTTAATTACTTGAACAGCCAACCAAATAATGAGTATTGCGAGAATGTTGGCATACAGAGCTGTGATCATATGTCGTCCTTCTTGATCTGGTTTTCACTTATATAAGCGTGTCACTTGGCTATAACTATAGCGGTATCATTATGATAATGCGTCAAATAATCTCAAGTTATGATTTCTATTCGGGCAAAAAACGAAAGCCAATGCTTTATGGTATTAAAAATGCCCTCGAATGAGGGCATAAGAATAAAGAAGCTAATATGTGAGAATATTGAAACCACTATAAGGGGTGTTTGACCAGCTTTTTGCGCCGATGCCCTTTGATAATACTTTCAAAAATTGTGAACAACAGCCCTACCCAAATAAATGCAAAGGTCACCGCTTTCACTTCGTCAAACAACTCGCCAAAAAACATAACTGCCAACACAAACTGCAAGCTTGGTTCGATGTATTGCATTAGACCGACGGTTGATAAATTAGTTATACGTATTGCGATAGAATAAAATACGAGTGGTAAAAGTGTGATAGGTGCACTGCCAAAATACAAAAGCAATGTTGTGGTATCTGTGCCCGAAGCCAGTTCACCAGTTGCCCATTGTTTATAGAGCAAATAGGCGAGTGCAACTGGAGTCAGTAACAACGCCTCAACAAACAAGGTTGTACTCCAGTCATAATTTATCTTCTTCTTGTACAGCCCATACAAAGCAAAGAACAACCCCATCGTTAGTGCGATAACGGGTAGCTGACCATAGTGAATCACTTGATACATAACACCAATTGTTGCCAACACTATTGCAATAAGTTTGCCTTTTGAGAGCCTATCCCCAAGAATAAATACGCCCAGCGCAACAGATACTAATGGTCCAATAAAGAAGCCTAAGCTGGCATCGATGACCCGATGATGGGTCAAAGCCCAAGTGAACGCACTCCAAGAAATACACATCAAACTGCTCGCCACAAACGTGTACCACAAGGATTTTTTATCAAGCCAGATTTCTTTCCAATTCAGCCCTCGACGGGTTATCCCAAGTACAATTAGAAACCCGACAGGTACAGACCCAATGATTCGCCATGCTAGCAACTCATCCATAGAAGCATTTGGTAAATAACGATAATAAATTGGTAGCAATCCCCAGATCACAAAGGAGAATGCTGCCATAAAAGTGCCATAACGAGTGTTATTCATAAAACTATCGCCCATCTAAACGACCAATTTGGCGTAAGTAAACAAGTCCGCCATACATAAAAAGGAATGCAATCCCGCAGTGACTTTATGATGCAGATGGCATTATTGGCTCAACGCTTGTACGACGGCGGTAAAGCCACTCACAAAACACAACATAAGTGCCCCAAACCGAATCTTTTCTTTTGGTAACGACTGGGTAGTTTTCATTGCTAGCCAGTAACCAAGCGCCGCAGCAGGTAATAGAGGAATAGTAATGACCAAATGATGCAATGTGAAGAAGCCCACTGGGATTTGTACTATTAGTGAAATAATCGAACTGAAAACAAAAAAAGCCGATAAGTTGCCGCGTAACTGATTTGCTTCTTGATGCTGCAACAATAACGCCATCGGAGGGCCTCCAATCGCAGAACTGGTACCAAACAACCCAGAAAAGAAACCAGCACATGTCATACGCGAAGGCGTAGGCTCAACCCGAAACGGTAAAACACTCACCACGACTGCAAACAGCACCAACAAACCAATCCAAAGCGTGAGAGTTTGTGTAGATACAAAAAAGAGTAGCAAGCCACCAGCAATTGATCCCGGCACTCGCCCAATCAACGCCATCTTTAAGCCGCCGATTTCAACACTACTGCGGTGCTTCATCGCATTCATCAACGAAATAAATAACGCGACTAAACAGATTGGCGCAGGAACATATTCTGGCGCCCAAAGAATCAGTAAAGGTGCGGCAACAATAGCCAAGCCAAAACCGATTGCGGTCTGGACATAAGAGCCAAGAAATATCAAACCTATTGCAAGGAAGTTTATCGAATCGAATTCCATTTAGATTATTCTTATATTTGAAAAATAAACACAAAACCAAAGCACATTCGCATGATGAATACCTCAGGCATACTGCGATATGAATTCCGCGTAGCATTCATCAAAGTGAATAAAAAGACAATCCATTTGTGCGGTTCGCCCTCATTTGCATTTTGTATTTCATTCCGCTGATGTACATGTTTGCTTACATCGAAGAGGATTCATGCTCGCCTGTTCACGCAGCATTTCTTCAGCGGAATTAATGACCTCTTAAAATCTAGCAGAATTAGACCCGTGAATTCTCCATTGCATTTAATGGATTCAGTCAATTAGTGCGGCGTCGGTATAGCACTTTACAACTCACCTCTTTATACTACTGATCGATTTATCATTACCGTACTTATTTACACAATAAACAAGTGTACGGTCAGTGTTTTTCTACCTTTAACTTGCTGTGAAAATAATATGAAAAAACAAACGGGATTTACTCTAATAGAGTTAGTCGTAGTTATTGTCGTGCTCGGTATTCTTGCTGTCACTGCCGCGCCACGCTTTTTAAACCTTCAAAGCGATGCACGTGAAGCACGTTTGGAAGGAATGAAAGGCGCTATTGCGTCAGCATTAGGCGTGGGTTATGGGAAAATGGCGATTGCGGGATTGGAAAGCAAGCCTTACGTTTCAAACTTCGTAGACAGTGCTTTAATGGCAGATTTACCATTTGACGGCTGTAATATTGGTGGTTCAAAGCGCTGTGTTTTTTTATATGGATATCCTGATTCTGATAGCGAATCGATGAAGTTACTCGTGCAAGGACTGAACGAAGAAGACTCGGATTGGAAAACATTTCATCACCCGGCTGGTTCAACAACTCGCGAAATGGTCATTGCTGCAGCCGACGAAAAAAGAGCTAGCCTTACACAATGCGGAATTTTATATGGGCCACCGCAGACTCCAAACGAGAGTTACACCTTAGATATTCTTCCCTGCCCTCAATAAAAATAAGGCTGCCAATCGGCAGCCTTATTTGTTTCATCTGATCGGTTTTTTACGCAAAGTTAAACACGTATTTATCCATCATATTCACCATGCGGCCAATCTCTGGCTTGGTAATCGTATCATTTGCGCCAAGAGATAGTGCTTTCGCTCGGTTATCCTCACTCATCAATGACGAGAACATAATGATCGGCATTGCATGAAACGCTTCGGTATCGCGTAGTCTCTTCACTAAGTGCATACCATCCATTCGAGGCATTTCTACGTCCGTAACCACCGCATCTAATAGCTCTTTAACTGGCAAGTTTTCTTCTTTCGCAACCTCGATCAAACTCATCAACTTCTCATGCGCCTCACCACCGTCTTTACATGTGATCACATTGTAGCCTGAAGAAGCTAATGTATCTTGGATCAAAGAGCGAATAAATGCTGAGTCATCCACCACCATGATCGTTTTAGCATTACGCTTACCGACCATTCTCTGGTTGAGATCCACCGACTTGTCCCCTTTCACATCGTATTTTTCCATACTCAATTCTGGGTTGATGTCTGCGATGATTTTTTCAAAGTCGAGAATCATGATCAGGTTGCCTTCTTTACGGACAACGGCTACTACACAATCTTGTTCGCCCGCTTCCAAAAACTGACTTGGTGATTCCACATCATTCCAAGAGATGCGATGAATACGCGAAATGCTGTCAATTAAGAAGCCATTGGTCATTTTGTTGAAATCCGTAACGATTACAAACTTGCGCTCCAGATCTTGTCGTGTTGGCACACCTAACCAACCAGCTAAATCCACTAAAGGCGTCAGTACATCTCTGGATGAGAACACACCAATCATATGAGGTTGTGCGTTTGGATAATCGGTTGTTTCTGGCACGCGAATCACTTCTCGTACTTTCGCAACGTTAATGCCGTAATAACAAGTTTTTGTGCTGCCATCTGGCAATGTTTTTTCTAAATGAAACTCGATGATTTCAAGCTCATTGGTACCACTTTCTGTCAAAATGGTGCTGGTTACGTTACTCATAAAGCCAATTATCCAACCAAAAATACGCATCAGAAAAGTTTGATGCAAACGCCATGAGAAGCCGTTCTCTGGCTAAAAATCCAAAAGTCCTTTTTAGTCGTTACAACAAAATTTGTAAACCATCAAAAGGACGGCTAACGCACATTTCCATACCAAACCATGTAAAATTGTCTCATTTTTGAACACGACATTATGAGTGGCCAAAGTGCGAATTAACACCTCCACTTTTAGCGGCAGAGTCAATGAAAAGTTTAGAAATAATTTGAAGTGATGTTCAGCGTCAATAGCCAAACCTATCTAACAGATATCAGTACAAAGTTGGCTACTGTGCTCATGCCTGGTGTATAACAAGCTCTCTTCAAGTGGCATGGTATAAAACTGCGCTTGTGAACACACGGGTTTAAATCGAAGCGCTAGAGGCATCGCAAGAAAATCTGAAGGCATAGAACACTGAAAGAACACTTTCAGTTTGTTAGTTTTCTGTCAGCGTAAGTTTTAAGCAATCATCCTATCACTAGGTATTTCAATACCTGACATCGCTATTCCCATAATCAAGACACTGATTTTCACTTTTGGAAAGAGTCATTTTCCTTCCTCTTAGCAAGGTTTTTCCTACAATCCTATTCATCCAATTGCGCTGTCGCCTGACAGCACACTAGTTGATGTATTAGGTGAGGTTCACTTTGAATAATGTTCTTATTATCGACGCTCAACCATTGTATAGCGAAGCACTTGCTTCTCTAGTTGAATCTGTAATCAACGCAGCTGAAGTGATTCAAACCACTGACAGTGCGGAAGTGATGGATCTTGTCCGAGGCCAAAAGATTGATTTGATTATTTTAGACGTAGTGCTTGGCGACCGCGATGGTATGCGTTTAGCCAAAAACATTTTAGCGACAGGATATCGTGGCCGACTGTTATTTGTTTCTTCACGTGACTACTCGAGTCTTTCTAAAGCAGCGTACGAAATGGGTGGAAATGGCTTCTTAAGCAAACATGAAACAAGAGAGACCATTATTGACGCAATTGTGAGTGTTTCACGCGGTTACTCAATGTTTAAGTCGACTCACACACCATCGTCGGGTAACGTAACACTTTCAAATCGCGAAGCCATGGTGTTCCATTATCTTGTACAAGGCTACTCAAATAAGAAGATTTCTGAACAACTTTCACTCAGCGCTAAAACAATCAGCACCTACAAAACGCGTATTCTGAAAAAGTACCATGCGGACACGTTGATTGAACTTCTGCATACTATTCCTCAGTCAGAAAACATTGAGTTTTGCCGCTAAGCGCTCATGTATTTTGCAATAGCACCGATTAACAACTGGTGCATTGCATCATGTCTTAAGCTTTGCTTCACCTGTACAACCACTTTTGGCCAGCCATCTGGGTAAAAATGCTCTGGCACTCTTATAAATTTATATCCATCAATTGGCGCCTGATATTCAAGTAGCACGGTTGCGGCGCTTTTTTGCTTAATTAGCTTCAATACGCTGCTTACGTTGTCTAGAGCCGCAATACGGTTGATGACCATACCGTGGCTTTCCATTGCACGCTTAACGAGCTGCTCTTTCTCTTTCCAACCGATAATCTCTAACATGATAAAGGGAAGTTTGGCCGCTTCTTCCAGGGTGGTAATTCCCAGCTCTTCAGGGACAACTACCACAGCAGGCGCATAGCCGATGAACTTCTGATAAACAGATTTCGGAACATCCTCGTTGAAGTAATGTAACTGCGCATCCACTTTGCCTAGGATTATCTCTTCTATCGTATACTCTGTAATCGTTGCTATCGAAATGTGCGCCTTGGGAAACAGCGCCATTAAATCCATTGCAAGTAAATGCCCAAATGAGTATTGAGCGGTTTGCGGCAAACAAATGGTGATGTCTTTTTCGTAATTTTCCGGTTCAAACTCATCTCTAATTAGACAAGTTTCAAGCTTCTCGAGTGCATCGGAAATTTTAGGTAATTGACGTTTTAAATAGTCCGTCGGTTCCATGTGGTGAGGATGCCGAATAAACAATTCATCGTTTAGCTGGAGTCGCAATCGGGCAAGGTATTTGCTAATTGACGCTTCGCTCTTCCCCATCGCTTTCGCAACGGGCTTGAGCTGACGGTGCTTATCCAGTAAGACAAGTATTTTAAGTAAGTTTAAGTCGAGATCTTTGTTCACGTGCGACACCAGATGTAAGGTCGAGAATAAATAGAGCAATCACTATTTGTTGACTGCTCTAATATAAAAGACCACTCATTCTGTTTGGTCAAATTAATCAAACAGTTATGTCATGGTTATGTTCCGTAACTTTGCATTTAGTCAATACCAGACCTGCTTAATGGGACTTTTGTCTGTGTTTTTTCATCTCATAGAGATCTTCATCTGCACGTACAATAACGTCCTGAAGCGTTTCGTGTAACTCATTCGCCGCGATACCAGTACTCACACTAACTTCGATATCCAAGGTCTTTAGTCGGTTATCTTTAACGACACTACGAAGCTTCTTCGCCAATATTGAAGATTGGCTGATACTGCAACCTGGCAGAATCGCAACAAACTCATCACCACCAGTTCGAACTAGATAATCACTATTTCGAAACACTTTAGACATAGCATCAGCAATAATCCCAATAACTTCGTCCCCTACATGGTGACCGTAATGGTCATTGATTCGCTTGATCCTATCGCCATCTATTGCAATGACGGAATATGGCGCGGTTTCCAAACGACGTTTGAATTCGCTATCTTGAAAGACTCTGCGGTTAAACAATCCCGTTAAATCATCTTTCGTCACGTTCGTCAGTGCTTTCGCGAGGCGAAGTTTGCTCTCTTTAGATTCATAAGCTTTGTTGTAATACGCTAAAGTTACGAAAAAGAAGATGATAAACAAGAACACGTAATCCAGTACAATTTTACTGAATGGGTACATGTAAACAATGAGATTGTTGTTGTCTGCGACATATGATTGGGTGTACGCGAATGATGGAAAGGGGTAGCCAGCGAAGTAAATCACCATTTGCTTGTTCCCATTCGCAATTTGAACATCCACCGCTTTCCCATCATTATAAAGCGGCGAGAGGTACAATTGTTCCGAAAACTCTCCCACTAACTCACCTTGAAAGTAAACCGGACTCATGATGCTTATCGCCATGTCATCGGAGTATGTCGTTTTAAATGGTAGGGAAAACAATACCCGGTCCGTTAGTTGCTCTTTCCACGCGGCTAACACACAAGAATAGTTACTTTTACACCAATCAACATCAAATGTGGCTTTCACTCCCTCTAGCGCTTCAATCGGTCTCTCTAAGATGAGTTTGTTTCCAGTATAAGAACGAAAATACATAACGGCATTTTGTCGATTGAACGCATTTGATAAATACGCTTCAGCCTGATGAAGCGATTTCCGTGCAACAGCTTCAACGTAATTAAGTTTTTCATAACGTGACAGGGAGTAAATCGCATCTTGAAAGCTCAGCTCTGTTTGCGCTTCTACTTCACTCACGCTCATGCCTTTGTATTGCTCGAGCTGCGCTTCCGTCAATAGCCCCATGAGAATTACTTTTTGTTTTATTTTGGCTAAATTATTCGCGTAAGTGTTGAACTGCTTTACTTCATAAGAAATTAACACCGCACCAATCATTGTGACAGAAGTGACGAATAGTAATGTTGCGATGAAAAGAGACAACGCGATACTTTTAAGTGTCATGATGCGGTCTTACGCCCCCGCCACTCTTGTTAGCTCAACAATGTTCTTTACGTTAAATTTATCCAATAGACGGCGTTTGTATGTGCTGACTGTTTTGTCACTTATTGATAGCACTGAAGCGATTTCTCTATTGGACTTTCCTTGTAGTAAATACTTCATTACTGCACTTTCTCTGCTTGAAAGTTGTGGCATTTCTCGAACGCTGTTAACAACTTGCTTAAATTTGAAGAAGGTATACCCCTTCTCTACCGCTTCTATCGCGTCTTTAAGAATGTCGTGATTTTCCGATTTACACACATAGCCATCAGCGCCAGAACGAAAAGCCATTTGGCTGTACATTTGGCTAGTTTCAGCGGAGAAGAAAATGACTTTGCCTTCATAACCATGGGATTTGATACGTTTGTAGAAATCAAACCCATCGCAATCTGCCAAGTTCACATCTAAGATCAACAGTTGAATTTCTTCCTTTTTCAATATTTGTAATGCCATCTTCGCTGATGTTGCAGTAAATACCCCATTTGTTTTCCCTAACTCTTCCAACAACGACTTGATTGCAACACAAACGAGAGGATGATCGTCAAAGATCAAGTAATTCAATTTATTCATATCTTTCATTTAGTATGGTTATGGCTTCTAGTGGCATGGGTTTATCAATGTAGAAGCCTTGGCAAAGATCAATCCCATACTCACGTATCGCTTGCAGTGTGACTTCGTCTTCAATACCTTCCGCGACCAGTCGTATATTCAAACTTTTCGCTAACGCGCAAATAGCAACAACGATGTTGCGTTTTTTGATGTCGCATTCGACACCTTGTACAAACGAACGATCGATTTTTAACTCGTTGAATGGCAGTTGAGCCAGTTTTTCAAACGTTGATGAACCCGTGCCAAAATCATCTATTGAGACAGTGACACCGTTCATCCTCAACTTGAGTAAATTCTTGTACAGGGACGCGCTAGTCTGAAATGTATCTCGCTCTGTAATTTCAATGGTGATTTGTGATGGGTCAATCTCGCTCTCTAAACATTGCTGTAAAAAGTAATGAGAGAACGCCGTATCTTCTAAATTTTCATGGTCTACATTGATGGATACGTTTTGCGTCAATCCGCGGTGTTTCATGTCATAGATAACATTACTCAATACAGCTTGAAACAACTCTCCAGAAAGGCGGCAACGCTCTACAATTGGCAAAAAATAATGAGGGGGTAACACACCATAAATAGGATGATTCCAACGCGCGAGCGCTTCATACCCAAGCACTTCCCCACTTTGCACATCGACTAAAGGCTGGTAATAATTTTTCACGCGCCCTTCAGCCAGAGCAAACAGGAATTCTTGATCTTCCACTTCAATAGGTTGCGCAAAGCTGACTTGTTTCGCTTTTCCATCTTTTATTTTACCCAACAAATCAACGACTTCATTTTCATCGTATGGCTTAGGCAGCTTCCCTAATACTTCAAAACTAAATCCCTCGCACATGGCTCTTACCGCAGAAATAATGGTCAATTCCATTGCACTGACCAGTACAACTTGCCCCTGGTACTGGACTTCATCGAGCATTTCCATCATATCGATGCCGTCTTTTCCGGGCATTTGGATATCACAAAAAATTACGTCAAAATGTTGTTCCTGCACACTCTGAATAGCAGCATCCACACAGTTAAAGGGGATGACTTGCGCGCAATAGCGATCCAATATTTGCGTAAGTATTGTGGTTTGTAGCGGATGGTCATCAATCAACATCACATTAAATTGTGTATTCATTTGTCTCTACCCAATAGTTTATGTTTTCGATCTCCTGCTCGATTCGTAAAATTAGCTCCGCTGTTCGCCTGTCAAACTCCGCAGCAGTAACTCGTTCTGCCTCAATGCAAAGCTCAGTCAGCATGCTTACCCCTATCGCCCCAACCGCTCCTTTGATGCCATGAATGACCCGTTTTTTGTCTCGCTCAGTCGATGCGGCGTTTAAGTTTTTTATATCTGTAGACATTGATTGACTAAACACGCGCGCAATCTCTTTTGCGTCCTGTGCTTTGAACCGTTTAATCCAGCCGGGCAGCCTACCCCTCTCTTTTTCGCCAATAAATGGAATCAAAACGGTTTTTAATTGATTAAGGTCATAGGGCTTGTAGAGCACATCATCAATGCCGATATCCTGTGTGCGCTCAATGGCAAGACGAGCATCTTCTGCTGTCACACCGATGATTGGAATTGCTTTAAACTCGGAGTTTTTCACGTGCCTAACAAGCTCATAGCCATCCATTTCTGGCATATGAAAATCGGTCAGCAGCAACACAACGTTTTCATCTTGGTTGATGTATTCCCATGCTTCGCGGCCGTTATTCACAATGACAGGTTCGATTCCAAGTTCATGAAGCTGCATTGCTATCACACTTTGGTTAATGGGATTATCTTCTGCGACCAGTACCGTGCCGAGAACCCAAGAAACCACTTCTTGATTTGCGTCACTAAGCTTGGTTTCTTGCTGCGTTTGGCTGAGCAAATTGAACAATGTATCTGGATATTGAATCTCTCTTAGCGTAAGACTGCCAAGTACCCTTTGTTCGTCACGCAGCATTAGGCCATTAAAACTGGCATCGCTGTCGTGTATAGGGTGAAGGTTCGCCACCATTGTTTTTAACGTCGCTGGACGCATTTTCCACGCGTCACACCACTGGCGAATATTAAGTGGTAAGCTCTCGCTATACGTCCAGTTCAAACAAACGTCTGGCTCAGAGTCGCAATGCTCAATTGGCAGTCTGACAGTAATCGTCGTGCCCAAGCCAAATTGTGAATCGATGCAGAGCACGCCGCCCATGCAGTCGATCAATCGGTCAACAATGCTTAGCCCCAATCCAGTACCGCCATATTTACGCGTAATAGTGTCATCCGCTTGAACAAAAGGATTGAGAATGCCTTCGAGTTGGTCATCCGTCATGCCGATACCTGAATCCGCCACTTTCAAAATAAGCTGCTTTTCATGAAGAATGACACTGATTCCAACCTCGCCTTCGGCAGTGAATTTCATCGCATTGGAGAGTAGATTGGTGGTAATTTGCACCAATCGCAGCGCGTCGATTTCAATGAAAGCATTCGAAAATGGTTTGATTGTCACTTTGTAATCCAAACCTTTCGCAAGCGCTCGTGGTTCAAAGCTTCGAAACACATCGCACAAGGTTTTAAGCAAGTCGGTCTTAACTGGGGCGACGGTTAAGTGCCCTGCCTCTAACTTTGAATAATCCAGTACTTCGTCTACTAGCGTATTCAAATGATTGAGCGAGCGTATGGCTTGGGCAATTAACTCGCGATTTGAATCTGCCGTCACTTGGCGATTTAGCAAATCGAGGATGCCGTGTGCTGCCGACAATGGCGTTCTTAATTCGTGACTCATGGTTGCCAAAAAGTTTTCGCGCGCACGTACCGCGGTTTGCGCTTCTTTTTGCGCATCGATTAACGCCTGCTCACGTTCTTTTTGCTGGGTAATATCTTGAATAACAGTCAGTACAAACTTGTTCTTACCGCTAGGAGAAGCGATGACTTTGCGTTCTCGATATACATGTTTAATATCAAGTTCACAGCCCGACGAGGCAACCTCTTCTGAAATACGCTTTCCAGCGATAACAGTGGTCAGTTCATCAAAATTATTCACCAGAGGAGCGTGCGCAGAATCACTTTTCAACTTACATTGTTGGCACTGTTTACTGTTGTAGTTGGCACAATTGCTCATCTCCATATGGTTATTTTCACTATGGATAAAAACCAAGCTATTGATCTCTTTGATGATGTCCATCAGCCATTGCTTTTCCGCTTCCTCATTGTCAGCATTAAATTCGGCTAACCTCACTTTAAGTCGCATGTGAGATAAGATGAAATACGCCGCAATTAACATGAGACAGAATATGAATGAACCAGCAACAACAAATGTAGCGATCTGCTCCGCGTCATAGCCATAAGTCAGTTTGAAGCTTCGGTGAGAACGCAGCAGTTTTTCGATCTCGTTAGAATCAATGGTTTCGATGATGCTGTTCAACATGTGTTGAAGTTGTGTATTGTGGTTTGCAACCGCAAATGCATTAGAGAACGTCAAAACGTCCTCCGCATTGATCACCAAGCCATCGACTTGATCTTGTGCAATCATGTTGTGAACGATGTCGTCAGGAATGTAAGCCACATCCAAAACGCCCGATTTCAAATCGGTAAGCTGCTTTTTCAAATCATCATAATGATCAACTTGGCCTTGCTGCCAAGTGCCCAAATGAACTAACCCTTGCTTTTTCAAAGTGAGCAGAATACCCGCTTCTTTCAGTGCAGATTTATCGCGCTTGCTCTGCTCCGCTTGGATAGCCACGTAATTACTGTGCATGAATGGTTTAGTGAACAACCAATCTGACTTAGGTAGCTCACCCACATAAGAGATGGGGACTATATCGGCATCAAATGCCGTTAATCCATTTGAAAGGCTCGACGTCGGCTTCACATACTTAAAGCTCAAGCCAGTACGAGACTGCAATAAGTCGACAAAATCTGGAAAGAAGCCATCTAACTCGCCCGTTTGCGAATCTCGGTAGAGAAACGGATAAGCTTCGTCACTGCTGCTGTAAGTTATCACTAGTTTGTTTTGATGATTACGTCGGTAATCTACCAATAACTTATCACTGATATGGTAAGGATTTTTCGAGGCGACGGAGCGAATGTTTTTTCCATTTTGCTCCCACTGAAGGATTTTGTTGATGTCATCGATCAGACTCTGTTTGTCCAACGAAGCGATAAAACTCACCTCTTCGTTTTTCAACCAACTGGGAATATCGACAACCCCTTTTACAATGTCATTCAAATCCAAATATTGGGTAATACCAACATAAGTGTAAATCAGCGCGTTCGCTTTACCTCGCTTAACTTCATTAAACGCCTCTAAACGTGTTTTAACATAATGTATCTTATCGATACCACGTTCAGTGAGGTTGTCACAATACACACTGCCCTCAACACACACCCATTTAAGATCACGCGCATCACTATCTCGGTAAGTGGCATTCCGATACCAAACAGCGATAGTGCTCGAAAAGAAAGGCATCGAAAACAAGAAACGCTTTTCTCTTGCTGCTGTTTTACTAAATCCAACCGCACCATCAATCTTCTTGCTTTCGACATCCGCAAGTAAAGACGGAATATGCTTGTAAGTCCGAAGTTCTAACTCATAATCCAAAGCTTTAGTAATGTTAGACAAATACTCAAGACTAATTCCGTACGAAGGACCAACGCTACCGTCAAACGAGTCTTTAGCTTCGTCTTGCGCAATAACACCAACGATGACCTTCGGTTTAGGACTCTGTTTGGCAGTTGAGCAAAAAGAACTCGCTAAAAAAATTAAGGCGACGGACGATACCGTAATACTTCTAAGAATACTGAGCATGACTGCTTCCTCTGAATGGAAGCTCAGACTAGTTTTTGTCAGATAAAAGTCAAACTTCGCTCAATAGCGAAATAAAAATAAAATTTTGATATAAAAGCAGAAAACCAAAATTCGTCAGAACAATCTGACAACACAATCCACCTTTGACTACACAGCGTTTGCGTTCGGTCTCTCACCCAGACGGATATTCACTGCGAGTCGGTATACATAAGGGATGTGTGCTTTTAGGTTTGCACGCCATAGCTTTTTACTTTCATCTTGAATGATTCATCATCATTCCATGATAAACTGACGTATTAACATGAAAGAAAGCTCAACTCCGCGGTTTCGAGCAGCTTGAAGTAAACACAGTTTTAGAAAATGCGTTCTAGTATTGTGTCACTCAAGATTCACATTGCTACTTTTACAACCGCTGGAGCATTAGAAAAATTAAGGTATTAAATTCAAATGGTTAATAACTCAATCCAGTGGTTTCCTGGCCACATGCACAAAGCACGTAAAGAGATCGAAGAAGCAATCCCTCAAGTGGATGTGATCATCGAAGTACTGGATGCTCGTATTCCTTTCAGTAGTGAAAACCCTTTGATTTCTCAAATCCGTGGTGACAAACCTGTCGTTAAAGTTTTGAACAAACGTGATTTGGCCGATCCAGAGTTAACTCAACTGTGGATTGAGCACTTGGAGCAAGAGCAACATGTAAAAGCAATGGCGATCACGACTTCTGAACCACAAGAAGTACATCGAATCATGGAGCTTTGCCGCAAACTTGCCCCACACCGAGAAGAAATTGGTAAAAACATTCGCACCATGATCATGGGTATCCCAAACGTTGGAAAGTCGACGATCATTAACACCCTCGCAGGCCGAACAATCGCTGTAACAGGTAACCAACCCGCGGTTACACGTCGTCAACAACGTATCAACCTGCAAAATGGCATCGTATTATCTGATACTCCAGGGATTTTATGGCCAAAAGTGGAAAATCCACACAGTGGCTTCCGCCTTGCGGCTACTGGCGCGGTAAAAGATACAGCGATGGAATATGACGAAGTCGCATTCTATACCATTGAATACCTAGCAGCTCATTATGCAGACAAGCTTAAAGAGCGTTATCAAATTGAAGAGCTTCCAGAATCAGATATCGAGATCATGGAAGAAATTGGTCGTCGCCGCGGTGCACTACGTGCAGGTGGACGTGTTGACTTGCACAAAGTATCAGAGATCTTATTGCACGAACTTCGTCAAGGCACTTTGGGCCAAATTACATTAGAACGCCCAGAAATGATCACTCAAGAGCTGATTGAAGTCGAGATTGAAACCGCCCGTAAAGAAGAAGAGAAAGCGAAGCGTAAAGAAGAGCGTCGTAAGCGCTATTTACGTAATAAGCGATAAGCTTGTCTCTTATCTACTCATGTTTCAAGGCGCGATTTTCGCGCCTTTTTTGTTATCTAATGCGCCCATTTTTTCACTTTTCAAACTTTATATTCCTCATCCAAAATCCCAGATATGAAGCACGAAAAAACACCGCAAAATCGCCGTATAAACTTTAAGCACAAACTAGTTTAGACCCCGGGCCCCTATAGAGTTACAGCCACCATCCAACCCTCAAATGTCGAGTTTGCAAGGGTCTGCAAACTTATGCAACCTGGTTAGTGACACTCTCCCCAAAATCCGCAATATGAATAAGTGTCAGCGCTGGCGTTTTTCCATATGAAGAAGAGATTTATTATGAGTGAAACTATACAAAGCAAACCACTTCCCTCCTTTATCGAGGAACGCCTAGATTTTTATATTCAAGATCTAATCGAACCGAATGAGAACAAAAAACACCTTGTTCTTGGTAAACGCCCACCGTGTAATGCCGTTGTCCTGCAAAGCAATGATTACCTTGCACTGTCTCATAATAAGGAGATTCAAAACGCGCATCGTGATGCGATTTCCCAGCACGATGACAACGTCGTGATGTCCGCGATTTTCTTACAAGACGATGAATCGAAACCTGTATTTGAAACGCAACTAGCCAGTTTCGTTGGTATGCCTAGTTGTCTACTTTCTCAATCTGGTTGGGCTGCGAATGTCGGTTTATTGCAGACTATTTGTGCACCGAACATACCTGTGTACATTGATTTCTTTGCACATATGTCTTTGTGGGAAGGCGCACGTATTGCCGGAGCACAAATTCATCCGTTCATGCATAACAACACCAGTCACCTAAGAAAGCAGATTTCACGTCACGGTTCAGGGATCATTGTTGTGGATTCGGTTTACAGCACTATCGGGACCATCGCTCCTCTACGTGATATCTACGAAATAGCACAGGAGTTTGACTGCGGCCTGGTTGTAGATGAATCACACTCTTTAGGTACACACGGTCCACAAGGTGCGGGGATACTGCAGGGTCTTGGCTTAACTCATAAGGTAGATTTTATTACCGTTAGTCTTGCCAAGACATTTGCTTATCGTGCTGGCGCGATTTTAGGCCCAGAAAAACTGGCGAAGACGCTTCCATTTGTGGCGTACCCTGCAATATTTAGTTCTACCGTATTACCGCAAGAGATCATTCGGCTAGAGAAAACACTGGACGTCATAAGAAAATCAGATGATAAGCGAGATATTCTGTTTGAAAGAGCCAAGTCTTTAGCCGTTGGTTTAAAACGCATTGGATTTACTATTCGCAGTGAATCACAAATTATCGCATTAGAATGTGGTAACGAGAGAAACACTGAGCGAGTCCGCGACTTTCTCGAAGAGCGAAATGTTTACGGCGCAGTGTTTTGCCGCCCTGCAACTGGAAGGAACAAAAACATCATCCGTTTTTCAGTCAATGCAGACATGACAGCTGCTGAAGTTGATCATGTACTCACTGTCTGCCAACAAGCATTTGCACACCCTGACTTAGAGTTTGTGTAAGTTAGTGTGTAGATAAAACTAAAGAGCTCAACAGTTTTGCTGAGCTCTTTATTCGTGTTATTCGTTGTGAGCAACTCGCCTCAAGAAAACAAGTCGCGAATGATTAGATCCAGTTTGCGATTTTATCGAACAAACGATTTTTATCCGCCGGTTTTACGATGAAGTCAGACATACCCGAAGACCCAATTTTGTCCAACGTGACAGGTGAACTATCCCCTGTATGCGCAATAATAGGTACCGACGCATAGTTTTTATCCGAGCTTCGAATTCGCCTAGACGCTTCTACACCATCCATAATTGGCATTTCGATATCCATCAGAATGAGATCAACATCTTCTTGCTCTAGTGTATCCAGAGCCTGCTGCCCGTCTTCTTTCTGAATCACTTCAAAGCCTTGCTTTTCAAGTAACATTGCCGTGAATTTACGCAAAGATTCATTATCATCCACGACCATAATTGTGCGCTTATTTGAATTATCTAACGTCACCGAGGCCGTTGGTGTCGATACATAGCTTGAATCATATAAGAGACGCTCAATAGTTGGTTTAGTATTCAATAACCAGGCTTGCGTTTCGATCCAAATAGGTTCATATGCAGCCTTACGTGCTCTCTGAGTCGGATGATGCTCAAAAAGATAAACTATGCGTGCTTCAGTGAAAGACAAGAGAGATTCTAATCTATCCAATTGGTTTGCTCTTGGATTTAAGCTCTCAAGATCGATAAAAATCAGATCGAATTCGAACTCGTACTCTTTCTTTTTGAGTACTTGGTTGGCATCTAAAATCGTCGAGTCAAAGCCCATAAAACGGCTAATATCTGTTACTTTAGACACCAAGATATCTTGGCTAGTCACCGTTAGAATGGTTTTGAGTTTAGTCAGATCGTTTTTGATTTCAGTAACGGTATCAGATGTCGTTAGTGGGAAAGTTAACGTAAATTGAGACCACTCCCCTAACTGAGATTGACACTCAATGTTCCCCCCAAATGAACGCATGACTTTTTTACAAAACGGTAGGCCCAAACCATAACTTCCTGATTTGCCGGTGGTGTAAAAGTCTTGAAAGATATTGCGTAGAACATCAGGAGCAATACCAGCACCATTATCGGTTACAACAATTTGATTAAAGCGTTCTGAACTTATCATGGATACATGTATGTGAAAATCTTCAGATTTACGGTGATGGAAGGCATTCTTGAAGAGGTTATACATAACGTATTTAAGTAATGTATCACTACCTAGAAACCCAAACTCACTTCTCGCATCCAGCGATATGGCAAATCGATCAGTGGCACGTTTATAACTGAAGCTTTCAATTGCCCGTTCAACGACCGAGTGAACTGAATATTTTTTGAAGCTAGAACGAGAAACTCGATTTTCATCAATCGAAGTTAGCAACAAATCGATGGTTTCATTACCCGATTGGATAATGTTCATTGCATCCTGACTCACTTCACGTAATAAGGTGACATCCTCTACACTCATGACGTACTGCTCTTTTCCTGCCTCTTTCATGTTGGGCAAGATCGACTGGATAACATCTATTGAAGTGCAAAGCCCACTCAACGGGTTACGCATTTCATGTGCGATCCCTGCCCCGAATGATTTTGCCAGCGAGACTTTCGCTTCATGTTCAACTTGGTTACGAAAATAGAACAAATTACCGAAGACATAAATAAACAGAAAGATTGGCACATGAGTCCAATCCATGGTCAAGTCAAGATGGAACCCTTTTGCAACCCAAGCGAAGAATGTTGCTAAACCTATCCCAGCAAAGGTTTGAGCAAACATGACCCTAGTAACATGAACCAGTAAAATGTGTAAGAAAATTGCAGACATAAACGACATAACCCATACATTGGACCAGTCATTCATCAGTAACATATAAAAAAAGAAAAACGGTAAGCACAGCGTTATCGTCACTTGGTAGTAAATAGGAACATAATCTCTCCAAGTCGATGATAAGCGGTTTCTAAAAATGATGCCGAAAAACAATAACGAGCAAAACAATCTAAGAGGTAAATTTTCATAAGCCTGTGGAAAGGCAAACTCCCAGACAAAGTAGTACAGCGGAAAGCCAAGAAACCCCATCCAGCCAACGAGAGTTAGGTTTGGTTCTGCATATTGATAAACCTTACGTATCGAGTCCATATAATCTGTTTTGCTTACTCCGCCTGACGCACAACAATGTGATTTTGATTCACTTTTATCGTTTTATTATTAACTAATTATATATTAATCATCATTTATAAGCAGCGCGAAATGACGTAAACAGCTCGCAATACTTATCTTTAGTTTCAATCTTTTAAGACAGCTACACTTGATTTACAACCAAATAAACAAAGTTGCATATAGTTTAGTGCAATTTTGCGATAATCGCTCTGTATCCAATTGGATGTTAATCTCATTTTGTGTAAGAAACTTAAGTCGCGCCTTTGGCACGACTTTCCAACGATTCAAAAACAGCACTCACCGCATATAGCGTGGTGAAGAACAATTGGCTTGGGGTGTGTTATGAATTCTGTCCAGATAAAAAATGTCATTTTTGATGTAGGTAATGTGTTGGTACGCTGGTCTCCAGTCGAAATCGTTCGCTTAACATTTGGTGGTTCCGTAGAATCAGAGAAAATGGCTCAGATGCTATTTTCATCACAAATCTGGAAAGATTTAAATAAAGGGACGATCTCCGAAAGGGAAGCAAAACAGCGTTATCAACGTGAACACCAAGTAACGACGGAAGAAATGGACCGCTTCTTTTATTATGTAAAACACACTCAAATATTACTTTACGGCAGTATAGAGCTGTTAAAACGAGTAAAAAGAGCCGGATATGGCGTATATGCGCTCACAGACAACATCAACGAAATTGTGGAACATCTTCGTACTACCTATGAGTTTTGGCCACTGTTTGATGGAGCAATCATCTCTTCTGAAGTTCAATTACTAAAACCACAAGCGGAGATCTACCAAACTCTACTTTCAAAGTATCAGCTTAACCCCGAAGAGACAGTATTTCTTGATGACATGCCTTACAATGTTGAAGGTGCCCGAGCAGTTGGCATGGCTGCTATTCAGTTTGAAAATGCTCAGCAATGTGAGCTCGAACTAAAAGCCATGGGGGTTAACTTCTAGAAAGCTTTCAATAAAACATAACGTTAGGGTGCATAAACAAAAAAGAGCAGTGTTGAGACTGCTCTTATCTAATGTTTTAGAACGCTAGGTTAGGAGTAAATCACGTTTTCCTCAATCCCACTAACTAATGACTGGGCGTTCTTCCAACGGAATACTTTTTCTAACACCTCTTTGCCATCAGGTGCGCGCCAAGTTCGCTCTTGATCCTCTTGACCACCAATGTGGCGATAGAATTCAATCGCAGAAATGTTTTGCGACACAACTTCTAAATAAAGACCTGTGTCTTTAAAGTACTGCTGTTGCCATTCTGCGACAGCAAGTAATAGCTGCTTACCAATCCCACGACCACGGTAACTGTCATCAACATGCAATGCGTCAATAAAGGTTCCACGCTCGAAATCATGGTTGCCGAACACACAAACAAAGCCAAGTAGCAAACCTCCCTCCTCCGCCAAGACAATGTGCTGATTGAATGGTGGGTTGGTCAAACGGGTTTGCCAAATCAGTAGTTTGTCGTCAATCGCTTCTTTCTCAAGATAGTTATCACTAAGAATGCCACGGTAATGACGCTTCCAGCTATCCGCATGAAGATGCGCAATGCGCTCGTAGTCCTTATATTCCGCTAATCGTAAATCCATTACGTATTCCTATTTTCTTACATTTTTGCTTCTTTATAGAGTCTCGGTATATTCCACCTTTATAACACTTGTTTCTTGGCAGATTTTATACACCTTAAGCCAGAGCTCATTTTTTAATACTACTCATTATTCAATTAAAAGCAAAATATCCCATCAAGTTCCTTAATCTACACCCAAAGGAATAGTCACATTTGTCTAACTTTAATTTGACTTACATGTGTACGCTGATATTCTGGCGAACAGTTGTTAGCTCAAAGTTAGGGATACACCTGTGACTCAAAACAAACCACCTGTTATCTGGTTGAATACATTAATATTTTCTGCCAGTTTTGTTCTGACTTTTATTGTAATGCCTTGGTATGCATATCATTTTGGACTGGGTTGGGAACATCTAATTTGGGGAGTGATTGCATTTAGTTTTACTAACCTTTCTATTACAGCAGGCTATCATCGTCTCTGGAGCCACAAAACATACGAAGCTCATCCTATTTTGCGCGCCATTTTTGCGATTGGAGGAGCATTTTCTTTGCAAAATAGTGCATTACATTGGTCTTCTGATCATCGTGTGCATCACAAACATGTCGACAATAACGATAAAGATCCGTATTCAGCCAAGCGGGGTTTTTGGTATTCTCACATTGGGTGGATGTTACGTGATTACAATAAATCAAAGGAAAACGAATATACAAACTGCCGTGATCTAAAGCGCGACAAAATCGTCATGTGGCAGCATAAGTATTATGTTCCACTTGCCCTACTGACTAATATTGGTTTCCCAGTCATGCTCGGACTGATCTACGGTGATATCTGGGGGATGTTATTGGTCGTTGGTGCGGCTCGACTCTTTATGAGTCACCATACGACTTTTTTCATTAACTCCCTCGCACATATTTGGGGTAAGCAAACTTTCACAGACAAAAACACTGCTCGCGATAATGGTGTACTCGCCTTTTTCACATTTGGAGAGGGTTACCATAATTTCCATCATATTTTCGAGAATGACTATCGCAATGGCGTGTATTGGTGGCATTACGACCCAACGAAGTGGTTGATAAAGTCATGTTCTTGGCTAGGACTCACATCTAAGTTGCGCACAACGCCTACATTTAGAATTGAAAAAGCCCGTGCGAGTCAACTTTTGAAGAAAGCAAGAGAAAAGCTAGAATCGAAACCGAACACGCAAACAATCCTCGATCAGCTACAGCACGAGTTTGATACTCTAGTTCATCACATGCAGGAATACTACGAGATGCGCAAAGAAGTACTCGGTGCCAAAACTGCCAGTGTGGTAAAGAAATACGAATGTTCTGTAACAAAAATGAAGTATCAGCAAATTAAAGCAGAGTTCGAACGGCAGCAGCGTAGTTGGAACCTTATGGTTCGTCGATACGCATAGTTTATCCTCATTCTTACGATTACTTAGCTTCGCTTCGGCGAAGCTTTTTTGTTGTGAAGAGTGTTTTCCAATAATTGCTTACTGAGTAAAGTCTTTTTCCTATTGTGAATCAATTCACTCTTTATTCATTCACTTTCCTAGTCATATTTTCCTTCCTATAAATAGCTTCAAACCAGTACATAACACTTAGAAAACCAAATTCCAACAATACAATCTAACGAAATTATTTATTAAATTATTATTTGTCTCAGATCATGCAAGCCCCATATTTGTCTCGTGCCACAGCTAAGAATTCTGTAAATTCCTTGTCATAAACTGAAACAGTTTCTTTCTTTTTTACATAACATTCGGAGATCCCTATGTTAGAGCTCTTAATTGGCTTAGTGGTTACCATTGCGGTGGGTTACTTTATTGTCAAAGGCTATAAAGCTGCGGGCGTGTTACTGACAGCTGGTATTGCTTTACTTCTTATGACTGGCGTTTTGGGGCACGACGTGCTGCCGTCAAAAATCACCTCAACTGGTAACATGGTGACAGATGCGCTGGAATACGTGAAATACATGCTTCAATACCGCGGTGGCGGTCTTGGTATGCAAATCATGCTGCTTTGTGGTTTTGCGTCATACATGACTCATATCGGCGCGAACAACGTGGTAGTGAAACAGTTCTCTAAACCGCTTTCTGTCATCAAGTCTCCTTACGTCCTTTTGGTAGCGGCTTACATTGTGGCGTGTTTAATGTCTCTTGCGGTAAGTTCTGCAACAGGCCTTGGCGTACTATTAATGGCGACACTATTCCCAATGATGGTCGCGATGGGCATTTCTCGTCCAGCAGCCGTTGCAGTGTGTGCCTCTCCAGCGGCAATCATCCTTTCTCCTACTTCTGGTGATGTTGTTATCGCAGCAGAAAAGTCTGGTTTAGAGCTTGATGTGTTTGCGGTACAAACTGTGTTGCCTGTTTCTATTTGCGCAATCATCGTCATGGCAGCGGCAGCGTTCTTCTGGAACAAATACTTAGATAAGAAAGAAAATACGCCAATGGAAAAAATTGATGTATCAGAGATCAAAGCTGACGCACCAGCGTTTTATGCAGCTCTTCCATTTCTACCTATCATCGGCGTTTTCCTATTCAACGGTCGTACCATTCCAGGACTTAGTCTAGACATCTACACTATTGTGGTTGGTTCGATTTTCCTTGGATCTCTGATCCATTATGTTGTAAATAAGTTCGATGGTAAGAAATCACTAGAAGATTTAGATTCTTGTTACGCGGGCATGGCTGACGCGTTTAAAGGCGTTGTGATGCTTTTGGTTGCCGCAGGGGTTTTTGCACAAGGTCTGATGTCTATCGGCGCTATCGATAACTTACTTCATCTCGCAGACAATGCTGGTGCAGGCGGCGTTGCTTTAATGCTTATTCTAACTGCATTGACAGTTGCAGCAGCAATTGCAACGGGTTCGGGCAACGCGCCTTTCTATGCGTTCGTGGAGTTAGCACCATCTTTAGCTGCTAAAATGGGATTAAACCCTGCGTTCCTAATTATCCCGATGCTTCAAGCATCAAACCTAGGCCGTACTATCTCACCAGTATCTGGCGTAATCGTTGCGACATCAGGTATGGCAAACATCAGCCCGTTTGAGGTTGTAAAACGCACATCCGTTCCAGTTCTAGCAGGCCTTATCACGGTGATTATTGGTACTATGGTGCTTGTTCCAATGAGTGCCTAACGGTATTGCCACGATCAAACTAAAAGCAATATCCGAACAAAATTACGTTTAATTAAAAACGCCAGCAAATGTGCTGGCGTTTTTTTATTCTAATGTGATGATTTACGCTGACTTAAATCGGTCAGGAATCTTAGTGATGCTCTCTCTGTAGCTAAACCATAAGTAGGTAACGGCAAGCGAAAAGAATAAATATGAAAGTGCGAATACGATTGGAGACGTGATTAATTCCGCGGACATTCCCCACATCACACCGACTACGGTTATCGTCAACTTAGAAAGCATACCGCAAATGAGTAGGAATAAAGCAAGCTGTGGAAAGCGCGAGCTGCGAAATGCGAAGAAATAACAGCTCCCTACCGCTAAAGAAGCAATGGATAAGCCCAACATAAATGAATGGATGTGGTCTGCTGATGCGATACCAGCGGATACCGAAGCCATGAGTAATAGGAACAGTTTCATAAGTCACCTCACAACAAATCTAAAAAGCATCCCTTCATAAATGGAAACTCATTTTTCACTATATTTTGCGCCTAAAATCAGCAATTACAAGTTACTTTTTTGCTCACTTAATGAACACAAAAGCTAATCAGCTTCAATTATTACAAAAGGTTAACAATTAAAAATTAAGAAACCCTTTGCATCTGATACTTACGACCGTCAGATGATAAATTCGCCATTTTTGTTACAGATGGTTAACATGGAAACATTTTGAAATTTTTTATTTGAAATGTGAACTGTGCACTCAACAGCGTAAAACCTCTCTGTCTTGACTCATCATTCGTTATTAGCGAACAAAAAATATCACTTTTTTACAACGTTCTTACTACATACAAAACCATGAATTCACATCCACTTTTAATGTTGCAAATTATTTTATCAGTAACCGTAAAAAGAGATTCCAATCACATATTTATTGGTTATAATCCGCGCTCATTGCGTTAAACGTTGAAAAACGCAAACTAATTTTGAGAAAAAACATCTTTAAACCAACCTTCTTTGCGGCATTGCCAATAAGAGGAAAAACTGAGAATAAAAATGAGCAAGATTGATAAAGCTATGCGCATCCTGTTAGCAGGGTTCTGTATCAACCTTTGTCTTGGCATCCTGTATGCTTGGAGTGTATTCAACAAGGCACTGGTAACTGAATCAGGCTGGAGTGCTGCAGAAGCTTCTGCACCTTACGCAACTGCAACCATCACTTTCTCTATCTGTCTTCTTATTGCAGGTATTCTTCAAGACCGCATGGGCCCTCGAATGATCCTTATCCTAGGTACTGTTCTTACAGGTCTGGGCATGATCGCTTCTGGCTTTGTGAACTCTCCACTCATGCTGAACATTACATTCGGCGTGATCACAGGTGCAGGTATCGGTTTTGGTTACGCATGCCTATCACCTTCTGCGATGAAGTGGTTCCACGCTTCGAAGAAAGGTATGGTTAACGGCATTATTGCGGCAGGTTTTGGTCTAGCGGCTATTTACCTTGCGCCAGTAACTTCTGCGCTAATAGACAGCATGGGCATTCAAACTAGCTTTATGGTTCTTGGTGTTGGTATCCTAGCGATTGCAGTTCCTCTTGCAGCAACCATCAACAACCCACCAGCAGACTACACACCTGCGGAGCCTAAAGTAAAAGAAGGCCAAGCACCTAAAGCGGTGAAAAAGTCAGATGACTTAACTTGGAAAGCAATGTTGAAAACGCCACAGTTCTACTCTCTATGGATCATGTACGCGTTTGCAGCTTCTGTTGGTCTAATGATCATTGGTAACATCACGACAATCGCAAGCGTTCAAGCAAACTTGCCAAACGCGGTTTACCTAGCGTCTATTCTTGCTGTATTTAACTCTGGCGGTCGTGTTGCCGCGGGTATGCTTGCAGATAAAATCGGCGGTGTTCGTACGCTTCTACTCGCGTTCGTTCTACAAGGCGTAAACATGGTGCTGTTCGCGACGTTCGACTCTGAGTTTACACTGATCATCGGTACAGCAATCGCAGCGGTAGGTTACGGCACACTTCTAGCGGTATTCCCTACTCTAACGGCTGAGTTCTACGGTCTGAAAAACTACGGCACTAACTACGGCGTGCTTTACACAGCATGGGGTATCGGTGGTGCAATCGGCGCAGCGGTTGTTGGTTTCTCGATGACAAATGGCGACGGCTACACCTTGGCTTACACAATTTCTTCAGCAATGATGGCAGTATGTATCGTACTAGCGTTCATCACTAAGCCATTGTCTGAAGCGAAAGTAGCACAGCTAAAAAACGCATAATTGCGAATTGATTTGATAGCGAAAAGGCTTAACCTATGGGTTAAGCCTTTTTTGTTATCGGTCGTTTATGGAAAGCCCTATCGAACTTGCACCAGACTACTATCTAGAGAACTTCTTCAAGCTGACTCATCACGCAATAACTTGGTACAGCGATTTACTGACCAAGGAAGAACACGCATGGCTTTGCTCGTTTGATTCTTTGAGCAAACACGCCCAGTGCCTTTTGGTGCGTTTATACAGCCGAAAGGGATGTTGGTTTCGAAGTGATAAGCTGAGTTATCAAGAAATACCTTCTATCAATGAAGCACTGGCAGAATTGAGTCAGCATGAGTTTGTAGCCCTTTCCCCACCCCTTTCTCATCAAGAGTTAGCGGCTAATTTACTGACCAAACCAGAAATCTCCGCGCTTTATCCCGAACTGCCGAAATCACTCAAGAAAGACGCCCTTGTCGAACATTTGAGTAATACGGAATTTGATCGTATAGAGCGGCTTGAGTTTACGATCGTCAAACTCAATTCTGCTCATATGATCGACGTGTTACTCACTCTGTTTTTTGCCAACACCCATCAAGACTTAAGTCAGTTTGTGCTTGATGACTTAGGTTTGCATCAGTTCGAGCAATATCAATTGAGTAAAGTGCGCCGTTTCTTTGATTCACGTGAGCAAATAGACCGCTTAATTGAACTGAGCCAGTTGGCCAACCTGTACTGGCAATTTGACCGAAAAGACAAAGCCAATCTCGACTTATTAATTGAGGCAATGCCTCAGCCCGTTAAACACCGTTACGTAGATCGTAAACGCGAGCACATGTTGAATGACATAGCACGTGATTACGAACGGCTTAATGATCTAGAGACCGCCCTATCTCTATTTGGCCAAACTCAACTCACACCGAGCCGAGAACGACGCGCACGTATCTATGACAAATTAAACCATGATGATTTATTTTGTGACATTGTCACAGATATGCTTAACTCACCGATCGATGTGTCTGAGCTCGAAGTTGCACAAAAACTTGAGCAACGGTTAAAACGAAAACAAGGCGAGAAAGTGCCAAGAGTGACGAAGCCAACCTGTACGGAATACTGCCTTGAACTGGATTTATCTCAACAGAGAGTCGAACTCGCCAGCAAAGCGTATTTTGAGTCCTTAGGCTGGACTGTATTTTACGCCGAAAATGCACTGCTTAATGCATTACTTGGTCTCACTTTTTGGGATGCGATTTTTGCTCCTATTGAAGGGGCATTCATTAACGCTTATCAACACCGTCCTTTAGATTTATATCACTCGGATTTTGTTACCAAGCGCCAAGCTTTGATAGACACCGCTTTTGCCGAACTAGAAGCGGGCAACACCCAGATGTTATTGACAAAATACGATGAGAAGTTTGGCATCAGTAATCCATTTGTACATTGGAATTTAATAAGTAAAGAGCTACTCGAAACAGCACTCAACACTATCCCAACCAATATGCTGATGGCGCTGTTCAAAATACAATTGAGCGACCTTAAGCTTTACCGTAATGGGATGCCGGATCTCATTGCTTTTAAAGAAAACGAGTTCGAGTGGATTGAAGTGAAAGGCCCTGGCGATAAACTCCAGGATAACCAATGGCGTTGGATCAAAGAGTTTACTCGCCTTAATGTCCCGTTTGCGGTGTGTTACGTCGCAGCAACTTAACTTACTCTATATAAAGAGCTTGGTGTTTGTTCACTCAAACCGCCCCTCGGTTATCGCCCCTTGCTCTTTTTTCTAAACATTTTTTCGTTTCTTCACGATCGCTTCACGCTTCTTCACACAAAATGCGCTTCTACTCACTAAGTTGATTTGAAGAGGCAAAATAAAATGAACAAAACACTTCTTGCGTTACTTGTTACCTGCTCAGTTTCGGTATCTGCGGCTCCTTATGTAGGTCTGGAATATGGACTAGGCACCACTGACCATGATTTGGAACCTCACTTTTCAACTGACAACGTAACACTCAACCCTGAGCTTGAAGACGGTATTTTCTCAGGCTTTGTCGGTTACGCATTTAATGACAACTGGGCATTGGAACTAGGTTACAGCCAGTTTGACCTTGATGATAGTCGTTCAAAAAACCTAGGTATCAAGTCAATCGATGGCAAAGATTACCATCATGAAATGGATTGGGATGCGTCAATCAAAGCCAAGCAAGTGTCGTTGGCTCCTGTGTTTAACTATGCATTAAATGATAAATGGACAACAAAATTCAAAGCGGGTCTAACGTACACGGAATACAACGCCAAGGTTGCTCAACATCAAGAATATGAGCTTGTCGCGAATGACGATGTGGAAATAAGCAACACGCTTTTCCATAGCTCGGAGAAAAGCAACGAGTTAGGCGCAATGCTCTCTGTGGGCGCGGAATACCAAGTGTTGCCAAAGCTCACCATTGGCGCAAACGCTAAATACCAACTAGACAGCTACGCAAACACTGCATCCTTTAACGTAGGCACAACTTATTACTTCTAATATAAGGAGATGATAATGAAAAGAGTATTGTTAACATCCATGCTTGCCCTACTTTCAAGCTCGGCTTTCGCCGCGTTTAATGGTCCAGAAGTCAGTGCAATCAATACGGTGAAAGAGGCGCGCAACGCAACCGACGACAGCGCTGTAGTGCTAACCGGGCATATTGTTCAATCATTTGGTAACGAGACTTACTTGTTCAAAGACAACACTGGTGAAATCGAAGTAGAGATCGACAACGAAGATTGGATGGGTCAAGAAGTGACACCAAAAGATACCGTAATTATTCGAGGAGAGGTTGACTCAGATTGGACAACTACGCAGATAGACGTTGAGACCATTCAAAAACGTTAAGAGGTTGACTGATACCTCAACACAAGCAACACAGCCACATTTTAGTGGCTGTGTTAAGCAATAATCATGGAAAACGCTCGTTTAGCTAGTCAAGCAAGGGCAATCTTGCGGTACGACTAATCGTATACTCTTAGGCTGAACATCAAATCTAATGGTTCTCGAATGATAAGGTTCTCCATCTAAATTAAGAGGCAATGGATTCGGAAAATCTATCTCCAACCAGCTTGCTTTAGTGTACTTCACAAACTCTCCTTTCTCACTCGGGTTATTGATCTCGTCGATTACTTTCGGCAGCTCATGAGGTAAAAATGGGCGCACCAATGTTAAATCCATCATCCCATCATTAATCATCGCTTTTGGAGCTAACTCTTGCCCACCTCCAGCAAGGCGCCCATTACAAAACGCACCGAGCAACATTTCTCCCTGATACGCGCCACCTTCAATCGTTATTGTTCCGTCATATGGTTTAAAGCCAAGTGCTTTTACAACACCAGTTAGCGTGTAAGCTCCACCGCCAAGAAAGTTTTTGAGTTCAACAGGCGTTTCTGCTGTAACTTCTGCGCCAAACCCTGCTGTTGCCACGTTAATAAAGCAGCGATCGTTCGCTTTGACGCAATCGACCAAAGCGGACTGCCCCTCAACAGCAAGAGATAAAGACGCCTTAATGGAATTAGGTACTTGAATAGCGGTAGCAAAGTCATTGGCGGTACCAAGGGGAATAATGGCTAACTCAGGGCGTTTTTCTTTGTCAATTTGAATAATCGCAGAAGCCGCCTCATTGACGGTCCCATCGCCACCAGCGACAACAATACGTTCAATGCCTTCATCAACCGCTTCTTTAACTAGCCGCGGCATGTCTTGAGACTCCCACGTCACACGCACCTGTACGTCGATGCCTTTTTCTCTCATTTTCATGATTGCATCTCTTAACTCTGGATTCCCAGCTTTTTTTCCGTTAAGGATGGCACGTATTGTCTTTTTCATTGCACTTCCTATTGGTTGATGACTTTTCCTGCTTGCTTAATCTGTGAACGTAACCACTGATGGGCGCTGTCGTTTGTGCGACTGGGATGCCAGATTGTACAAAGCTCATACATTTGTTCATCAAATGGCATTGATAAAGATTTAACATGATAGGTGTTATTGAACAAGTTGATCATCGACTCTGGCATTAAACCAATGTATTCACTACCACAAATAATTGGGAGCATTTCTAGTACGCCTGAGGCTCGATACTTAATCTTTCTCTTATCCAAGTCGACAATGTCATCGGCGTTTAACAAGCTCTTACGACTCTGCCACTGCGAAACCACTACGTGTTCTTCTTCAAAAAATTGTTCAGCCGTAATCTCGTCATTCAGGCGTGGATGCGCTTCGCTACATACCACCACCAAACGCTCCGTAAGTACAGTTTCCAGTTTTAACACCGTTCTTGCTCTTGGTGTGATATCAATGATCAAATCGTATCGTTGTAACCGCAGATCACTTTCAAAATCTTCCGTAAAAAGCGGATGTACTTCTAATGCAACATTTGGCGCCGACACACGGATTTGTTTCATGACTTGAGGTAGCAACTCAAAACTTGCAACGGACACACAGGCAATAGAAAACACTCTATTCGACACTTTAGGGTCAAACTCACTAGAGGCCGATAATGTCGAAGTGAAATTTTGTACTGAAGCTAGAAGAGCAGGATAAATATCCATCGCAAACGAGGTAGGCTCGACACCTTTAACGCAACGATGAAACAATGGATCATCGTAGATATCACGTAGCCTTGCTAGCGCTTTACTCACCGCAGGCTGGGTGATGTTTAAACGCGCCGCCGCCCGAGACAAGTTACGCTCTTCATAGATGGCAGTGAAAATGGGAATAAGATTAAGGTCGGTCGGTTTCATGCTATTAAATTTTTCAAAAGTCACTTTCTCTATTTTAATCTAACAGCATGATCCTTCACGTAGCCAAGTGCAATAAATGGGCGGTATCGCTTGTTTTAATGAGTTTTAACTCAATTTTGACGCACTTCATTCACTACATAAACTGGCACCGTAGTGCAACGTAAAGCTTGACTTAGGCTTTGCCTAGGTAAGGGGTAAGAAACTCGCTGACTTCCTCGCCGCACAAACCCGTTTCTACCTCTACACCTGCTTGTTTTAGAATCTCGATACCTCGACCACTGTTGCGCGGGTCGGGGTCCAATATGGCTACGACGACTTTGCTTATGCCGGATTTGACTAATGTCACCGCGCAAGCTGGCGTGCGACCAACAAACGAACACGGTTCCAGCGTAACGTATGCCGTCACCGATTCTAACGAGCCTTGATACGCATTCAGCGCTTCCACTTCCGCGTGATTGCCACCAATCGCTTGAGTATGACCTTCAGAAACGATTTGATTGTCTTTCACTAACACGCAGCCAACCGGCGGGTTGGGTTGACATTCAGGAAGCGCATTTTTGGACACTTCCAATGCGCGGCGCATAAACTCTTGGCTCATTTGAACTCTATTCTCTAATAAAAACGAGGCGCTATATTAGCGCCCCGTTTTATTCATTGCCATCTCTTCCAATGACTTTGTCCAGTTCTGGTAACGCTCGCGGAATACGGAATTTAAAGCGTTTTTGTTTGGTCTGGACTTTGCGCCACATCGACTTCAGTAAATGAGCGCTATTTTCACCATTTTGCATTCGCGACGCACTTTTTTGCCACGATTCACTCGTATCGGCTTTGGTCATTTCTAGCTCGGCCGTATTTAAACGCAATTGTTTGTACAATATGGTCCTTGCTTCAGACCAACGTTTAGCCTTTAACAAACGGTGGAACGTCAGCCATGCTGGTGTCGGTCTGTTGCGGTAGTAACGTTTAATGGCTACCAATGAAATAATCACAAAACCCAGAAATACAAGCGTGGATACAATCCATGCAAAGTACGTTTTGATGAAGGATTTCAACGTGTGCTTCGCAGCAAATGTTTTGCCCTCTAACACCACCGTTTCCACTTGTTGAGTATTACTGTTCCACCAACGGAACTCATAATCTGGCAGGGTTAATTCACCACCTTGTTGAATCACGTACACACTCTCTTCTGTGCGTGTTGACTGGTAGTCACCACGTGTTTGCGTATCTGTAAGACGGTGCGGTTGAGGATACGCTTGGTAACGGGTTGTTGATTCTCCTTTCAACAAGTCTGGTAGCAACACAGATAGCGAATCATGAGCCAAAATGGTGATTTTACGCGTGATTGCATCCCCAACTTTGAGTGACTCAGTGGAGGTTTCCCACTCTTGTTTTACGTCTACGTGCGTTGCAGAAAACCAAGGCGTATCACCGCTCAACAATCCCGATGGCAAGACAGTTTTGAACTTAATCGGCTGCGTATAAAGTGTGCCTGACACCTTCTCGCCATCCGGCGCCGACACCTGAACGCCCACAGCGACAGGTGGAATCACAAAATCACCAGATGCTTGTGGATACAAAGTCACTTCCCAGCGTTGACGCGACCAAGTTTGTCCCTCTTTTTGCTCAGTAAAGTTGGTTGCTAGTTGATTACGCTGTTTGGCGATAACATTGGGTATTTCAATATTGCCAATTCTCGTACCACCCGTAAACCAACGCGGCGTTGCCACTTCGATGGTTAAAATAACTTGCTCATTGACGCTAAAACTTGGTGTTTTACGCTTCTCTCCAGCCGTTGGTTGTTTACCAACCCACGCTTGTAACTCAACACCATGCTCTCGTTGAACGTCACGAATATCTTGAGCCAACACACTACTGCTCAGGAGGAAACCGAAACAGATAACTAACCACAAGGGTAAAGCAAAGGGCGTAAAACGGTGGCTTTTCATCATTGCACCGCCTCCTCTGTATTTTCGTTCGCAGTAGAAGTTGATTCTCCGGTTTCTATTGAACGCAATTGAATCTGAAACTTCGCATTTAAGAAGTATTTAGGATCCGCTTCGACTCGCTTTAACCATTTGTCGGCTAATTCTTGGCTACCTAAGATGTCGTCTGCACTTAACGTCTCTTTAATCATCAACTCCGCTGACGTTTTTTCATCCGCCCCTTCTGCGGTTTGAGGGTTATCGCCTAGCTCGGTTGATGCTTCTTGCTCTGTTCCTGCCTGACTCTCACTCATCCGGTTGATGTCCTCTACAATACCACCAATCACTTTCAAGTTATGCTCAACATCCGGTCTTAGCCTCTCGCTCAACGTTGGCTTGTTGGCTAGGGATTTTAACAAGTCACGTGCAGCCAAATATTCACGCTGACGCGCCAATGCACTCGCCGCATTATAAAGACCGTAATCTCGAACCTCTTCGGACGGGTCGTTTTGCATTTCCAAAAAAGCGCTGTGCGCGAGCTCAAACTCGCTAGCGTAGTAGTACGCCGTGCCTTTGCGTAATGGATCGACAAAGTGTTTTGCAGCTTCTAAATACGCTTTTTGGTTGAACAAACGCTGTCCTTGTTGGTCTGGCGTCAGCCACAAATCCCACCACCATTGCGCCACCTTGTCGAAGGTCGTCACTTTTTGCACAACTTGTGGCTGCTCGGCTTTAACAGAAATGCTCTCCGCCATTGCACTGGTTGGCATCAATAACGTGCCGCTCACCATTACAATCACGCACCACTGCACTAACCACCCTTTTCTAAACCACAGCATCATGATCAGCGCGATTGGGAACAGAAGTTGATATCCCATGTCTTTCCAAGGCATTGAAGATTCGCCATTAAGCTGCATATTGCGCTCAACGTATCGGTTCAGTTGCTCGATATCACTGTTATCGACGGTCACTTCCACCAATCGACCGTTGGTCTGGCTGGCCAGTTTTTGTAGAGAATCCAAATCCATTGGGTTGTTACTCACAATGTCAGCGTTCCCTGCCGCAAGAATTAACAGTTGATAAGGTTTGCCCGAGAAATACGCTTGGTATTGCTCAATCGTGGCCGGGTTCACGCCGTCGCTCACCAACAGAACGGTGGAGCCGGGTTGACCTTGCAATTGTTGGTCAATTAACGGCAAGGCTTTTTCGGCAAGCTTACCTTGCACGGGCATAATCTCTGGCGTAATGGCCGCCAAAAATGGGTCAAATACTTTGCTGTCTTGAGTTATAGGCATCGCCACATGAGCACTGCCCGCGAACACGACTAAACCCGTTTTTCCGCCTTTTCGCGCGGCTAGCAAATCGCGTATTTTCTGTTTGGAACGCTCAAGGCGGCTTGGTGGGAGATCTTTTTGCAGCATCGAGTCACTGTTATCAAGCACCACAAGCATAGAGGCTTTATCTTCGCCAAAGGGAGAAGATTCTCGTTGCCACGTTGGGCCTGCACAAATCACAATGGCGATGAACACAATCAGCATCAAGAGCTTAAGCGGCAGTTGCTTACGCCAGCCTCGCTCACCTATCGTCAAAGCATTGCGTAAATGTTCGGGCAGAATATCCTTCCAGCTTGGCTTGCTTTGTTCTCGCCAGCGTAACCACACCAAGAAAAACATGGGTACCAAAGCCAGTAACCACAGTGGTCGAATAAAATGAAACTGCGTAAAGAATTGCGTCCAACTAAGAGAATCAAACATCGCTCTCTCCTAATGATGATCGTGTAACAGCCCTTCTTTTGAGTGTTGCGACGCTGAACGCTAGCAAATGCATGATGACCACTAACGCCATCAAGTAATGGTGAAGGCTTTGTTTTGGGCGGTATGTGGTGCTTTCGTAAAGTTGAGGTTCCAGTTTGCCAATTTCGTCGTAGGCAGCCGATAGTTCATCACGGTTGAGTGCTTCAAACGCTTCACCGCCGGATTCTTTCGCAATGCGATGAATCGTTTCCATATCCAACGCGGTTTCACCTATCGTTTCCGGATCGCCCATCGCAATGACGTGTACTCTCACGCCTTTGGCTTTCGCAACTTTCGCCGCATCAATCGGTTCAACAAAACTGCCCGTGTCGTTACCATCGGTTAATACAATCGCGACTTTTTCACGGTTTTGGTCTTGTTCTAAAGCACCACGCGACTTATCGCTTTGCTCAAAAACTTTAATCGCTAAGCCAATCGCATCACCAAGATGGGTACTCTGCCCTGCCATCGCCACATCGGTTTGGTTAAGCAGTTCGAGCCACACTTTTTGGTCTGCGGTAAATGGCGTTTGCACGAAAGCAGCATCACCAAAAAGCACCAAGCCTAATCGGTCACCTTTACGAGACTGAACAAACTCCGACAGCACTTCTTTTGCCGCATCAAGACGAGAAATTTTTTCGCCTGTACGTGAGGTGAAATCTGGCTCGGCCATGGAGCCCGAAAGATCCACCACCACCATCACATCGCGCCCTAAACTCTCGCGAACTTGAGGCTCGCCTAACACGGTGGGTTTTGCCATCGCACACACCACCAAAAGCCATGAGAGAATTAACGTTGCTCGTTGCCACCAACTCGGGGTCAACTGGCTTGCACCTTCTGATGGCGTCTCGCCAATCGCTTCCACCAGCTGACTAAAAAACGGCACTTTGATCGCCATTTGCTTAGTGCGATATGCAGGCACCAAGTAGTACACCACCAACGGCAAGGGCAAAACCAGAAACCACATTGGGTGAGCAAATTCAAAACCAGACAAACCAGTTATCGATGCAAGAAGATCATTCATGTTGACCTCCCTGATGTGCTTTGCGTTTCAATCGTGGTGATTTCTTTGCCGCGCTTTTTTGAGCATCACCACGGTGTTCACTCACCCAGTTTTTCGCACGAGCAATTAGCGTTACACGATCTTCGTTGGTTAGCGTAACCCTTGGGTCAACAATACTTTGTAGCCAGCGCTTTGAAAGCTCATCGTTAAAGACCACAAGCGAGTTTGCTTGAGAATCTTCGGTTTGCGGATACAGCGCATCGAGCTTGCGCAGAAAGGCGGTATCAAACAATTTCGCGTTGCGGCTATCAATATGAATCAGCACTACTTTAAGCACCGAGAACAATGCTTTAGGCATATCTTTGTTGCTCGATTTGATTTGCGAAATCGCCATTAGAGCCTCTTTTCGGTAACGATTATGCCACCATTGCCGAGCCAATCGATATACGACATACACCAATGCAATGAGCACAACCGCCGCTAAAATTTTCCAGCCAATAGTTTGCGGGTACCAACTCACGCTGGGTGGTACAGCCACATCATGCAGCTCTCTGAGTATGTAGGTACTCGGAGGCGTAGGAAGATCACTCATTTAACGCCCTCCTACCAGTTTTTGGAATTGTTTAATGTGCTCACCTGTCGTATCGAGTTCGATGTGCGGAAGGTGTTTCATCGCCATAAGTTGAGAGAGTGATTGACGCTGTAAGCTAGTTCGAGCCTCAAGCTTTGCGCTCGCAGCTTCTACCTTTGCTTTGCTGTCTAAATTGAGTTGATACTGCCCATCACCAACCACCCATTTCGATTTTGCCAAATCGTCTGGTAGCGCTTGTTCTAATGGGTCACTGACCATCACTGCAAGAACATCGTTGTGCTGTTGTAGCTGTTTAAGGTGATCAAGGTGGTGCTCCTCGCAGTCGCTCCAGTCGCTGATAAAAATCAAAGTGGATTGCTTGAGCTTCATGCGTTTAATAAGCTCAATCCATTGACTGAACGTTACTTTTTCGGAATTGCGGGAGTCCACATTGAGCGATTGATTGGCTTTAGCGAGACGTTTAAGTTGCGCCAGAAGATCGTTTTGCGAACGCTGTGCCTTGCTGTGAAACAACGCCTGCTGGGATGCGATGACAAAACCGACTCGGTCGCCATCTTTTAATACTCGCCACCCACACATCGCTGCGATCTCTGCCGCGACAACCGATTTCATTACTTGCGTCGAAGCAAAAAACATTGTGCTTCTCTGGTCGACACACACGATTACGTTGCGATCTTTTTCTTCTGTATAACTGCGTACGTGCGGCTTACCTGTACGCATCGTAACTTTCCAATCAAGGTTACGAATATCGTCACCCAATTGGTAATGGCGCAGCTCTTCGAAGTTCAATCCACGACCGCGAAACAACGAATTGTGTCGGCCAGAGAGTACACTACCCGCCTTTAGGTGAGGAAGTAAACTGAATGATTCTGCTTGTGCTTGAAGACGTACTAAACGAGCATAATCGCAGTACAAACGGGGATCCATCCCCTGTGATTTTGGCGCAAGAGTTGGCTTAGCCATAATGCCTCCCACTTACCCAATTTCTACACAATCTAGCAGCTCTTGTACGACTCGTTGCTGATCGACTCCGTCTGCTAGTGCATCGTAGGTCAAAGAAAAACGGTGGCCCAATACAGACGGAACCATGGCACGCACATCGTCAGGAGTAACGTGGTCACGTCCTTGCATCCACGCATACGCACGAGCGCATTTGTCGAGTGCGATAGAAGCACGAGGACTAGAGCCAATCTCAATCCATTTTGCTAAGTTTGAATCAGCATAACGCTCTGGCTTACGAGTCGCCATCACTAACGCAACGATGTAGTTTTCCACTAGGTCTGATACCACGATGTTTGGTAACTGACGGCGCGCTTCTAGCACCACGTCTGGCTCGATGTGTTTTGGCGTAATAATTTCGCTGCTGGTTTCCGCACCCAATTCTTCACTGCGCACCAAACGAATGATGTCACGTTCTGCGTCATCTTCTGGATAATCGACGGTAACCTTCATGATAAAGCGGTCCATTTGCGCTTCTGGCAGTGGGTACGTGCCCTCTTGCTCTACTGGGTTTTGCGTTGCAAGCACCATAAATAAGTCTGGCAATACGTGAGTTTTATCGCCTACTGTGATTGTGCCTTCGGCCATGGCTTCAAGCAGTGCCGCTTGTACTTTGGCAGGTGCACGGTTGACCTCATCAGCAAGTACAATGCTGTTAAAAATGGGCCCAGGTTGAAAGTGGAGTTGCGGCTTACCATCCAGCTCTTGATAAACCTCAGTACCCGTCACGTCAGATGGTAAAAGATCCGGCGTAAACTGGATTCGACCAAAACTGGTGTTTAACAAGTTCGCCAACGATTTTACGGAACGTGTTTTTGCCGTTCCCGGTAAACCTTCTAGCAGAATATGCCCATTTGTTAATAACCCGATGACTAAAGCTCGAACCACGTGGCTTTGTCCAATGACGCTTTTTTCTGTTTGTTCGATGAGTTCTTTTATCGCTTGTTGTGCGTGGTTCATAGGATACCTTTTCAATGGTTTAAGCCGTCTTTTCGATAGTTAAGTATAAGAACAAATGAAATAACTTAAGGTTATATTCACTATGTTATCTTTGCGGTTCTTGAGATTGGAGAAGTTGTGCAAGACCAACCAACATCGGTAACGCATAATCAAAGAACATTTTGATTCCCGAACACAAATAGTTTAGACCACTCTCACCATTCGGCGTTTTGATCAAACGGTTTTTTGGGCACTCACCCCAACAATAAGGCAAGTAAGGGCATTGCTTACAATACGTCGGCAATGAATCGCGTTTTGCCATGCCAAAAGTATATTGTCTTGTAGAGAAGGCCATTTCATTCAGTGAGTGTTCATGAATGTTGGCGAGTTTGTATTCTGGATACACATAGTGGTCGCAACTGAACACGTCGCCATTGTGCTCAATCGCCAACCCTTTGCCACAAAACTCCGCCGTCACGCAAAGCTGAGACGGTTTCCCCATTACTTGCGCCACCGCGGTTTCAAACAGATTAACCAGCACACGGCCAAGATCGTTATTCACCCACTCTTCAAAGGTCGCCATTAAAAAGCGTCCCCAGTCTTCAGGATCGACTGACCAATCCGTTACAATCGACATTGGATGCCCCGGTTTAGCCAGATCACTGCCTTTGGTTGGGATCATCTGTTCGTTCCAAAACTGCGGCGCGGTTGTTTGGAAGTTGTTGGCTTCTACCACCGGCGCAAACTGAATATAAGTCACACCCAATTCTTGGGTTAAAAATCGATATACTTCGAGCGGGTATTTCGCATTGTGACGATTCACCGTGACCAACGCGTTGAATTTCACGCCATGCGCTTTGAGCTTATCTACCGCTTTCATCACGAGATCAAACGTTGGCTTACCGCTGCGGGCTTTGCGATATTTGTCGTGCAGCTCTCGTGGTCCATCAATCGACAAGCCAACTAGGAAGTTGTGCTCTTTTAAAAACGCACACCACTCATCGTTTAGCAAAATGCCGTTGGTCTGAAGGTCGTTTTCAATGCGAACGCCTTTCGGCTGATATTTCTTTTGCAAAGCTACGACATTGCGGAAATAGTCCAACCCAAGCAGCGTCGGTTCCCCGCCCTGCCATGAGAATACAATTTCTTCGCCATCCTGACTTTCGATATAGCTTTTCACGAACGCTTCCAGTGTTGCGTCGTCCATTTTTGGCTGCTTTTCTTGGTGCAGTAGATTTTCTTTATGCAGATAAAAGCAGTACTGACAATCGATGTTGCACTTTGCTCCGCCTGGCTTTGCCATCACATGGAATCGACGGTCATACGCGCCCAGAACAGGCGCTTTAGACGCCGTTTTAAGAGGAACAATAGGCATAGTAGTAGAATGGCGAGGGGAAATCTTACTCATACGTTTCTCACTATTACATATACCCAAATAACCTCGTGAGCGCTGTGCAGCAAAAGTGAAGCTATTTGGGTATATAGCGCTCCAAAAAGCGCTATATAATCTTAATTTACTTAGAAGACTTAGGTACGAACGAACCTGCTTCCATACGAGGAGGGAATTCTTTGAATGTACCCATCACCTCTTTCACTGTATCCATTGCTGGCATCATTAAGAATGAACGCTCGTACATCCAACGAGAATAACCCATGCCTTGATCGCCTCGTTCAAATGGATCAATGCTCAAGTCAAAGATCAGTGGCACACGAAGTTTAGTGAACGGCTTACGCCATACATCCATACCCGTTTCATTCTCTTGAATCATAAAGTGGAACTTGTACTTTCCTTGGCGCAATGCCACAAGATCGCCGTCGTCGCTCCAGTAAACGAACTCATTTCGTGCGGATTTGTCTGACTTACCCGTTAAATATGGCAATTGGTTGTAACCGTCTAGGTGAACTTTGTAGTCCATATCACCAACTTTTTTGCCTTTTAGTAGTTCGTCTTTAACTTTGGTATCACCTGCCGCAGCAACTAGTGTCGGGAAAAAGTCCTCTAATGACATCATGCCGTTGAATGTTTTACCTGCCTCAATTTTTCCAGGCCATTTAATCAACATTGGCACACGGAAACTCCCTTCCCAGCCAGTGTTTTTCTCTGAGCGGAACGGTGTCATCCCTGCATCCGGCCACAAATCAACCATAGGACCGTTGTCAGTGGTGTAAACAATGATTGTATTGTCATCCACACCTAACTCTTTGATCTTGTTAAGTAGCTGACCGATTTGGTCATCGTGCTGCTTAACACCATCCGCGTAGAAACCGGCACCTGTTTTACCTTGGTATTCTTCAGGAACATGTGTGAAGTTGTGCATGCGAGTGGTGTTAAACCAAGTAAAGAACGGCTTGTCCGCTTTTACTTGTTTTTCTATGAAGCTTTCTGCGGCATCAAGAAACTCACCATCAACATTTTCCATACGCTTACGCGTAAGTGGACCGGTATCTTCGATTTTGCCGTCAGCGTAAGAATGGATAACGCCACGAGGGCCAAATTTCTTCTTGAACTCCGGATCTTTAGGGTAATCCACGTTCTCTGGCTCTTCTTCTGCGTTCAAGTGGTATAGGTTGCCGAAGAATTCATCAAAACCGTGGTTGGTAGGAAGATGCTCGTCTCGGTCACCTAAATGGTTCTTACCAAATTGTCCGGTTGCGTAACCCATTTGCTTAAGCACGGTTGCAATCGTCGGATCTTTTTCCGAGATACCTTCCGGAGCGCCTGGTAAGCCCACTTTTGATAGACCTGTACGTTTTGGCATTTGACCAGTGATGAATGCAGAACGGCCTGCTGTCGAGCTTTGCTGTGCGTAGAAGTTAGTGAACTTCGCACCCTCTTTAGCAATGCTATCGATGTTTGGCGTGTTGTACGCCATCATGCCTTGGTTGTAGGTACTAAGGTTCCAGTAACCAACATCATCACCAAAGATGACAAGAATGTTGGGTTTGTCCGCTGCATGTGCAACTGCAGATGCAGCGCCCAAAGCTAACGTACATGCGTTAAGTACGAGTTTTTTACTGCTCGTTTTGGTCGCATTTTTCATATTATCTCCAAGAGTTCGCTAGTGCGTAGAAATGGTATTCGCTTTTCAATACCATTGTTGATATAAGATAAAGCACTAATTTCAGGCGATAAATGCAGTCAAAATTAGTTAACCTATAAATTAAATTTATGAGTGACGTTATGGACTTGAATTTGATCCAAACTTTTCTTGTTGTTGCGGAGTTTCAATCTTATACAAAAGCCGCGGAACAATTAGGGCTTACACAACCTGCTGTGAGCGCTGCAATAAAGCGTTTAGAGCAAGTCGTAGATAAGCAATTATTCGTTAAAAAAGGACGAGGGATCGCACTAACCTCCACCGCTTATCAATTACTGCCGCAATTCCAGCAAGCGGTTAATATTATTGACAATGCGATATCTGATAAAAATCATTTTGAAGTGTGTTGTTCGGAAATTTTGTTGCACATTATGGACCCGATAAAGAACACTATTTTTTATGAATCACCACCCGAAAAATTCCTATTATTTGAGCTGTTAAGACAACAAAAAGTCGATCTAGTAATCGATACGGTGATCACAAAAGATGCAGCGTTTATTATTGAAGATGCCTATGAGGAAGAAGCCGTGGTTATCTGTCGTGAGAACCATCCCCGTGTACACGGCACGCTCACAAAAGAGCAATTTTATGAGGAAACTCACTGTTTATTTTCAGGAAAATGGAACAACATGTCGGGGTTCGAGCAACTAGCAAAGGAAACTATTCAAGAAAGAAAAGTCGACTTGATCACATCTTCGCTAGCGGGCATGGCGCTGTATGTCGCCCAAAGAGACAGTTTAGGGATCGTGTCTCAATCTTTTGCAAACAAGTGGAGCAAAGCGCTCAAACTTCAAATTTTGCCCTGCCCCATTTCGATACGCTCTATCCCTTACAAGTTCGTCTACCATAAGCGAGAGGTAAACAACCCAGCCCACATCGCTCTACGTGAAAAAATCAAAGCCAACTTAACGGCAGCCCACTACGAACCAATTTGTTTATAACTCTTGTCAATTGAAGCGTTAGGCGTTTTCGTCATCAAGCTTTCTACAAACCTGAATAGATAGAATTTTACAGATAAAAAAAGAGGCTCACGTTAATGAGCCTCTTTCTAGATGTGATACTTCACTTAGCTTTTCCTACTTATTTGGGTTCTCTTTTAGTTTCTCCATCACTTGATCGAGCGAGAAGCTTGCTGCTTTTTGCCTTGGTGGGAACTCTTTAAACGTTTCAAGGAATCTGCCTACGTAAGCTTGCGCAGGAACAAGCATGTAAGCACGGTCTAGCATCCAATCGTAGTAAGTGTTAGAAGTGATATCAGCCACTTCGTAAGGATCCATACGCAAGTTGAAGATCTTAGGAACACGAAGTGTGGTGAATGGTTCAGCCCAAATACGCAACGTGCCTTTTGCTCGTTGCTCCATAAAGACCAGCTTCCATTTGTTATAGCGAAGTGCAGTTAAGTCTCCATCATCTGAGAAGTAAAAAATTTCTTCTCGTGGGGCCTTATCCTCTTTACCAGTCAAATATGGTAGGAAGTTATAGCCGTCTAGGTGAACTTTGAATTTCTTACCATTCGCACTATAACCTTTGAGCAATTTCTCTTTGATATTGTCATCACCCGCGGCAGCAACGAACGTTGGCATCCAGTCCATGTGATGCATGATATCATTCGAAACAGAGCCAGCTTTAATTTTACCCGGCCAACGTACCATCGCAGGAACTCGGTACGCACCTTCCCAGTTGGTATTTTTCTCTCCACGGAATGGCGTTGTACCTGCATCTGGCCACGAGTTCATGTGTGGGCCATTATCGGTGGAGTAAAAGACGATTGTGTTGTCTTTAATACCCAAATCATCCACTTTTTTCAGTAGCTGACCTACATGGTTATCATGCTCGACCATACCATCTGCATACTCGCTGATACCTGTTTTTCCAGAGTTCTCTTCTTTCACATGAGTACGGAAGTGCATACGAGTTGCGTTCCACCAGACAAAGAAAGGTTTTTCAGCCTTGACGGCACGATCCATAAAGTCGAGTGCCGCATCTAACGTCTCTTCATCCACGGTTTCCATGCGCTTGCGAGTTAGAGGTCCTGTATCCTCAATTTTGCCATCAGCGTACGAACGGATAACGCCGCGCGGACCGAACTTTTTACGAAACTCAGGATCTTTAGGATAATCGACGTTTTCTGGCTCCTCCTCGGCGTTCAAGTGATAAAGGTTGCCAAAAAATTCATCGAAGCCGTGATTAGTAGGAAGGTGCTCATCTTTATCACCTAAGTGGTTTTTACCAAATTGCCCTGTCATATAGCCCATCGGCTTCAGCATTTCGGCAATGGTTGCGTCCTCTTCCTTCAAGCCAAGATCAGCACCTGGAAGCCCCACTTTACTCAAACCTGTTCTAAGAACGGTTTGGCCCGTAATGAAAGTAGAACGGCCCGCTGTACAAGATTGCTCACCGTAATAGTCAGTGAACATCATGCCTTCTTTGGCGATACTATCTATATTTGGTGTTTTGTACCCCATCAAGCCAAACGTGTAAGCACTGAGATTGGACTGGCCAATATCATCACCCCAAATGACGAGAATATTTGGTTTCTCTGCTGCGATACTGCTACTTGTCGCACCGATTAAAGCGGCGGCAAGAATCGCTAATCGGCGTTTAACGCCATATTTCGCTGTCATATAAACCTCTGTGTGTATTAGAAAAGTGCTTCCTGCAACAGAATGTATAGTTCACAAATAGCGGATAAGCGAATTTACTAAATGAGAATTCTTTCTATCTTTGCCTAACATTACACCGTTATTTGTAGCTAATACGCACTCCAATAGCACTTTAGTTCAGAGCGCCATCGCACCATTCATCACTACTGGTAATCTCAAGTATTAAGATTGTCTACGCATATCACAGTGCTCATAAAGTACCTGATTGCTTTTACATAAATATTAATGATAATACGTTTTACTACTATTAATAATTAAGGTACCCGTGTGCTTGACTCCAAGGTTTCAAATGGAAAAACTTCCCAATGCCAACACAACGGCGTTCACCATAATGATGAGGAGCTATTACTAGATAAGCGCACTCACTCTGTGGTACTCAATTACTTGCCAAACAAGAAATCTGTTCAGTTAACAAGCATTCAATTTAAGCTGCTGCAAACTCTCACTCACCATCAAGATCAAGTACTTAGTAAGCATTTTCTTTACGAAACAGTACTAAAACGTGAATTTACTGAACATGATCGAGCACTCGATATGCACATGAGCAGAATGAGAAAGCGTCTAGTTCACGAAGGCGTTCCGACAGACAGAATTCAGACAGTCCACCGCCAGGGTTACATTTTCAAGCGCTCAGACAATCAACAGAAAAATTAACGCTAATTGACCCAACTTTTGGTAATTGACCGCTTATTTTGCTTTAATTAATGCAAATTCTAATCACGTAAAATAACTCAATGAATTTGCGCTTAATTTTTACACTTTGCATTGCTACTTTGTTTGCCGGCTGTGCAACCTATGCTGGTCTTAACTATGATCAACTGTTTGGTCCACAGCTCGTGCGTGAACGCACTGTTGACGTGGAAACCCCTCAAGCAAACTTCTTCCAAAGCGAAGTTAAACCCATTATGGATAACCGCTGTGTCGTCTGCCACGCGTGCTACGATGCACCATGTCAGCTTAAGCTCACTTCTGTTGAGGGCATTGACCGTGGTGCGAGTAAAGCACTGGTATATGAAGGAACAAGACTCACAGCCGCAGCACCAACACGCTTATTCGAAGATGCAGAAACAACCCAAGAGTGGCGCGATGCGGGTTTTCATCCGGTTCTCAACGAACGTGATCAAAGCATGGCAGCCAACATTGACGCAGGCCTTATCGCACGTTTGCTACAGCAAAAAGAGCGCCACCCATTGCCTGACCAAGTCCAGTTAGAAGGCTTTGACTTTTCGATAGACCGAGAGCAAACCTGTCCAACGATTGAAGAATACGAGCAATACGAAAAGGATAACCCAACCTGGGGCATGCCTTTTGGTATGCCAAATCTATCAAACAGTGAATACCACACACTCATGACTTGGTTGGAAAACGGCGCAATAATGAACGTTCACCAACCTGTTAGTGAGAATGAGCAAGCGCAAATAGATAAGTACGAAGCATTACTTAACTACTCTGATTTGAAAAATCAGCTGATGGCTAGGTATATATATGAGCATTTGTTTTTATCTCATCTCTACTTTTCGGAACTCGATGAAGATCCCCGATTCTTCACGCTCGTCCGCTCTGCTACACCACCAGGACAGCCCGTCAAACGTATTTCAACGCGTCGCCCGTACGATGATCCAGGGGTTGAACGTGTGTTTTATCGAATTATTCCAGAGCAAGGGACCATAGTAGATAAAACTCACATGCCATTCGCGTTAAACAAGCAACGCATAGAGAACTGGAAAACTTGGTTTATTGATGCTGATTACATGGTTAGTCAGCTACCGAGTTATGAACCAGAAGTTGCTGCAAACCCGATGACATCATTCATCGACCTTCCAGTGAAGTCGCGCTTTAAGTTCATGCTAGATAATGCACAAAATACAATAATGGCATACATCAAAGGCCCAGTTTGTCGTGGCCAACTGGCATTGAATGTTATCAATGATCGCTTTTGGGTGTTTTTCCTTGATCCAGATAAAGCAGACATCCCAGAAGTAAATGAGTTTTACCGATCTCAGGCTGATAACCTAAAACTACCGGCAGAACAAGAAAGTAACACGCTACCTGTTACCAACTGGGTCAAGTACGCGCGTCAACAAGCTCGCTACCTAGAGGCTAAATCTGAGTTCACTAATAACTGGTTTAAAGAAGGTGAAAACCTATCCACCGATGTAATTTGGGACGGTAATGGCACCAACCATAATGCGGCATTAACGATATTCCGCCATTTTGATAGTGCTTCTGTTGTTCAAGGGTTAGTTGGTGAGCAGCCTAAAACAGTGTGGATTCTTGACTACGCGTTACTAGAGCGTATCCACTATTTGCTTGTTGCTGGGTTTGACGTTTACGGTAACTTCGGCCATCAGCTCATGACACGAATGTTTATGGACTTCTTGCGTCTAGAAGGCGAAAGTAACTTTATCTCGTTGTTACCCGCCGATATGCGCCATGAACTGCAATCTAGCTGGTATAAAGATCAAAGCCCGCAGTTGAGTGACTTTTTACAACGAAATGTGAAGCCGTTTAACCAACCAACCAGCGTTCAGTATAAGAGTGACGATCCAAAAACGGAGTTGGTGGAGTTGTTGAGCGAACATGTTTCAGATGTGCTTCTGCCTCGCTACGAAATTCAAGACACGGCTCTTTCTGCGAGTAGTGAAAAGCAACTAAAACGTATTGACCACGTTCGTGGTGAAGGCCTAAAAACCGTTCCGCAAATCACTATGCTTATGGTGAGAAGTCAATCAGGGGAAGATGAACTGTTCACCTTACTTCACAACAATGCACACACAAACATCTCTAGCTTGTTTGATGAAGAAAGTAACCGTGACTTTGCTAACGATGATATGACCATTGTACGCGGCGTTGTGGGAAGCTACCCTGCGGCATTTTTCTCGATCAACGAAAACCAAGTAAAAGATTTTGTCGATCAATTTAGTGCCATCCAAAACGAGTCCGATTACGTTAAGTTATTGGATAATTTTGCGATTCGTAGAAGCTCAGAAAAATTCTGGTCATTTAGCGATCGTTTACACAATTGGTACCGTACAAAACAACCGATCGAATTTGGATTACTTGACTATAATCGTTTTGAGAATCGATGATGATTTAAGGGGGTTCTCATGGGTATCCGAGATAACATTGCCGCTCTTGAACAACAGATTTACGTTGCTTGTTCTGAGGGAGACTACGAAACGGTCAATATGCTTGAGCATCAACTCGAATACTTACGTGGCAAAGTGGAACATCCTTTTGATGATGATCCTTATGCCCTAGACACTCGATTCGAGTGGGAAGATGACATGACCGAATAGAAAAAACCTCCGGAAAGCCGGAGGTTTTTTTATTTTCAATGCTCGATGGATTACTTCGCCATTAACTCATCCAGAGCTTGAATTGATGCAGACACTTGAGAAACTAAATCATCTTTAGTCGCATTATAGGTATCTAGAGGTTGAGGCGCGGCTTCAATTGCTTGGCAAGCGTTCATTAACGCAGTTAGTCCTAAACTTCCTGCACTGCCCTTTAATTTATGGGCAAGGTTCTTTACTTCTTTACTATCATTGTCCTCAGCAGACGCTTGCAGCTTGCTTAATACATCGGTGCTGGTGGCTCTAAACAGATTAATAATGTGCAACATCTTATCTCTGCCCAAGATTTTCATATCGGACTCAATCACGCTCGGATTAATGATAACCACATCGGGTTCCTTTATTTTAGGTGCTTGAACGATCTTTGATTGTAGCTCTTGTTCTTGAGGCGAAATTTGATCAAACGGGGTACAGTCGGCATTTTGTGGCAACAACAACGGCTTTCCGTCTAGCGCATCCTGAATCAATGCCGCGAGTGCCTCTTTTGCCAATGGCTTAGGCAAGTATCCGTCAAAACCAGCGGCTAGATAGCGCTCAACTTCTTCCGCAAAAACGTGCGCAGACACTGCAATCATTGGCGTGACGGCAAGCGCTTTATTGGCCGGCTTATCACACTCAATCCGCTTTAAGCGTTGGATCAACTCAGTTCCATCACAATCAGGGAGGTTGATGTCGACTAAAGCGATATCAAAATCCTGTGTGCTGATCAGTTGCTCTGCTTGTGAGCCGTTTTCCGCCATTACGACTTGATGCCCCATGCTTTCTAGAAAGCCTTCCGCGACCACTCGGTTGACTTCATTATCTTCTACCAGTAAGACCTTTGCTTTCACTTTGCAACGTGCGGTTGCCACGGTTCCTGTTTCAACAGGTTCGCTTTCCTCTAACGGAATAGAGAACCAGAATCGGCTACCATTTCCCTCTTCGGAATCGACTTCTAAAACACCGCCCATCGCTTCAATGATTCGCTTACTGATGGCAAGTCCAAGCCCCGTACCTCCAGTTTGGCTCATCCCACCTTCAGCTTGCGTGAAGGCATCAAACAACGTTCTCTGGTATTTTTTGGCAATTCCTATTCCAGTGTCTGATACTTCAAACAGGACTTGCGACTCGTCCTCAGGGTTCAGGCTAACGTAGATATCAATTTCTCCTTCGTCAGTGAACTTAATCGCGTTACCAACAAGATTGTTCAGCACCTGACTGATTCTGGTGACATCCCCTTTCCAGTAGCGACTAACATCACTTTCAATATGGTAGGAGAACAGCAGCTTCTTCTCTTGTGCTCGACTGTTCATTAACTGGAAAGTGTCCTCCACCATTTGGTGTAAATCGAAGCCCATGTGACGAATTTCTAAATGCCCCGCTTCAATCTTGGAGTAATCCAGTACATCATTAAGGATCGCGAGCAACGTTTTACCACTACGATTAATGATTTCCGCATAACGCTTTTGAATTGGGTTGAGGCCTGAGTCAATCAGCAAGCGTGCTGTCCCCAACACTCCGTTCATTGGCGTTCTTATCTCATGGCTCATCGTCGCCAAGAATGCCGATTTTGCTCGGCTCGCTTGCTCTGCTTGCTTGCGAGCTTTAGCGTGATTCAAAACCTCTTCATTCAAACGGCGGTTGGCTTGTTTTAACTGCGAAGTGCGTTGCTCAACAAGCTCTTCTAAATGCTCTTTATGCTCCTCAAGCTCTCGCTTGGCTTGAGCTTCACCCTCTGCTACCACTTTTAGTGCTTGCGCGGTATTACGAGCCGTGATGATGGCCTGCCCCATATGCGCCAACTCATCTTTGCCTTTCACTTCCAACTCAACCGCTAAGTTACCCTGTGCCACAGACAGCAACGCAGCGGAATATTCCGCTAACCGCTTCACAACAGAAAGGTACACCACACGCCATAAAATCAGCACCAATACAATCAAACCAACAATTGAAATAACGGTTAGAGACCACTGAGCGAATTTCAATGTGCTGGTCAATTGGTCTACAGCGACGGTAGTGGTTTTGTTTGAATCATCAACCAATTTGTTGACCGTGCCATTAAGCTCTGAGAACAACTCTAATGTCTTTTGCATCAGCTGTTGTGACTGTTCGTTATTCTCGTATTGCTGCATCAGTATAGAAAATACGACCTGACGCTTACCAAGCTCTATGAGCAGTTGGCTCATTTGCTTAGAGCGCGTAGGATCTTCCACAGCGAGTACACGGCGTTGCATGATTTTGAGGTTGCTATCGAAATCACTTTGAACCTGTTGAATTCGCTCAATATTCGTTAATGTCCGAGCCTCTTCAATCTGATTCAACATTTTAAAGGCCAACAAGTGCAGTTCATGCAATCGCTCAGTCAAATCAGAGATCGACCTCCACCAGTGCATCTAGCGCCTGATAAACTTGCGATTTTTTATTCGATTCTAATAAGTCATAAATATGCGTGACGTTAGCAACAGCAATGGTGCTTGTATTCTGAACTTGCGTACGAGTTAGTTGTTCTAGCTCTTCACTGAGCAGACGCATTTCTTCAACACGAGTATCTATCTCTTTTGCAAGCCACAGCTTTTTTTCAACCGAAACACCGAGTTCTGCCAAATTGTCGATAACGTTCTGGACGTTATTCTCTAAAGCTTCTAACAATTGAGAATCGAACGACTCACTCCCGAGCTCCTTGATGTGAGTGAGTAAAGACTCGAGCTGTTCGAACAGCACTCGCCCTGACTCCTTTCTTTCCTGCTCGTTTCTTGCGTTCGACAACATTTGTACAGACGAAATAATACGAGTACTCAACTCAGAGACTTGTCTCGCCTCAATCATGGCGGGAATCGCAGAATCCACGACATTTCTTTCGGTTTTGGCAACCAAAGAAAATCCAGACACACCAATAAGTGCCGATAACATGACCAGTATTGCCATCGCAATGAAAGACAACAAAAGTTTACGACCGATGCTTGCAGTTGCTAGCAGCATATTTTCATGACCTTAATGTTCGTGTTCAGCGACATATTACGTTATATTTTGCAGTGTTTACTTAATCTATGCCAACGAACTTCATTTCATGGTTAAAAATCAACACTCATTTCGCACATTTTTCAAACATTCTGCAGCCACTTTAACCCTAGTTGCTTCTTTGCCAGCGGTTGCCGCAGAGAAAATATGTGCAATATACCCTCACCTAAAGGATTCATACTGGTTGTCAGTAAACTATGGAATGGTGTCCGAAGCGAAAAGAGAAGGTGTCGAGCTACGAGTCCTTGAAGCGGGCGGCTACCCAAACAAAACCCGTCAAGAACAACAACTCGCACTGTGTAACCAATGGGGAGCAGATGCGGTTATCCTTGGGACCGTGGACCCACAGGCTTACGAGCATTCACTTAAAAATTGGGTGGGGAATACTCCCGTTTTTGCTACTGTGAACCAACTCGACTTGGATGAAGAACAAAGTGAGTTGCTAAAAGGGACTGTCGGTGTTGACTGGCATTGGATGGGATACGAAGCGGGTCAATATTTGGCCGCTCGCCATCCAAAGGGGTCAGGAAAAACCAACATTGCCTTACTTTTGGGGCCGCGAACTCGTGGTGGTACGAAACCCGTTACTGCCGGATTTTATGAAGCGATACAAGGAAGTGATATCAACATTGTTGACTCATTTTGGGCAGACAACGACAAGGAGTTACAACGTAACCTAGTTCAACGTGTGATCGATATGGGAAATATAGATTACATTGTTGGCAGTGCAGTGGCGATTGAAGCGGCCATCAGTGAGCTGCGCAGTGCCGGCAAAGCTGAGGAGATCGGTCTAGTTTCTGTGTACTTAAGTCATGGTGTATATCGAGGCCTGTTACGTAACAAAGTGCTCTTCGCACCAACAGATAAAATGGTGCAGCAAGGTCGGCTTTCCATGATGCAAGCAACGCATTACTTAAGAGGTAAAACGTATGACAAACATGCCTCACCAACCATCAAACCACTGACTCCGAAGACGCTTCATGACGACACGATCGAAGAATCGTTATCTCCGTCAGAATATAGGCCGACATTCCGTGTTAAGGCTGTTGATTGAAAGACCAAAAACGTGTTCTATTGAGTCACAACAATTTTAAAATCATACAAACGGAAACATCTTGATGCAAAAAACCATTCGTACCATGCCAACCCATAAACATGTGGCTTTGGTTGCTCACGACAACTGCAAACCTGAGCTACTTCGCTGGGTAAAAGAAAACAAAGAAAAGCTACAGAGTCACTTCCTTTACGCAACTGGCACGACAGGACACATGCTAAGTAAAGAAACTGGACTTGCGATCAAGAGCATGATCAGTGGTCCGATGGGCGGTGATCAACAACTAGGCGCTCTTATTTCAGAAGGCAAAATCGACGTTCTCGTTTTCTTTTGGGATCCACTGAATGCCGTACCTCACGACCCAGACGTTAAAGCGCTTCTTCGTATTGCTAGTGTTTGGAATATTCCTGTAGCAACGAACCGAGCCACCGCTAAGTTCCTGTTTAACTCCCCTCTTCTTGAGCAAGAAGTAGACATCGAAGTGCCGGATTACGAAGCCTATCTTGCTGAGCGCATGTAAGCTTTGATGCTAACCAAATAAAGCAAAGGCGATACCAAGTATCGCCTTTACTGTTTTTAACATTCTAAACGTTGCATTTAACGAGAAGTCACGATGGGATAGTCACCATTAACGAGCTCTTGAACGAATGCAAATCCCGCACCAGTATGCGTAATCCAAACCTTCTCTTTCGCACGTGTAATCGCCACGTAAAATAGCCTGCGCTCTTCTGCGTAAGGGAATTTGTCTTTGGACTCCGTCAACGCACCATCAATGTGAATTTGCTTCTTCTTAGCGGGGAATTGCCCCTCATCCACAGAAAGAATAATCACAAAGTCAGCTTCGCGTCCTTTACTCGCATGGCAAGTCATAAAGCGAATATCGAGATTAGGGAAACGTCGCAACCAATCGTCGAACAAATCGGGCTTATGATAATGGTTACGTCCTAGCAATAAAACTGACTTGGTTTGCTTGGCTTGTTGATTCAAGTGGTCCAAGATCTTTTCCACTTGATTGCTCGGCGCGGTATGTACGCTCTTCTGCTTGCGTTGTTTGTGGCTGTTTAGTGTTTTCGGCAACTGCGATGGGTTTTGCTGCACGAATGTATTCGCTACATCACCAATCTGATTGTTGAAACGATAAGTTGTATCTAAGTGATGAACGGTTGAGTGAGCAAAGCGTTCTTTAAAACCAGTGATAAGATCGACATCCGCTCCTGCAAACTGATAGATCGCTTGCCAATCGTCGCCAACAGCAAATAACGTGGCACCTGCTTGTTTCTGAGTGGATTCACACAGTGCTTCAATCAATGCCAGACGATCTGGAGAGATATCTTGATACTCATCGACCATAATAAAGCGCCATGGCGAGACAAACTTCCCTTTATTCACATAATCTGTCGCACGACTGATCATGGTTGGGAAATCCACTTGGTTGCTTTCTTTAAGCATTTTCTGCCACGCTGTAAAACATGGCCAGCATAAGGCGAGTTCACTATTTAAACGCGTATAGTCTTGGTGGTTTACGAGCTTTTCTTGTACTTGCTTTTTGGTCAAGCCCACCGCCGCTAAATGAGACAGCTGCGAATCTAGCCAAGCGATCAGTTTTGGATTTTCTGAATGGCTTCCTAACTCATCATCCCCTTTTAGGTACGCAATCGGCCATTTGTCTAAATGTTTTTGCCAACGTTTAAAGTTGGTGGGTGTCATCCAATGTTTTTTCAACCAGTCTACACACCATGCTGTTCGTTGATTTTCGTCCAACGCTAAAGGACTAATTTCGACAGGTTGCTGTTCGACTTGTTTAAGAATATACAAGCCCAACTGATGGAATGTGTTGACGCGCACACCGTCTGCCGCCATGCCCACTTTATCTACTAAGCGTTCTTTCATTTCAGTCGCCGCATCACGACCGAACGCTAACATGAGAAGCTCTTCTGCTTGAGCTTGATGGCTTTGCAACAAATAGGCAACTCGTGCGGTTAAAACGCTGGTTTTGCCCGAGCCGGCCCCAGCAAGAACTAAGTTGTGGTCGTCGTTGAGCAATACCGCATATTGCTGGGATAAATTCAAAGGAGAGGATTCAATTTGATTAAACAGCACTTCCCAATTTGGACGTTCTGCTTCTAGCCAATCGCGATTACGCTCACCAAGCGCCTCAGAGGTATCAATGAGCCAAGGCTCTATTTGCGACATACGATTCGGCATTCGCATTTTGGCTTCTTCTAGGGTGGTTTTCATCTCGCTTAACTCTTGGTTAAGGCTTTCAACCCAGGAGACCACTTGAGAATGCGATAAGTAAGCAGGCAAGTGCTTTAGTTTGTAAAGCTCTTCTTCCCACTTAGGTAGATACTCAGCCAGTTTTCGGCACTGAGTGTTGTGCCACTCTTGATATTGACGAACGGCCTCAAGCGCGAACTTTCGGCATTGTGGCCACGGTAAACCTTGGACTAGCCAGCTTTGTTGTTTGCCTTCGTGTTCATGAGCAAAAAACTGTAAAGAGCTCCATAATAACCCACGCTTTACGCTAACTTTGCCATTCCAGATCGTAAAAGGAATATGTTCTTCACTGCCTATCGAGCTTAATAAAACACTGTTCTCTTTTATTTCGACGTGATGGTACTCATTTTGAATAAAAAACTGTGCTTTGCTAGTGGCAGTAAGCTGCATGAAACGTGCGCCTTTTAGTTTAGAAGTTGTCGATTTATATCATTTTAAGGTGCTAAATTGTAGCAACGGCGAGCACCTAAGTAAGCTTCTTCTTCTATTCTTTAATAAAATTCACATTACTGTCGATTTAATAACCTAAAGCTGAGGTTATTTGAAGCTGGCTTTACAATCCTCAATACATGACCTGGCAGTTTTAATATAAGTCGATGACATCCCTGCTGATTTTATCAGCAACCACGAATTTTTCTTAAAGTAAATCATAAACGCGCTATAGTGGGTCTGGTAGTATTCCCCCTGTTCTTCATCGGAAACATAAGGCGCATTGTGCAAGCAACTTCTAAATTTCGGCTATATTGGGCAAACAAGACGATAAATTACAGCGTTCTTATCCTCATTACCTTACTGGGTGTGGTTATCCCAACTTGGTACTTCGAGCAAAACACGCTGATAACGCCATTAATATTAGGCGTTATTGCTGCTGCTTTGGCTGAAAGTGATGACAGTTTCACTGGACGCATTAAGGCTCTGATTCTCACCTTTCTCTGTTTTGCGCTTGCTGCTTTTTCAATTGAAATCTTGTTCGATACCCCTTGGGCTTTTGCGTTGGGATTATTTATCTCAACCTTCGGCTTCATCATTCTTGGGGCGATAGGTCCTAAGTACGCGAGTATTGCTTTTGGTTCGTTGCTGATCGCTATTTATACTATGCTTGGCGCACATGAAAGCACCAACATTTGGTTTCAGCCACTACTGCTTTTAACTGGTGCCGCCTGGTATTACTTCATGTCCATGATTTGGCAGATATTTTGGCCCCTTCAACCTGTGCAACAAAGCCTAGCCAATGTGTTCTTCCAAATGGCGAATTATCTTGATGCGAAAGCCAAGCTTTTTCACCCTGCGACCAACTTGACGCCACAACCGCTACGGATTGAAGCTGCAAAATGCAATGCTGCCACGGTTACGGCACTAAACGCTTGTAAAACCACATTACTTAACCGATCGAAACGGGGTCACATTGATGGGCCTAGTGACCGATTTTTAAATATTTATTTCATCGCTCAAGACATTCACGAACGCGTCAGTTCTAGCCATTATCGCTATCAGGATTTAGCGACCGAATTTGAACGTTCTGATGTGCTGTTTCGTTTTAAATATCTTTTGGAGTCTCAAGCCCAAGCGTGTCGTGATATTGCACTAGCCATTCAGCTAGGAAATGAATACTCCCATACCGATCAATCTATTCTGGCATTAGCTGAAGTACAAAACTCTCTTGCTTATCTAGAAGAACAAAAGCAAGGGCACTGGAAACGTCTTCTGATGCAGTTAACATATTTATTCAATAACTTAGCGACGGTAGAAAAACAGCTTAATAACATTAACAACCCAGATGTTGAAGGCCTCGAAGAAGATACCCTCGCCGATACCAACCCACACACGCTAAAAGCGATGTGGCAGCGTATATCAGCAAATTTACACAAAGATTCGATGCTGTTTCGGCATGCATTACGTATGTCAATTGCCTTAACGATTGGCTATGGAATCATTCAAATATTCAACATCGACCGAGGTTACTGGATACTCTTAACCACTTTATTCGTATGCCAACCGAACTACAGTGCCACTCGCCAAAAATTGACGGCGCGAGTAATAGGTACATTAGCTGGTTTGTTGATTGGTGTACCATTGCTGACTTTTTTCCCTTCTCAAGAAAGCCAGTTAGTATTTATCGTTATCTCTGGTGTGATGTTTTTCGCCTTCCGGATGAACAACTATGGGTACGCGACTGGTTTTATTACACTGCTCGTCCTCTTCTTATTTAATCAACTAGGTGAAGGTTACGCAGTTGTCCTTCCTCGACTAGCAGATACCCTCATCGGGTGTGTGCTTGCAGTAGGAGCTGTATTAGTTATTTTGCCCGACTGGCAGTCGAGAAGGCTTCACAAAGTTATGTCGGATGCGATAGAGGCGAACAAGCAGTATCTCGATCAGATCATTGGTCAGTATAGAATCGGCAAGAAAGACAATTTGAGTTACCGTATCGCTCGCCGCCAGGCCCACAATAATGATGCCTCACTCTCTTCTGCGATTAGTACGATGCTGGCGGAGCCTGGCAAATATCGCGCAGCTGTTGATGAAAGTTTTCGCTTCCTAACGTTAAATCACGCAATGTTGAACTATATTTCTGCATTAGGCGCGCACAGAACTCGCATCGAAGATGAGTCAATTCATAAACTCGTTTTAGATGCTCACCGTTGTATTCATCAGCATCTGGATGTACTTCATAAACAGCTTCACCAGCATTGTGAGGAGTGTGACCTATCTAATATTGATGATGCTGGACTCGAGCAACGCTTAAACGAATGGCGCGATGAAGACGACAGCTCTGCCCGCATGGTATTGCAGCAACTTCATCTTATCTATCGCATGCTCCCAGAGCTTCATTCACTTGCTAGTAAGTTTGCCGTCAGGGTAAGTTAGTAACATTCAAACCATATGTAAGAGGGAAGCGCTATATCGCTTCCCTTTTTCTTTTTACGTTTCCATCTACCCCAAAGTGGGTAATTATGTACCTTCTTAGGAAAAATCTGACGTATCACTTAACACACCTTGACAATATTCGGACAAAAAGCAATCGATCAAATTCTAATCTATTTTGGTTGAATAAATATGTTGTATCCAAAGGATGAAGATTTTCGGGCAACGACGGATAAACCGAATCACGACGAAGGTATTGAGATGAACGCACAACAATTTAATGAACTTAAGCAAAAGCTCAGTGATTTAACGGCAAGTCAGTTAAAGTCATTACAAGGTGAGATCAGCGTGAAACTAAATAAAGCGCAAAAACCGGTTCTATCTGGTGAAGAAAGAGAAATGCTTGCCAAACTGTTTGCCTAATCAAGTCATTGATATAAAACACTTGAACGTTTTATAAAGTCCACCTATGCTCTCACTATCATAATGTTGGGAGTAGTGATATGCCTGTATCGGGAATTCAATCTGGACACCACATCGTTCAGATGTCACAACAAATGGCCGAGAAAGCTGCACATGGCATTAGCAATAATGTAAGTAAGGTAAAAGAAGAGCTTTCTGATCACAACATCGATTTAGCTGCGGTTGCGGATGTCGCAATAACAGCCTCAACACCTAGCCTTCCCTCTCAAAAAGTTGAATCTCTCATCAACCTAGCACAAGCCGCTGGTTATAACCGAGTTGGCGCGTCTGTCATAGAGAAAAACAATGAAATCATTGGCAGCTTGCTAGACATCCACGTTTAGGCGATTTAACGTCAAATTATCGCTATTTTAATTTCCAACTATCACTATAACGTCGTAACTAGATAGCCCCTTTGCTTCGTTCTTGCTTTCTATTTCGATTCAAATATCTCCTGTTTAAAATCAAGCTTTCCCGAAAAAAAATGGGCGGCTTATCAGAGCCGCCCATTTTTGTGTTGTATACTGGTTTATCCGTTATCAATAACACCGTTGTTCAGCAATGACTCTACAATCTCGTTGGAGCTGAGACCGTTGAAGTCGATTGAAGTACCTAAGTTTTCCACGACAATAGTCTGTTGAACATTTGCATCCGTCGTAATGTTCAGAGAAACACTTTCCGTCGATGCATCGTAGTCTGCCGAAATGTGACCAAGCAGATCATCCATGTCGATCATTGAGTTATTGAGATCAGAGATAACTTCACGTAAATCGATGCTGTCTTCGTTAACAGTGAAGTCAGTAATGGTATCCACTGCCCCTTCATCAACGGAGTCTACCGTCCACTTGAAGATATCGCTGCCGTCTCCACCCGTTAAGATATCTGAGCCTAAGCCACCGATAAGAACGTCGTCACCGTCGCCACCAATCAAATTGATACCTGTGTCTCCACCGACTAAATAGCTGTCGTCCACTGCGGTTGACTGGTCAATATCGTCGCTATCACTACTCACATTCAAACTAATTTGGACAGGTGAAGACTGCGCTTCATCGCCATTAGATTCCGTTGATATCGCCGTAAGCGAAATATCGTAAGAACCGACATCAATACCACTGTTAGTATCTGTTGCGACAATTTCTAGCGTATCAATTTCATCGCTTGGTACTGTCCAAGTGGTACCATCGAAGCTAATGCCTGATGGAGAAACGCCACTTGTTACCTCAGCACTAGCTGGTACGCCCGTTAGCTCCAAAGACAGCACCTCGTCAATATCAGTAAGCGCCGCCATGATTCCGACAATCGCTAAACCTTGACTGCTCGCGGTTTGGCTAGCCGCAATTTGACGAATGTAATTAAACTGAGGATTGATATTCAATGTAGGTGCATCAGCTACAGGTGTCACATTGATAGTGAAGTCTTGATTCGCCTCCAATGCGGAACCCGATGCATTTTCGAAGTACACACCGTTGTCTTCGACTTTCACCGATAAAGTGATTGAAGCTGCGTTGACATCTCCTGCATCCACAAATACACCCTCAGAAGCGTCTGTTGCTCCAAGAACGGAGTTAATATTATCTGGTGTGCCCATTAGAGTTATTTCACCAGCCATCCCCGCCCCAACAGTCACACCACTACCTGCTGGCGGCTCGACACGAAGGTCGCCCTCGGTAACTGTAAGAGTCACCGTCATGATTTCATTCGCCTGCGCACCAGTGAAGTCGATGTCACTTACACTAATACCCGTTATTTTCTGGCCATCGGCTTCGTTGATCGTATCCGTTACCGACGTTGCAGTGATTTCAGGTGCGTCATTGGTCGCTTCAACATTCAACACTGCTGTGCCCGCGATTGTAATTGGGTCTGGAGCGCCGTTAGTTGTTCCGTCATCTGTGATTTCATAAGTGAAATTAACGTCACCAAAGAAATCTGCTGCGGGTTCAAACGTCCACTCTGTCGCACTCACTTGAGTCAACGTGCCGGAAGTTGGGTCCACTAACGCAACATTATCGACGGTCAAGTTGTCTGACTCAGGATCACTTGCGTTGCTCAGCAACTCAGTAGCCGTAATAGTTACCGAACCACCATCTTCTTCGGTACTACTCAACGTTACCTCTGATGTTACCGGTGCATCGTTCACCTCAGTGACTTCGAAGGTCGCCGTTCCTGACACCGTTTGAGGATCAGAAACACCGTTCGTTGTACCGTTGTCGGTAATGTCGTAGGTCAAATCGACCTTGCCGTTGTAGCCAGGCGCAGGAGTAAATGACCATGTACCTGTTACGTTGTCGAAATCCAATGTGCCGCTGCTTGGATCAACCAACTGGACATTGCTCACCATCAAGGTGTCGTTTTCAATATCAGACGCATTCGCCAACAAATCAGCTTGGGTAATATCAACCGCCGTACTGTCTTCTGCGATATCAGAAAGTGTCACTTCAGACGTCGTTGGAGTATCATTGACTTCCGTTACATTGAACGATGCGCTGCCGTTAACCGATTTAGGATCGGATGCACCATTTGTCGTGCCATCATCTGTAATGGTGTACGTGATTTCAACTGGCCCGTTGTAATCTGGTGCTGGGGTAAATTCCCACTCTCCCGTGCCACTGTTGAAAATAATGCTGCCCGAATTCGGATCCGTTAACTGAACATTGCTAACCGTGAGATTATCGTTCTCTACGTCTGTCGCATTCGCAATAAGATCCGCTTCAGAGATGGAGAACACACCACTATCTTCTTCAATATCCGGTAGCGTCACTGGCGTAGTTTCTGGGGTATCATTCACCGCTGTCACTTCAATATTGAAGCTGCTGCTGTTGGTATTTAGGGTGTCATCTACCCCACCAATTACGATACCTTCATTACCTTGGTCATCGACTGTCACGTCCACCTGAACGTCACCAAAGAAGTTCAGGTCTGGATTAAACTCAATCAGACCGTCTGCAATGGCATTGTTTAGATCGGCCACTGTACCTTTCAGTTCAACGGAGTCCGTACCATCACCGCTCACGGTTAGGTTGTAAGTAGCGATGAGCGTTGGATTAAGCTCCAAGATACCGCTGTCGACGTTCACATTGAGTACATATTCAGCATTCGGATCATCGAGTACGGCATCAATATCGGTAATGCTGAAACCATCAAGCAGCATTGGCGTATCTTCTGGTGTTTCCACATCCACGGTATTGACGAACTCTGGACGATCGTTCACTGCTTCAACATCAACAGTGACATCAAACTCCTCTGCGGAGCCCAAGCTTTGACTGCCATCGAGCCCAGTATCAACGGCTTGCACTTTGAAATGCAGCGAACCATCCCATGAGTTATCGTTGCGATCCCCAGAATTAAACACCACTTGATCCAAGTCTTGAGCATTGATTTCTAAGACAAAAATGCCGCCGCCTTGGTCAGTAAACACGGTCCCATCAGGTAATGAAACACTCGCCCCATCAGGGACATTGGAGACCTCAACTCTCAGCGTCTCTGGATCATTTTCCTGGTAGTTTGCACCATCTCCGATGGACTCTTTGTTATCAACCACTAACGCATTTACATTAATAACAATGTCTTCGCCCTCATTACCTGCAGCAGAAGTGTCGGGATTCACATCAACATCATCACCAATAGGATTGACAATAAGCGTAAAGTTGTTGTTTCGTTCCGTTGGAACTTGTAGCAACTCCTCTTGAATGAAGACCGTAATACCTATCTCAGCCTCGCCACTAAAGTGTTTTGGCGGTTTAATTTGGATGTCACTCAGGTCAATGGACGTCTGAGTGAGATCTTTTAGTTGAATACTCCATTCGCCCCCACCGTTGTTCTTAACAACATAATCAGAGGAATTGGATTTAACGATAAAGTCATCAGGAAGTCCCGTTAACTTGAGTGAAACGAAACTCTCAGAACCGTCATTATCGTTCAGGCTGATCGAAACACCAGAGCCCGATTGATTCAGCGAAATTAAAGTATCTTCGTCACCAATCACCGTGATTGGCTGCGTCGGATCGGCACCTGTAATGGTAATGTCATCAACGACTGGCGTAACTTCAAATGTGACATCGTCAGTGAAGGTTCTTACATCTATATTATCGCCAGAGTTATTCAAGATAGACTGATCAAACACAGCTTCATCAGTAATTTCTCCCTCGATATTAATCTTGACGGTATTTTGGCCACCACCTACGGGGTAATTTTCTTTTGGCTTAAACAGAACATTGTCAAGCGCACCAGCTAAAATCTCAGCTTCATTAAACTCAATACTGGTTCCTAAGCTGTTACCATTGGCATCAACAAACTCACCTAATGTTGTGTCATCAAGCTCTAACTTGATGTTCGTTAGTGTTTCTCGACCACCTTGAGTGTTGTTAAATTGATCGGCAAAATCAACACTCAAGTTAAGTTGGATTAAGCCATCTTCGTAACCGACACCATCCGCCGTGGGAACGTCGTTATTTAGATCAGTTACAGGTTGTTTGTTTGCATCCAAGCCGAAAGTACCAACGATATCTACTTTTACATTCGGTGTGACATCGCTATCCAACGGCTGATCCCCGGCTGAACTCGGAACGTCTGCAACCGGTAAAACCTGAACTGGAAACTGGACATTATTTTCTTTTTCATCACCGGACTCAGTGTCTTTAGTGACGAACCGAATTGGTAATTCGAAATCACCTGCGTAATCTTCTGCCAAGTGCATCGTCAAACCATCAAGGCCAGTAATATTTCCACTCGCATCGATATGGGCTTGGAACACGTATTTGCCATTGACAAAGTCGATATCCGTCCCCGTAATCACCAAACCAGGAGGAATGCCAGGAGCTGAAGGATCGACGATAATAGTCAAGACATCCTCCACGCCATCTGCATTAATCGCATCAACTTTCGACGTTAACTGAGCACCAAGGTTGATAGAATTATCTTCCAACGCTTGAATTTGGACATCATCAGCCACCTGAATCTCTGCCGCTACACTCATTTGCGGTGTGAGAACGGTAGGAAATTCAAGTGTCACATCCGTTTGGCGCATGACCGTCGCATCTTTTTCGTTGCCCAAATCTTCGCCCAAATCATTCACTTCTGCGTAAATGGTTAAGCCAATTTGAGAGAGACCGCCGTTATCGCCATCGTCGCTGTCATCGTTTGGTGTTAAATCAAGACCAGACGGCGCTTTAATTGAGAAGTTATCTTCATTGGTTACTGTCCAACGACCCCCACCTTCATTTAGTGCACCGACGATAACCAATTGGTTGAGGATCTCAGGGTCCACATTGTGAAATTGAACAACAAGTTGAGTCACCACTTCATCTGAAGACGCATCAAACTCTTGATATTTAATGATATGAGCACCAGATTCGCCCCCCAAAGAAGTGTTGATCGTAAAGTCAATGTTACCTTGATCGTCTGACTTCACGATATCGGTAGCACCACCACCACTTTCAGTGACAAGCAGACGGGTTTGGTCATCTATTGCCCCCGTCTTATCCTCTGGCTCAACGATTGGATTAACTTGGACATTCACCGTACCATTGATGGTTTTCTCAGCGATACCTTCACCGGGATTCGAAGCGTCAACATATTCATGGTCAATCTCTTTCACAGTGACGGTCGTGGTCAAGTCAAAGTCAGTACTTGAATCCTGCTCCAACTGGACTTGAACATAGCCACTTTGAGAGATTCTAGCGGAAAAATCTTGCTCTGATTCACCGGCTTGCGGTGAAAGCGTTAGTGTTCCAGAAACAAGCGTTTGTGCCACACCATCTACATAGACCGTGCTGCCTGGAGGAAATCCAGAGATGGTTACATCACTAAAGAATTCATCGGTATCAGGGCTTTGTACGAGCGTCGGTTTCCAATCGATGTCAAAGCGCGTATCTTCATCTCCCTCCGATCGAACAACGTAGTTATCTTGGGCGTCAATAACGGGTTCGACCTTGATCCTTACCTCTCTTTCAATCACACGACTATGGCCATCATTCTCGGTAACAATGATCGTCCCAGTAATCGCAATGTTTTCAGTTGAAGAGGCTTCCGGAATAATTTGAATACCGGAATTAAAATTCAGCCCAGTGATGTTTGCTTCGTAAATCGGTTGACCGTTACCATCATAGCCAACAAAGGTGAGGTCAACGCTTGAGCCGTCTGAATCTACGACACGAACACCGTCGGGGATGTTGGACAGGATAACAGTAATGGCTTCTGAATCATCCTGTGGTCTATCGGCAACTTCACCAGATACAACCGAGAAGTTAAGGTTTACAACACCATTCTCTTCGATAGTCGTCTCTATCCCGGCCACATCTCCGTCTACGAACCGGTTCCAAACGTTCCCCGCGTCAATTAATACCGTGTCTGGTATGTCAGCAACACCTTTTACACCAACGATGACAGTCTTACTGCCCAGTGACAACACATCTTCTGTCGTACCGGTAGACAATGATGCTGTGTCTTTCACAATGCCTTCGACATTGAAAGTAAAGTCATCATTGCTGTGCAACGGAGGAAGAACTTCGACGTTCGCTAATTCAGACTCTGGCACTTCGTAATAAAGTATATTGCCGCCTGAATCGGTCACTTCTACTATCTGACTTGGGTTTGCTGAGTCCAGCCACACCAGAGTAACCCCATCAATTGAGAAGTTAGAAATGCGCACAAATAACGCTTCAGAACCATCTAAGTCCGCTGATGGTTTCATGGTGATCACTTCACTTAATTGGAGTGGGTCGTGATCAGTGACAGGGTCTACCGTATTTTGAGTTCGAGCGTTATCCTCAAACACATTAATTCGATTTACAGTAAAACTACCTTTATCCGCAACTGGGTTTACATCAATAATGATGGTTTCGGTTTCTGAGCGAGCGGTATCTTTCCCAAGCAGTGGATTGTTGTTTTCCGTCGTAATAGCGGTGACATCAATTCTGATTTCGCCCGAGAAGTTATCTATCGGATCAACTTGAACTTCATCAATTCGGCTTGCATCCACCAGATAAACACCACCGGATTTTGGTATCGCACTACCATCTGAATAGACTAACTCTGCGTTACCTTCTCCTTGTGTAAAGACAAGCTCGTACACAATGCCTTCTGGGTTACTAGTGTCTTGGGTTTCAGCCGTGATGTTAAGTGCGACATTGTTTCCATCTTCATCAACCGAGTAGTTAAATTCGCTGCTTGCCGTCCACGTTGCAATATCTGCGACGGCAGCAACTTCAATGTCTAAACGACCATTAATCGTATGATCTGGCGTACCATTGTTAAGAATTTCCACGCGGATACGAGGATCGATACCAGAAGCATCGGTTGATGTATGACGATCTGGTACGAAGTACAAGTTATCTAACGAGACAAGCTCACCATTGAATGACTGCTCAACATTTGATGCGTCGAGAACAACCGTATTGCCCACAGATGTTAATTCAATGTAGTTGCCACTGCCGTCTCGGTAGTAGAACGTACCGTTGTGAGTATCAGCATCTCGAATAGTGATGTCACCTAAGCTCTCGTTACGGTCGATATCGTGTAAATTGATAACCAAGTCGACTTTCGCAGGGCTAACATCCAGCGTCGACAAGTTGTCCTGAGTATTTGCAGAGTCAACGCCCACAACGACACCATCACGCCCTTGGTCTTCGAACGCAGTAACGGTAGACGTGTCAATTTGCGCATTGCGGTCTCTTATCGAGATATCCACATCGGCATCTGCGATATCGCCATCACCATCGGTTGCAACAACGTTGATGGTGAAATCAATCGAGTCGGTTTCGGTATGGTCAAGGTCGTCATTCGGACGGAATGACACACTGCCATCGGTTCGAACAACCAAACGACCGATTTCAGTATCCACTCCGTCAAGAACCTTGTGAACAAATACGACTTGGTCGCTGCCGTTCAAATCGACAGAATCAGAATCAACACCATTTTGCTTAAAGTAAATGCCTGAATCATCAGCCGAGAATGAAGTCACTTGTGCGCCGTCAGCACCAAGGTCATCATCCCCCTCTACAGGGTCTCGGAATAAACGAACCGTGCGGCTGCCTTGCCCCTCAACACGCGAAATAGATGCATCGTGCAAGGTTGGAACATCATCGGTAATCGTCACTGGTAAGTTAATACCTGCCGTATCACCATCGACATCGGTCGTAAAGACTGGGAGATCAAGTATGAGTGTATCTTCGCCTTGAGTTGAGTGATCTAGCGCACCCTCAAGCGTAAACTTGTAAGAGCCGTCAGCGTTCAAAACTAGTGTGAACACTGAGTTACCATCAGGTGTTTGACCTTGATAAGTAAAGTTGTTGTTGCTTACCGCGGTTTGAACTAACGTCACCGCAAAACCACCTGAAGTTACTCCTGGTATCGGGTTAGAAGTAAGATCCAGCTGATAAGAGACAACGGTATCTGCCCCTTCCACCGTATCGAAATTGCCCGTTGCTTCTAGGCTGTCTTTGTTGGTTGCCTGAGAGCCGTTGGCAAGGTCATCCTCATCAACAGCCAAAGCATCTGCTGATTTAATTTCGGGAATGTCATCAACTACGGTAATTGGAAGATTCAGTGATGATGACGTGTCACCATCAAAGTCTGTTACTGTAATTGGAATATCAATGACAAGGTTGTTTTCACCTTGAACAGCGTCATGGTCGATTGGTCCCAACAGCTCAAATTGGTAGCTGTCATTATTCGCATCAAGAGACAGCGTGAAGATCTTAGTTGATGTGCCAGTAATAACCGCTTCGTAACTGGTTACTCCACCATTCGTGCTTACTAGATTCAACTCGATGCTGCTGCCGTTCGACGTTAAACCAGACACGACTGCATCGAGGTCTGAAACTTGGTAGCTGACAATCTTGTCTGCACCAGCAACGACCTCAAATCCGCCGTTCAATACCGTTGAATCACTACTTGTCGTGTCAGAGCCACCGGAAAGATCATCTTCATCAACGGTTTGTTGGCTAGAGTCTGTCACTTTCACAATAGCTGGGACATCGTCCACCACGGTGATCGGCAAGGTGATGTTATTGGACACATCGCCATCAAAATCAGTCGCGTTGACTGGGAAGTTAATGACCAACGAGTTTTCATCGTTACCCGCAGGATGATCAAGTGCACCCAACAGTTCAAATTCATAACTGTCTGCTGAACCATTTAGCGTCAGTTTAAAGACGGTGTCCGTCGTACCTTGTACATAAGCTCGGTACTCAATCACACCGTTTGAATTTGAAAACTCAACCAACTCAAGCGGTTGACCACCTGAGGTAAGGCCAGAAACAGGCGATGTTAAACTATCCAACTGGAAGCTAACGATAGAGTCGGCACCATCAGTAACGTCAAAGTTGCCACCAATGATATTGGATTCTGGCGTGTCGTCCGAACCTTGGCTTGGAATATCATCCTCATCCACAGACAAGGTACTACTAGAGCTAATAGCATCAATGGTTGGCTTGTCATCTACGATGGTCACTGGCAAGGTCGCAGTGATGATATCGTTGTCGCCATCCGTGATCTTCACAGGTAGATTCAACAAAATCTCATCAGAGTTAACCGCGTGATCTAACTGACCAGATAACTCAAAGTCGTATTTACCATCTTGATGAAGTGTCAACGTGAAGACAGTCACTCCACCCGGAGTTTGTCCCACGTAAACAAGCGCGTCAGCAGTTGAAGCACCAACGTCTTGAGAAAGTGTTACCTCTTCTCCACCCGATTTCAGATTCGGGATAGGATTTGAGCTCAGATCCAATTCGAAAGCATCAATACCATCTGCGCTAGTGACTTCGAATTCACCTGATACCGTTAACGGCTCTTTAGTGCCATCAGAACCAAGAGGTAAGTCATCTTCGTCGACACGTAGACTTTCAATATTGGTAACAACTGGAACATCGTCCACAACGGTAATTGGCAATGTGAAGGCTGGTGAAGTATCACCATCATTATCTGTCGCCGTCACAGGGAGGTTAATAACAATCTCGTTTTGCTGATTACCATCTGGATGATCAAGCGGCTTCTGTAAATCGAATTCGTAGGTGTTGTTCGTTGCATCCAGCGTCAGTTCGAACACCACTTCAGCAGGATTGCCAGCGACACCTTGGTAGACGTTCACGCCGTTTACGCTAGAAGACAGAACTAAGGTTATAGCTTCACCATCTGAAGTCAGTGACGTAACAGGCGTGGTCAGGTCACTGAGCTGAATAGAAGCAACTTGATCAGCACCTTCGGTGATATCAAAAGTACCTGAAATAACAGTATCTTCTGCACTTGCAGCATCCGTACCTGCTGGCAGGTCATCTTCATCAACGGTTTGTTCGCTGCCTGCTAGTAAACCATCAATGGTTGGAACATCATCCACAACCGTAATTGGTAAGGTGGTGTTGTTCGACACGTCTCCATCAAAGTCAGTCGCGTTTATCGGCAAATTGATGACCAGTTCATTTTGGCCATCAGCATTTGGATGATCGAGAGGAGCAAGCAAATCGAACGTGTAGCTGTCATCAGAGGCATCGAGGGTCACACGGAATACTGGTGTCGTCGTGCCATCAATACGAGCTTCGTAAACTGAAACACCACCTGCGTTTGATACTTCAACCATAACCAGTGATTGACCACCAGACGTCAGGCCTTGTACTGGCGTCGTTAGGTCAGAAACGCCGTACTCCACAATGCCATCAGAGCCATCAGTCGCGATGAAGTTACCCGCAATGCTGTTCGACTGCGTACCGTCAGATCCGATTGTTGGGATATCGTCCTCGTCAACCGTTTGCACACTTGTTGTTTCGATGCCACCAAGTGTCGGTTTGTCATCAACGATCTTGACAGGAATTGTCTCAGCAGACGTGTCGCCATCAAAGTCTGTTGCGATGATTGGGAAGTTGAGCGTTAACTCATCGCTATCAACAGCATGGTCGATTGGACCTTCAAGCGTGAAGTTGTAACTACCATCAGTGTTCACTGTCAGCGTAAAGACCGCTTCAGTCCCCGCTGTCGCCTCGTAAGTAAAGCTGCCATCAGCGTTTGCGGTTTCAGTCAGCGTCACTGCCACGCCTTGTGATGTAAGGCCAGCCACTGGTGTTGCAGACGCGTCAAGCTGATAACTTACCACTCGGTCCGAGCCTTGTGTGGTAGTGAAGTTGCCATCGATTGAAATCGGGTCAGTCTGATCTGAGCCAATCGTACCTAAATCATCTTCATCAACGGTAATTGCATCGACATCGGTAATGGTCGGCTTATCATCCACAATGGTGACTGGGATCGTTTCTGTGGTGGTATCACCATCAAAATCCGTTGCGATGATTGGGAAGTTCAGTGTCAGCTCATCACTACCCGTCGCATGGTCGATTGGACCTTGCAGCGTAAAGTTGTATGAACCATCCGTATTAACGGTCAGCGTAAATACTGCTTCAGTTCCTGCTGTCGCTTCATAAGTGTAGCTACCATCACCGTTTGCAGTTTCAGTCAGGGTCACTGCCACACCTTGTGATGTTAGGCCATCAACTGGCGTTGCAGCCGCATCCAATTGGTAGCTTACTACCCCATCAGAGCCTTGCGTTGTAGTGAAGTTGCCATCGATTGAAATTGGATCTGCGCCGTCAGAGCCAATCGTCGCTAAGTCATCTTCATCCACACGGATCGCGTCTACGTCAGTGATGGTTGGTTTATCGTCAACGATGGTAACAGGCAGTGTTTCTTTCGACGTATCGCCATCAAAGTCTGTTGCGATAATCGGGAAGTCGATTTGCAGGCTGTCGCTATTCACCGCATGGTCTAGTGGACCCTGCAAAGTAAAGATGTAGCTGCCGTCTGGCTTCACCACCAATTCAAATACGTCATTGCCATTTGCTGTGGCAGTGTAAGTAAAGCTGCCATCACCATTTGCTGTCTCTGCAAGCACGACAGGCTCACCATGAGAGGTCAACCCTGCTACTGGATCTGCCGTTGCATCAAGCTGGTATTTAACAACGCTGTCTGAGCCTTCAGTTGTGCTGAAAGACCCCGACATAAACGCATCATCGTTTTGGTCTGAGCCAATTGAGGCGAGATCATCTTCGTCTACTGTTAGTGGAACAACGTTGTCAATGGTTGGAACGTCATCAGTAATCGTGACGGGAATGGTCGCGGTCGTCGTATCGCCATCAAAATCTGTTGCAATGATTGGGAAGTTCAGTACTAATTCATCGCTGTTTAACGCGTGATCGACCGGCCCTTCCAGACGGAAGTTGTATGTGCCATCAGCATTCACGTTCATGGTGAAGACAGGATTGCCATCCGCGGTAGCCACGTAAGTAAAGCTGCCATCGACATTCGCAGTCTCTACCAAAGTAACAGGCTCACCTTGGGAGGTTAATCCCGAAACAGGATCAGAAGTTGAATCAAGTTGGTAGCTCACCACTCGGTCTGAGCCTTGAGTAGTAGTGAACACGCCTTCAACAAACACAGCGTCAGTTTGGTCTGAGCCAATGCCTGATAAATCATCTTCATCAACAGCCAGAGGCACAACATTATCGATGATTGGCGCATCATCCGTGATCGTGACTGGAATGGTCGCCGAAGTCGTATCACCATCAAAGTCGGTGGCAATAATTGGGAAATCAATCGTCAGGCTATCGCTGTTGGCGGCATGGTCAATCGGGCCTTGCAGCGTAAAGTCGTACGTACCATCTGTTGCGACATTCAACGTGAAGACAGGATTGCCGTCAGCGGTGGCCACATAGGTAAAACTGCCGTCACCATTCGCGGTTTCCACCAAGGTAATCGCCTCACCTTGAGATGTCAGCCCCGCAACAGGATCTGCTGTTGAATCCAGTTGGTAGCTCACCACTCGGTCAGAGCCTTGTGTGGTCGTAAACGCGCCTTCAACGAACAGATCGCCGCCTGGGTCTGAGCCCACACCGCTAAGATCGTCTTCATCGACACTCAACGCATCCACCGCTGTAATGGTCGGTACATCATCAACAATCGTGACTGGAATGGTTTCAGTAACGGTGTCGCCATCAAAGTCGGTTGCGATAATTGGGAAGTTCAGTGTCAGCTCATCACTATCAACAGCGTGATCAATTGGCCCTTCAAGTGTGAAGTTGTAAGAGCCATCAGTATCTACTGTCAGAGTAAATACTGGGTTTCCACCCGCAGTCGCTTCATAAGTGAAACTACCATCACCATTTGCGGTTTCTGTCAGTGTGACAGCAGCGCCTTGCGATGTTAAACCGTCCACTGGTGTTGCTGAAGCATCGAGTTGGTAGCTCACCACTCGGTCAGAGCCTTGTGTGGTAGTAAAGCTGCCATCAATAGAAATTGGATTGCTTTGGTCTGAGCCAATTAACGCTAGATCATCTTCATCAACCGTAATGGTGTCGACGTCGGTAATAACAGGCTTATCGTCCACGATTGTCACTGGGATAGTGGCATTTGTGGTGTCGCCATCAAAGTCGGTCGCGATGATTGGGAAGTTCAGTGTCAACTCGTCGCTATCTACCGCGTGGTCGATTGGACCTTCAAGCGTGAAGTTATAAGAGCCATCAGTATTCACTGTCAGCGTAAAGACCGCTTCACTCCCCGCCGTCGCCTCGTAAGTAAAGCTGCCATCACCGTTTGCGGTTTCAGTCAGCGTGACGGCCACGCCTTGTGATGTAAGGCCATCAACTGGTGTTGAAGAAGCATCGAGCTGATAGCTCACCACTCGGTCCGAGCCTTGTGTGGTAGTGAAGTTGCCATCGATTGAAATCGGGTCAGTCTGATCTGAGCCAATCGTACCTAAATCATCTTCATCAACGGTAATTGCATCGACATCGGTAATGGTCGGCTTATCATCCACAATGGTGACTGGGATCGTTTCTGTGGTGGTATCACCATCAAAATCCGTTGCGATGATTGGGAAGTTCAGTGTCAGCTCATCACTACCCGTCGCATGGTCGATTGGACCTTGCAGCGTAAAGTTATATGAACCATCCGTATTAACGGTCAGCGTAAATACTGCTTCAGTTCCTGCTGTCGCTTCATAAGTGTAGCTACCATCACCGTTTGCAGTTTCAGTCAGGGTCACTGCCACACCTTGTGATGTTAGGCCATCAACTGGCGTTGCAGCCGCATCCAATTGGTAGCTTACTACCCCATCAGAGCCTTGCGTTGTAGTGAAGTTGCCATCGATTGAAATTGGATCTGAGCCGTCAGAGCCAATCGTCGCTAAGTCATCTTCATCCACACGGATCGCGTCTACGTCAGTGATGGTTGGTTTATCGTCAACGATGGTAACAGGCAGTGTTTCTTTCGACGTATCGCCATCAAAGTCTGTTGCGATAATCGGGAAGTCGATTTGCAGGCTGTCGCTATTCACCGCATGGTCTAATGGACCTTGCAGGGTAAAGGTGTAGCTGCCATCTGGCTTCACAACCAATTCAAATACGGCATTGCCATCTGCTGTGGCTGTGTAAGTAAAACTGCCGTCGCCGTTAGCAGTTTCAGTAAGCACAACAGGCTCCCCATGAGAGGTCAACCCTGCTACTGGATCTGCGGTTGCATCAAGCTGGTATTTAACAACGCTGTCTGAGCCTTCAGTTGTGGTGAAAGAGCCCGACATAAACGCATCATCGTTCTGGTCTGAGCCAATTGAGGCAAGGTCATCTTCGTCCACCGTAAGTGGGACAACGTTATCGATGGTTGGAACGTCATCAGTAATCGTGACTGGAATGGTCGCGGTCGTCGTATCGCCATCAAAGTCTGTTGCAATGATTGGGAAGTTCAGAACTAGTTCATCGCTGTTTAACGCATGATCAACCGGACCTTCTAGACGGAAGCTGTATGTACCGTCTGCATTCACGTTCATGGTGAAGACAGGATTGCCATCCGCGGTAGCCACGTAAGTAAAGCTGCCATCGGCATTCGCCGTCTCTACCAAAGTAACAGGCTCACCTTGAGAAGTTAAACCTGCGACAGGATCAGAAGTTGAATCAAGTTGGTAGCTCACCACTCGGTCTGAGCCTTGAGTAGTAGTGAACGCGCCTTCCACAAACACATCGTCAGTTTGGTCTGAGCCAATACCTGATAAATCATCTTCATCCACAGTAAGAGGCACAACATTATCGATGATTGGCGCATCATCTGCGATCGTAACGGGAATGGTTGCCGTGGTCGTATCACCATCAAAATCGGTGGCAACAATTGGGAAATCAATCGTCAGGCTATCGCTGTTGGCGGCATGATCAATCGGGCCTTGCAGCGTAAAGTCGTACGTACCATCTGTTGCGACATTCAACGTGAAGACAGGATTACCGTCAGCGGTCGCCACATAGGTAAAGCTGCCGTCACCATTCGCGGTTTCCACCAAGGTAATCGCCTCACCTTGAGATGTCAGACCCGCGACAGGATCAGAAGTTGAATCAAGTTGATAGCTCACCACTCGGTCAGAGCCTTGTGTGGTAGTAAACGCGCCTTCAACGAACACAGCGTCAGTTTGGTCTGAGCCCACGCCGCTAAGGTCATCTTCATCGACACTCAACGCATCCACCGCTGTGATGGTCGGTACATCATCAACAATCGTGACTGGAATGGTTTCAGTAACGGTGTCGCCATCGAAGTCGGTTGCGATAATTGGGAAGTTGAGTGTCAGCTCATCACTATCAACCGCGTGATCAATTGGCCCTTCTAGCGTGAAGTTATAAGAGCCATCAGTATTCACTGTCAGCGTAAAGACCGCTTCAGAGCCCGCTGTTGCTTCGTAGGTAAAACTGCCATCACCATTTGCAGTTTCTGTTAGCGTGACAGCCACACCTTGCGAGGTTAAACCGTCAACTGGTGTTGATGTACCATCGAGTTGGTAGCTCACCACTCGGTCTGAACCTTGCGTGGTGGTGAAGTTACCATCAATAGAAATCGGGTTGCTTTGGTCTGAGCCAATTGACGCTAGATCATCTTCATCAACCGTAATGGAATCCACGTCAGTAATAACTGGCTTATCGTCTACGATCGTCACTGGGATAGTGGCATTTGTGGTGTCGCCATCAAAGTCGGTAGCGATGATTGGGAAGTTCAGTGTCAACTCATCACTATCTACTGCGTGGTCGATTGGACCTTCAAGCGTGAAGTTATAGCTACCATCAGTATTCACTGTCAGCGTAAAGACCGCTTCAGTACCCGCTGTCGCCTCGTAAGTAAAGCTGCCATCACCATTTGCGGTTTCAGTCAGTGTGACTGCCACGCCTTGTGATGTAAGGCCGTCAACTGGTGTTGCAGAAGCATCAAGCTGATAACTTACCACTCGGTCAGAGCCTTGTGTGGTGGTGAAGCTACCATCAATAGAAATCGGGTCAGTCTGGTCCGAACCAATCGTGCCTAGGTCATCTTCATCAACGGTAATCGCATCGACATCGGTAATGGTCGGCTTATCATCCACAATAGTAACAGGCAATACGATTTGGCTTGTGTCACCATCGAAATCGGTAGCAATAACGCTAAAATCAAGGGTTAAGCTGTCGCTATTTGACGCATGGTCGATTGGACCTTGCAGCTCAAAACTGTACGAGCCATCAGTATTCAAAATTAATGTGAAGACTGCGCTGCCATTTGCCGTTGCACTGTAGGTGTAACTGCCATCTGCATTTTGCGTTTCGGCAATGGAAACGGTTTGACCTTGAGATTGCAGGCCATTTAATGGATCAGCGCTTACATCCAACTGATACTGTACGACGCCATCAGAACCCTGAGTCGTCGTGAACTGACCTTCAACCAACGTCGGCTGTGATTGGTCAGAGCCTACCGAACTTAAGTCATCTTCATCAACAGTAAGAGCAACAACGTCGTTAATGGTTGGCACATCATCAGTAATGGTAACCGGTAGAACAAGTGCACTGGTGTCACCGTCAAAGTCCGTTGCGACAATAGTGAAGTCTAGCGTTAAGCTATCGCTACCCACAGCATGATCTATTGGACCTTCAAGGGTAAATGAATAAGAACCGTCAGGGTTCACTTGTAAGGTGAAGATAGCGTCCCCTTCTGCCGTTGCAGAATAGGTAAAGCTGCCATCTAAGTTAGTTGTTTCCGTCAGAGAGATAGATCGACCCTGTGATTCCAACCCATTGAGTGGATCAGTGCCGCTCTCTAATTGATAACTTACAACACGGTCTGAGCCCTGAGTCGTCGTGAAGCTGCCTTGCGCGAGCACAGAATCGCTTTGATCGGAGCCGATGCTTGATAAATCGTCTTCATCGACGGCTAGTGCCTCAACGCCATCAATCGTAGGAACGTCATCTTGAACTTGAATGACAATTTGCGCAGCTTCTGGTGTGTTCGAACCTTCGGTAATAGAGGAGCGGTCACCATCCGCATCTACCGCGTAAACTGGCAGTGAGAAAGTGAGCGAGTCATCGTTAGCACCCGTATGGTCAAGTTGTTCATACAAGTTGAATTGGTATTCGCCCAATGCAGGTGCATCAATCGCCACATCAAATACGGTAATACGCACACCATCCAGCTCGATGAAGCCTTCGTAAGTACGTACGCCGTTACTCTCGGACGCTAGTTCTAGTTGAACAACCTGCCCTTGAGATTGGAGTTCTCCACCAACATTGAACTCTGTAGGTTCCAACTCATAGTGATCAATGATGTCACTTCCGACCGCTGTCGTGATCGACCCAGTACCACTTGTTACTGCCGCGCCTTCCTGTGAACCTTGGTCAACCCCCGCCTCGTCTAAAGACAAGCCCGTCACGTTCTCAATCACTGGATTATCGCCATCGAGGATGGTCATCGTAAAGGTGTTGCTTGCCGTATCTTGGTCGAAATCGACGATTGTGGTTGGCAAAGAGAGCTCAATCGTATCTTCACCGTTTGTTTGTTCTAACGGCTTAAATTGCTCAAATTGGTAGGTACCATCAGTATTCAAACTGATGGTTAAGACGGTTTCATTCGAGCCCGCAATGGACAAGGTGATAGTACTGCCGTCTTCAGAGAGTACCGCTTCTGTCGCCTGATTATCACTCAGTAGGCCATCGAACTGACTAAGTCCTTCTTGATTAAACGTGACCGTTGCCAATTGATCACTACCAATATCAACAAAAGTGCCAGTAATTGGTGTAGAAGAAGATTCAACGTTTTCAAAAGTAACGTTCTGCGGCGCAGGATCATCGCCATCAATAACGGTTGTCGTAAAATCGATAGGCGCTTGAATGCTATTACCACCAATATCTGCGCCTGTAATGTCAAAAGCGATATTGATTTGATCACCGACGATAGATACTTGGCCATCAGCAACAGACGCAACATGGTCAATACCCTGGCTAATCGTGGTAACGACCTCTAACTCTAAATCACGGCCTAAAGATGTCACTTCGATCTCGATACGAAGCACTTCGTTACCACCTTGAGTGCCGATAATGGCATTTTGCGCTTCGTCGTAAACGAACGCTACTGGCTGACCACCAGAGGTAATGTCACTATTTAACTCGGTTAACAAAGACTCTAATGAGGACGTTTCAGGTACAAATGAAGCAGTATCAAGTGCGAGATCCCCTGCTTCAACCAGCACACTAGAAGAAATGGTTTGCGGGTAGCTAGATAGAGAAATTGAGCCTTCTGTTACGCTAGATTGCAGTGACTGCCCACCATCAGCAAAGATCGTGACATTCAAACCGTCATCTTCGTCGCGATCATCTTCTCCGCTGCGAGTCGCAGACGTTTCAAAAAAAGTAGACGCGAGTACTTCCGGGTTATTATATTCAACCGTCACGTAGCCAGCATTAGCCGAGCCTTCAGCACCTGCGCCAGCAGCTGTTGCTTCTAAGATAGCGGTAGGGTCAGCTCCGTCTAAAATAGCTTGCTGGATAGCGGCAATATCGTTGGCGTCGAAGTCAGCACTTCCAATAGCCGTTGGGTCAAAAGTCACCAAGCCATTAACTGGAGATTGTACCAATACTGGTTCTAGTGATTCAGAAGAAGGCACAGGAAGACAAGCAACACAATTTGCATCGACCAGATAAAGCTCATTATTTATCTGTACGTCGAGAGAAGCATTATTTTCTGTGATAATAATCTCGCCAGGTCTTAACTCATCCCCCGCTTTTATGACCTTAACGTTTCCATCCAGGCCCAAAACCAAAACTTCACCTTTGACAGCATTTACAATCGCGCTCTGCGGTACCGTGTGCGTACTCATCTGACCTCCGCTAATGGCTTACGTTTCCCATTAACCTTTTTAGATAATTTCTTATTAATTTAGTGCGGCATACTGCACACCTTTATGCGATTAAACTAAGTATTGAATCATTAAACAATCGATAAATACCCTACTACCGAGCAACATAAGTAAAACTTACTCGTAGTCACAGAAATGTGACACATGTGCTGACGCGTAGATATCGAATAATTATATGAAATTGATACCTTATTCTAATTAAGTGTAGTTGTTTTAAGAAAAGAAGAGAGATGAAATCATTCAGCTAAACGCCAGACTGCCGGTTGCGATCAATAATGGAAGAAAAGCAATGAGAATGTTGTATATACCGGAGCGTGATGACAGCTTAATCAATATCGGTGACGAAAAAAACGTAACGATTAAATATTGAACAACATAAATTGCAGGACAAAATGCAACGATAAAAATGTGGCTTACGATATGAATCCCCGCACACCACGAGTTCGGTTTTGTTCTGATATACAGCAAAAAAAACACGACCAAGCTAATAATAAAATACATAAACACAGCACTTGAAAATAATTATCATTTTCAATCATATGTAAATATTCCCTTACTTTCAATGGTGTTTGAGCTATTAATGTCATCGTTATTATCAATCAACACAATAAGTAAAATTATCAGTAATTCCAGTCCTAAACGTTTGCGTAATCGCTAACCTTCTCTTAACCTTGATTTGAGGCTTTTATCACGGTTTTTCCATTGATATAGTGCGTCCATACAACAAAAAAAGACCATTCGAGGCATGGAGCTTCCTCATTAATCTCAAGATGAGAAGAATTGGTACCGACAAAATTCGGCAGATTTTAAGAGGGTCAAAAAATGGACATGAATATGGTTGAGATTTTAGGTTATGCAGCTTCAATCATGGTCGCTATTTCGCTAACTATGAAAGATATTGTTAAGCTTCGTATCCTTAACTTTATTGGTTGTGCGCTATTTACTGCTTACGGACTAATGATTGATTCTTGGCCTGTAGTACTAACTAACGGTTTTATTGCTTGCGTTAACATCTACTTCCTAGCAAAAATGCAGCAGGAAAAAAAAAGCCTAGAGCCTGAGAAAGCGCAATAGCATTCAAACAATAAAAGCCCGCAAATCATAAGATTGCGGGCTTTTGCTTTTAATATTCCATTTCTATCACAGCATCCCTAAACGAGCGCTAACGAACCCAGCTAAGTGCTAATGTTTCTCGACGAGAAAACATATCCATATGCGATGAAATGATCGCCTTAACCGTATTCAGTTTCTCTTCTGAATCCGCCTCACAGGTTATAGTTAAGCTAGATGCACAAAGGTTAAACTCCGCTTTTCCGGTCGGAAATGTCACCAAACCGCTATTTTCATTCCAAGTAGCAGGAACTTTTCGTCCAAAATGCCGACAAAGCGTCACTAAGTATTTGTCAGCGTGTTCGCTATCTATTCGGGTGCTTTCTTTAATCATGAACTTACTCGTTACTTTGAAACGTCCTATGAAGAACCTTGTTAGAATTGATAAGCTGCAGAGAGCTTGAAGTTGCGACCCGGCTCGTTGTCATCAAGCGTGAAGCCACGTGCAGTACCCGAACGAGACGCATGAGAGCTGTACAACTCGTCAAATACATTATCAATACCAAAGGTCACCGACAGTCCATCAATATCAGACGGCACCCATTGAGCGTATAGATTATGTACATCATAACTTGCTTTCTTTGGCTGACCATCAAAGACGTTATCTTCCTCTAGAACAAACATTGAGTTCCACCCGAAGATCGTTTCTAAAGCGTCTGACTGGTAATCCAAAGTTAGAGCAATGCTATCACCCATATCAATGCTACGCCCATTGCCCCCAGCAACAGGACCACCAGTATTCTTGTTTTTGGTGTCCGACTTAGAGTAAGAAAGTTTGCTGTTAAACTTGTCGTAACCATAAGAAGCACTTGCTTCAAAGCCCTTAATCTCAACATCACCTAAGTTGTAAATCAGGTAAGTTTGAGTCGCGTTTTGGTACTGGTCTGCAATGTAATCATCAATTTCCGTTTGGAATACCGTAATATTCGCCCCAAAGAAATGCTTATCAAAGGTTTTATCAAAGCGAACACCACCCTGCGTGTTCAATCCCGTTTCTGGCTTTAGCCCATCCTCTAAAAATGCAACGTCTTGGTAAGCAATAAAGGTTTCCATTAGCTCTGGACCTTTAAATAGAGAGCGTGCACTCGCAAACAACGTCCAATCTTGAGTCACCGCCCATTCTGCTGCTAGAGCCCAAGTCACATCATCATAATTACTGGTTCCTGTCTCAGCTTTGCGTTTGTAATCATCAAAGCGCATACCTGCAGTAATAAAGAAGGCATCAGAGAAGAAGAACTGATCTTCTACAAACAGTGCGGTTGAAATCGCCGATTCGTCCATAAACTTACGACTACCGTAGTAACTCGAAGACGTTTTATCCATGTAGTCGAAGCCATAAGTGACTCGATTATCAAACTCACCTAACATAACATCTGACTGGAATTTGCCATTCAAACCAAAGTTTTGGTTTTTGGCGGTGTTCTTTGATAAACGATTCGAGGGCCAACGAGGGGCCATCACCGTTTCGTCACGTTTAATTTCTGTCTCGGTATTATAAAGAGTGACGTTTCCTTGGTGTTGTTCGCCTCGCAACTCGTAACTCAAGGTAACGGTATCGCGGTCATAATCCGTAGGGATAAGTAACTTGCTCGACAGGCTATTATTTGCACTACCCGACATATCAGGACGCGGACTGTAATCTCCACTGTCTCGGTACATGTCATAAGAGAGCTCAAAACGATGGATGTCATTTAGTTCATACCCCAGCTTAGCCAGAATGTTGTAAACATCACCTGCAGCACCATAGGTTTTATTGCCATCACCATCTTCAAAATCATCACGCGTAACGTAATGGCCATAGACCATCGCATCAATGTTTTCGGACAAAAGTCCGTACAGTGTCAACGAACCTTGTTGGTTGTCGTTGGATGCATAGCCGCCATAAACACGCGCACCAAACTTTTCATCGTAACGAAGTAAGTCACGAGCGTCTTTCGTTTCAAAGTAGACCGAACCGCCTAACCCGTTTTGAGTCACAGAGTTATTACCTACCTGAATGTCCGCAGATTTGAGAATGTCAGGGTTCAACGTCAAGTTACCAATATGATGGAACATGCTCGCATGCTGAGAAGCACCGTCAAGACGAATGTCCAAATCGGTTTCGCTCAAACCACGAATCGTAATACGTTGATTCACAGAGTGTGTGCCACCAACATCCACACCGGGAATATCGCGCAGTAAATCAGACATATGATCCGCTTGCTTCAGTGACATGTCGTCCGCAAACATCGACTCAGTGTTGCTGGAAACTTTCGTTCCCCATACAACGACCTCTTCAAAATGTGACTCAGTATCTTGAGCTAAAACAGGGGTTGATAGCGCCATTCCCACTGCAAGGCAAAGGCTTGAAAGCTTGATAGGTGAACAAGCAGGGCTTTCCATAACTTCATTCCTAAATATTAATGATAATAATTCTCAGATATAATAAGCATGAGTTTTATAAATACAAAGGCGATTTGGTTATGCGAAATCGCACAAGTGTTATGAGGAAGTGTCAAATGCAGGAAGTCACAACAAAACGAACTAAAATTGCCAAGATAGCTTTAACCCAAAGACTAGAGGCGACAGAGAAACAATGGATTGTCACGCAAGGCCAACCTTGTCAAACTCAACTGGCCGAAGGTAAGTTCCTATCATATCAGTATAATGATCAAATTTTTGTTCATGGTGGGCGTTGTCTAGAACTTATTGATTCGAATATTGTTTCTACTGCACACGCCTCACTGCTGGTCACTATTCTTTTAGAAGGTAGACTCTCGTTTGGCTACGACGATTTGCAATTTGATTTAGACGCGAGCGACGGCCCTAAGGGTGTAGTGGTGAACTTACTCAAACCTGCAAATTTTCGTCGTTCACTGCTCAAAGATAACCTCATTAATAAGATCAACATATTGGTTAAGCCCCAATGGCTAGAGGCCCGCCTTGAGCAAAATTGTAGTCATCAAGCCTTTTTTAACTCTCATCAGGCGTTTCAACAGTTGGAGCTTAACCAGACGCTATGCGAGCTGGCTGAAACGTTAACAAATAGAGAAACACCGCAAGAGTTTCAAGAGAAGCTAGAGGTCGAAAGCTTGATCTATCAAATATTACATCAAGCCACCAAGCAAATTCCTAAGAATTTCAGTGCTAAAAACAGCAGTATTGAACGACACATTGATGGTCGGATTGAGGATATTGTCAGCTATATTGAAACTCACCTTGATCAAGAACTACGCTTGGAAAAGTTGGCGAGCCAATTCTCAATGAGTGTTTCAAACCTGCAGCGCCGATTTAAACAATCACTTAATATGACCATAAACGGCTACATTCGTTTTCGACGTCTTGAGATTGCTAAGCAACATTTGGAACGTGGCCTAGTGACGATAACAGAAGCCGCCTATGAAGCCGGATACCACCACCCTTCTAACTTCACTTATGCCTTTAAAAAGGCATTTGGTGTGCCACCACATGAAGTGATTAAAGAGTAAGGGGACTCTAGGTAACTGACTGTTATTTAGGAGTGTCTTATCCACAACATCGGTATATACTCGCCTTAAACGTTATGGAGGTTAAACATGAATATTGGTGCTATCGCGAAGCTCACAGGGCTTTCATCTAAGTCGATTCGATTATATGAAGACAAAGGGATCATATCTCCACCAGCGCGTAGCGACTCTGGCTATCGCGAATATTCAGATAATCATATTCAAGAGCTTAACTTGGTATCACGCGCAAAAAGCGCAGGCTTTTCGTTGCAAGAATGCAAAGAGTTCGTACAACTTGCTCATAACCCCAACCGCAAAAGTAGTGAAGTAAAAGCAAGAACCATGGACAAACTGAGAGAGGTTGAAGAAAAAATTGCACACCTCATGGAGATCAAAACGCAACTTGAAGGTTGGGTTTCTTCTTGTCCTGGAGATGCAGAGAGCCGATGCCCAATCATAGACGAGCTCACCAAGTAAGCCCGCCTATCTATTGGTCTCGTTAAAAACGAACTAGCTCGCTTAATGATAAGTACACATGCGCTTACCGTTCAATTCTATGATGTTAAATGGCGTTTCGTAGATGTCCTCTAGCGTAGACGCTTGAATAACCTCTTCAACCGCACCACTCGCCACAACCTTGCCTTTCTTAAGCGCCAATATGACATCTGAGTAACACGCCGCGAAATTAATATCATGAATCACGACCACCATGGCTTTATTCATGTCATGGGCTAACTGCTGCACAACTTTCATGATCTGAAGAGAGTGTTTGATATCTAAGTTATTAAGAGGTTCATCAAGAAAGACATAATCTGTATCTTGTGCAATCACCATAGCAATAAATGCAAGCTGTCGCTGACCACCACTTAATTCATCCAAGTATTTGTCTTGAATATCTTGCAAATCTAAGTAGTCGATCGCTTGTTCTATGACCTCATGATCTTCTTTAGTCAGATTTCCTTTAGAGTATGGGAAACGACCAAAAGAGACTAACTCTTTTACGGTAAACCGCATTGTAATCGAGTTAGCTTGGCGAAGTACTGCCAGTTTTTTCGCTAGCTCTTTTGTGTCCCATTCCGCGATTTCCTTGCAATCAATGATAACACTACCGCCATCTCGCTCCGTTAAGCGCGAGGCCATAGATAACAGCGTGCTCTTTCCCGCGCCATTTGGACCGATAATCGATGTTACCTTGCCCTTTTCAAACTGAGTATTGGCCTCGTCTACGACTTTGTTTGAACCGAAAGCCTTCGTTAATTTGTCTATTACTATCATATTTATACAACTTTGTTTTTCAGCAGCAGGTATAAGAAATACGCACCGCCGATAAAGTTAATTACGACACTCAACGTCGTCTCAAAACTGAACACGTTTTCGATTATCCATTGCCCAGCAAGTAATGAACTGATGGATAGAAACGAACATCCGACCAATAGCGTTTTATGTTGGTAACTTCGGAACATTTCTCGGCTTAAGTTGGTCACTAGTAAACCAAAGAACATGATTGGCCCTACCAAAGCCGTAGAAATAGCAATCAAAACCGCCGAGATAATAAACACATTTCTCGTCACTTTAGGTACATCAACACCCAAACTTTTCGCATTGTCTTGGTCGAGCCAAAACACATCTAAAGTGCGATGCATCCTAAACAACAACCAACATGCAAACATCAAAGCCGGAGCACTAAAGTAAACCAAGTTCACTTTGACATTATTGAAACTGGCGTACAGTTTCGACTGAACAATTGCATATGTGTTTGGGTCCATCAGCAAAGAAAAGAATGACGCCGCATTGGAAAATAGCTGACCAAAGATCAAGCCGACCAATAGCAACGTAATCAAGTTCTTGCTGCCTTTTGAAAAGTAAAACCCAAACAGCAGTAGCGAAAACGACACCATTACAATGACTGCAATCGCGAAATTGACGTACAAGTTAAGAACTAAGGTACTCAACCCACCAAAAATCAACACGATCAAAATTTGGGTTAACACATACAGCGCATCAAAACCCATGATACTTGGCGTTAAAATTCGGTTGTGCGTAATGGTTTGAAATACAAGTGAAGACTGAGCAATGGCCACACCCGCTAGCACTATCGCCAATACTTTAGGAACTCTACGAGACAAAAAATATTGGTAGTTGTCAGCCGTTAGCCCAATACCAATAAACAGACACGCGAAAAGAATCGCAATGCCACCTAGCAGCAGGATTTTCGTTGAATCACGCATGTTGCTTACCTCGCAACAACATAGCGATGAATACCACTCCACCCAATATGCTGATCACGATAGAGATTGGCATTTCATGAGGGAAAATAATTAAACGACTCACCAAGTCGCAACACAACACTAAAATGGCCCCATACATGGCCGTAAGCGGAATGTTCTTTTTGAGGTTATCGCCATAAAAGTGACTCACGAGATTCGGTACAATCAGCCCTAAGAATGGCAACTGGCCAACAATCATCACGACACTTGCTGACATGATGGACACCAATAGCACGCCAATCGTCACAACCTGCTGATAATTCAAACCCAAGTTAATCGCGAAATCTTTTCCGATACCTACGGCGGAGATCCTTGCGGCAAAAAGATAGCTGAGGATAACCATTGGTACCGCGATGTACAGCAGTTCAAAATCACCACGCAAGATGTTAGCGAAGTTTGCGACTGTCCAAGCATTCAGACTTTGAAGTGCATCATATTTGTAAGCGATAAACGTAGTCATGGATTGGATGACATTGCCGAAAATAATCCCGACAAGCGGCACAAAAACCACGCTCTTAAATTGAATGCGCTGAATAAAGAAAACAAACGCCAGCGTCCCAAATACCGAGATGCCGAATACGAGCCAAAGGTGATTGTCGTTACCAAAGAAAACCACGCTCAGTACATAGCCCAACATGGCACATTCGATCGTACCAGTTGTAGAAGGTGCAGCAAATCGGTTCTGGCTGATTTGCTGCATGACAAGACCCGCAATACTCAAGCCAGCACCAGCAAGCAATATGGCAAATAAACGTGGTATACGGCTGGTAAAGAAAAGTTCTAATGCTTTCTCATCACCTGAAAAGAGTTGTTGGGGTGTCATGTTTGCCACCCCAACAAATAACGAAACCGTGCTTAAAACCACAAGGGTTAGCAATAACTTCTTCAAAGTTAACCTCTGCTATCTTGGATTACAGTTCAACGGTTTGCTTTATCTCACTGACCATTTTTTCTGTTGCTGTCACACCAGACATCGACAAGTACCACGCGTCCACATCTAAATAAGTGATTTTATGATTTTTATATGCCGCAGTCGCTTTGACTAAGTCGTTATCCATGGATTTACGAATATCGTTATCCGGCGTACCTGTCAGAGAATTTCGGTCAACCACGAGAATATTTTTCGGGTTAGCTTCACGAATAAACTCATAAGAAATGACATCTCCGTGAGTGCCCGTTTTCACGTGCTCAACCGTTTCCAAGAAGCCAAAGTCGTTATAAATGACGCCAAATCGCGACTGGGCACCAAACGCGCTGATGTTGTCACCCATGCTTAAAATCGTTAATGCATCATTTTTGTTCGATTGGTTGTAGTCGCGGATTGCTTTGAATTGAGTATCTAACGCTTCAATTTTCTGCTCTACTTTTTCTTCGATATTGAAGATCTTACCAATATTGCGCCATTGCGCTTGCGTGCCTTCCCAATAGCCTTGGTTTTCTTTCGCCGCGAAAACAACTGTAGGGGCAATTTCACTCAGCTCTTCATATTTCGCAGACGCTCGCGGACCAACCAAAATCAAATCCGGTTTTTGCATGTAGATGGTTTCAAAATCAGGTTCAAACAAACTACCCGCAGAGGTGTAGTTATCTTTGCTGTATTTTGAAAGGTAACTAGGAAGATTAGAAGAGTTAGATACTGCAACGGGATCGATACCAAAGTTGTCCAGCGCATCTAGCGGGCCAAAGCCAATCACAACCACACGCTCTGGGGATTGTTCTAGCTCTGTTTGACCCATGTAGTGGTCAATCACAACTTTAGCAGCGAAAGAAGGAGAAACAGTAAATAACGACAGCATAGCCGCACCGACGAATTTTTTCATTTTGTTAAGCCTTAATGAGATCTATTATCATACGCGTTCGCAATATAACGCTACTCTTTAATGCATTCAACAAAATTTAAGGTACTTTACATTAGTTACGTTTACTCAAGACTTAGATATATCAAAGACTTATAAAACCCATTAGTTTCAATACCTGGGCGTATCATTCATGCGCTTCAATAAACGCTTTGAGTGCCAGCTCATCAATAATCTCCAAACCGTTGTCTGTTTTGGTAATCAATCCCTTTTCAATCAAGTCCTTAACTGCACGTCGATAGACTCGGCCTGAGGTGCCAAACCGCTCAGCCTCTTGGTTCACTTTATCAAAGCCACCAAGGAGCTTATCCGTCTGATTACGGACGAGAAGATCATAGGCAATGTTGTAAGTAATGGGATGCAACAAACGATTAGTGTAGATATCCATGGAGTCTTGATAATCCTCAGCCAATGCTGAAGCGAAGAACACCATCATTTCAGGATGATTTTGCAGAGCTTCGGTTAGTTTTTGGATACAGATAACATCAACCTGCATATGTTCATCTGCTATCACATTCCATTGACAAGGGGTCTGAGTGAAGAACTCCATTTCACCATAAATATGATAGTCGCAGTTAGCTTCCCCTAATTGAAAACGTCGTCCATTTGCGGCCAATATGTTCATCGAGACTCGACCTACTGGCACAACATACAAGTACTGAAGTTGCTCACCTTGGCGGAGAATTGCTTCCCCAGCATCAAAGTAACGCGAATTTATTTGGCATTGATAAATCAAATCGCGAAAGGTGGCACTCTTTTCTTCAAGGTATGTTTTGAAGCGACCAGTCGGATAAGGGCTGATTTTCATTTTCTGCTCTCTCAGAAAAAGTTACGGACAACTATTTAAGGTGGATTGTACCCCGTAACTCCAAATAAAAAAGCGACAGTGACCTGTCGCTTTACATCTATTCTGTTTATGTGACTTACTGAGATAGAGACTGGCTAACGCTGAGCAACCAAGGCTTCTAATGCCGTAATCGCGGCACTCTTCTCACCTTGCATCATTACTTTGGCCTCATCAACGTACTGACCAACCCCTTCTTTCACATCTTGTTGATACAGCACCACGTTGTTTAATATCGAAGCCACATGAAGGCCTCGTAGTCGACCGACCGTAAACAGCGCAGAGGTTTCCATATCTGCACCTAAGATGCCTTTCTTGTTCCAATGTTGGCATATTGCATCCTCGTCATCGGTATAGAAACTGTCGTGAGAACGCACCACACCAAAATGATAATGCACTTTTTGCATCGACAAGTAACGCTCAACTTCCTTTAACAGTGAAAAGCTTGCGTAGGCTGGATAAGACGAATCGACATACGCTTTAGAGCCGCCCTCATCTCTTACCGCGCCTTCGGCAATGATCAACTCGCCAAGGTGAATGCCTGATTGCATTGCCCCCGCCGATCCAACGCGTACCACATGAGTCACACCGCACTGTTTTAGCTCTTCCACTGCGATGATCATCGATGGCGCACCTATACCTGTACTACACACTGAAACAGGCTTGCCTTTGTAGTTGCCGGTAAACACACGATACTCGCGGTTTTCCGACACCATTTCTGCATCATCAAATAATGCCGCGATACGATTCGCTCGATCTGGCTCGCCACATACAATAACGAGGGGAGCGATTTGTGTTTCATCCACTCCGATATGAGGTTGTTTGGCCATTTTTCGTTCCTTACGCAGCAGCGTGCGCTAAGGTTTTATCGCCATTGCGCTTAGCGCTACGAGCCCACTCACGCGTGCCATTGGCAGCGATGAACATAAGAATCGCGTACTGAACAGACATTGCGTAAACACCTTGCGTCGCGTAGATACCCACACTGATAATGTTAATCACGACCCATAGAATCCAGTTTTCGACGTATTTACGTGTCATCAGAATTTGTGCAACCACAGAAAGCACTGTCATGGTTGCATCCCAGAACGGGAACGCGTCAGGTTCAAGCACCGGTTCAGCCAAGTCAGCACCAAAGAGATTCAAGCTATCAACAGCAATGTTTGCTAGCGCAAAGAAAAATGGGTCGATATAGATCGTTAATAATGCGATACATGCAACGCTAATAGAGGCAGTAGTAATAAGTTTCTGTTTATTTAACCAGCGAACCTCCAGCGTTTCACCTTGTGCGTTTGGACGAGTCCACGCATACCAGCCGTAAATGTTCGCACAGAAGAAAAACAATTGAAGAAGCAATAATCCGTATAACTGAATTTGAAAAAAGATAACGGCAAAAAGCGTGACATTCAGCAAACCGAATAAGTAGTTGATGGTTTTTTCTTGGCTGGCAAACCAAATGCAAAGCAGTCCAAAAACGGTACCGAAAGCTTCGATCCAGCTCATTGCGTAGCCGTCGCCAATCGGAATGTTAACGAGAGTATTATTAATATCGAGTAAGGCAAAGAGGTCCATAACATGTCCTTTATTATTTTGTTTGGAATACGCTTATATTAGAGCGTGATCCCCAACAAAAAGGAGGACATTTGTCCTCCTCTTGATGCACTCGATCATAATTCAGTTCAATGTTTACTTGAAAGCAATAAATGATGCTATTGAACGGTGTTGGAAATAGACGTGCCTATGAGTCCAAGCCTAGATAGCGTTTTTTGAATGCAGAAGCTGATGCAAATAAAGCTGACGCCAAAAGTGTAATAATAAAGCCAATTGCGTACTCAAATGCTTCATTAACCAGTAGCTGATAGCAGCTCACAAAAAAAATCAATACAACTGTAATAACATTAACTCGGTGAAACCAAGGGTGTTTTACAGATAACTTAGCGTAACCTTTTGATAACATTTGACTAATCCGCCAGACAACAATTAATAGTTTTATTTATAATCAACGACGATAGTAAGGCTTTATCGTATAAAGAGAAACGACTTTTTTAATTTTTTAGCTCAACATCACACGTCATTCAGTGAGGTTTGACTTTAACCTCTTGACGCTTTTTCGTTCCACTAGAGTCGGCTCTAATTGTACGACCTGTGCCTCTGTTGATTTTTCATCCAACTTTCGGACAAGAGTCTCAACGGCAGCCTGCCCCAAACGGTACTTAGGCTGATGAATGGTAGTTAGCGATGGCGACATAAATTTCGCGATATGGATGTCATCGTAACCAATAATGGATAGGTCGTCCGGCACTTTAATACCGAGCTCATTTGCGGCGTTAATCACACCCATCGCCATCATATCGTTAGAGACGAAAATCGAGCTGGGTAATGCGCCACGCTGAGCCATTTTTTTGAACGCTTGATACCCACCCTCACATTCGAAGTCAGACTCAATGATCCAATTGGCATTAAATTCCAAGCCCGCTTCGTTCATTGCTCGCTTATAACCTTCGTATCGCATTTGCGCTTGGTGTTTAATCAAAGGGCCAGTGATGCACCCAATTTCGGTATGGCCGCAATCAATTAAGTATTTCGCCGCTAAGTAACCGCCACGAAGTGAGTTGTCTTGGATTTTATCACTTGTAAATAGCATCGGCCCCCAGTCCATTACCACTACTGGGATATCTGGGTAACGCTCAAATACATCGATACGCTCTCCTTCTAGCGACGAACACATCAAAATCAAACCATCGACACGCTTTTGCAATAGCGTATTAATGGATTGACGCATACGTTCGTTATCACCCTCGGTGTTACATAAAATGAGGCTGTAGCCTTTTTGGTAGCAGCTGCGTTCGACGCCTTTTACGACTTCGCCAAAGAATGGGTTGGTTGAGGTTGTCACGAGCATACCAATGGTTTTGGTACGATTAACTTTGAGGCTACGCGCCAACGCAGAGGGCGCGTAGTAGTTAAGCTCTTTTGCGGCATTGTTAACGCGTTCAGAGATCTCTTCGCTCACAAAACGCGTCTTGTTAATAACATGGCTCACTGTTGAAGTGGAAACCCCTGCCAGTTTTGCGATGTCTTTCATCGTCGCCATGTTACTACTCCTATTTTAATGAGGCGTTGTGCGCCTTATTGTTCAGCGAGAAACGCGTCCACCTCTTCGCGGGTTGGAATCGACGTTTGCGCGCCAAAGCGGGTCACAGAAATTGCAGCCGCCGCATGTGCAAACTTAATCGCTGATTCTAAAGGTAAATCTTCTAGGAGACCAGTGACGAATGCCCCATTAAATGTATCGCCCGCTGCGGTAGTATCCGTCGCTTCAACGCGGAAACCCGAGATGATTTCGCCTCGACCGTTTTGGCTTAGCCAAACGCCTTTTGCACCGAGTGTGATCATGACAATTTCTATACCTTTACCATGTAGCACATTCGCCGCTTCTTGCGCGCTTTCGTTGTCTGTTACAGTAATACCTGTCAGAACTTCAGCTTCCGTTTCATTTGGTGTAATCACGTCAATGCAAGACAGTAATTCATCTGACAGTTCGCGAGCTGGCGCTGGGTTCAGAATGACATTGGTTTTGGCATCTTTCGCGATTCGCGCAGCTTTCTCAATGCCGCACATCGGCGTTTCCAATTGCATTAGCAAGTAATCTGCTTGGCGAATACGCTCTAAATCTGGCTCAATCGCTTCTGCTGTCAGTTTGGCGTTCGCTTCAGCTGAAATGCAAATGCTGTTCTCACCACTGTCCGACACTTGAATCATCGCGATACCTGTCGGGCAATTTGGCTGCATCTTCACACCAGTGATATCGATGCCGTCCATTTTGAAGTTTTCGCGAATGTTAATGCCGAATGAGTCATCGCCCACACAAGCGATAAAACCGATGTCTGCATTTAATCGCGCCGCCGCGACGGCTTGGTTGGCACCTTTGCCACCTGGGATAACTTGATAGTTGCGACCATGCAGCGTCTCGCCTGGGCGAGGGAAAGAAGGCACTTGAAGAACATGGTCAGCGTTTACACTACCTAACACCACTAACTTATTCATACGGTTATCCTCGGTTCTGAATGAACCCTTTTTAAAAACTGTTTAGGAAAATACATTAGATGACTTTAACTTCTCTTCCTGACGAAGGAGTCTCGATAAAAAGCCAAAGGCATCTATACCCCACACTTTGCAGTATTTTGGGTAAGTTTGCCCTCACCTCCTAAACGACAGATATAAACGGAGGAGAGAGCAAAAATTAGGATGATTTATTGAACTTAAAACTTACTTAGTGACTACTTTTAGTGGTACTGGGATGTACTCTTCTACTTCTTCACCTTTCAAAACTTTGTCAGCCGTTTCAACACCTAAAGCACCGATAAGGTCTGGTTGCTGAGCAATAGTTGCCGCTAGTTTGCCACGGTTAACTGCTGCAATGCCGTCTTCCGTACCATCAAAACCAACGATAACGACATCTTTGCCAGAAGCTTGAACTGCGCGAAGTGCACCTAGCGCCATTTCATCATTCTGTGCAAATACCGCTTGTACATCCGGGTTAGCCGCTAGCAGGTTTTCCATTACGTTTAGACCTTTCGTGCGGTCAAAGTCCGCTGGTTGGCTAGCAAGAAGATCCATATCGCTGCCCTTCACGGCATTCATAAAGCCTTCACCGCGCTCACGCGCTGCCGATGTGCCCGCAATACCTTCAAGTTGAATGACTTTTGCTTTTTCGCCGACTTTTTCCATGATGTAGTGGCCTGCCATTTCACCACCAATTACGTTGTCCGACGCGATGTGACTCACAACTTCACCACGGCTTGCACCACGGTCTAATGTCAACACAGGGATCTTAGAACGGTTCGCCATACGAATTGCATTAGACACTGCATCAGAATCCGTTGGGTTGATAAGAATTGCTTTTACGCCGCGAATACTTAAATCCTCGATGTTCGACAGTTCTTTACTCGGGTCATTTTGCGAGTCCAGTACAATTAAGTCGTACCCCAATTCTTTCGCTTTTGCTTCCGCACCGTCTTTCATCGTTACGAAGAACGGGTTGTTTAGCGTCGAAACCACAATCGCCATGGTATCTTGAGCTTGCGCCGCTACCGATACGGTTGAAGAAAGAAGTGCAGCAGAGATAAGAGTTGCAAGTTTTTTCATCGTTCTAGTCCTTTGTGTAGGGTGAGCCAGTACACGTCCCCTGACTCGGTTTGTATTCACTGTTTTATATATACAGATTGTTATGAATTACTTGTTTTTGTTGTCTACCAATACCGCCAGCAAGATAACCACTGCTTTTGCAATCATTTGGTAGTAGGAAGAAACATCAAGTAGGTTAAGTGCATTGTTCAAGAAACCGATGATCAGCGCACCAATCAAGGTACCCATGATACGGCCTTTACCGCCCATCAAGCTGGTACCGCCAAGAACAACCGCTGCGATAGCGTCTAGCTCGTAGCCCATACCTGCTGTTGGCTGCGCCGAAGAAAGACGAGACGTTACAATAATGCCTGCAAGCGCTGCTAACATACCGCAGATGGCGTAGACACCAATCTTCACTCGGTCTACATTGATACCTGATAGACGCGTCGCAGACTCGTTGCCGCCTAGTGCGTAAACATAGCGACCAAAGCGTGTGTGGTTAAGTAAATACCAAGCCGCTGCAAACACAACCACCATTAACCAAACAGGAACCGGAATGCCTAGCGCGTAGCCAGTACCAAACCATGCAAACGCATCCGCGGTGTCAGTAAAGCCTGTCGAGATTGGTCGACCTTCGGTGTACACCATGGTCACACCTCGTAGTAACGTCATGGTAACCAGCGTAGCGATAAATGCCTGCACCTTACCCTTCGCAATAATGATACCGCTGATCGCACCTAACGCTGCACCTGCGACTAAAGCAGTTGGAACCGCCACCAGCACAGGAACCTCAAGCGCAATCATGCTTGCCGCAAAGGCACCACACAACGCCAATACCGAACCAACACTTAAGTCGATGCCTGCGGTTAAAATAACTAATGTCATACCCACTGCGATAATGGCATTCACGGAGGTTTGACGAAGAATGTTGAGAATGTTGTCGACCGTAAAGAAGTTCGGGTTCAAAAATGACACAACAACGATCAGAAAGATCAGAGCTATCAGTGATTTTTGTTCAATCAGCCACTCTTTTGTGAACAACTTCTTGTTGCTCGTTTCGGTTGGTTTGCTCATGGTATTCGTACTCATGCTGCTTCCTCATTGATCTCTTTGCCTACGGCACAGGCGAGTAATTTTTCTTGATCGGCGTCTTTCGCATCAAATTCGCCAGTGATACGACCTTCATGCATCACTAAAATACGGTCGCTCATGCCGAGCACTTCAGGCATCTCGGAAGAAACCAAGATGATGCTCATGCCTTCGGCCTTAAACTTGTTGATGAGCTGATAAATCTCTTTTTTTGCTCCGACATCAACACCACGTGTCGGCTCATCCAGAATCAGAACTTTAGGTTTCGTCATTAACCCTTTCGCTATCGCAACTTTTTGCTGGTTACCACCAGATAAGTTGCCGATGATTTGATCTCGCGTTGGGGTTTTAATGTTGAATAACTTAATAAAATCTTCCACAGCAATCACTTCGTCGCTGTGTTGAATCTGGAAGCCTTTGGTCAGCTGGTTTAGCGAACAAAGTGACATGTTCTCCTTAACCGAAAGACCTAAAACCAAACCATCGCCTTTGCGATCTTCAGAGATGTAAGCGATACCATTTGCCAAGCCATCTTGCGGGCTAACCGGGTTAATAGTTTTGTTATCAAGATTGATAACACCATGCTCACTAGGTAATGCGCCGTAAATGACTTTCATGAGTTCAGTGCGGCCTGCGCCCATCAAGCCAGAAATTCCAAGAATCTCACCACGCTTGAGAGTAAAGCTCACATCCTGAACGCCAGACCCAGTCAAACCAATGACTTCAAGACAAGTTTCGCCATGTTGGACATCAATACGTGGATATTGCTCTTCTAATTTTCGGCCAACCATCATTTCAATTAGGCCATCTTCATCAGTGTCGGACACCTTGCACTCACCGATAAACTTACCATCACGAAGCACCGTAATATCATCACAGATTTCAAAGATTTCTTTAAGACGATGCGAAATGTATACGATGCCGCATCCTTGCTCGCGAAGCTCATTAATCACTTTAAATAGTGATTCCGTTTCCGTATCGGTCAATGCGTCCGTTGGCTCATCCATAATGATGACTTTCGACTCAAACGAAAGTGCCTTTGCAATTTCCACCATTTGTTGTTCACCAAGGCTTAAATCGCCAAGCAATGTTTTTGATGAATGCTTTACATTGAGACGTTTTAAAAGCTTGTCAGCTTCGTCATACATTTTGCCCCACTGGATACGCCCTAAGGAGCCGGTGAACTCTCGTCCCAAGTAAATATTTTCGGCAATCGTCAGTTCAGGAATCAGGTTCAGCTCTTGGTGAATAATGCTAATACCAGCTTCCTGTGAATCGCGTGGCCCTTTAAAGGCCGCCGGCTGACCGTGATATTGAATGCTCCCCGCATCCATGTGGTAAATGCCTGTCAACACCTTCATTAACGTTGACTTGCCTGCTCCATTTTCACCCATCAGCGCCATAACACGGCCTGGATAAACATTCAGGCTTGCTTTGTCGAGTGCTTTTACGCCCGGAAACGCCTTCTCAATTTCGCTTAGTTGTAGAATGGCTTGAGTCATAATCTGTCCTCAATATCTCTGGCTTAAAAAACCACGCCCGCTTGGAAAATAACGTTCGCATATGGCGAGCATTCGCCAGTTCTTACGATAGCGCGACTTTGCGCCGTGCGTGCTTTAAACGCTTCATGTGACACGTAGCTCACTTCAATAGATTTGCCCGTTTCTTCACTCTCTTTGCTCAGTTCGTTGAGCAACGCTTCATGCAAAACTGGGCTTGCATCAGAGAGCTCTTCCGCAATGATGACCCCTTCGATTTGGGACTCAGATAGAATTACGCGAACAGTATCAAGAAAACTTGGTACCCCATGCGTTAGCGCCAAATCGATTCGCTGAACATGCTCTGGGATTGGTAGACCAGCATCACATATCGTGATCTCGTCAGTGTGGCCTAGCGTCGCCACCAAGTAAGAAATATCTGAGTTAATTAGGGTACTTTTTTTCATCTCATCGACCTTTCGGTTACACGTTCATACAACCATGAGCGCCTGTTTTAAAGTGTTTTCGTTATTAACAGAAAACTCATCGAAACGTTTCGATGAAATAATAATTCGTCATCGCAATTTGACCAGTGTGAGATCGATAAGGTGTGAGAATGATCTGTAATTCAATTGTCATTGAATAGGAAAAGCGCACTTGAGTCACACTTTACAATCGAAACGTTTCGATGACGGTATTTTCCTATCATTACGGTTAGGTTTTATACAAGGAGGAAGGAAAAGAGACGTCCAACTACTGAGAAAACCTCTAGTTAATAAGCTCGAAACCTTTCACGTCATCACAATTCTTAGATAGCTGCCTGATTTTGGAGAACGCTCACCTTACAATCTGGTTACAATTTGCCAAAACACATCATCCGTTCAGTACCTTACCTGGTACGCGACGTTTGTAGGGACACAAACGGAAACTAAGAACCATAATGAAGTTAAGCAATAGAGTCATTTTGCTTGTCGCGCCAGTGATCTTATTAAGCGCGTTAGTATCTAGCTATATTATTTATAGCATTCAAAAAGTGACGCTCATCAAGCGGGAAGACAGCTATATTCAGTTGCAGATGGAAAAGCTCGCCGGGCAGTTTCGACAAGCGAATATTTTTCTTAATAGCTATGCCTATACGCTCAGTAAAAGTGATGTATTACAAGACTATTTGGTTAATCATAACAACCCCTATCGTGAGCGAGTCTTGTTTAATCGATTAGACGAGACCGCTGAAGTATTAAGCCATGGTTACAAAGGCGATGCGAGCATGGCGATCCTCGACGGCAAACAAAACCTTCTCTATTACACAGAAAACAAATATTACGAATCATCAGGTGTGGTCGACCCAAAGGTGTTAGAGTACATATCACGAAGTTTCAATGAGAGAGAGGCTTTCAGTCACACTGGCTTTATTTATAACTCCAGTGGACAAAGCATTCTTCTTCAATATGAGGTCGTCGACAAAAGAACGGGGACTCACCCTTTGAGCTTTGACTCAAAAAATGTGTTTTTTGTGGTAGTTTCCGTATCACTTGAAGCCTTTAACGAGATTAAGCATGACATCGAGTTTGACACGCACAGCGTGATTACTTTCGCCGACAAACCCATTTATCTTGATATTCCTCTCGCTCAAACCATTGAGCTGCTGCCGCACTTTTATGCCGTGCTTTCTCCTGCCGAATATTTAATGTGGAATAAAGTCGATAAAGTGTGGCTAGAACTTGCTTTCTCCTTTGGCGTAGCGGCGTTTTTCACCATCACATTAATCATTTTGGTGTTGTACCGCTATGTGTTGCGCCCTGTTTCTCGCCTTGATAAGCAGCTGAACGAACTTGAATCTAATCAACGTGACAATATTGAAAAGCTAGAAACAAACGATGAAATAGGACGCCTCTCTGCACGCTTTTTTGATATGTATGAGGAACTTAATGTCATCTATAAAAAGACAAAACGCCTAGCTGAAACGGATCACCTGACGCAACTCGCCAATCGCCATCGTTTTCATGAGCTTGCCACTCGTGAACTTATCTCCCCTTCGCAGTTTCTGTGGGTTGTTTACGTCGATCTTGATAACTTTAAATACGTGAATGATAAATACGGGCATGAATTGGGAGATAACTTATTAAAAGTGTTCTCATCACACATCAAGAATGCCTGTCAAAAGTTCTCGCACGATTACAACAGCCCCTGCTTTGCCGCCAGGTTATCTGGTGACGAATTTGCAATTTTGCTGAGCTCAAATCAAGAGGTAAAACGCTTGCCTGATTTGCTTGCATCAGAGCTGCTAAAACCGATTAGTAATCTCAGTTCATCTTGGAGTAATTCATTTCCCGTTACGGCAAGCGTAGGTATTGCACAATATCCTCAAGACGGTACTGACATCGCGAAGTTACTCTCCAGTGCCGATGCGGCTATGTATCAAGCAAAACGGGCAGGGAAAAATCAATACGCCTATTATTCAGCCGCTCTCAATATTGAGTCTCAAAGACGAAGTCAACTTGAACGTGCGCTCCGAAAAAGCAATGTAGAGGAAGAATTCCACCTTGTTTTTCAACCCTATATGAACAATCGAAGCAACGAAATTGAGGGGTTAGAAGTCTTGTTGCGCTGGGAAGCCGAAGGTATCGGCCCTATCCCTCCAAAGGAGTTTATTCCAATTGCAGAGCAAGCCGGATTATTTGATAAAATTGACCGCTGGGTTTTCGCCAATGCAACGGCGGAATACCATCAATTAAGGAATATTTTCGGTAAGGACATTGTTCTTTCGGTCAATTTATCATCAGCGGAGCTAAACTCGATAGAAATGGCAAACTACATCCATGAACAAGCGACACTGCACCAGGTTAAACCAAAATGTATTGAGATAGAAATAACCGAAACCTTTGCCGCAGAACAACAAGGCACGGCCCTACTTGATGAGCTATCAAAACGTGGCTACCGTCTTGCAATTGATGACTTTGGTTCTGGTTACACATCGTTAACTCAGCTCGTTCAGTATCCGGTTCAAAAAATCAAATTTGATCGAGAGTTCCTCGTTACATTGATGAACACCAATAACGGCCATGTGATCAAACCTATTATTGAGCTATGCCATGCCCAAAATAAAACGGTTACAGCAGAAGGTATTGAACACAATATGATGCATGAATGGCTATCGGCATACCGCTGCGACTATATGCAAGGCTATTTATTTGGCAAACCAATGACTAAAGAACAATTGAGCTTGTGGTGGCAATCGGCAAATGACGACAGTCGATTTGATGCGTCCATGGTCAGCTCAATTAGGGTTTCAAGAACATAAGTTAAGGGGAGAAGTACAGCAGTCACAACTGTGGCGGCTGTATTTAGTTGTATATGAGCTTCATTGATAGATGCTCAGCTTTTGTTCCCCCATACCTATATCTATGACTTTAGTCGAGTAAATCACTATTTATTCGTTTTTAAACCAGCACTTCCTTGAAATCCAAACCGGTCAAATTCAGCGCTTTGACGCTATCGTACAAGCCACCTTTTTTGTCCGTGCAAAACGTTCTGAGCCCAGCACCTTTTACTCTGAACAAGTCAGATTCATTAACGGCTTCTCTATTCAAAACGAGTTTCTTAAACGGTCTAGCACGACTTAGCTTACCATGACGAAGATTATACTCGGTAGCAGAGGTATCAATGGCATCAATTTGAGTGACAATGTTTAATGCTCGCCAAGGCTTTCCTTGTAGATTTAATGGTAAAAATTCGACATTCTCGCTCAACACATCGAGCTTATCCGCAATAGAAGCGGATACAGCAAGAGTAAAAGATCCCCATGCTGCAATATCAGGCCTGGGTAATGGCTTTTCACCCTTAACGTCTAACCATTCAATATCAATACTTTTCCAACTGGCTTTAACAGACTCTCCATAGAGTTGGATAGGTTTGCTTGCCGTTACTTGAAGAGACATTTCCAATGGCGACTCTTGCAACATTGCAAAATCATTAACATTGGGAGTGACAATAAACACTTTATTAAATGCTGTCATAACCGTCCTTAAATAAATTTGAGCGCTTTTCTTAATGAGACGAGCGCCTTCACACCAAACCAAACCAAACCAAACCAAACCAAACCAAACATAATAGATAGAGTTTACTTTCATGTTCAAAAATTTAATGAATTAATATCTGGCGTTCTTATCTTTTAATTTCTAAGTTTTATTATTTATATATTTTAATCCACACGATAGAATTATTTTTTCAATTTTTACTATGTACCCTTCCTTATGTAATCGAATAAATTAGAGAATAAACAATAGCACGCATCACTTCACTTTTGTCGAGCTCATCACTCTCACTTAAACGATACATTCACAAGTTCAATTTTTGTACGACTTAGACTTAGCTTTGTCAATCGTGAATTAAAAACAACCGATTCACCGTTGTTTTACTGCCTTTTCTTACCACCCTGTTGTTTATTCATACATTATAAATGCATTTATACACATAACGATTCGGCGTTACGATTTGTTACGAGTTAAATCACAAACTTTTGAGGTATTGGATAAAGCGTAGAAAAAGAAAACACATTGAAATAAAAAGAGTTTCTAAAGTACGAAAAATAAAACGCCGTTTTTATAAATTAGCAACTTCACAAATATCCTTAAACACAGTTTTATTAATTACATATATCAGATATTATTTACGCCGAAGTTTATAGAAACCATCGTTAAACTTCATATTTTATATAAGTTTCAATTAGTTAGTTTTTAACTCGAAAACTTATCGTCAACCCAATATCAAGCACCTAAGCGTGCAATAAGAAACATTGGGAATAGAATTATATTGATGTGCATGTTGTTTTAACGAATGCATGAAGCAATCGGTAAATTTGTAACACCATAGAGTTTTATTTAGCCAAGATGAAAAAGTTAATTTTATTATTTACATGTGCGCTGTTGTCTGTCTCACCTTTTGCTTTTGCAAAACAATCAGATAACGAATCCAGGGATCATTTACGACCAAAGCAAGCTGAACATGTGTTTAAACAAGCCAAGCTAGATGGCATAGTAGACTTTAAGTTGTTCAGTGACGCTTACATCGCTTATCAGAAGACACCCGATAGAAAGAAGTCGGTACTAACGATCATCGACTATAGTAAACCATCAACTGAAAAGCGTTTTTATGTGGTTGATTTAGATAAAAAGAAGCTAATCTACAATACGTATGTTTCTCACGGCGTGAACAGCGGAAAGAAAACAGCGACACAGTTTTCAAATGTCGTGAACTCGCGAAAAACATCATTGGGCACTTTTTTGACTGATACCACTTACTACGGCTCAAATGGCTATTCACTTCGATTAGATGGGCTAAGCTCTGGATTAAACGACAAAGCTCGCGAGCGTTACATTGTCGTGCACGGCGCCGATTACGCAAACCCTTCCTTCATCAAGAAGAATGGATACCTCGGACGCAGTTGGGGTTGCCCTGCTTTGCCAGAGAAGTTGTCTCGCGAGATCATTGACACCATAAAAGGCGGCAGCGTTATTTACGCAAGCGCATAATATCGATACGACACATATGGGGAAGAAAAAGAAGATTCTATTTCTTCCCTAGTAATAATCCTGTTAGCTTAATCGTCCTGTGCAACGACTCTTTTTCCATTTTCGCTTACTCGAAAGCGAAAATTATTGTGTTATTCGCTGATATACCTAAGTGCGATCAGAAAACTCTGTTCATCCCCCTTCCATCTCGTTAGTATACGCTGAGTTGATCAGACACTGGCTTTCATCGTTATCATAGTGCCACTAAGATTCCTTAATCATGGTGGGTAACTGTGGCTTTATATGTTTAGGGTTACTTCTTGCGTTATCTACACCGTATATTATTGATGCTTTCTTTGTCCCTGCTCTCAGGGCTCATCACAGCTTCATATGCGCATGAGTGGCACCACACCAAACATTACACTTCCGAGCGCCTACTTAAACTCTCTCAACAAGACGATTTTGAGCTAGCACACACTGATTTTCATGCCTCAGCTTCTCTGAGCTCTTGGGGTTCAGAAAGTTACTACCTACATATAAAGCGCGAGTTGTTCGGGCTTGTCTCCTGTCGCCGAACATCAGCTACTGATGGCGTTTTATCATCAGATTTTACTCCTGATTATTTTTTACTTATTGCTTTCTCTTCTCCACCACTACTGGAGTTGGCAAAACAAGCATCTCGCTTACCTCTAGACAGTTATGGCGGACTCATGAGTCAACGCTCTCTTTATCGCCTCTCAGGAAGAAAGGAAGCGAACTTAATGTACGTCTTTACTCATGGTCGCAACGCCTTCTCTGTTGTTTAACTTTTTATGACATACAGAGAACACGAAAATGTAACGATAAGAGCCAATATGCTCATTGTTACTAGAACCAATTTGAGGTCCATATAATGACAAGAATCGCTACAACCATCGCACTAGCATTACTATTTTCAGCGGGCTCAACCTTTGCAAACACAGAAACTAAGCCAGAAGAAATGAGTAACGACACTCTGTTAGAGTGTGCCAACGTTTCTAACGCACGTATTGCAGTTCCGGAACACAGAGCGATGTTCAGACACTACTTAATGTCTGAGAGAGACTACAGCTTTGACCAGCTATCGTCTGCCGAACTTGAATTTAAAGCAGCAGATAAGAATGAGTCTGAAGTAGAGAACATCTACAAGTCTCAGTGCAAAGAAGTTGGCGAATACCTATATAGCATTGGCTATTAAATTCGAAACCCTAACGACACTCAAAAAGAAAGGCGCATACATTGCGCCTTTCTTTTTACTGACAAAAACCTGTCGATTAGATGTCTAATCTGCATACAAGCTTAAAAGTGCAAATCAAGTAAACTTACTGAGAAAACTCAGACACATCCTTGGGTTTACAGAACGCTCGACGTGCTTTAACAAACAAGAAACTAAGCACTCCAATCACAAGAGTAATTATTGGTGCCGCCATTAATAGCATTGTGATTGCTTTGCTCATATTTTCCGGTAGCAAAGGAAGTAATGAACCAAAACCGCATAATATCAGCGTCCATAAAATCGCACTCAGCCACGCAAAGTAATGGAATTTACTAATACGTTTCACTCGCAACCCCATCATTAATGGCAATAGGGAACGAACAACCGGAATAAACCGCGCGCACAAAAGCGCAATCAATCCATGTTTACTGAGTAACACGTCGACCTGTTCCAAACGCTTTTGAGGAACCGCACTCACCCAGCCTTGGACCTTAGGTAAGCGATTTAGCCACTTGCCTTGTAAATAAGCCGCCCAACTTCCCAACCCCGCACTAACAGCTATCACCAACATGATCATAATTGGGTCAAGGACGCCAACCGCCGCCAGCGTACCGGATAATACGACGACACTGTCGCATGGGAAAGGTGCAGCAGGAATAAAACCACTTTCCAAAAAGATAATCACTGCAACAACAAAATAAACCAAACCTGCACTGCCTGGCGCCATTAACGCCGTGAAATCTTGATGCCAAAAAGCACTCAAGACCTGAATGATCGAATCAAACATAAACCGCTCCTAAGCATAATTAACCAAAAAGTTGCAAAAACATGGAATGTGTTAGCGAGCATGTATAAAGCGGTATATGAAATTCGATTCTTTTCTCACTCCGATTCTGTATTTAAAGTGAGTAAAAATACTTTCAATACAACAACCTAAAGCCTCATTGCCGATGCGTTTTAGCCGCTTCATCGAGTAAATTGCCGAACGATGCGCCCACCATGCTACATCAAGCATTTCAAACCATTCGGGTTCTACATCGTCGTTCGAGCTCATTTCCTTAGCATGGCTAACCCTCAATCTATTCCGGCTGTTTAAACTCGGATAGTCTTGTTGTACTGGAGAGATAGGATGTTCTGAAAAGTGCTTCGACTTAGCGTCAACAGCAATATTCTGGTTATGAAAGGAAAGAAAATTTGGGTGTGAGTACGGCAGGCTCATGCTCGGAGCCAACAAGCAGAAAAGTAGTCCGAGTAAAGCAATCAGAGTCGTACGCACAAAGGTAACCAGAACCAAAATGATAAGTTCTTTTAACCCTGTGCGTAACTATTGGCAATTAGTATTCTTAATCGTTAAGAATACTAATTATTTTTCACCGTAAGGGTAGCTTTCAAACATCTTCGCGATTTCTTCTTGGATGAGAGATTCTCGTTTCTCAGAGCTCATTGACTCAGACAGTTTACGACTTGAAACGCCTTTCCAAACGACTTGATTAGCCTTTGCATCAACCAGTTCAACCACCAACTTCCCATACTTACGTTCTTTATATCTTTCTGGGCTTGAAGTGATCACACCAAAGCTATTCCAGCCATAGCCAAAGCTCACCGACGATCCTGAAGAAACAAGCTCGGATTCTTCTACGATATCATGATGTACGTAAAGGTCACCGCCACTATTTACCTTAATTAAACCCTTACCCTCAAGCTGTTCAGCAAGCCCTTGCTCAATACGTCGACCATCAATACTGGTAGGAGCTTCCGCCTGAGCACCGAAGTCAAACGTTCTGTAAGCTGAAAAGTCGGCTTGTTTATCTACATCGGTTGTAACGGTAGTACAAGCAGATACCAGCATCACCACCAGCCCTAATATCAAACCTCTCATCATGTTAAATCTCCTTTGGTTAAGCTGACTGTTTCAGCAGAATTACCCTGTGTTATACATACGCATCAACAGTAAAAAGTAATCATTTCAATATCTAGTCTTGACCATGAAACGTGACTGTTCAATAAACGAGATTAACCTTTACACAGAAAATCTTGAATATCATCAACATCTAAACACCTAAGAATTCGGTGTTTACGACCTAATTGGAAGCCCCTAGGCTTAGTAGCGGAATCGCGAGTGCCACAAAAAACCAGAGACAATGAACACTTTAACATCAGTCCGCTACTTTTTTAGGCAACTGACAAACATTTGATGAGAAAAGACTTTTCTTTTTCGTCCAGTGTGGCATATTAACTGAGTCCTATCGATGCGCGGGCATCGTATAATGGCTATTACCTCAGCCTTCCAAGCTGATGATGCGGGTTCGATTCCCGCTGCCCGCTCCAATCTCTTTATCTCAATTTACTCATAAAAATCCGATGGCGGAGCGAACAAACGGCAGCAGCGTTGTTTCCATGATAAGTTTGGTCGAGTTACGTCATAAAACATGTCTTTCCATTCTGCAAACGTCACGCGGATGGGATTAAAGCTGTTTACAGGTTTAGAAACCCCATACCGAACCGTTTCCACCTCTGGTTCAAACGTTCCGAACATTCGATCCCAAATAATTAATACACCCGCATAATTTTTGTCGATGTACTGACGGTTCACACCATGATGAACGCGATGATGAGACGGCGTGTTAAATACCCACTCTAGTGGCCCGAGCGAACGAATTGATTGGGTGTGAACAAAAAACTGTAAGCCCAGATTAAACAACACAACGAAGACAACCCATTTTGGCTCAAAACCAATAATCACCAAGGGCAACCAAAAAATCCACATCCCCGCTAGCGGATACATTAAACTTTGACGAAAGGCGGTACTGAAGTTCATTCTTTCCGAACTGTGATGAACAACGTGCGCGGCCCACATCCAACGAATACGATGGCTAGCCCGATGAAACCAGTAATAGAAAAAATCTTGCAGGACAACAAGTAAAAGAAAAGCTGAGACGCTCATTTCGATATCAAAAAAACGCCAATCGAACCACCACAAATACAACTGAGCAATCAGTAAACCCGTGAGTATGTCTGTCGCTTGGTGTAAGCCCGCAAGAACAAAATTACACGCTACTTCAGGGAAGTAATACGTCGCGCTTTCAGGCAAGCGTCCCCTTCTTTGTCCGAACCAATATTCGGCAAGCATGCAGAAAAAGAAAACTGGAGCCAGAATCATCAGAAGTAATTCTGGGCGGTCCATCAACTGCGTCCAATCCATTGTGTTTCTACCATTTTGCATAGTGATCTTCAGTAAGACCCATAACTTCTTCTAACTGATGTTTGATGCCATTTCCATCGATAATATAGCCAGAGAAATAACCGATGTACTGACGAAAGTTACTTTTGAGAAGCCAAAAATTTTTCTTCTCTGAGCGTCGATTCAAAGGCGTGAACTGTAAGTTAACTCGTTTATCTTCCGACGTAATATGCCACTTTTGCCCTTCATCACTTCGTGAAAACTGAAACTGCACAGGTTGCAAAAAGTGACGCTGACCATTAATCCACAATACATTTTCGCAATAGCCAGTTTCATTAACGCCAGCTGCCAAGTTCAACCCCAGACGCCTGTCATCCTCAAAGCAATTGATACTCGCCCAGCGCCAACTTGTTTCTCGCCGCATGTACCCAGCGGAAAAATCGTAACCAGCAGCCACCTCTGAAAGATCTTGCTCTTTTCCTAATATGAACAAGTTACCGTCTACTGCTAACGCATTGTGCTTCTGAGTATATGTCCAACCCGCATAACCTGTTGGCGTACACAACATTAATGGCAAACTCATATTTTCTGGACGTAAATAGAGATCCGCATTGACTGACTCTGTCACAAAGTGGACGTGCCAAATACCATCCTTAATAGAAAACTGAACTCTTTTGTTAGCAAGATGGGCAAGACTGCGCCAACTGGAAGGCTGAGTTTGATAACCTATATTAAAAGGTTTCAACCATTGTTGCTCAATCAACTTATTCTTTTTAATATCAAACAGGTAGCAAAAGCCGGATGCTAAATACCGTATATCAGCAATCGCTACTCCAATGACGTAATCAGGTGTGACCAAATTGACGAACTGAAACTGCTTATAATCGCGGTAACGGCGCCACTTAGACACTGGCTTATCCATCTCATCGAGGTAAGTAAATTTATCTAGCTGTAACGATGTTGGAATTCCATCAAGGTGGCCAAACGCTGGTAGACCATTCTGCTGAATAAACGAGTTCAGAACCTTAAGCTCATCCATATAGTTGTCTTTTCACAAGTTATCACACACAAACTTTAACATGACGTTAACATAAACAATTTGCGTAACTGCACAACAACATCGACTAAAGTGATTTCTGCTTGTTATATGTGAAACTGATCACTCAACCACCCGCTTACTTAGCTCGCCCTACCTATCTCAACCAACACTGCCTGGGTTAGAAGCTGCACATTCTCATCCGCAGGAAAGACCACTACAACCATTGAATCTTGGTCAAAATCACTATTTAATGGAAATACATTCATATAAACTGATTTCTTATTCACATCAAGGAAGAAATCTATGTCATACATACACGATACTATTGTTGCGTTGCAACACAGTAGCCCTGCGCAAAAAGAATTTTACCAAGCGGTAGAAGAAGTATTAACTTCTCTCGCGCCGGTAATAGAAGGCAATAATAAATATAAGGAACAAGCGATTATCCAGAGGATCGTCGAGCCAGAACGTCAAATCATGTTTCGAGTTCCTTGGGTTGATGATGCTGGAAATGTACAAGTAAACAAAGGTTATCGAGTTGAATTCAACTCTGCTTTGGGGCCGTACAAAGGAGGATTGAGATTCCATCACTCAGTCAATGCGAGCATCATAAAATTTCTCGGCTTTGAGCAAATCTTTAAAAACGCACTGACTGGCCTTCCTATCGGTGGCGGCAAAGGCGGTTCAAACTTCGATCCTAAAGGAAAATCCGACGGCGAGATCATGCGATTTTGCCAATCATTTATGAACGAGTTGTACCGTCACATCGGTCCTACCACCGATGTGCCCGCAGGCGATATCGGTGTCGGGGCGCGCGAAATTGGCTATATGTTTGGTCAATACAAACGATTGACGGGCCGCTACGAAGGTGTGCTTACAGGCAAGAGTCTTCTTTGGGGTGGCTCACTCGCCAGAAAAGAAGCGACAGGATATGGCGCCGTCTATTTTGCAGAATGCATGCTCAACGACCGCAACGATTCATTGAAAGGGAAAACTTGTCTCGTTTCTGGTGCTGGCAACGTGGCTATCTACGCCATTGAAAAACTGTACCATATGGGAGCAACGCCAGTTACATGCAGCGACTCTCGAGGTACGATCTATCATGAGCACGGTATTGATCTTAAGCTCCTAAAACAACTGAAAGAAGTGAAAAGAGCAAGCTTAGAAGAATATTTAGAAACTTACCCTGAAGCAGAATACACACCAGAGGGCGACTATCCTAATGAAGGACATGCTGTTTGGCGATATCAGGCTGATGCTGCCTTCCCTTGTGCGACTCAAAATGAACTAACGTCAGACGACGCACTGGCTCTTATCGAAAACGGATGTATTTTGATTAGTGAAGGGGCGAACATGCCAACCACCCGTGATGCTGCCAATATTATCGTGGACTCAGACATAGCTTATGGGCCTGCCAAAGCAGCCAATGCAGGCGGCGTTGCAACCAGTCAACTTGAAATGGCGCAAAACGCCAGCATGCAAAACTGGACGTTTGAACAAGTGGATAGTCAGTTGCAAACCATCATGAAAAATATTTTCATCAATGCAAACGAAACCAGTAAAGAGTTTGGCCAACCTGGAAATTTAGTTTTAGGCGCCAACATTGCAGGCTTTAGAAAAGTCGCTGATGCAATGATTGAGCAAGGTGTCGTCTAGATGAACGAGCCAGCAGGATGACTGCTGGCTTAATATAACTCCGCAATAGGCCGCGCTTTTTGATAAAGAGCTCCACTTAATTCGCAATAAGCGTTGTCACTTCTGTTTTAACGGAGTTGGCGATAAAGCAATTCTCATGGGCCATGTGGTGCAGTTTTTCTAATTGAGATGGTGTCGGTTGTTTTTCACCTGAAAATGTTATCTTAGGGTTTAACGTTACCTTTGATACCCACTCTTTTCCGTTTTCGCCTTTTTCAAGCTCCCCTACCGCTTCATCGAAGTAACTGTCCACAACGTAACGCCGCTTTGCTGCAATAGACAGGAAAACGAGCATATGACAACTAGAAAGTGCCGCGACAAACGCTTCTTCTGGATCAACGTTTTCTTCTACGGATAGTGGTAATGGTACTACGTGGGGAGATGGAGATGCTGGGACTTGCAACCCTCCATCAAATTGCCAAATGTGTGCCCTACTATACTTATTATCACTAAACTCTTCCCCAGCTTTACGATGCCATTTGATTAAAGCGGAATGCTTACTCATTCTAACTCCCTGATTTTCCGACGACGAATCAACACTATCCGTCCTTGCCACAGTAAACCACAACAAAATGAGTTAAGGAAAGCATCGCACTCACAGGGACTATAAAATCTGTTGAGGATCGGCATTGTTCTTCTGTATATCATCCAAAAGTCTATGAGACTGATGGATGTTGACCTGTAACCGATTGATCAGCATCTGCAACTGCTCAATCTCGGGACTTTGGTTGGCTTTAAGTTGAGTTTCCAGGGCCTCCGTTTGGCTCGCCAAAATAGGTAAACTTAGGTTCAGTGCCATCCCTTTCGTTTTGTGCAACGTCAGCGCTAATGAAGCAAAGTCTTCAGCCATAAAGTATTCAATAAGCTCATCAACAGATGTCTCAAAATCGACAATAATGCTTTTTAGCAGCTCGTCAAGCGCTTCTGGCTCATCTCGTAAAGAAGTAAACATGCCTGAACGGGAGAGTTCTTCCTCTGTTAACCTTAAGTTCTCGATTGGCTTACGTTGCAACTGAAGCACATTGCTGTCATTCGTTAGTGGCGGATTCCGTTTCGGTTCGAGTCTGGCTGCAAACTGTTTGAGAGCGTCTGAAAAGCTCTCATGCTGTAGCGGTTTTGTAAGCACATGGTCTGCTCCTGCTTCAATAAAGCTATCGTGAGCTTCACGAAATACGTCTGCCGTGTACGCAAAGAGTAATGTCTTGATACCTAACTCTTGTCGGATAACGCGTGTCGCCTCAACACCATTCATCTCGGGCATATGGTTGTCCATCAAGATCAGGTCATACTCGTTCTCTTTCGCCTTTTTAACCGCGATTAACCCATTTTCTGCTACATCCACTTCATGCCCGAGCTTTTCGCAAAACCCTTTTGCCACAATGGCATTCACACGGTTATCATCAGCAAGTAGTATCTTTAAATGGTGTGATTTTGCGCGAGGTTTCGGTGCTTCTTGCTGCTTTTTCGGAGCAGATTCTACCCAAGGAATCGGCAACTCAACGATAAATTGACTTCCAACGCCTTCTATACTCTTCAGAGTTATATGGCCACCCATCAAATCGGTTAGTTTTTTGACGATGGCTAACCCAAGCCCTGTTCCGCCGAACCTTCGAGTCGTTGATGAGTCTGCTTGCTCAAACGAGTTAAAAATATGCTCGTGCTTGTCTGGCGCAATACCAATACCGGTGTCGCTCACGCGCATGACCAACAACTGATTCGATTCATCTAACTCGGTTCTAACCAGCACATGCCCTTCATTGGTAAACTTCACCGCGTTACCGGCGAGATTAAATAAGATCTGTCGTAAACGCGCACAATCCCCAGTAAATTCGGTATATTCAGAAACCTCGTTTTCCAAGATTAACTCGATATTTTTTTCATCAACAAGTGGTTTTATTGCGCTACACACCGGAGAAAGCACTTGATCGAGCTTAAACTTAGCTTGCTCAAATTCCAGTTTGTTTTCTTCAACTTTAGAAAAATCCAAAACATCGTTGAGGATAGTCATCAGATGCTGGCCAGAGTCAAGAATAACCCTAATGTGCTCTTTCGTCGTCGGCTCTTTGGTCTCTTCTGCAATCATTTGAGAAAGCCCTAGTACGCCATTCATCGGCGTTCTCAGTTCGTGACTCATTGCAGCAAGAAAATTTGATTTCGCTTTTGCCGCTCGCTCGGCTTTGTTTCTCGCCTCTTCAATTTCAAGATTCAACTGTTTTAAGTTATGCATTCGGTGATGTGACTGATAAACAAACGCGCTAACTAGAAACATCACCGCGATAAATACAAACAACCACGTAAAACGCGCCTCACTTTGAGCAATATTGAGTAACCGATGCTCTGAGCTTTCGACAAACTCAATATAAGTGTGATCAAGCAGTTCATTCGTCAGCAATTCAATTCTTTTATCACTCGTTTGAAGCCGTTTAAGGAAGTTCGCTTCCTTTTCACTCTCAACTTCAGTTTGTGTTAGAAGCAGCTGGTTGAGAAATTCAAAATAACGACTGCCACCCAATGATTGACCGCTATCGATAGAAACATCTTGCTGATACAAATTGAACAACATGAGTAATGCATACCGATTTTCTACCTGAACACCAATTAACATATCAAGCTTCAACGTTGTTTGAAGCACTCGCTCCTTAAACTGTTCAAGCGTATCCCTAACTTTTATACGATTGGGTGTCACGGGAAACCAAACTGATGCCTTTGATGATTCCAACAGTGCCTGTGCTGCGATTTCTATCTCTACTAAAGATGTTGTTAACTCATAGTTTTTCCTATCTTCAACGGCATATCGGTTCACGATAACATCACGCTCTTCAATCAATTCATGTCCGATATTCATTAGCTCTGCATGAAATTCTTGAGCGTTTTTTGAGTTCATATACGACATATACGCCAGTGTGCAGCACGCCAGTATCCCAATAAAAAAGCACAAATTGATCAGTTTGAATTTATTCATTTTCCAACACCTCTAAAATTATGGGTCTAGGTGCTGTCAACGACTGCAAGAATGCTTCAATGTCCGCGACATTCTCATCGTTCATCGTTATACCGAGCTGGGTTTTAGCCATGATTTGTATCGCGTCGGATAACTTATCGACTTGCCCATTATGAAAATAAGGACTCGTTAGCGCGACATTGCGTAAACTGGCTACTCTAAAATAGAATCGCTCTTCATCTTCTATCGTAACGAGTTGCCTGCCCGAGTCCTCTACTACTGGCTTATCCTTGAAATAGGCGAACCTTTGGATCATCGCTCCGCCGATATTTTTGCCCTGATGACACTGCACACAACCTGAAGTCTGAAATGTTTTCCAACCTCTGATTTGCTGTTCACTCAGTACATGCGTGTAACCCAATAAGTAAGCATCGAATGGTGCGCCAGGCGTCTGCAGCCCTTCAACAAACTCCACAATAGCGGACTTGATATTATGAACGTTAATCGGCAATTCACCGTCACGATTAAATAGCGCTTGATAATGTTCACTCTCTTTTACATATTGCTCTATCGTTTGCCAGTTTGAGTCCATTTCCATTGGATTATGGATTGGACCATCAATCTGAGCCATCAAGGTGTTTTCCGTACCATCCCATAAAAAACGATAATTTAACGCTGCATTAAACACTGTTATAGAATTTCTAATTCCATCACCTTTCACCCCCGTAGAGACTGGTGTATTTTCAGCTCCATTGGTTTGCAGATTGTGGCATGTCGCGCAGCTGACATTACCATTTGACGATAATTGAGGATCGCGGAAGAGATGCCAGCCAATTCTCGCTAGCTTAATATCCACATTAGGATCACCCTGTATGGGCTGAACTAGGGAGATATCACCTAACATCTTCGCGTTTCTTGCGGTTGTTGTTTGGCTCAAAATGAGTGTTACAACAGCTAGTGCGATTGCGCTGAATTGCCTCATCAACTACATACCTTAAACTTGTCATTGATATGAATTTAGTTGCACTTTGGCGTTTTTTCCACCGACAGGAAGTTGAAAAAACGAGTTAAGTATTGCTTTGTTTAAGGCTTTGGTTGAAGAGGGAGTAATAAGGCGAATAGGAAGAAATCGATCGCCTTATGAGGAGCTAACGTATTGAAATCTGAGTTTAGTGTAGAAAAGCCAAAAACCGTTGAAACCAAGTCACCTCTCCATACGAGATCAGATCGAAAATAGTAAAGAATACGGCACAGATAACTGCCAACTTAATCAAACGCTGAACAATAAACATAAACGTCACAATTACCAATAATTTGCTTTAGTTTACTATCTCACACAGCGTTTATATATAAAAAAGTAGTCTCCTAATTAGCCTCGGCAACTTATTCATTAGGACCTATACTCAAGCATCTCTAAGTTATTTGGATATACTTGAATTAGGATTTCAAAAAGTCCCTGTGACCACACAAGGAGGACTGCATGAAACGACTATGGATATGGTTCTTACCTTTACTCTTGATGGCCAGTCAAGCACTGGCGAATACCGTTTGGATTGTTCCTGTCAAAGGCGCTATAGGGCCTGCTACTAGCGACTATTTATCTCGTGAAATAGAAGAAGCTCAACTAAACGGTGTCAGTTTAGTGATCTTAGAGATGGACACACCAGGCGGCTTAGATAGCGCAATGCGAGATATTATTCACGCGATTACCACCTCCTCGACTCCCATTGCGACTTGGGTCGGCCCATCTGGTTCTAGAGCCGCCAGTGCCGGAACATACATCTTGCTCGCTAGTCACGTAGCCGCCATGGCTGAAGCGACAAACCTCGGAGCTGCAACGCCCGTCGCGTTAGGTGGTGCGCCTCAACCTCCTTCATCGGATGATGGCAAAGATCAAAACGCGGAAGAAACGCCAGAAGGAACCAACGAAAGCTCAGAGAAAGTTCCCGCTAAAACCGCAATGGAGAAAAAGGTAATTAACGACGCCAAAGCCTACATTAAAGGCTTAGCAAAACTTCATGGACGAAATGCAGAATGGGCAGAGAAAGCAGTAAGCGAGGCGGCGAGCTTGGATGCAACAGAAGCATTAGAGTTAAACGTAATCGATTACATCGCCAATTCGCCAGAGGACTTAGTCAAAGCCATAGATGGGCAAACTGTTAAAGTAAACAATCGCACTGTGACATTGTCACTTGAAAATCCAACATGGGTTGAAAGAACGCCAGATTGGCGAGCAGAAATGTTAGCCGTTATCACCAATCCAAACGTTGCCTACATTCTAATGCTCATCGGCATCTACGGTTTACTTCTTGAATTTTACAACCCAGGAATTGGCTTACCCGGTGTGCTAGGTGGGATTTGTCTGCTTCTTGCCATGTACGCATTACAAATGATGCCCGTCAACTACGCAGGTCTTGGTCTGCTGTTACTCGGTATTGCACTAATGATAGCGGAAGCATTCAGCCCGAGCTTTGGTATTTTGGGCTTAGGCGGTGTTGTCGCCTTTGTACTCGGTTCGATATTTCTCATGGACAGTGAGTTACCAGGATTCCAGATCGCCCTTCCTTTGATTTTTGGTATTGCCATATTTTCCGTGGCTCTAATCGTGCTGACCGTCGGCCTGCTGCTCAAAATTCGTCGCCGGCGTGTAACGACGGGTTTAGAGACTTACCCTGGGAAGGTCGCCGTGGTAAGCGATGACTTTATCGATGGCGAAGGACGCGTTCAACTCAACGGTGCGTTATGGCGAGCTAAAGCCAAAGACCATCAACAATTCAAACAAGGTGATCACGTCACCATTGTTAATGTTAAAGGGCTGACCTTAACTGTGATGCCTGATGACCGCCAAAATAAATAGGAGGCGCTTTATGATGCTCTATACCGTTGCGGTGATCGTGGTGCTGCTGTTCGCACTAGCGACCCAAATGTTCAAGGTTTTGAGAGAATACGAACGTGGGGTTGTGTTCTTTCTTGGTCGATTTCAAGAAGTCAAAGGACCTGGTTTGATCATCCTTATCCCATTTATTCAGCAAATGGTGAGGGTTGATTTACGTACTGTCGTTTTGGATGTGCCGACACAAGATTTAATTACCAAAGATAACGTTTCTGTGCGCGTCAACGCGGTCGTTTATTTTCGCGTAGTCGATCCTCAAATGGCGATTAACAATATTGAAAGCTACAGCGATGCCACCAGTCAGTTAGCACAAACCACGCTACGCTCGGTATTGGGTCAGCATGAACTCGATGAATTGCTATCAGAGCGAGAACGCCTCAATAAGGATTTACAATCCATTCTCGATCAACAGACTGATGACTGGGGAATCAAGATTGCTACGGTTGAAGTCAAACATGTTGATTTAAATGACAGCATGGTCAGAGCCCTAGCCCGTCAGGCAGAAGCAGAACGTAACCGTAGGGCGAAGATCATTCACGCTACTGGTGAGTTAGAGGCTTCAAATAAATTAAAAGAAGCAGCGCAAATGCTCAACGAAGCACCGAATGCACTGCAATTACGTTACATGCAGACACTCACTGAAATCACTACAGACAAAACATCCACTATTATTTTTCCAATGCCGATCAATCTTGTCGAAGCTGTCAGTGATATCGCCGAAGCGGTGAAAAAGAATAAAGAGACACAAGATAAGTAAGATTTTGCCCCTAGGAAGTAACGACCACTCACGTTACTTCCTTATTTGGTACTCGCTTTAAGGATGTGCCCATCTTCTTTATCACATTCTTGTTTCATTACTTCTAAGCCCGTTTTAAAGCATGTTCGCCAAGCGGTTTCAACATCGGCATCGTACCCAGAATCACACTGTCGAACCGTTTCTAACAAACTCTCAAGCCAAACATCAAAATCCTGCGGCTCTATACCAATTTCGGCACTTGCATGCTTTTTCCCATACTTTTCCACCATTTTGTGCGCTTCGGTCGAGGTATCTGCCATCATAAAAAACACGATAGACCCTCTAAGCATTCTCACTTGTTGGTGCATGTCTATACCGTCAAACTTCTGTCTAAAGTTGGCGCTTTTCGACCATAAATTTTTGTAGAACAAGTCGAAAAACTCCTGATCTGAAGTACAACGTTCATAGCTATCATTAAAAACTTCAATCACGTTCATGTTGCTTTCCCCTACGCCTCAATATGAGTTTAATTTAATATCAAATAAAAGCTTCCAAATAAGGACTTTTAAGTTTCAAATCGATCAACTCACATCGATTTTCAACAAAAAGTAAAAAGTGATTTAAATAAACACCCTCTTATCAATGAAAAAATATCCATTATCATGAACCCATATTCGAGGTACGCATGGTTGTCGATGCTAGTGCATCCTCATCTGTCATCACATAAAGAGGATATAAACGTGTCCCATCAAATCATTACCGATCTAAATAACCGTTACACTGCAAAAAAATATGATGAAACCAAGCGCGTTTCTCAAGAAGACATGGCGATAATCAAAGAAGCACTGCGTTTGTCGGCGTCTTCTATCAACTCACAACCATGGAAATTCATCGTTATTGAAAGTGATGAAGCGAAGCAACGTTTCCACAATACGTTTGCAAATATGCACCAGTTTAACCAACCACACGCGAAAGCCGCATCACATACGATTCTGTTTGCTTACGATCCTAAATTTACTAAAGAGAAATTTGCGAAACGTGTGGATGCAGAAGTAACATCTGGCCACTTGCCAGCGGAGATGTACAACAACTTTATGGGTGCTTACGCTTTTGCCGATGCAAATACGGACGAAAATGGCTTCAACGGAAACTGGACAAAAGCACAAGTCTATTTGGCACTAGGCAACCTACTACACACATTGGCACGACTAGGCATTGACTCAACACCGATGGAAGGTGTCGATCCTGCTCTGATTGGAGAAGAGTTTAAAGAAGAGCTCGAGGGCCATATCTGTGAAGTTGCGCTAGCGATTGGCTACCATAAAGATGGGGAAGATTATAATCATGGTCTTCCAAAAGCGCGCCTTGCAATGGATGACGTAATTACGACTCTATAGTCGACCATTGTCTTAGCTTAGCGACTTAAATCATTGTTTAAACTAAAAAGAGCCGCACATTAATGCGGCTCTTTTTTACTTGGTTCTGCGTCAACTTTACGCAACTTGCTCTGACTTAAAATTACCAAGCAATGCATCGTAAAGCTCATTGTCGCTCAACACACCAACCAGTTTATTATCTTCAACCATAAGCAGAGGTTGATTGCTACGCTGTTTAAGTTCAATCGCTTCTCGCATACTGATTTCTGGGCTAACCTGAACCAGAGAGTTTTTATTAACTTCGTCAAGGTTCGAAGAGTCGCTCTTCCATTGAATCAACGATTTACCTTTATCCGCTAAACTTAACCCCTTGCTCTCTTGTATCACCCAAATATCTTTATCAGGGCAAATCAGAACACGCGTATCTTCGCGAACCAAATCGTCACGCATTAAGGAACGTCCCTTCAGTACATTTAATGGATTAGTGTGAGCAACAAAGTCCGCCACATAATCGTTTTCTGGAGCAAGAATGATCTGTTCTGGCTTGCCATGTTGAATCAGCTTTCCTGATTCCATAATGGCGATGTTGTTGCCGATTTTAAGCGCCTCATCCAAGTCGTGACTTACAAAAAGAATGGTTTTGTTTAGCTTTTCTTGAAGCAGAATCAATTCATCTTGAAGCTGAGCACGAATCAATGGATCAAGTGCTGAAAACGGTTCATCCATTAACAAGATATCAGTGTCCATCGCAAACGCTCGCGCTAGGCCAACACGCTGCTGCATACCACCAGAAAGCTCGTGCGGGAATTTGGTTTCCCACTCAGACAAACCGACCATTTCGAGCTGTTCACGCGCCTTTTTACGACGCTCTGCTTTACCAATGCCTTGCATCTCTAGACCAAACGCTACATTGTCTAACACCGTTAACCATGGCATCAATGCAAACTTCTGAAACACCATGGACACGCGGTGCGTACGAAGGTGGCGCAGTTTCTGTTCGTCACAGTTAGAGAGCTCAACCATATCGTCGCCATCTTTGATTTTCAGAGAGCCACGAGAAATATCGTTCAATCCGTTAACCGTTCGCAGCAAACTTGATTTACCCGAGCCTGAAAGCCCCATCAAGACACAGATCTCACCCTGTTTCACGTTCAGCGAAACATTATCAACCCCAACCACTTGGCCAGTTTCATCAATGATTTCTTGTCGAGATTTCCCTTGATCTAGTAGTGCTAGCGCCTGTGCTTGTTGCTGACCAAAAACGACATCAAGATTTTTAATAGTAATAGCGTCCATGATTATGCCTCCTTCTGGTTTGGTGCTTTACACAAGCGGTCAAGAATGATGGCAACGAGTACAATCGCTAAACCAGCTTCAAAACCTTGTGAAATGTTTACCGTATTCAGTGCACGTACGACTGGCTTACCAAGCCCATCAGCACCAACAAGCGCCGCAATGACAACCATAGAAAGAGACAACATAATGCACTGCGTAACGCCAGCCATAATACTTGGCAATGCCGCAGGCAACTCCACCTTAAACAGTAGCTTCATGCGGCTGGCACCAAATGCTTTACCCGCTTCAAGTAGCTCCTCCGGCACTTTAATAATGCCGAGGTACGTCAATCGAATTGGCGCAGCGATAGCGAAAATGATGGTCGAGATTAGACCTGGGACAATACCCAATCCAAACAGAACCAAGGTTGGAATTAGGTAAACGAATGTCGGGACGGTCTGCATTAAATCGAGTATTGGCCGCAACAAGGTGTATAACCAAGGACGGTGCGCCGCCATAATGCCCAACGGCACGCCAATTAATACGGAAATCGTTGTCGCTGCAAACACAAGGACAAAGGTTTCCAGCATTTCTTGCCAGTAACCAAGGTTGAGAATTGCGAGTAAGGCCAACACGATAAATACGACAAGAGGAATGCTGCGATGTAAGAACCAAGCAATTGCCGCCGTCATAATGATTGGCGCTGCAGGTGGCATCCATTTAAAAATGTCCACCACGAAAAGAATGATCGTTTCAAGTGTAATAGAGATTGCATCGAAAAAACCCGATGCATTGATGGTTAACCAATCGACGCCAGTTTCCATCCATTGGCCCAACGGTAGTTTGTTGTCCGTAATAAAATTCAAAATAAAACCTTTGTGTTAATGAAGCGGGCAAAACTGCCCACTTTCTTTTAAAAAAACGAGCTCAAATACTGCTTATTAAGCGTTTGTTTTTAAGTAGTTTGTAATAGCTGTTAGCGCATCTTGGCCATCCACCGTTTTCACGCCCTCTAGCCACGCTTCAATTTGCTCTTGGTTTGCATTCAACCATGCTTGCGCTGCTTTTGATGGCTTCTGTTTCTGGTTAAGAATCGCTTCCATCAGTTCATTTTCCATTTCTAGGTTAAACTCTAGATTTTTCACTAGCTGACCTACATTTGGACACTCAGCGAGGTAATTTTTACGTACGTTTGTGTAGACGTTCGCGCCGCCGTAGTTAGGACCGAAGAAGTCATCACCACCCGCTAGATATTCCATTTCAACGTTACTATTCATTGGGTGCGGCGCCCAACCTAGGTACACAATCCATTGATTGCGGCGTGCGGCACGTGATACTTGAGACACCATGCCAGCTTCACTGGACTCAACTAGGCTGAAATCTTTTAGGCCGAATGCGTTGCTATCAATCATTGACTGAATTAAGCGGTTGCCATCGTTTCCAGGTTCAATGCCGTAAATGCGGTCTTTAAATTTGTCGGCATGTTTTACTAGGTCAGCGAAGTTGGTCACGCCTGCGTCATAAACGTATTTTGGAACCGCTAGCGTGTATTTTGCGCCAACGAGGTTCGCGCGTACGGTTTCAACGGTACCTGCATCACGGTATTTCGCGATATCACCTTCCATCGTTGGCATCCAGTTACCTAAGAAAATGTCGATATCGCCATTAGCCATAGAGGAGTAAGTTACAGGCACAGACAGAAGATCAGTCTTCGTTTTGTACCCCAACCCTTTAAGTAACTCTGATGTAACGGCAGTGGTCGCTGTGATGTCAGTCCAACCTACATCTGCGAAACGAACCGTTTCACATTGGTTGGCGTAAGCGCTTGTTGCTAAAGTACTTAGTGCAATTGTTGAGAAGATTTTTGTCATCTTAGACATGTTGAATTCCTTGTAATGATTACTGACTTTTTCATTTTATGAGATCGAATCGAGATCTCTTTTTGGCGGATGCATTCGTTGCATCTCTTGCCAGTCCGGTGCAATCCAAACTGGTACGTTGTTCGACGTTTCTAGGGCGTTATCCAAAATCATATCCGCGGCGCGTTCTGCCACCATAATCGTTGGCGCATTTAAATTACCGTTCGGAATGGTTGGGAAAATAGAAGAGTCCACCACACGCAAGCCTTGAATACCGCGTACTTGGCATCGCTCATTTAAGACGGCTAATGGGTCATTATCTGCGCCCATTTTGCAGGTACAAGATGGATGGTAAGCACTCTCGACGTTTTGCTTCACCCATTCATCAATCTGTTCATCCGTTGTGATGTTCAGACCGGGTTGGATCTCGTCCCCACGAAACTCATCCATGGCTGGCTGATTGAGGATCTCGCGAGTAAGGCGAATACAATCACGCCAATCCTGCTTATCTTGTTCAGTGGAAATGTAGTTAAACTCAATCTTCGGCTTATCATTCGGATTCGCAGAGACAACTTCAACCGACCCGCGACTTTCTGGCTTGTTAGGTCCAACGTGCACTTGGAAACCATGACCATCAAAAGCAGCTTGCCCGTCATAGCGCATTGCCGCTGGCAAGAAGTGATATTGAATATTTGGCCACTTTAGTCCTTCACGAGAGCGGATAAACGCACACGATTCAAAGTGGTTAGTAGCCCCTAGGCCTTTGCGAGTTAATATCCACTCAGTGCCAATCAAGCCCTTGCTCACCAAGCCTAATTTGCTGTTGAGCGTGATAGGTTGCTTACAATGATATTGGAAGTACACTTCTAAGTGATCTTGCAGGTTTTTACCTACCCCTTCCAACGAGTGTTTCACCTCAATGCCCGCTTTTTCTAATACTGCCTTAGGGCCAATGCCTGAAAGCTGCAACAGCTGAACGGAGCCAACCGAACCCGCACTCGAAATCACTTCATTATTCGCAAAACATTGCTGAATTGAACCTGACTTTTCAAATTCAACGCCTACCGCTTTCTTACCTTCTGCACCAGTTTCTTCTAATAAAACTCGATGAACCGTCACCCTCTTCATTAGGGTGAAGTTTTTGCGTTTTTTAGCGCGGCTTAAGTATGCATTAGAGGTCGAAGCGCGTACGCCTTTGTCGACGGTCATATGCATTGGGCCAAAGCCCTCTTGCTGATAACCGTTGTAATCTTTTGTTTCTGGGTAGCCAGCTTCTTTGCCTGCATCAATAAAAGCTTGGTACAGTGGATTGAGCTTCATATCGTTGCCGTTACATGTGCCGACTGGACCGTGATCGCCCCGATATTCATCAGCACCACCAATCCAAGACTCTGCTTTACGGAAATAAGGCAAACACGACTGATAATTCCAGCCTTTCGCGCCTTCCTCTTCCCACTGGTCAAAGTCACAAGCGTGTCCGCGAACGTAAACCATGCCGTTGATAGATGAGCTACCGCCCAGAACTTTTCCGCGAGGACAATGAAGTTGGCGACCATCCAACCCTTGCTCTTCAACCGTCTCAAACTGCCACGCGTATTTTTCAGTGTTCATCGGGTAAGAAAGCGCTGTTGGCATTTGGATAAAAATACTTTTATCCGACCCACCCGCTTCGAGTAATAGGACCGAATTTTGACCACTTTCACTTAAGCGATCCGCTAACACACAGCCGGCCGAACCCGCACCGACGATGATGTAATCGTAGTGTTGTTGCATTTTTATTCTCCTAGGAGTTAATACTAATCACCCTAGATAAGTGAACGAAATTAGCGTAGGAAAAATGCTTGAGAACAAGGCGGAAATTTTGATAAGTAGTTAACCTACAATCAAAATTGACAACGTAGTTATCGAGCATTTTAACAAGCTAAAGTGGTCAGTTATCTACTATGAGTAGTATCATTTGTAAGGGCTTTCGAAGTCGCTTAGCTGAACCAGAACACTCTTCGTTTGTGTGTAATGTTTAAGGGTTTCGACTCCGTTTTCACGGCCAACACCTGATTGCTTGTAGCCGCCAACTGGCATTTCCGCAGGTGAGTCACCCCATGTGTTCACCCAACAAATACCCGCTTGAATTTGATGGATCACACGGTGCGCACGAGATAGGTTTTGAGTAAATACACCTGCCGCTAAGCCATAATCGGTGCCATTTGCACGCGCAATCACTTCCGACTCATCGCGGAATTTCAGAACTGACATTACCGGGCCAAAGATTTCTTGTTGAACGTGGCTCATGTCATCATCGCAATCGACAAATACGGTTGGAGCAACAAAGTTACCATTGGCTAGGCCATTGTCTGTTACTTTGTAGCCGCCAGTCAGTAACGTCGCGCCACTCGCTTTCGCGACTTCAATCGCTCCTAGAACTTTCGATTCATGATCTTTAGAGATTAGCGCGCCAATTTGCGTGTTCTCATCAAGCGGATCGCCGACGACTAACAGCTCGGTTCGGGCTTTAAGCTGTGCGATAAAGTCGTCATAAATACCTTCATGGACAAATACACGTGTACCGTGCGTACAAACCTCACCTTGGGTGTAGAAGTTCGCCACCATGGCCGCAGAAACGGCATCGTTTAACTTCGCATCATCAAAAATAATCAGTGGAGACTTACCACCAAGCTCCATCGTTACTTGTTTTAGTGTCTTAGCGCTGTCACTCATGACGACTTTACCGGTGCCTGACTCACCCGTGAATGACACTTTTGCGATATCAGGATGCGCCGTTAGCATCTGTCCTACTCGGTAATCCCCTTGCACGACATTAAATACGCCATCTGGCATGCCCGCTTCTGAATAAATTTCGGCGAGCTTAAGCGCCGTTAATGGTGTTTCTTCTGATGGCTTGAAGATCATTGCGTTGCCCGCAGCCAGTGCTGGCGCCGATTTCCACATCGCAATTTGAATTGGATAATTCCAAGCGCCAATACCCGCGCAAATGCCCAATGGCTCACGACGTGTATAGAAAAACTGATCGTCGCTGAGTGGCTGCTGTTCACCTTGTAGGCTTGGAGCAAGGCCAGCGTAGTACTCAAGAACATCGGCACCTGTTGTGACATCAACCGCGATAGCTTCTTGAATGGGCTTACCAGTATCTGCCACTTCCAATGCAGCCAACTCGTCATTACGCTCACGTAAAATGGCAACGGCTTTGTGTAAAATACGGCTGCGCTCAATCGCAGTCATCGCCGACCATGCAGCAAAACCTTTTTTTGCCGATTCAATCGCTGCTTGAAGATCGTCTTGGTTCGCTTGTTTAATGTTGGCCAATGGCTCACCATTCGCCGGATTGTAAGTGGTGAAGTGTTCATCTGAACACCCGTCGTACATCGCACCATTGATATAGTGTGCTTTCATTTCCATTTTGAAGACCTGTAACTTTTATATTTTTTCAGAATAAAACGTAAGTTGTTTTTCGAGATAATCGTTGATGATGATTCTCGCTTTTTCTGCATCAATGCCTTGCGGGTTGAGCGTTCCGCGCAGCCAAATTCCATCAATAAGTGATGCAATACCATGAGCAACCAATTCAGCCTGCTCTGCATTTAATAATGCTTTGAGTTCTTTTCTTAGGTGGGACAATAGACGTCGTTCGTTGACACGCTGCAAACGCTTGAGCTGCTCGTCATGCATTGAGTACGACCAAAACGCCAGCCAAGTCTTAGCAACTTGGTTTTCTGCCTGATAGCCGACAAAGTTACCATCAATGATGGCGTTAATTCTTTGGTGATGAGCATCACTTGGCAGCTCACGTAACTTCTGTGTGATAGTGGACGAAAGCTGACGCAAGATTTCTCGCATCGTTTCCTCCAGCAATCCGTGCTTACCACCGAAATAGTGGTTGATAATCCCCGTTGATACACCGGCTTCTTTGCTGATTAACGAAATACTCGCCGCGTGTAAACCGACTCTATCAATCACTGACATTGTCGCTTTCACAAGCTGCGGTTTTCTGATTTCAGGCATCCCCACCTTTGGCATTTTGCGTCCCTGTTATTTTTAATTGAACGGTTAGTTAAATATAAAATGCCTGAAAATTAATTCGAACTCAAATTATTTTTAAAGAAAATTCTTAGTAAAAAAGGATGAAAAGTTGAGGGTGTACGAAAAATTGCTCAGCAAGAACTTGTCGGGATAACTAGATTTTAGTTTAAGAAAAAACAAATAAGATAAAAAAAAATCAAATAGTTAACTATTAATCTATTTTTAAAACGATGATGAACGAGTTGATTTTTGAACAACAAAAATCTGTGCCACAAAAAATTTATATCGACCACTAATCATTTCACCTGTACATGGTTTGTTTGTGCAAAGAATAGACACACTAGTTTGTTATAGTTTTGTAGACACAAGTGGCATTCGCACTTTGAAGGTGAAGGAGGCAAAAAGAGAGGTTATATTGAACGCCATGAATATGCGATTCGATATCCTTAAGCCATTTTTAAGTAATATCGCCAAGTGACTTTAAGATTTTAGATTCAGCGTTTTATATTCGAAGCAAGGATCTCAAAGTCACTTGGCTATCAAAGTAAATGGGAGGGATAAGTTCAGATTCATCGTGCGATGAGCCTGAACTCTTGATTTCTGTTACGCTAGCGAGCGACCTTTCACGCAGTTGCGTCCGTTCGCTTTCGCTTGATAAAGCAATTTATCGGCCTGATCGCAAAGTGATTTAAAACTCATCTCATTATCTTCAGTGGTAACGACTCCAAAACTACAGGTCACTCTCACTTCTCCTTTCTGTTCCGTAACAAAGCCATGTAGGGATAAAGCGCTACGTAAACGTTCTGCAGTAATAAGGGCGTTTTCATGGTCTGTATTGGGCATAATAACAACAAACTCTTCACCACCAAAACGAGCAACAATGTCGTTCTCACGTACAGTTTCCTCCAACACTTTGGCAACGCCCGTTAGTACGGTATCTCCAAACACATGCCCATAGGTATCATTTACCTGCTTGAAATAATCCACATCGATTAACGCTAAAGTTACTGGCCCCGATTGTGGTTTATTTGGCACCATTTTCTGTTTATCGAGTTTGCTATCTACCCATTTATTTAAAGCTAGATAACCGTACTTAACTTGCTCGACTTGCTCAAAAACAAAGTGTTGTATCTTTTCTTGCTTAGATTGAGGTACCGGTTTCTCTTTTCGCTCACGCCTCACTTCTACTAGCTTAGTGAACCAGTCCTCTAAAAAACGGCGATTGAACAACCCTGTCAATGTGTCTGTCTTTGCGAGGCGACGCATTCTCAAACGCGAGCGATTGACGACGAGAAATACTACCGCCATCAAAAATAGAACACCGATGAGCGCAAGTAGCGCTTCACCCAATAAGTAAAAAGTACGACGGTTATTTTCTAGCTCCATACGCTGCAACACATTGTTCCAATTGAGATCTTCGTTTTCATATTCAAGTCGTTCCAACTCAAATAACGTCTGCTGGCGCTCAAGATTTTCAACTTCTCTTTGATTGCTAAATTGGATAAATTTATCGTGATAGTTACCGTAAGTTTCGAATGCTAGTTTAAAGTCATTGCTTCCCGCATAGGCCATAGCGGCGACTTTTAGTAGCTCCATTTGCTGTTGCTTGACGTATCGACTATCTATAATCTCCGGCAGCATTGGTGCGATCATCGCTAAAAGTATTTCAAATTGCTGCTGCTCTAACATATATTCGGCTTGTAACAACTTAAATGTTGCCAAATACGCGCTAGACGTTTCTCTGTACTGTAAATTCTCCGCCAGCTTCAAGTGGTTAACCATCTTCTTTTCTTGATTCGTCTCGCGATATAAAGCTGCAAGTTCAAGGTTAACTCGAAATCTAAAGCGTCCATCACCGATAATTTGAGCCAGCTTTAACGCTCGCTGATATGACGCTATCGCCTCTTCGTATTGGAACTGTGCTTTATGAAGTTTCGCTATCGTCAAAACGCTCAACAACTCATTGAACGACATACGCCTATCCCTAAAATAGCGATATGCTTGTTCCAAAAGCGCCTCAGATCGGTCGTAACCCTGAATTTTGACAAGTACGTCACCTAGCTCTAGTGCTGCACGTTCGACCAGCCCGTGAACACCTGAAGATTCAGCCGCATCCATGGACGACATAAGTGCAGCATAGGATTTTTTAAACTCACCTTGCTCATCGTAATAGCGTCCTTTTAGCAACAGGATTTCTGATTCAAGTTGCTTATCACCATTCTCACGCGATGTTTCCAACAAGCTATCCAACGCAGAAAGCGCGGTATCGATATCGCTCTTTCCAACCATAGTTCGCATCTGAATCAACTTAAACAGGAGATACTCATGGCTCTGTGGACGCACAAGCTCCAATCCTTTTCGAACGACACTCTGACTCTCTTCTAAGCGCCCTAGCAGCTCTAAAACCGTGGCCTTGGCAAGCCAGTAACGCACCAACAGCGCTGTTGGTTGGTTTTGTAGTAAAGACTCTTCTTCTAACGCTTCAATCAAAGCTAAAGAACTCTGAGGTAATGCGTAAATTTGATTTTCGATGCCTTCTAACGACTGTAAAAACTTACCTTCCTGTTCCACCTTTTCTGTGGATGCCTGAACAGAAAAACACAGACACCCCAATAATAGCGGCATCGTCCTAAGCGAATGAAATAGTGACATTATTGCTCTTCCCTAATGGGTAGTTACTTCAGTGTAATTGAGAATTCTGATTATTTATTATTAAGACAACTGAAGGTTATTCAGTCAGCCTCATATTCCCATGTATTTTGCGCTGAATAATAAATCACCATCTTTAGATGCCGAAATAGTTTTCGGTCACAATATAACCAATGAGAGTATTTTTTACACACCAAGAATAATGATCTCGTTAGTGAGACAAAAGATCGTCTTAGTTGTGAGTTGATACATTTACATGACAAGCAATATAGAACTAACCATTCACATTAGAAATAGAATAAATTTCTATACCGTTCGATGAGATAACAGTCGACCATGCATCCAATACATTTTTCAGATAGAAGCAATAAAAGAAAGGAGAAAGTGGAAGGAAGCGGACAATCAAACTCGCTCCCCTTTTTTATGTTGCAGAGGGGGTTACATTCGCATTCCGCCATCGACTTCGAACACTCTTCCGGTCACGAATTCGTTGGTTAACACGTATTTTATGGTCGATGAAATTTCATCCGCCAAACCTAAACGTCCAACCGGAATCATTCCGATTAAACGTTCCATCGCTTCAGGTTTTATTTGGTCTGTCATGGCAGTTTTGATGACACCCGGAGCAATCGCCACTGAGCGAATTCCGAAACGCCCTAACTCTTTCGCCCACACCGTTGCCATGGTGGCTACCGCCGCTTTAGATGCTGAATAGTTGGTTTGACCAATATTCCCGGCACGCGCAACGCTGGATATGTTGATCAGAACCCCTTTGCTATCGGTGTTCAGCATTACCTTGCTCGCTTCACGGCCACACAGGAAAGTGCCTGTTACATTCACATCTAGAACAGACTGAAATTGTTCCAGCGACATCGTGTTAACCTGACCATCTTTGACTTTAATGAACATACCATCACGCATAATACCTGCGTTATTGATAACGCCATTGAGCTGCTTGAAATCTGCCTCAATTTGCTCAAAAGCAGTGCACACCTGATGTTCGTCAGTCACGTTCGTCACATAAAAACGAGCGGTAACGCCGAGAGATTCACATTCCGCTTTCGTTTCAGCCAGTTGATCTGAATTGAGGTCGATAAGCGCAAGATGAACGCCATTTTCCGCCAGTGACAGTGCCATTTGTTTACCCAGCCCCTGCCCTGCCCCCGTGATCGCAATGACCTTATTTGCTAACTCCATAAGCGCTCCTTAGGCCTGATTTTGCTTTTGGTAGAACTCAAACAAGCTTGAAAAATCTTTTTGCCCGTTGCCCTGACCGTTGTGAAAATTAAACAGATTACGAGCCAAGCTGCCCATTGGCGTTGATGTTTGACTGGCAACCGCCGCTTCCATCGCAAGACCCAGATCTTTAGCCATTAACTGGCTCATAAAGCCGCCTTGATAACCATTGCTTGCAGGCGTATTTTCCATCACACTTGGACAAGGGTTATAAAGCTCTAGCGCCCAGTTACGTCCTGAACTTTGCAACATGATGTCGGAAAGCACTTTGGGATCGAGTCCGTTTTCCATCCCTAAATTGAGTGCTTCACAGGTGCCGCTCATCAAAATGCCCAACATCATGTTATTGCAGATCTTCGCCACCTGACCAGCTCCAGCATCGCCTGCATGGAAGATGTTTTTACCCATGTGGCTAAGCACCGCTCTGGCTTGAACAAAGTTCTCTTGTGAGCCGCCAACAATGAAAGTTAACGTACCTGCTGCTGCGCCCGCAACGCCACCAGATACTGGTGCATCAACAAAACTGATACCAAGTTGCGATGCTTTTTCGCCAACCAAACGAGCAGTCGCCGGATCGATGGTGGAAGAATCAATCAGCAAGGTACCTGATTCGACGCTATCTAAGATGCCATCTTGACCAAGATAAACGCTTTGAACGTGTTGGCTCGCTGGCAGCATAGTGACAACCACGTCAACACCTTGTACTGCCTGCTGAACGGAATCGGCACTTGAAGCGCCCAATGCGGTCAACTCCTCAACTGCGTTTGGGTTCAAATCAAATACTTCGACGTTCAAGCCCGCTTTGAGTAGATTCTTAGCCATAGGCGCACCCATGTTACCAAGGCCAATAAATGCAATTTTGTCCATATCGTATTTCTTCCTTGTACTAAAGTGCCGCTATAGCTACCGACGATGCGGTCAGTGGGTATTCTGCTGAGTCAATTGGCGAGAAGAAGCGCTCCAAAACTTGTGGCGTTACGTCAGAAACCGTGCGATGTTGCCAAGTCGGTTGATTGGTTTTATCAATAATCAGCGCACGAACCCCTTCTCTAAAATCACCTTCTAAGCCACAACGTAGTGTTAGGTTAAATTCCATATCAAAACACGCTTTCAAAGAGAGGTTTTGATACTGCGTTAACTGCTGATAAGTGATACTGAGCGACAACGGACTGCCATAGTTCAGTGCTTTTTGCGCATTGACGAACCACTTGCTATCAACGTTAGCACGGCTGATTGCATCAACAATTGACGCTAAGTCACCCGAACATAACTGCTCAATCAATTCCGCATAGGGCATCAACATCCCTTCGGTTGGCTCGTCCACGTGTACCGAACGCAGCGTAGTGGCGATTTTTTCGTTGATGTTCGCTTCACCTTTCCAACTTACCGATGCAAGCAGATCCAGCAGCACTTGCTTGTTTTCTGGCTGTGCAATCCATTGGCTTAACCCCAACGCTTTCATATCTGTTGCGTTAATTTGGCAAGCTGTCAAACTCAGGAAAAGTGCCAAATGTTTTGGCAACTGGTTTAGGAAGTACGTCGCGCCTACATCTGGGTAAAGGCCAATTTTAATCTCTGGCATTGCAAAGCGTGTGGTGGTTTCTGCTACGCGATGGCTGGCACCCATAAACAGGCCAACTCCCCCGCCCATCAAATAACCATGTCCCCACGCGATGATCGGTTTTGGATAAGTATGAATAAGATGATCACAGCGATATTCGAGGTCAAAGAAGGTTTCCATCGCTGAAAACGCAGAATCAAAATCTTGCTCTTTGTTTTCAAGTGCACGATAGATCGCTTGAATATCTCCGCCAGCACAAAACGCTTTTTCACCTTGAGCATGCAAGAATACCGCGACGACGCTGTCGTCCGTTTGCCATTCACTAAGCTGTTTGTACAACTTCTCAATCATCACGTAACTCAACGCGTTGAGAGCAGCTGGATTATCAAGCTCTAGCACACCAATAATAGAGCCATCAGCGCACTTAAGTTTTGAAACATTTACTGTACCTGTCATTTGGCCTCCGCTAGCTGTTTGTCCATTGTGGCTTGCGCTTTTGCAAGAACGCATTCACACCCTCAGTCTGATCGTGTGTATTGAACAGCTGTAAAAACAGTTCACGCTCTAAAACCAATCCAGCTGCGTGAGTTTGGCTGCGTCGACCTTGAATGAGCGTTTTGCACGCAGAAATGGATTTCGGTGATTGGCCCGCAACACGCTGCGCTAGTTCCATAGCCGCTTCGAGTGCTTGACCTTTCGCCACCACCTCTTCGACTAAACCAATTTTTTCCGCTCGCTCGGCCGTCACTCGTTCGCCACATAGAATCATACGCTTCGCCCAGCCTTCACCTACCAACGCGGTCAGGTTTTGTGTCCCACCCGCACACGGCAACAAACCTACCGATGCTTCAGGAAGTGCCATTTGTACTTGTTCTTCTGCGATACGAATGTCACACGCCATCGCCACTTCCAGACCGCCGCCCATCGCATAGCCATTAATCGCTGCGATAGAAACCCCATCGAATGCAGAAAGCGCTTCAAACGCTTCACCAAATGCGAACGCCATGTCTGCTGCTTGTGATTTATCACCCGATGCAAAGTTATTAAGATCTGCTCCAGCAGAGAAGAACTTCTCGCCTTCGCCTGTTAAAACCAACGCATAAATAGAGCGATCATTGCTAAGTTCAATCGCCAACTCTTTTAGCTGATTCAAAGACTCAAGTGTCCAAGTGTTCGCTGGCGGATTACTAATCGTGAGCTTGGCAATATGCGCTTCGCGCTCTAATTTGATTTGTGCCGTCATAATCTTTCAGTCCTTTTTAATTTCTTTAGGTAAGGCTGTGTCTCGCTGACTAAAGCAGCTCAACGCCTTCCGTTAGTAATCGTCTTGCGACGATCAGACGCATGATTTCGTTGGTACCTTCAAGAATTTGGTGAACACGAACGTCTCGGAAATGGCGCTCGACTGGATATTCTTTTATGTAGCCATAGCCACCGTGAATTTGCAGCGCCTGATCGCAGACTTTAAAGCCCACATCAGTAGCAAAGCGTTTTGCCATGGCACAGTACGCACTTTTTTCTGCGTGCTGGGCATCGAGTTTAGCGGCAGCGAGTCGCACCATTTGACGCGCAGCGACCAGCTCAGTCGCCATATCAGCAAGCTTGAACTGCAACGCTTGAAATTGCGCCAGTGAACGGCCGAACTGTTTGCGTTCGGTCATGTATTGTTTGGCTTCGTTCAGTGCTTGTTGCGCAGTACCGACGGAACAAGTGGCGATATTGATTCGGCCGCCATCCAGACCAAGCATGGCGAACTTAAAGCCTTCTCCCTCTTCACCCAACAGATAGTCAGCCGGAATGCGGACATTTTCGAAGGTAATCATGCGAGTTGGCTGGCAGTTCCAACCCATTTTGGCTTCTTTTTTACCGTAGCTAATGCCTTCGCAATCAGCAGGAACAACGAATGCAGAAACGCCACCCGCTCCTTCACCACACGAACGCGCCATCACGACCAATACATCTGTATCACCCGCGCCAGAGATAAACACTTTTGCGCCATTGAGGACAAACTCATCGCCATCACGCACTGCGCTAGTCGTTAGAGAAGCGGCGTCAGAGCCGGCATTAGGTTCGGTTAAACAGTAGGAAGCGAGCTTTTCACCCGAAATTAGATCCGCGCTAAATTGCTGCGCCACTTCGGCTTTGGCAAAGCTGGTGATCATCCACGTCGCCATGTTGTGAATGGTCATAAACGCAGTAGTCGCGGTACAACCCATAGCCAACTGCTCGAAAATGATCGCCGCATCCAAACGAGATAACCCCAAGCCACCATGCTCTGGCGGCGTATAGATGCTCAGAAAACCAAGTTCACCCGCCTGACGCAGTACATCTTTAGGGAAGTGATGGTTTTCATCCCACTCGGCCGAGTGCGGCGCTAACATTTGGTCTGCAAACTGCTTTGCTACTTCGGCAAACGCGAGTTGATCTTCGTTTAATTCAAAATCCATCTTGAAGTCCTAAGGTCTAATTCGTTGCATTTGTATCCGAGCCAAGCCCACTTAAACGATGGCGCTTGGCTAGAGGTGTCGCTAATCCAGTAATTAGCTAAGTTGAATGGTCATGTTTGGACCGCTTGGAATGTCATCTTCAAACCAACGCGCGGTGACAGTTTTCGTCTCGGTGTAGAAGCGAACCGCTTGTTTACCGTAAGCATGCAGGTCGCCGTAGAAGCTGCCTTTCCACCCAGTAAATGAGAAAAATGGCAATGGCACCGGAATCGGAACGTTGATGCCTACGTTACCTACTTCGATATTGTGTTGATACTTTCTCGCGGCAGCGCCGTTCGCCGTGAAAATAGACGTACCATTACCAAAGCGGTTTGCATTGATCAGTTCAATCGCTTCATCTAGGTCATCCACTTCCATAGTTAACAGCACAGGCCCGAAAATTTCTTCCTGATAAATCGACATGTCTGTGGTCACGTTGGTAAACAGTGTTGGCCCCACCCAGTTACCGTTCGGAAAACCAGGCACTTGGCAGTCTGTCCCGTCCAGAACACAATTCGCGCCTGACGCTTTGCCTTCATTAATCAGATTCACCACTCGCTGCTTCGCTTGAGGGCTAATCAGCGGACCATAACCAGCGGTTTCATCATCCCACGCGCCAGGCTGAACCTGAGCTAACGCCTCTTTAAGCTCTGGAATCCATTCTTTGGTTTCGCCGACAAATACGGCAACCGAAATCGCCATACAGCGTTGGCCTGCAGCACCAACTGACGCGCCAACTAGGTTATTGATGACTTGCTGTTTGTTTGCATCCGGCATGATGACCATGTGGTTCTTAGCACCTGCAAATGACTGCACGCGTTTCAGGTTGTCTGTACCTGTTTTGTAGATGTACTCACCAACGGGCACAGAGCCAACAAAAGAGATCGCACGAACGACTGGATCAGTCAGAATGCGGTCGACTTGCTCTTTGGTCCCGTGAACAACTTGCAATACGCCTTTTGGTGCACCAGCTTGTTCAAATAGCTCCGCCAATTTCATTGCAGTCAGCGGAACTTGTTCCGAAGGTTTTAGAATAAAGGTGTTGCCACAAGCGATCGCCATCGGGAACATCCACAATGGGATCATCGCAGGGAAGTTAAAGGGTGTGATGCCAGCACAAACACCGAGCGGTTGAATGTAAGAGTAACCATCAATATTGGTCGCGACGTTTTCCACCGTTTCGCCCATCATTGAGCTACAAATGTTTGCAGCTTGCTCTACCACTTCAATTCCGCGCCAAATGTCACCCTTTGCATCCGCGAGGGTTTTGCCTGTCTCACTTGAAAGCAGTATCGCCAACTCATCGTGTTGCTCTTTTAACAGATGTTGGTAGCGCAACATCAATCTAGCACGCTCCGGCGCTGCAACTTCTTTCCAGCGTTTGAACGTTTCTGTTGCGCTGGCAATCGCCGCATTCATTTCCGATTCCGTGGCACAAGGTACTTGTGCAATCACTTCGTTGGTTGCCGGGTTGGTTACATCTAGCCATTGTTTTGAATCGGAGATGGCAAATTCACCACCGATATACTGCTTTACTTGTTCTGTCATGATGACATCCTTGTATTTTTCAGCTTGTTACTGACTACTGTTATGTAAGTGAAACTTTGTTGAGAGTGATTTAGCAGATTTCAATCGCGATAGCGGTTGCCTCGCCACCACCAATACAAAGTGATGCGACACCGCGTTTGCCGCCTGCCTGTTTAAGAGCGTGAATCAAAGTGACGAGGATTCGGTTACCACTTGCACCAATTGGATGGCCTAACGCACATGCGCCGCCACGTGGATTCACTTTGCTTGCATCCAACTCAAGCGCTTTCACTGCGTACTGCGTTACAACTGCAAACGCTTCATTGATTTCCCAAAGGTCCACGTCTGATTTGTCCCAGCCCGTTTTTTCCAGCAGCGATTCAATCGCGAAGACTGGTGCGATGGTGAACTCATCAGGCTGTCTTGCATGCGTGCTGTACGCGACAATTTTGGCTAGAGGCTGAAGGTTTTCCTGACGACCAAACTCACTATCGACTAAGATCATTGCCGACGCACCATCCGAAATGGAACTAGAGTTTGCTGCGGTTACGCCGCCATCTTTGGCAAACGCAGGGCGTAAGGTAGGAATTTTAGTGACGTCGAGTTTGCTCGGTTGCTCATCATCTACAACCAGGGTTTCGCCGCGTCGACTTTTTACGTTAACAGGCACGATCTCTTCTTTGAACAAACCTTGTTCGATTGCTTGCTGCGCACGAGTCACCGACTGTTGCGCCCAGGTATCCATACTTTCACGGCTGAACTGATACTTTTGCGCCGTCTGTTCTGCAAAGACACCCATCAGCTCGCCTTGGTAGGCATCCTGCAACCCGTCATAAAACATGTGATCAAGCACTTGCTCGTGACCTAAACGGAAACCATCACGCGCTTTCTTTAATAGATAAGGAGAAGACGACATGTTTTCCATGCCACCAGCGATGACAGCATGCGCATTACCAGATTGAATAAGGTCATATGCCAGCATCACGGTTTTCATACCCGATCCACAAACTTTGTTCAGTGTCGTACAACCAATCGATTGTGGCATTTCAGCTTTAAGGCTTGCTTGTCTTGCAGGCGCTTGCCCCACACCGGCGGGTAAAACGCACCCCATCAGCACTTCGTCTATTTTGTGCACATCGAGTTGGCTTTCGGCTAGCGCCCCTTGAATGGCTTTCGCACCGAGTTCCGTGACATCTGTTGAAGCTAATGCACCTTGAAAAGAGCCGATAGGCGTTCGCTTAGCGGCAACAATCCATGTTTCATTTTTCATTCCATTAACCTTTTGTTGACGTTTACGTCATAACTATACTAACATTTACGTTAACGTCAAGTTTGAGGTTATTGTTTGTTCGAGTGATTCTTTGATTTCGAGTAAATGCGAGTGATATCAAGGCTCAAGAGTGGATGTTGTTTGTTTACTTTAACGTTAACGAATTGTATATTCATGTAAATGTTATACGAAAGTCGTAAGGTTAAGGAATGAACACATTTAAGATCAGCGAGCTCGCGAAAGAGTTCGACATTACTACTCGAAGCATTCGCTTCTACGAAGATTTAGGTCTCCTAACTCCAGAACGTAAAGGCAACACTCGAATCTACAATGGTCGCGATCGAATTCGACTAAAGCTGATTTTGCGAGGTAAGCGATTGGGCTTTTCTCTTGCAGATATCAAAGAGTTATTTGAACTCTACGATACCGATCAAAGTACTGAGCAGTTGAACTATATGATTCGGTTGATCGAAGAGAAGAAGGCAGCATTGCAACAGCAAGCAAACGACATTCAAGCGGTAATGATGGAGTTAAATGCTGCGCAGTTGCGATGCCAAAACACACTGAGATCCATGAAAGGCGAAAAAGTCACCTAACACCTCAACTCTGGGATGTAGGTGACGTAAAGGCAAGGACACGCAATGAAATCTACCTACTCTTCCCTGAACTTTGTTTATGACGAAAATACCGATTTGCTTCGCGAGCAAATCAATAGTTTTGCTGCAAGAGAAATTGCGCCGCTAGCGCAATCTATCGACCAAACTAACGACTTTCCAAACCATCTTTGGTCCAAATTAGGTGACATGGGTCTTTTAGGTGTGACCACCAGCGAAGAGTTTGGTGGTGCAGGCATGGGCTATCTCGCCCACGTTATCGCTATGGAAGAAATCAGCCGAGCATCCGCTTCGGTTGCGTTAAGTTACGGCGCTCACTCCAACCTTTGCGTCAACCAAATCCACCGTAACGGCACACAAGCGCAAAAAGAGAAACACCTACCTAAGCTCATCTCCGGTGAACATATCGGCGCCCTTGCTATGAGTGAACCCGGCGCCGGCTCTGATGTGGTCTCTATGCAGCTTAAAGCGGAACGTAAAGGCGATATTTTCCTGCTAAACGGCAACAAAATGTGGATCACAAACGGCCCTGATGCACACACCTATGTTGTCTACGCAAAAACCGACCCAAGCCAGCACTCCAAAGGCATCACGGCGTTTATTGTGGAACGCGGATTCCCTGGATTTACTCAAGCACAAAAACTCGACAAGTTGGGTATGCGCGGCTCGAATACGTGTGAGCTGGTCTTCCAAAACTGCGAAGTCCCTGCGGAAAATATTCTCGGCGAAGAAAACCAAGGCGTGAAAGTATTGATGAGCGGCCTCGACTACGAACGTGTGGTGCTTGCAGGCGGCCCACTTGGCATCATGCAGGCGTGTATGGATATCGTTGTGCCTTACATTCACGACCGTAAACAGTTCGGTAAATCCATCGGTGAATTCCAGCTAGTTCAAGCAAAAATCGCGGATATGTACACACAAATGAATGCCGCTAAAGCGTATGTTTACGCCGTCGCTGCCGCTTGTGATCGCGGTGAAACCACACGTAAAGATTCTGCTGGCGCGATCCTCTACAGCGCAGAGCTGGCAACCAAGATGGCACTGGATGCGATTCAACTACTTGGCGGTAACGGCTACATCAACGAGTTTGATACGGGCCGTTTGTTGCGAGATGCCAAGCTGTATGAAATCGGTGCGGGCACTTCAGAAATTCGCCGCATGCTTATTGGTCGCGAATTGTTTAACGAAAGCGCTTAATAGTCATACCTAGGCGTTCTAACTCGAAACAACTTCCTTATTCAATCTAAATCTTATTCAACCTAAATAAAAACGGGTGGTGACACCCGTCTACCGAATGGAGATCGGCTATTTATGGCTTGTTTGACGACCAATATTAACACCCATTCAGAGCAGTATCAGGAAAACTACCGCTCTATGGCATCGCTCGTGGATCAACTCTATACCGTGACTGCGCAAATCGAAGATGGTGGCGGCGAGAAAGCACGTGAGCATCAGCAGAAGAAAGGCAAACTTCCGGTACGTGAGCGCATTCTTGCCCTCCTCGATCCCGGTTCATCCTTCTTAGAAATTGGCCAGTTCGCGGGTTGGGATGTGTATCCAGATTACGTTCCATGTGCTGGAGTGGTTGCAGGTGTGGGTGTGATTGACGGCACTGAGTGCATGATCGTCGCGAACGACGTGACGGTAAAAGGCGGCAGTTACTACCCACTCACCGTGAAAAAGCACTTAAGAGCACAAGAAATTGCAGAAAAATGCCAACTGCCGTGTGTTTACTTAGTCGACTCTGGCGGCGCTAACCTACCCCGCCAAGATGAGGTATTCCCAGATAAAGACCATTTTGGCCGTATTTTCTACAACCAAGCCCGTATGTCGGCCAAAGGCATTCCACAAATTGCGGTGGTCATGGGGCTATGTACCGCTGGCGGCGCTTATGTTCCTGCCATGTGTGACGTATCCATCATAGTCAAAGAACAAGGCACGATTTTTTTGGCAGGTCCACCTCTTGTAAAAGCAGCGACAGGTGAAGAAGTCAGCGCGGAAGATCTTGGTGGCGCAGACGTTCACTGCCGTACCTCTGGTGTGGCGGACTATTACGCAGAAAATGATCACCACGCGTTAGAGTTGGCAAGACAAGCGGTTTCACAAATCAACCACTTGAAACCCGTTCAACTCAAGCAAAAAGCACCACAGGAACCACGCTTTCCTGCGCAAGAGCTGTACGGCATCGTCGGTACCGATCTTAAAAAGCCGTTTGATGTTAAAGAGGCCATTGCCCGAATTGTTGATGACTCACAATTTGATGAATTTAAAGCGTTATTCGGTGAAACCTTGGTCTGTGGCTTTGCCCATATTCACGGTATGCCGATTGGCATTGTCGCTAACAACGGCATTCTATTTTCGGAATCAGCACAAAAAGGCGCTCATTTTATTGAGCTGTGCGCACAACGCAAAATTCCTCTGCTTTTCTTGCAGAACATAACGGGCTTTATGGTCGGTCAGAAGTACGAAGCCGAAGGCATCGCCAAACATGGTGCGAAAATGGTAACTGCTGTTGCGTGTGCAGACGTGCCGAAGTTTACCGTAGTGATTGGTGGATCGTATGGCGCAGGAAACTACGGCATGTGTGGCCGCGCTTATGATCCAACCATGATGTGGATGTGGCCAAACGCGCGCATCTCCGTCATGGGTGGAGAGCAAGCGGCTGGCGTGATGGCGCAAGTGACCCGCGATATCAAAACTCGCAAAGGTGAAAGCTGGAACGCGGAGGAAGAAGAAGCGTTCAAACGTCCAATTGCGGAGCAATATCAGACTCAAAGCCATGCATACTACGCCAGTGCACGCCTGTGGGACGACGGCATTATTGACCCTGCGAAAACCCGTGATGTTGTCGGCATTGCTCTGTCTGCTGCGCTTAATGCGCCCATACCAGACAGTAAATTTGGCATCTTCCGTATGTAGTCGGATGCAAGGCAAACCTTAACTCCTCGCGAATACCGATGTTTAACAAGTAATGGTTAGCGAGCATTGAAATACAGACTGAAATGTCAGACAAAGGAAGTCACATGACCGGACTACTGCTTGAAAAAGACAGCAATGGCGTTGCCTGGTTGAGCCTGAATCGGCCAGAAAAACACAACGCGTTTAATGACGCATTGATTGCCTCACTAATTGAAACACTAGAACAGCTCGAAAAGGACGATTCTCTCCGTGCACTGGTGTTAACTGCACAGGGAAAACACTTTTCTGCGGGAGCAGATCTGGGCTGGATGCAGTCAATGGCCACCAAAACCGAGAGTGAAAACCTGCAAGATGCACAGCAACTAGCAAAACTTTTGCATACGCTGGATACCTTTAGCAAACCAACCATTGCTATGGTGCACGGCGCTGCATTTGGCGGCGCACTTGGGCTTATCTGCTGCTGCGATATCGCTATTGGTACACCTGAAAGCCGCTTCTGTTTGAGTGAAGTGAAGCTCGGTTTGTTACCCGCCACCATCGGACCTTACGTAATCCGAGCGATTGGACAAAGACAGAGCCGACGCTACTTTTTAACCGCGGAACTGATTGATGCCGAAACCGCGCTATCGATGAGTATTCTTCATCAGATAGACGCTCAACCACGTGAAGCCGTCAATCGCACCATTGATCACCTGCTCAACAACGGTCCACAAGCCATGCAGGCTGCAAAAGCACTTTGTTTACGCTGTGATAACCAACCTATCGATCATTCATTAATTGAATACACCAGCCAAGCTATTGCAACCGCTCGCGTGTCCAGTGAAGGACAAGAAGGACTAGCTGCATTTTTTGAAAAGCGCGCCGCCAATTGGAGGAATCATGTTTAAAAGAATACTGATCGCAAACCGCGGTGAAATTGCCTGCCGAATCATTAAAACCGCAAAAAGCATGGCTATAGAGACGGTTGCCGTCTATTCCGAAGCGGATCGCAGCAGCTTACATGTTAAACAAGCGGATTTCGCTGAATTCATTGGCCCCGCTCCTGCGAGTGAATCGTATCTCGATATCGATGCAATTATCGGCGCTGCGAAAAAATGGCAAGCCGATGCTATCCACCCTGGGTATGGTTTTCTTTCCGAGAACCCGAAACTGGCGAAAGCGTGCAGCGAAAATGGCATTGTTTTTATTGGCCCTTCCACCAGCGCAATTGAAGCAATGGGTTCGAAGTCGCAAGCCAAAGCCATCATGTCTGAGGCGAACGTGCCCTTGGTTCCCGGCTATCACGGCACAGACAACAGCGTAGAGCACTTATTAGCGGAAGCTGAAAAAATCGGTTACCCAGTGATGCTTAAAGCAACACAAGGTGGCGGCGGCAAAGGCATGCGAGTGGTCAACAGCGCAGCCGAAATGCCGCTGGCTATCGACGGAGCGCAGCGTGAAGCACTTTCAAGCTTTGGCGATAAGCAGCTTCTAATCGAAAAATGCATATTGCAGCCTCGCCACGTTGAAGTTCAGGTATTTGCTGACCAACATGGCAACTGTGTCTATCTTTCTGATCGCGATTGCTCCATTCAACGCCGTCACCAAAAAGTAGTCGAAGAAGCACCAGCTCCCGGTCTTAGTGATGAACTGCGTAAACAAATGGGTGAAGCTGCGGTTCAGGCCGCTCAAGCGATCGACTATGTTGGCGCTGGCACGGTGGAGTTCTTGCTCGATAGCCGCGGTGAGTTTTACTTCATGGAAATGAATACTCGTCTGCAAGTTGAACACCCTGTTACTGAATTGATCACCGGTGTTGATTTGGTGGAGTGGCAATTAAAAGTCGCAGCTGGCGAGCATTTACCTATTTCGCAATCTGAAATCACCCACAACGGTCATTCAATTGAGCTGCGAATTTACGCAGAAGATACAGACAATGACTTTATGCCGTCGACTGGCCGCATTGATTACTTAAAAGAACCCGTATCAGACAGTAGTGTGCGCCTAGCGTGCGTACGCGTTGATAGTGGTGTTACCCAAGGCGATAGCATCAGCGAATATTACGATCCAATGATCAGCAAACTGATCGTCTGGGGGCAAACTCGTGATATCGCTCTAAAGCAGATTAAGCAGGCGTTAACTCAATATCACGTACGTGGCGTAACGACAAACATTGGTTATCTGCACAGTATTATTTCGCAGCCAGCCTTTGCCGAGATTGAGCTCGATACAGGTTTCCTCGTAAGACATCAACAAGGCATAAATGAGCAGCAAGACGTCTCGGATTCAATCTGGCTTACATTGGCGGCGGTTGCTCGTTGGAATGATCTCATTTCAAAATCAGACAGCTCAACGTTACCCGCGCCAACCAAACGAGGTTTTAGACTGTCAGTTGACAACGTTTACCGATTTAACTTCACGGATGCCAATGCCAACCATCAGGCACGTTTGCAACAATCATCGCAAGATACAGGATCTCACTTCACTGTCCGATGCGGCGAGGATCTGCATCAGGTCATCCTGCTTGAAAGTGACAACCAGTTTATCGTCGATATTGATAATGTGCGTTACACCTTTAATGCACTTAGCGATGAACAAAGAACAACACTATTTTATCTTTGTCAGCAGCGCACGTTCGCTCATCAACCTAACTTTGACTCTGCAAAAGATGTAGATGATGAACTAAGTCCAACCGCACCACTCAACGGCATAATTTCAGCAGTTATGGTGGCTAAAGGTGACGAAGTGGCGGCGGGCGATCCGCTTTTGGTACTCGAAGCAATGAAAATGGAATACACCATTACCGCTCCGGTAGCAGCAACCGTTGATGAAGTGTTTTATCAACATGGAGACCAAGTACAGCATGGTTCCATCCTACTGCATTTAATTTCTGCACCCGATAATGTCTGTGAAGATAAGGAGCACGAATATGCTACCAGCGAAGGTTAATATCGTCGAAGTTGGCGCGCGTGATGGCTTGCAGAATGAAACGGCAGTGACGCTGGTTGATAAAATCCGTTTGATCAATCAGCTAAGCACCAGTGGCTTAAAACACATTGAAGCAGGCTCTTTTGTCTCGCCGAAATGGGTGCCTCAAATGGCCGATTCCGATCAAGTATTTTCAGGTATCACGCAAAAGCCTGACGTGGTTTATAGCGCACTCACACCAAATCTCGCAGGGTTAGAACGTGCACTGGAAAGCGGCGTAAAGCAAATCGCGGTATTTGGCTCCGCTTCAGAAGCGTTCAGCCAGAAGAACATCAACTGCAGCATTGCGGAAAGCCTCTCTCGTTTTGAGCCCGTGATCGAACTAGCAAAGCAGCACAACATACCTGTGCGCGGGTATTTGTCTTGCACCATGGTTTGCCCATACGAGGAAGAAATCAAGCCAGAGCAAACCACTGCGGTCGCCAATACGTTGTTTGATATGGGATGTTATGAAATTTCTCTGGGCGATACTGTCGGTAAGGCAACCCCAAATCGCGTCATCGCCATGCTGGATTCGCTGTTAACGCAACTGCCGAAAGACGCATTAGCAGTGCACTTCCACGACACATACGGGCAAGCACTAGCCAATATTTACCAAGCCTTATTAATGGGCATCAACACCATTGACAGCGCTGTAGCTGGTTTGGGCGGCTGCCCTTATGCAAAGGGGGCCAGTGGCAATGTTGCAACGGAAGATGTGCTTTATCTGTGTGAGCAGATCGGGATTGAAACGGGGGTTGATCTCAACATCATCAATCAAGCAGGTTGGCAAATTTGCCGTGCGTTAGGAAAGTCTCCTGCTTCTAGGGTCGCATTAGCTCTGGGCGATCCGTATAGCTTGTAAATCATCAACAACCAATCAGGTAATGTATTTCAACGGGCATGCAGACGTACGTGCCCGTTTTTTGTTGTTACTCATTAAAAACCTTAACGCTCAACGGTCTTCATCACATTAATTAGTATCTGATTTCAGCTACAATTTAGTTTCAAACCGAACATATAAAACAGGATCAGGTAAATGCTCATAACATTTCGTTGTCGAAGCCACTCAAACGTCACAATGTTTGGTGATATTGCATTAGATATGCTCAAAATGATGGGTCACAGCGGCACGGTGCCGGGATCAATTTCCGCTCAAGATGTTCCTGACGCGCTATCAAGATTAACTTCTGCTCTATCTGCGAAAAATGCAGCTGAAGAAAACCTCCCTACTGATGTAGACGAAGAGGAAGAACAAGCAGAGCCCGCGGTAAGCCTAGGACGCAGAGCGTTTCCACTGATTGAGTTGCTAAAATCAGCAATCAAAGAAGAATGCGAAGTCATGTGGGACAACCAATAACGCCTTCAAACTGGTTTCTAGCGAGGTGAATCCGTGTTGTGACCGCCTCGCTATGGTTACTCGACACCAAGATAAGAACACCAATACCGCTTATCGCCCTATCCGTTTCTCTCCCTAGACAACTTGATTTGCCCATCAATGTGCACATCTCGTTGTGGAAACGCGATTTCAATGCCGTGCTTTTCGAAAGCTTCGTAGATTTCAAAACGCATGGCACTTGCGACCGAGCGAATACCGCCCTCAACCGTTGAGTTAATCCAAAAATAAGATTCGAAGATCAAAGCATTGTCACCAAAGTCTTGAAAAAACACATCTGGCGCTGGCGAACTCAGAACTTGCGCTTGCTGCGAAGTCACTTCCGCCATTAAGGCAGCAACCTGTTTGACATCGCTCCCATACGCGACACCGACGACGACAGAGCCACGGACTAATCTGTCGCATAACGTCCAGTTGATCACCACGTTCTCAATCAACTGACTGTTGGGTATGAGCATATGAACACCATCGGTTCGTCTGATTCTCGTTGAGCGTGTATTTATTTGCTCGACAGTGCCTTTGGCGCCCTCAACCTCTAAAAAGTCCCCAATTCGGATTGGCTTTTCACCAATCAAAATCCAGCCACTTATGAAGTTGTTAATGATGTTTTGCGCACCAAAACCGAAGCCGATAGCGATGGCACCAGACAGAAAGGCAAACGCGGTAATTGGCACATTTATCATCGAAAGTGTGGTCATAAAAATAATGGCGAGAGCGATGACAAATAATATCCGTTTAACCAAATGAATCACGTTTGGGTCTTTCCCCGATGAAGACATTCTTGACGTAACGGTTTTGATCAAAATTTTCGATAACCATAAAGCGACAATGACCCATGTCGGCACCATCAATATCGCCCACAACGTGATAGGTTGTTCGTTAAAGGTAAACAGTGTTGTTTCTAAAAATGAAATGACCCGTTCGAACATAAAGTGCTCACTCTTGATTCATCGTTGCCAGCAAGCCAGTGCGCATAAGTCTTATATTTTTAGCCCAATCGATAGCGCAAGCGGCTCAATTAAGTTCTTCTTATTAACTATATAGTAATCTACGTAAAACGCTTCGAGTGGTTTCCCACTTTGGCTTCAACCGATTAAGCCATTTAGGGAGTACGTCTTTGTGAACTAAACGAGCCAATCAACCAACTTGAGACGCAAGGCAAATCAGTGATAACTTTCTGATTTTTAAGCATCAAATTTTCACTTCGAATCACTCTCACTTATTATGCACCTTGTTGCAAATAACATTGATGGAATGATTGTCATGTCAGAACTGACTCGGATGCGCTCTGGAGAAACCTATAATTGTCTGGATGAAGAACTAAAGCTAATGCGCGCCAAAACCGCTCAGCTTGTCTTCCAATTTAACCAAGAGCCAAACCCAGATATCCGTAGACAACTATTGGCGGAAATGGGCGTCCAATTAAAAAACAGCGCCTGTATAGAGTCACCGCTACAACTTACCTACGGTTGTCACTTGTCCATCGGGGAAAACTCCTACATCAACTGGGATGCCATTATTCTGGACAATGGGCAGGTTGAGGTTGGCGCGAACGTCATGATTGGGCCTAGAGTGCAAATTTACACAGCCGCTCATTCACTCGATACACAAAGACGCTTAGCCGGAGATGAGATCGCCAAACCGGTAAAAATTGGCAATAACGTTTGGATTGGTGGGGGCGCAATCATACTGCCAGGCGTGACCATTGGCGATGAGGCCGTCGTCGGCGCTGGCTCTGTTGTAACCAAAGACGTTGCGCCGGGCGATCGAGTTGTTGGAAATCCGGCGCGCTCCATTAAACCAAAAAACTGAAAAAAGTCGCTATTTCGCCAAATGATCGCGAATAATATTAGCAAGCAGATTGAGAGCATGAACATATTTGTCATTGAGCTCAAAAGAAGCGTTAAGACGAATACAGTGATCGTATTGTTCTGTCAGGCTGAACATCTTACCCGGTGCGATGCTGATATTATCTTTTAGCGCTTCTCGATATATCTGCAAGGCGTCAATATGCTCGGGAAGCTCTAACCAAATAAAGTACCCGCCGCTTTGGCTTAACACTTTGACTGCTTCAGGTAACAGCTCACTAAGCAGAACCGTCATCTTACTTTTACGTTCAAACAGCTTTTTCCGTAACTGCTTCAAATGCGATTCATAATTGCGGCTTGTTAAATAATGCACCAATGTCATTTGCACTGGTGCACTCGTCGCTAATGTACTCATTAGCTGTAACTTTTGTACCTCTAGCGCCCGCTTTCCCGCCGCAACCCAACCAATACGTAGCCCTGCGATTAATGATTTTGAAAACGAGGAGCACAACATGGTATTGCCCGTGTCATCAAACATTCTTAGTGGATAAACCGAGTCATTCCCTGCATGCAGTTCGCTGTACACGTCATCTTCAATCACTGGCACGTTATATCGCTGTGTCAGTTCAATCAGCTTTTGTTTTTTCTCGTTAGAAAGCGTAAAACCCAGAGGATTCTGGAAGTTCGACATCAGCCAGCACGCTTTCACATCGTGTGTTTGCAGCGCTCGTTCCAATGAGTCTAGGTCAATGCCCGTGACTGGGTCTGTTCTTACTGAGAGCGCTTTCAAACCTAACCGCTCTAAGGATTGCAATGCACCATAAAATGCAGGCGACTCCACAACCACCCAATCTCCCGGTCTTGTGCAGGCTTGCAAACTGAGCGTTAACGCCTCCAGCGCGCCTGCCGTAATGACAATTTCATCGGGTGAAATTTCAATGCCTTTCGCAGCATAACGCTTCGCGATGATGGTGCGTAATTGCTCGTTTCCCGGCGGTAAGTTATCAAAGGTGGTGGAAATCGGCATATTGCGAGCGGCTGCGCTCATCGCCCGATTCACGTGATATCGTGGGTACAAACTTGGGTCTGGATAGGCAAAGCCAAAATTGATCATGGATGGATTTTTACTCGCCTGCAGAACATCAAAGATAAACTCATTGATGTCTACCTGCTCAGTCCACGAAACCGCGGCTGGCGCTTGGGGTTCATTTGAGCTCTTAATATTGGGCGCGACTCGATAACCAGATCGCGGCTGTGACGTGACCCAGCCTTGAGATTCCAGAATTTGATACGCGTGCAACACCGTCATCAAGCTCAAACCCGAGTGTTCAGATTGGCGACGCAGCGAAGGCAGCTTGTCACCCGGATGCCATATCCCCGATTTTATCTGCCTTTTAAGCTGTTCCACTAACTCTTGATACTTCGCCAAACGCAAATCCCCTTCCATAAAGCCGAATTCAAAATAATAACACTTCAATATTTAATCTGTTATAGGTTTATAGTCACTGTCTGTACCTACTTCCCTCATTCCGCTCCTTTTAAAATAGCTCTCTCATAAAACTTAAAAGATCAAAGGAAGTTTAATGTTTGGCCTCGACGCATTTATGCTTGCACGGATACAGTTCGCCTTTACGGTATCCTTTCATATTATTTTCCCCGCTATCACCATAGGTTTGGCCACCTATCTCGCCGTGCTGGAAGGCTTATGGCTAAAAACACGTAATCCCGATTACCAAAAGCTCTATCACTTCTGGTCGAAAATTTTTGCGGTTAACTTTGGAATGGGTGTTGTATCTGGTCTTGTCATGGCCTATCAATTCGGCACCAACTGGAGTGGTTTCTCCGACTTCGCTGGTTCTATCACAGGCCCATTACTGACTTATGAAGTGTTAACGGCTTTCTTTCTCGAAGCCGGATTTCTTGGCGTAATGCTGTTTGGGTGGCGTCGCGTCGGCGAAAAGCTGCACTTTTTTGCAACCTCGATGGTGGCGTTAGGAACGATCATTTCGACGTTCTGGATTCTCGCCTCCAACAGTTGGATGCAAACGCCACAAGGCTATGAAATTGTCGACGGACGTGTGGTGCCAACCGACTGGTTTGCTATCGTTTTCAATCCTTCATTTCCTTATCGTTTGGCGCACATGAGCGTCGCGGCTTTCGTCAGTTCAGCACTCTTTGTAGGCGCGTCAGCCGCTTGGCATTTATTGAGAGGCAATCAATCGACTGCGGTAAAAACCATGTTTTCGATGTCGCTCGGGATCTTAGTGTTCCTTGCGCCACTCCAAGCCGTGATTGGCGATGTGCACGGGCTAAACACTCTGGAACACCAGCCCGCCAAAATCGCTGCCATCGAAGGACATTGGGATAACAGCGATGGCAAGCCAACCCCATTGATATTGTTCGGCATGCCAAACATGGAACAAGAACGCACAGACTATGCCTTAGAAATTCCTGTTTTAGGAAGTTTGATCCTACGCCACAGTTTAACTGAGCCAATCCCGGCGCTGAAAGACTTCCCGAAAGAGGAACGACCGAACTCACCTATCGTCTTTTGGTCATTTCGAATCATGGTCGGGCTAGGACTTCTGATGATTTTTCAAAGCTTCTACAGCATATGGTTACGAAAAAAGAACACGCTTTATACTTCGCGTTGGTTCCTCAAGTTTTCATTGTTTATGGGGCCATCTGGTCTTATCGCAATACTCGCTGGCTGGTTTACGACAGAGGTTGGTCGGCAACCTTGGGTCGTGTATGGCGTACAAAAAACGCGTGACGCGGTTTCTGCACACGGAGACCTACAAATGAGCATCAGCCTGCTGTGTTTCCTTGTTGTGTACAGCTTGGTGTTTGGTTTTGGGTATTACTACATGATCCACCAAATCAAGAAAGGCCCCGATGCAATCGAACACGATGAGCACGACATGACGACCGTTTCAGGCCGCATCTAGAATTTGTCACAAAGTTAAGGTAAAGAATATGCATTTTGATTTATCCGTGATTTGGTTCGCGATCATCGTTTTTGCCACTTTGATGTACATCATCATGGATGGCTTCGATTTGGGTATTGGAATACTGATGCCCTTCATCAAGGATGAAAAACAAAAAGACGTCATGGTCAACAGTGTCGCGCCAGTTTGGGACGGTAACGAAACTTGGATTGTGCTTGGAGGCGCATCTCTATTTGGCGCTTTTCCGATGGCTTACGCGGTAATTATTGAAGCGCTAACCATCCCTTTGACGTTGATGTTGATTGCTTTGATCTTTCGTGGCGTAGCGTTTGAGTTTCGCTTTAAAGCATTGGAAAACCACTTAAAGTTCTGGGATCGCTCTTTTATGGTCGGCTCGATTTTAACCACGTTTTTCCAAGGCATCGTTGTTGGCGCGGTAATTCAAGGCTTTGCGGTGGAAAACCGCGTCTTCGTAGGTAGCCAACTAGACTGGCTTACCCCTTTTCCCATCTTTTGCGGTTTGGGTTTAGTCGCAACGTACGCGCTGCTCGGTAGCACATGGCTCATCATGAAGACGGAAGGTGCACTGCAAAACACGATGTACCGCTTCACTAATAAAACACTACTGGCGATGATCTCCGCATTAGTCATTGTGAGCGCTTGGACTCCACTTGCTTACCCTACCATTGCGGAAAGATGGTTTTCTCTGCCGAATTTGTTCTACTTACTGCCCGTACCAGTCATTACTGGACTGGTATGTTTGAAGATTGCTGACTCCGTTAAAAAGCGTAAAGAGCGCAGCCCTTTCGTGATGGCGCTAGTGATCGTGATTCTCGGGTTCGCAGGGCTTGGCATCAGTATCTGGCCAAATATCATTCCTCCTAGCATATCAATATGGGAAGCAGCGGCTCCTGCAAGCAGTCAGCGCTTTATGCTCGTTGGAGCAGTGATCATCATCCCGATCATTCTGGCTTACACCTTTTGGAGTTACTACGTCTTCTCCGGAAAAGTAAAAGAAGGCGAAGCGTACCATTAACGAGTTGATAAGGAGTGAGTATGAAAATCAAAAATTGGTGCCGCCAATGGGCTTGGATGATTGGAATATGGGTCGTTAGCGTCGCTGCATTAGGGTTAGTGTCTATGTTATTTCGCGTCATGATGACCGCTGCAGGGTTAAAATCTTAGCTCGGCACTTTTAAGTCAATAAAAAATGGGGACCTCTAGCTCTTGCGTTAGGAGCTAGAGGCGTTTACATTCAAGTCCGACTTTTCACGTGTGCAGACAATACGATCGTAGATTCTGAACCACGAGCCACTTCAAAATAACCACCAGCACGAGATAGCTGACGAGCCGTCAATTTTTCTTTGCCCAGCTTTTCAAACCAATAAGGCGCTAATGAGCACTGAGCCGAGCCTGTGGCAAGATCTTCTGAAATACCGATTTTAGGTGCAAAGTAACGCAGCACATAGCCACTATCAGAGCTTTGAGCCGTCACGATGACCGCATGAAACTCATCAATTTTAATCAGCTCATCAAAGTTAGGTTGATAGCGAACAACATCATCTTCGGATTCGAGAACAACAACCAAATCACGCGTTGTAAAAGCATCTACGGGGTCATTGGAAAAGCCTGAAATACCCAAGGGGATGGCATGAGGTTTGGCTTGCCAACTTGGCATCACGATCCTGTACATTCCATCCAGTCCAGTAACGGTAATATGGCCATACTGGCTTTTTAGAATGATCTCATTCTGATGATAGTTGGAAATGATTGCAGCGCCTGCGCCCAAACTTCCGTGTCCACATAGGTTGATCTCTCCTTCTAGGCTAAACCAGCGAATGTGGTAGTCACTGCCAGACTGAACCATAAATGATGTGACAGGTTGAGCGACCTGATGAGTGATTTGAAGTAATTCAGAATCACTCAGCCAGTGATTTAGTTCGACAACGCCACAAGGGTTACCTTTAGCCAATTCATCACAAAATACATCATATATTTGCGCTTTAATCATCCATCATCCTTGCTGTTTAACGCCGCATTAAGTTGTAAACAACGCTATCACTAACCCGAAACCACTACACTGCAAAAACGAAACCTAAAAATGACAAGCCTCGGGAGTTCCTCTTAAATGCTTTGTTAGTCTTTTTATGCATCTATCTTGGCTAGTTCAACCGTAAAACCCATGTTTTGTAACCGTCTACTGTGATGACGCAGGTTTACTTTTGAAAAAAAATGGCAAGTGCACTTCACCTTTCTTCTTGTTTCTTAGGGTTGATTATATCGGCCTCTTCGTAGCCTTCTTTGATCAAATATGCAACGACATTAAGCTTCATTTCATCCCTCACCACTCCTACACATAAGCAACTAACATCTCATCAAAGCTCTCTATATGGTATGACATCTGTCATAAATATTACTAATCGTAATGAATAGCTTTATCCTATTAAATCCACTAAATGGCTTTCATTAAACTCTGATAGCTTTTGCAGCTTTAGACTGGCTTCATTAAACTCTTGGTAGAACTTATCAGGTTGAGGTATCACGACTGTTTTTATGTTTGCTCGTGTTGCCGCAAGCATGCCCGAATAAGAGTCTTCAAAGGCAATACAGTTACTTGAATCTACACCTAGTTTATTGATTGTTGAAAGGTAGACATCTGGCTCTGGCTTACCCTGCTCTACATCGTCTGACGATGATATCGCGTCAAAGTAACTGGCAATACCGAGTTTGTTCAAAATGATGGGAATGAGTTGATAAGGTGAATTAGTAGACAACCCTATCTTAAGCCCTTTTTCCTTAAGCAATTTGAGTGTTTCTGTAACACCCTCTAATTCGCATCCTTTTTCAATTATTAATGCCTCCACTTTATCCACAACAGCATTCTCTACTTCCTCTAGGCTCTTTTCTTGCCAAGGATTACGTTCATACCAAAACCTTGTTACTTCACCTGTCGTCATAGTTGCAGTCTGCTTTGACAGCACTTCGGTCACTTGGACACCAACTGATGAAAACACCAGCTTTTCCGCTTCCTTCCACAAAGGTTCTGAATCCATCAGCAACCCGTCCATATCAAAGACCGCAGCGTATATCATTGGTACATCCTCAGTAAGTTCTATTCGTGGAGTAAGATTTGTCTATTCAACCAAAGCATAGCTTTGCATATAACGAGTGAGAGTATCACATTTGCCTGTGGCTATCAGAGCCAGTTCGATGACTCATCTTTAAGCCTCAACATGACCGATGTTCGTGGCTACTTTTAACGCTTGTTTATTGAGATTAGACGCCTCCCAAGCAACGACAACACGACTGGTTAGGGGGATATCATCAATCTCGGCGACTGTCGCGGAATCATCGAGATGTTCAGCCAGTGAGCGCGGAACGAGAGCGATACCTAACCCAGCCTGCGCCATGGCAATCGTCGTACGAAGTTGCGGTGCTGCGAACTGTGGTTCGAGCCTTACTCCTGCGTCGGCAAAAAGTGTGCTCATGCCATCAAACAATGCGGGGCCCGTCTCTCGTGGAAACAGTAAAATTTTATGGCCTCTCAACTGTTTCATCTGGATACAGGGATATTTTGCCAGTTCGTGCCCCGCCGGAATCACCGCGACAAACGGGTCGTTAAACAACACCTTGTGCTCAAAAGGCTCACTGGCGTAACAGGGTAGCCGCATGATTGCGAGATCAAGTTGTTTGCTTTTTAACTGAGTGGCAAGCTCTGGCATTGATAGTTCCGCCGTCTGTAAATGAACCCCATTCTCTTGAATACGCCCAATCCTCTCCAATACCTTAATGCAGGTTGATGTTGACGTCGCGAACCCAATTTTAACCTGCGTATTTTCACCACGGGCAATCTGTCGGGCTTTTGCTTTAGCGCGTTCCACATCAGCAAGAATATTTACCGCATCCGTATAAAAGACTTGCCCTGCATGGGTCAGTTCTACTCCTCTAGACAAGCGCTTAAATAAGTCCACGCCAAGCTCGTGCTCTAGCTTTTTGATTTGTTGACTCAAAGGAGGTTGCGCAATCCCTAACTGTTCAGCTGCTCGGGTAAAGTGACGAGTCTCGGCGACCGCAACAAAATACTTCAGGTAGCGAAATTCCATATATTTTCCATATCAAAATAAATCTTTTTTATATTGGATTTAGCACCGTGTAGAAGTCAATCTAAATATACTCTTCATTGCATAACTGGTCTTACTCATGCGTGGATTTTATAACCCTCTATGTGCTTGTTCGCTTGAAGTAGCGAAAGAATTTTCTGAATACCATCACGTTACCGGAGATGGTGAGATTTATCAGACTTCGTTAATGAGTGCTTTGATCGCTGGTGTTTACGAAGGCTCAACAACCATAGAAGAACTGCTGAAACATGGGGATTTTGGTTTAGGTACGTTCAATGAATTGGATGGTGAGTTGATTGCGTTTGATAAGGAAGTTTTTCAACTCAAGTCGGATGGCTCCGCAAACCCGGCAGACCTGGCGCAAAAAACGCCCTTTGCTGTCATGACTTTTTTTAAGCCTGATATCGAGCTGCCACTGACATCGCGCATGTCACGTCATGAAGTCCATAGCATCATAGACGAGATGGTTCCAAGCGATAACCTATTTTGCGCAGTGCGCATTGATGGCGTTTTCGATTCAGTTCGTACTCGCACCGTACCTAAACAAACACGCCCTTATCGGCCAATGCTTGAAGTGGTCAAAGAACAACCAACGTTCCGCTTCACGCATAAGCAAGGCGTGGTCGCCGGCTTTCGCAGTCCTAAATATACGACTGGCATCAATGTGCCCGGCTATCACGAACACTTTATTACCGATGACCGCCAAGGAGGTGGTCATATTCAGGATTACAGCATTTCGTCAGGGTTCCTCCAGATTGGCAAAGTCTCGCGGCTAGTGATTGATACCCCGGTATCGACAGACTTCCTCAACGCCAATTTGGCTCCGGAAGATATAAATACCGCCATAGAAAAGGCGGAAAAGTAACAAAGTCAGGCAAATAATAAGGACAACAAATGCAATCCAAACCTTCAAATAAAAATGGATCTCAGTTGATCGCTCAACAGCTAGAGTCTCTCGGCATTAAGTACATTTTCGGTATTCCCGGTGCAAAAATCGATCGACTGTTCGATGCGATTGAAGACACTAACATCCAAATGATTCCGGTACGCCACGAAGCTAACGGCGCATTTATGGCGGGCGTTATGGGAAGACTAACCGGCAAAGCAGGCGTCACCATGGTTACGTCAGGCCCTGGCTGTGGAAATCTAGTTACGGGAGTGGCAACAGCAAACTCCGAAGGCGATCCGCTGATTGCTATCGGTGGTGCGGTGAAACGAACTGACCAGCAAAAACAAACACACCAGAGCATGGATACCGTCAGTATTTTTCGCTCTATAACTAAGTTCAGTGCTGAAGTGCAGCATGTGGACGCCGCAAGCGAGATCATGGCGAACGCATTTCGTATCGCAGAGTCAGGTCGTCCTGGGGCTTGCTTTTTGAGTCTCCCCCAAGATGTTTTATCCGAGCAAACCCAAACGGACATTATTGTCCCCTCGCCTTACACACAGCCTGGTTGCGCAGACATCGCAGCAATCGAAGAAGCGGTCAGTCGAATCAGTAAAGCAAAGCGCTGTGTGGTTTTACTTGGCCTTCACGCGAGCCGCAGTCAAAACGCTGCTGCTATCGCCCGATTTCTTCAAAATACGCAGCTACCCGTTATCGGCACTTACCAAGCCGCCGGCACGGTAGACATCAATTACTATCATCACTTTGCTGGGCGTGTCGGTTTGTTTAATAACCAACCTGGCGATGTTTTACTGCGGGACGCCGATTTAATTCTCACCATCGGCTTTAGCCCAATAGAGTATGACCCTGAGCTTTGGAACAGCCACCGCAACCCAGTGATTCACCTCGATATTGAACCGGCAGAATACCAACTTAATTATCAGCCTTGTGTTGAAATCGTCGGAAACATTGCGCAGTCATTAGACAAGATGGGCAGCTATATCTCTGAATATGCCCGCCTTTCCCCAACGGCACTTTCAGTACTGGAAGAGGTAGCACTGCAACGGCAAGTGATCAAAACCTATCCCAATGTCTATCACAAGCAAGGATTTCATCCACTGGCACTGATTAAAGCCATGCAATCTATCATCACACCAGATACCACGCTATGTCTTGATATGGGGAGCTTCCACATCTGGATCGCTCGTTACTTAAGTTGTTTTCGAGCTCGCCAAATGCTGGTGTCTAACGGCCAACAAACAATGGGCGTTGCACTACCATGGGCCATTGGTGCCAGCCTACTAAAACCTGGTAGCAAAGTGGTATCGATATCAGGAGACGGCGGTTTTATGCAATCGAGCATGGAGTTAGAAACCGCGGTTAGACTGAACTGTAATATCGTCCATATTGTGTGGGTTGATAACGCCTACAACATGGTAGAAATGCAAGAGATCAACAAATATCAGCGCTGCTCTGGTGTGAAATTTGGACCAATTGATTTCAAGGCGTACGCCGAATCATTTGGCGCGAAAGGCTTCGCAGTGACTAGTCAACACGAATTGCTACCGACATTGAATAAAGCCATGGACGTTGAAGGACCAGCAGTGGTGGCTATCCCCGTAGATTACAGCGACAACGACAAACTGATGTTGCCGCGCACAGAGAAAAATCAAGATCCCGTTTTTGTAAGTTTCGAAGGAGAAATCGCATGAGAGGATTAAAAAATAAAGTCGCACTCGTCACTGGTTCTGCCAATGGTATTGGTTTGGCCATCGCAAAACGTTTGTATGAAGAAGGCGCAAACGTCGCTCTTGCCGATTGGAATGAAGAGCAATTGGCAAACGCCGTTGAGGGCTTTGATAAACAGCGTGTGTCTGCGCATTCTATTGATGTTTCTGACCCAGAAAAAGTCGCAGCACTGATTTCTGATGTTGTTACCCGTTTCGGTAAACTGGATATTTTAGTAAACAATGCTGGCGTACATGTCCCTGGTTCCGTGATTGAAGGTAGTGTGGAAGACTGGAAGAAGATCTCTGGTGTAAACATTGATGGTGTTGTTTATTGCGCGAAGTTTGCTTTGCCTGAACTCTTAAAAACGAAAGGTTGTATGGTAAATACCGCGTCCGTTTCGGGTTTGGGTGGTGACTGGGGTGCCGCATTCTATTGCGCGAGTAAAGGCGCAGTGGTGAACCTTACCCGAGCGATGGCATTGGACCATGGTGCGGATGGGGTAAGAATTAACGCCGTATGCCCAAGTTTAGTAAAAACCAACATGACAAACGGCTGGCCGCAGGACATCCGCGATAAATTCAATGAGCGCATTGCGCTTGGCCGAGCAGCCGAACCTGAAGAAATTGCGTCTGTCGTGACTTTCTTGGCAAGTGATGACGCATCTTTCATTAATGGCGTAAACCTACCTGTAGACGGCGGTGCCACCGCATCAGATGGTCAACCTAAAATAGTATAAGCATGAAATAGACAGATCAGTGAGAGACGTTCTACTACCTTTCGGATCGATGCTGATCTGTCGCTTTACGCTCTGAGCACACAACCCGTGCCGGCAATAAACTCAACCACTCGACCGCTGTTAGAGATATCTCAACAACTTAAACCAGCAACGAGAAATTAATGTTTCACACAAACCGACAAACTATGTGAGCATTCCATCAGGCATAGAGTGAAGACTTATGTATCAGCGATTCACAAAGAACCAGACAGTTTCCGCGAATACTTTCTAAAGAAGTCTCAGTGACGACTAACGTTTCTGCCACACCATCCATTGCTCTCTGCCTTTAAAAACCTCAACACTGTTTGCCACCACTGAGGACTTCACAAGTTCAAACGTGGGCTCTAGAAAAGATGCCAACTCCCCACTTCGCAAACAAAATGGAGGAAAGCGTGATAGGTAATTATCATCAATGACGAAAAAACCAATTAGAAAACCTCCGCTTGGCAATAATTTATCCACCATCGAAAAGTATTCTGACCACATATCTCTCGGTAGTGCTGCGAGAAAGGCCTGCTCGTAAATGACATCAAACGAGTGAGAAAAATCGGCATTAAATACATCACCCAATACGACTTTATCTTTGTAGTTACCTAACGTTGATTGCGCCATTTTTACCGCTTCTTGGCTGTAATCCATCGCGATCACGTCATGCCCATATTGAATAAAAGTGCTCAGTTCATAAGCGGCACCACACCCAGGAATAAACACTGACTGGCCTACATGAAGTGAATTGTCGAGATAGTCCTTGAGTTCTTGAGGTGTCGATTGGGCATCCCAAGGCATAGTGCCTCGGATAAACAAATCATCCCAGAATTGTGTGTTAATCATTGGTGCCTGTTTCATTTACCCGCTCCCTGATTGCGGTAGTAAAAAATAAAGGGATACGCAGCGCAATGTGGTATCCCTTTTCTAGCCTTTTGTCTGACGTTGTTAGTTTTTTATGACAACCACTTTCTACTGCACTTATGCCACCAATGAGTTAACTGCGAAGATCATTGATTAACGGCTGCTCCGCTTGGTTCGGTACAAACTGGACATTGCCTTTCAGTTTAGTGACAGACTGGAGTGTTGCTTGAATGTCCTCTGCTGATACATGCACATCATGACAACAGAAAGTAATGGCATCGTTGAAGCCATCGCGCTCAATTTTCAAGGAGCCTTTAATATCGTGGCGACGACAGACTTCTTGGATCTGATGCGGATAAACAAACAGCCCTTTGACTTTCACCGCGGAGTCTGCTCGTCCCATCCAGCCCTTAATTCGTGCATTCGTGCGTGAAGAATCAGAACTTGTCTCTAGGTATGCCGATAAATCTCCCGTTGCGTAGCGAATCAGCGGGAACTTCTCATCGAGCGACGTTACAACGACTTCACCGACTTCTCCCGGTTGTACAGGAACACCATCAGGATCAACGATTTCAACAATAATATCTTCGGCAATCACTAATCCTTGTTCACCAGACACTTGATAAGCAATCAAACCAAGCTCTGCACTTGCGTAGGCTTGAAAGACTGCAATGCCTTTTTCCTCAAACATCTGTTGCATGTCTGCTGTAACCGCTTCACCAGAGACCAGAGCTTTCTCAAAGCTAGGCAGCTCATTGTATTTCTCTTGGTACTTTTGTAGCAACGTCAGCAAATAAGAAGGTGTGCCAGTGTAACCATTAGGTTGAAGCTGTTTAATTGCCTCTATTTGCGCTTCGGTATTGCCTACTCCAGCCGGAAATACCGCACAGCCACAAGCCCTTGCGCCACCATCCATAATAAATCCGCCAGGAGAGAAATGGTAAGAGAGCGTGTTATGCACTAAATCACCCGCACAGAACCCAGCAGCGTGAAACGCGCGCCCCATACGCCAGAAATCGGCCTCATCCGTTTGAGCCTCATATAACGGCCCAGGAGATTGGAATACGCGCGCCATTTGACCAATGGCAACGCTATTTAAGCCACCAAACGGCGGTTTAAGTTGCTGCTGATTAGGTACATTGAACTTACGTGTAATCGGGAACTGAGCAAGCCCTTCACGATTGTTTGCCAATGTAGGATCTAACTCAGAAAAATGCGCTGCGTAATGTTCGCTATTGGCTTTCGAATTTTCAATCAGCGCTGGCAAACGTTGAAACAGCGACTCTTCTCGCGCCTGTAGAGACAACGATTCTTTCGCATCAAATAGTTCGTTCATCCTTGCTCCTTACAACCAACGCTTACGACGTTTGTAAGATTTCAGATTCTTAAAGCTCTTGCGATCTTCATCGCCGCCGCCAAGGTAGAATTCTTTTACGTCTTCATTGTTTAGCAATTCGTGCTTGCTGCCATCTAGTACGATTTTGCCTGATTCCATGATGTAACCGTAATCGGCCGCTTGAAGAGCGAAGTTGGCATTCTGTTCAACCAAAAGCATGGTAATGCCTTGCTCTTTGTTGATCTTGTTAATAATGCTGAATACTTCTTTAACTAGCAGCGGAGAAAGCCCCATAGACGGTTCGTCCAACAAAATCATCTTCGGTCGAGCCATTAACGCTCGGCCAATCGCTAACATTTGTTGCTCACCGCCAGACAAATAGCCCGCCAGGCCAGTGCGCTCTTTGAGTCGCGGGAAATAGTCAAACACCATTTCGATGTCTTGTTCAACTTCGTTGTCAGAGCGTGTATAAGCGCCTAAGCGAAGATTTTCTATTACCGTCATATCTTCAACAATTCGGCGCCCTTCCATAACTTGGAAGATGCCCGAACGGACGATCTCTTCCGGGCTTTTGTTGTCTATACGCTCGCCCATGAAGTTGATTTCGCCGCGCGTCACTTCACCATCTTCGGTTTTCAATAAACCAGAAATGGCTTTCAACGTTGTGGATTTACCCGCACCGTTGGCGCCCAGTAAGGTCACAATCTGCCCTTTTGGAACTTCTAAACTCACACCGCGAAGTACTAGTATTACTTCGTCGTAGACGACTTCAATGTTGTTCACTGAAAGCAGTATTTCTGCCGGTTCGATATTCGTTGCTAATTCAGCCATCAAGCTACTCCTTGCTAGGGTGAGAGTGTTCTCTCACCCATCCTTATTTTCAGTAAGCTTTGTTATTAATAAGTCGTAGATTAGTAACCTAGCCAATCGTCACGACGTGACAATGTCACCTGAGATACTTTCTTAATATCAACTGCGCCGCCATCGTTGTTGCCCATAAAGACGTTCACGGTTGTTGTGCCTCGGTGATCTTCCGGTTTCCAGTTCGCAGGGACACAAACACCTTCTAAGCCTTGTGGTACCCAGTTGTCATGGACATACATGCCCTTCTTGATGTTTTCACCTGTGATACCACCGTTGTCTTTCGCCCACTCCATTGCTTCTTTCATATAGAACGCAGAACAAATACCGCGAATGTAATGGTGAGTTCTGAATTCGCCCGGCTCTGATTCAGACTGCTTAGAAATCTCACGGACCAGTTTCATGCCTTCATTATCATCTCCCCAAAACGCTGTCATACCTGGGAAAACGTAATCTTTAAGGCCATCGCCTGCTGCTTCAAGCACTGGCTTATCGCCGCCCCAAATGTTTGCCATGTACTGGAACTCTGTCCCAACCGTGTTACAAGACTTCACTAGTGAGATAACCGAGCTACCGATATTAGCAATGTAACCGTAGTTGGTGCCTGACTCTTTCAGCGACAAACATTGCGCTTTGAAGTCCCCTGGTTTTAGTGACACAACGACTGGGTTTTGCACATCAAAACCAAGTTCTTTGGCGTACTCTGCACACGCTTCTTTTGGCGCATTCGGGAATGGATGGTTATCGCCAATGTGCGTAAATTTCGGCGCACCTTGATTGCCCTTAGATTCCCAATCTTCTTTCGCCCACTTAACTAGCGCACGGCACGCATCTGAGTACGACGCACCATAAAAGAAATTATAAGGCGCTGGTTTCGCGGTTTTTGGGTTTTTGCCAGTTGGGTCAGTTAAGTGACCAGAGTAAGAAGCAGAGAACACCGGCACTTTGTCTTTGGTAACAAACGAAATAAGTGCTTCGGTATCTGCCGTGCCCCAACCTTGTAGCGCAACCATGTCTTTACGCGCCACCCAACGTTTGTAGTTGGAAATCGCTACTGGCACTTTATACGCCATGTCTACTGTTTCAAATTCGAGCTCGGTACCGTTAATGCCACCGTTTTGGTTAATCCAACGCAATGCGTCTCGTACGCCAGAACCATAGGGCTTGCTCACATAGGCTGTTGGTCCAGAAAAGTCGACTAATTGCCCGACAAATACAGAGTCTTTTGCCCAAGTGGCGGTAGTAAACAGTGCCGAAGATAGCACCAACGTTGTCGCTAAATGTCCTTTGTTCATAACTCGTTGTCCTTGTTATTGAGGTATATTCCACTTAATTCCACGTTAATATGAGAACGGATAGTGTTTCCAATATGCTCGAATCTGTTGCCAGCGATGCGATAATCCTTGAGGTTCGAAAATGAGGAACAGCATGATGACTAAACCAATCGCCATCTCTTTGAAGTAAGCCAGACCATCAGTGAAAGCGGTGGTATCACCAAACGCTGAAAGCCCCGTTACGCCAAACTCCAAAACTTCAGGCAGCAATACGATAAATATCGTCCCCATCAATGTGCCTTTGACTGAACCCAAGCCACCAATGATGATCATTGCCAAGAACTGGATAGACATCATGATGGTGAAGCCTTCTGCTGATACAAACCCTAGATAGTGTCCGTAGAGTGCCCCCCCGATGCCTGCATAGAATGCACACACTCCAAATGAGAGCAGACGATACTTGGTTAGGTTGATACCCATGATCTCTGCTGACAAATAGTGATCTCGTACTGAGACAAACGCGCGACCGTCACGAGAACGGATTAAGTTTGATGCCCACATATACATGAAGATCAGCGCAAACAGAGCGATGTAGAAGAAGCTTTCGTCAGTCGTAAACTCAAAGCCAAACAAATTAATTGGGTTCGCGCTTGCACCGTATGAGCCGCCACTGAACCAATCTGCGCGAGCAAAGAAGTCCTCTAAAATAAACTGCGCCGCCAACGTTGCGATGGCTAGATATAAACCTTTAATTCGAGCCGCTGGCAGACCAAACAGCATCCCCACAATCATGGTTAAGTAACCCGCAAGCGGAATCGCAAACACGACTGGAATGTTAAACTGGTTATTTAGCCAAGCCGATGCAAAGGCGCCAAAGCCAAAGAACGCACCGTGACCTAGCGAGATTTGTCCGGTAAAACCAACCAAAATGTTTAAGCCCAATGCCGCGATACCGAGGTATGCAATCTGAATAAACAGGTTTAGGAAGTAAATATCCAAGACCAGCGGTGCTGCCAGCATGGCGATGACACCAGCAATCGCAAGGCTTCTGATGGTTTTGGTTTCAAAAATTGGCGTATCGCTTTTGTATGTGGTTCGAAAATCACCACATGGGCGCATGCTAAGTTGAGCCATGTTATTTCTCCTTAAATACGCTCAATATCTTTGGTACCAAACAGGCCATATGGCTTGAAGGCAAGAATGATTAACAGCACATAGAATGGTGCGATGTTGTATAAGTTACCCACTTGCAGGTATTGGCTATCAAAAAACTCAGCCAAGTTTTCTAGCACCCCGATGGTAATACCACCGACAATTGCGCCGACTACCGAATCTAAGCCACCTAAAATAACGGCTGGGAAAACTTTGATACCAATAATGGATAGCGCGTCAGATACGCCGTTAACGATACCGATAACAATCCCTGCTGTTGCAGATACCATTGCCGAAATGGCCCAACTGATGGCGAACACTTTCTTGATGGAAATGCCAAGACTCTGGGCTACTTGCTGGTTGAATGCCGTTGCGCGCATTGCCAGACCCATTTTGCTGAATTTGAAGAACCAGTAGAACGCGCCCATGATGAGCATTGAGAAGATCAAGCTCAGAATGTAAGCAAACTCAACATTCAAACCTCCGATATTCACCACGTTGGTTTCGAACACTTGCGGGTACGACACAGCCGAGACACCGAATATCCACTTCATCAGCGCTTGGAAAAACATCGATAGACCAATGGTCACCATGATCACAGAGATAATCGGTTCACCAATCAACGGTCTGAGCACAATGGTTTGCACGGCGATACCAAAAATCATCATGAACGCGAGCGTGAGTAAAAAGCCTATAAAAAACGGTAACTGTAGGTGTACCAATGCCGCCCAACATACCCATGCGCCAATCAACAAGAACTCACCCTGAGCAAAGTTGACCACCTGGGTCGATTTGTAAATCAATACAAAGCACATGGCGACAACGCCATACAACATGCCAACGATCACGCCATTAATGACGAGTTGCAGTAATAAATCCGTATTCACTATGCGATCCTCCGTTGTTCGCTATCCACTAGTGTTGGCTCATGCTCAATAAGCGTTTCAATAACTAGCGACGTTTGAATGCGTGTTTTAGTGCCATCTTGATAAGTGATCACTGTATCGACATCGACTTTTGGATCGTCGCTGTAGATGGTTTCGATGATGTCTCCGTATTTCTCTGCAACCACACCACGGCGTACTTTACGTGTGCGAGTTAGCTCTCCATCGTCGGCATCCAACTCTTTGTAAAGTAGAATGAATTTGCTGATCTTCTGTGCATCCGGTAGGGATTCGTTCACTTTTTGAACTTCTTCACGAATCGCTTGGTACACTTCTGGTTGAGCAGATAAGTTGGTGTAGTTGGTAAATGCCAAGCCGCGTTGCTCTGCCCACTTCGCGACGATCGCATAGCGAATACAGATGATGGCAGACAGCCAAGGTCGACCTTTACCTACCACCACGGCTTCTGCAATAAACGGCGAGAACTTGAGTTTGTTTTCGATAAACTGTGGCGAATAACGGTCGCCATGGCTGGTTTCCGACATATCTTTCAGACGATCAATCACCACCAAGTGACCGGAATCTTTAAAATAGCCCGCATCACCTGTGTGCATCCAACCATCTTGAACATCTTCATCATATGCTGCTTGGTTGTTTAAGTAGCCAGTAAACATGCCTGTACTTTTCGCGATGATTTCACCAACGCCATTGCTGTCCGGGTTGATGACTTTCACATCTGCATTATCAAACGCAACACCAACGGAATCGTAATCCACATCATCCGCTTGGTGCACGGTGTATGCGCCACACATTTCGGTCTGACCATAAAGCTGCTTAAGTGGCACACCAATAGCTTGTAGGTAACGGAAAGTGTCAGGCCCCATCGCCGCGCCGCCCGTTGCAGCAGATGTTAGGTTCGAAAAGCCTAAACGGTCTCGCAAAGCACGCAAAAGAATCCATTCGGCGAGTTTAGAACGTTTGCCCTGCTCTAACGCTTTGTTGGCTAAGCTCATGCCCAGTTTGTACATCTTTTGCTTAAACGGTGTCGAATCCATCATTCGTGCAGACACGTCTGCCACAATGTTTTCCCACACACGTGGCGCTAACAGCACAAAGTTTGGACCGATTTCACGCAAGTCGGACATCATGGTTTCTTGTTCTTCCACAAAGTTAACGATTTGACGAGAAATCAACGCCTGACCAACCACGTAAACCTGCTCCATAATCCAAGGCAAAGGCAGAACAGAAACGTAGTTGTCGCCTGGGGAACGAGGGTCTGCACGCAAGTAAGCCGCACAGTGATCCAAGAACGTGCCACTGTGTAGCTGAGCCAATTTTGGTTTAGAAGTCGTACCCGACGTTGTACAAAGAATTGAAAGATCGCTGCCTTTGGTTTCAACAACCATATTGAGATATTTGTCTGGGTCCGCTTTATCAATCAGCTGACCTTTTTTGTAGACCTGTTCAACATCAATTAATCTTGGATCATCGTATTTACGCATTCCACGAGGATCGCAGTAAATAATGTATTCAACGCTAGGAATTTCATCACCAAGCTCAAGCAGCTTGTCGCATTGCTCTTCATCTTCGGCAATCACGACTTTTGCTTTTGCATAGTTGATAAGGTACGCCACCTCTTCGTGCATAGAATCTTGATAGATGCCCAGCGAGAAACCTTTGATCGCATGTGCCGCTAACTCGCCCCATACCCATTCAGGGCGGTTATCACCTAGCAAACCAACGACATCTTGCTCACCAATACCCAAATCTCGTAGTGCCAGTGCCATCCACTTGACGCGGTTTTCATAATCCTTCCAAGTGAACTCTCGCCATATACCAAACTCCTTTTCACGCATTGCGACTTGTTCGGGCCAGTTCTTGGCATTGTGTTGCAACACTTTTGGAAAGGTATCTAAGCGGGTTATATCTGCCCAATCATTATGTTGCTGTGCCATTATGCACTCTCCTCTAATGTCGGTAACTCTTCGCCTAAGTACGCTTGTTTCACATGTGGGTTGGCCATCACTTCTTCAGGCTCACCCGTAGCAATGTGTTTACCGAAATCCAAAACCAAAACGCGATTAGAGATGTCCATGACCACGCCCATGTCGTGCTCAATCATGATGATCGTGATATCTAATTCTTCATTCAGATCCATGATGTAACGTGCCATGTCTTCCTTTTCTTCCAAGTTCATACCTGCCATTGGTTCATCAAGCAGCAGTAACTTAGGTTTTAAGGCAATGGCACGAGCAAGCTCTACACGCTTACGTAAGCCGTAAGATAGCGTGCCTGCAGTCGCTTTTCGGATGTGCTGGATTTCTAGAAAATCGATCACGTCTTCCACATATTTGCGGTGCGCCATCTCTTCTTTCTGCGCATTGGAGAACCAATAGAGTGGCCCCGTGACGAAGTTATTTTTCAGTAGGTGGTGTCGGCCAACCATGATGTTGTCCAGTACCGACATATGAGAAAAGAGCGCTAAGTTTTGGAAGGTTCTTCCCAGCCCTAACTCAGCTCGTTGGCTTGGTGTACGTTTAGTTACGTCATCTCCAGCGAAGATTACAGAGCCTTTGTTTGGTGTGTATCGACCAGAGATGCAATTGAGCATTGAGGTTTTACCTGCACCGTTTGGACCAATGATTGAAAAAATTTCCTTTTCATTCACATGGAAGCTCACGTCAGTTAAAGCTTTCACCCCACCAAAAGCCAATGAAATATCGTTTACCTGCAACAGAGGCGATTCCGATACCATAGTTGATCTCCCTTTCGTTATTTTAAGTGCGTTCCATTGAGCACTATTTGATCAAACCTAACTTTGATACTGGTAACCGCTTTTACACCTATGCATCAACTTTGTATTCAGTTTACGTAAACGTCAATTTAAAATCAGAATAGTGCCTGAAAGATTAAGTTGCAATCGAGTTCATCGAGAAAGATTTGAACTAACGCAAACTTTAAGTAAATAAATTGTTAATAAAAATTATTCTCAAACGCTTACATATTTGGATAGTTCGGACCACCACCACCTTCTGGCGGAGTCCAGGTAATATTTTGACTTGGATCTTTGATGTCGCAGGTCTTACAGTGGATACAGTTGGCCGCATTTATTTGCAGCTCTGGCTGCTGCTCCCCCTGTACGATTTCATACACGCCAGCCGGACAATAGCGCTGTGCTGGCTCTGCATATAATTCAAGGTTCTGCTCAATAGGGATCCGCTGGTTCTCCAGTCGTAAGTGGCATGGTTGATCTTCCTCATGGAAGATATTGGATAGATAAACAGAAGAGAGGCGATCGAAACTTAACACGCCATCAGGCTTCGGATAGACAATTTCATTGCTGTTTTCCGCCAATAACAGAGACTGATGATCAGGCTTATCACAGCGGATATGCCACTTAGCTTTACCTTTTAACACGTTATGTTCCAGCAGCGCTAAACCACCGCCCAGCCACGATCCAAAGCGGTGGATTCCACTTGAGAAGTTACGTGCTTGATAAAGCTCTTCATACAGCCAAGACTGTTTGAAATGCTTTTGATAATCAGCAGTAACTGACTGACTCTCAAGGGCTTCACATACTGCTTCAGCGGCAAGCATTCCAGATTTTATTGCGGTGTGTGTGCCTTTGATTTTAGCGCCGTTAAGTGTTCCTGCATCACAGCCAATTAACAAGCCACCAGCAAACTGCTGCGTGGGAAGCGAATGAAAGCCGCCCTTGGTAATCGCTCTCGCGCCATAGCTAATACGCTTCCCATTTTTGAGGTATTGCTCAATCAACGGGTGGTGTTTAAAACGTTGAAACTCATCAAATGGACTCAAGTGCGGATTCTTATAATTCAAGTCAACAATCAACCCGACGGCAACTTGGTTTCCCTCTAAATGGTAGAGATAACTGCCACCTGTAGCTTCATTTGATAACGGCCAACCTAATCCGTGCACTACTAAACCTTGCTGATGCTGCTCTGATGGGATTTCCCACAGCTCTTTAAAACCGATAGCGTAGTGTTGAGGCGTTTTCTCTTCAGCAAGATTAAATCGGTTAATCAACTGCTTACCAATATGCCCCCGTGCGCCTTCAGCAAATAAAGTAAACTTCGCTCGCAGTTCAATACCAGGTTCGAAATTTCCTTTTTGTTCACCATTTTTATCTAATCCCATATCGCCCGTGATCACGCCACAAACACGACTATCTTCATCGATGATCGCTTGACTGGCGGTAAAACCTGGGTAGATCTCCACCCCCAAGTTCTCAGCCTGCAACGCCATCCATCGGCATAGACTGCCCAAACTTATGATGTAATTACCTTTGTTATGTAACGTATTAGGCACCGCCCAAGACGGCAGTTCATGACCATTGATGTCATTACCTAGATAGTAGGTTTTATCTTGGTTTACTTTGGTATTGAGCGGAGCGCCTTTCTCTTCCCAGTCGGGAAAAAGCTCATCCAAACTCCGCGTTTCAAACACCGCACCCGATAAAATATGCGCTCCAACTTCAGAACCTTTTTCTACCACGCAAACAGAGAGGTCTTGTTTTTTTTCTGCTGCTAATTGTTTGATTCGGCATGCCGCAGACAAACCTGCGGGACCAGCGCCTACAATCAGAACATCAAATTCCATGCAGTCTCTTTCCATGATTGCATTCCTTTTTCTTTGCATGTTGCCAACTTGTTAATCAACAATATATTTAAAGTTGACGCAAACGTAAAGGTAAATTAACATCATTTTAAAGACGTCATCACATCGTCTTCACTGTTAACACATAGTCTTCACTGTAAAAGGAATCTAACGTGAAAATACTAGTGCCAATCAAAAGGGTCATTGATCCCTACGTTAAAGTTCGCGTGAAAGCGGACCATAGCGATGTTGAAACCAATAACGTCAAGATGACGATTAATCCATTTTGCGAAATAGCCGTTGAAGAAGCCGTACGACTAAAGGAGCAAGGTATTGCAGATGAAGTCATCGTTGTCAGTGCCGGCGGTAGCCAGTGTCAGGAGCAACTACGTACCGCGCTTGCATTAGGCGCCGATCGCGCTATTCATGTCGATACTGAAGACAAAATAGAGCCATTGGTCGTCGCTAAGCTGCTCAAAGCTCTAGTTGAGCAAGAACAAGCACAGCTTGTGATTACGGGTAAACAATCCATTGATACTGACAACAACCAAGTGGCTCAGATGCTGGCCGCCCTACTTGACTGGCCTCAAGCAACTTTCGCTTCCGACGTGAAGATTGAAGATCAAAAAGTTCAGGTCGTGAGAGAAGTGGACGGCGGCTTGATGACGGTCGCGATGAACTTACCTGCGGTGATCAGTACTGACTTACGCCTGAATGAACCGCGTTTTGCCTCTTTGCCTAATATCATGAAAGCTAAGCGCAAGCCGTTAGATACCATCACACCTGACAGTCTGGGTGTTGAAGTGGTATTTAGCCAAACCATTCAAGAAGTCACACCGCCAGCGCAAAGAAAAGGTGGCATCAAGGTTGAATCTGTCTCAGAGCTTCTCGATAAGCTGCGTAACGAAGCGAAGGTGATTTCATGAAGAACTTAATCATAGCAGAGCATGACAATAACCAATTGCATGCGGACACACTCAAAGTGGTTAATGCAGCAAAACAAGTCAGCCAAGACAATGTTTTGATCGTAGTGGGCCACCAGTGTGAAGAAGTCGCTCAGCAAGCTTGTCGCGTTGATGGTATATCAAACGTAATTTGTGTCGATGATGAGCAACTTAAGCATCAATTTGCCGAGAGTATCGCACCTACTGTAGTGAGTATTGCTGAAGGTTTTGACGCAATCTGGGCTAGCTCATCATCAAAAGGGAAAGATCTTGCACCGCGAGTAGCAGCGAAGTTCGGCGTTGGGCAAATTTCCGATATTGTCCAAGTTATCGATGAAAACACTTTTATCCGCCCTATTTACGCAGGAAACGCATTTGCCAAAGTGACCACCAGCGACAAGGTTCGCGTCATCACCGTGCGCGCGTCTGCGTTTGAGCCGGTTACTTGTCACAACCAAGCTGATATTAAGCATCAGCAGGTCACTATCTCAGCTCCAATGATTGAATTGGTTTCTGTCGATAAAACCGTGTCAGAACGTCCTGAATTAAGCGCGGCAGAGGTGGTTGTGTCAGGTGGACGCGGGGTCGGTAGCAAAGAGAACTTCGCGTTGATCGAACAAGTTGCCGATAAACTAGGTGCTGCCATTGGCGCTTCTCGCGCGGCGGTTGATGCCGGGTTTGTTGCCAACGACTTACAAGTGGGTCAAACCGGTAAAATCGTTGCACCTAAGCTTTATATAGCGGTTGGGATTTCCGGTGCCATCCAGCATCTTGCAGGAATGAAGGAATCCAAAGTGATTGTCGCGATCAACAAAGATCCAGAATCTCCTATCTTTGAAGTTGCCGACTATGGATTGGTTGGTGATTTATTCGAGGTACTACCTCAGCTTGCCGAACAACTTTAAACGATCAGATAAGGGGCGAACACTGCTATGTTCGCCCCTTTATTTTGTTTTGGTCATATTCAAAAGAATTGAAATTAGAGGGACCTATGCCAAAATCTGCACCTATTTGGTCACCATCTGCTGAGCGCGTCAGCAATAGCAACTTATTACGGTTCATCGAAAAGGTTAATAAAGACAAAGCCGAAGGTACCGTAATCAACAATTACACGTCTCTACACCAGTGGTCCATTGAGCACAATGATGAATTTTGGCGACATACTTGGCAGTTTTGCAACGTAATCGGAGATATGGGTTCGCAAATCAAGAGCCTTGGCAGTCCCAAATGGACACAAACAGGTTCTAATCATCACCATGTAAATAGAGACACAGTATGGTTTGCTGACGCCACGCTGAACTACGCAGAGAACCTCCTATCTCAGGCTGAACAATCACCAGAGCGTGAGTTTATTGTTTTTAGCAATGAAAGCGGTGAACACCGACAACTCACCGGTAAACAGTTGCTTGAACAAGTTTCCGCCATTCAACAATGGCTACTCAATTGTGGTGTCGGTAAAGGCGATGTCGTTGCGGGTTATTTGCCCTACCTTCCTGAAACCGTTATTGCCATGCTGGCCACCACCAGTCTTGGTGCCATTTGGACTTCAACCTCTCCTGATTTTGGTATCGATAGCGTCGTAGAGCGTTTTGGTCAGGTCAAGCCGAAAGTTCTTTTTTGCTGTGATGGCTACCAGTTCGGAGGCAAAGCTTTCGATATGACGGACAAGAACACCACTCTTAGTAGTAAGTTAAGCAGTGCCTCCGAAGAGACTACTATTAGCGTATGCCAAATCGAATATTTACAAAACGCTGAGAGTGCTAGCACTTCTGAGTTTGTTTCTTGGTCCGATATTACTCACCACTTTTCTCCACAATCAATTCAATATCAACCAACGCTGTTTAATGACCCGTTATTCATTTTGTATTCTTCTGGTACAACAGGTCAACCTAAGTGTATTGTCCATTCCGCAGGCGGTACCTTGCTCAATCACCTCAAAGAACATCAACTGCATTGCGACATCAAATCGCAAGACAAGGTTTTCTACTACACAACATGTGGTTGGATGATGTGGAACTGGCATGTTTCCGCTCTTGCGAGTGGTGCAGCCTTAGTGATTTACGACGGTAGTCCGGTTTACCCTGGTCACTCCGTCTTATGGCGATTAGCTGAAGAACATAACGTGTCGCTGTTTGGTACTTCAGCGAAATACTTAGAGGCACTGGAGCAGGCAAACTGCTCTCCAAAACTAGAACATAACCTGAAGTCACTCAAAACTCTGTGCTCAACTGGTTCGGTGCTTTACCCAGAACAATTTAATTATGTCTATCAGCACATCAAGCAGGACTTGCATCTCGCTTCTATCGCTGGCGGCACAGATATTTGCGGATGCTTTGTACTTGGAAACCCTATTTCACCAGTTTACAAAGGTGAATGCCAAGGCGCAGGGCTAGGAATCGACGCACGTGTTCTAGAGGATGGTGGACATACTATTACGCAAAAACGCGGCGAACTGACTTGTAATAACTCGCTACCTAACTTCCCTATTGGCTTCTGGAACGACAACGGCGAACGTTATCACAACGCTTATTGGAGCAAGTTTACCGATATCTGGCACCATGGCGACGATGTGATGCAAACCGAACATGGCGGCTTTATTTTTTATGGCCGTAGTGACGCAACCTTAAATCCAGGCGGCGTACGAATCGGTACCGCTGAAATCTACCAACAAGTGAACGCGTTACCCGAGGTTGAAGACTCCATCGCTGTCGGCAAGTTAAACCAGCAGTCTGAAGAAATCTGGTTATTAGTAAAACTCGCTCACAACGTCGAGTTAACCCAACAACTCACCGATTCAATTCGCCAAACATTGAAAACAAAATGTTCACCGCGCCATGTCCCACGACAAATTTTTGCTATCAGTGATATTCCTAAAACGCGCTCAGGCAAATTGGTTGAGCTAGCAGTGAAACAATTGGTAAACGGACAAGTTGTAAAAAACATTGGTGCTATTGCTAACCCAGAAGTGCTGGAAGAAATTAAAACGCTTTTCAACATAGAAGGCGCCACAGTCACTTAGAGACCCAACAAGTCTTCCCACAATACAGACGGGTATAACCTAACTATATTTTAGCTCGCTCGATAACTCCTCCCCACTTTCGTGGAAACTGAGCGAAATATGCTTCATGTACACAAAAAAGGTGAGATAATTATATCTCACCTTTGAGCCATATGAGCTGGAGCATTAGTTTGGGGGTTAAGCTTTTATCAGTTGGCTCATATCTTCGCGAACTTGTGGCACCGTTAAACCAACGATGATTTGAAGGCTCTCTTGATTTCTAACAATATTCACCGCTCCGTGCTGTGTGAAAAATGCGTTCTCCTTTACCAGAGAGACATCTTTAACTTTAACACGCAGACGCGTCGCGCAATTAGTTAACAAGTCAATGTTTTCTTTTCCACCCAAACCTTCAATAAAGGCACTAGCTTGTGACGGACTTGCGCTACTGTTATGGACCTCTTTCGCTTCTTTGTAGTCAGCTTTGGAATACAACTTACTATCTGCACCTTCACGTCCCGGAGTAAGTATGTTGTATTTTAAAATAAGCGCGCGAAACGTAACAAAGTAAACACCAGTAAACATGAGACCAATAATAATCTGAATCACGTATGTTCCTGCATGGTTCCCAGCCAAAGGCAACCAGTTTTGGAAAATGAAGTCTATCAAGCCAGTCTGAAAGTTACCGGAAACACCAAACATAAAGGCGATCGTTGCCATTGTCGCAGATAACAACGCATGCAAAGCAAACAGCGCAGGTGCGATAAATAAGAATGTAAACTCTATTGGTTCGGTTATCCCTGTAAGAATTGCTGTGATTGCGGCTCCGAGCACTAACCCCATCACCATCTTTTTATTTTCTTTTTTCGCAACTGAATAGAGTGCTAGTGCGATACCCGTACAACCAAACACTTTACCCATTCCCGTCAACATCAAACCACCCTGAGGAAATTGTGTCGTTAAACTTTCCGAGCTCTGGGCGAATGTCTGTATATTTTGAATCCAATAGGCAACCGTCCCGCCATCGACTGCAACTGGCCCATAAAAAACGGGACCATATACGAAATGATGCAACCCCGTTGGTATCATGATTCGCTCTAAAAACGTAAATAGCCATACCCCTAACGATCCAGCAGAAACCAAAAATGATTGCAGATTATTAATACCATGCTGAATACTTGGCCAAGTCAAACAAGTTAGAATTGCCATCACGACCATAATGGGGAAACTAATGATCACAACCAATGGCGTTCCGCCAAATACAGCCGCCCAATCCGGTAGCTTTTTATCAAAGAATCGGTTGTGAACCCAAACAGAGAGACTTGCAATTAAAATGGCACCTAGTAAGTTGGTATCAAGCGTTAGAATGCCACCAACTTCAGTCAAACCTCGCTCACCTTCCGTATAGTTCACGCCCAGTTCTGGTCCCCAAAATTGAAGGATTCCACCAATAACGTAGTTAAACGTAATGTAGGAAACGAGTGTTGCAAGTACAGCGCGACCAGATGCTTTTTTAGCTAAAGCGATAGGTAACCCAACGGCAAAAATAAGTGCCATATTTTTAAATACAGCGAGAGATGCCTGTAAAATGATCGTCGAGACTTTAACCCAAGCACTCCCCTCTAGTGCCCAAGGAAACACTTCTTGATTTAACAGCACAACAGAGAAACCCAATAACATGCCCGCTGCTGGAAATAATAGAACGGGAACAAACATCGCGGCCCCGAACCTTTGAATAATGTCTTTCATATAAACCTCTTGTTTCATTCACGGAGCCTACAAGTAGGCCCCGAACGTCCAGTTGTTATTGAAAAAATTGAGGAAGGTAGGCTTTATTTTCTTCTAGTAATTGTTTTGTTATTTCTTTAGCTTTTGGCACATTAACCACGGTACGGTTAAGTGTGAGTGCATTAATCAGCTTTTGCTGACTTCCTTCGTACCAAGCATCCACGACTAATTTCTCGTAACCAAGTTGGCTCTCAATCATGGCTTTTTGGAAGGTTGGGATTTTTCCTACAGTAAAAGCTTTCGGTCCATCACTAGTTAGCGCAGCTGGAACTTCTACCATGGCGTCATTTTGTAAATTTGTAATAGCACCATTATTCGGTACGATGACGAGATACACATCGCTCAAGTTGTAGGCAAGCGAAGCCGCGACTCTCACCATGTATCGACCATGGATATCGGCATGCAGTGTTTCGTGCTTCGTGGTGCCCGCTTCAATTATTCTTGCGTTCAATTCGAACACTCGTTTCTCACGGCCGTTAATTACCTGCCTTGCGCGAGTATTATTGATATCCTCTTTCGCCACCATTTTTTCAGGGTACAAATAGTATTGAAGATACGTATTCGGCAAAAACTCTGGATTATCAGCAAGCATTGTTCTCATGTTTTTGAATGTGGCTTGCCACGATGGGTCATCCGCTATTTCCGCATCAACCGCACTGATCCCTTCTTTTAGGATGATATTTTTAATTTTGTCCGTTAAGTCTTCACCCTGTTTGTTACGAATTTTGGTAAACCAGCCATAGTGATTAAGCCCAAAATATTCAGGAACGAAGTCCCAAATTTCACATCCTAACAATTGCGCATAGCTGACCATAATCGCTGCTGGCATATCACAGATATTTAGAATTCGCTTATCATGCGGAAATTCACGATTTAAAGCTTCAGCGACAATTGCCGCCGGGTTGGTGTAATTAAGAATCCACGCATCTGGACACGTTTGTCGGATCTCGTTCACTAGCTGGATCATATCGCCGATAGAGCGAAGTCCATATGCCATTCCTCCCGCGCCACATGTCTCTTGCCCAACACAAGAGTTGGATAGCGGGATTTGTTCATCGCGCTCGCGCATGGCCAACCCACCAGTGCGGATCTGGATAAAGAAAAAGTCCGAATCTGCGAATGCGACAGATTTATCCGTTGTATAAACAAACTCTTCAACTTCTGGATAGTGTTCTCGCAATAGAATTTCAGTAGCTAATGCATTCGATTCTTGGCGTTTCTCATCTATGTCGTAAAACACGACTTTTGCGAGTGGAAAGTTATCTTTTTCGGCAATAAGGCTGTTCATCATACCAAGTGTGTATGTACTGCCAGCACCAACAATCGTTAATTTTTGACGTTTCATTTCGCTACCTCAAATGTTTATCCTGCAAATGTATAAAATAAGTATTAATACTTTTATGATACATTTAAAGTGTAAGCACATAGATACGAGATAAAAATCACACAAAGATCCTAAGGAAAAGTATTAACTACATCTCAGATCACATTCTTGCTATCATGATCCAAGACTTAGCGAGGTATTATGAAACCCAAATACATAGACATTGCGGAACGATTAGAAAAAAAGATCAAAGATGGGGAACTACAACCTAAATCGATGCTTCCAAAAGAGAGTGATTTGCAAGAAGAGTTTTCCGTAAGCCGCGTAACCATCAGAAAAAGCTTACAAATTCTGGTCGACAATAATTTAATTAGTCGGACAAGAGGTAGTGGAACTTATGTAAACGATCTAAAAGCCCAACATGATGCCTTACATTTGCTGGGTTTTATCGAGGAAGTCAGTAAACAAGGGAAAACACCTAGCTCTCAAGTCATAAAGTTCGAACTTAAAAAGCCGAATGAGCAGGTTGCTAAGCAGTTAAATCTCTCGCCCAATGATGATACATATGAAATACATAGACTCAGGTGTATTAATGATGAGCCTGAAATTTACGAAGTCACTCATATGCCAGCAATGTTATTTCCAGACTTGAGCATAGCCATAATGAATGGTTCTAAATATGAGTACATTGAAAATAGCAAAGGATTGAAAATTGCGAAAAGCAGTCAGTCTGTCAAACCGTATTTGTTAGATGCAGAGACGGCCTCATACCTGAATGAATCAGAAGCTTCCCCTATTCTAAAAGTTGAGTCCACTGGTTACCTAGAAGATGGTCGTGCATTTGAATATACCGTCAATTACTTCCGACTTCATCAATACAGCTTCGAGTTTATTTCAACTAGGACGTAGTACTATTCGACGCTAATGGTTAATCATTGCGCCAAATCTTATATCCGACCTCTCGCATTGCTCTGCCGAGCAGGTGGGAGGCTACTGGCGCAGTGAGAACGATAAACAACATCGTACCGATAACCCGAGAGATCACGGTAACTTCAGGGAGTGAGAAAGCGACCGCTAATAACAAGCAGCTCACTCCGACAGTTCCAGCTTTGGTCGCTGCATGCATTCGGGTATACAAATCAGGAAGCCTCAGGACACCTAGACTTGCAACCAAGGTCAACAATGTTCCTAAGCATAAAAATAGTCCAATCAACACGTCCATTATTCTTTCTCCTTTCTTTTAACGATCAAACGTGCAAATGCGATCGTGCCGAGAAATGCGACCAAACCTAATGTAATGGCGATGTCTAACAGAGCGTCCTCACCGCTGTCTAAGGTGTAAACCGTAATAAATCCGATAGTGATAAATGAAATCAGATCTAACGCCACAACTCGATCAGCTAGCGTTGGTCCTAGAATTAAACGAGCAAAAGCCATAACAAAGCTGAGTAGTAGCCCAGAATAGGCAAAAGTGACCGTTATTTGCAGCCAACTATCCACGCGTCACCTCCAAAATTCGATGCTCTAACCCATCTTTAATTCCGCGAATAACCTCTTCATGTTCAGGTGCAAACATGGCATGAACGATAAGATACTTTTTATCAGCCGTAACATCCAAACTAAGCGTGCCCGGTGTTAAAGAAACCATGTTCGCCAGTAATGTGATTTCTAGATCAGAGTCGACCTCCAGAGGGACATAAACGATATCAGGCTGACTCAAATGAGTAGGTGTCACAACGTCCCACACCACTTTCGCAACCGATATAACCATTTCATAAGCGAAGTACACCAATAACTTCAATGCAGATGCAAAACGTTGAAAATAGCTCGTTTTCAATCCAAATGGTTGACTCAACCTTAAAGCAAAAAAACCGACCGTAAATCCGACAACAAAATTCAGACTCGAATAGCTGCCATTAAGCATCATCCACGCTAACGCTAAGAAAAAATTGAGGAATAGATAGATCATGTATTTCCTCCTAACACCACTCTGATGTATTCAGTCGGATTTAACAGTTGTTCTGCAGCTTGAACGGAAAATTGATAAAAAGGCTCCGCCACTAAGCCAATGATTAGCGTCAACGTTGTCAATACAATAATTGGAACGCAGTACAACCAATGTACTTTGGCCTGCAGAGTCTGTTCTGGCTTATCTCTAAATGGCTTTTTCCAAAATGCCTCACTCCAAATTTTCGTCATCGAGTAGACAGTAAGCAACCCCACCAATAACGCGGTACCTGCTAACCAGTAATACTCAGCCTGTATGCTCGACTTGATGACCAATAGCTTTCCCCAGAAACCCGATAGCGGTGGGAAACCGGCCAGAGAAAACGCAGGTACAAGAAACAAGAACGCCAACCAAGGCATAGCTTTATATACCCCACCCAAATGTTCAAGTTGACTAGAGCCATATTTGCGCTCGATGAATCCACCTATTAAGAACAAATTCGCTTTTACAATGATGTGATGAACAATGTAGAAAATGGCACCGGCTAAAGCTAAGGGAGTGTAAATAGCCAACCCCATGATCATATAGCCTATTTGGCTAATAATATGAAAAGAAAGAATTTTCTTAATGTCGAATTGGCTAGCCGCTCCTAAAACGCCCGTTAGCATGGTTAGCCCTGCGACCCAAATTAACGTCGGTTGCCAACCACTCTCGGCGAGCGGAAATACTAAGGTGAAGACTCTTATCAACGCGTATACACCGACTTTAGTAAGCAACGCGGCAAACAGTGCCACCACACCGCTTGGTAACGTGTGATAAGAAGCTGGCAACCAAGCAAATAAAGGAAAGAGTGCCGCTTTAATAGAAAAGGCAAACAAAAATAGCGCGGACAGCATCATGTTGATGCTCAATTCATTTTCCCCTACTTTGGTGTAGAGATCGGCCAAGTTCAAGGTGCCCGTTGCTCCATACAATAAACCGATAGCAAGCAAAAATACCAGCGTCGAAATCAGGTTCAACATCACGTACTTTACTGCACCATCAACTTGAGTTTTCGTTGCATCTAACACCATTAAACCAAATGATGAAATGAGCATGACCTCAAACCAAACATACAGATTAAAAATATCTCCAGTCAGGAAAGCACCATAAACGCCAGCAAGCAACACGTGCATTAACGCATGGTAATTGCTATAGGAGGGCTTTCGGTGAAGGTCCGCCATCGCGTAGAAAACACATATCGCACCAATCACCGCCGTTATCATCACCATAGCAACGCTGAGGTAATCTGCGACAAACACGATACCAAATGGCGCACTCCACTGACCAAAAGCAACGGCTTGAATACCATTACTTATGATGTTTTCTGTGAGAAAGCCCGCAACGAAAAGGTTCGAAATCGCACTTACACCGCTCAACCACTCAACACTTTTTGTTGAGCGACGGACGAAGAAGATAGTCAACGCCGTACTCAGCGAGAGAACAACCGGTAACGTAAGCAAAATCGAACTCATTGACCCTCCTCAGAACGTTGCATTTCATCGACGTTTGCAGTTCCAGTGTCTTTATAAGCTCGATAGAACAGCATTAAAGCAAAAATAAGTAGTCCAAAACCGATGACTATCGCAGTTAAGATAAGCGCTTGAGGTAAAGGATTTGCCGCGCTATCTGGTGGTAAAAGAGCATTATCGCCAATCAATGGCGGTTCTCCGGGCGTCAGCCTCCCAGCTGTAAAAATAGCAAGGTTAACCGCACTACTGAGTAACATGATGCCGAACAAAAGGCGCAAGATATGCTTTTCAAGCATTAAATAAACACCTGCTGCGACAAATACTCCAACGACAACACTCCAGACTATTTCCATCACTCTAGCTCCTCATTAATACGAAGCAGCATACCCATCACGCCACCTATAACGGCAAGGTAAACACCAACATCAAAAACCAATGGCGTCCCTAGTGGTATCACGTCTTTCCACCACAGTCCGGTCAAAAACGGTTTATCAAACGCAAAGCTCAAAGCACCAGAAACTAAGCTCAATGCGATGCCAGATAACGCAATGAGAAACGGTTTGAAATACAACCTAGAACGAACGTATTTCGGTGATTCCGCGAACATGAGAAGTGATAAACCAATAACGGCAATCAACGCACCAATAAAGCCACCACCCGGTTCATTATGACCACGTAACAACAGATACACTGAAAATACGAGCATGAGTGCCGAAACGATGTGTGCCGTGGTTGCAAAAATTAATGATTGGATACGATTTTGCTTTTTCGCTCTTGTCTTAAGCAAACTCACTGCCGCAATCCCAGCAATAACAACGACGACAACTTCTCCCAATGTATCAAATGCGCGAAAGTCGACCAGAATAACGTTAACAATGTTTCGCCCATGTCCACCCGGGACACTGTTTTCTGCAAAGAAATCTGACACCGAAGAGTCCATCGGCTGAGACGTGATTCCTAACAAAAGTAAAGTAACCGAAACTCCTATCACACCTGCTATGCAAATATTCGCTACTTTACGTCTTATTGAATGCTTGGGCACGGTGGTTAGACGTGGCATATGACGCATTAACAATGCAAGAAAGACCACCATTAATGTTTCCACTAACAGTAAAGTCTTCGCAACGTCCGGGGCGCTATAAATCATAAAAACAAGCGTGGTCATGAAGCCAATCATACCAAGCGCAGAAATCGCAAGAAGTCTTGCGTGGGACAACGTACATACGAGCGCAGCACCAATCAACAATAAGGCAATACCAATCTCATAGAAAGTGACACTTGAAAGTTCGCCAACCAAAGGCAGAGGAATAAGCGCTACCTGACTCAGTAACGCAACGGCAAGTACCGTGAAAAATAATAGGACATAGCGACTCAATTTCTTTTGCTGTAACCGCGCCGTTTGCCACTTCGCCACTGTCATCATGCCATCTAATAGTCGTTCAAAAATATTCTCCGCTTTGGGGACGAATAGATGTAACCGCTGAAAAAATGCAGACACAGCTGGATAAACACGGTACACCACATACCCCAACGCTAGCGTAATAACGCTTAACACTAACGGTACATTCACGCCATGCCATAGTGATGTCTCTTTAAGAGCTGCTGTGGGCAGAATGTCAGCAGAGCCCGGAAAAATAATATTGCGATCTAACCAATTTAAACCGAATAACGGAACTAGGAGGCTGCCAACTGCCAAGAGCAAAGGCGAGATCCACATGGCTTTTTTTGTCTCAACTGGCTTAGTTTCAATCGGCACGAGATCACGGCGAGCAAAGAATGGTCTCGCAATAAGCATAATGGTTAGCGCGACCATCAGTATATTCACGATTAAAAGTACAAAGGCGATCCAGTTATTGAGCTCTACTGCGGACTTGTACATGTATTCTTTGCTCAAAAAGCCTAACAACGGCGGGAACCCCGCTTTAGACAATGCAGCCAAACTCCCCGCAACCATGCTGATGACGAGAACTGACTTCAGGCCGTACAATTGATCAATATCTCGTGTTCCTGTCGCTTTGTCGATATTACCCACCACCATAAACAGCGCAGCTTTATAGAAAGAGTGAGCGAGAATAAACATCAATACTGCACTAACGGCCAAATCTGTGCCCATACCTAGTAATAATGTTAATTTACCCAAAGCAACATTCGTGCTGTAGGCTAGCATCAGCTTCAAGTCAGTTTGTTTTAATGCGACAAATGTGCACCAAATGGCCGTGATACTCCCAGTGATGACTAAAGCATAAAACCAGATCTCGCTGTGGGCATAAACTGGCGATAAACGTGCTAATAGGTAAATGCCTGCCTTTACCATTGTTGCCGAGTGTAAATACGCACTGACCGGAGTGGGAGCTGCCATCGCGTTAGGTAGCCAAAAATGAAACGGGAATTGCGCAGATTTAGTAAATGCACCGAGTAGTATGAGCACTAGAGATGGGATAAACCATTCATGCTGCGCAATAGTGTCTGCCTGCTCGATAATGGTATTTAGCTCATAACTCCCTGCCATTGCTCCCAGCAAGATAAGACCAGCTAGCAACGCTAGTCCACCAGCACCAGTAACAATCAGCGACTGCAAGGCGTTTTTCCGAGACGTTTTATTTTCGTGATTAAACCCGATCAGTAAATAAGAAGTGATGGTGGTGAGTTCCCAGAAAACAAATAACAACAGAATGTTATCGCTCATCACAATCCCTAGCATGGCAAGCATGAATAGGGTTAGATACAAATGAAAGGAAAACCGGCTATCACTTTCTCGTAAATAAGCCAAAGCGTAGATTTGAATCAGTGCGCCAATCCCACTGATCAAGTCCCGCAAAAAGAAATGAAAGACCATCTAATCTAAAGCTAAGGTTGATATCGAGGCTTGGTATCCATTCCGCATTCCAGCTCACGCCTGCAGGAGTATAGATATAAAAGAGAAAAGAGAAGATTAAAACTGGCAGCGCAGGGAAAATCAGTAAGACCAACTGATTATCTAGGTTTTTCGGCAGGTTTTCTTTACCCGTTATGTTATTCAACATCGCAGCCCATTCGTTATTATAAGAAGGTACGCGCTATTCGGCGCAAATGACAAACTCCACTGTATTGTTTTAGCCCAAGCGCTTCAAAAACGATCATGAAACCAAGGGAAAAGTAGCAAACAGTAATCACTGAGTGCTACTTAGAGGAACGCCGATACAAACCGCTATTTGCTGTCTGCTACGGCATAAGAACGTAGGTCACTACTTACGTGTTCTTGGCTGAATGTATATGGATTATCGTCATCAGCTAACTCGAATGCATCGTAGGTGCAGTCACCGATATCATTTCTCGGACAAACATAAACATTCGAACGTTCTATCATTTCTGTGTGGCATTTCGGGCATAGGTTTTTCATGTCACTCTCCTCTGATAACTTATTGATACATTGATAATTCCATGTTCTAGAGGTCCATCTCCCTCCTTTACCTAAAACATCACTTAAACCCAACTTTGTTACACCCCAATTACTGAATCGGTGAGACAAAACCATCGGGCTTAAGAGCGACCAAACTACAGTTAATCGATTGCAAAATATTTTCAGCCGTATTACCAATGACATAACCAGATATACCAGTCCTCGCTAAGGTTCCCATTACCAGCACGTCTACCTCAATACTCTCTACGTAATCTGGAATCTTTTCGTCGGGTTTTCCATGCAGGTGGTGAATCACAATTTCACCTGTAATCCCAGACTCCTCCAACAGCTGTTGCAGAGCTTGTTTATGATCGGCTTTTGCCTTGTCGAGTTCATGTTTCAACTCAGCATCATCGACTTGAATCCAAGCGTTACCATTAAGGTAGTTTTCTAAGTAATACTCCCAGCAAGAAATCACGTGTAAACGACTATCGCAGGTGTCGGCTATCGAACGCGATAATTCGAGTAAACGCACGGCTAATGAGTGCTGTTCATCGCTTGCCGTTAATGGGTCGATAGCCACAGCAACACGGCGCTTATCTCTTGGCTTATCAATTGGTCGGTGCAACCATAATGGACAAGGACATTTGCGTAACAGTGTCATATCAATAGCTTTGAAACCCTCAGCACCTTCTCCGAGCGGTTCAGCTTCTTTGATGATGAGATCTTTGTTATCAGCTAATGCTTCTTGAATAATACAGACAGCGGGCTTTTCACTGCTTTTCACAGTAAGAGGAAATGCGAGATCCTCTTCAGTGAGTCCCAGCTTCTGTCTGTATTCGTGAATACTTTGTTTGAGGGAGTCTTGCAGCGATTGCTCATAACTTTGCTGATACTGGATCATGTCTGTTGGGAAATCAGGACACGCTATTAGCCCTGAGACAGGCACTTTGTTGCTAGATGCAATCCTCATCGCTTGTTCGAGGGCGTCACTATGGCCTGGCAATCCTTGTGTTGCAAAAAGTATGTTTGCGAATCGTTTCATACACACCTCCTTGTTTGGTTAAATATTAACCACCCACAAAGTATAATACCTAACGGATAATTGTAACGGCTTGTGACGTTGATGAAATCAATTCTCATTAAGAGACGGGTATTGCTTCACTTGGTTTTACGTCACACTCTCCTTTCATCACAACTGCCGCCTTCTGACCTAAATAAATTTCGCTACCTAAAATTGAGACCAAATAAAAACCCAAATTACTCAAAGTTTTTTCTCACCTTGAGTAACTTGGGTATAAGCAATAACACACTTAGTGTCCGGATTTAAATGGATGGCCTAAATTTTCACGCAACTTAGTTTAAAGATGCCATCTCAATCACGAATCGGTATAAAAAATTTACAGCTTTAGTGACCTAAAATCGCCGTAACTCAATGTTAAGGTTGTTGTTTTGTCGGTGCCAAAGCAATTTCACGAACACATACACCTTGCGGTTGCTGATAAGCAAACAGCACTGCTCGTGCAATGTCGTCTGCGGCCAACACACCGCCCATATCCACCTTCCAGGCGTCATAACCATCTTTAATATCTTGAGACGTTGTATGTGAAAGTAATTCCGTTTCCACTGCACCAGGTGCAATCGTGGTAACGCGAACATTCGATGATGCAACTTCCTCACGTACGTTTTCAGAAACCGCATGAACCGCAAATTTGGTACCGCAGTAAGCAGCATGATCAGGGAATGTTTTCTTGCCCGCAATAGAGCTGATGTTAATGATCGTACCACTGTTACGTGCTTTCATAGGTGCTAGGACGGACTGCATGCCATTGAGCAAACCAATTACGTTCACATCAAACATGCGCTTCCACTCCGATGCTTCCTGAGTATCTATCTGACCTAGAAGCATAACGCCTGCGTTATTTACAAGTGCATCTACCGGACCATACAACGCTTCAGCTTTCTCAATTGCAGCCTCAAAAGAAGCTTTGTCGGTCACATCTACCTTTTCACAAAGCGTATTTGGTAAGTTTAATGCTTCCAAACGTTCTACACGTCTTGCTAACAAAAGAAGAGCATGGCCCTGTTCACTGAAGTGACGTGCAATCGCTTCACCAATGCCTGAACTAGCGCCTGTAATAACAATTAACTTTTTCATTTTGAATCCTTAATCGAACGGTTTACATCAGTGGCGGTAAGTTTAAGAAAACTTTGTTTGTTGATATATACCGACCTAGTTGAAACACTGTTGTTATACTGCAACAATACTTTTTTGAATTATGAAGAAGTCATCATGCAAACACACATCAACCTTGCGGATATTCGCTCTTTCGTCCTAATCGCTCAACTAGGAAACTTCACGAAAGCAGCAGAGCAACTTGGCGTTTCTCGCTCACACGTTTCACGTCAAATAACAAATCTGGAGCAACAGATTGGTGTCACTTTGCTACAAAGGACCACTCGAACACTGAACCTCACCGAAGCAGGCAAGGTTCTGTATAAACAGTGTGAAACTGCCCTTCACAATATTGATCAAGCTGTTATGGCAGTGGTTGATGATGTAGAAGACTTAAGAGGTGATATTCGTATCAACTGTGTGGGGGGCTATTTAGGAGAAGACGTTGTCGCAGATATCGTTGCTCAGTTTCTAATCCAACACCCACAAGTGAGCATTAACTTAGATTTTAGTAGCCATCGTGTCGATTTAATCGCGGATGAATTCGATATCGCTTTTCGAATGGGAAAGTTAGACGACTCCAACTTTATCGCTCGCAAACTGATCGATGTGGAAATGGGGACATACGCAAGCCCAAACTATTTAGAAACATATGGCTATCCTTCGCATCCAAAGGACTTAGAAAAACACGTTTGTTTGACAGGTAGTGTGACACGGTGGGCATTTGAGAACACGAATACAAAGCAGTCAACGGAACACCAGATACGTGGACAGTTACGATGTAAGAGTGGCAGAGTAATGATAAAAGCAGCCCTGGCGGGAAATGGCATCATCCGTGTGCCAGCACTTTATTGTCAACAAGAACTCCAGACAGGCAAGCTAAAAGAAGTGTTTACCAATTGGAGCATTCCGAGTGTGGAATTTTCACTCCTTTATCATCACGACCGACATCAACCAAAACGCATCCGAGCCTTTGTTGATTTTACTACGCAATACTTTCGCAAACTGCAGAGTAAAGACAAGTAACCTGCACGTTGGTACCTGTCTATGTATGCTTTATAGGCGGAGCCTGTGAACCTGGGGTTTGTTCTAGAAAGAGTGTGAGCATTTTGACGCTTAAGGTTTGGTTTTCATAAACGTCAGAGGTGTTTGTCCAGTTTGCTTTTTGAAAAATGCAATAAAAGCACTGTCTGACGAAAACTCCAGCCAATCGGCAGCTGCGCTGACTGGCATGCCCGTTGATAACAATTCAACTGCCTTTAAAAGCCTCCACTGTTGCCGCCAATCTTGATAATTCATTCCCGTTTCCGACTTAAATAATCGTGTTACCGTCTTGGTGCTTGCCCCAACTTTGCTTGCAAGAGTAGTAAGCGAAGGAGCTAGAAATGAAGGTTCAACCAACTCTCGACGAAACGTTGTTAAGCGCCGATGCGATGGCAAAGGCAACTGAAACGAATAACGTTTCGCAGCATAAAACTCCTCCCAAAAAAGCGCCGTCGTATTTACCATCTCGCTGCTAGGCTTATCCCACTCCCAAAATGACATTTTATCAATAAGAGCTTGGAGTAAATTATTCACTTCTATCATCGTGATCTTACTCGGACAGGCAAACTCCTCACAATCAAAATACAAAGATCGATACGCCACCACATTCGTCATTAGTGCGCGATGCGGCGTATTAGGTGGGATCCAAACCGCCTTTGTCGGTGGCAAAATACAAATCGAGTCTTCCAGAGCAAAACTCATACAACCTTGAGGTGCGTACAATAACTGCCCTTTCTTGTGCATATGCATACCTGAGTCGTGCTTGCCAATATCCGCAGCAATTCCCACTACATAATTAGTAATCTTGTCTGCATCAAATTGTGTTTTTTCGTTAATAAGCGCCATTTTGTCCGAATATTGATGTATTTAGTTTTTATGTTGTTATTAGATCAATCATAGCCTCATTTATACTGCCCGCCAACTTCATTAACGATGGGTAACAATATGAATACTAAGCCCTCTTTATGGCTCATGCTGGTTATGTTGATGTTTCCGCAAATTGTAGAAACCACCTATAGCCCAGCGTTGAGCTCAATCGCTCTATCATTTGATGTAAACCACGCACAAGCAGCCCAAACATTGTCGATTTACTTCCTAGCTTTTGCCATTGGCGTTGTAGTTTGGGGAGTTCTCGCAGATAAACTGGGAAGAAGGCCCACCATGCTTATTGGGCTCTTTATCTATGGTTGCGCATCTTTACTCGCAACTCAAACTGAAAGCTTTGCTGTTGTCATGGCCGCGCGAGCCCTAAGCGCATTTGGTATCGCGGTAGGATCCGTTGTCACACAGACCATGCTTCGTGACGCGTTTGACGGTCAAGAACTGAGTAAAGTCTTCAGCTTAATGGGGATGGGTATATCAATCAGCCCGGTAGTTGGCATGCTATTAGGCGGGCAGCTTACAGCGCTTGGTGGATACCGTTATGTATTTTTTGCCTTGTTTTTAATCGCGTTAGTATTGTTCGCTTATAACGTTATTAAGCTTCCTGAAACACAGAAGGAACAGACACCAGTACGGTTGCATCAACTTAGCTGGAAAATGGTAAGAGACGCGCGAATTTGGCGCTCAGGATTACTGGTTGCTTTGTATAACATTGCTCTATTTTCTTATTACCAGCTTGGCGCATTTACTTTCTCAGCACTTGGGTATAACTCCGAACAATTTGGATACAGTGGCATGGTACTGGGGTTAGGCACTCTGCTTGGGAGTTATTTAAACAAATCCCTAGTGTCCAAAAATGTTCGAAAAAGCCAGCTACTTTGGTTCTCAGCAATATTGATTAGCGTTGGATCAGTCGGTGTGTTGATTCTGAACCAATCAATCTGGTTTGTTGCTCCAATGGTGTTAGTCGTCATGTCTTACGGGATTGCGATACCCAACATACTCAGTGATGCACTCGTTAATTATAAACAACAGGTTGGCAGCGCAGGCGCTTTATTTGGGCTCATGTACTACATCATGATCGGGACGGGATTAGCGATGGCTGGAACAGCACAAAACTTAGGTGTCGTTCTATTAGCATGTAGCTGTTTAGCGATTTTATTAGCGTTTTCTAAAAGGCAAGTTCATACCAACTTGTGACCAGATACTACGCATTGCTTGCCTAATCTTCCGAAGATTGGTCTACATCTTTTCTAACGGTTAACTAAAACGTAAATAAAAAGCGCCTGTCGGCGCTTTTTATCTGAACATTTCTTATCCAAACATCTCGAGTAAATTTTCTAGAAAAGCTAACTCTTTATTACAATGAATTTTATTTAGGCTCTCACTGGAATCTATTGCTATTTAACCCCAAGCTTCAAACTCATTGGGCTTTACGTGCTTTATTTTTAATCTAACGTTAGGATCCAGAGCTGTTTCAGTCCCCATTTCACAGAAGTATTCAACAGCATCTTCGTCTTCAATCATGTCAACGGAGTTCTCAACGACACTCAACCGTCCACCACCTCTAGTCAATGAAAAGTACGCATTCTTGTTTTCATTTACTTCAAATTTCAAAGGAATGAATTCAGGCTCTTCAAGAGAAATATCTATCCATTTATAGTTATCTAAACTCTTCCCTTGTCGTGGGGTATAAACTCTTTTCAACCCATTTTCGTCAACTACAAAGTACATCGAATTCTCGGCTTGATTAAAGCAAGCTTTCAAACTGCCACCTTTATTTTCTAAATCACATGCGAATACGACAGATTCTTGATCACAGCCTTCGCTTGCGTGAGCGCTTGTAAAATATGGCAGCAGCACCACTAGTATTAAATAAAGTAATCTCATTCAAAAGTCTCCAGCTTCAAAAGTCTTTGTAAATTTTCAAACCGCTTAATATAGCTATCAGTATTCTTATTTACGATGGCTGTGATAGCCTGAGAATCGGAGTATTCAACACCGTTATCAGCCAATTTATAAAGATTATTAGTTACCCAAAAAAACGCTGCGGAGCGAACGGCATACTTGGCTTCAAATAAGAGATCTGGATTATCTACAAAAGATACGTTTATATCTTCACTCCACTCTCGCTTATTTTTCGAGTGCCATTTATCAAAGGTTGCATAGTTGTTTTTACCAGTTAGTTGTTTTAGTCCTCTACCCCTGAATTTCCAACCGTCATTTACTTTATCATTACCCATACGACCACCATATGCTATGTTAGCAACTCTGATAAAGTCAGCTTTGGTTAAAGTACTACCATCGCGTTTCGTGTTCTTACCTGGCACACTTTCATCATATGAAAGCTCTTTAGCGGATACCTTGTCACGTGCAAAATTTCTAAACGTTAATACTAATCCTCTAAAACTATATCTAAATAGTTCCTCCGTTGATAGGTTAGAACCAGTTTCTTGCATTATTTGTGCAAAGAAATGAGCACGTCTTAAAGGCGTATCAAGTTTGTAAAACTCCACATGGGCATTTAATTCATTCACAACCCCCCGCAAGAACTCAATCTTAGAGTTTTTAACCCTAGGGTATACCTCTTGTAGCATTGCTAGAGTAAACTTAAAGCCACCTTGAGTTTGAGGAACAAAAGGCCAATAATGCCAAAGACTCTTATCACCGCTTAGTTGCAAATCACCTTGTAAATCTTGCATCCATGAGAACTTATCTGCTCTTTCCAGTTCGAATTGCGAGAAAAGATCAAAGCTATCCATCACTTGATCGCGCCATGGGGAGTTACGGTAGTCCTCTATAGTCACAAAACCAGCGGAGCACTTAATATCTAGAGCTTCCTTTGCGGTCTGATGGATTGATTCATAAAGACTTTGTGACGACTCTGTATGCCAATCTGTAGGATGTTTCACAATAAATCGCTCAAAGTGTTTACGCTTACCGTCTAAGTATACTTTGGCATCGCGAGCAGTGAACGAGGAGAAGTCCGTTACTTGATCTTCTGTCACAGATTCAAGTAATTGCTGAATAAACGAATTACTCATATCAACGGCACCGCTACTATCGGCCCCATCGAGAACAACAAGTGGATTTTCTTCCGCATTTTTGGGAGAAATCTGTTTTTTGAAAAATTCGGGCGGCTCCTCAAAAGAGAACATCTCGATATGCACACGATTATCTTCTTTCTTAGTTCCAATTGCATCGTTACTGTACTCATGCAGTCCCATGTAACCGATATCTTCCCCAGCTGAAACCTTTATCCCCTCTCTAAATAGGAGTGGGAGTAAAGAAACCACACTACCGTCCCTAATCATTGCCGCCTTGTCCGACATCCATTTAGGTTCTGAAACTGGTTCTGATAGGACAGCAGAGGAATCTTCTAAAATGTCAAAGTCACTATTGAGACCCGAAGCAAACCAAACAATCTTGTTTAACAGTGCTTTTTCGCTACCACTTGCCGATTTACCATTCTCTACCACACGGCACTTTATCATTTTGTAGGTATTTTTGTCGATCTGGTATGGATGGGTCTCCTTCTCTTCTGCATACAGGTATTCAAGTAATGTTCCTTTAGACATCGACTGTTTTTTTTCACCAGAATTAGTAGGCACATCACTATGTTTGAAAGTGCGTACATTTCTCGCTTCTTGTAAACGGTAACGCGTGGTTATAGATGAATTGGCGCCAATATCTGAAGGTGGCGCAAGGTGCATATAAAGTGTATAGAACTTAAATACATCTTCATTATCTTCGGGGTTTACAGCCTCATGCTCGATAAGCACAAAGTTATTACTATACTTAAACTCTTGCTCTTGGTACGTTGATGTTAGGTAATCAGGATTTATGCGAAATGCCACTATTTTTCCATCAAGCATCGCTTGAATAGGTCTGAGCCCTTTCCCCCACGGTAACATTTTTGATGTTAAGTGAATGCCACTATGCCAACCGTACCCTTGTCCTATTAAATAACGACCGCTCTTAGCTTGATCAAACAATTTCGTAAAATCACTGAGCGTGTAGTAAGCGTCACCTTCTCGTTGCGCTATCGGAAAAACTGCATCCATGATTTAAATGTCCTAGTCAGAAAAGTTATCGTCAAAAGTGACAAATGATGGGCGGTTCAAGTTGTTTGACTTCGTGTACACCACCGCATTAACCCTACCTAAATTAGTAGCAAAGCTAGATTGGCTCGCTATGTTAACGGTACTCCCAAGGGCCATTGCCGATATAGAAATTAGGGTGTCATTTTTGGTTTCGAAAATTTGGCTAATGACGTCAGGAAGTGCTTTTTTGAAGTGGTTAACTGCTTTTTTATAACCGTTTATACCCTCTTCAACAGAACTCAACGATCTTGCAGAAGCTTGGCTTTGTATGAAATCTAAACGACCGATGATTTCACTGTTTAGCTCATCGATGTATGAACAGATTTGATTATTTATCAACGTCCATAAAACAAACTGCAAATACTTCACAGTATTCCCAGTCCCTAAAAAGCGAAGCTTCGCTAATAATTCATAGGGAGGCTCAAACACATCAGCTTGATATAAGACTCTCAATATATCGCCATTTTCGTGTACTTGCTCCAAGAGCAGTTCAACTAAAGGTTCATATTTCTCTAGCGCAGTAGTATCAGTTTGGATGTGATAAAGTGCCGAAACATAAGCATCAGAAAAATCTTTAGAGTGATTTTGACTAATCGCATAAGGAGACGATATACGGCTTTGCTCTAACACAATATCTTTAAAGTCATCATCACTGAAGGATGGGGACATCAATATGCCCCAGTCATTAGCAACCCCAACACGATCTTCCCAAAATGGCGAGCGGCGACCTGCGACAAACGTACAAAAATCATTCGGATCAGGGTAAGTTTCCGTCACAATATTTTCAGCTAAAGATTGGTTCGGCGTATAAGAGTCTTGAGTTTCGCTGAGCACTAACTTGCATTCTTTTAGAGCGAGACCATTAACAGATGCTTTTCCGCTAGAATCCAGCACTCCACTCCCAATGACAGCACCTGAAGGCTCGACTAAAGAAAATTGTGCATTAGAGTAAGGGAGCCCATTTGGATATTTGCATTCTATATCCAGCGTATACGTCCCTTCCTGATCTTCCGTAACAGAAACCGATGGGTTTTGTGCCCCACCCAAACACATGGTGTTGGCTTTGTTCATGGTCATTTGATCGGACAGGCGACATACGCCCTTACCTTCAAATTTAACCGTTGGTGAGGCTGAAATGAATTTTGCTTCAGCTTCTATCGTGCCAGAGGAAACGCCTTTTCTGTCACCGCCCGCATCGCCGGTACTTTTTGAGAACGTACTGCCCTTGATAGCGACACTGTTACCGCCATCCATAGAGACTGTCGTAGTCCCACCAGCAAGGTCTGCTGATTTAGCATTGTTGCCATAAGGGATAGGGACGACTGGCTTGCCGACCTTAGTTAAACAAACATCTGGGAGCGTTGCATTCGCTTCACCACCTGAGCCTTTATGAACTATCGAAAGTCCATTCGCACCAACTGTTACGCCCATAACCAATCCATTTGAATTTTATTGATTGAATGATAAAAGAGATCGCAAACTGCAATCTCTCTAAATAACTAGTGAATTTCACTAAAAGACCAGTGATATTCACAATAAGCCCTAAAACTGGCAGAAGATCTCATTTTAGATCTCTGGTTATCTATACATTTCAAGCAGTTGCTGAAATTTTAAGTCTATGACGATGTAGGTTGCCGCATACATAAGCGCAAACGTCATCGCACTAAGACTTAAGATCAGCTTGGGTGAAATTACCCTTTTTAACGGCTTCTTTAGATATTTAGCTTTAAGGTTGATTAAAGAAACTTTTTCTTGTTCTGCTAGGCGGTCATCTCGCACTAATCGATAAATGGTGCTGCCAATTTCCGCTAACTTTTCGTTGCCACGCTCTTCACGGCCGTACTTGCCTTGGAAACCAAGTTGAAGCAATAAATAGAGAAACTCTATAACGTGACGGTATTTGCGAGGGTCGGCTTTTAAGCGGTCGAGAATAACGAAAAACTTGTCACCACCAGATGTTTCGTTATGGAATTCAGACAGTAAGCTGTTCTGGCTCCAGTGACTATTTGCTCCCCATTCTTGCCGACAAACAGATTCATCAATCGCCGCACACAAGCAGTAACGAATAACAAGAACCGAAGCACGATCGAGCTCCATTTCATTAAGTTTTCGTTCACCTTTTCGAATCTCACGTGCCACTTGTTCACGAAATGGCATCGGGTCATCAAGCCAAGGGATCGAAGACATACAAGACAGACTGGCGATCAACCATGAGAACTGGTCCACTAGCGGGTTAATACCCATGTTATCGATAGATAGATCTTGTACTGCGATGTTTCTCGACAAGTCAGGCGCTGGCATTACCTCCATTGGTTTGCCAGGCTCTGGTTGGAATAAGACTACGGTGACGTCGGTTTCTGCGTAACTCATAGACGAACGGCCCAAAGTTGCAATGATAAGTTAGCGAAATCGCCCGCAACGTGAATCGCAATCGCAGCAGTGTTCTTCAATGCCATCCACTCTTCGCCCGTTTTATCGAGCTCGAAATAGGTGTAGCCAGCGTGATACGGCAGCGCGCGTGGCACAACTGGCATTGGTTTGATCTCAATCCCAGGCAGTTGAAGGTTAATCAAGTCACGTATGTTATCGATAGAACCGATCTTCGTTTGGCTGACAAACTGGGTATGCAGGACATCCAAGGTCACGTCAGCTTTAACTGCGAGGATAAAGGTCGTCGTATCAATGATCTTATTGTCAGGGATTGCTGCCGTTCTGATGCCATAGTTCTGATCTTTTAAGGTCAGTGGAATTGCTCGTTGCTCAGACATCACGCTCAATGTCATTTTCGCACTGTCTAGGACGCGAGAAAGACAGCTAGTAAGATCACCATGATTGTACTTCGTAAACTCAATAGGTCGGCGTGTCGTTGAGCACAGCGTCGAAAGCTCACCCTCTGCCTGAAGAAGAATTCGATACAAAGATTCAGGATGCACAGCTTCTGTGCTGGCGAAATGCCAAAATAAGGGTTCGTATCGGTTGAGCGCTTGCAATAGCATAAAGTCAGAAACCGATGATACGCCTTGTTGATCCACCACCCCTAATCGCTGGACTATCGATTCCGCGCGATGCTTCAACATAGAAGCAAACTCGGTCGCAAATTTACTCAGTACTGTCGACGCATGAATATCGATACAGGTAGGAATGAAACTATCATCTAAGATCACGCTGCCATCAGGCTTCACTTCTGAGATCTTTAAGATCGGAATAGACGTGTAAGCACTCTTATCTTCATGATCGTACATTAAGCAAAAGTTAAGCTTACCGACGACGATATTTGCCATGTCTTCCGAATCATAACAAGCGTCAACCACTTCTTGAGATTCCATCGTATAGCGCGCACCGTCTTTTTTGGTACCAAACAACTCAGAACGTTCCGATGGTAACGGACAGCACAAATAAACGACTTTATCGGCAATCGAAGGATCTACATCTTTCACTTCAGGCAGCTCAGCAAGCAACGGAAGCTCAAATGGTGTCCGGTCTTGTAAAATACCTTCAGCACGAGTAATACCGATTTTACCCAGTGCTAGTAACTGAGAGTTGATTTCTAAACGTTTAATTCCCCAATGCAAAGGCGATGCATTGGCACTCAGTAGGCTCGATAGTTTACTTTGCGAACGATCGAGTTGTTGAAAATGCTGCGGCTTCATGAACATTCCATCTTGCCAAACAACTGGATTGTATAAAGACATGTTTCTATCCCTTAAAAGTAAACCTGTTCAATGCCGCGAGTGTTATCAGAAATTAACTCACTGCCCTCTAACTTGAGCTTGATGTAGTACTCGCTCTTCTCTTCAATAACTTCCACTTTTCGCCAAGACGAACCATCAATATCACGAAAAGCCACTGAAAAACCGACGGCACGAGTGTCAGGGTCTAGAGTTAGCATTTCATGAACTTTTCCACCTGGCTGTATTTGATATTCGTAACGTTTGATGTACTCATCACCCAACGACGCTTTATCGCTCTCAAACAAGGCAAAGAAATCTAAGCTTCGGAACAATACTGGCGAACTTAATTCGTGAAGACGGAGAATAACTGGAGATGACTGGCCCCCATTTCTCACATTGAGTACAGGTGATGCCTCAATAACCAATTCAATCGACGAAGTTTCTGGTGTGATACCAGTGGACTCTTTAAATTGATCCCACATGGAACAACCGGACAACATGGCAAATCCGAGTAATACGGCGATACTACGCATGGTTTCCCTTAATCACTTTGTTATAGTTTTTCTTAATCAGCCCTTTTAAGGATGTTTCATTAAGCAGGCGACGATTATTAGTGTAGAAATCTAGGTATTCGGCCCACAGCTTTGACTTAGTTGAGAACAAAGACTGGCTAGCGACCCTGTTAGCAAATGCTACGGGATCGTTCGTTTCTGACTGTTCTAAAACGAGCTCATTCAGTGCTTTGTTAAACATAACTTGGTGATCGTTCAGCTCATCGAGCATTTGTTCAACCAGTTCATTTGGAGCCAGTAATTGCTGACTATTCAAAGTGAGCATTAGCTCTGCGATGTTCGAGTTAGCCTCACTCGCACTCTGCTCATCTTTTAACGATTCCACTTCGTGCAACTCTTTCTGTAGGTTATCAATACATAAACGCAAGCAAGTGCCCATTTGCTTGAATAACTGCGCTTCGTTTGTCATCAACTCTGGATTTCGAATACCCAAACCATCAAAAAACGCTTGCGCTATATCTTGAGAGCAAACGGCCGCATCAGTATCGACTTGTGCTTTCGTCGTAGTGTTTATCGCATGCTCTGCCGTAGGTATTTGAAGTTGCTGATTAGTGTTAGGAGAAGGCGTAAAAGATTGGGTCATCTCTTCCCATTTTGACCCTGTATTAGCCTGTTCTACGACCATCTCAGTAACATTAGGCGTACGATGTTGTCTTTGAATCGTGCTATCTGGGGCTACTGTGCCAGGTTGCATCACCTCAGCTGAGGCAATATCGGCTCTATGTGCCTTACCGCTTTCTGGCGCTAATGCATCATTGACTGATGCGTTACTCTTGGTTTCCGCAGCCATCCAGTCTTCAGGGATTAGGCTTGGCTGATCGAATTCGGAATATATGCTGAAACTGTCATCGACCACCTGACGCGTGCTTTCCACGGTTCTAGGTTGTTCAGATTCTGTACGCTCATTATCACGAATTAAGTAATCGTCATCTCGCTGCATCGAAAAGTTAAGGTGAGCAACAGGATCATGACAATCAATGTCATCCTGTTTAGTCTCCATAAACAAATCTTCTAAGGCACCGACTTTTTCTTCCTCTTCGACAACCGCATCTCCTAGACTAACCAGAGGATCGCTAGATACTCGCTCAGGAGCAATATCAGCGGCGATGTCTAGTGTTGAGGTAACGTGCTCAAGAGAAACACCAATCTCATATTGCCCTAAAGAAATGATGTCGCCATCAACTATCGCAACGGGTTGATTTTTTAGTATTTTATTCCCATTTACCATTGTGCCGTTAGTTGATACGTCACTTATATAGTAGGTATCTCCATACACGCTGAGCAAACAATGAGTGCCCGATATAAAGCGGTTGTGATCGGCTAAAGACACGCTACAGCTTGGGGAACGACCTATCGAACCACCACTTTCAGGCATTTCAATATGCTTTGCACCGGTGTATTCCTCTGGACACTTTGAGATAAATAAAACTAGCTGATTTGAGTACATTTACGAACCTCAAAAGAGCAAAGAAACTGATAGTTCAAGCCCACCAATTCCATCATTTACAACCGGAAGGATATAAGAGGCCTGCGGGATAATTTGTATATGGGCGTCAGGATTACTGCCTAACTTTATAGCAGTACCAAGGGTCACAACTGCACCTAACTCAAACTGGTCGATGTCTTCAACACTCTCATAACGATAGCCCTCTTGGTCTACTTGCCAGCGATTAGAATATTGCGAGTAACCGACAGACAAGCCCGCACCAACGTATGGCGTGAAAACACTCCAAGAAGTCAACGCATATTGAGGAACAACACGAAGTTCATAGTTCGTCGCTTCTTGATATAATCCGTTTGCTGGCGCTTCAATATCTTCTGCTAGATAGTTTAGCCCTAACCACCAACGCCAACGGTTATTGTTTTCATCAATAGGACGAGTATGAACCAAGCCGAACCTAAGCGTATCCTGCTCACCACTTTTACCTTCATCGTATTTAATGCTATCGATAGTCAACATACTGGTAGAGAGTCCATATCGCTCCCCTTTTGCCATTACAACAGAAGAAAATAGACACATGGCTGAAATCAGCCCAATTTGACTTGGTTTTAGCATTTCGTCCCTCTAGGAAAACCGATATTCTACTTAGAGGCGAAAGATATCAATTATATTCTCTTTTTCAATAAGCCTAAAAAAACACCTATAATTTAATACATTTCAACTATCAGGTTGGTTGTTTTACCTACAAACAAAAACTAAAGAACCGACTACAGATTAAGTGACGAGACAGTAAATCTTTCTATTTAAATAGAAGTAACAGAATTTGATTGCTAATTGGACAAAACGTAATCTCCGATAACAATTTAGTTACTTTTTAATCAACGTTCTCATCTTCATATATAAGTTTCTTCTTATAAATAGACTTAACTATTGATATTAATATTATGAACAAAGATCACACTAAAAGTAATTTAATTTCTTTTAATGAATTTTTATTATCTAATCCGCTTATTTTGTCTATAGAATTGCGACAGATGTGCACTGCTTATAATTTAATATAACAGTAGTGAAATCCTATATAACTTAATACTTCTATATGATCAGTTGGAACTTTCCTTATGTTTTTTACCGACTTCGCTCGAAGACCAATCGATGAAAATAACCCAAGCGGCTCTAATCCTAATGGTTCTGAGGATTTTGACGAAATTAAACGTCAAATAAACAACCTGAATAAAGTCACAGGGAGAGTCTCGTGGAAAACGGTTCAAACACTCTCAAAAAAGATCTTGAGTACCCAAGCGAAAGACCTACGTTGTTGCTGTTACTTTACCGTTGCGTCAACCTATAACGACGGCTTAAGAGGCCTTGTTGAAGGGTTAAACTCAATACTTGATGTGTGTGTCGTATATTGGTTCAACGCGTATCCAGAGCATTCAAAGTCAAAGGCACGAATGAGCGCTATTGAATGGATGGTAGAGCATACTGAAAAACGAATTAATAAGCATCGGGCGTTACCAGAAGAGCTTCCATTGATAGAGGCAGCACATCAATTATGCTTGAGGATTGAGGAAGAGCTTCGTCTTCATTACGGTATTGAAGCGCCGTCATTAGGTCGCATTCGCCGTATTTTGAATCAATGGATTGAGCAGATAAAAGAACAACAAATTGCGGCTGAGTTACGCGAGAAAAAACAAGCCAACACTAGCGCTCCTGCAGCAACGCAGAAGGCACCTGAAATTAAAGTGAATGTGTCTCCCTCTCCGGCACCGGTGTCATCACCCAACCTAAATAGCCAAGAGAAAGCATCACCGGCAAAGTCTGGTCGATTTATGATCTACTTCGTTATTGGTTTGATTGTTACTGCGATATGTTCACATTTCATGTACGAGCAACAACGTTATCGAACATTGGAACAAAAAATTAATCAAGCTTCACTTAATGAACTTGTAAATTTGGTCGCCTCGTTAGATTACGAAAATAAAAAATATGCTCAGTCATTGAAAACGCAGGCGATTAATCGTGTCGATATTATGATGAATAACTGGTTTTTAGACTCGGCAAAAGTAAGTAACGTCAGCGAGCTCGATAGCTTGACCAATGAATTAATCGCGATCTATCCGGATTCGTCTTCTGCACAGCAGCTACGTCAAAACTTTTTGACACAGAGCGCCCATTTAGAAGACCAGTTTATGGATGTTTATAAGCGATTCTCAGACGCAAGAACGGTGTTTGCCAACGTAGCTAGACAGAATGTAGATAAGAACTCTGAAAAGGCGTACGAATACAGTAACTCGTTATTCCCGCTTTTAGGTCGTATTGAATACGCTGAAAAGTATTCACAGCAAAAGGAAATTGACCGCGCAACCCTTTTACTGAACATCTACCTATATAAATTGAGTCAGCTACAAGCTGAAAAAACTGACAATAAATAACAATACAATTAAAGAAGTTTTAGGCTTATGTTCAAACAAAAACTGTTTAGAAATCCAGTGGTGATTTCTACTATATTGATGTTTTTAGTGGCTGTAATTATCACCACTATTTATCTGCTTTTTCTTGACGAAATCGATCAACTTTATCTTTGGCTGACCCTTGGTGCTATCGCCATTGTTTACGTCACTTTTCAATTCACATTATGGTTGAAGAAAAAGAACAACGCTAAAGCTCAACATTTGGAAACCGAGGAAGAAGCACTTTCTATGGTTATCCAGCCTCTTCTTGCTAACTCAGGCAAGAAACCAATTTACCTGATGCTTGGTAATAAAGGGTCAGGGCGACGTCAATTTTTATTTAATTCTAGTGCAATCAAACCGATGGATCGCACTAGAACCGCTAAGAATGACTTTTTTGAATGGTACGAATCTGACAGCGCTGTGTACATCAAACCAGACCAACGCTTAGTGTTCCAGGAAGTATCAAGCAGTGATGCTTCTTTATGGAATACGTTCATTGAAGAAGTTATTCATCATCGACCTCGAAAGCCATTTTCTGGGTGTCTATTCTTCACCGATTTCGAGTTCATGATCGTCTCTGAGCCAGAGCAAAAAGAGTACACCATTTCGTCGTTATTGGCGCGCTTGAGTACCATCAACTCTAAAACGTCTTCAGCATTGCCAATCTATTTGATTATGTCAAAGCTAGACAAGTTAGATGGCTTTAAAGAATACATGCACTTTAGCTCTCTCAAGACACGTGTTGAGTTCCTCTCTATCCCACTAAAAGAAGCCAAAGGTGTATTTGCAGAGTACTACCGCGATAGCTATCGAAATCTAGTGAGAGTGCTTGAAAGTAATGCGCTAGATGCATCCGCTAATTCAACGGACATTGATGAGAAACAAGCAATACTCGCTTTCCCTAAGCAGTTTGAGCTATGTCAGTCTGAAGTCAGCTATGTGCTTGAGCGTCTATGTGATGTTAACAACGGTGTCTATTCACTAGACATCCGTGAGATTTTCTTTAGTTCGAGTCTGCAAGGCGGTCGCAAGTACAATTTACTTGCAAAAAGTTGTAGTAATTACTTCAACTTACCTATTATCGCGTCAGAGCATACTCAGTTAACAGAAACGCCTTATTTCTCTCGCTTTCTGATTGATTCACAAATATTGCCGGAAAGCGACTTTGCGGGCGAAAACAAGACGTATCTTCGTCTAATTCAGAGACAAAGCCGTTTGGCAATACTCGGCTCTATTATCCTGCTTACTGGGGGCAGTTACTTCTTTTTCACGACATTAGACAGTAACTTACACGTGATGAATCAACTCTTGAGTATCGATGACAAATCACAAGTGGAGCAAGATGCAAGATTCAATGAGCTTTTAGCGAAGGCGACGAAAGCAATAGAGCCTTCTTATGGGGCGTGGCTTAAAGGTTCTAAGGCTTTGGATGAAGAGATATTACCACTCAACATTAGCCGTTTGGATCAAAGCACTCGCATCGCTTACGAAGCATTACTTAAGGACGTTGCTCAACAGTTGATACCTCTCATTGAGAAAGGTTACCGTCTACAACTGACACAAAATCAAAACACTTTTACACGCGCTTTACCTCTATTGAAGGGGTATCTAATGCTAAACGATCCAACAAAGCGTGATATCCGTTTTTTGCGTCATCAAACTCTCCAAATGATGAACGATTTGAGCAACCAAAGTGACGTCGTCAATCAGGCGATGCGCTATTTGGACGCTTACTTTCGCACACAGTTTGATCCAATTGATATCAATATGGATCTTGTTCGCGCAACACGTCGCTCATTGCTAGCAAATTCGAATGTTGATCTCGTTTATGCAGGCATTTTAAACGAAGCAAATTCGATTGATTTAGGAACCCTAGATCTGCAACGAGCTGTGGGTTTCGAGTTTAGCAATGTGTTCAACACACCAATCGATAGCGAACGCTTGATCGTAGATAAGATCTATACCTCCACTGGTTTTAGCACTTTTTATCGACCACGCGTGGACCTAATGTCACAACAAGTCATCAGTGACAACTGGGTTTTAGGTCTGTCACAACACGTTATTCCTACTAGTGAAGAACAAGAAGCCTTCAAAGAGGAAGTACGTAAAAAATATACTGACGACTACATCAGTAATTGGCGCAATGCGCTGAGTGAACTAAAAGTCCAGAACTATGACAATGTCGGCGATCTAACGAACGCGATAGACTTAATCTCGGGCCCTTCTTCACCAATGACAACCGTACTGAAGCAGGTCTATGCCAACACACAATTTTCACCCGTTGGTGAAAAAAATGCTCTGATTTCAAAACTAGACCCGAAACTCGTGGCAGCGGCAGACTCCGCATCAGACGCAGTAGAGGAAGTAGTTAAGCCTGATTACTTGTTGATGAAACGTGTTGAACAAGCTTTTCACTTATTAAACCAACTTCAGGTCAGTGAAACACCAAACTCCCCTACTCCTTGGGATGAGACCGTAACAGCGTTAAGCCGTGTTCGCACGTATATGAAAGACATTGCTGATGCACCCGACCCGCAAATGGCGGCGCTAGCGGCAGCTCAGCATCGAATGAACAGCAGTGAAGCTGACCCATTAATAAAACTTAAACAGATTGCCCAAAAATCACCGGAACCCGTTCGTAGCTGGTTGTTAGATGTGGTTCAACAAAGCTGGTCAGTCATGATTAAAGAGTCCGCTAAAGGCATTCAAACCCAATGGTACAGCGAGATTTACACCAAGTTTAAAGAGATAGGGCTAGGACGATACCCATTTGATCTAACAGCGACCGAGGAAATCTCAATTGAAGATTTTGAATTACTGTTTGCTTCCGGTGGTTTGTTAGACACATTTATTCAGAAAAATTTTGCACCGTTCTACGATACCAATTTGTGGACGCCAAAACAGGTGGATGGCGAGACGATGCCAATCTCTCCGGCTCTGTTAGTGCAACTGCGTAACTATAACGTTATTCGAGACACATTAATTAATAAAAGCACTAACCGCGTTCATATTCCGTTTAGTGCAAGAGTACTCGATCTTGATTCTAGTGCGATTAGAGCGAGCTTAAAAATTGCAGATACCAATATAAGTTACTACCACGGTCCAAGCCGCATTCGTGAAATGGCATGGCCACCGCAAAATGGTGACTTCAATATTAGTATCACACTCCAGGATGTAACCGATGAAGGCAGACAGCACGTTTTAAATAAGAGTGGTCAATGGGCGATATACAGATTGCTAGGTGACTCGACCTTGACAAACACTCATAACGGCAGCTTTGTCAGTGACATAAAAGTGTCAGGGAGGGACTTGAGCTTACGCATCACTCCGTTGACACAGAAAAACCCATTCACTCTTGCTGAGCTGTATAACTTTACGCTCCCAGAGTCGATTTAATAACAATATAAAAACAAAATAGGCAGAACACATGATTTCAAACATGACTTTACAAGGTTTAGATAAATTAGATCGAAAAATACTTTCAAGTCTATTGTCGAATGGGCGAGAGTCGATTGCGAATCTATCCCGAAACATTGGTTTGTCTCGAACAGCAGTAGCAGAAAGAATTAATCGTTTAGAAAAGACCGGTATTATCAAAGGCTATACCGCACAGATTCGCGTAGAAAATGAAGGGCGAAAAGCCGCTAGTTATCTACTGATCTCTTGTGAAAAGGGTAAGAAGAATGATGTAACGAATGCACTTAAAGAAATCCCTGAGGTTCGCTTAACGAGCGTTGTTGGTGGCAACTTTGATATTATTGCCCTAATTGAAGCGCCCGACCTGCAGTCTATTCATCATCTTTGTAATGAAATTGAATCATTTAACGGCATTCAAAGGCTTGATACTACCGTTGTACTGCATCAGCCGATCAGTCGTTAAGCTTTTCTGACCTCTTTGAGGAAAACATAAAGGGCCGCTCGTTGAGCGGCTTTCTTATATGCTTCCGATAAGTCGAATTTTGGCGTCTTTATCCCCTGGGTTGCCTAGCCAGAACGTTTGACCTAGTTGGTTCCCTTCTCCATTACCCAGTTTGTTTTCTGGAATACTGTCTAGGTTAACTGTCAACTTTAGGTCCCACGACATTGGGTCACGCAGAATAAAGCGCATCAAGCCCACCAGCGTCTTATGTAACTCACCATCGTAGGAAAACTGCTTAAACGTTTCAAAATCAATGTTGTCGATACACAAGTTAAACTTGCCGTTCAAATCCGCAATGCTTTGTCCCAAGTGTAAGCTTTGCCCCAATACACAATTGGAACGATTGAGTTTGTTACGCTGGCTTTCAGCGATTTCTACACGTCTATAAACCCATTCTTCGATTCGCACATTCGGCAGTGAAAAGTAGTGCGAAACAATACCGGAAATAAGCTTAGGTGAACGTGTACGCGTAGATAACTGGTTCACGTAAGACAGAACTTTCGCTCGATCTAACTCCGCGACTTCACAATCTTGCATAACACTAGAGAGACCAGCCAAATGCAGTATGCGCCCAGAAAACGCATCGCTTGCCCCGCTTTTGTACTGCACGTGATATCGGTATTTCTTCCAAACACGATACAGTAAGCTTGTATAGCGGTTGTGGAAAAAGTCGAAGAAATCCTTCACTGGGTTATCATCGGGATCACGACCGACGAGTTTCTCAGTGTAAGACGCAGGCAGGGGCGAGCTTGAACCATGCAAGCCAAGAAAGTTCGTCTCAATACGTGAATATTGCTGTCCGTTTCTTTCCATATGAGTAATAAAGTCCATATCACTCTTTGGAAAGCACAGGTTTGGCGACACGCTGAACTCAATTCGCTCTTGATGGAAGTATTTGTTCTCGCCCACGGCAACAAAATTTGAGTTTGGCTCCAGCTGGTAGTGTTTCTCTAACAGCAACACTGCTTGGTAGAAACTAAACTCATTCGACTTATCAGAAAGTGTGTTAATCATAGTATCGTCTGCTGCCCGATTAGGCTTGCCCAGTTGTAAACCTCGCCCGTCGCTTCATCGAACACCTCTAGTTCGGTAAAGGAGTTCACACTCGAATACAAACGGATAAATTCATTCAATACCGTGGCCATAAGGAACATATCGCCTTCATTTACGAAGAACTTAGAGTCCGTCACGAGCTTGAATTGGTTACCACGCACAGATACACCACGAAATACGCGATCGATTGGTTTCATCTCTGAAGAAATAATGCCATCAAGTCGATGAATCGACGCGCGGTGGGCTTGTCTATCGACTCGAGAGTGGAAGTCGTAAGTCGAGAGCAACACTTTCAACACATCGATATTGGCCAAAGACAAGTAGTTGAGCGACATGTTGGCAATCAACTGCCATTGAAGTTCACCATTAACCTGAGGACTTACTGACTGTGTTGGCTTAGTAATGTTTTTAAACGTCGCATACGTTGGCGATTTGTGCGTCGCGTAAGTGATGTCTCCTACTGACAGGCGCTCCGCTAAGTCTGCGTTACTGCATTGCAGTTTCATCAATACTGTTTCAGTCCCTAAATCCGCGATGTCGCCATTGTGAGTATGGAATGAGATATAGCGCTCTAACCCTCTTCCGCTTACTCGCTCGCCCACTTTGGATTTGTAGAATTCTCGCTTATCACGCTGGTTGATTTGGTGCTCAAACGATTCAAATTCAATCAGTGGTTTTCGGCGACGCTCGTCTTTACTCCAGCTCTCCACTTGCTCAATGGAATAAACCTCGTAATGCTCCTGAGTGTTACTTTGTGGACGCACCTTGTACTCGTTTCGTCGATGCTCTAAGCGGATTGGATCGCCGTCTTTTTCAAACAAGTTAACCGCAGGTGTGCAGTGCAACCTTAAGTGTTTATCTTTAAGTACCACTTCTGAAGGCAAAGCACGCTTAAAGTGGAATTTGATTTTGACCGTGCTGCGTTGCGGAATGCCTTTTAGCCACTCTAAGCCTTTAATGTCGAAGAACATGAACTTATCTGGCAAAGAGAAGAATTCTTGCAGCAAACGGTAGCCTGCAAAGGAATTTTTGCTGTAAGGCAACAGCGCCTCGTCCTCTTCATGCCCGACTGGCTTAACGTATTCTGGCCCTAAACGATGTTTGTAGCCGCCACCAACATCCAACTCGACGTAATCTAGATAACGGAACAGCCATAAGAAGACAGTGCGAGTAATATGAATCTCACCATGCAGGTGCAAACGCAACGTATCTAAGCCGATCCGAGACAGTTCCAGGCCATGCTCCGTCGATAACGTCACATCAATCATCGAACTGGTGCGGCTGTTAGTTTGTTCGATGTTAGTAATCGTAACTGGGTATAGATTGACGTCATAACAAGTACGGAACAAACACTGCGTGCCTTCTACCTGCTCGCTGGCCATTTCCGCACCACGTTTCACCACGGTTTTCTCAGTAACACTTCCGGTATGCGGTTTTAGTTCGCTAATGCACAAAGACGGGATCGAACGCATGTAATGTGGCCACAGCAAAGTCATCAGAGATTGCGTTAGCTCAGGAAGTTCATCGTCAATCTTTTCGCGGATGCGTCCGGTCAAAAAAGCAAAACCTTCCAGCAATCGTTCGACATCTGGATCAAAAGTTCCTTCAGAGAGAAAGTGAGTTAACTTCGGATGATATTTGGCAAACTCACTACCCGACTCGCGTAAATACGTGAGTTCATCTTGAAAGTATTTACTGTTACTCAAGTGGCACCTACTAAACGTTAAATTGGCCGTCGGTTCCCATGTAGACATCGATCGACATTGGGACTTTACCGCCGTTATGGGAAACTTCGCCGCGAATACCAAAGCCGAGTTGTAATGGATTATGGTGGTCTTCACGATAATGAACCTCGACATTAAGCAGTCGGGGCTCAAAGCGCTCTATGGTTGACGTGATGTTTTTTTGAATATGGCGAACGAGGTTTGTGTTGTTAGAAAGTACGTCGTTAAAATCTGGCAGACCATACTCATTGTCGATCATTGCGTTGCCGGAATGCGTATTCAACAAGTCAGCGAGATGCGAGTGAATGGATTCAATCAAATGCTTATGAGACACCACTTTCTCGTAGCAGTTTTTTGGTTCTCCTAGCTCGATCCGCTCTAAAAGACGGTAACCTTTTTCCATATGCGGTCCTACGAAAAAAGCAGCCAGTCTTCACTGGCTGCTTGATGGTTTCAGTAATGGGTTATTGGTCTAGCTTACCAACTAGAGACAAGTCGAAGCTTGCGCCCATGTACTTGAAGTGAGGACGTACAGACATAGATACTTTGTACCAGCCTGGATCGCCTTCTACGTCTGATACTTCAACCTTCGCAGCACGAAGCGGACGGCGACCACGAACTTCCGCTGGCGGGTTCTCTTGGTCAGAAACGTATTGACGAATCCACTTGTTCAATTCGATTTCTAGGTCAGAACGCTCTTTCCAAGAACCAATTTGCTCACGCTGTAGCACTTTGATGTAGTGCGCTAAACGGTTGATAATGAACATGTAAGGAAGCTGAGTACCTAGCTTGTAGTTCATCTCGGCTTGTTTGCCTTCAGGCGTGTTCGCAAACACTTTTGGTTTTTGAACAGAGTTTGCAGAGAAGAACGCCGCATTGTCAGAACCTTTACGCATGGTTAGCGCAATGAAGCCTTCTTCCGCTAGCTCGTACTCACGACGGTCAGAAACCAGGATCTCGGTTGGGATCTTAGTCTCGATTTGACCCATAGCTTCAAAGTTGTAAACCGGTAGATCTTGTACAGTACCACCGCTTTGAGGACCAATAATGTTCGGACACCAACGGTACTTAGCAAATGATTCACTGATCTTAGACGCCATCGCGTACGCTGAGTTGCCCCATAGGTAGTTATCATGGCTGTCTGTCACTTGCTCATCGTAGTCAAACGCCTTGATTGGGTTATCTTCAACAGAGTAAGGCGTACGTAGCATAAAGCGAGACGTACATAGACCTAGGTAACGTGCATCTTCGTGCTCACGCAGACCACGCCATTTCGCGTACTGTGGGCCTTCGAATACAGACTTCAGATCTTTTAGGTTTGGCAGCTCTTCGTAGCTGTCTAGGCCAAAGAATTTAGCCGATGCAGACGTGATGAATGGTGCGTGAGACATTGCACCTACGTTAGCCATGTATTCCATCAATTTGATGTCAGGCGACGAAGCTGACATAGCGTAATCACAAATGACGGCGCCAACAGGTTTACCACCGAACTGGCCGTATTCACGTGTGTAGATTTGCTTGTACAGGCCAGACTTCACCACCTCTGGAGCGTCTTCGAAGTCATCAAGAACTTCGTCTTTCTTCGCAGAGATCAGTTCGATTTGAATGTTCTCGCGGAAGTCAGTGTGATCAACCAGGTACTTAAGGCCACGCCACGTTGATTCAATCGCTTGAACTTCTTCGTTGTGAAGAATTGCATCAACTTGCTTAGACAATTTTTGGTCGATTTCAGAGATCATCAGATCAACCAGAGATTGGTCGACTTTCTCTGTGTTCGAACTGCTTAGTAGCTCACTGATGAATGCTTCTACGCCGCGTTTTGCAACGTCAAAACCTTCATCACTTGGCTTTAAACGTGTTTCGTTAAGAATGCTATCCAGAAGTGAGCCTGATTCAACTAAGGCTGCTTCTTGTTCTGGCGCTTGTGCTTCTGCAGACATGATATCCCTTACTCTTCTTTCGCGTCTTGGTCGTTGCCAATGCTTAGTTCATCCAACAGTTTCTTTCTCGCTTCTTCATCTTGAAGAACCGATGCGATCTTCTTACGGAACGCAGGAACATTTCCTAGAGGACCTTTAAGTGCAACCAAGGCTTCGCGAAGCTCAAGTAGGCTGTTTAGTTCAGGTACACTTTTCGCGATCGCTTCAGGAGAGAAGTCCTTCATGTTTTGGAACGTCAGATCAACACCAATCTGGCCGCCTTCTTCATCAGAAAGACGGTTTTCAACGTTGACTTTAACGTTTGGAGACATGCCCTCTAGCACTTCGTTAAAGTTGTCTTTGTCGATGTTAATTGGAGTACGTTCTTCAATTGGTGTCTCATCTGCACGCGCAGTAAAGTCGCCAACTACCATCATGCTTAGCGGCAGCTCTACGTCTTCTTGCGTATCGCCAGTTGCTGGAACATAACGGATATTAATTCGCTCTTTAGGAGCCACCGAGCCGTCACGTGACATAATTCGTTCCTTATCTAACTCTTTAATTAGTCGTAAATTGCTTTCCACTCTTCATACTTCTCAGGTAGAAGATCCTTGCTTCCAAATAACCGATGGAGTGTTTTTCGAATTAGGTCTTCTAACTGTGACGATAAGTGGGGTTCCCAGCTCGCGAGATTAAACGCTTTTTGTACTTCCCACCCCTTCTCAAGATACGGCAAACACAACGGGTATAATCCAACAGACTGGTAAGCTGCTATCAATTGTAAATACAGCATGAACTGCCCACGTCCCGAGCTATCCAGCTCAAGTTTACGGGCAAGCTCTGCGGCACATTCCCCTAGATTTTCTAGAGTGATATCCTCCATTGGCAGCGAGTCTTCCTGCGAAATCACAACCGTTTGAACAACGGGTTGAGAAGTCGAAGAAGTAGTATCTTGAGTCGATAACCAGCTCAAGGTCGCTTCATCTGCAAATGGTATAGAATTCTTAAATGAGAGGTGCTCTATGCCCTCTAGTGAGTCAACAAAACGCGTCACTTCTTGTTTCACAGCAAGCGCTGCATCATCAAAACCCAAGTTATTAAGCATCGAATACACGAAGTAATGGCCCGTCAGCCAAAACGGCGCATCCGTTAATGTGCGCTCCAAACGCTTAATGGTGTCGATGTCGCTTTCTTGGTCAGCTTTATCTCGGTATTCTGCTTGTTGATCGGACGACACTGCCAAGCTCAAAGGCGTTTGATTATTTTGGTGGTCGGGTAGACCATCAATGTCATCCCAAGTCAGATGACGATAAATCCGGTAAGCCAGCGGATCACTTGGGTTCGCATGAAGCATGACTTCCGCAACCTTCTTCAAGGTGCGCTTAGAAGCCGTCGGCGAAGAGAAGTCCGTATCGACATCGACTTCTTTTGCTACCGCTTTCTTAACTGGCGCAGGTTTAGGGGCCGGCGGAACCGCCTTCACCGGTGCGGTTTGCACTTCACTCTGCGCTGGCGTTTCTGCGGCAGCAGGCTGCGTAGCTGGTGCAGGCGCCGCTTGTTCGACGTTAACGACTGCATCATCGCTCTGCTCATCAGCCGCCGCTTGTTGAGATAAAACATTGAGTTGAGTGCGAATCTCAAAGAAATCCGCTTCTGAGTCTTGATAAACCTCGTCGTATTGACGCTGCACTTCTTCAATAGTCGAAATGCAGTTTGATACCAAATCCCATGACTGAGCGCTTTCCGCTAACTTGCTGCTGACCAGTTTAAACTGATGGTTCAACCATTCGACCGCGCCATCTCGACCCCGCTTTCGGGAAGGATACAATTCAACGCCAAAGCGACTTAACGCCTCACTAAGCAGCTTTAGACCTTGTTCAAAGCCTTGCAGACCAAACTCTTCTGTTAGCGCGCGAACGAGGTAACAAATGGCTTTTAAGTCTTTGCTGTGGTGCTCTAGAACTTCGGTCGCGTGCGTTTTTACCACGCTCCAATCTACTGTTTCGCCAAACAAGGAACCGAATTTCTTCACTTCGGACTCCATCATTTCATAGCAAAACTCGTAACGGGCATCGTTTCCCACTGGAGATTCATCAGAAATAGGATTAAGCAGACGGTCGATATCAATGTTGGACAAAATTCACGTCTCCTTCAGTCAAGTAATCTCTCAACGCACGCGCTACCGCAATTGCGCCATTTGCTGGCTTAGATAATCGATGGCTCTGCTCTATCGCATCCGACGCCATGCTATCTAGAATTTTCGTGATTTCTGTAAATTTACTTGGTGCATTCCGTTCTAAATCGGCAAGGGATTCATGTAGCTTTTGTTTGTCGTAAACGGATTGCTCCATCACGGTGCTAAACAAAATAAATTCGCTTCTTGCGACGATTAAATCCTTTATTTTTTTGTCTAGTTCTGGCGTATTACCGAAGTAGGCTTTGGCTAATTCAGCTTCTTCAATTGCTTTGGTGTAAAAGTGCGCCTCTGCATGTTTATCGATGGAGTCATTAATATTTTCCATCACAGCCTTTGGTAAGATTTGGTTGTAGAAATAGGCTTGTGACTGGTTTAACAACCATGCCTCTTTCATTTCATTTTCTGCGAGCTTAGCTTCACCATCTAAAATTAAGCGAGCAATCTGCTTATCTCGACTGCCAGCTATGGCAGATACTTTCATGGAATCGATAGACGCGACATTTAATCCAGACATCACTTTAGTCAACGCCTCATCCGCATATGGAAACAGGGCACCGTCACGAACAAGGGTTTCTCGCAAGGTGACAAGCTCCTTACGTAATTCGACTAATGCCATTGGTAAGCCATCCGCTAACGATTGATACGACGTTAACTGAGCCTGTTTTTCTTCATATAAATTCGAGAGGCTTAACTGCTGAGCTTGATATGCTGTTCGATAAGCTACTGTCATATCAATACTCTGAGTAGCTTGAGACAATTCTTCTTTGATTTTCCATGGAGGCTGAGCCAAAAAAGAAGCCGTTTCAGAGGGCGTAATAACGTGAGTTACAGTAGTGACACCTCGGGAAAAAATGGCATCCAATTGATCTTTATTCTGTTGATACAAATAACTTCCTGCTGTTGCCAGCACACTCAACACTAAGCTCGCCTCTAATATTTTAAAGCGACCATACGCCGTTTTATCATTTGGCTTACAGTGTGTAAGCAGCAAGTCCGCGTTACGCAAGCTACTGAAAATTGGTGCGTTAGAATTTGAGCTAATTGATTGCGTATCGATTCGCGCTAACTGTTGAGCAAAAGAAATAGCGGTATAGCCATGCCCTCTTGGTTTGTTGATGACTTCTTTCAGCAATTTCCAAATATGAACCGGGATCAAAGCCGGACGCTTTCGGTCTTTTAACTGCTTATTCCAAGCATCACCAAATATTGAGCCTAAAAATAGATGTCCAGCGAGCAAAGCGAGAGAGTAAACATCATCTTGCGGTTCCGCGATGCCAGTTTCTATATAAAGAGGGGAAGCGTAGCTCAAGCTTGCTTCTGCGTAAGGTTCTGTCTCTCCAATGTAACGAGCAGCGCCGAAATCAATGAGCTTAACGTAATCGCCTTCACTCACTAATACGTTAGATGGTTTAATATCAAGATGGCAGATACCTCTTGTATGCATAAACTCTAGAGCGCCAGCGAGTTGATACACCAACCAAGCGATGTGGTCGTGGCGGAAGCCTTTAGAAGAATGACGCTCCATTTTTTCTGCCAGTGACTCACCTTGGATCCACTCGTACATCAAATATGGGCGTTCGAATTCGTTGCCGATTTTTACAAAGTTAGCCACGCTAGGGTGTTGAGAAAGCTCCAGCCTGCTCGCTTCGTTAATCAACATTTTGCTCGCAAATTCTGGCGAGTCATCATTGATAACTTTGCAACAGATTTGCTTCTCTGGCTGCCCTTTTTTTGCAAGATGGTAAACCGTTGTCTTACCATTTTTAGAAGGAAGCTTGTCTAATACATCGAACTGTGAAAAAAGCACGTACTCAAGCTTCGGCTTATTTTTTTCTGCTAGCCTTTGCTCATTCAGTTTCTTTTTCTCAATAGCTTTAACAACCAACTGATCGATATATCCTTTGGCTGTACTCTGATTATTAGACACTTAGTACTCTTTCATAGAATAAATATTATTAGAGTTGAATAATATTTTCTTGAACGTACTTGTATCAAGGTTGGTATTTAAAACAAACAGTAAGCCTATTATTTTAGTTATTATTACTAACTTATTAGACCTTTTTACTTACGCTTTCACTGCATGAGTTATACGCTTTTTCGTGTTACAAACTTCAACCTAATAATATGAGTATACTTTCATTGCCATTTGATCGATGAGTGCTCACTAACATTGCAGTAATTGGAGAACTCCTTTGTCACCATGAAAGTCGAACATTAACAACGTAGTTGGTTGCTTAAAGTGGTGCTCTCTGACCGCAAAGGCAATTAAAGCGAGAGAAGAACAACTGCCCATTGTGCCCCACAACTCATTAATAAGCTGCGGTTGTTCTGGGTTCGTGAATCGTTCTGCTTTAGCCCCCAGAGCAAAACCGTAATCTTCCGAATGCATGCGCAGGTTCGTCATATCGGAATACACTTCACCAAATGAATCGAGCTTTTTACTCGCACGTTGAACAAGTCGAAACATGCCTCTTCGGTCTGAAGTGTTTAATTCCGTATCAATGTAGCCAAGCTGCGCTTGAGGCTTAAGTTTCAATGTTTCTACGGTGTTTTTTCGACAAAGAATTAAACCCACCCCACCCTCGCTCGGAATAACGCCCCATGGATTATTGGTACTCATTACCATCGCATCGTCGATGAGTGTTTGCATCGAACTCACCAAGGAATCGACACTGATACACATCATAGCATCATATTTATCCAATGATTTCATGGCCTGGAGAACGAAACTGGGCCCACTGGCATGAACAGCATTCACCACAGAGAGAAATTCAGCATAGTTACTTTCACCAAGCCATTCTTGCACCTTTACTAGTGAAACAGACACAGGCACCGCTATAAGCAAAGGTATTGGTCTCAATGAACGTGGTAACTGCGCTAACAATGAATCAAGCAAGTGGGTGATTAACTCACACGTTTTCTCAAACTGCTCACTTTCTTTGGTGTATTCGATTTTGGCGTAAGTAAAACGCTCGATACCATCATCCCCTACACATTGATCAAATCTTCCTAAATCAGCATACGAAACTGCACTAGCAATATCTAAATTCATACCGGTTGGCGTCATCACTTCCATCCCTAGCACGTAACGGCCTGTTGAATTATGCATGCTCGCTTACCTCTTCCAGCTTAGTGATCGATGTCGACACCAACAAATGCTCCTTGCCCTGACAAGGAAACGCAGCGGTGTAACTGATTGATATAGTTTTCTTTTCCGCATCAACGAATAAGGTGTACATCGCCATATCAGCTTGATAGCTTTGATCTTTGAACGTCGCGATCGCACGGTATTTTTCTTTAGGAATTCGAAATGAAAGCGTGTCATCATGACAAAAACCACTCATCATCAAACGCTCCCCCCCACGAAGAAAGCCTTTGCACTGTTGATCAATAGGCGCGCTTTGGAAGAACCGCTTATCAAAATCGAGTGGCAACATTGGCTTGCGATTCTCAATCCAATCGTCATCGAACGTGCCGGCCAGCTTCTGGCGCGACTCAAAGAACGGAGGCACTGGCCCGAACCCCGCAACGCGTAGTTTTTTCGCGGCGGCACTCCAGTCTTCACGAGGATAAAAAACCGAAGGTGCTTTCTGTTCAAGCAATTCTTTGTTGGAATCGGCAACACCACCGCCTATTCGGTTACGTAAATCACCGCCTACCGCGCAAGTGTAATCAATGTCTTTTGCAATAAATGGAACTGGATTGCTCAGCGTGATACTACCAGCATGCTCAACCCATACGCGTTCCCCGTGAATAGCGAGAGTCTTATCGATATGACCATCAATCAACACGCGACACTCTTGGTATGTCACTGGCTTTTTCGCGTAACTGCGCGCTTTACCGTAAACAAGTACATCTGTATTGTCTTTGGTATACGCGAACTCGTGGTCAACTTTCATCGCAGAGAAGCCTTCTTCGCCCAAATATTGGGGATCATCGAAGATTTCACTTTCACCTAATTCGTGCCAAACCACACCATCGAATTGCCAAGTACGTTTAGCGACCACAACCCACACTTCATCGCCGTTTTCGTCACGTTGAAAACGACCTTTAAGTGATAGCTCAGGGTGCGCTTCAATATCCCATAACTGCATTGCTATTCCTTAAGTTGAATCGTTCGCTCGCAGAAGGTGCGGCCTTTAAATTGTTGAAGTTCCAGTCTTGCTGATGTATCGGCATCGCCATATCCCAAGGCACGTAGGCTCTGGATTGAATGCAGATTTGGCGCCATAGCCAGTCGCGGAACAGCACATCAACGTTAGAATCTTGCATCGCAGCTAACGTAGACTCGAAGCTCAATGCGTAACCCAAGCGGCTTGGTAGATTTTGGATATATTTTTCATCTTCCACCCACTCATTGAGCAGATCGAAGATCTCTTCCCATTCATACTCGACACCAACATCTTGCGGAGTCAGAGGAAGAAGCTTTCCGTAGACGACATACAAGGCTTGAAGCCAAATTTCACCCTCAGCTTCACCTTCCTCCAGACTTTCCAAGTGCTCGATGATTTGGGGTACCAGTTTCCAATCACCACCCAGCGCAAAATCAACAGGTGCTAATGAAGAAGAGATATCAAACGCCTCAAACTCTTTTAACTCAAGTAACTTGGCATAAGTGAGCACTTGCGCTGATGGTAATCCATTTGGTTCGATGCCAAAGCACTGACGGAACCAAGTGCCTCTGTCACGTTTGGTAATCAAACGTTCAAATAGATATTGTTCGCTGCCTGCATTGTCATTGAGCCAATCAATCCCCTCTTTCACGTCTTGTAAAGCGAGCAGTGGCAAAGCAACATGAGAGCTAATGATGCTGGCTTTGTGCCAGCGCTTGATGAGAGAAACACTTAATGTTTGACGTACACGTAAGCATTCAAAGTAAAACGCACTGGATGTCGCATTACCCTCAATAAGCTCCGAAAGCGTGCTATCCATAGATTCAACCGGAGATTGTACGGCAATGACCATTGCGGTTTTAGCGTCAATATCTTCGAGTAAACTCAAGCCGCACAAAAGGTTATCCAACTCTGAGCCCAACTCGCCCTGCAGCATCAGCCAGCTGTAGATTTCTGGCTCTTGGCCTCTTAATTGATGAATCAAGCCCGGTGCTAATCGATAAAACGACAAGTAGACCTGCTTGAGCTCTTCAATTTGACGTTCAATAAGTTTGAGATACTCCAACTCACGACTTGGATAACCCCTTTTGTGAATTTGAACTCGCTGCCTGATTAAAAACCCGATACTTTCAGAAGCAATGGACAGCTTTTCATTACAGAAATCCAGCCATGTTACTGGCAACTGGGAAAGGTCATTCACAGCGCGCTCAGCTTTTGCTAACGCGCCTTCGACTTCTTGATTGGTTATGGGTGCCTTTAGGTGCTCGACACCGATTCTTTGTCGCATCTAGTTATCCGTTATTAGCGTGCCATAACGCGATTGCAATTAGTTAATACAAAGTAATTAGCTAACTCGACGTAAATTAGCTAATGCTAGGTAATTAGTTAATTGCGATCGTTCCGCCTTGAATTTTTTGTGCTTTTTCTGCTTGAGAAGTGACGTACTTCGCTTTAGTGGTAATTCGTCCATCGCGCCCGCTATAGCGAGTTTCTGTCTCACCACTTTTGACTACCAACTCTTGTTCTGTCTCGATAACCATCTTCTTCGCTCGCAATACAAACTCGTCAGAGTCATCCAGAATGGAGAAGAAAATGTCCGTCACAAGAGGCAAGCTTAAGTCGTCGTTCAAAAATTCAACTCGACAACTTAATCGATTATCGATAGCCATTTGCAGCTCAGAACGACGAAAGCCACGTCCTAGTCTCGCAGTGAGTGGCTGCTTAAATGGGTTACCATCAAAATCAACTCGCACACTGCCCGTAGACTCATTGATAGCCACTATTCTTCCAAAACGCGAAAAGCAAGCCGTTGATTCGGCTTGCTGCTCTGATATTACTTCTGTTGTAAGAGGTTGTTTTTCCATTGTTAGTTAACCACTACGTTGCCACCTTTCACGACGACTTTGTCACTGCCTTCGATCGTAATAGCCGAGCCTGATAACTTTATTGAACCATCACTGTTCATCACTAAAGAGGAACCACCCGTTTTCAATACAATCTTGTCGCCACTGATAATTTGCGTTGCACCATCAGCTTTGTAAGCGGTGTTCCCTTTCACTGATACCGTTAAGTTGCCACCAACCGTCTGGTTATCATCCGCACCAATATCTGAACTCTTAGACGCACCGATAGTAAGGTTACTGTTTTCGCCAATATCTAAGTCATCATTTTTACCGATCTTAGTCGTACGGTTATCACCAATTTCTAAGTCAGAATTGTTTTTCACATACTGGGCTTCGTTCGCGTTGTATGTAACGGTAACGTCTTGCTCGACTGTCTCGGTAAACGTACTGTTTACCTGTGTCGTTTTATGCCCATGAATGGTTTCTTTATGGTCACCATGAACTTCATTCGTTTGGTGACGTGCAACCTTCAAGAATTCATCTTGACCGATATCACGGTAACGGTTGTTGAGCACCTTGGTCGACATGTCTTTTTGAGCGTGAATATAGACTTCTTCTTGGTTCGCTTCGTCTTCAAAACTCAACTCGTTGTAACCTGTTCCTTTGTGCGTTTGCGTGCGGAACGTGGTACGAGTTTTGTTTTCTGGCAAAGAGTACGGTGGGAAATGCAAACCGTTGTAAACTGCGCCCGTAACTAACGGACGATCTGGGTCCCCCTCAAGGAAAGTTACTACGACTTCGTGGCCAATACGCGGCAAATAAACTGCGCCCCATGTTGGCGCCGCCATGGATTGGCTTACACGAATCCAACAGCTTGAATGCTCGTTGTTATCACCGTAGCGATCCCAATGGAACTGTACTTTCACTCGACCAAGCTTGTCGGTGTAAATCTCTTCACCTTCTGGTCCTACAACGACCGCCGTTTGAGGGCCATCCACTACTGGTGCCGCTAGTTTAGGCGCTTTAAACACCACATCACGTGGAATACACGAGAACTGGTTGTAGTAAGTGGTTGGCATACCACTCGCTTCATCTTCATGCACTTGCGGATCTTGACCTGTGTGCATTATAGACAACATGAGGTAATCGCGGTTAATCTCAGAGCGCGGGTGGTCACTGACGTTAAAGCTGTAACCAGATGCTAAGCGCATTACGTCACTCGTTGCTTCCACTTGTTGATTATCGACTATGTGTTCCGACATCCACTCCGTGGTTCTCACCTGCCCCATCAGCGGGTCGACGTATCGTCCAGGATAATCAAACTGCTTGAGATCTTGGTCTAGCTCGCCAGCCTGTGTCATCTCTTGTGGAATTTTAGGGTGTTCGTAGTTGTAATCTGTGTACGTAACCTGTCCCGTTCTAACGCGGTTAACTAACTCGAGATCAGAGATATGTTCGCGATCGGCAACACCGCCACCATCGGCATGATAAACAATCGGCCCAATGTAAGAAGCATTTAGTGGCGAGCTTATCAAAGGTGCAATCGCGTCATTACTGTCGACAATGACCATCGTATGATTTGAATCGCTATGGTCAAAGTAATACCACATACCGTGTTCAGCCATCATACGCTGCACGAAGTGCAAGTCAGACTCACGGTATTGCAGAACGTATTCTTTTGGAGGATAAGTACCCGACACTTCAAATCGGTAATCGGTGACTGTCCCATCATCGAGTACTTCTGTGATGATGTCTTGCGCTGACTTTTGCTGGAAAATACGACAATCTTGGCGCTGAGATAAGAACCAAGCTTGAGGAACCAAGACTAATTGATAACGAGAAAAACGACGTCCAGTCCCTAAGTAACGAACTTCATTCACCACGCCGTTGAACACACGCGCAGCCCCAACACCTTGTCCGTAAAGTGTCAATGTTCCTGCTTTACGTATTAACTCATCGAACGAGATATCTGGATCAAGTGAAAGTAATGAGAGATTGATGTGGAAAGGCTTAGATAACTCTTCATGAACATGAAAGCTCTCAACCCGAAATTCATGCCCACATCCAGGCACTTCAAATTTAAATTCTACGTCATTCACCATATCTTTTACCTGATACAAATAATCGAATTAGGGCCAACAATCGTTGGCCCTGAATCTTTACGCGACGAGCAATTAAGCTTCGCGTGGAGCACGCCAGTCGTCGTTACCCGCAGTACCACAGTTTTCGTGAGTTACTTCGATCGCACGGTAAGTGAACTTAAGCACTTCTTCTGTCACGCGGTCAGCTGTTGCTGCGTCTTGACAGTGGTTCATACGAGTTTGGATATCGACAAGTAGCGCATCAATCAATTTGATTGAGTAGTAGTGCTCTTGTTTACCTTGAACTGAAGTACGGTAGAAGCGGATCACACACTCAGGAAGTTTTTCGCCAGATACTAGTGCGTTGAATAGTAGTGGAGATGAGCGATCTTGAACTTTAGTTACAACAAGTGGACGGTGTACACGTTGACCAGTTGGCTGACCACTTTGTGGATCACGTGGAACAGTTAGCACGTGATCAAGTTCTTGTACTAGGAACTCATCAACGTGAGCTTCTTGCCATGTGTTACCTACTGAATCTGCAGAGTAAGTATCTTTAGTAATATGGCCTTGAGTCTCACCTTGGATAGACATATATGCTGGAGTTGGCATCGCTATTTCCTTTTCTAAAATCTGTTTTGTTTAAATCACCAAATCGCTTATCACCGCGACTACTTGGTATAATCAAAGTCCGTGCCAACTTTAAAAATACAATAAAAACAACAACTTAAACAAATAAAGACATTATTCACTAATATCTTGAGTACAATTTATTGGATAAAAAACCAAAAAGTTGGATTAAGATAATAATAAATTGTTCTAACTTTAAAAAGTGAAAATAACCATATAAAACCGTGTAAATAAAGTCATTAAAACTAATAAATCCGACACTTTTACTATCAATTAATTTAGAATGACAACGCCATTAAAATAACCGCAAACATTAATGTCACAATAATCATTAAAAATAACCAACAAACGATAGTCAAAATATCTTGATAAAAAAATAACGCAATCACTTTTAGTATAATAGCCGCTACCTCTTTTCCTCTAAAGAATAAAATGGCTATGATAAATATAAACCTTTCTTCATTAATTCAGCGTCTACACCCGATTGCAAAAGTAGCATTAGAAGACGCCGCTGCACTTGCAGTCTCTGAAAAAGCAAACGAAGTTCAAATTGAGCATTATTTACTGAGTCTATTAGAAAGACCAAATAGTGATTTTGACGTCTTATTAAGTCATTTTGATTGTTCTGAGAACTTATTAAGACAATCGGTTCGATCCACACTCGACACCAGCGCCAAAGGAAATGGCAGCAAACCTGTTTTTTCTGCGTTATTAATCGAATGGTTACAAGAAAGCTGGCTGGTTTCTTCTTTAGATCTATCCGAAACACAAATCCGCTCTGGTGCCCTACTCCTTACTCTTGTTAGCAACCCTCTCCGTTACGGCCAACATGGTTACGCCTCTATCCTTGAAGCGGTAAACCCTGACAGCCTTAAGCGTAACTTTGCAGAGCTAACAAGCCAATCTATTGAGGCGCAAGTTGCTACTTCAGAGAAAACACAAGCTCGTGAGGATGGCTCAGCACTGAGCAAGTTCACAACAGACTTCACTGGTAAAGCACGCAAAGGCGAAATCGATCCTGTTTTCTGCCGCGACCAAGAAATCCGCCAAATCGTGGACATTCTTGCTCGTCGCCGTAAAAACAACCCTATTGCTGTTGGTGAACCGGGCGTTGGTAAAACCGCAGTAGTAGAAGGCTTGGCACTTAAGATTGTACAAGGTGACGTACCAGACAACCTCAAAGGTGTTGAGCTTTACGGGCTAGATATGGGTCTTCTGCAAGCTGGTGCAAGCGTAAAAGGTGAATTCGAAAAACGCCTAAACGCGGTATTGGATGAAGTGAAAAACTCGCCAACCCCTATCATTCTTTTCATCGATGAAGCACACACCCTTGTTGGCGGTGGTAACCAAGCGGGCGGCAGCGACGCGGCAAACTTGCTAAAACCAGCCCTAGCGCGTGGTGAAGTGAAAACCATCGCCGCAACAACATGGTCGGAATACAAGAAGTACTTCGAGAAAGATCCTGCCCTTGCACGTCGTTTCCAATTGGTGAAACTCGACGAACCGTCTCCTGAGCAAGCAGCATTGATCATTCGTGGTCTGCGCCCAGCATACGAGAAGTCACATAACGTTTACGTGCGTGACGATGCTATCACTGCTGCGGCAGCACTTTCTGCTCGTTACATCTCTGGTCGTCAACTGCCAGACAAAGCGATCGATGTACTAGATACGGCGTGTGCACGAGTGAACATCAGCCTTAATGCCATTCCTGCTTCTGTTGAGACTCTGCAACAAGAACTTGCAGCTCAACAGCGCGAGCTTGAAGCACTTGAGCGTGATGCTCTGCAGCAAACTGGCGACAAGCACAGCCTTGCTAACATTCCAGACCTAAAACTGGCAATGGAAACAACGAAAGAAGAGCTAGCAGAACAAGAAGCGCAATGGCACAAAGAAAAAGAGCAGATCCAAGAGATGATTGCTCTACGCTCTCGCTTACATGAACTGGTCTTTGGAGAAACAAATGAAGAAGAGCTTGTTGCAGACGAAGATTCAGAACAAGAGCAAGACGTTTCTCCATATGCAGAAATGGATGAAGAAGCCGTTCGCATTGCCATTTCGGCCTGCCAAGAACAGCTAGATGTAATCCGCAATGGCAACCCACTGGTTCACTTTGAAGTGGGCCCAGATGAAGTTAGCCACGTCATCTCGGACTGGACTGGTATTCCAATGGGTAAGATGCTTCAAGACGAAGCAGAAACCACGCTAAAACTGAAAGAAAGCCTAACACAAAGCATCAAAGGCCAAGAATACGCTATCGATGCACTGTCTGAAGGCATTCAAACTGCGAAAGCTGGTCTAGGTAACCCAGACGCACCAACAGGCGTATTCCTGCTGGTTGGCCCAAGTGGCGTGGGTAAAACCGAAACGGCTCGTGCGATCGCTGATCAAATGTTTGGTGGTGAGCGCTTTATGACGACCATTAACATGTCTGAGTTCCAAGAGAAGCACACGGTATCTCGCCTAATTGGTTCACCTCCGGGTTACGTAGGTTACGGCGAAGGCGGCATGCTGACAGAAGCGGTTCGTCAACGTCCATATTCTGTTGTTCTTCTTGATGAAGTGGAAAAAGCCGACCCTGAAGTGTTGAACCTGTTCTACCAAGTGTTCGACAAAGGCACGCTGAACGACGGCGAAGGCCGAACCATCGACTTCAAGAACACGCTGATCATCATGACCAGTAACCTTGCAACACACGAGATTGAATCTTTGGTTCATCAATCAAAAGACATCGATGCGAACATCATCGCAGAAGCTATTCGCCCTACTTTGAACCAACACTTCAAGCCAGCGCTGTTGGCACGTATGTCAGTACTACCATTTGTTCCGCTGTCTGATGAAGCAATGACAGAAATTATTCACCACAAGCTGAACAAAGTTTCTCAGCGTCTACAGAGCCATCACAAGTTGTCGCTAAGCTACGAAGACAGCTTGGTTGAGTTCGTACTAGGTAACTGTCGCCTTGCTGAAACGGGCGCGCGTAACATCGACGCGGTCATCAACCGTCAGTTGCTGCCGCAACTATCGACTCAGCTATTAGTGCATGACAAGGATGATTCACATACGCAAATCGAAGTGTCTGTCGATGAGCAAGGAACACTAACCTATGCGTTCAGCTAACCATAGCGAACTTAGTAACGCCCTACTTGCGATCAGTCAGTCTTTGGCTGATCGCAGCCAGCTTACCCAAACCTTGGATGCTGTGTTGACCGCTGCGAGACAAATGACCCTCGCAAAGCACGGCATCATTTATGTTTTGGACCAGACTGGCCAGGCGTTGATTCCAAGTACCGCTCACCATAACGATAAAACGATTGTTTCCCACCCTTGGGAGGCATTGCAGATTGATTCCGCTAGTGAGAACGATCCATTTAACTTTGCCATTCGCAATGGTGAAGTGGTATTGATTAACGAGTTGTATAAGTACAACGGTTATGACTGTGACAGCATCTATCAAACTGAGCAGACGCTAGGGCTAAAAAGCGAGAACTTGCTGGCGTGGCCTTTGATTGATAGCGAAAGTAAGACCATTGGACTCTTGGTCTTGCTCGATTTAAGTGTTATCGACAATGAAGCTGCATTGACTGAGTTTTGTCGTATGGCCGCGAGTAATATTCGCCAAGCTGTGTGGTTAGAGCAATACGGGCAAGTGATTAAAAATCTCAATGCAGACAATCAAGCCCTAGTGCGCGAGAATACTCAGCTCAAAAAACGTACTCAGAAAGCCTATCAAGGTCCTATTGCAGAGAGCGAAGAAATGCTCAATGTCTTGAATCGTCTTGACAAGGTGTTATCTCTCCCTGTCGACGTTCTATTGCGTGGTGAAACAGGCGCCGGTAAAGAGGTGATCGCGAAATACATTCACGAAAACTCTAATCGTTCAGAACAACCTTTGATCGTACAGAACTGTGCCGCAATCCCAGAGCAGTTATTAGAGTCAGAACTCTTTGGCCATAAGAAAGGCTCATTCACTGGCGCGGACAAAGACAAAGTCGGTTTGTTTGAAGCAGCCAACGGCGGCACGCTTTTCCTAGATGAAATTGGCGATATGCCAATGCTACTGCAAGCAAAATTGCTGCGTGTGCTACAGGAACGTAAAGTTCGCCCAATCGGCACTAGCAAAGAGATTGAAGTGGACGTTCGCGTTATCGCGGCAACACACTGTAACCTTATGCAGCAAATTAAAGATGGCGGATTCCGTGCCGACTTGTTCTATCGCTTGAATGTCTTCCCTATTACATTACCACCACTGAGAGCACGCAAATCGGATATTATTCCCCTTGCCGAACATTTCGTGCAACACACCACCAACACGCTAGGTTTGCCGCAAGCGCCAGGGTTAAGTGCCAACGTACGTAAACAGCTGCTTGCCTACCAATACCCAGGGAACGTGCGTGAGCTTAAGAACATCATTGAGCGCTCGGTGCTACTGTCCGATTTTGAAACCATTACTCACATTGAGTTTGGCGAACAAATCCCAGAAGATGTACCAAGTATCGACATGAAAGCAGCTTCACCTACCCCAGAGCAACCTGCTTACGAGCAGCAAGCACAAGCGGATTTAGAAGACGTTTCAAAGAGCCTTAAGGACGTTGTCAGCCAATACGAGCGTACAGTAATCATCGATTGCTTAAATGCCTGCAATTGGCACACCAAGAAGGCCGCCGAGCAATTGGCACTTCCAATGAGCACTCTCAACCATAAGATGAAGAAATACGACATTTCTGCAGCGGGTTAATGGGGCTTAAAAAGAAAATTCTAAATTCAGCATGAAGTCATAAGAAAAGAAAAACCGCCCGAAGGCGGTTTTTTTGTATGTTACTTTGCCTGTAAAAGAGCGATTTCCGGAGCATTGAGCGAAGACGCTTGTTTCGTTATCCAATTCTCAACATATCCTTTCTGCTCGTTCTGTACCCCTAGGTTTTTCCAGTGTAAGTGATTCGCCTCACTTGTCGCATTTTCCTTTTCAACCGTTTCTATCCATGGCTTACCCGTCATGAAGTCTTTCACCGCAGGAACTTGAAGCTCAAACTTCGGTAGTTCATAACCTTCACTTACATCCATTTGTTCAAATGAAGCCAGCTCAAGTTTGATAGGTTTTAGATCATTACCATCTAAAACATCACCAAAAGGTCTTAAACCATTAACTAGTTTGCCTGTAGGCGACACATAAGAGTACTCAAAGCGAATGATATAAAGGTACTTTTTCTCGCTTGAAGTTAATAAACGGGAGAAATTCGCGTCATTCTGATCAATAAATTGAACGGCGCTTTGCTCCAGACCTGTACGCTTAGTCGCGCCGCTATCGTCAAGCTCTAGATCAAAAACGGTTCTTGTTTCTATTCCATTATACCCAGTATTTGACTTCTCGGTAACAAGACGAGAATGAATGTTGACTACCCCGGCATAATGCATCACATCATGTTTAACTGGACCATCTTTGATCTGCAGTTTCACCCCACACTCAATGGCGTTGAGTAACATTGTATCGTAGTCGTCACTCGCACGATCATCCCCCAACACCGCAAAACAAAGTGAGAACCGTTGCTCTTTCGACCAATCAAACTTGTTGCTTATCAGTTTATTCGCATTGCCTTCACCCCAAGCAAGGTCACCGTCAATTTCAACACCAGGCAAAATAATAAGGTTGCCATCGATCACCTTCGGTGTACTGTCTCGAGATGATGCAGACTCACTCATGACAAACTCTTCGATTAAAAAGTCAGTGTCTGTGAGTTTCGTCTTTTCCAATGTTCGACCGTTAAAGTTTTTCGCTTCTTGTGCAGGGCTTTGACCATCGATACCAAAGTTAACTTCAGTAATATCTAGAGTGTAATTTTTATATGTACCCAAGCCCTCTAACTTACCCGCTAGCAAATCATGTCCTCCTAGTGAGAAGACATATCTCATCTGCTCAAAAGCACCAGTGTCTCGAACATATTCAAACACGCTTTGACCTGTAAAGAAGGCTTTCACCTCATCTATGACTTTAACATTTGGACATAACGGCTTGATGCCATGGATTAAAAACTCACCAAATTCATATGTTGGTTCAAATTCAAGACCATGCAATTCCTCAACACGCTTACTCTTAAAGTGTTCTTTAATCGCTTCATCAGGGTCTTCGAATTGAGAAGCATCCATTTTTGTAAACAACACATCAAAGGTTGGCCCATGAGAGTCCAAACCAACAACAGCGGCGCGATAAGCGACCTCCTGTAAAAACAGTGTCTTAGACGAGAAACCATCTTTTAAAACCACCTGTAGTTTCACACGCGTTTGTGGGCGTAGCTTTCGTCCATTCTTCTCAAATATCCATTTGATGTATGGTTCCCATATCCCATCCTCTTGGACCAGCAAGCGACTGAACTCTATATCATCACGCCCAAGTTCTTCTTTGGCTAAATTGAAGTCGTGACAAAATGCCTTTAGACCTTCTCGGATAGAAGCACTTTCTTGCAAGGACTCATCTGATTTTCGGTCCAAAAATAGACGTGTTTGTACAGGGAATCCCGTATTAAATGCACCACCTATCTTTTCACCGTAATTCCATTGTAGCGAGCTATTGATGCCAGAGTTAGAGAACAAACCAGATTTGTTAAAACGGTTTACCCAGTTCAGGGCAAGCGTATTGCCATCATTGACTGGAATTTCCCAGTTATCACTCATGACATACAGCTGAATAAACTCGTCAACTCGATAATCCTCAATGAAATCATCAAAGTCACCCGTAAGGCTCCACTTAGCGCGGAGAAGCGTTAGTAACTCAATCAAAGAATTCAAAGCATAGGAGCGCAACAAAAAGCGCTTCAACAACTCATCATGATTCGCCTGTTTTTTAAGAAAGTCGGCTAAGCCAACGGCATCAATGATCTGAGGTTGAAGATCTTGACTGATCCCCTTATACAATGAGACAAGTTCTTTATTGATACTGCTGAGCGTTTTTAGCATGCTTTTGTTATTGTACTGAGCTTTGATCTCCTTAAACGTGGCATCACCAAAAAGGTCGCCATAGAAATCAGTTGCAGCACCCAAAAGATCCACACCCACTTTACCGGCAAAATAATAGGCAGCCACTGGTGCAGCAGGCGTCCAGATTGCAACGCTTGCCATTGCGTCAACGGCGGCAAGAATCATCTTATCTTCAGCTTCCTTTGCCGCAAGCTGATGCCCTTCCCAAATTTGATGCGCGCGACTTAATGCCATCGTCCCAGACCGACTCGGTGGTAGAGAAACCGCAAAGTCAGGGATGATCAACCTTACCTCTACACGTCGGTTCACAGCAATATCCGCATTATCTGATCGATCGTTAACGTCGGCATAACCGTCGATATCATCAATCAGTTGCGACTTACCCTTAAACTCAATAAACAACCTTGATTCTAGGTTCGCTCGTTCTTCTCCGCTTGCTTTGGCAAGGATGGCCTCTTTAACTACATCCGCGCGCATTTTAGATATCTTTAAGTTATTTTCATGCGTTCCTATTGGCCCTGCATGGCCAATAATGGCGACTTGGTAATCAGGGTTTTGGGATAAAAGCTGGCATAATTTTTCACATACTTCTATGTAGTCGATATGCAGTACTTGAACTTCGTTCTCAAACTCAGCAGAGTTAAACTTGAAGTTCATTCGAACAACGACCCCTTGACCATCAGCAAAGATCTGAGCATTCCCTTCTTTACCAAGTGCTTCCTGCACCGTTTCTGCCTTCTTTTGCCAATGTTCTGGATTATCAAAGCGACGAACAAACGTTAAAGAAGAAAGATAGTTTTCAGCGTATTTGCTTAAAGTTTCTTGCGCTTCTTTCGCATTTTGAATTTGTTCAGAGAACGCCGAATATTGATCTAACGCTTCCTTGCCACTTGCGATAACTCCAATTGCTGGTAGTGCGCGATTTGTTCCGCTCAAAAAATCACTGCTTAATCGTCCAACGCCACGCATGATTTTTGACTCTGGGCCTGCCGTTTTAAAAGCACGTTTGATATAAGGAATATCGATGACATGCTTTCTAAACACTAACGCTTGTGCTTGTTTCAGCGTTAGCTCTTTACGCGCAAAAATCTTTGCAAGGCTAACGCTCTTTTTAACACCACTGGTTGCGGCAAGTGCCGAATGTAATGCGATACCACTCATCAGAAATGGAGGTAAGGCCCCCGATTCACTGTTTTCCCATAGCGCCTGCCCGATGGTTTTCGCCATTTCTGCAGGTGGGCCATATAGCTTTGCGCCCTCAATAGAGAGAAAGTCACTGCTCAACGATTCGTAGGTTTTGTTGATCGCAGCATGCAAAGATAACGGTGCAACGCCCGGTTTTTGATTAGTTTGATAGGTTAACCCCTTCGTCGCGTAGTCTGAATAAGATGGCAACTGATTAGGGAATTGTTGGATGAGCGCTTCCTCTAAGGTGATCATGTCACCACACACGCACGCCATTTTGCCAATGCCCGCTGTCTCGATAAACGTCAGCTTTTCATGCAGCTCATAAGTATATACATTCTGCTCCACATCAGTTTGAGGGTGTTTCATGAACTGCTTTGTGACATTGGCCTTCAGTACACTTTCGGGTAACACCTTACGTGTTTCATCGAATGCTAACCATTCATCTTCCCAAAATTGGATGCGCAACAAATAAAAACCATCTTCAACTTGGCTTGGATCGAGGTTAAACAATGCACTTGGTAAAACTGCATTACCTTCCGTTTTTGTCGCCCACAAAGGCTCCTTTACCGAGACCGTCCCTTCAGCGATAATTTCTTCAGTTGCATTTTCTATATCACCCGCCTGAATACTTTGAACTGGGCGAATCAACGAAACCTCAGCGCCACCATAAAGCTTGTCTGTGAACAGTACCGCACAACTGTGCATCCTTGGCACAACAAAACCTTTCAGGGGTAGATTTCTTTTTTTCTGACGCTCCAACCAATTATTGTAGCGTTGTTGCTCTGCTGTGAGATCGCCACCAATATACGCAGGAGCCAGTTGACTCAGGGCAATTTCAGTAAGCTGGAACTGCACCCCCGTTTGGTTTGTTTCGTTAGTCCCATCATCAATGTACTGAGCAAAATGCTTGATGTTTTCAGCATGGCTCGCCAGATCTTTTGCGCCCCCCGTACTTTCTGGATCATTCTGAGGCGCAATCATCTGCGCCAACAAACGTAATGGCGGAAAACTTAATTCATAGTTTTTCCCTTTGCTGAGACCTTCCGGTCGGTTGCCCAACTTGAGCACTTCGTAATTGTCGACATCACTCGGCACTGAACTTTCAGAATCGACTTTTTCTCCCGATAAAGGTTGATTACCCGCAGCTTGTGGTGGCTCACCTAAACCTAACTCGACTAATTTCCCCTCTTTGGTGGTGCCCCACAGTGCGGGTGCACCTCCTGAGAGAGCATTGACCATCACCGGAGTCAAAGGAATGGGACGAATCTTACCCGTTAACTCATTTAATCGGGTGAGATCGGGCTGGGTATGCCAGTCTGGGAATTCATCCACACCATCTATCTTTATTGCAGTAAAGAAGGCACCAAACAGATAGACTTCATTATCAAATGTGAAAGCCATCAGTTAGCCTCCTTGAACCAGTTACCTTGGTTTGCGGAAAGGTTATACACAATGGCAGGATCTATTGTGCGACTATAACCCAACGGAGACCAGCTCCACGCTTTTTTAGTCTGATTATTCTGCACCGACATTAGCATCGCGTTGTAATTCGTTAAAGAGAAGCGATTATTTAGGCCAATGGCGTATTGCATTGCCCCATCACGTTCAATCTGTTTGCCTTTTTCCAGATCAACAACAAACACATTGTGATAGTCGCGATTAGCTGCCCAAACAATGTCCCCCTCAGGGCTTATCGCTTTGTAATGCGCTTTAGATTTGTTCGTCGCTAACTCCTTATCCCAATAAACTATTTTTTCTTTTTTGTTTGTATTTGCATCGTAAATAAGTGCAGCATAATCATTTACCTGATATCTTTTCCCGTCCTTTATAAAGCCAGTATCACTGATGTAAAGATCGGTCTTTTCCGCCTCACCTTTAGCAATATCCCACTTATACACCACACGCCCCACCTTACCCGTGCGGTAATAAACGTAGCTGCTATCTTCCGCCCACAGGAAACCCGGAATACCAGCTAAACGATGCGGCAAGTCAATTAATTTTTGCTCTTTTAAATCAAAAAGATGTATGTCAGGTCCGGAGTTCAGTGCAACGTAACGATTATTTGGCGAGCGACTGGTTTTGTATCGAGTGCTGGATGCCTTTCCAAGATAGGGTAAATCCGTCACCAAACGCAGGTCCGTACCATCGGTCTTCATACTCCAAACTTTTACACGCCCTTCGTACTCATCGTACATTGGGTCTGGTCCATATCCTTGATCATCTGATAAGTTTGCCCAAGTAAACTGAACGCGTGGCAAATCGTAAGAACTCGCGTCGTTTAAATCTTCCCTTGGCCATTCTTTGGCACGATGGATAAAGTAACGAGGAAAGTCACGTTGTTGATAAGTCGCAGAGCCAGATTTACGGACCTTGCTCTGCTCCATGGTGTAGTAGTTATGTTCACCCACGTAAGTGCGGCCGTCATCTTTACAACCCGCTATCGATAAAGCAGTAAGTAACAGTAATAGTATTTTTTTCATGGTTTAACCTAGCAATTCTGAAATGGGTACATTTTCTTCTACAACAACAAGACGTTGGCTACCGGTGGAGAGGCTCGAATGAACACCTCGAACAATATCGACGTTCTTGACCTCTGCCGGCGGGAATGCAAAACGCAGCGTCATATAACCATCGTCGTCTTTCATCGCTGAACGAAAGTACGATTTGTGAATCCAATCGTGTTCTATGTTACGAAGCCCAAAGAAATCGTCCGGTTGATCTGTCAAAGGCTCGTGAAGGTAACGTATAGAAGGCAAAGTGCCTCTTGGAGCCAATTTAAGCCCCGCGATATTGCTTTCTTTGTGTTCGTTGATGATTCCACTGCCAGTGCCTGTCGATGCGGTACCGGAAACTGGAATAATATTCTCACCCGCATTATTAAAGCTTTGGGATGAGGAGTATATTTGCAACTCTGAAAGAGACTTAGCAATTGAAGCAGGATCACTCTCTAGCTCAGACAGTTCCGTGTTTGTCAAAGCCAACTCGGAATAATGGATATAACATTCTTTTGCTTCTCCCGCGATTTTATATGGCACCCAAATATGCGGAAGAGGAACACCTTGTGCAATACGCAAACCATCTTTGCCAGCTTTATAAGGGCTTAACACCGTTTTAACAGTGATAGGATCAATATCTAATTCTGGAAAAACAACATCTACTTCCTCATCTACAAGGCGGAATACCCTGGCACCTTGATCAAGGCTTAGATGTCCCGAATACACTTTCTGACCGGATTGATAAATCTCAAATGCTTCTTCGCCAATATAGTAGTCTGGTACAAGGTTGGCCCCATCAATGTTGACATGTCGTGTTTTCATCGAGGATTCAGGATCATTATTTCTGTAGTACTCTAAATCGACATCAGCAAAGTAGCCTTTTGGTGTAACTTCAACCTCTCGCCAAACTTTGTTATTCCAGATTACATAGAAATAACCTTCTGCAACCAACTCATGTCCATTTGGGCCCTCTAGCATAGGTAGTACAGGCACCAACACGTTATCCCACTCATCCATTTGAGTTTCTTTATCAACGGGTTGCAGGTCTTCGGCGAGTTTAAGCAAAATTGGCTGAGGCTGGTCAGTGCAAGGGATTTTGATATAGAGCGTTTTGCCCTCAGCTTCGAGATCTTTAAATATCGCGAGGCTGCGGTGTTTGTTTTCTGTATCAGCCTTGCCTACAGTCACTTTTTCTTTTTGAGCTTCGGTTTTTCCCAACATCAAACATGCCGCGTTGCTAGACAACTGCCCTGCAAATTCGACAACGATTTTTTGATTTGGACTTGGCTCAGAGGGGACATGCGTGTAACTACGAACTAAAGCAACATCTTCGGTAACCTGATTGTATCCTGCTTTAAAAGCTTTGCTTTCATTCGAAGCAGATACAGAGTCAACGAGTGATTTAAGTCTAGGGAAGCTTTGCAGCTGAGAGTCCGTCAATGGCGAACGACGAGCAACGGTAGATAATGACACCCAATTGCCTTTCCCCAATTCGATTCTTATCGCAGCTAGCAATGCGCTGGTCGTTTTTTTGGCAGAGATGGAAATCTTTTGCGCCAATTCTTTAGGGAGGTTTCTAAGGATGTCATCTGAATTTCGCAAACGCGAAAGCTGCCCTATACACTCGTCTGGTGTAAGAACATAAGATAGCTCGCTGGAGGATAGCTTCGAGCTAGGTATAAATTTGCAAACTAAATGCATTTGAATTCTCCACAACCAACATCGTAAATATGGTTGCGGTGACATTTAAGCTGATAAGGCTTACAA